>NZ_JBQAEH010000038.1:0-522 GCF_051915225.1 Bacillus cereus group sp. MYBK95-2 | reverse complement strand
CCTTTTTGGAGCCAGCCGCCTAAGGTGGGACAGATGATTGGGGTGAAGTCGTAACAAGGTAGCCGTATCGGAAGGTGCGGCTGGATCACCTCCTTTCTATGGAGAATTGATAAGCGCTGCTTATCAATATAAGTTTCCGTGTTTCGTTTTCGTTTAGTTTTGAGAGTTCAATTCAGTATTGACTCTTAAATGAGGATATGATATAAATAAATCCTGCAATTTGTATGGGCCTATAGCTCAGCTGGTTAGAGCGCACGCCTGATAAGCGTGAGGTCGATGGTTCGAGTCCATTTAGGCCCACCATACATTTTGGGGCCTTAGCTCAGCTGGGAGAGCGCCTGCCTTGCACGCAGGAGGTCAGCGGTTCGATCCCGCTAGGCTCCACCAAAAAGCTATTTTAAATAGCAAATGGTATGTTCTTTGAAAACTAGATAACAGTGTAGCTCATATTTTTTAATTTTTAGTTTGGTTAAGTTAGAAAGGGCGCACGGTGGATGCCTTGACACTAGGAGTCGATGAAGG
>NZ_JBQAEH010000037.1:0-586 GCF_051915225.1 Bacillus cereus group sp. MYBK95-2 | reverse complement strand
GGAGCTGTGAACGGACCAAAAATAAATCCAACACAACCAGCGATTCCATCAACGGAACAAGGAGCTGTGAACGGACCAAAAATAAATCCAACACAACCAGCGATTCCAGCAGCGGAACAAGGAGCTGTGAACGGACCAAAAATAAATCCAACACAACCAGCGATTCCATCAGCGGAACAAGGAGCTGTGAACGGACCAAAAGTAAATCCAATACAACCAGCGCTACAAGGTTTAACACCAACAGTGAGCAAGCCAGCACCAACAGTACAAGGTTCAGCGCCAACAGTGAATCAACCACCAGCACCAACGGTACAAGGTTCAACACCAACAGTGAGTAAGCCAGCACCAATGGTACAAGGTTCAGCGCCAACAGTGAATCAACCAGCACCAACGGTACAAGGTTCAACACCAACAGTGAGCAAGCCAGCACCAACGGTACAAGGTTCAGCGCCAACAGTGAATCAACCAGCACCAACGGTACAAGGTTCAACACCAACAGTGAGCAAGCCAGCACCAACGGTACAAGGTTCAGCGCCAACAGTGAATCAACCAGCACCAACGGTACAAGGTTCAACACCAACAGTGA
>NZ_JBQAEH010000036.1:0-1043 GCF_051915225.1 Bacillus cereus group sp. MYBK95-2 | reverse complement strand
AATTATTTTATTATTAATCCGACATTTGGAGAGAAACTTCTTGGTATATTCCCTTATCTTGCAGTTGCAGTCTTAATTGGCTTTACTTTGAAAGAGCAAACTTCTTCAGCTACATTAATTACGGGAAATTGTATTGCTTTTGTATTTGTACTGATTCGTCATACAATCGTACGAATGCAAAACAAAGAGTTAACTAAAACATTAAAAGTGTTTAATAATCAATTAGAACAAACAGTATCTCAAAGAACAAGGGATTTAATAAATAAATCTAATGATTTAGTAAAAAATCAAGAGAGATTTAAGTCATTATATGAGTATCATCCGGATCCTATTTTAACGATTGATTCAAACGGTATCGTATTAAATATAAACCAGGCTGGAAGTATGTTATTAGGAAAAGAAAGTGCTGCATTAATAGGGAAAGAGTGCTTCTCTATTTTTTTAGATGAAGATAAATCTGAATTGGAAGCAGCTATAAAGAAAGGGAAACGATGTAGTTCATCTTCACTACAGTTACGTGTGAAAAATAACAATGAGAAGGATATACTCTTTTGGTATGTCACTATAGTTCCTATTATGATAGAAGGACAAACCTTTGGGAGCTATGTAATGGTAAAAGACATAACAAGGATGAAACAACAACAGGAAGAGATAAATTACCTTGCATTCCATGATACGGTGACGGAGATTGGAAATCGTATATTCTTCCAACAAGAATTAGATAGATCTATTAAGCGTGCACAAAAAACGCAGGATAAGTTTGGGCTCCTGTATATTGATTTAAATCGCTTTAAGACTATTAATGATACATTGGGTCATTCGATTGGTGACAAGGTTTTAAAAGAAGTTGCCAAACGTTTTAGGACATGTCTGTCACCGACTATTCCTCTAGCAAGAATAGGTGGTGATGAGTTTGCGATCATTGTCCATAACCAAACAGAGCAACAGCTATTGGATTTGTGTAAAACTCTATTTCGTATAACTGAAGAACCATTTGTAGTAAATCAGCATAGTTTTTACTTATCTCTTAGTATAGGAATAGC
>NZ_JBQAEH010000034.1:0-2378 GCF_051915225.1 Bacillus cereus group sp. MYBK95-2 | reverse complement strand
GTTCAGTTTTCAAAGAACTACTTGGCCGCTCATTTGCGACTTCCTTATGTTAACATTTTCATCTTTCAATGTCAACTAAGTTTTTCATTTCGTTTGTCGCTTGCGACGTTAATGTCATCGGCGACTTGTTCTATATTACACCTCTATATAGTAATAGTCAATATTAATCTTTCATTTTTTTAAAAAGATGAAAAAGACTCTCATACCCCCCTTTTATTTCTCATACATATCAATAAAATAACTAAAAGGAGTGTAGAACTTGTTCAATCCTTCTTTATTACACATCATAAGCTCCCATTCAAGAAGCCCACACTATCATAGGAAGTTTCCAATCATTCTATTTTGGAGTCAAAAAAGCGGTTGTACTTCTCTTGCTAAGTGGTTCTTTTACCAGATTGATTTATTACAAACCGCTCTAAGCTATAGTCCTTTCATTCATAATTATGAATATGATATATACAAAAGTACACCTGCCTATAGTGTACGACTAGGAGTAGCGTTACGAGAAAAACAAAAAGAAACTTTTAAACTTGTTCGTAACCCTTATAGGAGAGCAGTCAGTTCTTTCGTGTCCTTAATTGGACCTCCTTATATGGAAAATCCCGAATGGAAACCCATCCGAAAGTTTTTATATCAAGATGAAAATTCCCCCAAAGGGATCTCATTTAAACAATTTTTATACTATCTATTTATGAAAGGGGCTCACGCAAGTGATATTAACCCACATTTCACACAACAATATATAGCTGGTGAAGAAGAATATGTGACCAATTATATATACTTAGAAAATTTCGATCAAGAAATAAAAAAATTAGAAAAGCGTTTCGAATTAAAAACCGCACCAATAAATGAGTTCTCAACATCATGGCATCATCAAACTCCCGCCATGATTTATAAAGGGGATTTTAGCGAAGGCGATATTACTGATCCTTTATTTCCCCGTCATCCAACTTTTGAAAGCTTTTATGATACTGAATGTATACAACTTGTCCAAACAATATTTCAAAATGATTTTGACACATATAAATACAGCAAAGAATATCCATACTAACTTTAGTCTATTATCTTTGCTAAATAAAAAAGATACCTCATATATAAGGTATCTTTTTAACATTTCAATTATATAAATCATACTGTTTAACAGTCTCTATTCTCCACCTTGTTACCTTTTAATAGATTACATAACTTTTGCTTATCCGCCCATCCTACTCCGATTAAAACTAAACTCGCTCCCATTATTACTCTCCATGTCAGAGATTCATTTAATAGAATAATTGAAGTAACAATACTTATTAATGGTAATGCATTTAAATATAATCCGCTTACTGATGCTGAAACTCTCTCTAGCGCTTTATTCCAAAACCAATATGCTAAAATTGTTGCTCCAATAACAAGGTATATTACACTAAGTCCCGTTTTCCAAGTTTCAACCTTTGGAAGACCGTAATAAAAAATTTCTATCAGTGCAAACGGTAAGAGAATAACAGCTCCAATAATTAAAGTTAATGTTGTAAAAACCTCGTTTGATAAATACTGTTCTTGTTTTGGTCGTTTTAGCAAAACTGTGTAGAAAGCAAATAGAAAAGTACTTAATAATATTAGTATATCTCCTATTAAAGACACTTCTTGATTAGCACTTTTAGATGGAATCGTAATAAAGAGTACTCCTATAACACCCAATATAATTCCTATCCAATAATTCAATCGAATTTTCTCTTTCAAAAAGAGTGCTGAAAAAAGAATTGTAACTAATGGTAATGCAGCATCTATAATACTCACATGTAATCCACTTGTTAAAGAAATGCCGTAGGATGTAAACATAAAATAACCAGCTACACCGGTAAAAGCTAACAAACTCATTCTTTTCCATGGAACTTTTTTATGTACAACTGATTTTTGTAATTCCTTAAATGAGAATAGCATACAAATTCCACCTGCAAAGAAAAGACGAATAAATAACAAAGTAAACGGCTGAATAGATTCTAACGCCCATTTTGTTGGCGCAATGGCTGTACCCCATAATATAACAGCCACTAATAACATGCATATTTCTTTCATAATTCCCCACACCCATCAAAAATATATGTTAACTACCTTAATTATAGATTTTTTCTAATGTAAAATCCTTTAAAAGCACAAAAGGTTATGTAAGATCACAAACATTCTTTTTACATCTGGACTATATTCTTGAAAAGGTAATTCTTACCTTTAAATTTAAAATAATAAAAATAAACACAAAAAAACCTAAGTCAAAATGACTTAGGTTTTTGCTTGGCGACGTCCTACTCTCACAGGGACAAGGTCCCAACTACCATCGGCGCTAGAGAGCTTAACTTCCGTGTTCGGTATGGGAACGGGTGTGACCTCTCTGCCATCAT
>NZ_JBQAEH010000033.1:0-2592 GCF_051915225.1 Bacillus cereus group sp. MYBK95-2 | reverse complement strand
TCATCCTGAGCCAGGATCAAACTCTCCAATAAAGTTAGTTTGTCTAGCATCTAAAATAAAAATTGACGTTTCACGTTGTTTGTTTCGTTCAGTTTTCAAAGAACTACTTAGCCGCTCATTTGCGACTTCCTTATGTTAACACTTTCGTTAATTGATGTCAACTAAGTTTTTTATTTCGTTTGTCGCTTTCGACGTTAATGTCATCGGCGACTTGTTATATATTACACCTCTAAAGTATAATCGTCAATACATTTTTTAAAAAACTTTATATTTTATAGATTTCATTTACGTATTTCTTCTATAAGTTATATACAAGCATCCCACAGAACAATCTATGGGGTGCTCTTCTACCATAAAAACTATTGTTCTTTCGACGGCACCGAACAACTTCCATCAGTACAAGAAAGATCGCTTCCACCCTCTGAAGAAAGTTCTTGCAACTTAGGTGCAGGATTCTCTTCTTCCCACACTTGCTGAAGTGCACCAACAAAAGTTTCAAGTGGTTGTGCACCTGAAATAGCATACTTTTGATTAATAATAAAATAAGGCACTCCCGAAATTTGATATTGCTGAGCAATCGCTTCATCATTTCTAACATCATTTGCATACGCATTTTTATCATTAATAACATTTAAAGATTCTTGCTTATCTAAACCTGAAGCTTCAGCGATAGTAGCAAGTGTATCCACATCGCTTAAATTTTTCGATTCAGTGAAATATGCAAAAAGTAAATTTTCTGTAATCTCTTTTTCTTTCCCTTGATTCTTTGCAAACTTAGCAAGACGATGCGCATCAAAAGTATTAGTCGGCTTCATCTCATCAAAATTAAAACTTAAACCCATACTAGCTGCATGATTTCCTAACTGTACGTTATTACGCTTAGCTTCTTCAATACTAATTCCATACTTTGATGCAAGTACTTCATTAATACTTGTTCCAGAATAGATTGGAGCATTTTGGTCTAATTCAAAACTTTTAAACTCAACTTCAACATCCTTCTTATGTGGAAATTGTTCTAAAGCCATCTCTAATCTACGTTTCCCAATATAGCAAAATGGACATACAAAATCCGACCATACTTCAATTTTCATAAAAAACACCTCATTAACATTTAGTTTTCAATCATTGTAGCACTGAGATTAAGGAATTCAAAAGTTTTTGCTCTATCTCCTTCATATAGTACATACAAAAACACACTTATAGCAGAATACCTAATTAACAAAAAAAACGATAATCAAAAGGATTAACTATTATCCCTCCGATTATCGTCTATATAAATGCAACAACTTTAATTATGCCGGAATATACTTCCCTACGAACTTCCATACAGTATTCCAATATTTATTCGAATCTACTTTCTCCGCTTCTCCATGTCCAGCACCTGGAACAATTAATTTCTCTTTTTCTACTTTTGCAGCATTATATACTTCATCTAACATTTCAAAAGGAACGAATGTATCAGCATCCCCATGAATGAACAGCATAGGTGTTTTACTTTTCGCTACTTGTTTTACAGCTGAAGCCTCTTCTAAATCGTAACCAGCTCTTAATTTAGTAACCATATTTGCCGCATTCATAACAGGAAACTTCGGTAAATGGAATAAATCTTTTAGTTGATAAGTAAATTCATCAATAACAGTTGAGTATCCACAATCTTCAATAATAACTTTAACATTAGAAGGTAAATCTTCTCCTGAAGTCATCATTACAGTTGCCCCGCCCATTGAAACACCAAATAGAGCTATTTCAGCATTAGGGTCTTTCTTCAAGATTTGTTGAATCCAAATCAAAACATCTTTACGATCATGCCAGCCCATACCAACATAATCCCCTTCACTATTTCCGTGTCCACGAAGGTCTGGTGCTATGACATTATAGCCTTGTTCATAAAAGTTACGAACATATTTCGTCATTTCTGATGCTCTACCATTGTATCCATGAACTACAATTGCCCATTTATGACTGGATGGTTCATTCATATATTCATAACCTTTTAAATTTAATTTATCGAAAGAACGTATAGTTAATGTGTTAGGTTTATACTTCGATACGAAGTTTGCATTCTTTTCTTCATTTGCAGCCAATACATCTCCCGACGCATTTACCGTTTCTACTAAATGAGGATTATCTTGCAAAAATTCTTTTTCTTGTTTCGCATTTAACGCGTAGTTATAAAAATAATTCCCAACTAACATATACACGATTACTAGCAGGACTAAGACTACTATAGTAATTATACTTATCTTTTTCATATTATCTCCTTTTCTAACTTAAATCTTCTTATATTAAAGTACATCAAAAACAACTGTACTATTTTAACACACTGATGAATCCTATCTTTAAGAAATAAAATAGAAAATCTTAAATTACATATAAAGAATCACGAAAGAAATTGAATAAAACTTATATAGCTACGTACTCAAAAACCTTTTTGAAAAGCGAGAAGCACTTCAAAATATTTAGCTTTGAAAAGAAGTTATAAAACACAAAAAAGACGAGTCATTCTGACTCGTCTTAAAGTTGCTTGGCGACGTCCTACTCTCACAGGGACAAGGTCCCAACTACCATCGGCGCTAGAGAGCTTAACTTCCG
>NZ_JBQAEH010000032.1:0-2597 GCF_051915225.1 Bacillus cereus group sp. MYBK95-2 | reverse complement strand
AGTTGCGATAGGTAAGACTTTGAAGTTATCTCCATCTTTTCCCCCGCTTAACACTGTACGTGCGACTTTCATCGCATACAGCGTCCCATCTTATTCTTTTATACTAAAGTAACTAGATTACAAGCTTTACGGAGTTTGTTTATTTTCTTCAATTGTTTATCATTCAATTGAAGAATTCTCATATATGTTTTAATCGTCTCTTCATTTGTAGCGTGAATCAGTCTGTGGACAAATTCATGTACTATGATTAGGTTATTAAACTCATCAGTTCCTCCCATACCTTTCGGTATTTTGTGATGACAGTGTGCTTCATCCGCTAGCAAAAAGATTCCTGTAACAGCACATTTTCCATTTTGCATCGAATATCGAGATATTCTATTATCCGCGTATTCTACACTCTGCCCTTTATGGAATGATAGCAATATCTTCTGCATTTCATTGGCAATGTTACCTTTTAGGCTTTTGATGAGTTTTTGTCTTCCTTTTATAGTGTAGTTACATATGTCTTGACTGAAGCTTTGAGGGAATCGTGTTTGTATGTCCGCTAGTGGATATACATGATTACCTGCTATTTCAAAGGTTCTATAATTATTCCTGTGAGTTCTTTTGTATAATGCATTCGCATTGGAAGGAATCTTATATTTTCCTATTGATTTTAGACGATTAAACAAGGTTTTCGAGAGACGAAAGGCTATTTCAGCAAAGTCTATAGTTACATGTGTTGCAATTTTGTAATAATTTTTTATGCCAAGCACGTAAGAGTTATAGTCCTGTATTGTTTTCCCTGATGGATTCTTTTGAATTGCTTTAATCCTTGTCTTTGCTTTTTCAAGGATATCCTTTTTCTTTTTCTCGCTTACATGTGTGTTTGCCACATATCTTTCGCGCTTTTTAACAGATTTGATAGAGAACCCCAGAAAATCGGAAGATTTTCTTTTTAGGTTAGTTATAGTCGATTTTTCATTAGATATATTAAGGTTTAATTGATTTTTAAGATAACCTTCCACTGCATGGAATATTTTAGTTGCAGATTTGTGATTGTTTGTAAATATTTTGAAATCATCTGCATACCTAACTATATACATTCTCTTTAATTTTGTTTTTGATAGATGATAATTTTTGTTTGAGAGTGTATATGTTTTCCTTGTTTTGATGTTATCCCACTGACTAGCTATCCACCAATCTAAGTCATTCAATACAACATTACTTAGTAATGGGCTTAGAATCCCTCCTTGCGGAGTTCCTTTTGTAGGAATGCCTATTCCTTTGATTGGTGCTTTTAACATTTTAGAAATGATTGTCAGTACTCTTCTATCAGTTATGCCTATGTTATATAGTTGTTTTAATAATTTGGAATGGTTTACGTTATCAAAGAAACCCTGTATATCAATGTCAACTACGTGACTATATCCCCCGCGGTTCATCAAGAATTGACACCTAGCCATCGCATGATGCGTTGACCTATTGGGTCTAAATCCATATGAATGCTTGTAGAATTTTGCTTCGCATATTGGCTCTAGAACCTGTTTGAACATTTGCTGTATCAATCTATCTCTCATAGTAGGTATTCCTAATGGACGTTTCTTTCCATTTGGTTTAGGTATTTCTACCCTACGTACCGTATTAGGTTTGTAGTCTACAAGAGTTTTTCTTATATTATTAACAAAAGAATCTACATCTTTCATTTTATAATGGTTGATTGTAATACCATCTGTTCCCTCAGTTTTAGAACCAGTGTTAGCCTTTATGTTTCTATATGCCAATAGAATATTTTCTTTTGATATGATGTGTTTATACAGATTTACACCTTTAGTAGCATTGTTTTCACTACGTTGATATAAATCATCAAACACTTTTTGCATATCGTAATATTCTGCATGCCGTAACGTTGTACTCACCGATGTATTATTTCCCCTTTCTTACGAAAAATCTCATCATCTTACTCGATCCTGTGAGTTACATCTAGTTAATTTAGTTTTCAAAGAACAAGACTAGGGACTATCCCTCCACATTCGTTACATGCTTCATCGGTACTGTGTCCCCACCTTCACAAGAATGAAGCAATTTCGGTTCGTTAGAACCTTATATGCATCTGTCCGCTAGTAGACGTTTATGACAGCTTCTTGCTTACCACGTTCCGATTGACCTAGCTGTACATATATCCTTAGGTGCTTGCTTTAAGCCTGTTATCTTTACATCCTCATAGTTAGATATTCCGAATTTCATATTATTTACTCTTACTTTTCGGTAGATAACGCCGTCATTGACGACATACACATTTCTAATGTATTAAGCGTTTAGACCCGTACATTCGCAAGTTCGCCAGTCCATTTAGACATTCTCACCATAGATGTTTTGTAGCATCCCGACCTATCCATTACCATATGATTACTCACTTAGGCTTTGTTCAGCCGACTTGACCTAGCTTCATACAATTTGTAACTACTATCACGCCTTGCATGTAGGAGTATCAGATAAGTAGTTTCAGCGCAACTTGACGGCTTTCATTCCTACTTTCGGTCAATCCGTTGTTGTCATCAAAATTGATAACCCTCCCATTTCGTGTTTATACACTTATAGGGAAACGTGTCGCACAA
>NZ_JBQAEH010000031.1:0-2939 GCF_051915225.1 Bacillus cereus group sp. MYBK95-2 | reverse complement strand
CATATTATATGGTTAAGTCCTCGATCTATTAGTATTCGTCAGCTCCACATGTCACCATGCTTCCACCTCGAACCTATCAACCTGATCATCTTTCAGGGATCTTACTAGCTTACGCTATGGGAAATCTCATCTTGAGGGGGGCTTCATGCTTAGATGCTTTCAGCACTTATCCCTTCCGCACATAGCTACCCAGCTATGCCCTTGGCAGAACAACTGGTACACCAGCGGTGCGTCCATCCCGGTCCTCTCGTACTAAGGACAGCTCCTCTCAAATTTCCTACGCCCACGACGGATAGGGACCGAACTGTCTCACGACGTTCTGAACCCAGCTCGCGTACCGCTTTAATGGGCGAACAGCCCAACCCTTGGGACCGACTACAGCCCCAGGATGCGATGAGCCGACATCGAGGTGCCAAACCTCCCCGTCGATGTGGACTCTTGGGGGAGATAAGCCTGTTATCCCCGGGGTAGCTTTTATCCGTTGAGCGATGGCCCTTCCATGCGGAACCACCGGATCACTAAGCCCGACTTTCGTCCCTGCTCGACTTGTAGGTCTCGCAGTCAAGCTCCCTTATGCCTTTGCACTCTACGAATGATTTCCAACCATTCTGAGGGAACCTTTGGGCGCCTCCGTTACACTTTAGGAGGCGACCGCCCCAGTCAAACTGCCCACCTGACACTGTCTCCCGGGTCGATAAGACCCGTAGGTTAGAATTTCAATACAGTCAGGGCGGTATCCCACCAGCGCCTCCACCGAAGCTAGCGCTCCGGTTTCAATGGCTCCCGCCTATCCTGTACAAACTGTACCAAAATTCAATATCAGGCTACAGTAAAGCTCCACGGGGTCTTTCCGTCCTGTCGCGGGTAACCTGCATCTTCACAGGTACTATAATTTCACCGAGTCTCTGGTTGAGACAGTGCCCAAATCGTTACACCTTTCGTGCGGGTCGGAACTTACCCGACAAGGAATTTCGCTACCTTAGGACCGTTATAGTTACGGCCGCCGTTTACTGGGGCTTCAGTTCAGAGCTTCGCTTACGCTAACCCCTCTCCTTAACCTTCCAGCACCGGGCAGGTGTCACCCCCTATACTTCGCCTTACGGCTTCGCAGAGAGCTGTGTTTTTGCTAAACAGTCGCTTGGGCCTATTCACTGCGGCTTTCCGTTAAGAAAGCACCCCTTCTCCCGAAGTTACGGGGTCATTTTGCCGAGTTCCTTAACCAGAGTTCTCTCGCACACCTTAGGATTCTCTCCTCGCCTACCTGTGTCGGTTTGCGGTACAGGCACCTTTTATCTCGCTAGAAGCTTTTCTTGGCAGCGGGGAATCAAAGACTTCGCTCCATAAGGAGCTTCCCCATCACAGCTCAGCCTTTACGATAAGCGGATTTGCCTACTTATCAGCCTAACTGCTTGGACGTGCACAACCAATCGCACGCTTCTTCTATCCTTCTGCGTCCCTCCATTGCTCAAACGATAAAGAGGTGGTACAGGAATATCAACCTGTTGTCCATCGCCTACGCCTGTCGGCCTCGGCTTAGGTCCTGACTAACCCTGAGCGGACGAGCCTTCCTCAGGAAACCTTAGGCATTCGGTGGACGGGATTCTCACCCGTCTTTCGCTACTCATACCGGCATTCTCACTTCTAAGCACTCCACCAGTCCTTCCGGTCTGACTTCACTGTCCTTAGAACGCTCCCCTACCACTGATACCATTGGTATCAATCCGCAGCTTCGGTGGTGTATTTAGCCCCGGTACATTTTCGGCGCAGAGTCACTCGACTAGTGAGCTATTACGCACTCTTTAAATGGTGGCTGCTTCTAAGCCAACATCCTAGTTGTCTAAGCAACTCCACATCCTTTTCCACTTAATACACACTTTGGGACCTTAGCTGGCGGTCTGGGCTGTTTCCCTTTTGACTACGGATCTTATCACTCGCAGTCTGACTCCTAAGGATAAGTCATTGGCATTCGGAGTTTGACTGAATTCGGTAATCCGATGAGGACCCCTAGTCCAATCAGTGCTCTACCTCCAAGACTCTTACACTTAAGGCTAGCCCTAAAGCTATTTCGGGGAGAACCAGCTATCTCCAGGTTCGATTGGAATTTCTCCGCTACCCACACCTCATCCCCGCACTTTTCAACGTGCGTGGGTTCGGGCCTCCATTCAGTGTTACCTGAACTTCACCCTGGACATGGGTAGATCACCTGGTTTCGGGTCTACGACCACGTACTAAACGCCCTATTCAGACTCGCTTTCGCTGCGGCTCCGCCTCTTCAGCTTAACCTCGCACGGGATCGTAACTCGCCGGTTCATTCTACAAAAGGCACGCCATCACCCGTTAACGGGCTCTGACTATTTGTAGGCACACGGTTTCAGGATCTCTTTCACTCCCCTTCCGGGGTGCTTTTCACCTTTCCCTCACGGTACTGGTTCACTATCGATCACTAGGGAGTATTTAGCCTTGGGAGATGGTCCTCCCAGATTCCGACGGAATTTCACGTGTTCCGCCGTACTCAGGATACATTCAAGAGAGAACGAAGTTTCGACTACGGGGTTGTTACCCTCTACGACGGACCTTTCCAGGTCGCTTCGTCTACCTCGTTCCTTTGTAACTCCGTATAGAATGTCCTACAACCCCAAGAGGCAAGCCTCTTGGTTTGGGCTATGTTCCGTTTCGCTCGCCGCTACTCAGGAAATCGCATTTGCTTTCTCTTCCTCCAGGTACTTAGATGTTTCAGTTCCCTGGGTCTGTCTTCCTTACCCTATGTATTCAGATAAGGATACCATACCATTACGTATGGTGGGTTTCCCCATTCGGAAATCTTCGGATCAAAGCTTACTTACAGCTCCCCGAAGCATATCGGCGTTAGTCCCGTCCTTCATCGACTCCTAGTGTCAAGGCATCCACCGTGCGCCCTTTCTAACTTAACCAAACTAAAA
>NZ_JBQAEH010000030.1:0-3013 GCF_051915225.1 Bacillus cereus group sp. MYBK95-2 | reverse complement strand
AGTTCTGAGGATGAGAGAGCCAATTATCCTAAGTTCTATCGTGAAATGTTAGACCGATTAGCAAAGGCGCAACGAGTATTATCAAGACGTACAAAAGGTTCAGGGCGTTGGCATAAACAACGTATCCGTGTAGCTAAGCTGCATGAAAAAGTAGCAAACCAACGTAAGAACTTCCTTCATCATAAGTCTAAAGAGTTAGCTACTCATTTTGATGTTGTAGCTATTGAAAATCTAAATATGAAGGGAATATCGCAAGCACTTCATTTTGGAAAAAGCGTCGCTGATAATGCTTGGGGTATGTTCACTTCTTTCTTAGCTTATAAACTACATGAACAAGGCAAACAGCTTGTGAAAATAGACAAATGGTTTCCTTCCACAAAAACATGTAGCAGTTGTGGAAATATGAAAAATATGTCATTGTCTGAGCGAGTCTATACTTGTATATGCGGTGTAAATCTCGATAGAGATTATATAACGCAGCTATCAATATCAAAAATGAAGCAATACGCCTATTAGCGTTAGCATAGATAGCAATAAAATAACCCTTGGAACAAGGGAGTTAGCTCGGCTGTCTTAGGACGAATTCGTTAGCTACCAAAAGTAACGACTAACCGAGAAGCCCCCACTTTAAACAGTCCGTTAGGACGTTAAGTGGCGGGTAGTTCACCATGCATCCTAAATAATTAAGTTGGTTCGTATCAATGATGTAATGAACAAGCCTACTAATATTTCTTAACTAGAATTTATATTTTGTTCGTATAAAAAAGTGTCCATAACAGATTCTTATTCTTTGTTATGTTAAAACTACACAATTAACGTATTAAAAACCTTTTTTAGTCATAACAAGAATTGATGGTCATACAATGATATAGAAAGGTCTATCCAACATATAGATTACCTCTGGCACTCTGAAAAGACACCTAATTAAGGTGTCTTTTTACTTTTTATTAAAGTACAGGATAAGCTTAACCGCGCCTATTCCATTTATTCAGTTAAAACTCCAATCGTATTAAGAGCGTCTACTGCCCCGGATGTTCTCTTTCTATTGAACAAAATTGTTATTTCAAGTGAATAAAAAAGAGCACACATATAAGTGTGCATCTAGACTAAAAGGGTTGAACTTATGGAGTGGAGTGCCCCATACAATAATATATGCTTGTCTGATTTAAAGGTGACAAGTTGTTTATAAAAACGCTATTTGGTATGAAAATGTAAGAGCACTCCGTAGAGTGCACTTCTGTAACGACTATCCACTCTAAAAAGATAGGATATATCATATGAAGTGATGTTTGTTTTATTGGGTGTCTTTTGTATAAAAAACATTTTACACATCAAAAAAAGCGCTTATATAGCGCTTTTTGAAAAGTAGGTTTCAGATCACACTCCCACATGTGACCTAAATACATGAGCACAAGTAGTATATGTGAATTTTAATTAAATTGTGCAAATAAATTAACAATACAGGAGTGGAGTGAAATAGGCCTTGTTTGAATATATGGGAAATAATTAAAAAACAAGCTAGTTCGTATCAATGATTAAGCCTACTAAAAATTTTTTCATTAGAATTTATTGTGTCCGTTATTCGTAACAAAATCATTAACTAAACAAATATACAATAAATGTATTTAAAAGATATTTAAAAGATATTTAAAAGATATTTAAATCATAACAAAAATTCATAATCATACAATGATACAGAAAGGCTTTTCACATGGTATCTTTCTCTTAAACCCGAAAAGACATCTAATTAAGGTGTCTTTTTATTTTTCGCCTTTCAAGGAGAACAAGCATATATTAGAGTATAGGACGAGCTTGAACGCTTCTCCTCCATTCTAAGTTTTGGTTAGAACTCCTTATACATTAAGAGCATCTATTGTCCTGGATGCTCACTTTTTATTGAAAAAATGTGCGTTTAATGCTCTGTAGACGGAGATATAGAGTTAGTAATAACTATCGAAATTGATAAAATGCTGTGAAATAGCATTATTTCACAGCACCTATTTTTTGTACGTAGATTTTCTAAACTTTTTAATGATAATACTTAAAATATGAAGAATGTAATTGAGTTTCAATTGAAGTTCTAACAAAATGTCCAAATTTGATTAATTAGTACAGCCATTAGTCAATTAACAAACACTTGTACTAGTTTAGTAATGATAAATAAGATTGGGGAAAATGTATAGAATGAAGATTCAACATAGAAATAACTCATATACATTCACATCGAAAAAGGTTGTCTCATAATATATTAAGACTGTTCTATTAAGATGTTATAAGGGCGTGAGTATATGGAAGACGTAAATGTGAAAATTGACAGTCTAAAATCAGAACACAAAGAGATCATGCGTGATATTCGTAATTTAGAAACTCGAATAATAATTAACGAGAAAGACATTTCTACAATTAATAAGCAATTAGAAAAAATCAGCACAAATACTTCTTGGATTTTACGGATAATTATCAGTACGATAATTATGGCTGTTCTAGGTTTGATACTAAGGGGGACAATTTGAAATTCCAAAAAATACTTTTGAAAGAGAGACAAGTGTCTTTCTATTTTTTTGAAGAAGTATATGTTGGAAAGAGATGGTGCACGAACCCCATTTTATCATTTAATTAGTTAGGATCACAAATTAAAATGGTGACAAATTATGTCATAGTTATATAGAAGATTTGATGCCTAGAGAAAAAGATGAAATGATTATAATAGTTAATCAAATAAAAAAATACAGTGGGATGATTGGTGCATGAATTTGGTGTTTCAACATAAATATTTTTCTGTTAAATTCAATATATAAGTATTTTAATTTTATGAATATGGATTGCTTGTATAGGTTCATTCATCTTTAGTCATATAATGTTAATATTTTAGTATTAGGTTTGTGCATTTTTAATAAATTAATTTTATGTAAAAGGTGCCAAGAAATACTTTGTAGTTTTATTTCTTGGCGTGGGTATTTATTTGGGTCATTTGGATGCCGACCTTACAATAGTATATGTCCGATATATGGAA
>NZ_JBQAEH010000029.1:0-3225 GCF_051915225.1 Bacillus cereus group sp. MYBK95-2 | reverse complement strand
TACCCCATCACCATCAACTTAAGAAATTAATTGTCCCCCAAAACGAAAAAAATGAGTCGAATTCGCATAAATAATTGTAAAAAGGTAAAATTCTCGTTATGGAGATGTCTCAGAATTTCAGCTTGATGGGCATGGCGTGCTACTCCAAGATTCAAAAATATTAATAAACTGAAAGAGCATGTTTTTTAAAATGTTTATTAAAAACATGCTCTTATTGTATTAAATGGCGAACTTTTTTCACTTCTTATTGAACAGCCTCGTTCCATCAAGAAGAAAATAAGCCAGACCCATTAATGATCTCATCACTAGAAATTAACGTTGTTTCAAATATGGTTTTATTATGCTTTTTCATGAAAGATTGAACAACCTCATAACCTACTGCATAACCTGCACAAAAAGAAAGACCTACAGGTTGATATCCCTCTTGTTTAGCAATCTCATCACCAAACATATAGCTACTTACTTCAGCAAATCCTTTTATGTTTAAAGCTTCTCCAATAACATAGATCGAATACTCTAAATCGTCTTTTTCCATACTAGTCACCCAAGGTCCCAGGTGCTCTGTTCCATACAGTTCTTTTGCAAAGGAATCCGCTAGGCCTTCTATGACAAGGTAATCTCCCACTGTTACATTTCCATGATCCCAATCAAAATAGGAAAATCGAATATTGTGATGGAACTCATGGGCAATAACAGCAGGAATTTTAGGTAAATTGTAATCATTTGGATATATATTCACAGTAATATACCCTGGAATACCTCCAAATCCCGTATATCCCTGCTGGAGTTTCAATTTACATGGGTCCGCAACATACAATCCAAATTTTATTTCATCTGCATTCACTTTCAAACCTGCTTTGTTAGCATTTTCTATACAAGTTTTGATAGTATTCTCTGCTACCACATAGGCATTATTATCTTTTAAGATGGAGAGACCCTGTTGAATTTGTTCATCGTTAGAAATATCTGCATAACCTAACATTTTCGTAGCTATCAATACGTCATAACCATTTTCTTGTTTTGCTTTTATAGGAACATTTATTAAATTCCACATGTCCGTTAATGGCGCCATCATAGTATAACGAAAAAAATTTTTTCTCTCTTCTAAATCCGTAATTGCAAGTAATTCCTTGTATTGTTCGTATGTGTTCATTAATTTATAGTCCATACTCATTTCAATCACCTCTTTCGCAAATATCTAGTATTGTAATTTTGAAGTAACTTTATATGTTTCATAAGATCTTCTTCGGAGTCAGTTAATTCCAAATGTAATAATATATTTTCTAGGTCTGCAATCATTTGAGTCATATCATTTTTAATAAAGGTTAATGAAGGTTGTCGGTCTATTAAAGCTTTAAGTTTATAACCTGTTATTTTTGCAGCAAGGATTTGCACAATTTTTTCTAAGTCTGACTTGAATAAAACCAACTGACCGTTGTCATTCCTTTTTGCATTTAATAAATCTAAATTAGAATAGTATCGTATAGAACGTTCAGTAAGCCCTGTTACTTTGTAAACTTCCCCCGTTGTAAACAGCGTAATTCACCTCCATATTACAAGCTTAAAGTATTACGCTACGTTACTGTCAACTAAAAAGAAATACCCTCAATATGAAAAAAATACGTTATTCTTTTTGTAGAATCATAGGAAAGGATGGCGTTTTCATATGTCTATTTCTATACCTGATGAATTACAATTATTTGCTCAAGAGATTCAAAGGTTTTTATCTCCAAATGCCTTACAGAATCTTGCTAGAGATGTTGGTTTTGTCCAACGAATGAGTAAGTACCAAGCAAAAGATTTAGTCGCTTTATGTGTATGGATGAGCCAAAATGTCGCTACGACTTCTTTAACTCAGTTATCTAGCCGTTTAGAATCATCAACAGAAGTGCTCATCAGTCCTGAGGGACTGAATCAACGGTTTAATCAAGCAGCTGTTCAATTTTTACAACACATATTAGCCGAACTTTTAAACAAAAAATTGGTTTCATCTATGCCGATTTCCTCTACATATACTTCTATTTTTAAACGTATTCGTATTTTAGATTCAACAGCATTTCAACTACCTGATTCCTTTTCAAGCGCTTATCCAGGTGCTGGAGGATGCAGCCATACAGCAGGATTAAAAATTCAATTGGAGTATGATCTATTAAGTGGACAGTTTTTACATATTCATACGGGTCCAGGAAAACAACATGATCGAACCTATGGTTCTCTGTGTGTTCCAACCGTGAAAGAAAATGATTTGTGTATTCGGGATTTAGGCTATTTTCATCTGAAAGATCTTCAACATATACAAGATAAAAAGGCTTACTATATCTCTCGTATTAAATCAAATACACGTATTTATAAAAAAAATCCTAATCCTGATTATTATCAAAACGGAAAACTAAAGAAGAAAACAGAATATAAACAGATAGATTTGGAGGTATTAATGAATTCTCTTCAACCAGGGCAAACATACGAAATATCTGATGCTTATGTAGGAATGATTGATAAAGTGTCCGCTCGTGTCATTGTTCATCGACTTACAGAAGAACAGCAACAAAAACGATTACAAGATCAAACTGTAAGAGAAAAAAAGAAAGGAATGAAGTATTCCGCTCGTAGTAAACGACTTAGCGGTATCAATGTATATATGACAAATACTCCTACAGATATTGTCCCAATGGGACAAGTACATGATTGGTATTCTTTACGTTGGCAAATCGAGATTTTATTTAAAACGTGGAAATCATTCTTTCATATTCATCATTGTAAAAAGATAAAACGAGAACGATTGGAATGCCATCTGTATGGGCAATTGATTGCCATTCTACTCTGTTCTTCTACCATGTTTCAAATGCGGCAATTACTTCTTATGAAAAAGAAACGAGAACTGAGTGAATATAAGGCCATATATATGATTAAAGATTACTTTTTTCTTCTTTTCCAAGCTATACAGAAAGACACCCAAGAGCTATCAAAGATTCTCATTCGCCTGTTCAACCTCCTACAGCAAAACGGGAGAAAATCTCATCGATATGAGAAGAAAACAGTCTTTGATATATTAGGTGTCGTTTACAATTGTACCATGTCTGATAATCAAGCGGCTTAATTCAAAAAAATGAAACCCGTTAGGGTTTATTTCATATGCAAATCTTTAAATTTCCTACACGTAGCCTTTAGAAAAAAAAGCAACCTCTACTATGATTGACGTTGTATGAGCTTAGCTTGATAGCGATG
>NZ_JBQAEH010000028.1:0-4255 GCF_051915225.1 Bacillus cereus group sp. MYBK95-2 | reverse complement strand
TAATGTACATAATAAAAACCACGGTGTAAATGGCACTTGAATAACTAATCCACCGGCCAATGCTCGTAAAACAAATCCAGATGCAATAATTAAAATATCAATGATTACAACATGCTTTAAACGAATTGAATACGCTACATTTAAAATAAAATAGACTGCTAATACTAAGCATAATAACGGATTTAGTATATATGAAACTACTAAAGACGCTACTAAAATAACACAACCTGCCGTAATAGCAAAATACGGATTTAATGCACCCGATGCCATCGGTCGATATCGCTTAACAGGGTGTTGTCGATCTGCCTCAATATCCATAAAATCATTTAAAATATAGACACAGCCAGATATTGCACAAAATAGTGCAAAACAAATTGCAGCTTGTGCCACCATAGTTAAAGATACTTGTTTTATCGAAAAGACTAACGCTGCAAATACAAGCAAGTTTTTAGTCCACTGTTTCGGGCGTAACTGTTTAAAAAACAATACAACTATATTTTGTTGAGATAAAGTTCCTTCCCTCATAATAATAAGAGTGCTTCTATTTTGTCACTCTCTTCTTTCCCTCCCTATTCAATTGTTATTTACTTCTAATACAGGAAAGATTATATCACATAAGTATAACATTGAAAATCAACTATTAAATACCAATAAAAAAGGCTGCCTCAAAAATTTGAGACAGCCTTTTCTTCAAAAAATTATTCTTCTCCAAAACGCTCCACAAGTGTTGCAAGTGTACGTACCATTGCACCAGTTGCTCCAGCTGGACCTAAGTCGTGCGCGCCTTTTGTTTCTGATGTTCCAGCGATATCTAAGTGTACCCACGGTGTATCTTCAGCGAATTCGCCTAAGAATGTACCTGCCATAACCGCATGTCCTTCACGGCCTGGTGAGTTATTTAAATCAGCAAACTTGCTGTTTCGAACGCGTTCTTTATCACGATCAAAAATCGGTAGTTGCCAAATTGGCTCATCTGTTTCCATAGAAGCCTCTAGCACTTGCTCAAATAACTCTTCATTATTTGTCATTGCGCCTGTCGTATAGTTTCCAAGTGCAACAATTACACCGCCTGTTAATGTTGCAACATCAACAAGGTAGTTTGCACCAAGTTTTTTCGCATACGTAATACCGTCAGCTAAAGCTAGACGACCTTCTGCATCCGTATTTAATACTTCAATTGTTTTTCCGCTCATAGATGTGATTACATCGTCTGGCTTAAATGCCGTACCACTTACAACGTTATCAGTTGAAGGAATAACAGCGATCACATTTTGTTCTGGGCGAAGTTCACCGATAATTTCCATCGCACCTAATACAGCAGCTGCACCGCCCATATCACCTTTCATACCAACCATGCCTTCACGTGGTTTTAAAGAATAACCACCTGTATCGTATGTAATACCTTTTCCAACGAACCCAATGACATCTGTCCACTCTTCTTTTCCTTTATAAATAAGAGCGATCATTTTTGGTGGCTCTACACTACCTTGGTTTACTGCAAGTAACGCACCCATACCAAGGTCTTCCATTTCTTCTTTCTCAAGAACTTTATAGTCCATATCATACTTCTCCGCTAATTCAACAGCATACTCAGCAAGCTTTGTCGCTGTTAATACGTTTGGCGGCATATTTACAAGTGTACGAGCTGAATTTGTTGCACGTCCATGTACGTAGCCAACTGTTAATGCGGCTTCAATTTCTTGTGCATCTTCCGCTGTAATAGCCGTGAACTTCTCTAACTCTACACGATCCTTTTTATCTGATTTATACGTTTGTAATTCATATGTACCAAGGCCTTGTACCTCTGCTGCAATATGAGCGACATCAATCGCGTCTAATTTCTCTGTTACGAAAGAATCAAGTAAGATTGCTGCATCTTGTACTTTTGCTGCTTGCAGTGTTTTAAACGCCTTACCAAGAGCCGCACGTAACGTTTCTGTCGTGTAAGATTCCTTCTTTCCTAAACCAACAAAGTAATAACGTTTCACATTTGTTTTCCCTAAGCTATGTACTTTTGAAATGGCCTTTTTCTTCGTAGATAATTCTTTCTCTTCTAGTAAAACTTGTAATTGCCCTTCAAACGCTTTGTCCAGTTCTTGTACAAAACTACTCATTTTCTCTTCTTCAAATAAAGCAACAATTACCGCTTCA
Source organism: Bacillus cereus group sp. MYBK95-2 (assembly GCF_051915225.1). Taxonomy (NCBI): domain Bacteria; kingdom Bacillati; phylum Bacillota; class Bacilli; order Caryophanales; family Bacillaceae; genus Bacillus; species Bacillus cereus group sp. MYBK95-2. Next base: position 2,104 of record NZ_JBQAEH010000028.1, on the reverse strand, counting down.
TGACCTGCTAATTCTTTTTGTACTTGAAACATGTTCAGACCCCCTAAATTTCTCTATTTTTATTATAACTATATTTTTTCTAAAATGCGATAATTCGGACTTTTATTTTGTATCTATTTTTAAGGAATAATAAAAGGGTACTTTAGACATCCTATCTAAAGTACCCTTTTATTAAAAATCTATTTTATTATAAAGAGTAGTTCGAGACTGCAAAATGATAGAAATATAACATACTCTCAAAATTATTTATTAATATTAATAGTAATATTATACATAAACCGACTACTTTTATACGTCTCATCACTTTAAAGCCATATGCCAATAATAAAGGTATTGTAAATACCATATGTGCCCCATAAATAAATGCTTCAGATGCTCCAAAGCCAACAATTCCATGTAAAACAATATTAAATAGTAAACATAAACTTAAAAACCTTACAAAAGGTTCTTTTAAAAAGTTTTTCCATACAACTACCAATATAAAAGCATACACGGATACAACTACAATCCAACCGATTATAGTATGTGAAGGAAGAAGGTTCAAATGTGCAACTTCACTTCCTACTCGCAATGGTACTTCTGAAAATTTACCAAAGATAAAGGAAGATCCTAATAATAGATGAAACATCAATATACCTACTGGTTTGACGTATTCTGGTGAAAAACTCTGTTCTTGCGTAAAGCCCATACTAGACTTCACTGCCTCGATAAGAACTACATTATTTGCGTTCATTACTAAAACAAACGTAATCACGACAATAACAATAGAAATACTAGTCCAAATAATTTTTTTCTGCAATTTTTTATAACTCATTACACTACCTAAAAACCACAGAAACGAATTAGTTAAAGTGACCCCAGTTATTCCTAATGCCAATAATATATTGGTAATATTGAACCCCATTTTTGCTTCTTTTTCCCCATTAATAAATGGATAACACACAAAACACATCAGTACCAATGTGAAATTTGCATAAATAAAAGATTCCGGTGTCCACGTAATAACTAACATAGTAGCTGAAAATCCGTACATAACCGCTAATAGGAAAGAAACAATTACATTCTTACAAATTTTACAGCATAATGCATAGATCATCACTACACTAATTGCGCTTAAGAATGCTTGAATGAATATAATACCGTGTACTATATTCCCTACTTTTACTGTTTCAAGTATCCACATGAATCCTTGAACAAAATAATAAAGGAATGGATGTCGGAACCAGCTCATCCCTACTATCTCTCCTCTCTCAAGGAAAAAACCAAAAATGTAATATCCTTGATCAAAAGAAAAATAGGTATCACTCCACTCCCCACTCAAAATTTTGGAGTGAGTATCCATTTTCCAACCAATGAAAAAATAAAACGAACAATAAAAAATGAAAAGGACAAGGGCTAATATCCCCTTTCCTTTATAATTATTCCAAATACTCAATGCTTCTTCTCCTCTCTAAGGTAGAAATACCATAATTAGATGTGCCACGTACCCAATAACTGTTCCTAACACAAGTCCACCAAAAATTTCATGCCAATGATGTCCTTGACGCTCTCTTAATTTCTCTTCTTTCGAACTAATATGTTTATTCAACATTTTTGCATGTTTACCAACTGTACGGCGAAGTCCTGTGGCATCAATGATAACAATTGTTAAAATTGCCATCCCGATTCCAAACATCGGCGTATTAAAACCTTCATGAAACCCTATTGTCATGACCATACTTGATAAAATCGTTGTATGCGTACTAGGAAATCCACCGTTTCCAACTAAACGAAAAGCATCTTTTCCAGAACGAAGATAATTCACTAAAAATTTCAATACTCCCGAAGCTACCCAAGCTATAAATGGAAGTATACAATATAAATATGTTCCCATTGCTTTACCTCCTATGATTTTGCAATAAATAAAATGCCAGCTACTATACATACCATTCCAGTAATTTTCATGAAATTGATTGTTTCACCAAATAATAATGCTGACGCAATAATAACAAATACATATCCGAAACTCACCATTGGGTATGCATAACTTAAATCAACCTTTCTCAGCACAATCATCCATAATAATGCACTTAAACCGTAAAAAGCTAGTCCGAAAAAGTTCGGT
>NZ_JBQAEH010000027.1:0-5732 GCF_051915225.1 Bacillus cereus group sp. MYBK95-2 | reverse complement strand
TCATCCTGAGCCAGGATCAAACTCTCCAATAAAGTTAGTTTGTCTAGCATCTAAAATAAAAATTGACGTTTCACGTTGTTTGTTTCGTTCAGTTTTCAAAGAACTACTTGGCCGCTCATTTGCGACTTCCTTATGTTAACATTTTCATCTTTCAATGTCAACTAAGTTTTTCATTTCGTTTGTCGCTTGCGACGTTATTGTCATCGGCGACTTGTTCTATATTACACCTCTAAAGCATAATCGTCAACACCTTTTTATAAAGAACTTCAATTTAATATTTTTATGCTCTTTTAACTAAATACGTCTCTATAGGATTTCATTATCGGAGCACACCTTCTGCTTCTCTTTAATTTGTTTTTCCAAATATATTCGAGTTAATTTGAACTCTAGACTTAACTTGTGTGGACGTTTTCCTCCAACAAAACTAGCAACCTTATTTTAACAAATACTAGTATATAATTAGAGAGTTGTTGTACTATCAATAAAACTCTATTAGAAGCAGGTGAAGATATGAAAGATATACGTATCCTTATAGCAGACGACGATAAAGAAATCCGAAATTTATTAAAAATATATTTAGAACGAGAATTATACATGGTAGACACTGCAATCAACGGCAAAGAAGCCTTACATTTATTTAATCAAAATAACTATAACCTCGTTATACTAGATCTTATGATGCCCAAAATAGATGGAATCGAGGTATGTAAAAAACTTAGAGATAAAACTAACGTACCTATATTAATGCTCACCGCTAAAGATCACGAAGTTGATAAAATTTTAGGTTTAAGCATTGGTGCTGATGATTATATTACGAAACCTTTCAGCATTCACGAAGTAATTGCACGAGTAAAAGCTCTTATGCGGCGTTTTTTAGTTCTCGGAAGTAACAATACTGCTCAAGAAAAAACAACTTTATCTTTTAAAGGACTAACTATCAATTTAAATACATACACAGTTCATACAAACAAAGAAGAAATTAGCTTAACCGGAAAAGAACTGGAACTGTTAAAATTCTTTACTTCAAACCCAGGGCAAGTATTTACAAAAACACAGCTCTTCCGAAATGTATGGGACAATAATTATATAGAAGATGACAATACCGTTATGGTACATATTCGAAAACTTAGAAAGAAAATAGAAATTGACCCTTCCAATCCAAAATTCATTCAGACTATATGGGGAATTGGTTATAAGTTTGTAGGTGAAAAGCTTGAAGACTGATAAAACCCTCTTCCTGATTTCATTACAACTTATCATTTGCGGGATTTTAAACATACAAATGGATCCAAGAATAAAAATGTCTTTATTTATTATCCTTATCTTAATTACAATTTATCTCTTCTTTTCAAGAATACAATTCATTCAACATCGCAAAGCAATGGATACTAAATTAAGTCGTGTACTAAAAGGAAACTTACAAACGAGATTATTCACAAGCAATGACCACTCATTACATAATATCGTTTTTTCAATAAACGAGCTAATAGGTAAATTAGAGCAGGTTCAAATTGAAGCCAAAAGATCCGAAGAATCCAGAAAACAACTTTTGTCTAGTATCTCCCACGATATACGAACACCACTCACCTCCATTATCGGATATATAGATGCTTTGAAAGACGGAGTTGCTGCTTCTGAAATAGAAAAACAAGAATATCTTAAAATACTCTATATGAAATCAAATAACTTAAAGCACCTAGTTGATGAAATATTCAATATGGCGAAGCTAGACGCTAATGAATTTCCACTAAAAGAAGAAGAACTCGACTTTTCTGAAGTTACTAGAGAAGTTTTGATTGAATTTTTACCTGAGCTCTCAAAACATAACATCGAACTGCAAATTCGCATACCAGAGTCTACTTGTCCTATCATCGCAGATCATCTAAGCATTATGCGGATTATCGGTAATTTAATGAAAAATGCAATTTATTACGGAAAGGATGGGAAAACAATAGGAGTCGAATTGCTAGAAGCTGATGCAGAATACGAACTTCATATTTGGGATCAAGGCCCTGGTATTCCAAAACATGATTTACAAAACGTATTTGAGCGAATGTACCGAAGCGAACAATCAAGAAACTCTTCATTTGGTGGTAGCGGTCTCGGGCTTTCTATTTCCAAAGCGCTCGTTGAGAAAAACGGTGGACATATATGGGTTGAAAGTACTCCATGGAAACGAACTACTTTTGGCTTTTCTATTCCAAAACACAATACTTTTAAGAAATAGTTAAGAAATGATTAATATGCAGTTAAGCCTTCCTTTTTATGATGTAAGTAAGAACTTATAGAAAGCAGGTGTCTCCTATAAATACAATTATAAAAACGACTAACCTTACTAAAGTATATGGCAATCAAAAGTCAGTAGATAATTTAAATATTAATGTTCAACAAGGGGAGATTTATGGCTTCATAGGCCGCAACGGTGCTGGTAAAACAACAACCATTCGCATGCTGCTTAGTCTTATAAAGCCTACAAGTGGAACGATTGAAATATTCGGAGAGAACTTATTCCAAAATCAAAAAGATATTTTAAGCAGAATTGGTTCTATAGTTGAAGTTCCAGGATTTTATGAAAACTTAACTGCAAAAGAAAACCTATTAATTAATGCAAAAATAATTGGGGTTCACAAAAAGAATGCTATCGAAGAAGCATTAGAAATAGTAGGCTTGCAGCATGAGACAAAAAAGTTAGTAGGAAAGTATTCTTTAGGAATGAAGCAACGCTTAGGAATTGCGCGTGCTCTTCTCCATTATCCTGAGCTACTCATATTAGATGAACCAACTAACGGACTAGACCCTATTGGTATTAAAGAAATGCGAAAACTTATTCATTCTTTAGCTCAAGAAAGAAATATAACAATACTGATTTCTAGTCACATATTAGCCGAGGTAGAACAGTTAGTTGATCGTATCGGAATTATTCATGAAGGAAAGTTACTAGAAGAAGTTTCTCTTGATACGCTGCGCAAAGCAAACCGTAAGTACATAGAGTTTCAAGTGAATAATGACGATAAAGCTGTGATGTTATTAGAAAATCATCTTCAAATTTTTGATTATGAAGTACATGATGAAGGAAATATTCGTATTTACTCTCATTTTGGACAACAAGGATACATAAACAGAACGTTCGTTCTTAACGATATTGAAGTATTAAAAATGATGATAAGTGAAGATAGACTAGAAGATTATTTCACCAAACTAGTTGGAGGTGGAACAATTGGTTAATCTACTCTATACAGAACTCTTAAAACTAAAACGCTCTAATATGTTTTTAATTAGCATTATTGGTGCTGGTGTCGCACCTTTCTTAGTTGTAGTAGCCTCTTATATACATATAAAAACAAAACAGCCAACTCCCACTATTTGGTTCGATCAATTATTTACTGACGTTAACTTATATACTACTTTAGTTATAGGATTCCCCTTATATGGAGTAGTGGTTGCTTATTTGCTTACCCGCGAATATACAGAAGATACACTGAAAAATTTACTAACTATCCCCGTGTCACGCATTAGCTTTATTACAAGTAAATTCATCATTCTCTTTCTTTGGATTATGATGCTAACTTTAGTCGCTTGGGCACTTACTTTAATATTAGGGCTATTGGGGAACTTCCCTGGTTTTAACATTTCTTTACTTTTAGGTTCTTTCCTAGAATTTTTAATATGTGGTGGACTTCTCTTTCTATTGTCTTCACCTATTGTGCTACTAACTCTTGTAATGAAGAGCTATGTACCACCCATTATATTAACAGTCATTATTACAATGACTAATCTTATGCTCGTAAACTCCAAGCATAAAGATTTATTTCCGTGGACCGCTACTCTAGATATCGCAAATAACGAATTACAACCGACATATCCACCAGAGTATTCTTATATCATCATTGCAGTAACGACAATTTCCGGATTTATTGCAACACTATTCTATTTTAAAAAAGTAGACATTCATTAATGTATAGGAGTGAAACTATGAGCGATATCATTATTGCCTTCATACTCGGTATTGTAGAAGGATTAGCTGAATTTTTACCTATATCTTCTACTGGCCACCTTATATTAGTCGGGCATTTATTAGGCTTTGAGGGAGAAAGAGCAAAAACGTTTGAAATTGTTATTCAGCTAGGCGCAATTTTAGCTATTGCAATTTTATATCATAAACGTCTCGTTTCTTTATGTAATATTAAACCTCTTATACAGAAAGAAAAAAAATTCAACGCGTTCCATGTATTTCTTGGCGTATTTCCGGCAGTGGTTGCCGGCTTGCTACTACATGATATTATTAAAACATACTTATTCCAGCCATACACTGTTGTGATTGGACTTGTAGCAGGGGCAATTCTTATGATCTTTGCAGAAGTAAAAAAGAAAGGGGCAGCAGCCTATTCACTGGACGATTTAACATACCGCCAAGCTTTAACAATCGGATTATTTCAGTGCTTAGCGGTATACCCTGGCTTCTCTAGAGCTGGCTCTACTATCTCTGGAGGTCTATTAGCAAAAGTAAATTATAAGACTGCATCTGAATTCTCTTTTCTAATAGCTCTTCCTGTAATGATTGGGGCAACAGGCTTAGACTTACTAAAAAGTTGGAAGTATTTAAGTGTCGATGACATCCCTATGTTCGCGGTAGGATTCATTACCTCTTTTATAGTAGCGATGCTAGCAGTAGTAACTTTTCTAAAGCTTTTAGAGAAGATAGGTTTAAAACCTTTTGCATACTACCGTATTTTGTTGGCTATCTTATTTACGCTTTTCGTATTGCTATAGATTCATATAAGTCACATATTATTAAACTGATATTCAATTTAGAATATCGGTTTTTTTATCTATTTCAACTCTAGTATTACTCACTTCAATATGGCATAGTGATAATAAACTACCATTCATAATCTGAACGTTCTTTAAGTAACTATGTCCTTTATCATAAAATGCAATTGGAAAATTAAAGATCCCATATATGTACAGAACATATTTACAAACTATATTCACTCCACATAGTATCTTTTTAATTTGCAAAACACTGATACAAATTAAAAATAAGTACAAAGGCATAACAAATAAATAAATTTCCTAGGAATTATAAAGAGATTAAATATTAATTAGAGTGAGGTGACGATAAAAATGAATCAATTAGCACAGACATATTGGGATACTTATTGGGGAAACAACAAAAAACCAGAATCTGTTACAGCTTGGCAATTTGGGGATGCCCCTAATTATCTTGCACAACTAGTAATTGACGGTATTAAAACAGCTACATGCTCCGGTCACATTTTTTATGAATTAGAAAATGAATCGCTACCGACTACTAATGATTATAGTATTATACTCAATAGTAATGATGAACCTGTAGCTATTATTAAGACAATAGAAGTAACTGTAACACCAATGAATGAAGTAAGCGAAGAATTCGCTATCGCTGAAGGCGAAGGAGATCGTACTTATAATTACTGGAGAGACACCCATGTTCGTTTTTTTACAAAGGAACTAAATGAGATTGGTCTTAATTTCTCTGAAGATATGTTACTCGTCTGTGAGCGTTTTGAACTTGTTGATGTGAACAATAAAGTGAAATTTTAATAAACTGAGATTTACCAGCCATTCTTATTTTTATAAACACAAAAAAGACGAGTCATTCTGACTCGTCTTAAAGTTGCTTGGCGACGTCCTACTCTCACAGGGACAAGGTCCCAACTACCATCGGCGCTAGAGAGCTTAACTTCCGTGTT
>NZ_JBQAEH010000026.1:0-8620 GCF_051915225.1 Bacillus cereus group sp. MYBK95-2 | reverse complement strand
GATGGCAGAGAGGTCACACCCGTTCCCATACCGAACACGGAAGTTAAGCTCTCTAGCGCCGATGGTAGTTGGGACCTTGTCCCTGTGAGAGTAGGACGTCGCCAAGCAACTTTAAGACGAGTCAGAATGACTCGTCTTTTTTGTATGCTTTCATACCTCTATCAATTGCATTTTTAACCCCTTCTAAATAAGAAAATCCATATTTTTTATCTGGCTCTAAGTAAGTTCCTTCCGCCCACTCGTTCCATGCGTTAATAAATAAAAACTCGCTGTTATAAAAAGAGTAAGTACGATGAATTTGCTTGCTTAAATATATGGTGAACTTTTCAGGGGTAGAACCTACAAAGATGCTGCTATTCGCGTTTTTACGTCGTGCAGTATTATCCCAATCAACAAAAGCCCCGGGAAATGTTTTTTTCTTTGGGAGCGATCGTTGTAATATATACATCCATACTTTATCGTAGTCCCAAACATTTAATTGCATATCAGAATCATATATTACCTTATTTATGTCTGAAGAGCTATCATGGGCAATTGTATAGAAAGGTTCAAACTGAATGCTGGCATCGAATCCATTTATATTAGGTAGTGGAAAACTGTTTAATGTTTCAGCAAAGTATATACCTTTTAAACCATTTTCTCGCGCTAATGCATTCCAGTAATTAAGCATTTTTTCACAATCAGGAATATGTCCTGGACGATAAATAATGAATAGAGGTTTATCATCTATATAAATATATCTCTCATCTTGGAAAGCCTGTAATAAATAATCAAAGTGTTCCTTCCAATCAGATATATCTCCGTAGTCTTGAGGCATTAATATATGTTTATCGAGACCATCCCAAGATTTTGTCCATGGTTCATTTGCCCAAGAAAGACAAAAAGGGAAGTCAGGTTCCTTCATCTTTAGTACCTCATTAAAGGGTGTTTCTAATAGTCTTTTTCCCTTAAACCAGTAATGATAATAACAAAAACCATATATACCGTATGCTTTAGCGATTTCCGCTTGCCACTTTCTTACGGAGGGGGTAGTTAAGTCGTAATAAAAATCTTGATAAGGTTCCCTAGGTTGATAATGTCCTGAAAATAAAGGTTGTGCACTTTTAGTATTTGTCCATTCAGTAAATCCTTTCCCCCACCATCGATCATTTTCTTTAATTTGATGGAATTGTGGTAAGTAAAAAGCGATTATTTTCAAGTTATATCCCCCTCATGTTTTTCGTAGTTCAAGTGTTGGGAAGTTATTCTTGATTTGGTGAAGCAATTTTAAAACAAGAGATATGTTATCTGTTTACTGTCTTTTTATGGTATGTATTGGATTTCTTTAAGCTTACTTAATTAAGAGAGTATTAGGTAATTTGATATATAGCTGAAATAGAAAGTGCTTTTCGTCATGAAATTTATTACGTTGAATGAAAGGAATTAAATTTTTTGAAGGACAAAGAGGGCCTGTGGTAATCGATTTACATCATCAAAAAAGTCTTGTAGCTTTAAATATTTCTCATAATGATTTTCAATATAAGTCCTAGGTATAACAGTTTCTCCGTAAAAACTACTATTTCTAACATCTCCTGCACCAGTAGGACTGTGAACAAATTTGCCGTTTTCATAATCCGAGATGGCGCGATGTATATCTGGAAAAGCTTGAGATAAAGTTTTATGCCATCCTGTTTGAATTAATTCAGGATGTTCTTGGAATTGTTGACAAAAATCAAGAAAATAGCGCGCTTGTGTTGTTGCGATGAAGATTCCACCAGGGCGAAGAACTCTTGAAAATTCTTTTACCCAATTTTTGGCAGTTGCTTCGGATAAATGTGAGAATACAGAATAAGCGAATATGATATCTAATGAATTGTCACTAATAAATTCTACAGGGGGATGTGGACTTGCTGTTTTATATATCCCTCTTCCTAGTGTTTCATTACAAAGTGTGATCATCGCAGGATCGACATCAATGCCAAGTAAATTTTGATCAGAGGCATCTTTAAATAAGAAGCGTATAATTCTTCCCCATCCGCAGCCGAAGTCTAAAACTTTACTTTCTTTATTCAAGGGAACCCCTAAATTTTGGGCGTATTCTTTTATATGTCTATAAAACAAATATGCTTCGTAAAGAGCATGTTCATAGGAAGCACCTACAAATTGTTTTTGAATTTCTTCAGGAGGAAACCTAGGTACGGGAACCCCATTTATCGTTGTTTGTGAACAACTTTGTATAAATAAATTTAGAAGTTCGACATCAGATAGTGAATTAACAAGATGATCAAAATCACTTCCTAACTTAAATTTATTCATTTGTTAAACCTCCGAATTATATAGTGATTAAACTTTATTTTCTTGCTTTTTACTAATAAAAACATGTAAAAATTCAGCATCTAACCCTAGTGATCTATCCTTTTGTAAATAAACAATGGTATACATGTTTGCGTGTGTATAAATATATTCAATCATATCCTGCCCCCAATCGAACGTTACTAAAGATCCATTCTCATCAATAGGGTTTCCATGATAAATGGGCTCTTCAATATATTCAATCACTTCTTGATTCATTCTTGCTCTTTGCACAGTTTTTGTGAGTGTATGATACCAAGGGACAGTAAATACATGAGCGCCGCCAGGTTTTAATACTCGTTCTATTTCTTTAAAGGCTTTGTTTGGCGTCATTACATGCTCAAAAACGTCTTGAGTAATGAATAAATCAAAAGATTCATTTTCAAAAGTCATGTCTTCTAAGTTCTCACATCTAATACCTTGAAAGTATTGGCCAAGAGGATAATTTCTAAAGTATTGAGAATAAGTATAGTTTTTACAGTTTTTTAATAGTAGCTGAGTTGTAATTCCTCCAGGAGAGGATTCGTGGATACTATAGGAATTCCATTTTGGAAAAAATGTATGCAAGGCATGGATTAAAGCTCGCTGCCTTGGTATAGAGTTACATGTAGAACATAAATAATGATCTCTAAGCCAATCATTATGCTCTATAAATGTAGCTTTCTTTTCGCAAATAACGCAGTACCCATTATTGTGTTTCAAATTGATTTCCACATGACATCCCTCCTATGTTAAATGCAATCTATTTATGGAAAGTATGATACACGTCAACAATCAGCGAAATCAAAGGGGGAATGGGTGAAAGTTAGGTATCTCTTAAAATTGCGATTAGGAGAAGGGAATAATCAGTTGAAGAGAACCCCCAATCGAATTAAAGTTTCACTTTATGCTATGCGATGCATCAGCTTTTATTCATGGGAAAATGTATAGACTTAAAATATCCCTTTCGTGTATGGATACATTTCAAAATCCTGTGTGTATATTTCTGTAACTAAATCCATAGTTTCTTTATCATAAAAGCTTTCGTATGTTGGAAATCGTGGGAAGTCTGTATCTGTAATGCTAAGTTCTGCATAGCTCCCTGCATAAATCATCTTGTGTGCGCGATGATGATCTGAATTTGTAAGAAGTGCTAAAGGGGATTTTATCAAATCGTACGTGTGTTCTAGTTTGGTGATTTGTGTATTAAAATCTTCTAAAGGAATATAACATTGGATGAAGTTTTCTTCACCAGGGACGTATTGTTGACTAAAATGTATATCTAACGCTAGAGAATTGGAGCTGAATGCCTGAACGTAATATAAAAATTGTTTAAATGATATTCCTTGATTACTATATTTGTCATTATAAAAATAATGACGGATACTTTCCCATTGAGGGCTAGCATATGGGTTGTCAGCAAGTAATAGAAATGAGCTGACAGCCCTTGTATAGGGATTTCGCACAAGTTTACAAACATCCTTTTTACCCTCTAGAAGACCATTTTGTAACTCTGGTATGTAATTTGTATTGTTCTTATACACCCAGAACTCATAGTAATGAATAAAGTCATTGTATTTCTTTGCTTCAGTAAATAATCCGATTTGAAAAAAGAACCAATTAGCTAACGCGGTGCATCCGCTTCTATGACTCCAAAATAGTATAATTGGAAAGTCTTTATGGTAATGCGGAATTCGATCTTTATGTAGAATTACATGATTTAAAAGTTCTTGATTTATATTCTTCATGAGTTCAGCACTCCTTTTTGGGAAATTTGTGTATGTAGACGTTTTTTTATGGGTTAAACAAGTGAGGATTGTTTATTAAATATATTCATGGGGATGAGTAAATATTATGAGTGTTTTTGCAGTCAACCTGAATAAGGAAGCTATTCTAAAATGAAAATAGAAAATAAAGATAATGAAAATTTATAACAAACATACAATGATAAGAAGATGAATAATCGAAATGATCCAGTTTATTTGTGTATATTTTTAGGTTTGACGACGGGAAAAATTTATTACTAGAGAGATGATATTATGAGGAAGAATAATTATTTAATAGTAGGTGGAAATAGTTTCATTGGTATCAACCTCGCATTGGGTTTATTGAAACAGGGGCAAAATGTAAAAGTATTTTCCAGACATATAAATAATTTTCCTCAAAATATTGTAAGTGAAGTTGAATTTATTAAAGGTGATTTAAAAAATGTTGAGGATATATATAAGGCTTTAGTGAATATAGATATTATTATTTATTTAGCTGCGACGTCTAACGTAGCAACTTCAATTGAAGATGTTTTCGGTGATATTAATAGCAGTCTATTTTTTCTTAATTTCATGGAAAGTGTTAAAGATTTTCGTATTAAAAAAATTATATTAGCTTCTTCGGGAGGCACAGTTTATGGTGAACCTGAATATTTGCCTATTGATGAGAAACATCCATTAAGACCACTTTCCCCATATGGAATAACAAAAGTTTCGCTGGAGAATTATTTGTATTTTTATAAGAGAAAATATGGAATAGATTATGTTGTATGTAGATATTCTAATCCGTATGGAAAATACCAAAACCCCTTAAAAAAAGTAGGGGCGATAAATTGTTTTTTGTACCAGCATCTCAGTAATGAAAGGATTCATATATATGGGAATCCAGAGGAGATTATTAGAGATTATATTTATATCGATGATTTAGTTGAAATTACTATACAACTAGCACAATTAAATCAATTGAAATCTTGCGTATACAATATAGGGAGTGGCAAAGGTCTTTCTTTAAAACGAATTATAGTGGAATTAGAGAAAATAACAGAAAGAAAAGTGGATTTTATCTGTTACAAACAAAAACAAGAGAACGTTCAAAAAATCATTTTAAATATTGATAAGATAAAACAAGAATTGAATTGGGAACCTAAAATAGATTTTAAACATGGGATTAGATTAAATAAGCTATGGATTGAAGAGTTCTTATATAGTAAAAAATAATAACCCACACTCTACTTGTATAAGCAGAGCGTGGGTTATTATTTTGCTTCTTTTTCTATAACCCAAAGGTCTTGATGTTCCCACCAAAATCCTTCAGTATACTTTTTGATAATTGGGTTATGGGGTAATAATTTAATTTTGTCACACACGTAAGAGGGACTAACTATCGTTTGTCCGTATTGATTCACATCTAAATCGAATTGTTCACTAGAAGAGAGAAACCAATAGCCCTTTTCATTTAAATTTGGAAACCCGAAGTATTTTTTGCTTTGATAGCCATGGGTTGTGAAAATGAATAAACCACCAGGTGAAACAGCGTTATACAATGTTTGCAGCCAACGAAACCAAGTTGTATCAGGCATATGAGAGAAAAAGGATAGACAAAAAACGATATCGTACGTAGAGGAGTCCAATTTTAACTGTTCAGGCTCAGGATGAGATAATATAGAAGAATTATTTAATTTGTTTTCAATAAAGGAAATAGCCTCTTCGTGTATATCGCAAGCGGTTATACTCAAATTCGCTTGTAGATTTAATAAATGACGTGTTACGCAGCCGTATCCGGATGCAAATTCTAACAATTTAATTGGATTGCCTGTAGGAGGATAAAGGGAAGTAATTAAGTTTAAGAGTATTTGTGCTGAGTTTTGCCCATCTTTAAAGTAGTAATCTATCGCTTCTTTTTTTGATGGGAAGACGGGATTAGTGACAATGAACTGAAAGATATGATCCTCAGGATGGATACTTGCATTTACATTATAGTTGTGTGCGATTTGAGAAATTAAATCTTTATGTTCCTCTATAAAGTCTTTCAAAGAGTATTCCTCCCTTAAGTAATAGTAGCAACTTACAAGAGATATTGATGGCATAGAAAGCACATGTTTAAATTTTTAAGTATGCTTTAAGATGCTTTCTATATGTATACATTTTCATTTTAGAAATGTCGTCGATAGTAAATCTTTCTTTAATGAAATTTTGCATTTGTACAACTTCATTGTAATGGGAGTATGAATCTTCTGTTCTCGTTACGCTATTTAAATGTCGTCTATGATAGTTTAAGGGGGATGGATTGAAGTAAATATCTCCCTCTGTAAGAAGAGAAACATAGAAAAACCAATCACCAGCTATTTTGAACTTCTCTAACTGTTTTTCTGTTTTCTTCATATCTATATTTTTAAAAACTACACTTGAAACATTAGGTATAGTGTTTTTGATAAGTAACGTATCTTGTATTTCTTCGACGCCTTTTCGAAAATAGGGGCCTTTCCATTTTTCTTTATCGATATCATTTGTGTAATTTAAATAATGATTAGCCAATACATTTCCTTGTTCATCAATTTGTTTTGATTGTGTGTAACTTAAGGTAATATTGTTATTTATATAAAACCCCTGTATCACCTCTTGTAAAAATGTCTTATCGCATAAGTCATCGGCCTCTGCGATCCAAATATAATCACCAGTTGCTGCAGAGACTCCTTTTATCCATTGTTTAAATACGGAACCAGAGTTTTTATCATTAATAATCTGTTGAACCTTCAGGTGGGGCTTATTTTCTTTTGAGAGCAGCTTTTTAAAAGTTGATACGCTATGATCAGTGGAGGCATCGTCTAAGAAAATTAGTTCGTAAAGAGGGTAGGTTTGGTTTAAGATTGATTCGATTCGAGCAGGTAAGTATTTTTCATAATTATAGTTCGGTATGATTACACTTATCTTTTTGTAATTATGTTCGAGAAGATCTAGTAATTGATAAATGTAATTAAGAAAATTGAAGTTTTTTTCGATAAGTTCTTGGCCAAAGCTTCCCTTTTGTAATCGTAATCCCTCATCGTGAATAAATTCATATATTTTCTCTAGCATTTTGGGTAAATTTAAAAAATCTACTAAGGCACCAGTTTTTTCTGTAACAACATCTTCAAAACCTCCAGCATTTTTAAACCCTATAACAGGAAGTTTTGCATCTAATGCTTCTAAAACAACATTTGGAAAAGGATCTTCCCTTGAAGTTAATAAGTATAAGTCAGCCCCGGCGTTATATAATCCAATATCGGGAGTAGGATCGACTAATGTGAAATGTGCTTTATATTTAGGGGGCAGTGTATTCAGGAATTGAACGTCCGTTCTCCCTACCCAAATGAAATGAATATCCTTGTGAGTCTTTCGTACTGAGTAAGAGATAAGTGAGAATAAATCTATTCCTTTTCGATAATCTGCGAAGCCTACACCTAAGATAATTTTGCTATCTAGAGGCAGGTTAAGCTTCTTACGTAACTCATTTCTAGCTTTTGCGATATTGTTTTTATAAGGATTGTGGTTAAACAAACCTTGAGGGAGAATGTGACATTTTTGAGGATCCAATTCAGTGATTGTACGAAATTTTTCATATACGTATTGTGAAGGGAAGACAACTTTGTAAGCAAATTCAGCGATGTTTTTAGCTTTCCCTTCAGCAGAGTACTGTTGTATTAAATGCGGTAATTCATGTATTAATGAAACAACTTTTATATTGTGTCTAGCTAGTAATGCAACGATATCGCCACTTATGACAGTGCTACATATGGCGAGGGTAAAATCCTGTGATAATAAATCCTTTATTAATAATTCGACCTTTTCTTCTGTTTGATAACCTTGCTCGAGACAATAAACAGGACCGTACTTTTGAAAATCTGGAATTAAAATACCTGATCCAATAGAGATAATTGCAACAGAGTAATCAAAGTTTTCTTTAAGAGCCTTAATAGTATGTAAAGAAAGTAGCTGTGCTCCGTGGAAGTGGGCATCATGGGATACATAAATTATCTTTTTATTAACATGCATTTCATAACGCCTCCTAAGTATATTAGATTTTAAAGGTAAAGAAGAGAAGTGTTTTATTTATAATCTCCCTAGAGATGAGCAGGAGGGAGGACGTACTAAAAGAAAAAATACTATCCTTAATATATATTTACTTGGTCTCACATTCATTCTTTAGAAAAGTATTAGTATTAAGTTAGAGAGTGTAGGCTGCAGATTGTTAGTTTGAATACATAAGTTTAAGAAGTTCTAAGGCTGTGTTAGAAATTAAGACAGGGTAAAGTTTTTATGATTTATAAAATAAAAAAGATAAAAGGTATTGACGGTTGATCTACGGGGGTGTAATATAGAACAAGTCGCCGATGACATTAACGTCGAAAGCGACAAATGAAATAAAAAACTTAGTTGACATCAATTAACGAAAGTGTTAACATAAGGAAGTCGCAAATGAGCGACTAAGTAGTTCTTTGAAAACTGAACGAAACAAACAACGTGAAACGTCAATTTTTATTTTAGATGCTAGACAAACTAACTTT
>NZ_JBQAEH010000025.1:0-9321 GCF_051915225.1 Bacillus cereus group sp. MYBK95-2 | reverse complement strand
CGGAAGGGGAAAAATTTATGAAAAAATATTTCAAACCATTTATCAAAGCAGCATCTGTATTATCATTAGGTCTTACTATGATGTTCACTCAAGTTGGAGGTACTTTTGCACAAACTAATGATCAAGCATCTACGAATGGACCAGAAAGTTATTATGTAGAAAAGGCTAATGAATTTAAAGCTAGTACTAAAGAAATTAAAGGCAATGAAAAATCTGAACTTATCCAATTAACACAATCTAACATTCAAAAAGAAAACATTAAACTTAATAATTTAACAGAAGAAAATCTAGAATTCAATGATTCTACTGTAGTTGATTTAAAAAATGGTCAAACTTTAGTAAAAGTACCTGTTAAAGACTCAACTAACTTAGAAAAAATCAGTGGGGTAGCTGTTTTTGTTGATAAAAATCAAAATGTTGTGTCTACATACGAACTATCTTTAAAAATGGTAGATTCTGAAACTGCTGAATTAAAAACTTGGGACAACGGTAAAAATACAGTCGATCAAATTTTAGAAAAACCAGATGTAGAACCACAATGGTCTTGGAGTGTATTCAAAAATTGTGTAGTTAATGACCTTGGAATTAGCTGGGCAGTAGCTGGAACAATCGGCGTTATTTGTGCTGGTGCATGTGTTGGAACAGGTGGAGCAGCTTGCGCACCTTGTATCTATGCTGCAGCATCTGTAACAGGCGGTAACTGGGGTTGGTGTATCGGTAAAGCAGGTAGAGCTTAATTTATAAAACTTTAATTAAAGGACTTATTTTAAAAAGTCCTTTAATTCTATAATGAAATTTTATAATTTTTAAAAACTATTTTTAGTAAAGTAACATTTACATAAGTAAAGTGTTGTTTACAATTAAAGAGAACGGAAGGGGAAAAATTTATGAAAAAATATTTCAAACCATTTATCAAAGCAGCATCTGTATTATCATTAGGTCTTACTATGATGTTCACTCAAGTTGGAGGTACTTTTGCACAAACTAATGATCAAGCATCTACGAATGGACCAGAAAGTTATTATGTAGAAAAAGCTAATGAATTTAAAGCTAGTACTAAAGAAATTAAAGGCAATGAAAAATCTGAACTTATCCAATTAACACAATCTAACATTCAAAAAGAAAACATTAAACTTAATAATTTAACAGAAGAAAATCTAGAATTCAATGATTCTACTGTAGTTGATTTAAAAAATGGTCAAACTTTAGTAAAAGTACCTGTTAAAGACTCAACTAACTTAGAAAAAATCAGTGGGGTAGCTGTTTTTGTTGATAAAAATCAAAATATTGTGTCTACATACGAACTATCTTTAAAAATGGTAGATTCTGAAACTGCTGAATTAAAAACTTGGGACAACGGTAAAAATACAATCGATCAAATTTTAGAAAAACCAGATGTAGAACCACAATGGTCTTGGAGTGTATTCAAAAATTGTGTAACAGGTGATCTTGGAATTAGCTGGGCAGTAGCTGGAACAATCGCTGCTATTTGCGCTGGTGCATGTGTTGGAACAGGTGGAGCAGCTTGCGCACCTTGTATCTATGCTGCAGCATCTATTACAGGTGGTAACTGGGGTTGGTGTATCGGTAAAGCAGGTAGAGCTTAATCTCTTTAAAAATTGAAATTAAAGGGCTTTCTGCTAAGCAGAAAGTCCTTTAATTTCTCTTATTAGTTATAACTAACATTAAAGAACTTGTAACAATAATTAATGCTATTAAAACTTGTAAAATCTCTTTAATACCAAAAGAAAAATCAGTAAAATTAACAATTAAAGTGAAAATCACTACATAAAATAAAGTTGCAAAAAATGTAGAAAATATAGCTTGTTTCTTTACAAACTGTGCTCTTTCATCATTAGCTTGAATATCAGGAAATACATACCATATAGAAAAACATAATATAGCCAATGAAAGTGTAGTAAGAGAAGGAAGAGGAAATTCAAAATCACCAGCCATAAAAATTACAAAATAAAATAATAATGTAGATAAACTAAAGAATAAGCCTAAACCTAAGAATGAAACACGTTTATTCATTATAAATCCTCCTTTTCTAAAATAAAGATATCTTCCACTTTTAAGTTAAATAATTTAGCAATCTTCATTGCCAAAGGTAATGAAGGGTTGTATTTGCCTTTTTCTATAGAAATAACAGTTTGTCTAGAAACATTTAACTCTGCTGCAAATCGTTCTTGGGAGTAATTAAATTGCTTTCTTATTTCAGGAATTTTATTTTGCATCCATATCCCCCCCTAACTATTAATATTTAAATATATTATAACGTAAAGTTCACTTTACGTAAAGTAAACTTTACAAAACGAAAAATGATAGGAATGATATTATGAAAAAAAAGACATACATATATATAGCTATTGCTATTAGTATAATTTTAACAAGTGGTTTTATATCTTATAAAAAATATACTAACTATTTAAATTCTGGGTTATACGGTAAACCACTAAAACAAATCAATGCCAATGATATTTTACCTTATGACAAAAAAATCACACCAAAAATTGCAGTTATTGATACAGGTGTAAAATTAGATAATACTTTCTTAGAAAAAAGTAATATTAAACAAGAATTCACAGATCAAACATCTCAAACATCTCAACAAGGACACGGTACAATGGTAACCGGAATACTAACTAGTAATGGAAACGGTCATACTAAGCCAGGAGGTTTAATTCCAAAAAGTGATATATTATCTATTCAAACAGGTACAGACTTAGGAATGACTTCTAAACAACTTATACAAGCTATCAATATAGCTATAGATAACAATATAAAGATAATAAATATAAGCTTAGGTACTACCAAAGATACTCCTGAACTACAAACAGTTATTAAAAAAGCTTTAGAAAAAAACATAACAATTGTTGCTTCTGCAGGAAATGATAGTAAATCTATAAATTATTATCCAGCTGCTTATGAAGGAGTAATTAGTGTAGGAAGCATAAATGACAAAAAAGAAATAACTAATTCATTAAATTTATCAAACATAAATATATTTGCACCTGGTGAAAAATTACTAACAACCACAGCAAACAATAAAGAACAAGACTATTTTACTGGAAACTCTGCAGCAACTCCTGTTATAACATCAATAGTTGCAGTAATGATTAATGAAAATCCAAATTTAACAAATTCAGATATAAAATCAATTCTTATATCTAGCGCTGATACAAAAACATACAAAAATAATGAAATAAAAATAGTAAACTTAAAAAATGCATTAAAAAAAGCTTCAGTAAAGAATAAAAAAGCATAGGAAGGATCTTTAAATTGAAACCAAACAAGCAAATAGAAAATACAATATTTTTAACATGGGTTATTTCTTTAATTGCAACATTAGGAAGTTTATTTTTCTCTGAAATACTAAATTATGAACCCTGCAAACTCTGTTGGTTCCAAAGAATATTCATGTATCCTTTAGTATTTATAACAACAATATCACTTATAAAAAAAGATTTTAAACAATCTTTATATATACTTATACTATCAACAATAGGCGGAAGTATTTCTATTTATCACTACCTAATACAAAAAACAGAATTATTTTCTACTAATAATAATTTTTGCGGGAGAATACCTTGCTCAGGAGAATACATTAATCTTTTAGGCTTTATAACAATCCCATTTTTAGCATTAATTGCTTTTACACTAATATTTATCTTGAATTTTTGGATCTTAAACAAACAAAAAAAGGTGAAATAAATGAAAAAAATAATATTTACATCAACTATAATTATTACAATATTTATCTTACTTTCAGTAATTACAATAAAAAATCAAAATAACAATAAAAAAGAAAATTTTCTAAGCGAAAATGCAACAACTCCAAAAGAAACTCAAAATATATTAAGTAAAAATAAAGATATTACTATCTATTTTTATAGCCCAACATGTGAACATTGTAAAAAGACTACACCTCTATTAAGCGAATTAAATGAAGAAAAAAATATCAATGTTAAAACATTTAATCTTCAAGAATTTGAAGAAGGATGGGAAAAATATAATATAAAAGGAACACCGACAATTATACATTATAAAAATGGTAAAGAAGAAAAAAGGCTAATTGGTGAACATAGTAAAAAAGATTATCAACAATGGCTTGAAAATAGAAAAATTTTTAATAAAAATAATTAGTATTCATTCAACATAACAAATAAAAAGCTCATTCTATATACATAAAGAATGAGTTTTTTATCAAAATTTCACATACCACATTATATATTTATTTTTCAAATATAATTTCAAATTAATAAACAAGGGAATGCTTGTAGACCAATCTATACTGCATTCCCTTATTATATGTATGCTATATTCTTATTCGCCTTTTTCTAACAGTAGAACCACGAATCTTGGCGAAGACATTGGTTTTTGCCCTGTCCTGGGGTCCGTCCTCGCTTTTTATTCCACGGTTCCCTTGACTACGAGCCTCCGAACCCTCAAACTCCCAAAGCTAACCCCAGCGGGCAAAAACCGCCCTTCTGGGGCCACCCCTGGCGAGTTTGCATGAGGGTTCCCCTCATCGTCAAGGAACTTTCGCGGCATAAACGCCAGGACTCAGCGATTCCACATGCGTCGCCACCACGATTCCTTTTTAATCTCTTGTACTTCTTCATTGTTTACTTGTTGTTTGGATGAATCTATTTCTAATATTGCTTGTTTTTCTTCTATCATAATTCTTTTTAAATCTTGAATCTCTCTCATCAAATACATAATTTGTTCATCTTTCTTATTTACTTGATCTTCCATTGCTTTTTCTAATTCTTCCGCAACTATCTTTCTCACTTCATCTAAGGTAAACATAGTCTGTTCAAATGTTTGTTTAGATGTGTTTTCCTGAACAACTTCCATATCAACAGCAATATATTTTTTAAAACCTTCTTTGTCTAATACTTCTAGAATCTCTTTATGAGGGACATTCTTTTTATTTCGAAGTTTATTAATAAATTTTAAAACATCCACACATTCAGAAGAAATATAGTACTTATTTTTCTCCCCCTGTTTGAATAGAATAAATTCTTCATAAGTATTGCAATTTCGTTTAATTGTCATTGAAGATACACCAACTTGTTTTGCTATATCTTCAGCCGATAGCCAAATTAATTCATGTTTTTCCCTAATCATTGTTTAAATCACTCCTATCTAAACAAACAAACAGCATCTGAACAGTGCCCATAAACATTATTATATCAGGTGTTTAGATGTTGTTCAGATAAATACCTCGTTTAGATGAACACTTATTAAAAATATTTAAACAAACACCTAAACATCTTCATGAACTTTGTTCCTAAATAGGGATCCCCTAAACCTTCCTACATGCACATAAATTAATTATTTGTTTTTTAACATAGTAATTTTTAATTGAAAAACAAGCTTTTCTATAAAATTGGAAATTCCGAATCAAAAAAGAGAGAAGAGCATAAGGGGTTTTTGGGCCCAACTAGGGGTTGGGACTAGGCGAAGCCTAGTTTAAACGTGGGTACACGAAAATTTCCAGGATGTCCACTCACTGACGACACAAAACTGACTAAATGTCCCCATTGTGTCCCTAAATGTAGACTCAGTGAGTACACAAAGTCCCTTTGATGTCTCCATATGAGTACTCACTAACGACATGATATTTTTAATAAATTGCAATCAAACATTACTTTAAAATACTAAAAGAAAACAATAAACATTAAATACATATGAATCCTTAATCTAGAAATAAATAACAACAAAATACAAGATGCTATTTAAACGCTTCAGAATCCTTTTTAAAAGATATAAATCTAAAACAATACTATTTGTCGCCAAAACAAAAACAAACACTTAAAAAGCAAAATGAACAGGTTTAAAAGAAGGTTTTCCTTTGCTTTTGGGGTTGAGGCTGGTTCGTCGTGTGGGGACGAGCCCCCACGTATAACGTATTTAGCAATGTGGTAAGTGAAATTATTAGGCGAAAACACTAGCGGTTCGGCTCGTATAATAGCAAATTCAAGCCGATGAACCTAAATAGTTGCTTTTGGATGCATCGGCTTGGTGATATCCAAACTCGAGCCGAAAAAAGTTTTGCAAGGATGTAGCAAAGCGAAAAGGGTGGAGATTTTCTGTAGCAAAGCGAAAGAAAATACGACCCGTTCCTTGCGGAACTTTTAGCTATTTCTATATAGAGTAAGAAAGGACAAGCATACCTAAGTAGAAAATCCCCAGTAATACCAAGGGTTTCAGGATTTTCCGTACTTACCGTTTTTGGTAAGTAAACTTACCGTTTTTGGTAAGTACGGAATTAACAAAAAAAGTCTACTAATTAAAGTAGACTTAAAATAATTTTATAGGCAAATTTTTAAGTTGTTTAGGAACCTTTCTAAACATAGCCTTAAGTGTCGGATTAACTTCATCCCTATTCCCTGAAAACATA
Source organism: Bacillus cereus group sp. MYBK95-2 (assembly GCF_051915225.1). NCBI lineage: Bacteria > Bacillati > Bacillota > Bacilli > Caryophanales > Bacillaceae > Bacillus > Bacillus cereus group sp. MYBK95-2. The sequence goes on along the minus strand of NZ_JBQAEH010000025.1, from coordinate 2,912 downwards.
ACATGAGGATTTATAAACAAAGCATATGCCCTAACATTATTATCATCAACACCACTCTCTGAACGAGCAATAATGCCTTTATCAATTAATTTTCTAACCAAAGGACTAACTTTCGTTTCATGTCTTCCTATTTTTTTTGCTAATTCTCGCTGAGTTAATGGAATTTGTTCTTTAGAGTTAATATCACTAACTAAACAATTACTTAAAAAACCTACACACATTGAAATATCTAATAAAAATACTTTCTCAGCATTTGTTAAATAATCAATTTCAAATAAATACTGGATATTTTGTTGAATGATCTGAACAAATTTAGCTTTATTTTTTATCTTCCGTTCAGGTACTAACTTCATTCCATGCGAATTAGCTTTTGCTTGAAGTTCATTTGCTATGTACATCTCTTCTTCTGACAAGATCTTTAAATTCTCGATATCTCTCAATCTTGCATTTCTTTCAGCTTGTTCTAAATTGGCGAGCTTTGACATAAATCTTTCTCCTCTTTTCTAAGATTTTCAACTAGAGAAGAGGAACATTTTATGCTATGATTCTTATAGAATTTAAAAATAAATATATACAATAAAAACCCCTCTTCTCTAATTGTTTGCTTGGTCGCTTTCAATTATAACATGAGGGTTTTTTTATTGTATAAAAAACTATGATTCACTTAATTCACTATGTAGATTCTTCCGTTTTTCCACACATGTTTCACACCAGGCATTTATAGAAACTTTTCCAATACTCATTAAGAATAAAACTATTACAGGTGCTAAATAAGCAGCTGAAGCACCTACATATACTGATATAGCGGATGATAGGGTGGAAACAATTAAAGTATGACCAGGTTTCAATTCTGTTGATAATTTTTGACGATCATTATCATATTTGGGATCTCCACATAAAAACCGTTCAAACTCTAATTTAATCTTATCTACAAAAATATTTTTAGTGCTGCCAGCACTAAAAGGAGCAGTATCAGAAATACCTAAATTTAAATATTGAACAGTAGCAGTTTCTATGTTTTCATTTGTATCGACCAATCTTGATACAATTTTTTGTTGATATTGTGGTAATACATTTAACCATTGATCTGATGAAATTTCAGTTAAATAATCTACATTATTCATAATCTAACATCTCCAATATATACTCTGCAGAAACAATATGTGTCGCAGGATGAAGTGTGCGAGGATCTATACCACCTATTATAACAGCTCCTCCATTTCTTCCACCTGGTACATATGCACCCATTAATACTCCTACTAAACTAGAATTATTTAAACTAAAAACAGGACCTCCTGATTGTCCTTGTCTAGATTGAATATTTATAACAGCATGTTTTACTTTTTCTCCCAAATTTTCAAGTAATATTTTTGCACCAATCTCAGTTTCTTGCTTGGTCAAAATTACACGCCCAAAATTCAAATCAGGAAATCCAAATAAATTTACCTTATCTCCTACATTTATAGAATCTAATCCTGAAATAGTAATATTTGAATGCATTCCATACTCATCATTCAATTTTAAAATACATAAATCATATAATGGATTAGTAGCTACAATTTTAACCTCAGCATATCTTATTTCATGATTAGACATATCCTGATAATCTGAAAGAGATCCAACTTTAGGAAAAATAATAACTAAATTATTATCATCATTATTAGTTACATGTGCAGCTGTAACTAAATGATTAACTTTATTTAATAGTGTAGCAGTTCCTAATGGCTGAATACCATTTGGTGTTATTCTTCCTACAGTATATACAACATTTACTAACCCTGAATAATTACTCATCTAAATTCCTCTCTCCTAAAATTTTATGCTCTACATTATCATTTTATATGATTAATATAAAATATGGTAATGTAATCAATCCAATGTAAACTTTTAAATATTAGTTTACATTCATTTCCCTTTAAACATTGACTTCTCACTGATTCCCCTGATATCCTCAATTTACACAACAAAAGTATACATTCAAAACACTATAAATAAAGAGGTCATAAATCCATGAACAAAAAACCACATCTCATTGATGTCCAACCTATCCGTAGCAAAGAACAGATCGAAGACATGAAATGGGCCCTAAAACGCCACTGTTCCGAACGAGACTATATACTATTTTTAATTGGAATTCATACAGGACTACGTGTCAGTGATCTACTCCAACTTGAAACGCAAACTATACTAAAGTTAAAACGAAAGAAACGAAAGGAATTCAAAATCAAAGAAGGAAAAACAAAGAAAGAACGCATGATTAACCTTACTTCCATTTTTGATGAGGTATACTCTTATACTCAAACTCTAGATAACACCTGGTTATTTCCTTCCCGAAAAGGAGACAAACCCATTAGTAAAATCCAGGTTTATCGACAATTGCAAAAAGCCGGAAATTTTGCCTGTGTAGAGTCTATCGGTACCCATACCATGCGCAAAACCTTCGGCTATTGGTTCTATAAACAAACTAAGGATGTTGCTATGCTACAAGAAATACTCAATCATAGTACACCACAAATTACCTTAAAATATATTGGAATTAACAAAGAAGAAAAAGATAATATACTTGATACATTTTATATTTAACCTAAAAAAGCTGACTTATATATATTTACAAGCCAGCTTTTTTTTTATTTTAAAAATAAATTATTTGCATCAATAAAATACCGAAAATTATTAAAATTCGAAATAAATAAATATTAAATAATGTAAATTTAATAATTGAGAATTTTTTCTATTAATAGTATCATTTACATGTAAAGCGACATTTACATGAGTAAAGTGTTGTTTACAATTAAAAAGAGCGGAAGGGGAAAAATTTATGAAAAAATATTTCAAACCATTTATCAAAGCAGCATCTGTATTATCATTAGGTCTTACTATGATGTTCACTCAAGTTGGAGGTACTTTTGCAC
>NZ_JBQAEH010000024.1:0-14843 GCF_051915225.1 Bacillus cereus group sp. MYBK95-2 | reverse complement strand
AGCGTTCATCCTGAGCCAGGATCAAACTCTCCAATAAAGTTAGTTTGTCTAGCATCTAAAATAAAAATTGACGTTTCACGTTGTTTGTTTCGTTTAGTTTTCAAAGTTCAATATCGCGTTTCAGCGACTTTTATAATTTAACATTTTGCGTTAAATCTGTCAACAACTTTTTTCTTTCGTTCCTGACGACGCTTATTAATTTACCATATTAATCATTTAATAGTCAACACTTTTTAAAAAAATGCCAAAATAATTTTATCTTGGCATGATATAAAGCTTAATAATCACTAATGCTGCCACACCCGGTAGACCTAATAAACTCGTTATTGCTGCTGTACCCATGTTAATTGGGATATGAAAATCAAAATATGTCCCTACAACATTTACGATAAAAAGCAATGCTATTCCTAAAGTAACATGAAAAATCACCTTACCTATAAAACGTAATGGCTTAGAGGCAACACCAAAAACAAGAAAAATAAATACTAAAGTAAGAATACCAACAATAATAATTGTAGAATTCATTTTTTCCTCCTTATGAATGACCTATACATCTATTTGTATGGGACAAGACAATAAAAAAGAACAGTTATCATATGCAGCATCTCTTTCATATACACTAAATAAAACAATACCTCAGCACTTAAAAAACAAAATAAAAAGGCCTGCTTAGAAAGCAGAACCTTTTACCATTGTTCCATTTTTACAGGACGACGCTTTGCTTCTTTCAACAAAAAGAAATATTTCGCCTCTGCTATTTTCAAAGAACAAATGACATCTTGAGACGGTTCTACACTTTGTTCGACCATTCTCTTCTGACGTAACCACTCATTCTTCACTTTTTCCAAAAGTACAATTAACTTATCGTCATACTCTTTACGCAATTTACCCTTTTTTTGAAAGAACATTTTTGTTTCTCCTCTTATACTTCTCTGCGCCCTTCTAACGCTTTGGATAATGTCACTTCATCTGCATATTCTAAATCTCCACCAACTGGCAGACCATGTGCAATACGAGTTACTTTAATGCCTGTAGGTTTTAAGAGGCGGGAGATATACATCGCTGTAGCTTCCCCTTCAATATTAGGGTTTGTTGCTAATATCACTTCTTGTACCGTTTCATCATGTAGTCGCTTTAAGAGTTGCGGGATATTAATGTCTTCCGGTCCAATTCCCTCCATAGGAGAAATCGCACCACGTAACACATGATATACACCTTGATACTCTTTCATTTTTTCCATCGCGATTACATCTTTCGGTTCTTGCACGACACAAACAACTGATTGATCTCGATGTGAATCATTACAAATATAACAAGGATCACGATCAGTAATATGTCCGCATACAGAACAGTACGCTAAATCTCGCTTCGCATTTACAAGTGCTTTCGCGAAACCTAACACATCATCTTCTTTCATATCTAATACGAAAAATGCCAATCGAACCGCTGTTTTCGGTCCGATACCTGGCAACTTCATAAAACTATCGATTAGTTTTGATATTGGTTCTGGATAATGCATGTATCAATATCCTCCTAGAACATTCCACCTGGTAAGTTTAAGCCTTTTGTAAATTTACCCATTGTAGAGTTTGAAAGCTCATCAGCCTTTTTAAGTGCATCATTTGTTGCAGCTAATACTAAGTCTTGTAACATTTCGATATCTTCTGGATCTACAACTTCCTCTTTAATCTTCACTTCAAGAATTTGCTTGTGACCATTTGCAATAACTGTAATCATTCCGCCGCCAGCTGTACCTTCAACTGTTTTTTCACCAAGCTCTTCTTGTGCTTTCGCCATGTCCTTTTGCATCTTTTGCATTTGTTTCATCATGTTATTCATATTTCCCATTCCGCCACGCATCATAATTAATTCCTCCTAATTATTATTACTCTTTTATTTCAATGAGTTCTTGCCCTACTAACTTCACTGCCTCTTCTATAAGAGGGTCTTCCTTTTTCTCCGGGCTTTCTTCAGACTCTCCACCTTCACGTTGTAAAAAGTCTTCACGGATTTTACCCCATTCACTTTTTGGAATGGCAATCATATTTAACCTTTTACTTAGCAATTCAAATAAAGCTTGTTCTACTGTATCCATAGCTTCTCGATTTTCGCTCGCCATCTTACAGTGAATCTCATATTGAAATGCTAAAACGTAAGTGTCATCTGAAGCTGCCACTGGTTCACTATTTTCAAGTAAAACGGCAAACGCTACTTTGTTATATGATTTGAGTCTTCCTAACAACTCACCCCATACAGCTTTTAATTGTTCTAAATCTTGACGCTTCGCTTGTTTTAATACTTCATTTACACGTCCGACAGGAATTTTCATACTTCCTGTTCGTACCGGTTTTGGTGTTGCACGTGTCTCTCTTACTTCCTGTTGTACACCTGCTGGCACACCGTTCTTTTTGACTTGCTCTAACTCTTTCTCCAGTTGCTGCATCCTGTTCATAATTGCTTGCAAACGATCTGTACCATTTGCTTGCATCATAAACTGTTGACACAATTGCACCATAACAACTTCTAAGAAAATACGCGGATGATTTGTCCACTTCATTTCCTGTTGTCCCTTACTAAGGGTATGAATAATCTCATAGATCACTTCCGGTTGCATTTCTTCACTCAACTTACGGAATTGATCATCTACAATTACTCGTTCCAACATATGTTCTAGTTGTGGTGAAGTTTGATATAAAAGCATATCACGATAATAGTAAATGAAATCCTCCATAAAACGAACTGGATCCTTCCCTTTACTCATCATTTCATCTATGATTTGCAATGCTCTTGATACATCATTTTCACGTATGCACTCTACTAAATTGCCTAAGTATTGCTGAGAAACAGATCCTGTTACGGCCAATACATCTTCTGTCGTAACAATCTCATCACTATAAGATATAGCCTGATCAATAAGACTAAGCGCATCACGCATACCACCTTCGGCAGCACGCGCAACAATTTGTAATGCTTCACCTTCCACTTGCGTACCTTCATTTGTCACGACCGTTGATAATCTCTCAACAATATCATTCACTGATATTTTTCGGAATTCAAAGCGCTGACAACGTGAAATGATTGTAGGTGGGATCTTATGAGGTTCTGTTGTCGCCAAAATAAAGATAACATGTCCTGGCGGCTCTTCTAAGGTTTTTAAAAGCGCATTGAATGCACCCATAGAAAGCATGTGAACTTCATCAATAATGTATACTTTATATTCTACAGCACTTGGAGCGTATTTTACTTTATCTCTAATATCTCGAATTTCATCTACACCGTTATTTGAAGCCGCATCAATTTCTAATACATCTGAAATGGATCCTTGTGTGATTCCTAAACAAGAAGGACATTCATTACAAGGTTCAGCTACCGGAGCATGTTCACAGTTAATTGCTTTTGCAAATACTTTTGCAATTGTCGTTTTTCCTGTTCCCCTCGGGCCAGAAAATAAATAAGCATGTGAAACTTTCTCTTGAAGAAGGGCATTTTGCAACGTTTTTGTCACGTGCTTTTGACCGACTACATCTTCGAACTTTTGCGGTCTCCATGTTCGGTATAACGCTTGGTATGACACGAAAATACGGCCTCCCTCAAAGGTTATTATCTCATTTATTATAACCCATTCTGTTTATAGATTCCAAAAGTTATTTTCTATACAAAAAACTCACCTTTGTATTAAGGTGAGTTTTGTATACATATATAACTGCCGTGCACCCTCCGTCGATTACGTACCATAAGCGTTACTCAAGCAGTTAGCTCGGTTCAGGCACTCCTGCGGCACACGAGAAGACCCGCTTATTGCTGCTTCCTTCCGGACCTGACAAGGTTCACGGGGTCCCGTTGCGCAGGACCCAAACGTCAACACCACTTACTTAAGGCAGACCTTACAGCAACATAACCTCGAGAGGGGATTCGGCCTCGCTAGAGCGGATTGCGAGTATAGGGCACCGCTACCTCCCCGCTTAGCACGGCAAAGTTAAAACCAATATTCGGTTGCCTTCATTAAAGGCATTATCAGTATAACTTGTTTCTTTAGAAAATGCAAATACGTTAGTTCCCAGTATTCTTCTCTAATTTTTTTATTGCTTTTCTTTTTTTACGAAGCTCTCTAAAAAAGTTTGTTAACAACGCACCGCATTCTTCCTCTAGTACACCAGATACTACTTCACATTGATGATTGAAGCGTTCATCCGTTAAAAGATTCATCAATGTCCCTGCACATCCGCCCTTCGGATCACTTGCACCATATACAACTCGCTTCACTCGTGATAAAACAATTCCACCCGCACACATTGGACAAGGTTCTAATGTTACATACAATGTTGCATCTTCTAAACGCCATGTCCCTAATTTTTTACATGCATCATCTATCGCTAGCAACTCAGCATGAGCTATTGATCTTTGCTCAGTTTCCCTTAAATTATGGGCAACACTAATTACCTCACCATCTAACACTATAACTGCTCCAATTGGTACTTCCTGTATTTCCTCTGCCTTTTTAGCTTCTTCTATCGCTAATTGCATAAAATAAATATCTTGATCTTGTTCCATAACATAGTCCTTTCATTACAAATAAAGTACACTTATTTCCATTTACTACACAGGGGATAACTTTTACAAATTCAATCCACCCTAAAAGAAAAAAGAGAGGGGATTACATATGAAAAATACCGCCTTGCTCATTATCGATATGATTAATGACTTTCAATTTTCCCACGGACCCATTCTAGCTAAAAAATGCGAAACTATAACAAACCCTATTTTACAATTAAAGAAAAAAATGAAATCCTTCGGCTATCCTATAATTTACGTTAATGACCATTATCAACTTTGGAGATCTGATATCGACCAACTTATTACTCATTGCACAAATGAATATAGCGAAAATATAATCCATAAGATTGCTCCAAGTTTTGATGAGTACATTTTTATTAAACCACATTATTCCGCTTTTTATGAAACACCTTTAAATTCATTACTAGGTTATTTAAAAATAGAAAATCTAATATTAACAGGGGTTGCCGGAAATATATGTATCCTATTTACAGCTAATGATGCTCATATGAGAAATTATAAATTGTATGTACCACAGGATTGTATCGCCTCTAACAACGACCAAGATAATATACATGCTTTAAAAATAATGGAAACTACATTGAAAGCAAATATAACATCATCAACCAAAATAAAATTTAATTAATACATATATCTATTTTCTAACTTTTTATATCAAATTAACCCGCTCGCTTCCCTCTTGTGCTACAATAATTCTGTTTTGTGTTTTTAGTAGTCACGGTAAATCACTGATTGAAAGGAGGAAACAGCGTGACCGGAGTACCATTTATCACGGTTGAAGGACCAATTGGTGTTGGAAAAACTTCACTTGCGAAGGAAATTTCAACTCACATGCAACTCCACTTACTAAAAGAGATTGTTGATGAAAATCCCTTTTTAGGAAAGTTCTATGAAGACATCGACGAATGGAGTTTTCAAACAGAGATGTTCTTTCTTTGTAATAGATACAAACAATTAGAAGACATTAACATAAAGTACTTGAATCAAAGGAAACCAGTAGTAGCGGATTACCATATCTTTAAAAATTTAATTTTTGCATCCCGCACATTAAAAGACTCTCAATATGACAAATACATGCAAATTTATCGTATCCTTACACAAGATATGCCTGTGCCAAATGTCATTGTTTATTTAACAGCTAGCCTAGAGACATTGCAAAAACGAATCGCCATGCGCGGAAGAGAATTTGAAAAAAACATGGATCCAAATTACTTACTACAGCTCACAAAAGATTATGAAACAGCAATGGATGCTTTTAAAAAAGATCATCCGGAAATACCAGTATTGAAATTTAATGGCGACGATATGGATTTTGTAAAAAATCCTGATGATTTAAACGTTATCCTATCTGCCCTTCAAAATACTCTCTTAAAGGAGTCGAAATAATAATGAATTTAAGGCAAAAATATGATATACCCAATGACGCAGTAATCACTATCGCCGGAACAGTAGGTGTGGGTAAATCAACTATGACAACTGCATTAGCTAATGCTTTAGGTTATCGCACATCATTTGAAAAAGTAGATTCCAATCCATATTTGGACAAGTTCTATGCGGACTTCACTCGCTGGAGCTTCCACCTACAAGTGTACTTTTTAGCAGAACGATTTAAAGAACAAAAAAGAATTTTTGAATATGGTGGCGGTTTTGTTCAAGATCGTTCCATTTACGAAGACACTGGAATTTTCGCAAAGATGCATCATGAAAAAGGAACAATGACGGAAACTGATTATGAAACATACAAAGGTTTATTTGACGCTATGGTCATGACTCCTTACTTCCCTCATCCAGACTTATTAATTTACTTAGAAGGTTCTTTCGATGATATTGTCGATCGTATTCAAGAACGCGGGCGCCCAATGGAACAGCAAACACCAATTGAGTACTGGAAAGAAATGCATGGACGTTATGAAAACTGGATTAACAACTTTAATTCATGCCCTGTATTACGCTTAAATATTAATGAGTACGATATTTTAAAAGATGGTGATTCAATCGAACCAATCATAAAAAAAATTGGCCATTTTTTAAAACAAACACGTAAACTTGTAAAATAAAAAACCCGTGCATATGCACGGGTTTTCCTATTAAATTACTTCTTCTTTGTTGGAGCAATAATTTCACTCTCAGGTTTTCCTGCGTTAATGCGCTGACGAACAGTACTTGTACTAATATCGTATGCTTCAGCAATCTCTTTAACAGTCATTTCTTTCCCGTTAATTACTGCCGTTAATACTTTACCTGTACGTTTTGGAGCTGCTTCTTTCTTTACAGCTGCTTTTTTAACTTGTTTTGGCGCCTCTACTTTACTCGTAGCTGGTTTTACATCACAAGTACAACCACAAAGTTTACGGAATGTATCATCACTAATAATGCGTGATACGTTTGCACCACTGTTTAAAATTCTATTGTTCTTACAGACAGGACATTGTACATAATATAAAGTTTTTCCATCTAAAGGAAACGTTTGTATAATAAGATCCATGTTGACTCCTTTCATATCTATGAAGATAATCATCGGAATATGAGTGTGTAATAAGGACAAAATTACCTTACACCATACTTTATGATTGGTTTTAAAATAAAAACTCGTTACGTGTTGGTAACGAGTTCTCCAATCTCCACTTATATGCGCTGTTGTCAATTATATCTGGAGGAGGTAGAGGGATTCGAACCCCCGCGCGACTCTCGCCGCCTGTCGGTTTTCAAGACCGATCCCTTCAGCCAGACTTGGGTATACCTCCATATTGACATCAAATATAATATCAAAAGAAAAACAGTTAGTCAACCCTACTAAAATAAATTATGAGGAAAGGAAAATTTCACTTTCCCCTTCCTACATTACAGTACTGACAACGCTCATAATTACCAATCACTCATACCGATGAATGTTTAAATTTACTTAATAACTGTTTTTCCTCCCATATAAGGGCGAAGAACTTCTGGAATTATAATTGTACCATCTTCTTGTTGGTAGTTCTCTAAAATAGCTGCAACCGTACGTCCAATTGCAAGACCAGATCCATTTAATGTATGAACATGTTCTGGTTTTCCATTTGGTTCACGGCGGAAACGGATATTTGCACGTCTCGCTTGGAAAGCTTCAAAATTACTACAAGAAGAAATTTCACGATATGTGCCATAGCTTGGAATCCATACTTCAATATCGTATTTCTTCGCTGCTGTAAATCCTAAATCGCCTGTGCACATGCTCATAACGCGATATGGCAACTCTAATAATTGTAACACGCGTTCTGCATCATTTGTTAACTTTTCTAACTCTTCATAAGAATCTTCTGGTTTTACGAACTTCACAAGCTCTACTTTATTGAACTGATGCTGGCGAATTAAACCACGTGTATCACGCCCAGCTGAACCTGCTTCAGAACGGAAGCAAGAGCTAAATGCAGCATATCTTATAGGCAATTGCTCTTTATTTAAAATCTCATCACGATGCATATTCGTTACAGGTACTTCAGCTGTTGGAATTAAGAAGTAATCTTCACTTTCAATACGGAATGCATCTTCTTCAAACTTTGGAAGTTGTCCTGTTCCTGTCATACTTGCACGGTTTACCATATATGGAGGTAATACTTCTTCATATCCATGCTCATCAGTATGAAGATCAAGCATAAAGCTAATTAAAGCACGCTCTAATCTTGCACCAGCACCTTTGTAAAATACGAAGCGGCTTCCTGTTACTTTCCCAGCGCGTTCAAAATCTAAAATTCCTAAATCAGTAGCAAGATCCCAATGTGGTTTTGGCTCATAAGTAAATTCTTTCACTTCTCCCCAAGTACGTGCTACTACATTATCATCCTCTGTTTCACCAACTGGAGCAGATTCATGAGGGATATTTGGAATAGATAACATTAATCTTTCTAAGTCTTCTTCAACTGTACGAAGTTCGTTATCAAGATCCTTTACTTTTTCTCCAACTTCACGCATTTCTAAAATTAGAGCTTCTGCATCTTTCTTTTCGCGCTTTAATACAGAAATTTGTTGAGATACTTCGTTACGTTTACTTTTTAATTCTTCTGTCTGAACAAGTAGTTCTCTTCTTCTCGTATCAAGTTCTTCAAAACGTCCGAAATCAGTTAAATCTTCGCCTCTATGCTGTAATTTCGCTTTTACTTCTTCAAAGTTTGTACGTAAAAATTTAATATCAAGCATTATATACTCCTCCTTTTATTTTATAAAACACAAAAAACTCCCGTCCCTATATAAAGGGACGGGAGTTAACCCGCGTTGCCACCCTAGTTGAAAGCATTACCGCTTTCCTCTCAAGTAGAAATAACGGCTCTTCACCGGGAATGCTTACTAATCCAAAAGATATTCCACATTCCATTCCAGGATGGATTCACAAACTGTTTCTATCGATTTCCACCAACCATCGACTCTCTATAAGAAACGACATTTGTTACTATTTCCTATCAACACGCTTATTTTATAAAATTGTTACCATCAATTTACTATAATCTTATACAAGTTGCAAGTTACTTATACAACTTTTTTCATTTTCGCTTCTTTTACCATTTCAACAAAGTATGCTGTCACACGATGATCATCTGTTAATTCCGGATGGAATGAAGCAGCTAAAAACTGATCTTGTCTTACCGCTACCATTCGGTCACCATGCTTAGAAAGCACTTCAACATTATCAGCTACTTCTACAACATACGGCGCACGGATAAATACACCAACGAAGTCTTCACCCACGCCTTCAATTGAAAGCGCAGCCTCAAAACTATCCTTTTGGCGTCCGAACGCATTGCGCTCAACTGTAATATCCATAGCACCAATATGTGCTTCTTCATAGCCAATAAGTGTTTTCGCAAGAAGAATCATCCCTGCACATGTACCAAACATTGGTTTACCAGACTTTGCAAATGTACGAAGTGGTTCCATGAAAGCATACTTATCAATAAGACGGCGCATTGTTGTACTTTCACCGCCCGGTAAAATAAGACCATCAATCTCTTCAAGTTGCTCTATACGCTTTACAACAACAGCTTCTGCACCACTTGCTTCAACTGATTTTACATGCTCACGAACTGCACCTTGAAGACCTAGTACACCGATTTTCACCATTTTAAAGTTCTCCTTTAATTACCATCCACGCTCTTGCATGCGTTGTTCTGGTAATAACGTTGAAATTTCGACACCCTTCATTGCATTACCTAATCCTTTAGAAAGGCTTGCAATTAGTTCGTAATCTTCATAATGAGTCGTTGCTTCAACGATTGCACGTGCAAATTTCTCTGGGTTTTCTGATTTGAAGATACCAGATCCAACAAATACCCCATCAGCACCAAGTTGCATCATTAATGCTGCATCTGCTGGTGTTGCTACACCACCTGCCGCAAAGTTTACAACTGGTAAGCGACCAAGACGTTTAATTTCAAGTAATACTTCGTAAGGAGCGCCAGTATTTTTTGCATATGTCATTAACTCATCTTCACGTAGACTCGCAACTTGACGGATTTCTGCATTGACTTGGCGCATATGACGCACTGCCTCTACAATGTTTCCTGTTCCTGGTTCACCTTTTGTACGAAGCATAGATGCACCTTCTGCAATACGACGTGCAGCTTCTCCGATATCACGGCAACCACATACAAATGGAACTGTGTAATCACGTTTATTTAAATGGTATACTTCATCAGCAGGAGTTAATACTTCACTCTCATCGATATAGTCTACCCCTAATGATTCTAATACACGTGCTTCTACAAGGTGACCGATACGGCATTTTGCCATAACCGGAATTGACACCGCACCCATAACTTCTTCAACAATTGTTGGGTCTGCCATACGAGAAACGCCACCTGCTGCACGAATATCTGCTGGTACACGCTCTAATGCCATAACGGCAACTGCACCTGCCTCTTCTGCAATTTTTGCTTGTTCAGCGTTAACTACGTCCATAATAACGCCGCCTTTTTGCATTTCTGCCATTCCACGTTTTACACGTTCTGTCCCTGTTACATTTGTCATGTACAAAAACCCCCCTAGGTGAATTGCTTTCCCCCGTTAAAGGCGAAAATTAAGAATACTCTTACATTCTACCACTAACTATCAGATGCTTGTCTACTACTTTTTCATAAAGTCGGTATGAAAAATAGGAATAAAAAAAAGCTCCTATCGTGAGGAGCTTTTAAAACCAACCTTTTACTGTATCAACAGCACTATTCCACATACCACTAAAGAATGAACCAATTCCGCGCATAGCACGAGTAAACCAGTTTGCTTCTTCTACTTCAGATGTCGTTACAAGATCCACTTGCAGTGACTTACCAGTTAAAAATCCAGGGTCGTTTGTATCTTTTGGCGTAATTACCATTTGACCAAGCGCAGCTCCCTTTTTAATAGGTGCTTCTTGTCCCTTACTTGATTCTTTTAATTCTGTTTTATAAACATCTTTACTTCCTTTTGGCACTGGAAGTGAAATAGCTTGTTTCGTTTGAACTGCTACATCTTTATCTTTCGCATTTTCTACTCGTACTGTTTCTTGTCCTTTTACTGAAGAACCTTTTTTATACATTTGTTTCACTTCAAAGTTAGCAAATCCATAATCATATAGCTTCTTTGTTTCATCAAAACGTGCTGTATGAGAACTTGTTTTAATAACTACAGAAATAAAACGCATTCCGTTTCTTTCAACCGTACCAGTGAAGCAATCTCCTGCTTCTGGAGTTGAGCCTGTTTTTAGGCCATCTACGCCATCATATTCTTTAACTAAGCCCTTTAACATCCAGTTCCAGTTCGACATTCCAAACTTCTCTTTTTCTGGACGGAATTCTTTTTTAGGGATTTTTGCTGTATCTAACACTTTTGGATAATCTTTAATTAAATGTTGTGCTAAAGTTGCAACATCCTTTGCAGACATTTTATTTTCTTCATCCGCTGTTGTTCCTTCAGGATGCATTCCCTTTAAATCTTTATTCGTTAAACCTGTAGAATTGACAAATTTATAATTTTTTAACCCTAGTTCTTTCGATTTGTCATTCATCATTTTTACGAAGTCTACTTCTTTACCTGCAATTGCTTCTGCTAATGCAATTGTTGCACCATTTGCAGAAAAGATTGCCATTGCTTCGTATAACTCTTTTACTGTATAAGAGCCACCATTTTCTAATGCAACATTTGATAATGAAGCATCTTGTGAAACCTTATATGCATATTCAGAAACCTTAATTTTCTGGTCCCACTTAAGTTTTCCTTTATCCACTGCTTCGTGAACTAAATATTCACTCATCATCTTTGTCATACTAGCAATGGATAATAATTCATCTGCATTCTTTTGATATAAAATTTTCCCAGAATTCGCTTCTACTAAAATTGCCGCACCTGCTTCAATGTTTAAAGCGGCTCCTGTTTCAGCTGATGCATTGCTATATGGCATAAAAATGCTACAAGCTAGTGTAAGCACTGTTACCAAAGCAATGAATCTTTTGCAAAACATACCTTTCACTTTTGCTACCCCCAATATCTATGTACTCACATAACCGTTATTCTAACATAATCAAAAAAAAATAGACAGAGATATCAAATCTCTGTCTATTTGTATATAAGACATTATAATGAGTAGTTTGGAGCCTCTTTTGTAATTTGTACGTGATGAGGATGACTTTCACGTAAGCCAGCACCTGACATACGAATGAATTGTGCATTTTCGCGTAAGAATTCTAAATCCTGTGCTCCGCAATATCCCATACCTGCACGTAAGCCACCAACTAATTGGTGAACTGTATCTGCTAAAGGTCCTTTATATGGCACTCGTCCTTCAATACCTTCTGGGACAAGCTTTTTATTACCTTCTTGGAAGTAACGATCTTTACTTCCTTTTTCCATCGCACCGACAGAACCCATACCACGATACACTTTAAATTGACGACCTTGGTAAATTTCAGTTTCTCCAGGGCTTTCTGCAACACCTGCAAACATGCTACCTAGCATAACAACATGTGCTCCTGCCGCTAAAGCTTTCACCATATCACCAGAGTACTTAATACCACCATCAGCAATAACTGGAATACCGTGTTTACGAGCTTCTGTTGCACAATCATAAACTGCAGTTAATTGTGGTACACCAACACCGGCTACAACGCGTGTTGTACAAATAGAACCTGGTCCAATACCAACTTTAACTACGTTTGCACCAGCTTCAATTAATGCTTTCGTTGCTTCAGCAGTAGCAACATTTCCAGCGATAATATTTAGTGATGGGTATTTAGCACGAACTTCTTTTACCTTATCAATGACACCTTTAGAATGTCCATGTGCTGTATCAAGTACAATTGCATCTACACTAGCTTTTACTAATGCATCGATGCGAAGCATAGCATCCGCTGTTACACCAACTGCTGCTCCAACTAATAAGCGTCCTTGCTTATCCTTAGCAGAGTTTGGGAATTCAATTACTTTTTCAATATCTTTTATTGTAATAAGCCCTTGTAATACACCGTTATTATCAACAAGAGGGAGTTTTTCAATTTTATACTTTTGTAGGATCTTTTCAGCTTCTTCCAGTGTAGTACCAACTGGAGCTGTAATTAATTGTTCTTTTGTCATTACGTCAGAAATTTTGATTGAGTAGTCTTGGATGAAGCGCATATCACGGTTTGTAATAATACCAACTAATTTTCGCTCATCTAAATTATTTACAACCGGTACACCTGAGATACGATATTTTCCCATAAGATGTTCTGCATCATATACTTGATGTTCTGGAGTTAAGAAGAAAGGATCTGAAATAACGCCGCTTTCAGAGCGCTTTACTTTATCAACTTGCTCTGCTTGTTGCTCAATAGACATATTCTTATGAATAATTCCTAAACCACCTTGGCGAGCCATTGCAATAGCCATGTCAGCTTCTGTTACTGTATCCATTCCTGCACTAATTAACGGGATGTTTAGCTGTAAGCTTTCAGATAAAACTGTTTTAACACTTACTTCTCTTGGTAATATATCTGACCTAGCTGGTACAAGTAATACATCATCAAAAGTCAAACCTTCTTTAACAAATTTAGATTCCCACATAATTGTTCCCCCTATGATACCAGAAATTATTATTAGTAGCTTATCAATTGGTTAAAATACTGTCAAGGACGTATATATATGTTAGAATTTTTAGACAATAAAAGGAGCGTAATATATGCATCAAACATCTTGTACTTGGCAGCAGTTAAGTTTCTTTTTTTCATCTCAAAACGTACAACGTTATCTTGCCCGTTGTTATGAAAAATCCTCTATTCAGGATGCAGAAAAAAAAAGTTTTGAAAATTGTTATCCCTTTATTTATTACTTAGAACACGGGAAAAATTATTATGAATTATATAAGACAGCTCCATTTTCCATTCAACCAATGTTGTTATTTTATGGAATTAGTCAACTGTTTAAAGCATGCCTACTAACTATTGACCCTAACTATCCTGAATCCACTACTGTTTTAGCTCATGGCGTTACAACTCGCAAACGAAAAAAACAAGGGTATCAATTTTTAGAAGATGAGGTGAAGGTACAAAAAAACGGATTGTTTACTCATGTTGCAGAACAACTGTTTCACATGAAACACTTAGAAGCAGAAAAATTTAACATGTTAGAACTAATGGGAAATATTCCAGAATTACAAAATTTATTTCGTTATAGTCAAAAAGGATCAACTTTATATAAAATTGATTCAACAATTAAAAATGAGCTCTCCTTTTCAGTCAACCTACTAGATCGATTACATATGACTAAAGAGAGATTTTCTCGTTACATTGAAACAACTTGTAAGCATTTATCAATACAACACGTACCTGAGAAGACTAATGAATCGAATTTACTTTTTACAGCGCCTATTCAATCATGGAATCCTATGTACAGTACTCCTTTATACTATGAACATCTTACTAATACTTATTATTTGCCACTTACGACTGACCCTAGAAATCCTAAGCCAATATTACCTGAACTCCTCATTCATTATTTATTGCTCTATAATTTAAGCATGATTTCTAGATATGAAACAGATTGGTGGTATGACTTACTTGGAAGTTATGGTTCTGAAGATTATCCATTTATTTATCAATTTCTAAGTATTTCTGCTCAAAAAATCCCTTACTATATTTCAAATTTTTTATTAATGGAACCAAATCTATTTCATGGGAAATAAAAAAACACAAGTCAAATGACTTGTGTTTTTAGTTGCTTGGCGACGTCCTACTCTCACAGGGACAAGGTCCCAACTACCATCGGCGCTAGAGAGCTTAACTTCCGTGTTC
>NZ_JBQAEH010000023.1:0-15757 GCF_051915225.1 Bacillus cereus group sp. MYBK95-2 | reverse complement strand
CGCAGGTTCAAATCCTGTCCCCGCAACCAAATGGTCCCGTGGTGTAGTGGTTAACATGCCTGCCTGTCACGCAGGAGATCGCCGGTTCGACCCCGGTCGGGACCGCCATTTCATATAAAGAAAAGAACGAAACAAGTTGTTTCGTATTTTTTTATTTGTTTTAACAAAAAACTAATAAAGACAGTCAAACTATCCTTAGGACAACTCCTAAGGACTTTTTTATATATTCAAAACCTGTATAATAAAGAGCAGAGAACATTGTGAGTAAAGTAGGTGAAGTCTGTGAGTAAATATGAAGTAACAACAAAATCTTCTGAGGAAACACAAAGGTTATCAGAAAAACTAGGTGAGCTCGTAGAGGCACAAGACGTAATTATTTTAGAAGGAGATCTTGGAGCTGGTAAGACGACTTTTACAAAGGGACTAGCAAAAGGTCTTGGAGTGAAAAGAGTTGTAAATAGTCCTACCTTTAATATCATCAAAGAATATAAAGGAAGATTACCGCTATATCATATGGACGTGTATCGCTTAGCAGAAAGTGAAGAGGACTTAGGCTTTGATGAATATTTCTACGGTGAAGGAATTACGGTAGTAGAATGGGCTCATTTAATAGAAGCATATTTACCGAATGAAAAGTTACAAATTAGTTTATTCCATGCTGGAGATGACACAAGAAAAATTATACTCGAGCCAATTGGAGATCGCTATATTAGATTATGTGAGGAGCTATTACAAGATGAAAGTACTAGCAATTGATACTTCAAATTACGTAATGGGTGTATCCCTTATTGAGGAAGAAAACGTAATTGGGGAAATCATTACAAATTTAACAAAAAACCATTCTGTAC
The DNA here is from genome assembly GCF_051915225.1 of Bacillus cereus group sp. MYBK95-2. Taxonomy (NCBI): domain Bacteria; kingdom Bacillati; phylum Bacillota; class Bacilli; order Caryophanales; family Bacillaceae; genus Bacillus; species Bacillus cereus group sp. MYBK95-2. The sequence goes on along the minus strand of NZ_JBQAEH010000023.1, from coordinate 14,909 downwards.
GTCTTATGCCAGCTGTAGAGAAACTGTTAAAAGAGTGTGGCGTAAAACCGAAGGAATTAACTAAAATCGTTGTAGCTGCTGGACCTGGATCCTATACAGGTGTTCGTATAGGCGTGACAGCGGCGAAAACATTAGCTTGGTCACTTCAAATACCAATTGTAGGTGTATCAAGTTTAGAGGTAGTAGCTGCAAACGGTGCTAACTTTAACGGGTTAATTTGTCCTCTATTTGATGGAAGACGTGGGCAAATTTATACTGGGTTATATACATATGAAGGAGAGCAGTTAACTTCAATAGAAGAAGACCGAATTATTCTTATTGTAGACTGGTTGCAAATGTTAAAAGATAAAGGACAGCCTGTTTTATTTATCGGTAACGATGTTAAATTGCATAAAGAAACAATTATAGAACATTTAGGTGATCAAGCTGTATTCGCTCCATTTACTAAAAATAACCCAAGACCAAGTGAGCTAGCATTCTTAGGATTACAAAAAGAAGAACAAGATGTGCATACGTTTGTTCCAAGCTATCTTCGTTTAGCTGAAGCTGAAACAAAGTGGTTAGAAAGTCAAAACAAGTAGGAGCTTGCAGAAGATGGATATGATATTTAGAAAGATGGAGCTTGATGATATTGCTCAAATTGTAGCTATTGAAGAAGCGTCTTTTTCAACTCCTTGGACTGCAGATGCCTTTCACCGTGAATTAACGATGAATGAACATGCACATTATATTGTGTTAGAAAAAGATGGTCGTGTAGTCGGGTATTGTGGATTGTGGATAATTATTGATGAATCACATATAACAAATATAGCTATTTTGCCAGAATACCGAGGTCAAAAGTTAGGAGATGCCCTATTGAAAGCAGTTATTTCTGAAGCGAAAGAACTAGGGGTAAAAACAATGACACTTGAAGTACGTGTATCAAATGAAGTAGCAAAGCAGTTATACAGAAAATACGGATTTCAAAATGGTGGGATTCGTAAACGATACTATGCAGACAATCAGGAAGATGGTCTCGTAATGTGGGTGAATATATAATGGAAAAAAATACGATTATACTTGGTATTGAAACAAGTTGTGATGAAACAGCAGTAGCAGTTGTTAAAAATGGAACGGAAATTATTGCGAATGTCGTTGCATCACAAATTGAAAGTCATAAACGTTTTGGCGGCGTTGTACCAGAGATTGCATCCCGTCATCATGTAGAAGAAATTACAGTTGTGTTAGAAGAAGCTTTAAAGGAAGCAAATATCACATTTGATGATATTGATGCAATTGCTGTAACAGAAGGTCCTGGTTTAGTAGGAGCACTTCTAATTGGAGTAAATGCAGCGAAGGCAGTAGCGTTTGCACATGATATTCCGTTAGTCGGTGTTCATCATATTGCTGGTCATATTTATGCGAACCGTTTAGTAAAAGAAGTTCAATTCCCGTTATTATCACTTGTTGTATCTGGTGGGCATACAGAACTTGTTTATATGAAAGAACATGGTTCATTCGAAGTAATTGGTGAAACACGAGACGATGCAGCTGGAGAAGCATATGATAAAGTAGCTCGTACGTTATCTATGCCATATCCAGGTGGTCCTCATATTGATCGCCTTGCACATGAAGGAGAACCGACAATTGATTTGCCTCGTGCATGGCTAGAACCGGATTCGTATGATTTTAGCTTTAGTGGATTGAAATCAGCAGTTATCAACACTGTGCATAACGCAAAACAGCGCGGTATAGAAATTGCACCAGAAGATTTAGCGGCAAGTTTCCAAGAAAGTGTAATAGATGTACTTGTAACGAAAGCAGCTCGTGCAGCAGAAGCTTATAATGTAAAGCAATTACTTCTTGCTGGTGGAGTAGCTGCTAATAAAGGACTTCGTGCGCGATTAGAAGAGGAATTTGCACAAAAAGAAAACATTGAATTAATTATTCCGCCGCTATCTTTATGCACAGATAATGCAGCGATGATTGCAGCGGCAGGGACAATTGCTTATGAACAAGGTAAGCGTGCAACATTAGCCTTAAATGCAAATCCAGGATTAGATATTGAAGCATAGTTATACACATAATTAACCACAGGTTGTGGATAAAACCCATATTATCTGTTGATAATGTGGGTTTTATTGTGTATATAAAATGTTGATAACTTTTTTGTTGACTGTGGATAATGTGGAAAAGTTATTTTGATGTTTATTTTATAAAGGTGGATATGTGTATAAACTTGTGGATAAATAGGTTGATGTCAGACCTTTGAATTTGTTCTTTTTCGGGAAATAAAAAGCAAGAAGATATCCCCGAAAAACATTTTGAAACATCTCCCCATTATAGAAGATGCTAATCTTGTCAATCTTTGTCGTTAAAACGATATTTCGTGTCGAATTGTTAATATATATAGGGTTACAATAGATATATTTAAAAAATCGTTAGTATATTCTAAGTTACGATAGATATATTCAAAAAATTGTTTAAGTACTAAAAAAAGATGTCACATAGTCAAAAATCCTGACTTATGAGACATCTTCCTTATTTAAATATGCTTATACATGCAGCTCTTCCCATTCTGCCATACAAGTTTCAAGTTGTTCTTGTAGCGTTTGCTTTTTAGTTGTAATTTCACTAGCTTTTTCATAATCTGCATATATTTCTGGTAAGCAAAGTTGATCTTCTAACGTAGCAATTTCTTCTTCTAATTCCACTATACTTTGTTCTAGCTCTTCAATTTTTCTAGTGCGTTGACGCTCTAGTTTTTTACGCTCTTTTTCTTCTAAATAATTTAATTTCTCTTGTGCAACCACCTTTTGAACAGGAACGTCACTTTCTTGCTGTTCAAGTTCTGCACGTTCAATCATTTCATTTTTCTTTTCAACGTAGTAATCGTAATCCCCTAAATATTCCTGTGCACCTTCTGTTGATAACTCAACCACAGTCGTTGTTACACGGTTAATAAAGTAGCGGTCATGTGAGACGAATAGAAGAGTCCCTGGGTAATCAATTAAAGCATTCTCCAAAATCTCTTTACTATTTAAATCAAGGTGGTTCGTAGGCTCATCTAGAATTAACAAATTTGACTTTTGCATCATAAGTTTTGCAAGAGCTAATCGAGCTTTTTGTCCACCACTAAGGGAAGATACTGGTTTCAGTACATCATCTCCTGTGAATAAAAAATTCCCAAGTATAGTACGGATTTCTTTTTCCGGTTGCAGTGGATATTCATCCCATAGTTCATTTAAAACCCGTTTAGAAGATGTTAAGTTTGCTTGTTCTTGATCATAATAACCAACAGATACATTTGATCCGAAAGAAACATCACCATTTAATAGTGGTAACTTATTCACAATGGATTTTAACAATGTGGATTTCCCAATTCCGTTTGGACCAACTAAAGCAACACTATCTCCGCGAGTTAAGCGCATAGTTACATGTTCAATTATAGGGTTTTCATCATAGCCGATGGTTGCATCATTTACTTGTAAAACATCATTTCCACTTTGTTTTTCAATATCGAAGTGGAATGATGCTGACTTAGAATCCCCTAATGGTCTCGTTAATAATTCCATTCTGTCTAGTTGTTTACGGCGACTTTGAGCACGTTTCGTTGTAGAAGCGCGAGCTATATTCTTTTGAACGAAGTCCTCAAGTTTTGCGATTTCATCTTGTTGTTTTTCGTAACGTTTCATTTCTTGCTCATATAATGCTGATTTTAAGTCTAAATATTTACTGTAGTTACCAACAAATCGTCTGCTTTCTTTATTCGAAATTTCATATACTTGTGTAACGAGTTTGTCTAAGAAATAACGGTCATGTGAGACGATTAATATTGCGCCAGGATAACCTTGCAAATATTGCTCAAGCCATGTTAATGTTTCGATGTCTAAATGGTTTGTAGGCTCGTCCAAAATAAGTAAGTCTGGTTTTGTTAATAATAATTTCCCGAGAGCTAATCTTGTTTTTTGCCCGCCGCTTAAAGTAGAGATCGTCGTCTGGTGCGTTTCAACTGGGAAGCCAAGGCCGCTTAAAATGGAGCGAATATCCGCTTCATATTGATATCCACCTTGATCTTTATAATTGAGTTGTAGTTGGTCATAATCAGCTAACAATCTTTCATATGTAGCTTCGTTTGAAAAGTTTTCTTCTTTTCCCATTTCTTGCTCAAGCCTTCGAAGTTTTGTCTCCATTTGCTGTAAGTGGGTAAAGACGGTTAGCATTTCATCCCAAATTGTTAAAGACGTTTCTAGTCCAGTATTTTGAGCTAAATATCCGATTGAGACATCTTTCGGTTTTATAATTTCGCCACCATCATGAGATAATTCACCAGCGATAATTTTTAATAATGTAGATTTTCCTGCTCCATTCCTTCCAACTAATGCGATACGATCTTTTGTTTGTACTTCCAATTTTATGTTTGCAAGAATCGTTTCTGCACCGTATAATTTCGAAAGCGCGTTTACTTGTAATAAAATCAATGTTTTCACCTCAAATAATTTCTTAACTTTGCCATGTTTATATTTCTCAATCATACTAAAAATAGTGTATAGTTTAAAATAAAGAGAGAATACTTCTTCTCTTTATTATACAAGGAATTTAATGAGTGCTAAACTTCTGTATTTGATTAAAGTATATGAATAAAGATAGGAAGAGAGGAGAGGTCATATGGATCAGCAAAAGATTCCACAAGCCACTGCTAAAAGATTGCCTCTATACTATCGATTTATCCAAAACTTATCTCTTTCTGGTAAGCAGCGTGTTTCATCGGCCGAATTGAGTGAGGCAGTAAAAGTAGATTCCGCAACAATACGAAGAGATTTTTCGTATTTTGGAGCGTTAGGGAAAAAGGGATATGGATATAACGTAAATTATTTATTATCATTTTTCCGCGAAACACTTGATCAAGATGATATAACACGTGTAGCACTTATTGGAGTAGGTAATTTAGGGACCGCTTTCTTACATTATAATTTCACGAAAAACAATAATACAAAAATTGAAATGGCATTTGATGTTAGTGAAGAGAAAGTTGGAACAGAAATCGGGGGCATTCCTGTATATCATTTAGATGAATTAGAAGAGAGATTATCAAATGATATACAAGTGGCAATATTAACAGTACCGGCTACAGTAGCACAAGCTGTAGCAGATAGATTAGCTGAAACAAGCGTGCACGGTATTTTGAATTTCACACCAGCGCGATTAAACGTATCAGAGAATATTAGAATTCATCATATTGACTTAGCTGTAGAGTTACAAACATTAGTTTACTTTTTGAAAAACTATCCACAATAAAACGCAGAGGAAGCGACCTCTGCGTTTTATTATTGTTTCTTCTTTGTGAATTTAACTAATATAAGGCGAAGTGCCAAATTAAAATCAATTGTTGCCATAACTGCAAATAGTATTGTCCACATATTCCAGATTGTATCTGTCACGTTCGTAATGGCGAAGCGTGTAAAGATACATCCAAGAAGGAAGTATAGTGCAGCCATGAACAATGGTGAGTTTCTCATACAAAAAATCCTCCGATAAAGCCTTGCATTTTTTCAGCTTCTTTAATCATTTCTTGAATTTGTTCATTGCTCATAAAAATTTGCCCAATAGCGACTAATGTATTCATCGCAACATGAGCTGCAATCGGAACGATAATACGTTTCGTCTTCACATATAAGAAGGCGAATACGAGCCCCATAGCAGTGTATACCAATAAGTGAGTAAAATCAAAATGAATTGTTGCGAATACAAGCGAACTAATGATAGCTGCGATAAAGAAGTTAAACTTCTTATAAAGCGTGCCGAATAGAATTTTTCTAAATACGATTTCTTCTAAGATAGGTCCAATTATAGATACAACAATAAGGAACCAAGGTATCGTTCTTGCGATGTCCATCAGTCTGTCTGTATTCTCAGATCCACGTGGAACCCCAAATACATACATTTCAATCATACCTGCAATGGATTGTGAGATGATTGCTAAGAAGAACCCGATAAAAATCCATCCAATAGTAGCTGGAACAGAAGAGCGCATTGGATCTAAATGCCTGTCACGAATATCTGTTCTAAGTAACCAAAGCACGATACATAATGCAATAAAGAAGCTAATGATTGCCCAGTGTCCCGTTATGATTTGTCCTTTTTCTTCAATGGTAAATCCTCTATTATCATAGAGTCCTGTTTTTAGGAGAAGTGGTAATCCAACAACGCCAGATAACTGCATTAAAATGTATGTAACGATAATCCACCAGTATTGTTTCTTCAAATGGTTTAACCATCCTTTCTAACTATAGTGTATGAGATAAGTTAGGATAACATGTAAATATGCTACCTACGATATAAACCTCTTGAATTATGTTTTTTTCGTAAATCCTTATTTGAAATTATAATAGAAGACAGGAGAAAGTTGTATGTGTAGCGAAAACAACTTAGGGTGTCCTTTCATATTGTAACATACGAGCAGTGGAAACAACGATTCATATAGTAAAGGCAGTATTGTATATAGAAAGTTTATATAGTGATTTGCGAAAAAATTATGATTTTTTTACTTGCAAAAGAAATTGAGATTATTTATTATTATAAGTGTGTTAGCACTCGGATGACTTGAGTGCTAATAAAAGAAATTTACATAACAAAATGAGGAGGTTATTGTTCATGCTAAAGCCATTAGGTGATCGCGTTGTAATTGAGCTTGTTCAAGCAGAAGAAAAAACAGCAAGTGGTATCGTATTACCAGATACTGCAAAAGAAAAACCACAAGAGGGTAAAGTTGTTGCAGTAGGTACTGGTCGAGTGCTTGAGAATGGTGAGCGTGTTGCTTTAGAGGTAGCAGCAGGTGATCTTATCATCTTCTCAAAATATGCAGGTACTGAAGTGAAATATGAAGGTACAGACTACTTGATTTTACGTGAAAGTGACATTTTAGCAGTTATCGGTTAATTATATAAATCTTAAAAAATCCAAGGGGGTCAATTATTATGGCAAAAGATATTAAATTTAGTGAAGAAGCACGTCGTTCGATGCTTCGCGGTGTCGACACTCTTGCAAACGCAGTAAAAGTTACGCTTGGACCAAAAGGTCGTAACGTTGTACTTGAGAAAAAATTTGGTTCACCACTTATTACAAATGATGGTGTAACAATCGCAAAAGAAATCGAATTAGAAGATGCATTCGAAAACATGGGTGCGAAATTAGTAGCAGAAGTTGCTAGCAAAACAAATGACGTAGCTGGTGACGGAACAACAACTGCAACTGTATTAGCGCAAGCTATGATTCGTGAAGGTCTTAAAAACGTAACAGCTGGTGCGAACCCAATGGGTCTTCGTAAAGGTATCGAAAAAGCTGTTACTGCTGCAATTGAAGAATTAAAAACGATTTCTAAACCAATCGAAGGCAAATCTTCTATCGCACAAGTAGCTGCTATTTCTGCAGCTGACGAAGAAGTAGGTCAATTAATCGCTGAAGCAATGGAGCGCGTTGGTAACGACGGCGTTATTACTTTAGAAGAGTCTAAAGGATTCACAACAGAATTAGACGTAGTAGAAGGTATGCAATTTGATCGTGGCTATGCATCTCCTTACATGATTACTGATTCTGACAAAATGGAAGCAGTTCTTGATAACCCATATATCTTAATTACTGACAAAAAGATTTCTAACATTCAAGAAATCTTACCAGTATTAGAGCAAGTGGTACAACAAGGTAAACCACTTCTTATCATTGCTGAAGATGTAGAAGGCGAAGCATTAGCTACATTAGTAGTGAACAAACTTCGTGGTACATTCAATGTAGTAGCTGTTAAAGCTCCTGGATTTGGTGACCGTCGTAAAGCAATGCTAGAAGATATCGCAATCTTAACTGGTGGCGAAGTGATCACTGAAGAATTAGGCCGTGACTTAAAATCTGCTACAGTTGAATCTTTAGGACGCGCTGGTAAAGTTGTTGTTACAAAAGAAAACACAACTGTAGTTGAAGGTGTAGGAAGCACAGAACAAATCGAAGCTCGCATCGGTCAAATCCGTGCGCAATTAGAAGAAACAACTTCTGAATTCGATCGTGAAAAATTACAAGAGCGTCTTGCTAAACTAGCAGGTGGCGTAGCAGTAATTAAAGTAGGTGCAGCAACTGAAACTGAGTTAAAAGAGCGCAAACTTCGCATTGAAGATGCACTTAACTCAACTCGTGCAGCAGTAGAAGAAGGTATCGTTGCAGGTGGTGGTACTTCACTTATGAACGTATACACAAAAGTAGCTTCTATCGTAGCTGAAGGCGACGAAGCAACAGGTATCAACATCGTACTTCGTGCACTAGAAGAGCCAGTTCGTCAAATCGCAATCAACGCTGGTCTAGAAGGATCTGTAGTTGTAGAGCGTCTAAAAGGCGAAAAAGTAGGCGTTGGTTTCAACGCAGCTACTGGCGAATGGGTTAACATGCTTGAGTCTGGTATCGTAGATCCAGCTAAAGTAACTCGTTCTGCACTTCAAAACGCAGCATCTGTTGCAGCTATGTTCTTAACAACTGAAGCTGTAGTAGCTGACAAGCCAGAACCAAATGCACCAGCAATGCCTGACATGGGCGGCATGGGCATGGGCGGTATGGGCGGAATGATGTAATTCCGTTTGTCCTAAAAAACATCCATTTCTATATAGAAATGGATGTTTTTTTATGTTTTTTAGAAAAGGAAATGAATTTCTGTAGAATTTTGTCGCTTTCTCTCTTGACCATATTGATACTTCATTGTTAGAATCTAGGAAGATAATATAAAACGATCCTTCATATATCCTCAATGATATGGTTTGAGAGTCTCTACCGGGTTACCGTAAACAACCTGACTATGAAGGCAGTGTGTCTTATATTTATAAAGAGCGGAGACTATCTTTCTTTATAAAGCCAGACCCCTGCCTTTTCTTTGTTATGAGACTAGAGGCGGAGGACTGGCTTTTTTTATTATATTGGTAATGCTTTTCGCCAAATTGGTGAAAATATTTATATACGAGAACTAACGTTGGGGTGATTATTTTGAAGAAACAACACGATACAATTATCGTTTTAGATTTTGGAAGTCAATACAATCAGTTAATAGCACGTCGAATTCGTGAGTTCGGTGTATACAGTGAACTTCATCCACATACAATTACTGCAGAAGAAATTAAAGCAATGAATCCAAAAGGGATTATTTTCTCTGGTGGACCAAATAGTGTATACGGTGAAGGTGCATTACATTGTGATGAAAAAATCTTTGAACTAGGTTTACCAATCTTCGGTATTTGTTACGGTATGCAGCTTATGACGCAACACTTCGGTGGTAAAGTAGAGCGTGCAAATCACCGTGAGTACGGAAAAGCTGTTCTTAAAGTAGAGAACGAATCAAAATTATATGCGAACCTTCCAGAAGAGCAAGTTGTATGGATGAGCCATGGCGACTTAGTAACTGGTTTACCTGAAGGATTCGTAGTAGATGCAACAAGTGAGTCTTGCCCAATTGCTGGTATGAGCAATGAAGCGAAAAACTTATACGGTGTACAATTCCACCCAGAAGTACGTCACTCTGAGCACGGTAACGATTTAATTAAAAACTTCGTATTCGGTGTATGTGGTTGTTCTGAAGGATGGAACATGGAGAACTTTATTGAAGTAGAATTAGAAAAGATTCGTGAAACTGTTGGAGACAAAAAAGTACTATGCGCACTTAGTGGCGGTGTAGACTCTTCTGTTGTAGCAGTATTAATTCATAAAGCAATTGGTGATCAATTAACATGTATTTTCGTTGACCACGGTTTACTTCGTAAAGGTGAAGCAGAAGGCGTTATGAAAACATTTAGCGAAGGCTTCCATATGAACGTTATTAAAGTGGATGCAAGAGACCGCTTCATGGACAAGTTAAAAGGTGTAGAAGATCCAGAACAAAAACGTAAAATCATCGGTAACGAATTCATTTACGTATTTGATGATGAAGCGTCAAAATTACAAGGTATGGACTTCTTAGCGCAAGGTACACTTTACACAGATATCGTTGAGAGTGGTACAGCAACTGCGCAAACAATTAAATCTCACCATAACGTTGGTGGACTTCCAGAAGACATGCAGTTCAAATTAATTGAGCCTTTAAACACGTTATTTAAAGACGAAGTACGTGTATTAGGATCTGAATTAGGAATTCCTGATGAAATCGTATGGCGTCAACCATTCCCAGGACCGGGTCTTGGTATTCGTGTATTAGGTGAAATCACAGAAGAGAAATTAGAAATCGTTCGTGAATCTGATGCGATTTTACGTGAAGAAATTATTAAAGCGGGCTTAGACCGTGAAATCTGGCAATACTTCACTGCGCTTCCTGGTATGCGTAGCGTAGGTGTTATGGGTGACGAGCGTACTTACGATTACACAGTAGGTATCCGTGCGGTAACATCTATCGACGGTATGACAGCTGACTGGGCACGTATCCCTTGGGACGTATTAGAGAAAATCTCTGTACGTATCGTAAACGAAGTAAAACACGTTAACCGTATCGTGTATGATGTAACGAGTAAGCCACCAGCAACTATTGAGTGGGAATAGTATTTATAAAAAGGTCCATCTATTGCTTATGCATAGGTGGATCTTTTTTATTTTGGTGTTAATACGAACGAAACTATAAAAGTTTATAAAAACGTTCGTTTTTAAATTGACAAAACTACTTCGTCGAGTTAATATGATTATGTAATTCAAACAAAAAGTGAATATTATAGCCGTCGTATAATATCGGGGATATGGCCCGAAAGTTTCTACCTAGCTACCGTAAATGGCTTGACTACGAGGCGTTTTTATAAAGGTGAGGGGAATCTTATCTTTATTCATAGAACGCTTCCATGTATATATGCAATGGAAGCCTTTTTTGTTTCTCGGGATAAAAGAGGGCTAGGAGAAATGCGGCGAGTAATCATATAACGGGGGAAACGTAGGATGAAACGCTATTTTCAGTTTGATGAGCTCGGTACGAATTATAAGACTGAGTTCATAGCAGGGTTAACGACATTTCTATCTATGGCTTACGTACTATTTGTCAATCCTGCTACGCTGTCGCTTGGAAATGTTAAAGGGTTACCAGCAGGTACAGGGATGGATCCAGGTGCAGTATTCGTTGCTACGGCATTAGCGGCAGCGATCGGTTCGTTAATTATGGGTATTTTCGCGAAGTATCCAATTGCTTTAGCGCCAGGTATGGGAATTAACGCGTTCTTTGCTTATACAGCAGTGTTAACGATGGGGATTCCATGGCAAACAGCAATTGCCGGAACATTAATGTCAGGTATTATCTTTATTATTCTTACTGCTTCAGGTATTCGTGAAAAAATCATCAATGCAATTCCATCGGAGTTAAAGTTTGCAGTAGCAGCAGGTATCGGATTGTTCATTGCATTTCTTGGATTCCAAAATGCCGGAATTATCGTGAAAAATGATGCAGTTCTTGTTGGGTTGGGGGACTTAACAAAGGGTACAACGTTACTAGCAATCTTCGGGGTTGTTACTACGATCATCTTCATGATTAAGAAAATTAATGGTGCAGTATTTTACGGTATGATTCTTACAGCGATCTTAGGAGTAGCAACAGGATTAATTGATACTCCGAAAGCTGTGGTGGGAGCAATACCGAGTCTAGAACCAACGTTCGGCGTGGCGTTAACGCACTTCGGAGATATTTTCACAGTTCAAATGGGGATTGTTATTATAACGTTCTTCTTTATCGATTTCTTTGATACAGCAGGTACGCTTGTAGCGGTTGCGAATCAAGCAGGATTAATGAAGAACAATAAATTACCACGTGCTGGAAAAGCGTTATTTGCAGATGCGATTGCAACTGTAATTGGTGCGATTCTTGGTACATCAACAACAACGTCTTACATTGAATCGTCTGCAGGGGTAGCAGCAGGAGGACGTTCTGGATTTACAGCAGTTGTAACAGCAGGATTCTTTTTACTGGCACTATTCTTCTCGCCATTACTAAGTGTTGTAACGCCAGCTGTAACGGCGCCGGCTTTAATTATTGTAGGAATCTTGATGGTTTCTTCCTTAGGGGAAATTGATTGGAAGAAATTCGAGATTGCAGTGCCAGCATTCTTTACAATTATCTCTATGCCACTTACGTATAGTATCGCAACTGGGATTGCGATTGGATTTATCTTCTATCCAATTACAATGGTTGTGAGTGGTCGTCGTAAAGAGGTTCATCCGATTATGTATGTTATGGGAGTTTTATTCGTACTATATTTCATCTACGTTCGTAAATAAAAGGGGTTTTTTAAAGGTCTAGACTTAAGGGGAGTCTAGACCTTTTTTGCGTCTTCAGAAAATCTTAAGGATTTCCGAGCGTTTTTCTTCAGAAGTTTTCCTATAATAGAAGTTAGGGATTAAAAAAGTGATGGGGGAGATATTGTGGCACACGAAACAATACTTGTCGTAGATGATGAAAAAGAAATTCGGAATTTAATTACAATCTATTTAAAGAATGAAGGATATAAAGTATTACAAGCAGGAGACGGAGAAGAAGGATTACGTCTATTGGAAGAAAATGAAGTACATCTAGTCGTATTAGATATTATGATGCCGAAAGTGGATGGTATTCATATGTGTATGAAGGTAAGGGAAGCGAAAGAAATGCCTATTATTATGCTTTCTGCCAAAACGCAAGATATGGATAAGATTTTAGGATTAACAACAGGGGCAGATGATTATGTAACGAAGCCGTTTAATCCGTTAGAGCTAATTGCACGAATTAAATCTCAGTTACGCCGTTATATGAAAATGAATGGTTTCGCTATTCAAAATGAGGACGAGTTAGAAATTGGGGAGATGAAAATCAACATCTCGACCCATAAAGTTATTGTAGAGGGAGAAGAAGTGAAACTAACTCCGAGGGAATTTTCAATTTTAGAATTGCTAGCTAGAAATCCAGGTATGGTGTTTAGTGCGGAGCAAATTTATGAAAAGGTGTGGAACGAACGATCTTTCCAGTCTGATAATACTGTAATGGTGCATATTCGAAAAGTGCGTGAAAAGATTGAGGAGAATCCAAGGAAACCTAGATATATAAAAACAGTATGGGGAGTGGGGTATAAGATTGAAAAAGATATTTAATCCGTTTACTTATATAAGGAAAATAAGACAATTAATTGAGAAATTAGTAAAGAGCGTACGAAAGAGTATAAGGATTCAATTGATTACTACTTTTGCTGCTTGTGCGTTATTAGGAGTTTTGTCAGCAAAGGCAGCAGCACCGTTTTTTGAGAATGCGAATCGTCAAGCAACTATCGATTATCGGGCTGGTATGGAACAAATTAATCACCAAGCTCAAGGAGCGGCAAATAGTTCGGTTCATGAAAATAAATTAGAAGCTATATCAAATATGATCGAAATGGAGAACCAAAATTTAGAGCAAGGGTCTAGAGCTTTGAAGATATTGGTTACTGATGAAAGTGGTAAAGTTTTATATAAAACAAAGCAAGCGCAAGAAGAGCAAATCGATTTGCATAATACGATTCGTAATGCAGCATCATTCGCGATTAATTATACAGATGGTAGAAATGTATTTGAAAGTACAAGAAAAGAGTTTATATCTTTTTCACCTATTACTATTGAAGGAAAGAATTTGTACATGTTTGTTAGTGGAATTCCAGAGGGAGAGGTAATATATGATACGCAAGAAGGACCATTCCCGTTTTTAATTGGTGTACTTGTATTCATTTTCTCTTTCTTCTATATAACAAAGAGAAAGATGAAGCAGATTGAAGCAATGGCACAAGGCGTAAAGGAAATAGAAAGAGGTAACTTAGCCTACCGCATTGAGAAAAAAGGTGAAGATGAGATTGCAGCTTTAACGGAGAATATTAATAATATGGCAGAAGAGCTTATGAATAATATAGAAAAGGAACGTAAATTAGAAAAGCAAAAGAATGAGCTTATCACAAATGTATCGCATGATTTGCGTACACCACTTACTTCTATTATGGGTTACTTACGATTACTTCGAGATTCTAAATATGAAAATAAAGAACAACACGATGAGTATACGAGAATTGCTTTTGCAAAGTCGGAGCAGTTAAAAAATTTAATAGAAGATTTATTTGAGTATACGAAGTTAACAAATGAACAAGTTGTATTAGAAAAACAAGAAGTATGTGTAAATGAGTTGCTTGAGCAATTAATAGAAGAGTTAGTACCGCAAGCGGAAGAGCATGGACTTACTTTTGTTAAGAAGTTTCCTGAGGAACGTGCTTATGCATCGATTGATTCGGAAAAGATGGTTCGTGTATTTGATAATTTACTAATGAATGCAATTAAGTATAGTAAAGATGATGGAGAGATAAAAGTTTCTCTTCAAAGGCAGCGTAGGGATATACAAATTGTAATTGCGAATCATAGTGAAGAGTTTACAAGAGAAGAGTTAGCGAATTTGTTTGAACGTTTCTATAAGAAGGATCAATCTCGAAGTAGAGTAACGGAAGGGTCGGGACTCGGTTTAGCGATTGCGAAAAGTATTGTTGAGTTACAAGGTGGTAGTATTCGAGCGGAATATAGGGATGGCACTATTCAAATTATCGTCTCGTTACCAATTATAGAAAAATAATAAATGAATAGAATGATATGTGATAAAAAGGCTTATTTTAAAAGAAATAAGCCTTTTTATATTTTTTATAAAAATATATTGACGATTAGAGCTTAGAGGTGTAATATAGAACAAGTCGCCGATGACATTAACGTCGAAAGCGACAAACGAAATGAAAAACTTAGTTGACATTAACTAACGAAGATGTTAACATAAGGAAGTCGCAAATGAGCGACCTAGTAGTTCTTTGAAAACTGAACGAAACAAACAACGTGAAACGTCAATTTTTATTTTAGATGCTAGACAAACTAACTTTATTGGAGAGTTTGATCCTGGCTCAGGATGAACG
>NZ_JBQAEH010000022.1:0-16843 GCF_051915225.1 Bacillus cereus group sp. MYBK95-2 | reverse complement strand
GGTGAAAAGAAGTGGGTGAACAAAAAGGAGCGATTTTAATTATTGTAGTATGTCTTGTGATCTTTGGATTATGCGTAGGATTTGCAACAGGTGTGATACAACCATTATTAAATCAAATTGGTACAGGAATGAGCAACATGGTAAACAATGTATTTAAAGCTATTCCGACAGCTGGTAAGTAATTAGTTGTTTTAATATAGGATGTGAAACGAAACATGAAAGCAAAACATTGGCTAATGGCAATTGGTTTTTCGTTTCTTTTTGTTTTTAGTTTTTTTAGTAACCCTACATATGGGGCGGCATATTCGCCCTATCCTTCCCATAACGTTTCTCCTGGTGAACTGGGAGGAAAGGAACAGGCTTGGGAAAGTAGTAAAAAGTTAGTATACGATGTTTATAGTGGTGTTGATGGAAAACCTAGATGGCAAATCTCAAATAGGGATTACGGCCGAGGAACACAACCTTATTTAGAATTTACGGGTTGGAGTGCGCTAGTAGGTTATCATGAACACAATGCTTCCAATCAAGAAACGTATTTATGGGCTATAAATCAAAGAACTGGTAAAAGTTATATCTATCAGGCTGAAATGACTGATTTAGATGCCTCTAAAGACTTAGAGTACAACCGACAAAGCAATACAGGGGAAGTTTACAATGCATGTCCACAAGGTGCTTATAATAAAAGAAATGACGAGTGTAACATGTATTATCATAATGTTGGTTTTGTTGCACATATTCCTTTAAATGAACTATTTCCTAATGGAACTACAGAAGATTCATGGAATCTAAGAATTATTAAAAAGGTAGAAAATCGTGTTATTTGGGACGATTTAAAAGTACCATTTCAATTCAAGGATTTAGATTTCAGTCTTGGTAAAATTTCATTAGATTCTGGTTTGAATGCAGGGAACTTAGTTATGGCAAACGATGGAGTAGCAAGAAGGAATTATCCCCGTCAAACAGGTTGGTCTGGTGGAAGATACTATACTAACGGCCAAACTTATCAAAGGGTTGCGCAAAATGAAGCGAATACCGTTGTATGGTATGGAGTAAGCTCTCCAGAAGATTCAGGAGAAACAAGATGGGCTGGTAGTGCTTATTGGATATTTGGTGGTCAACCAGCTAAATTATCCTATAAAATTGGTCAAAAAACTTGTCCGGATGGTTCAATTGTAAACTTGGATCAAACTTGCTCTATTAAAGTGGATATAAAGCATGTAGATGCTAAGTCTAATAAAATTTTAAGAGAAGATCACCATAAGATTAAGATAGGTTCAGATTATAGTTATACTCCAGAAAATAAAGGAGTATTTAAGGATTCACAAAATAATCCTTATGTTGCTGCACCTCTAAACCAGCAATATAAAGGGAAAGCTCCAGAAAACAACCTGAATTTTACCTTTACGTATAAGAGTTCTCTATCTGATCCAACTAGGATTGTTGAAATGGAAGGTTCTACAGAAGGAATGACAAAAGGTGATTATTTATGGGAGCTTAGACGTGTAGATCCATCTAAACCGAGCCAAATATATGCAAGTAGTAAGTTTGAAATTACAGGTAAGCATTATTCGGTTAGAAATGTCTTAAATCGTATAAGTGCGAATGGTGTTTTTTCGGAGCAAAGTGATAAACCGATGGCACTTTTATTAGATCTGAAAAACCTACAAAATAAGAATATACAATATGATTCTTCTTATGAATATACAAACCATTACAGTGTGAATTATATGTGTAAAGATCAACAGGGTAGTGATTGCTTTGATTGGGTTTATAAGGATACAACAGCTGTATGGTCCGAACCATATAAAAAGGTATTTGATTTAGTTAAACATTATGGTGAAAACCTCCGACTTTTAGTAGATCCGAGTTTTGAAAAAATGTTCAATGTGACTGGCGCTAAAGATTTACAAAATATCACTGGCAATGGAGCGTCTGGTGAAAAAGGTGGCAATCTAATTGTAGGTAAAAAGAAAGCAATTGACATGAGTAAGGATAAAACTAAAGTAGTCTTTAATAA
The DNA here is from genome assembly GCF_051915225.1 of Bacillus cereus group sp. MYBK95-2. NCBI lineage: Bacteria > Bacillati > Bacillota > Bacilli > Caryophanales > Bacillaceae > Bacillus > Bacillus cereus group sp. MYBK95-2. Next base: position 14,826 of record NZ_JBQAEH010000022.1, on the reverse strand, counting down.
AAATTACTACGAAAGATTTAAACAAGCTGCAACTTCAAAGGCTAAAGATGACAATAGTTTACCTACGCAATCATGGATTGATATTTCACCAGGAACGATGGAATACGAAGTAGAATTACCTACTGATTCCCAAAAATCTAAATCTTTCATGTATCAACGTAAAAATGGAGCGAATAGCTATTATTATGCTGTTGATATTGATAAGAATTTAAGAAGTACATATCGAAATCAAAGCCCATATGCTTATACCAAGTATGCATTACCTCTTCAATTAGAGAATATGAAGGATAAGGGCTTAGTAAATGATACAAAACGTAGCTATACTTTAAATTGGACTTCTGATTATTTCTTTGTTGGAAAACAAACAGGATTTATTCAGCCGTTTCCTTATACAAAGTATTTACGTGATATGGAACAGGGAAAAGGAAAATTACCATCAGCCGATGAGATTAAGAATATTGTAAATCAAGAAGTTAAAAACAACTATGAACAGCAAACAGGACAGAAATTCAATGATACACTCTTACATGCAGATTCTAATAGTAAGGAAGGTTTGTATGGATCAAGAACAAACCTAAATCGTTACTACCTTCCTATTTCATCTGAAGCAGACTTAAAAGCCAAACAACCCTATGAAAATAAGATTTTGTTAGCAAATATGGGCTTAAATGATGCCACTTTAATATTTGGACAAAAATTTAATTTCGAGCGCTATTTAGTGGGGAGTGTCGTTGATGATGCTTATGTAGTAGAGCAGCATGATCCAACGGTAGATATTGCATCATATCCACATCAAGTGAATGTAAAGAATAATCAACAATCTAAGATTAATGCGATTACAAAGGATCACTCAGCAGCAAAATTGTTTGAGTTTAGAAAGACTGACACTTTAAGCTTGTATGATCAATTGAAGAAAGTAATTAATTTAGGTATATAACTGAATTTATGTGAGAAAGACCATTTTCTTTAGGAGAATGGTCTTTTTTTATGGATTCATTGAAAGGAGGTGATACGAGTGACGGAATATCAAGGCCATTCCACTCCAGTTCAAGAAGAAACACAGGGTGTAGTTGAAGCGCAGAGGGTAAAAAAGCCCAAAGTACAAAAACCACCAACATTTAAAAAGATGGAAACAGCTGTGAAAAATATTTTAGAAGCAAAGGGTATTAATTACTATGATTGGCTTCATGAAGCACATGAGAAGTTAGTTCAAGAAACAATGCTTGCAAATGTGGACTCAATTGGTTCACTAGTAAAATCTTAAAAAAGGGGTAGGAAAATTCTATGAATGAATTTATTTCAACGATTGGTAATTTTACAAACACAATTAAGCCAGTTGCTCCAGCGTTAGCAGGTTTAATTTTAGTTATTATTGGTATTATTTACATGGTTTCAAAAGATCCACAGCGAAAAGAACAATGTACTGGCTGGATGATCAATGTAGTAAAAGGATTTTGTATTGTATATCTTGGAATTGCTATTGTTTCTTGGTTATCAGGCCAAGTAGTAGGATTCGGTTGATAAAGAGGTCGTATGACCTCTTTATATTTTTTTTATATAAAAACGGGGGTGTCCAACTTATGTGTTTAGGAAATGGATTAAAAATTGATTTTTATCCCAATCATAGTATGGGAAATGGATTGATTGAAATTGTGGAAATTAAAGCAAGCGGTGAAGAAAAACCATATACATATCATTTGTGCAGTAATAAAGAGGCGCAAGAGTTTATTCGAAATGTCAGAGAAAAAAGAAGAAGCTTCTTGATTGCTGAAGATGGTGGGACAAAAAGCCTAGAATTACTTGTAGATGGAGAAGGAAATGTAACATTCAGATATCCAGTGTGGAATACTATTAAAGAAATAGAGACACGTTTATTAAGTCTACAATGTAAAGTTAAATTTACAATATCGCCAGGAGAGAATTTTAGAGAGTTAGTTGAAAAATACGTGGATACTGAATTTAATAGATTGTTTGGGGTAGAAGAATTTCTTTTCCGAGAACGAGAAATTGCGAAAGATAGTATTTTTGATTCTTATTTTAAGGATTTATATAAAGAAGATAACTTACAAGAGGATATTTACGATTTTCTCACATTAGAAGAATGGATGTATCAAAAAAATTTAATTAATGGGTATGAAAAGTAAAGGAGGGAGTGATCTTGAGAGAAATAATAATTAAATTCTCAACGGAAGGTGAACGTTTTAGAGAACTTGATGAATCAAAAAGCTACTTTTTACAAGAAGCTGAGGATATTATTTTTCAATTGCGGCATAAAGTAAAAAGCAGATCGCAAGAGGTTCAGCCGAAACGATTTGGATTATATTTAAACGGAAAGTTTCTGTTGGATTCTAAGATTTCCTTTTCTGATAAGAACTCAATAGAGCAACAAATTAAAGATACCTTTCAGCGTACCGATGTATGGACGGATGATATAAAAAAGCAATATATAAACATTCTAGGCGATTATGCAAAGGAAGAAAAACAAGCATTTCTCAATCAAGAATTTCGTTCGTTTATTTTTTTGAAGCGGGATTTATTTGAGAAAAAGGCAGATTTTTTATTTTCATTAAAACAATCAGAAAGGCTGTTCAAAAGCGTATATGCAAAGATTTCGAATGGTTTTTTTTCACAACTTGAGGATATTGTATCTTCTATGTTTGATTCTTATGAGTATATTGTACATTACTATGATTTACTAAATGGAAACTATGAGGAAGTTATAAAAAATAAAGAAGAATGGTTTGGAAGTGTAGAGAATTTCGAGAAATTTGTTCGGTTTGTAACCGCAAATTATTTTTCTATAAATCGTTCCAGATTAAAAGTAATACAAGCAAATAATCCAATATATCATTCATTTCAGGATTATTTATTTGAATGGCGTGCTAAAACTGATTTTCAAGAATCACTAAAAGTCCATGAGATTATTGATCAAAAATTACAAAATAAATGGACAGAAGTACTTCTTAATGGATCAACTTTTGTAAATGCCGAAAGTGTAGAAAAGTGGGTTGTTGAGAAGGTATTAAGGGAATTCTTTGAAGAAGAAGCAAAACGTGAAGGTTTATCAGAAGAGGAAAAACAATTTTGCGAAATAGCTGCTGGAACAGAGACTAGGTTTTAGGAGGTAATTCTTGGTGGCACGTTCAGAAGTAATAACTTATTCATATCAAAATGTAGAGGAAGCTTTAGCTGCTGTTAACGCTCAAGATCGTGGGCGTTATTTTTTATGCACTTGTCCAGAATGTAAGCAACCTGAAGCCTTTATTTATAAGAATAATCCCCAATTTTTACAATGTAACCGTGAAAATGTGTGTGGCTCATCTATTGTATTTGAATATGAAGAGAATAAAAAGGTGAATGATTGGAAAGGGAAACAAGATGTTAAAGATCCTGAGATCACACCAGAACAAAGAAAAGAAATAGATTTGGTAACAAAGTTATTAAAGCATATTCAATATAATACTGAAAATAAAAACCTTGAGAGTTTTAGGGGAATGAGCAGAAACACAACGGAAGCTTTTATTTTAGATTTGGAAAAAGAAAAACTTGTAAAGAAAATGTTCGAGATTGCTCCTAATATTTTTTATTCGAAGAAGACATTGCAGCAAGAGGGCAAAAAGATAAATTATGCTGCTATTCCAGATATGGTTAAAAGGAATATTGTTCTCCCAATCTATGGTGATAAAGGTATGATTGACAGAATCTTATTACGGTCAACTATTGATCCGAATGTATCTAAGAAAGAAATCCAATTGCAAGTAAATCCAAAATCAACTGCAAGGGATTATTTTAAAGATATTCCAGCAAAGGCAACACATATTGTAATTGGAGAATCTCCAATAGATGCATATTCCTTTCGTGAAATAGACTCCGATGTCGGTATATACGCTCTTACAGGATCACGAAAGTGGAGAAAGGTAATAGAAGATATAAAGAGTAATAAGGAAGCCTTACAAGATAAGGTATTTATTATAGCAACAGATAATGATAAAGCTGGTATTGAGGCTAATGAGAATATAAAGAAAGCATTGGAAGAAGAAAACTTAAATTATAGGTCATTTAAGTATCAATTAGAAGATATAAAAGATACAAATGAATATCTGCAAAAAAATAGGCTGGAATTTAAAAAAGCTTATGAAGCCATTAAAAATAATATATGGGACAAAAATTTAATAGATGCACCCATATTAGAGCAGAGATTAGTGATTAACCGTTTATATCGATCAGATCAAGAAAACATTGATCGTACGCAATTTAAAGTTAGTTATGAAGGATTAACACTTCATAACATTGCTATTGATACTCCACCAGGAATCGTGAATATTCCAGGAATAGAAACTAATAAATCGGTTGTAGAAGTAGGTAGAAGAATGGAAGGTTTTTTAAAACATATTGCTCAAAAAGCACCGAAAAATCAGGATTATCAAGATATAGTAATCCCTACTAAAAACAGTAAACCAGCAAAATTAAAGATGCTTTCTTATAAAAAAGAAAATGATATGACAAGGAAAGTATCGTTTCAGATAGGTGAGATTATCGTTAGGGATGCAGAGGTTAATTCTTTACCAGGTGGTGAAGATCCTATGGTTTTTTATCCTCGACATTCTAATAGAACTACTTTAGTAACGGGAACTGAGGAATTTAATAGGGATTTAATTAAATTTGTGAAGCAATATGAAAAAAATATGGATAAACAGCCAATAGTTAAACAACGCTTTAACAAAAGTAATTTGGAGCGTTAGACAGATAGGGGATGAAATATTATGTTAACGCCATTTAAATACTTTTTTGTAATCGTAAGTGTTGCATGTATTATTTTAGCAGCCTCCATATTTGGTTTGAATCAAAACAATAATACTAGGACCATTACAGAAGTAAAATCATTACTTTCAACAATGGCAGTGGGTCAATTAAGAGATTCTCAAAAAATTGAACAAGATCCAAAAGAACTAGTCGCTAATTTAGTATCGGAAGTGATTAAAGTTCAAAAGAATCATGGGAACGACATTCGAATTAGTTATGTATTTTTAAATCATGCTGAAAAACCAACCGAGAAGTCGCATGAAATTGAAAGTGTTCAATTTAAAATTGAGCAATTAAATGAAGATAAGGAAGTCCGTTCACAAGCCGAACAGAGATTATCTTTAAATAAGGTATCTAATTAGTAAGGCAGAAAGGAGTTGTGACATGGGGGAGCTGAAAGGTTTTATTCTTTCATTGCTTTTATTCATATCTATTTTCTTACCCTTTCAATTATTTTTAAGCATCCAATCTATTCACCAAAATGCTTTTATGAAAGTAACCACTGAGATTCAACAAATGGTTGATTCAGAAGGTGGCGTAACTCCAAAAATTCAAGGGGTAGCTAATAGATTACGTTCTAAAGGATATGAGCTGAATTTTAAAGATCAGAAGGGTTCTAATGTTTCTGGAAAACAGCCCGTTGGTACTGTTATCGAAATTCAATATCGTTACAAATATATAAATGTATATCGTGAGCAAACGCTAGAAACGTCCAATTATGTTTCAGTTTTAAGAAGATAGGAAAGGAGAGTGCTTGTGAAACAGTCAATAAATAAATTAGCCGAAACCAAAGTATTAATGCTTATTAGTATTTTGGTTTTATTTTTTAACTTTTTCTTTGCTAATTTCTTATTAGCATTTTTACAAAATATATTAGTTGTTTTTAAAGAATTTGCACATGAAAATATGCAAGCAATGGATCTATTCCATCTTTCTTGGGAAGATTGTTTCAATTTTCAAAGTGATATTATGACCTTCTATATAGGTGCATATGCACTTACCCTCTTTGGATTATTAAAATTTTGCTACAGTATGAAAACAAATTACGCAACAATGAATGAGAACCAGCATGGTAGTGCAGAGTTTGAAGAACCAAAAGAATTAATGAAACAATATAAAGTTGTACCAGGGAGTGACAAAGAGTACAAAGGGGGAAGTGGTGTAATTGTCTCTGCCCTCCAAAAAGGAAAGAAATATTTACTTATGCTAGATACTGGCCCAGTACATACAGCGGTTATTGGTATATCTCGATCAGGTAAAGGGGAACGATACGTTTTTCCAACAGTCGATGTAATTTCTCGTGCGGAAGAAAAAGATTCCATGATTGTTAATGATCCCAAGGGTGAAATTGCTGCGGCCAGCTATGAAACTTTGAAAAAGAGAGGTTATGAAGTCTATATTTACAACTTAATGCAACAAAAGAAATCAATGGGATTCAATCCGCTTCAATTGGTTATAGAAGCATATAAAAAAGGAGATACTGCTTTAGCTCAACAGTATGCCAATAGTGTGACATTTTCCTTGTATCAAGATCCAAATGCTAAAGATCCATTTTGGAATAACTCTTCAATATCTCTAGTAACAGCTATTATTTTAGCTATTACAGCCGATTCTTTAAAAGTTGGAAAAGAAGAAAGAGTAAATATGTATTCTGTAGCCAACTTCCTTGCGACAAAAGGAAGTGATAATAATGAGGAAACAGGAGAAAATGCACTAGATATGTTTTTCCAAGCAAGAGATGAAAATGATCCAGCTCGTATGATGTACGCAACGAGTAACTTTGCCGCCGGTAATACACGTTCTGGTATTTTTAGTAATGCAATGGCTAAACTACAAATTTTCACATTAACGCCAAATGCTAAGTTAACATCGTATAATTCGTTAGATTTAACAAAGGTTGGATTTGGTGAAAAACCAGTAGCGATTTTTATGGTAACGCCTGATTTTGATAAATCAAACCATGTATTGGCTTCAATTTTTGTAAGCCAAGCCTATCGTGTCAATGCTGAAAAAGCAACAATGAGTGCAAGTGGAAAAATGAAAAGAAAAGTGCAGGTATTACTCGATGAATTCGGGAATATGCCAGCCATTGATGGTATGGACGGTATGATTACGGTTGGTGCTGGTAAAGGATTCCGCTTCCATTTAGTTTTACAAGCATATTCACAGGTCAAGAGTTTATATGGGGATGAAGCTGACACAATTATTGGTAACTGTTCGAACCAAATTTATATCTTAACGATGGATAAATCTACAGCGGAGCACTATGCTGCCTTAATAGGGAAACAAACGATTCAAGACTACACTCGAAGTGGTAAATTCTTATCTACGGATAAGAGTACAAGTGAAAGTACAAAAGAACGTTATCTATTGATGCCAGATGAATTAATGCGATTACAGGAGGGTGAAAGTGTAGTCGTACGTGTAAATAAAAGGCAAGATAATAAGTTTGGAAAGATTGTACCAAAGCCAATTTATAATCGTAATGAAACGGCTGCTAAGGCTCGTTACGAGTATTTAAGTCATGATTTTGATAATTCAAAGTCAGTATTGAATTTACCAATTATTTCAGAACATGAAAATATCATTTTAGAAAATATCGTATATACTGCAAAATCGGAGACTGATAGTTATGTATTAATGAAAGATTTAATGCCGAAAGATGCCATTTTAGAGATAAAAGACACGATTAGGACGGAATTAGGAGATTATATTCATGATAGAGCTGATATAGCTTTAAATATTGTAGAAACTCATTTTGATGAGTTTACATTCCAACAATGTTTATCGTTCATTGTATATGCCTCCTACTTATCTTTAAAAACAAAAGTAGAATTAGTGGGTCAATTGAATGAGTATTTACCTAAATCGGTAATTGAATTATGGCGTGAAAGAGCAAAAGAATCTGATTGTTATGAGCCTACAGAGGAAGAAGCGTTTCTTCAGGTAGAACAATTTGCAGAAGATGAAGAACGTGAAGAAAACGGAGGACATGCAGAGTATGACGAAATTGATGTAAGAGATCAGTGGGCTGCTGTTGCAAATGATGGCTGGGATAGTGTTAAAAACGATGATTAATATAAATGGGGGGTATTAAAATGATTACTAGGGACCAATTAGAAAAAGAACATATACAACAAGCAATTTATAAATTCGCTTTGGATGTTACGAAAAGAGATCACTTAGAATTTACAAAAGGCCAATTTGTATTAAATAAAACTAACAGTAAGTATACGGAATTTGAGCTGAAATCCAATGACCTTAGTAAATGGGGACAAGGAAATGTAATTGTTCAAGTCAATCATAAAACAGAAAACGTAGAAATTTTCGCACAAGAAATAGACAGAAATAATTTGTACAAGAAAGATAAAACTTATGTGTGGGAAGAAAAATTAAGTGAAATTCTAAAAGAATATGGTTTAAGTAAAGAAGATTATAAAGAAACCTTCAAAAAAGAAGCTTTAGATGAAATTAATGAGGAAATTGAACAAGATCAATATAAAGAATTTTTTAAAGGGCAGGTATTAAATAATATAGAAGAAAAAGAAACCGCTAAAGAGAAGTGGCAGTATAAAGAGCGTTTCAAGGCTGGAGTTCTAAAATTACTTAATGTAGAACCTAAAGAGCCTATGAAACATGTGAAAAAAGAAGATGATAAAGCCAATCATGATAAAAATGTAAAAGCAATGAAAGAATTTGAGAAATCCCATTCTGTTGAAACAATATATCAACTTAGAAAAGAAGCATTTAAAGAGTTAAAAGAGCTGGATCTAACAGAATCTCAAAAAGAAAAATTAATAAAGTTAGAGAAAAATTTAGATAAACAAAAACAAGAGTATGATAAAAAGGTAAATAAAACTAACTCTAATAAAGAAACTAATGAAAAGAAAAATGAGAAACAGAAGAAAAAAGGTGCAGAAATGGAGAGATAGGAAGGGATAATTCCCTTCCTTTTATTATTTATGGATTAAAAGGAGTGATGGAAGATGTTTGGGGAAGTTTTGCGTGAAAAACATTTAGAAATGTATTTAGAATACTTTAATTTAAATAAAAAAGCATATCAGATTACAAAGTGGATATTAACTGTAGTGGTTTTTATGATTTATACATTAGTTGTAATGCTTACAAAGAAATATGTATTTTTCTTAGGGTTACCAGTAGTTGTGATTGCTGCTAATAAATATAACTATTTTAATTTAGTGCTGCGTAACATAAATGCCAATATAGAGAAAACTTTTTTATTTCCAGAGTTTTTGAGATATTTTTTAGGCTCAATTGGTACGGCTGGAAATGTTTATACAACATTAAAAGAAACAGTTCCATATTTAAAAGGACCAATGCAGGCACAATTAAATTTATTAGTTGAAAAAATCGAAAAGAGTAATGAGCGTGAGCATTATATTGAATTTGCTGACTTTGTTGGAACAAGTGAAGCAAATATGGTTATGAGTATTATTTATGAATTTAGTGAGTATGGGGTAAAGAAAGAAGCTTTACAGGAGTTAGAAAGGTTCATTGATCGGATTCAAGAAAATAAAGTTAATGAGCTAGTTGATAAAAAGGTAGAAGCAATGGATGTATTTTCAGTACCAGCACTATTTTTAGCTGTAGGCTTTGTTGCTGGATTTGCAGGGATAATTTTTATCTATTATATGAATCAAATTTCAAATGCCATAACATTTTAATTGAAGGGAAATGAGAATTATGAATATCGAAATGCAAAAACAACAAAGAGTAGAAAAAATTTTAGCAGAAAGTTTTTTAAAGGCGTATCTGAAAGATAATGATATTACGGATATGAAATGGAATGGTTCTTTCTTAGTAATAGAGAATCGAATGACTGGAAGATATAGACCTAAAGAACAACCAAAGCCAGAAGAAGTAAAAAGTTTGATAAAACAAATTGCTGATACTCAAGGTGATGAATTTACAGAAAGTAATCCAATATTAGATACTGCCTTTGGGAATTTGCGAGTGAATGCAATACATCCAGTTTGTGCAGATGGTGGCACATTCGCTATACGTGTGAGTAAACCACAACTAGCTATTTCTGATCTGTCAGGCTTAGTAAATAAAGAAGTAGCGGTTCTCTTGGATTTATTAATGAAAGCAAAAGCTAATTTAACAATAAGTGGTGCAACAGGCACAGGAAAAACAGAATTACTGAAACTATTAGTAGGTTTTATGGATGATAATGATGCAATTTTTTTAATTGAGGATACACCAGATAGTCACTTGAAAAAATTGTACCCTCATAAGGACATTAGTAGTTTAAAAACCCTAACAGGTGATGATAGGGAGAAACAGATTGATACATGGGATTTAAATAGAGCCGGTCTACGTAATAATCCAGATTGGATTTGTATTTCAGAAACACGAGGAAAAGAAGCGGCAGGGATTTTAGATAATGCGAAAACAAATCATTCTGTAATTACAAGTGTTCATGCTAAGAGTGCAAAGACTATTCCTAGAAGATATATTCCTATGATGAAGCAAGCTCCATCATATGCTAACTCAGATGATATTACCATTTTAAGAGACATAATAGAATTGTTACCATATGGTATTCAAATGAGAAAAGAGCATGTTAATGGGGAAGTTATACGTGACATAAAAGAATTTGTAGAGTTTATCGATTATAACAGTGAGTCTGGTCTTGTGTATCAAACTATTTATGAAAAAGAAAATGATTGGAATGCAGAATTAGAAAAATATGAAACAATTGAAAAAATGCAGCCTGTTTCAGAACGAACAATCAAACTGTTAAAAGATGCAAAGATCTATCATTTACTTCCAGATGTATTTAAAGGAGAAGAGAAGTAAATTGAAAAATAGGAGTTTCTTGCAAGTTTCACGAAATTTTTCTGCAAGTTTATTGATAGAATAGGGATAAAAAAAGCTGATAACATGTTAATATCAAATAATTTAGGTGGGATAAATGATGAAAAAATTGGTTTTCATGTTATCAGCTATTATTGTAGTTTTTGGTGCTTTTATGGCTTTTGATACATATAGAAGTTCACAAAAAGAAAAAGTAAGTCCATACGGAAATAAAAAAGTATCTATGCAAACTTTAGAGCAAGCAGAGAAAGATCCGTTTTACCAAAATATAATTATGCCAGCCCAATTGAAGGAAAATCAGAAAGTTGGCCAGAATGAAGTGGTATATTTTTTTAGTCCAGTATGCTCATATTGTGAAGCGCTAGAGCCTAATTTAAAGGAGGCGGCAACAAAATACTCTAAACTTAAATTTAGCTTATATAATGCTTATGAGTTTAAAGAAGGATGGCGTGATTATGACCTACAGGGAACGCCTACATTGATTCATTTTAAGGATGGTAAAGAGGTAAATAGATTAGTAGGCTACCAACCTAAAGAGGTTGTAAATCAGTTCTTTAATGCAATTAATTGAGAATAAGTCTAGTACATGCAGCTGTAAATTTAGTAAACTATACTTATATGGATTTATAAATATACAGTTGGAGTGATGGAGTTGAAAATCTTAAAATTAAATTGGATTATTGCACTAGTAATTCTATCTATAATGGTTGTAAGTGGCTGTTCTAAAGATACAGATGGAATAAGTAGTGGATCTAATAAGAATGAGAAGTCTGTTAGCGCTGGAGTAGTGGAAATTTCATATGATGAATTAATGAAATTAGTTAAAAAAGAAGAGCCTGTATTTGTAATGATGGCTCATAATAGAGATCTTCAAAATTCAAATGCAAAACAAGTTTTAGATTATGATGCAAAACAATTGGATAAAAAAGTGTATCTCTTTTCTTGGGAAGATGCGCCAAAAGATTTAAGCTGGAATCCAAATGTAGCAAGTAAAACAAGAGACGAATTTGAGAGTATAGGTATAACTGAACCAAAAAGTAGGTATTCAGTTTTTAAGGATGGGAAAGAAGTTAATGGTTCAGGAACTAATTTTAGTGGAAATACGAGAGCTTTTGAAAAAAGAGAATTTAGCAACACAATTAAAAAGGCAATAGATAAATAATTATTTTGAGAACTTATTCTAAAGAATAGGTTCTTTTTTTATTAAAGGAGGTTTATAAAAGTGGAAAAATCGAAAAAGAAAAAATTATCTTTGTGGCAAGAAGCAAGGTTGCTATTTAGTGGATGGTCGATAGTAGGATGGTTAGCATTTTTATTTATTATGCATACAGGGTATGTATACATAATTTTGAAGGATATTCCTATAAGTATAATTGCAGGTAGTTTGGGTTCAGTGATATGGTTCTTTGCCTTTACTGTTGCAAATAAGAAAGTTAAAGTTTATCAATTTCAATTAAATGAACTATTAAAGTATGCAACTAATATGACTTTTTTTATGCAGTCAGGGAAAAATCTATATTATAGCTTAATAGAAACAAAGAAAACATTGGATATTTCTATTCAAAAAGAAATTGATAAAACACTAGCTAAACTGGAAGAAGAGGCGAAATTAGATACCCACCATTTCGAGAAGTATGATTTTCCAGCTTTAAACCAATTTCATAAAATTTTAAAGATTAAAGATGAAAAAGGTGGTTCAGCACGAGAAATGTTTGGTCCAGTTCTTAAAAGTATGAACTTTGAAATTTCAAAGCGTGATGATCTACATCGTAAGAAGAAAGGTAAAGCAAAAACAATCTATATGATTATTGGCATGGTTGGCGCAATGCCAGTTATGCTCGATTTAATGACACCTAATATATATGAACAATTTTTATCAGTGAAAGGACCAGCTACTATACTGCTCCTTCTTTTTTATATAGTAATACTTTTCACTTGTAAGTTCGCACAAAAGAAAAAAAATGATATTTCAATTCGATTATAGATAGAGGTGAATGAATTGACTAAGGAAGAAATACTAATTCAATATCAAGATATATTAGACTTGAACGGGATTGCGAGTAATATATTTCGTTGGTTAGGTCAGTGGCTTTTATGGGGACTTCTTTATATAAATGAAATTGTAGAAAAGGTAGTAATACAAGTTATTACGAGTAATGATTTCTTTCAATATTCGGAAATAAATAATCTTAGGAACGAATTGAGTTTAGTAGTATGGGCAATTTTGACTGTTACCATAATAGCAGTTGGTTACCAACTGATGTTTAATAAAATAGAAAAAAGAACGAACGTTATATTAAATGGATTACTTTCAATATTATTTCTTGTGGGTGGTCCAATTTTAATGGACAACCTAAATAAAATTGCAAGTGCTGGTGTAAAAGACCTACATGGGACACCAGGTTCGTTAGGTGCAAGTATTGTTAAAAGTAATTTAGCAGATCTTAACTTTTATGCTAAGACGGATTTTAAATTGGCCGATCCAGAGGGAAAAAGAATTAATGGTATCTCCGAAAAAAATATTAAACATATTGATTTTAATGAAACAGTAGATGCGGATTTAGCGAGCGGTGAGGCAGAAGATGCCTTAAACCGCAAGTTAGTTCTCTCATATGATAATAAACTTGAAACAGAAAAGCTAGATAATGGATGGTTTGATGTGTTCAAAGAAGCTTACTATAGATGGAGCTTAAATTGGGGATCGGTGTTACTCTCACTCACTGTTACTGCTTTTGCATTACTAATTAGTATAGTAAAGGTTGGACGAATTATCTATGAATTGGCTTTTCATAATATATTTGGAGCACTAGTAGCTGCAACTGATATTAGCAGCGGTCAAAGATTAAAAAAGATAATAAATGAAATTTTTAGCTGCTATGCAGTCATTTTTTGTATGGCTTTACTTTTAAAAATTTATTCCCTTTATATAGGGTGGCTGGCTACAAAAGATTTTGGCTTTATGGGTTGGGGGAACGCACTACTTCTTCTTGCTGGATCTTGGGCTGTAATAGATGGGCCAAATATTGTTGAACGTATACTTGGCATTGATGCAGGCTTACAAAGTGGTTGGAAGACCATGATGGGCGGCATGATGGCTGCAAAGGCTGGATTTGATGCTGCAAAAGCGACAGGGAAAATGATGAAAAAAGGTGCAACAGGAACAGCAGGTATGATTAATAAGCTTAGAGGGAAAGAAGAGCCAGCAGGTCCACGGATGCCAGGTGTTGGAGATAATGATTTAAACAACTTTGATACGCAGAATGATAATGATAATGGTGATGATGATGACGGTGACGGTCCTCCACCTCCTGGCGGTGGAGGCGATATTGATCATTCTGATGATTCAGAAGAGAAAGATAAGAAAACTCAAAAAGGTCGAGGCGGTGCAGAGGCAATACCAGGTACATCATCAATCGGCAGTGGAAATAATAAAGAAGTAAAAGGGAAGGATGCTTCCGGCGTTAATCCTGGTGGATTTTCAACAAGTGAGGAATCGTTATTTAATGGAGGGAAGTCTAATATTCCATTACCAATACCGGTTAAATCAAATATAAGTTCACAATCAGCAGGATCAAAGGCAGGAGTTAAGAAACCTGCAAAGAATGGTGAAAAATCAACTGATAAGATTACACCAATGAAAAATCAATATGATGGACCGATAGGACCACATCCAGCAGGACCAAAAGCAGGAGTTGGTCAGCCTACAATGAACGGAGAAAAAACGGGGGATAAGATAACTCCAATGGAAAATCAATATGATGGACCGATAGGACCACATCCAGCAGGACCAAAAGCAGGAGTTGGTCAGTCTACAATGAATGGAGAGAAAACAGAAAATAAGATAACCCCAATGGAAAATCAATATGATGGACCGATAGGACCACATCCAGCAGGACCAAAAGCAGGAGTTGGCCAGTCTACAATGAACGGAGAAAAAACGGAAGATAAGATAACTCCAGTGGAAAATCAATATGATGGACCAATAGGTCCACATGCAGTAGGACCGAAAAGAAATGAATCGCAACCAGCGATTCCAGCAATGGGAAAAGGAGCTGTGAACGGATCAAAAGCAAATCCAACACAACCAGCGATTCCATCAGCGGAACAAGGAGCTGTGAACGGACCAAAAATAAATCCAACACAACCAGCGATTCCATCAACGGAACAAGGAGCTGTGAACGG
>NZ_JBQAEH010000021.1:0-17969 GCF_051915225.1 Bacillus cereus group sp. MYBK95-2 | reverse complement strand
CTCCACCAAAACCAAAACCCATAAAATTACCCCCTTTCGTTCGTCAGTATATCTTATGCTCGTCTAGAAAGGATGGTGTGAGTATAGGAGTCTAGTTAAGTGTGGATTTTTATTTAGATATGAAATTTATTTAATAAGAATTTTTTATAAATTATTTTCAATAGTCTTCTTCGCGGTAATGGAGAAGGCGTGGAAGTAGAAAGCAATCAAATGGTGGAGCAGTTTTGTTTTAATTCTGATAATGATAAATGTAAATTTGATTGTTTGATATGAATTAGATTCCTCTTATTGCCTCATTTAAATCAGAAGATGTTTTGATACTTTATTAGAGTCAGAAAAATCTTCTGATGTTTTATTAAAAGCAAAATTGTCCCTCTAATGCCGCTTTAGAGTTAAAGAAATATTATTCTTATCATACAGAGTGAATAGTTCTAGCGATAATTTTGCAGAAGTAACAAAAAACATTAGAGAACTGTTATAGGCTTATCAGTTGCTTCATTTACGTACTGTATTATTTTTAGAAGGAATCCATATCAAAGGCATTATAATGATTGTGAGATGAAATTTAGTTATTGTTATTGGACCAAATGTAGAAGTAACAAGTAATTCAACCGATAATACTATACGTTTTCCGAACAAAATTAATCTTAGACTTGAATCTATTTAAGCAATTAGTGATGTAGAATAAATTTCTCATTAAAATGCAAAAAATAGTAGAGTAACATGTAATTTTAAAATTGCTTTATATTATATAGAAAAATTAAATAAACAATGTATCAAGAATATTATCTTTTTTCTTGTTAATTCCAATATGTTTTAGATTGACATTCCTTGCTCCTTGAGCGCTGAGAGTGTTACATCTATGCATATTAAGTAATTTCAAATATAGAATAGACGTAACATCGAGAAATATTAATATATACTTTAGAATTATCTCCTATATATTGAGAAGGCGCTTAAGTAAGTTGTTTTTTGTTTACACCTTTTGAGAAGGACAAGCATATACTGGAATGTGGTGAGAAACCACTTTATATAGGAGCATCTAACAATTGTGGATGCTCTTTTCATTTGCATACAAGGAGTTGTTAAAAATATTATAATAAAGAGGCTATTCTACAAACTCCTTTTAAAGGGGCCTGCATTAAATAAAGTCAGCTTGTACATATTTTGTTCGGAGGTAGGTGTATTATAATTTTGAATTGAACAGCCCGTGTAAGTTCTATGTCTTTATTAAATGATCCTTGTTACAGAACCTTGCTGAAACAATCTTCACTTAACTCCCTAATATTTCTAATCAATTAAAGCTATCCCTGTGTTAAGAGAGGGATAGCTTCGTTTCTAAGATTTAGTTCTGCGTTAACATATCTATCGTTTTGTGTACTACAATAAGGGCAATCACACTCAAGAAGATTAAGATTTTTAACGTCTTTATATTGGTGAATGTAATTCGAACATAGCTGACTAAAAATAAACGTTTTTGATATAATTACATCTTGCTTCCCGTACCATTTTCTTTTTATATTGAGTAAGCTCGTCAGTGAAAAATGATACGTTAACCTTTTCCCCGCTTTTTTATAAGTATGATTCCATATAGCAAGAAAACGATTAAATACAAAACAACTTCAAACAATGGTTCTCGCAATTAAGGCCTTTTATTCTTGCTTCTAGTAAAAACGAAAAACGTAGACTTATGCCTACCGACATTTATCTTCCACCTAAAATTGGTGTTTCACGCCTGCACATTTTCGAGAAACGGCCTTCTGTCGGAAAAAAATAACAGTAACCTTTGCACCAAAACGGTTTGTATTGAGTATTAAAATTCCTCTATTAACATATTTAAAGCTTTTGACTTTATCCTTTCATATTCCATAGCTCCAGCAAGTTCTTCAGCAAGTAATGGTGATTTTCTGACGTATTTTTCACGAATCACATCATACAATTCGTAAGGAAATAACATATCAATAAACATAATTTTCTTCTGCTCAGCTGTTAAAGGGGAAACTGACTCATATGCGTTAATCATAATTTGAAATTGATCTGCATTCCAAACACCAGTTGTATCTAGGAGAGGAATAATCATTTTACGCAAGTCTCGAATAGGGAGATCGTAAGAAACTGTATCTAAATCAATTACCCAAATTTGATTACTTGGATCTAATAAGGAATTTCCTGTTCCATAATCTTGATGACATAAATTAGGGAATTCTTTTAATTCATCAGTCCATTTTGTATATTCAGATTCCAATAGTCTTTGGTGTGTGTGTTTTGCTTCTGAAATGAAAGCGTCGATTTCAGTCAAGTACAATTGTGAGAATGGGTCATCCGGCATAGTTGCGGATAAAGTTTTCCAAATCTCCATCTGTTGAAATCTTTTAATGTAATGATTGGGCCAACGTCCCAGTTTTGTAAAGATAGGTATGCCTGGTGGCGGTTTGTAGCCAATAGAAGCTACATGAAAATCTGCTAACCCTTTCATAATCATTTCAAGGTCTTCTTGCATTGTAAGCTCAAATGGTCTTCCCTCAATCCATTCATAAACAACAAATAAAAATGGACCGTGTTTTGTATATAACTGATTCACTTTGCTTGGAATTATGCTCGGTACACGCATGCCTTTTTTTGCAAGATAATCTTGAGCGTGAATAGAAAATAAAGCTTTTTTTTCAGGGCGATGAATTCTCTTTAAGCAAAATGGTCCATCTGCAGTATGAATTTTCCATACTAAGGCTAGTTGTCCACCTTGTATTAATTCAATTGTAGTCGCTTGAATGTCCCAATGTTGAATCATTGTCTCTGCCAATGCTACTAATTTTTGCTCCTCTTCGGGCGATAATGTATACACCGCTTCTTCATTATGATTCTCCACATATACCACCATCCTTTTATACTCTCTTATTACTGTATGGTATATGACCATTTTTGCTCTAGCCATTTGCCTTTAAGAAGAAAAAGTACTAATTAGCTTCAATTATAAAAGATGAAATAATGCTTGATAACTCACAAATATAAGGGTTCCTTCGTAACATATGAAGAAAGTTGTATTTTATGAAACAGGGAGGCGATTTAATGAAAATTGCGATAATATCCACTGAAAAGCTACCTGTACCAGCTGTACGGGGTGGAGCTATTCAAATTTATATAGATTCTGTTGCTTCCATTATTGCTTCAAATGGAAAAAATGTGACAGTTATTTCTATAACAGATCCTAATTTGAAATCAGAAGAAAAAAACAAAGGTGTAAGGTATATACGTTTTCCAGAAGAGGAGTATCTGCCTGATGTTATTAAACATTTGAAACAGGAAAAATATGATGTGGTTCATTTATGTAATCGTCCCAATTGGATTGCAATTTTACGTGAGGCAGCACCACAGACCAAATTCGTGTTAAGTGTGCATAATGAAATGTTTGCGTACGAAAAGATAAGTGATAAAGAGGGTGAAGCGTGTATTGCTGGTGTTTCCCAAATTGTAACGGTTAGTGATTATATCGGAAAGACAATTACCTCGCGCTTTCAAACTGCAAAAGCAAAGACAAGAACAGTATATTCTGGTGTAGATGTAAATGAATATTATCCTTCGTGGACCGCTAATGGTACAAAAGTTAAAAATCATGTTCAAAAACAGTTGAATTTGCAAAATAAAAAAATAGTTTTGTTTGTTGGACGCTTGAGTAAAGTAAAAGGTCCTCATATTTTGCTACAGGCTCTGCCTAAAATAATTGAGAAGAATCCAGACATTGTAATGGTTTTTATTGGCTCAAAATGGTTTGGAGATAACAATGTAAATAATTATGTAAAACATTTATATACTTTAGGTGCAATGTTTCCAGAACATGTAGTATTTATTAAATTTGTTAAGCCAAAGGATATATCAACACTTTATGCTATGTCAGATATTTTTGTTTGCTCTTCACAGTGGCAAGAGCCTCTTGCTAGGGTGCATTATGAAGCAATGGCAGCGGGTTTACCAATTATCACAAGTAATCGAGGTGGTAATCCTGAAGTTATTGAAGAAGGAAAAAATGGGTATATTGTCAATGACTTTGAGAATCCGGATGCATATGCAGAAAAAATAATTAATCTATTAAATAACGAAAATAAAAGAAAACAAATAGGGAAATATGGACGTGCGAAGGTCGAAAAAGAATTTAATTGGAACCGAGTTGCTATGGATTTAATGAGAGTGTATGAGGAAGTTTTATAAAATTTAAGAGGAGGGTGAAGAAAGTTGGAAGAAACAACTGGATTAGAAAGTGAGCATTTAAAAAAGGTCCTTAGCTTTTATCCATTTGAAGTAAGTAATATCATTTTACAATCAAGCAGAAGTGGGAGAACAATGTGGGAAGTTGAAACAGAAGAAGGATTAAAAATATTAAAACAAGCACATATGCATCCAAAAAGGATGCTGTTTATTGCTGGGGCACATTTACATCTCCTTCAAAATGGATTACCAATTACAAACATTCATAAAACAAAAAGAGGAGGATTTTGTATTGGATCTGATGAGTATGCGTATGTATTATATGATAAGCATCAAGGGAAAGAAGTCATATATTATAATAAAGAACAATTAGAGAAGGTACTCATATATGCGGGTAAATTTCATCAAGCATCAGAAGGCTATATTCCGATGCAAGAAAGTAAAATTCGGAGTCGATTAGGAAAATGGCATAAATTATACAGATGGAAATTACAAGAATTAGAAGGAAACAAAAGAATTGCACTCTCCTTTCCAGAGGATGTATTTTCAACGATGTTTTTAGAGTACGTCGATAAGATGTTAGCACGTGGTAAGAGAGCATTACAAGAAATAGATGATCCATATTTTGACCAATGGACAAAAGAAGTTATTGCATCTAATAGTTTTTGTCAGCAAGATTTTACTTTAGCAAGGTTTGCAGAAATAGATGATGCCGTGTTCATGAAAGAGCTACATTCCATTACAAGTGATTTACCCGTAAGGGATCTACGTATTATTTTAAATAAAGTGATGAAAAAAATGTCAGTTTGGGATACTAATTTAGCAATTCATATGTTGAGTGCATATGATTCGGAAAATTCCTTATCAGAAAAACAATTTCGTGTTCTATGGACTGATTTATCGTTCCCTCACTTATTCTGTGCAATCGCACATAAATACTATTTAGGACAAAAGCGTTCTTGGTCTGATGAAAAGTATATTTGGGCATTGCAAAATATTATTGCACTTGAAGACTCTAAGGAAGAATTTTTACAAAGTTTTTCTGATATTTATCACGAAATCAAGAGCAATAGCGGAGGGAAATAAAATGAATTCAGAACAAGAAGAGATTGTAATCCCTATTTTAGATTTAGAGAAATTTGTGTTTTCTCCACCAGGGCCAATGGGATGGGAATTGTCAGAGTATGAACAGCAAAAAAATATTGTACTAAATGAATCTTCGGTGCTAGAGAATTTAGCAATCATTGAGGAAGTAGAATTAGAGGAGTTACCCAAAATCGGATTGCTAGATTCAGAAGAGAAATCTCCACAAAAAACTACAGTAATTGATGAAGTAAAAGAAGAAAAAGAAGTAAAAGCCGAAGAGATTCAGAAGAAGAGGAAAAAGAAGAAGAAAAAGAAGAAAACAATAGAACAAGAAGAGAAATCTCTACAAAAAACTATAACAATTGAGGAAGAAAAAGATGAAGAGACCCAAAATACAATAGAAACAGAAGAACAAAAAACAGAAAAAAATGAGGCCATTCCAACTCAAATAGAAAAGCCGAAAGTAAAAGTCAAAGTTATTACTCCCGATTATCCATTAAAAAGCCCATGGATAGCAAATTTAGTAAAGAATGCTAAGGAAAATGAATAATGAAATTTCCGCAAATAGATTAATCTTTTCATATTCTTTCAACATAGTATATATAAAAATATATTGAAGGAGTTAGGTAAATGGCTGATGTAAAAAGAGCAAAAATAAAATTAGATGTTGAGAATGGCTTTAGTGTTAATTCAGATGGTGATTTACAGGAAGTTTTAAAAGCTCTAGCTGAAATAATTCAATCTGGTACACATAATGGTGTCGAGGTCGAAATTCAATATGTTGATGAAACAGAAGTAATTTTTACAGACGAAGAAGAAGAAGAAGAAGAAGAAGAAGAGGAAGAAGACGAAGACGAGGAAGAAGACGAAGACGAAGAAGAAGACGAAGAAGAAGACGAAGACGAAGAAGAAGAAGATGAAGAAGATGAAGAAGATGAAGAAGACGAAGAAGAAGATGAAGAAGACGAAGAAGACGAAGAAGACGAAGAAGACGAAGAAGACGGAGAAGACGGAGAAGACGAAGAAGACGAAGAAGACGAAGAAGACGAAGAAGACGAAGAAGACGAAGAAGACGAAGAAGACGAAGACGAAGAAGAAGACGAAGAAGAAGACGAAGAAGACGAAGAAGAAGAAGAAGAAGACGAAGAAGAAGACGAAGACGAAGAAGACGAAGAAGAAGACGAAGAAGACGAAGAAGAAGATGACGATGGTGAAGAAGAAGACGCTTAAAATAATTAGCACTAAAATACGCTTGGTTCTCCAAGCGTTTTTTGTTCTTTAATATATACATAATAGACCGCCTTTATCGTTTTCCGACAGAAGACTCCTTCCTCAAAAATGTGAAGGTGTGAAACATCAATTTTAGGTGGGAGATGAATGTTGGTTGGCATAAGCCAACATGTTTGCTACCATATATTTGTACAGATTGCTCTTTGAAAACTGAAGATATGGGGTTGGTTGCAGAAAAACGTTGCAACCGTAAAATCTTCAACGTTCTTTCACCCACGTTTGCTGAAGTTGTGAAAACCAAGCAATAGTAGGAATCGTGATGAATCAATGTACAAGATACTTTTGTTTTCACCGTAGGGACTACGGGTAGAGCCTGCTAAGATTACCGGTGGATACATCGGTGTTCGCAGGAATCTCCCACTTCAAACAGTCCGTAAGGACGTTAAGTGGTGAGTAGTTCAAATCAAATACACGTATTTATTTTTTCGATAGAAGGCTCTCTCCTCAAAAATATAAAGATGTGAAGTACTGAATTTAGGAAAGTATTGAATAGCGGCAGGTATTAGTGTATCTTATTTTGTACAATACAGGAGACATACATAAAGACGAGGTGCAATCCATATTAATCAATAACATTTGGAGTTTTCGCATTTAATCGTTTCTTCGCTATGCGGAGTCTTAGTTATAAAGAAATGGAGAAAACATTAACGTACCATTCTTACCCGACGAGTTTCCTCAATAAAAAGCAAAATGGTGCGGGAAGAAAATTGTAGTTGTATCAATAATGTTTATTTCTAGTTAGTTATGTTCCAATTGTTTTGATTAAAATAAAAAAGTTAAAACTCCAAATCTTCTTGAGTAGGATCTCTCCGTTAAGTTTCTGTATTTAGGAATTCCTCAATTCAAATAGCCTATCAAAACGTTAAATGCTTGGTAGTTCAAACAATTAGAATTTTGAGAGGGCGTATTAGATTTCTAGGAGGTTGATTAGTAGATTCTGCTACTTTTTTATATACCTGATCTAGTTTTTTTGCCGTATGCTTAAATGTAAAGTTTGCCTCCACAATTTTTCTTCCGTTTTCAGCAATCCATTGTGCAAATTCGCGTTGAGATAATAAAACCTGGACAAGTCTGGCAAACTCCATTGGATTATTATATTGTTCTACTAAGCAGCCGTTATATTCATCTGTTATAACTTCTGCATTTCCCCCACGGTTAGTTGTAATAATTGGGATTCCAGCAGCCATTGCTTCATAATGAACACGTGCCAATGGTTCGTTCCATTGTGAGCTACATATAAATATATCCCCCATTAGAAATATATTATGAATTTGATCTGCAGGAATAAATTTGGTGAAAATTACGTGTTCTTTAATTGGTCTAGCTAATCTATATAGCCTTTTAACATATTTATTTACTCGGTTATCACTAAACCATTTACCACCAACAATTACAAGTACCGTATCTTTATGCGTTTGAATAATCTTCTTCATAGATTGAATGAGCAAGTCTGGACCTTTATTTTTGCATAATCGGCCAACAAATAGAATGACTTTTTTATCTTGGATACCGTATTTTGTACGAAATGTATTTCTTATCTTTTGTCCTGTTGGTGTCCAGATGGAGGGAGATTGTTTTAAATTAACACCAGAGTAGACAATGGAAATCTTTTCTTCAGCTTGTGGAAATCTCGCAATCACAGTTTGTTTAATATAGTTACTAACAGTCACAATGGCGGTAACCATTTCAATAATAAGATTGCCTTCACAAATAGATAGCTTATGTTCAGCAAACATATCGTTATGAAGACCTAATACAAATTTACTGTGTGGAGAAGCTTGTTTATATAGAGGTATATTTTTAGGACGATTAAAGACATGTATAATATCAAAGGCATTGGCTTGGAGTGTACTTATAACGTGCTGTTCATAATCTTTTTGAGGCAAATACACGTAATTGATATTATCTTGTGTTTTTTGATTTGGAAGATTTGGATCTGAAATGGAGAAAATAGTAAGTTCATAATCTTGACTTATATAGGGGGACACCCCATCAATCATCATTTGAATTGCTCCACCTTTAATCGCTGGAGATGGTAATTTTTCTGTACATATATATGCAATTTTCATAAACTAATCCCCTTTGTATAGTTGTTTTATATAATGATATTCTGCTTCCAGTCCGTCAGATAGAGAAACTGTTGGAGAATATTGCAGTAATGTACTGGCCTTAGATATATCTGCCCATGTTTGCTTCGGATCTCCAGGAACTGATTTTAGAAAGTTTTTGATTGCTGATTTCCCTGATATTTTTTCTAGCATAGAAATGATGTCTAAAATGGATGCTTGTTCTTTTCCACCGATATTGATAACTTCACCTATTATATTTTTTTTTGTCTCTAAAGCTGCCACTGTTCCTCGTATACAGTCATCAATATAGGTAAAATCACGTGTTTGTGTTCCATCACCAAATATTGTGAGAGGTTTATCTTCTAGCAGTTGTTTAATTAATCTATGAAATGCCATATCAGGACGCTGCCTTGGCCCATACACTGTGAAATATCTTAAGATAACAATTGGTATGTGAAAATTTTTGTGATAAACATGACATAAGTGCTCACCACTTAATTTGGTAACCCCGTATGGAGATAGAGGAGTAGGTAATAGATTTTCAGAAACTGCGCCAGATTTTTCACCATAAACAGAAGAGGTGGATATGTGAATAAATTTATCTAATTTTATGTGTTTACATGCTTCAAGTAGCTGCTGTGTAACCATTATGTTATTTGTAACATAAGGCTGAAAATCTTTTCCCCAACTTGATCTCACACCAGGAATAGCAGCTAGATGATAAACAACATCTATATCTTGTAATAGTTTTGATAAATCTGTATTTAGAATGTCTTCTCGTATGAATTGAAAACGTGAATTTAATTCGAGAGATTGTATATTACCTATCTTTAAAATAGCTGGAGTAGGACCGATCAAATGATCAATTCCAACTACATGATATGCACTATTTTTAAGTAACGCTTGACACAAATGTGAGCCAATGAAACCAGCGGCTCCTGTTACAAGTATTTTCATGAACGACCCACTCCAATATATTGTAATCCGTATTTTTCTATTTCATCCTTTTCAATGCAATTGCGTCCATCCACAATTGTGCATCCCTTCATAACTTGTTTGACTCGTTTCCAATTAAGTGTTTTAAATTCATTCCAGTCCGTAGCGATAATAATACAATCAGAATTTGTAATCGCAGATTCTAGGTTACCATGCTGGGTAACTTGTCTTTTTAAATGTGAAGGAAGAAAAGCTTTGGGGTCATAGGCATGTAAATCATAGCCATGAGGAATTAACTTTTCAAGAAGTATTACGGCAAGGGAGCTACGAATATCATCAGTATTTGGTTTAAAAGCAATTCCTAAAACCGTTATTTTTTTTGAAGAGGGTTCTTTTATAGCTTTTTTAATTTTTTCAATATAAAGATCTATCTGTGTGGAGTTAATGGATTGTACAGCTTGTAAAATAGGAACTGCTACGTGCCTATCAGTTGCTGTATAAATGAGTGAGTGTAAGTCTTTTGGGAAGCATGATCCGCCATATCCCATCCCTGCCTGAAGAAAATGAGGATTAATTCGAAAGTCATAACCAATCCCTTTTGCCACTTCAACAATATCAATGTTATATGCATCACAAATTCGAGAAATTTCATTTATAAAAGATATTTTGGTAGCCAAAAATACATTAGATGTATATTTAATCATCTCTGCTTCATTTAAACCTGTACAAAGGAAAGGAGCACTAATTCCTTTATATATATCCTGCATAATCTTAAAAGACGTTGTGTCAGCTTTTTGGATACCTATAATAGTTCTATCTGGATTGAGCATATCGTGAACAGCAGAGCCTTCACGAAGAAATTCAGGATTGGAGACAATATTGAATAAGGACGATGAAACCCCACGTTTAATAAGTATTTCATATAATTGTTGATTTGTACCTGGTGGAACTGTACTTTTGGTAATAATAGTTTTATACGATGTTATAGTTGGAACTAGTAGGTCAATGACGGAGTATATATATTTTAAATCCGTCTTTCCACTTGTTGTAGAAGGGGTTCCTACAGCGATAAAAATAACGGGTGATTGTCGAATAGCATTATCAATATCACAACTGAATTGCAATCGGTTTTTATTTTTGTGAATAAGCTCCTTTAAATCTGGTTCATAAATGGGGCATTCTCCTTTTTGGAGAGAATTAATTTTTTCTTGATCCTTATCTACACATATAACATTATGACCTAAATCTGCTAATACTGCTGCTGATGTGATTCCTACATAACCAGATCCTATAATACATATATCCATACAATAATCACCTCTCTGAACTTAGTACTATAGTACTAGTTGTTACAGTATATTGATGGACAAGTTGGATTGGTGACAACTGAAAGGGCCTATTCATATAAGAAATGAAAGTAATTAGAAGGTAAAAGCCTCTTTTGGAATCGTCATGCGCAGGTAAGGAGGTTATTGAATATTAATATTGTAAACACTCGAGGGAGCGAGAGATTAGTGATTAAAAAAGCAATTATTCCAGCCGCTGGTTACGGCACAAGAAGCCTTCCAATTACAAAGGTAATTCCAAAAGAAATGTTTCCAATAGGTAATAAACCAGCGATTCATTATATTGTGGAAGAGGCTGTAAAATCAGGTATTGAGCAAATATTAATTGTACTTTCTAGCAGAAAGGATTTAATAGTTGATTACTTTGATTATTCATTAGAACTGGAGGCTTTTTTAGAAAAAGAAAAAAAAGCCCACCTGTTAAAAGAGCTTGCTATTCCTAATGTTCAAATCCATTATATAAGGCAGCCATACGCGAGGGGACTTGGTGAGGCGATAAGATTAGGTGAAACATTTATTGGTAATGAACCTTTTGCTGTACTCTTACCAGATGATATTGTAGTTTCGGATAAAGAAACTGCTTTAAATCAATTAATTAGTATTTATAAAGAGACAAAAAATAGTGTGATAGGCATTCATACGGTACCAGATGAGTGCATAGAGAAGTATGGTATAATTGAAGGGAAGGTTGTAAAGGGGAATTACATGGATATTACGAATATTATAGAAAAACCAAAAGTAAATCCTCCATCTAATCTTGCAGTAATTGGTAGATATGTTTTTACGCCTGATATTTTTCCTTTATTAAAAAAACTTCAACCTGGTGTTGGGGGTGAATATCAATTAACAGATGCGATTCATTCTTTAATTATGAATAAAAAAGTATATGGAAAAATGATTGATGGGCACCGATTTGACATTGGACAAGAAAATGAATATATGCAGCTTCTTAATCTTATATATGGACAAAATAAAACAGGTAAAAAACCTTTTTGAAAACGGATTCAACAAACGTACACTTGAGGCCAACAAGCAATTCTTGAAGAGTTGATGAAAGATATATAAAAGTTAAGGTTAAATAAATATATTTATATCGTACCTTTGAATCAGAAGAGAATACAATGGATTTTCATTTGAAAAAGAAAAGAGATCAGATGGCTGCAAAGTGCTTTTTCAAAAAGCCTTGCGGTCTTTTCATATTTCAAGGCCCCGTGTTATCGCAGGAGTACAAAAATCAACTTAATCGATTGTAATTGCACAAATAAAAAAGATTCCCGTAGGTATCTCAATTAGACAAGTAAATACCTAAATAACATTACGGAACAGATCATTGTTTTATAAAGAAACGGCGTCTTATTAAAAATATTGCTAACCAAATATATATTCATACCCATAATCTATAGAAAACGTCATTATATGTATTTCCTTGCGTCAAAAAAAAGGATTGCGAACTCTCAGTCATCCAAGAGTCTGCTTCGTTAATACGTTAGAATTAAAGCTCTTAACTTTAGTCAAGAGAGTGTCTATCTGGATTGTTTCTTATTTTTAAAAAGATTCAGGTGCTTTTTTAAAAAAGTTTGTGATGCAGAGTCTTAATCTTCATAAAAAAGCATCTCCACACAATAGATACCTTCAATTACCCCCTCATCTTGATTAAACTACTTCACTGCTCCACCAAATAAAACTATTATGTATTTTTTCACATTCTATTGCAACAAGCATATATTATATAGGAGATATTCCTTTCTTTCGAAACTCAAAAGGCCCTTTTTGGGGCTTTTTTATTTTATGAATCTTCAATAAAGTATATAACCCAATTTTTAATTAAATATTCTCAAAATAATTATTTGATTAATTGACGTTTACTTGTCTATTTAAACCAAATATAACAAATTTGTTTTCATGATGTGGAAATTTCATTTAAAAAATGAAATTAAGTATTTGCATTCAACAATTTATCTTTTGCTTGTTATATATTAATTGTTTTACGTATTTTATATGTTTATATGTTTTAAGAGCATGAAATGTCTTGATATATAAGGGGGTATGACTCCTAATGATAACAAAAGTGGTTCTAAAGATAACAAACTTGGTTTTAATTATAACAAAAATGGTTTTAAAGGTAACAAATTTGGTTGCTTAACGGTAACAAAAATGGTTTTAAAGGTAACAAACTTGGTTTTAACTATAACAAAAATGGTTTTAAGGGTAACAAATTTGGTTGCTTAACTGTGATAAAGATGGTTTTAAAGGTAACAAACTTGGTTGCTTAACTGTAATAAAGATGGTTTTAAAGGTAACAAATTTGGTTTTAACTATAACAAAAATGGTTTTAAAGGTAACAAATTTGGTTGCTTAACTGTAATAAAGATGGTTTTAAAGGTAACAAATTTGGTTGCTTAACTGTAATAAAGATGGTTTTAAAGGTAACAAATCTGGTTACTTAACTCTAGCAAAAATATTTCTAAAGATAATAGTTTTAACTATAACAAAAATGGTTCTGAAAATAATAAATTTGATTTTAAGCATAACAAAACGGTTCTAAAGATAACAAATTTGGTTATATACTTTATAAATGTAAATATTTACAAAGTATATTACTATTCAAACGACTTTCGGAATACTTTTATATAGAACAAAGGGCTTGTTAACTGTAATAGTGAGAATGTAATTTTCTGAATAAACAAAAATAAATTGCGGCAAAGGAAATATACTTGTTATAGTTAGTAGAACAGTAGAGGTAAGAAAGAAGGGACGTATGTAGGTATGTCTGATAGTAAAGATTTGCAGATTAAAGAAAATAATATTGTTTCAAAATCAAATACTTTAATTGAAGCGAATTCACGTTTAAATTTAGTAGAACAAAAAATATTACTTTGTTTGGCTAGTAATATTCAACCTAATGATTGGGATTTTAAAACCTACACATTCTCGATTAAACATTTTCATGATCTACTTGATCTAAATGGATCTACTAAATATTCGGAGTTAAGTAAAATTACTAAAGAATTACTATCAAAAGTAATTGAAATTCGTACTGGAGAAGATCTGATGCAGGTATCTTGGCTGTCTTCAGCAATTTACAACAGAAATAAAGGAACAATTGATATGCGTTTCGATCCATTATTAAAGCCATTTCTATTAGAATTAAGCAACAAGTTTACAAGCTATAGATTAGCTAATGTTATTAAATTGAAAAGTACATACGCTATACGTATTTATGAACTACTAAAGCAATATGAAGATTTAAAGGAACGTACAATTAGTCTTCAAAATTTAAGGTATTACTTGGATGCAATGGATATATACCCTAACTATGCGAATTTTAAGCAACGTGTATTAAAACCTTCTCAAAAAGAATTGAATCAAAAAACAGATATTTCTTTTGAATTTGAAGAAATTAAATTAGGCAGGAAAGTACAAAAAATCAAATTTATTATCTATAGCCAAAAAAAGAAAGATAACAATTTAGTACATTTTGAAAAGAATTTAGATAAATTTCAACAGCCCAATACATTTGAACAAAAAATTAAAAGGTTTGAAGAACGCTGTAAAGAAAAAATATTTCCTAAAGTGTTAAAAAAATGGGAAGCTCATAAAGAAATTGTATTAGAAATAATTGAGGATATAAGATTTCGTTCAGATATTAGTTCTCCAATAGGTTATGTAGAATTCACTTTAAATTCCCGATTGAAAGATGATAAAGAAACACCAAACAAAAGTAGTCAAAATAAGAAGGCTTCTCATAACGATATAGTATTAGAGATTGATAACATTATAAATTTAGTTATCAATAAGTATTCAACAGCTACAGGTGCTGTAGCTACATTTTTAGTTAAAGACACAGCAATTGAGAAATTAGTAAGAGTAGTTACATTGGAAGAAGCTGAAACCATTTGGAAAGAACATGAAACGTTTGTTATGGATAAAATTTATGAATATATTAAAAAGAATATAAGAAGAAAAAGATACTAGATGTGAACTACCCGCCACTTAACGTCCTAACGGACTGTTTGAAGTGGGGGCTTCTCGGTTAGTCGTTACTTTTGGTAGCTAACGAATTCGTCCTAAGACAGCCGAGCTAACTCCCTTGTTCCAAGGGTTATTTTATTGCTATCTATGCTAACGCTAATAGGCGTATTGCTTCATTTTTGATATTGATAGCTGCGTTATAATCTCTATCGAGATTTACACCGCATATACAAGAATAGACTCGCTCAGACAATGACATATTTTTCATATTTCCACAACTGCTACATGTTTTTGTGGAAGGAAACCATTTTTGTTTATTTGTTTTTAAAGTGTGTTGGAGCACCATATAATATATGTATTCATTAGTAAGGAGCGTTTAATTTCTAAAATATGTATCTTAGTAAAAATAAAAAAGGACAGTTAAAAACTGCCCTTTTTTCTATCTTTTAAAGATAGTTACCGAACAGGTAATTTAGGGTTTTGGGGTATAAGATGATTATCATCTCATTGTTAATGTATGTAAGTAATACAAAATGGCTTGTACAATTGTTGAAATTAGTAGTTTTTATTTTAAATAAATTAGCTAATTGGGCAATTGATAAAGAAACTAATTCATTAATCAATTTCCTTATTTCATAATATATAATGCAAATGAATTTTTAGGAAAAGATAAGAGGGTGAAGACTCTTATCTTATTTTGTTTTTAGGGATTATTATATTATGTAGGTTAAATAAAATATTTGAATATTTTAAAAAAGAAGGGATTTATATAAGATAAATCCCTGCAGTAAAATAATAGAAAGGTAGAATACATTATATGTGCAGAGTTTTAATTATGTTTGTACATTTTTAATAAATTAATTTTATGTAAAAGGTGCCAAGAAATATTTTGTAGTTTTATTTCTTGGCGTGGGTATTTATTTGGGTCATTTGGATGCCGACCTTACAATAGTATATGTCCGATATATGGAATAGTTTGTTATTTATGTTTAGTTAAGTGAAATGAAATTTAGAAAAGAAAAACACCTATTTTGTAATAGGTGTTTTTCTTGCAAATTGGCTTATAAATTAAGGGAAAGATTTTTCCTTTAATTAAAACTTATTAATCTTCTCTATGATCATGTTTATGTTCGTTACATTCTTTACAATGTCTGCGACGTTTACAGCAGAAACGATCACAATCAGGTGAATTTATAGAAATTACGTTAATTTTGTTAATTGCAATACGTGCCAATCCTGGGAAACAATCAAAATCAGATAAAATAATTACGTTGTTTCCCTGAAAACCTTGGAATGTTGCACTTGTAGGTGGTTGACAATCATATTGAAGAACAATACAAGTACCAGGAGTTAATGTTCTTAAGAATTGTAATAACTCTGGATTATTATTCACCTGTCTAATGTTTTCTTCTTTTCGGTGATGATCTCTCCGATCATCACATCTATTGAAATCATAACCTCCACCAAAACCAAAACCCATCAAAATTACCCCCTTTCATTCGTTAGTATATCTTATGCTCGTCTAGAAAGGATGGTGTGAGTATAGGAGTCTAGTTAAGTGTGGATTTTTTATGTAAATATGAAATGGTGTAATAAAATTATTTTTGGTTCTGGTGCAAAAAATCTATAAACCTTGGACATACGGATATTATTACACTAAAAAAGTGTGTGCTTGGTATGAAACAAATTGAAGCTAATGATTGTAATATTTTATTCTGGCTAATAGAAGAAGTGAAGTATAAATTCGAGTAGAAATTTCATTTGACACAACAAAGCAGCCAGCTTAATTGGCTAACTACTTGTTGTACAAAAGAAAATTAGGCCCTACAAGTTATGTTGTGTAACTTTAAAGTTACAG
This sequence comes from Bacillus cereus group sp. MYBK95-2, assembly GCF_051915225.1. Classification (NCBI taxonomy): domain Bacteria; kingdom Bacillati; phylum Bacillota; class Bacilli; order Caryophanales; family Bacillaceae; genus Bacillus; species Bacillus cereus group sp. MYBK95-2. The sequence goes on along the minus strand of NZ_JBQAEH010000021.1, from coordinate 1,212 downwards.
TTATAGTATAAACCTTATTGGAAATTCTATTCGGAAGGAAATATAATAATGATAATTTCATTTTGTAGAGATTATTTACGTATGAAAAAAGCGCTTATATAGCGCGCTTAAAGTGAACTTTCAGATCATGCCTGCCCATAGGTGATCTAGATGCATGAGTAGCATACAGTAGCATATGTAAATTTGAATTGAATTGTGTGGAAATTAATTAACGATACAGGTGTAGAGAAAAGTGTTTATGAGCTGTGGGAAAGAGTATAACTTTAACGAATCTCCCGAAAGAATTCTCCTTCCTCAAGCGTGTGAAGGGCGTAGCCAAAAGGTTTTCCTTTTTATTTTGCCTCTGATATAATCAGTCTTATAAATGATAAAGGCTGGTATATAAATGAAATTAGATAGTAATAACCATTCAGTATTCTTGTTGTATTATCACCTTGTGTTGGTCGTGAAATACAGAAGAAATGTGTTTGATAATGATATGTCAGACTATGCAAAAGATATGTTTGTTCGACTATCTGAAAACTATAACATCACATTAGTTGAATGGAATCACGATGTAGACCATGTTCATATTTTGTTCAAGGCACACCCTAATACAGAAATGACAAAATTCATCAATGCTTATAAAAGTACAAGTTCTCGACTTATTAAAAGAGATTTTCCACAAGTGAAAAAGAAACTTTGGAAAGAGATGTTTTGGGCAAGAAGTTTTTGCTTGCTAACTACTGGTGGTTCGCCAATAGACGTAGTAAAAACATATATTGAAAATCAAAGTGAAAAGTGAGGTGAAATGATATGACAAAGCAGAATAAAGCATATAAATTCCGTTTGTATCCAACAGAAGACCAAGCACATCTTATGCGTAAAACCTTCGGTTGTGTACGTTTCGTGTATAACAGAATGTTAGCTGAACGGAAAGAAGCGTATGAAAAACATAAAGATGATAAGGATCAACTCAAGAAACAAAAGCTTCCCACTCCTGCAAAATACAAAGCAGAATTTGAATGGTTAAAAGAAGTTGATTCATTAGCTTTGGCAAATGCTCAACTAAACTTGCAAACTGCCTATAAAAATTTCTTTCGTGGTCAAAATGACTTCCCTACATTCAAAAGCAAAAAAGACAGAAAGTCTTATACAACGAATGTAGTGAACGGAAATATTATGTTGCTTAACGGTCATATCAAATTGCCAAAACTGAAAATGGTACGTATC
>NZ_JBQAEH010000020.1:0-25603 GCF_051915225.1 Bacillus cereus group sp. MYBK95-2 | reverse complement strand
TTTGTCTAGCATCTAAAATAAAAATTGACGTTTCACGTTGTTTGTTTCGTTCAGTTTTCAAAGAACTACTTGGTCGCTCATTTGCGACTTCCTTATGTTAACATCTTCGTTTTTCGATGTCAACTAAGTTTTTTAATTTCTTTTTTGTCGTTTTCTGCGTTTCCGCATCAGCGACGGTTATTAATATATCATGGTGAAAAATGAAATGCAACACCTTTTATAAACTTTTTTTAAAACTGCCCACATTTCTTTTTTTATATCATATACTTAAACGAAATATCTCTTTCATGTATGAGCAATTCCTACATATATTTTATATAAAGTTACTCTATCAAAAGACGTTTCTTTCTATAATAAACGTTTTATTCATATAGCATATCATACAAGGAGGAATATATATGGACTATACCGATTTATTAATCAAACTAGGTCTCTCGGCTATTTTAGGATTTGCCATTGGTTTAGAACGCGAATTAAAACGGAAACCACTTGGTTTAAAAACGTGTTTAGTTATTTCTATTATTAGTTGCCTCCTAACGATTGTTTCTATTAAAGCAGCTTATAACTTACCACATACCGAACATATGAATATGGATCCACTTCGACTTGCCGCTCAAATTGTATCAGGAATTGGTTTTTTAGGTGCTGGCGTAATTTTAAGAAGAGGCAACGATAGCATTGCAGGGCTCACGACTGCCGCTATGATCTGGGGTGCTTCTGGTATTGGTATTGCTGTTGGGGCCGGATTCTATATTGAAGCGATATTCGGAATGTGTTTCCTTATGATTAGTGTCGAACTTATACCACTCGCGATGAAATATGTAGGCCCTAGATCATTTCGTCAACGTGATATCGCTGTGAAACTTGTTGTACGAAATATGGACAATATCCCAATCGTAATTGAAGAAATAAAAGAAATGGATATAAAAGTTAAGAATATGAAGCTTAAAACATTAGAAAACGGTTCTCACTATTTACATCTTAAACTGTCCATTGATCAAAAAAGACATACTGCTGATGTTTACTATGCTCTCCAGCATCTTGAAAGTGTCCAACAAACTGAAGTAGAAAGTATGTAACATAAAACAAACTCTCTTTAATTAGAGAGTTTTTCTTTTTTCTATAATGGCAACAATGAATGTAGTCCTACAAAGTAAGGAGGAATAGGCAATTGAAATCCCGTCCGAATTTAGTAGATACATTTCGTGATTCCATTATTTTTCGTTTAATTTGTTTTATTATTGTACTGACTGCTTTTTCCGGTTTTCTTATACATAGATTAGAACCTTTTCATTTCACTACATGGTTTGACGGAATTTGGTGGTCAATCGTTACCATTTTTACAGTTGGATATGGAGACTTTGCTCCCCATACGACGATAGGAAAACTAATAGGTATAAGTATTATTTTATTAGGAACTGGCTTTTGTTCTTATTATATGGTGCTGTTTGCTACTGAAATGATTAATAAACAATATATGAAAATTAAAGGTGAAGAAGCCGCTACTTCTAACGGTCATATGATTATCGTTGGCTGGAATGAGCGCGCAAAACATGTTGTAAAGCAAATGCACGTATTACAACCAAACCTTGATATCGTTTTAATTGATGAAACACTTTCTTTACTCCCAAAACCATTTCATCATTTAGAATTTATAAAAGGTTGTCCGCATCACGATCAAACTTTATTAAAGGCCAATATTGCAACGGCACACACCATATTAATAACAGCTGATAAAGAAAAAAACGAAAGCTTAGCGGATACACAGTCCATTTTAAATATTTTAACTGCAAAAGGGCTCAACCCAAACATTCACTGCATCGCTGAACTTCTTACTTCTGAACAAATACAAAATGCAACGAGAGCTGGCGTGTCAGAAATTATAGAAGGAAATAAATTAACGAGCTATGTATTTACCGCTTCTCTTTTATTCCCTTCCATTTCAGGTGTACTATTTTCACTTTACGACGAAATCTCTGATAATAAATTACAACTGATGGAGCTTCCATCGTCCTGCACCGGACAAACTTTTGCCAATTGTAGCTATACTCTTTTAAAGCAAAACATTCTCTTACTAGGTATAAAGCGCGACGAACAATATATGATTAATCCAGTTCATTCCTTTGTTCTCATTGAAAGCGACATACTCATTGTTATTCACCATTAGTAAAATGACGCTCTAATTCTTGCATGAGCACTTTCCCAATATTGATATATTTTCTTTTCACATCTCCATCTGGATCTTTCGGCTCAGCAAATTGATCCATTCCACTCGTTCCAGCTGTTAAAGTATTCACATTATCATCTAGTTCGTCTTGATATACGTGCGAAAGAATATACGGCGTTCCAAGACGAACTATTACGCCTGGTACATCTAGTTCTCCATCAATGGCTGTAAATGGAACTCGTAAAAATTGATACCCATCTTCTTCATCAATTTTGTAATCGAAGCATCCTTTATCATAATCCCAATTACCACCAATGCTATATCCAAGTGGTTTCATAATCTCTTCTAACTTATATAACGCATATGTACGTCCTTCTAAATTTGATTGAATCGGAATCAAGCCCATCCCTCCTAGACTTTTCCTTTAGCATACCCACTTTAGTTTGAATATACTGATGGACTTTTCGATAAAATAATAAAAAGCGACCGGAATCCGGTCGCTTTTTATTATTTTAAACGCTCTTCTAATTCTGCTTTTAATTCTTCAAATCCTGGTTTACCAAGTAAAGCAAACATGTTTTTCTTGTATGCTTCTACTCCAGGTTGGTCAAATGGATTCACGCCTAATAAGTAGCCGCTCATCGCACATGCTTTTTCGAAGAAGTATACAAGGTAACCGAATGTGTACTCATTTAATTCAGGAATATTTACGATTAAGTTTGGTACTCCCCCGTCGCTATGTGCAAGTAATGTACCTTCGTATGCTTTTGTGTTTACGAAGTCTACAGTTTCACCAGCAAGGTAGTTTAATCCGTCTAAATCGTTTTCTTCTGATTCGATTGTTAGTTCATGTGTAGATTTTCCTACTTTAAGAACTGTTTCAAATAAGTCACGACGCCCTTCTTGAACGTATTGACCTAATGAGTGTAAATCAGTTGAGAAGTTTGCTGAAGATGGGAAAATACCTTTTTGATCTTTTCCTTCACTTTCACCAAATAACTGTTTCCACCACTCAGCGAAGTATTGAAGTGCTGGCTCATAGTTAACAAGCATTTCAATTGTTTTTCCTTTATTGTATAAAGCGTTACGAACTACTGCGTATTGGTAAGCTGGATTTTCTTCTAGTTCTGATGTTCCGAAGTCATCATGACCAGCAGCTGCACCTTTCATCATCTCTTCAATATTTAAGCCACTTACTGCGATTGGTAATAAACCAACTGGCGTTAATACAGAGAAACGACCTCCAACATCATCTGGAATAACAAATGTTTCATAACCTTCGTTATCAGCTAATGTTTTTAATGCACCACGCGCTTTATCTGTAGTTGCATAAATACGTTTGCGCGCTTCTTCTTTTCCATACTTTTCTTCTAATAACTTACGGAAGATACGGAATGCTAGTGCTGGCTCTGTTGTTGTACCTGATTTGGAAATAACGTTAATAGAGAAGTCTTTACCTTCTAATACGTCCATTAAATCTTTCATGTAAGTGGAGCTAATGTTTTGTCCAACAAATAGCACTTGTGGAGTTTTACGTTGTTCTTTAGAAAGCGTGTTGTAGAAAGAATGGTTTAACATTTCGATTGCTGCGCGTGCTCCTAGGTAAGAACCACCAATACCTACAACAAGTAAAATGTCAGAGTCATTTTTAATTTTTTCTGCGCATTTTTGAATGCGAGCGAATTCTTCTTTGTCATATTGAAGCGGAAGGTCTACCCACCCAAGGAAATCGTTCCCAGCTCCAGTTTTTTCGTGGATTGCGTGATGTGTTACTTTCACTGCATCACGTAAATAAGTGATTTCATGTTCACCGATGAAGGATAACGCTTTAGAATAGTCGAACGTTACATGTGTACTCATCTTTTTCCCTCCAATTATGGATATGTATTTCTGTATTCACTTTAGCGAAACTGAAGTTGTAAATCAAGCGATTAGGCAATTGTAAACGTAACCAATATATATTTTTTAGAAAAAGTTCATTTTTTGCATAAAAATTCGCATTTTTCGGTATAGATGTATATACATCATATTTCGAACATTTTTTATGTATAAAAACAACATAACTACCCCATTCTATAAAAGAGTTAATTAACTCATCGCTTGCTCATGCTTCACAATTAAGGGGGGCTTTTTCATGAGTACTTTGCAACGTATCGCATTAGTCTTTACTGTAATTGGCGCTGTGAACTGGGGACTAATCGGATTTTTCCAGTTTGACTTAGTAGCATCCATTTTCGGCGGACAAAATTCAGCTCTTGCACGTATTATTTACGGCATCGTTGGTATATCTGGGCTTATCAACCTTGGTTTACTGTTTAAACCATCTGAAAATCTTGGTACGCACCCAGAAACAAACGAAATTCGATAATCAGTATGTCCTTTCACCTCCGACATACGAATATGATTGCATGCAATCATATTTGCAAATATATATCATAAGATAAAGTAAAAGAGGAACGCTCATATGCGTTCCTCTTTTACTTTGTTAACTCGGACTCTTCAATCCATTCTGCCAACTTTTCTCGCAGCGTATTAAATCCGTTTTCAGATGGGTTTGGTATAAGAATCCTTCCTTGTTTTCTTTTCGCCGCTTTTAACGATAAACTCATTTTTCTGTGCTCTTCATCAATTGAAAGTACCTTTACTTCTACTGTATCGCCGACCTTTAAAAAGTCATGAATATCCTTTACATATCCATTTGTAATTTCAGATATATGCACAAGTCCTTGTGTTTCTGCATCTAACGCTACAAACGCACCGTAATCTTGAATTCCAGTCACTTTCCCTGTTACAACCACTCCTGTTGTATATTGTTCTGACATATGAAACACTCCCATACGTTTACCATTCTCTCTACAATTATAGAGAGCAAAGCAGATATATTTATTTTAAATATCCGATTGGTTAGTACGCATTCTAGATAACAATATCTAGAATGCGCATACCTTATATTAGTAAATTATACCACTATGACAGAACTCATTCAAAATTCATGAAAAATTTCCCTTAAAGAAGTATAATTCTCCAATATTGGGATAGACTACTAACACATGGCTTTCTAGTATTCCCCCCCTTTTATGGACAAAACGTATTACGTTTTGTCCTTTTTTTATTTTCAACAAACCGTTCCATTCTCTTCATTGCTTCCATAAGTTGTTCAAGCGACGTCGCATAAGAACAACGAATAAACCCTTCACCACTTTCGCCAAATACGCTACCAGGGACAACAGCTACTTTTTCTTCCAGCAATAACTGTTCTGCAAATTCCGCTGAAGATAATCCTGTTGAAGATATAGAAGGGAAAACATAAAATGCTCCGCCCGGCACATGACACGTTAAGCCCATTTCATTGAAAGATGTCGTCATAAAATTACGACGCTTCTTATAACTATCTCTCATCCGAATTACTTCATCATTCCCCGCACGTAACGCTTCAAGTGCTGCGAACTGAGACATCGTCGGTGCACACATCATGGAATATTGGTGAATTTTGAGCATTAATTCTGAAAAATGAACAGGAGCTGCAATCATACCAAGACGCCATCCTGTCATCGCAAATCCTTTTGAAAATCCTGAAATTAAAATCGTATGCTCGCGCATATTTTTAATACTCGCGAAACTTGTATATACTTCGTCGTATACAAGCTCTGCATAAATTTCATCAGATAATACGATTAAATTGTACTTCTCAACAATCACTGCTATTTCTTCAAGCTCGGACTTATTCAACATTGCACCTGTTGGGTTATTTGGTGAACAAAGTAAAATTGCCTTTGTTTTCGCTGTAATAGCTGCTTCAATTTGTTCTGGTTGTACTTTAAACTCGTTTTCTAGCTTAGTCTCCACAGGAACCGGAACTCCTCCAGCTAATGTCACAAGTGGTGCATAAGAAACGAAGCTTGGTTCAACAATGAGCACTTCATCATCAGGATTTATAATGGCACGCATCGCTACATCTAACGCCTGGCTCGCTCCAACTGTAACAATGATTTCATCACTTGGATCATAAGATACTGCAAATTGTTTTTTTAGATACTTTGCTATTTCTTGACGGAGCTCCAATAATCCTGCATTTGCTGTATATGACGTATACCCTTGTTCCAAAGAACGAATACATGCTTGCCTTACATTCCAAGGGGTAACAAAATCCGGCTCTCCTACCCCGAGGGAAATAACACCTTTCATATTTGCTGCTAAATCAAAAAATTTTCGAATACCAGATGGTTTTAAAGATTCTGCTGATCTAGATAGTTCAAATTGCTTCATGGTGTCACCACAATTCGCTTATCATCATCGTCTTTTTCATAAATAACGCCCTCATGTTTATACTTCTTCAAAATGAAATGAGTAGTTGTAGAAACGACAGATTCAATTGTTGCTAATTTCTCAGAAACAAACATCGCTACTTCCCCCATCGTTTTACCTTCTAATGTAATAGAAAGATCATATGTCCCTGACATTAAATAAACGGATTTCACTTCTGAATAACGATAAATTTGCTCAGCAACCGCATCAAACCCAACGCCGTGCTTTGGCGTAACTTTCACATCGATCATTGCCGTTAAACCTGTATGTTCTTTCACTTTCGTCCAATCGATATGTGTTACATAATCCACAATAATCTTTTCATTTTCTAATCTCGCAACCATCTTCTTTACTTCTTCTACTTCTATATTTAACAGCTTCGCTAATGTATCTACAGATAATCGACTACTCTTTTCAAGACAAGCTAATAATTCTAATTCTTTTTCTGTCACCATATAAATCATCCTTCCTTTTCGTTTGTGTCTAAATTATACAAATACCCTTTCCAGTTTGAAAAGAAGATTTTTCTATTGAATTATGTCAAAATAAAGTGAAACTTTAATCAGCGGAAAAATGCGTGATAAAGCGAAAGGGGATGGAACCGTGAAACCAAAAATTTATATTGCTGAACCAGTTCCGACATTTGTAGAAAACTATTTATCAGAACACTGTGATTATGAAAAATGGGATCAAAATGAGAAAGTACCTCGTGATGTTCTATTAGAGAAAATACAAGATAAAGATGGGTTATTAAATTTCGGATCTGCTATTAATGAAGAATTACTGACAGTGGCTCCTAACTTAAAAGTAGTGAGCAACATTTCTGTTGGTTACGATAATTTTGATTTACAAGCGATGAAAAATCGAAAGGTTATCGGAACGAATACACCATACGTATTAGATGATACAGTAGCTGATCTCGTTTTCGCCCTTATGCTATCAGCTGGGCGCCGCGTTTGCGAACTCGATTCTTACGTAAAAAATGGTGAATGGAACGCTGAAATCGGAAAAGAACACTTCGGACTAGATGTACACCATAGCACAATTGGTATTATCGGTATGGGCCGAATTGGAGAAGCCGTTGCAAAACGAGCAAAATTCGGATTTGATATGAATGTTCTTTACTATAACCGCCGTCGTAAAGAAGAAGCTGAACAAAAATTCGATGCTACATATCGTGATTTACAGACGCTACTGAAGCAGTCTGACTTTATTGTTCTTCTTACTCCATTAACAGATGAAACATATCACCTTATCGGAGAAAAGGAATTTTCATTAATGAAAGAAACAGCAATCTTCATTAATGCTTCTCGGGGGAAAACAGTAGATGAAGAAGCGTTAATCCATGCTTTAACAGAAAAGAAAATCTTTGCAGCAGGCATCGATACTTTTACACAAGAGCCAATTCAAAAAGATAATCCACTCTTATCATTACAAAATGTTGTGACTTTACCGCACATCGGATCTGCAACATTAAAAACTCGTCAGCAAATGGCCATGACCGCCGCTGAAAATTTAGTTGCAGGATTACAAGGAAAAACACCGCCTAATATTGTGCGCGGGTAATACTGAATAAACGAAAGGCAAGATGACATCGTCATCTTGCCTTTTTTTGTTAACATATTTTCTTCTTCCTTGGAGATGATATGAACAAAAATCAATGGAGTGACAAAAAATGAATCATAAATATACTTGTCCTTATTTCACTTTTTCCACTCGCGGCACTACTGTTCATTACGAATTGTATGAACATGATAATAAAACAGAACGCCCTACTTTCGTACTCGTTCACGGCTTTTTATCTTCCTCATTCAGTTACCGCCGTCTCATTCCTTTACTAGCGAAGGAAGGAACAGTCATTGCTCTTGATTTACCACCGTTCGGAAAAAGTGATAAGTCTCATCTGTTTAAGTATTCTTATCACAATTTAGCAACGATTATTATTGATTTAATTGAACATTTATCTCTCTCAAACATTGTATTAGTTGGGCATTCTATGGGTGGGCAAATTTCTCTCTATGTAAACCGTATACGTCCTGAACTCATTTCAAAGACGATTTTACTATGTAGCTCGAGCTATTTAGCGCGCGCAACCTTACCTTTACTATACTCTTCTTATTTACCGTTCTTTCATTTATACGTAAAGAACTGGGTTATACGGCGCGGCATTGTTCATAACTTAATGAATGTCGTTCATGATCACTCATTAATTGACGATGAAATGAAAAAAGGTTACTCCGCTCCTTTTTATGACAACCGTATATTTCCCGCTTTAACTCGCATGATACGAGACCGTGAAGGTGACTTATCTTCAACTGAATTACAAAAAATCGAAACACCTATCCTACTCATTTGGGGTGAAAAAGACCGCGTCGTCCCTGTACATGTAGGTCATCGTCTACACAAAGATTTACCGAATTCAAAATTTATTTCTTATGAAAATACAGGACATTTACTACCTGAAGAAAAGCCTGAACATGTTTATGAAGAAATTATCGCTTTTTCCGCGCAATAAAATGAAACTTTAATCAGTCCCCACCTAACTTCTTTGCTTCCGCTGAATTTTGAGGTCGGGGTCTTACTGCCCGGAAAATAGCGGGATAATATAAAAAAGGCTGTCGGAAATTCCGACAGCCTATAATGAACAGCTTCCACCTTCTTTTATTACAAGTAATTCCATAGCTAATTTCTCACATTTTTCAAGCGCAGGTACTTCCTCAAAAGACATAAAGTATATATGTTGAATCTTCTTTGCGATGTATTTTGGATCGTCAAACACACTTATGACGTTCACAACATCGCTCGCTTCTGTTTCATAAAACTCCGGTCCCATTTGAAACGGATCCCAATTCTTCACAACCTCTATCATCTTTTCATATGTACCCATTCGCTTCCCGCCTTTTCACTTTTTAATACTTTTCTTTATCCTATCACATCAGCTATTCTATAAGAAGAGAGAGAACTTTCATAACTTATTGGTTTTACAGAAGAAGGGGGCAAACGTATGCAACTATTTCATAAAGCAATCAATCGACGTGGAACGCATAGTATAAAATGGGATACATATAAAAACGAAGAACTTATCCATGCTTGGATTGCTGATATGGATTTTGAAGTACCAAAACCAATTCAAACTGCCTTAAAACAACGAATCGAACATCCGATTTTTGGCTATACACTTCCTCCCGAAAATATTGGGAATATTATTTGTAACTGGACAAAACAACAATACGACTGGGATATTCAAAAAGAATGGATTGTCTTTAGCGCCGGAATCGTTCCAGCTCTTAGTACGAGCATACAGGCTTTCACAAAAGAAAACGAATCCGTTCTCGTACAACCACCTATTTATCCTCCATTTTTCGAAATGGTCACAACAAACAACAGACAGTTATACGTGAGTCCATTACAGAAACAAAATGATACATATGTGATAGACTTCAAGCATTTAGAAAAGCAGTTTCAGCAAGGCATCAAACTCATGCTTCTTTGTAGCCCTCATAACCCAATCGGGCGCGTTTGGACGAAAGAGGAACTTTTGCAGCTCGGATCGTTATGTACTAAATATAACGTAATCGTTGTGGCGGATGAAATTCATTCCGATATTATTTATGCAGATCATACACATACACCGTTCGCTTCTTTATCTGAAGAATTAGCAGCTCGCACGATTACTTGTATGGCTCCAAGTAAAACATTTAATATCGCTGGATTACAAGCATCGATTATTATCATTCCAAATGAAAAACTCCGTCAAGCCTTTACATCTATCCAATATAGACAAGGCTTCCACGGATTAAATATCTTCGCTTATACAGCGATGCAAAGTGCCTATACAGAATGTAATGATTGGCTAAACGAAATTCGATTATATATAGAAGATAATGCTCAATTTGCTTGTGAATATATTAAAACTCACATACCTGCTCTTTCCGTAACGAAGCCAGAAGGTAGCTTTTTATTATGGATTGATTGTTCTCGTCTAAAGCTTTCTCAAAACGAGCGTACTGCATTACTTGAGGAAAAAGGAAAAATCATTGTTGAACCTGGTGAGAAATACGGGTTAGGTGGCGAAGAACATATTCGAATTAATATCGGCTGTCCACGATCTGTTTTAGAAGAAATTTTAAACAGACTGCGTCATACGTTTTCATAATAAGAAAGGAGTCTGTCCCCCTAATCATTCTTGGACAGACTCCTTTGTAATATTTTGTCGGTAAGTCGATATATTTCAAGTTACGGTCGATATATTCCAATAATCGCCGATATAATTTGAGTTACAGTCGATATATTCCAATAATCGCTGATATATTTTCAATTACATTTCACAAAGAAAGCTACCATTCACGGTAGCTTTTACTTTTTCTTCATATCCGATGCTTTTTTTACAATTACGCCACAAGCAATTCGATCCCCTGATTTACCTGTCGGTTGAGTCATACCATCATCAGGGTTTTCTGTAATAATAATAGACGCTCCATCTTTTCTATGAATCGTCGTTTTTCCTTCTTCAAGTGTGATGTGAGGTGCATCGATTTCCGCTTTAATCTTTCCAGAACCATCTGCAACTACGTTCGGTAAATCACCGTTTTCTGCACCCTTCGGATTAAGAAGACCATGTTTTTTATCATCAGGATTAAAATGATTCCCGGATGATTCAAAACGAGGTGCCTTACACTCTCCAATTTCATGTACATGTAGTCCGTGTGGTCCTGGCGTGAAACCTTCTCCTTTAATCGTAATTTTCACGCCACTTGTTTGCTGCACTACTTTCGCAGTCCCTACTTCATCTCCTGAAGCATTATGTAATTTCACTTCAATTTCTTTCGGCTTTCCTTGGTCACAACCTGCCATCAGAAATAATAAACAACAACTGAAAAAAAGCCGTTTCTTCATTTTATTCCCTCCAAAATATATTCTGCCCTTAGATTGTCCGAGCATAGAGGGAAACATACAAAAATGCATTACTGTTTCTTTTCAGCTAATAGTTTTTCTTCAACTTTCTGCAATCGCTCTGCTTCTCTTTTTGATACACGAATAAACATGCGCCACGTGGCAATAGCACCGATAATAAATAGAACGCAAACAATCCCTGGAATAATATATTCTGTTTTATCTTCCGGAAAATATAAAGGCATCATATAGAACACTCCTTATTATAGGATTTATAAAACATCAGAATTTTCTGTTATATAATTTTAAATTATAGTGGAACCTATCCATATTCTCAAGGGGCGTTCTGAAAGCAAATGATTTCTTTGACTCCTTCTCCTACTTTCCTTACTATAAACTTGAGGTGAAAAATATGAGAGAAACATTTGAAATTGGCGAAATCGTTACTGGTATTTATAAAACAGGAAAATACATCGGCGAAGTTACAAATAGCCGCCCTGGCAGTTACGTCGTAAAAGTATTAGCTGTTTTAAAACATCCGGTGCAAGGTGACTTACATAACGTAAAACAAGCTGACGTACCATTTTTCCATGAAAGACGCGCTTTAGCTTTCCGTGAACAGACGAACATTCCAGAGCAAATGGTGAAAAAATATGAAGGAGAAATTCCGGATTATACCGAGTCACTAAAATTAGCATTAGAAACTCAAATGAATTCATTTTCTGAAGATGATTCACCTTTTGCAGAGCGTAGTCTAGAAACATTACAACAGTTAAAGAAAGACTACAAACTCTAAAAAACAAAACGACCAAATTACATAATGTGCAATTTGGTCGTTACTGTGTGCTCACTTTCTTTAACACTTTTGAAAAATCAACAAGTTCTCCTAATGTTGGAGGTGCTGGCTTTACTAAATACTCTTTATCTTTTTCTACTAGTTTAAAAATATTGTACGTCGTCATCGCATCATCAAGCGCACAATGATGCTTCCCTGTCCCTACTTTTCCATACGCCTCAATCGCTTTCCATAATCCTGTTTGATTTCTTTCTCCAAAAAACTTCTTATACTCAAGCGATAAATCACGACACTGTCCGAAGAATGGAAAAGCTAGCCCTGCCATTTCACAATTATGTTTCAGCACTTTCATATCCATATTTCCCCACGTTACAATTGTCGGTTTACATTTCGTTTCGTATTCTGCAAGCTTCTTAACGAGTTCAGGAAATGAAATCCCTTTATCCACGACTTCTTGTTTTATTCCCAAAAACTTCTTACATCGATCCGTTAAAGAAGGAAATGTTTTCGGCCTGACATGTGATGAATACGTATCTTCTACCTTACAGCCAGCAACTGAAACGAGTCCTACCTCAATAATCTCTGGAAAAAATCCTTTCGGTTTCTTTCTATGCTGGGGCATCGTAAACTCAAAGTCTAAAAATAAAAATCGTTGTTCATCCATACGATCCCTTCCTTATCATTTTTGTCATTCCTTTCTATTTGACACTCCTACACGAACAAGCTCGAATGCTAATTCCATTTTAAATATTCAGATTGGATGTATCTTATATATATGTCAAATGCCCACAAATATTTTAAAAAATAAGAAAAAATGACCTATGCAGAAAATATGACAAAATCTCTCCTTTCATTTACATCCGCAGTTTTTCTACTTTATAATGACGTTATGTGTGTTTCATCTAGTTAATATTTGACACACTAAGAAAAATGAATGAAAGGAGATGAGATTTTTGCACGAAACAACGCAAGAACTCGCTAACTGGCAGTATTATTTTGCTATCGCAGTCTTTTTAATTACATATGCCATTATTATTTCTGAAAAAATTAATCGCGCTGTCATCGCACTTCTCGGTGCAGCATTCATGGTAATTGTGGGGGTCGTCGATTTACATAACGCCTTTACGAAACATATTGAATGGGGAACAATTACGCTACTCATCGGTATGATGATTTTGGTGAACATTACGAGTAAATCAGGTGTTTTCCAATACGTTGCCATTAAAGCAGCAAAAGGGGCACAAGGAAATCCAATTAAAATTTTAATTTCCCTTTCCCTACTTACCGCGCTTGGCTCCGCATTTTTAGATAACGTTACAACTGTACTTCTTGTTGTTCCAGTTACTTTATCTATTACGCGCATACTGCAAGTAAATCCTGTTCCTTATTTACTTTCTGAAATTATTTTTTCAAATATTGGAGGAACAGCAACATTAATTGGTGATCCACCTAACATTATGATTGGTTCTGCAAATAAGCATTTAGACTTCAATGCTTTCCTATTGAATCTAGCACCAATCGTAATTATTATTATTGCAGTTACAGCAACAATACTTTACTTCATGTACCGTAAACAATTAATTGCCGATCCTGTACAAGTTAAAAAATTAATGAGCTTAGATGAAAAACAATACATTAAAGATCCAGTATTAATGAAAAAATCTTTAACGGTACTTGGACTTACAATTGTAGGTTTCATGACTCATTCTATTTTCCATATTGATGCCGCTATTATCGCCTTAACTGGTGCTACTGTACTTATGTTAATTGGTGTGAAAGAACATGAAATTGAAGAGGTATTCGCAAGTGTAGAATGGGTAACAATCTTCTTCTTCGCAGGGCTATTCGTACTTGTTGGAGGACTTATCGATATCGGTCTTATCAAAATGTTAGCTCAAAAAGTAATTGGTATAACAGGCGGAGATATTTCTTACGCATCCATCCTTATTTTATGGGTATCTGGTATCGCCTCTGCAACAATTGATAACATCCCATTCGTTGCAACAATGATTCCACTTATTAACGATATGGCAGTTGGGCTAGGCTTATCACCATCTGACGCACAAATCGATGTATTATGGTGGGCATTAGCACTAGGTGCTTGTCTGGGCGGAAACGGAACATTAATCGGAGCTTCTGCTAACGTAATCGTTGCAGGTATCGCGAGCCGCGAAGGACATAAATTTAGTTACATGGACTTCCTAAAAGTCGGTTTCCCAATTATGATCGTTTCATTAATCATTTCTCACATTTATATTTATTTACGCTATCTTATGTAGTAAAAAAAGCGCTCTGATAATCAGGGCGCTTTTTTACTTATATCTAAAATATATCGACTTATCAACAAAAAAGAAAAATCTACTCTTTATATCTCACCGGTTCATTTCGAATGATAAATAAATGAATCGGTAAGAACACTGAAAATGTGATTACATGAATAATCGTAAATAATATAGAGTTCGTTCCGTATCTGTCTAAAATAGCGTAGATAAGATAAATGGACAATACAATCGATACAGCTGTTGCTAGTAAACTTATAATTGGTACGAAATTAAAAATAAAACATGCAACGTATATACCGAATACTTTCCACCCTGCTTCTTCTTTCAAAAAATCTGGTAATTTATCTTTCGCTAAGTCACCCCATGTCTTACTATTCAAAAACGGAATAAACGCAAGCACCCCGTCCGTTGCACCATCATTTTTCGCCATCGAATAAAGTGCAAAAGCCGTTAACAAATATGAAATAATTGCCCAAATCAATATAACAAGAATAAACGCAAAACTAAGAGCAAAGAAACCTGCTAATACGCCTTGATCCTCCATCTTATCCTCTCCTCTCTACTTTCAACATATTTCATTACATTGCAAGTTATGTTTTAAAATTTATCCAAACTCTTTGTATAATAAGAGAAGAAAGAGAATAAGAGAGGAGCAACACTTATGCATCCATTTGTAAAAGCATTACAAGAGCATTTCACAGCTCATCAAAATCCTGAAAAAGCAGAACCTATGGCTCGTTATATGAAAAATCACTTCCTATTTCTGGGTATTCAAACACCGGAAAGACGCCAATTATTAAAAGACATCATTCAAATACATACTCTCCCAGATCAAAAAGACTTCCAAATTATCATACGTGAGCTTTGGGACTTACCAGAACGTGAATTCCAAGCGGCCGCACTTGATATTATGCAAAAATATAAAAAGCATATAAACGAAACTCATATCCCCTTCTTAGAAGAACTGATTGTCACAAAATCTTGGTGGGACTCTGTCGATAGCATCGTCCCTACATTTTTAGGCGATATCTTTTTAAAACATCCAGAATTAATTTCTGCCTATATTCCAAAATGGATTGCATCAGATAACATATGGTTACAACGTGCCGCTATTTTATTCCAACTAAAATATAAACAAAAGATGGATGAAGAACTTCTTTTCTGGATTATTGGACAACTACATTCTTCAAAAGAATTTTTCATTCAAAAAGCGATTGGCTGGGTCCTTCGTGAATATGCAAAAACAAATCCGGATGTAGTTTGGGAATACGTTCAAAACAATGAGCTCGCTCCATTAAGTAAGCGTGAAGCAATTAAGCATATTAAGCAAAATTACGGAATAAATAATGAAAAAATAGGCGAGACTCTATCATAGATAGACGCGTTCCTCTATTGAGATTTAAAAAAGAACGTGTTAGAATATGTTCATTATTATTAATATAAGTAGCGATGACGGACTTATAAGTACTTGCATAAAAAGCGATTCAGGGATAGTGAAAGCCTGAAGCCGCAAGGAAACGGCAGTCCCGAGCAATACATGATAAAGTGGATGCACCTTTTGTGTATCAACTAGGGTGGAACCGCGGGCAAACGCTCGTCCCTAGGCAAATAAGCCTTGGGATGAGCGTTTTTTTATGTTCTTTTTAGCATATACTGCTCGTTTCCAAAGTATCAGAGTATGTCATCGCCAATACGTTAACTTTCAAAAGGAGGATTTTCTTATGTATTCAATGGAACAAGTTGTAAACTTAGCGAAACATCGCGGTTTTGTTTTCCCTGGTTCTGAAATTTACGGTGGTCTTGCAAACACTTGGGATTACGGTCCACTTGGAATCGAATTAAAAAATAATGTTAAAAAAGCTTGGTGGAAAAAATTCATTCAAGAATCTCCATACAACGTTGGTTTAGACGCAGCTATTTTAATGAACCCTAAAACTTGGATCGCTTCTGGTCACGTTGGTAACTTCAACGATCCAATGATCGACTGTAAAAAATGTAAAGCTCGTCACCGTGCTGACAAATTAATTGAGGATGCTTTAGATGCAAAAGGCATCGAAATGGTTGTTGATGGTCTTACTTTCGACCAAATGGCTGACTTAATGAAAGAACATGAAGTAAAATGTCCTGATTGCGGTAGTGAAGAATTCACTGAAATCCGTCAGTTCAACTTAATGTTCAAAACATTCCAAGGTGTTACAGAGTCTAGCACAAACGAAATCTTCCTTCGTCCTGAAACAGCACAAGGTATTTTCGTAAACTTCAAAAACGTTCAACGCTCTATGCGTAAAAAGCTTCCATTTGGTATCGGCCAAATCGGTAAGAGTTTCCGTAACGAAATCACGCCTGGTAACTTCACATTCCGTACACGTGAATTCGAACAAATGGAACTTGAATTCTTCTGTAAGCCTGGTGAAGATTTAGAGTGGTTTGCATTCTGGCGTGAAACTTGTAAAAACTGGTTACTTTCACTTGGTATGTCTGAAGAGAGCATGCGTCTTCGTGACCACGGTGAAGAAGAGTTATCTCACTACAGTAATGCAACAACTGACATTGAATTCAAATTCCCATTCGGTTGGGGCGAACTTTGGGGCGTTGCATCTCGTACAGACTTCGACTTAAAACGTCACATGGAACATTCAAACGAAGACTTTAACTATATTGATCCACAAACGAATGAGCGTTACGTGCCATACTGCATCGAGCCATCTTTAGGCGCAGACCGCGTAACATTAGCATTCTTATGTGATGCATATGAAGAAGAGCAATTAGAAAACGATTCTCGTACAGTTCTTCGTTTCCACCCTGCTTTAGCACCATACAAAGCAGCTATCTTACCATTATCTAAGAAGCTATCTGAAGGTGCTACTGAAGTATTCGCAGAATTAGCTAAAGACTTCATGGTAGACTTTGATGAAACTGGTTCTATCGGTAAACGTTACCGTCGTCAAGACGAAATCGGTACACCATTCTGTATCACATACGACTTCGACTCAGTTGAAGACAAAGCTGTTACAGTACGTGACCGTGACACAATGGAACAAGTTCGTATGCCAATTAGCGAACTAAAAGGTTTCTTAGAGAAGAAAATCCAGTTCTAATTATAAGAAAAAGAGGCTGCTCATAAGAGCGCCTCTTTTTTACTTTTCACGTTTTTCTTTAATTGCTACTGTACATCTTGATATACATAGTAAATCATCATTTTCATCAATAATACGAACATCCCAAACCATTGTCGATTGTCCTCTATGTATCGGTGTTCCGATCGCTGTTACAATTCCATCTTTCTTTGAGCGAATGTGGTTTGCATTAATTTCTAATCCGAAACAAATACATTTTTCTTGATCAATTAAATTATATGAACCAACACTTGCCACTGTTTCCGCTAATGCAACCGATGCACCTCCATGTAAAAATCCAAACGGTTGATGCGTACGCTCATCAACAGGCATCGTAGCAACTACCTTATCTTCTGTCATCTCTAACAACTCAATTCCAAGTGAATCCATTAAAGTTTTTGCCATATCGCTTCCCCCTTCTCTTACTTTAATTAAATGTATAATTTTACCTATTTATTTTCAAACTACTTATAACACTTATATAAGGAGGCTTCACCTAAATGAAACAGAAATTTTGTATATTACTGCTTATGTTCTCCTTGCTGACTATTGTACCAAATTGTGCAATAACAGCCAAAGCATCTAACCTGACAATCGATGTTAAGACTGTAACGCAAAAAGGTAAGAAACCTTATATAGAATATCAAATAAATAGGCCTTCTTTTCACAACTTTTCTGATTCTAAATTTCAAAATAAACTCAATTTATACTACAAAAAATCCACTGACAAATTTAAAAACAAATTAGAAAAAGAAGCAAAAAAATATTATAAAGAGACAGAAGGATCTAGTACACCCTTTCATCCGTACGTAGCAAATGTTGATTATAAAGTCTCTTTAAACAAACCACCTTTTCTTAGCCTATATGTGAATTACTATCAATATACTGGCGGAGCACACGGTCTTTATACGTGGAAGGCAAATACATTTGATTTAAACGAAAAAAAGGTGCTGCACTTAGACGATTTATTTCAACAAAAGGATAAATATAAAGATGTAATCCGTGCAGAGATTGTACGACAAATTAAACAAAATGAAAGCATTTATTTTCCTGATGCAACTGAAAAAGTAATGAGTATGAAAAAATTTCACTTCTTTTTAGAGCCAGACAATCTCGTCATTTATTTCCCTTTATATGAGATTGCTCCCTATTCAAGTGGAATTCCGCAATTTCGTATTCCATATACGTTGCTAAGAGACTATTTAAAGCCTTCTTATCAAAATATTTTGATTGACAACAAGTAAATATTTTCGCTACGATAATGTTAACCTAAAAACAACAGGAGGTTAACATTATGAGAAGATTACATGTTTTAGATTTAGCATTAGCTGCCATGTTCGTTGCTCTTATGGCCATCGGTGCAAATATTGTATCTTGGGCACCTTTCTTACAAGTAGCAGGCATCCCATTATCTATGCAACCATTTTTCGCAATTTTAGCAGGTCTTCTTCTTGGAAGTAGACTTGGTGCCTTATCCATGACTGTATATATGCTCGTTGGCTTAGCCGGCGCACCAATCTTCGCTAACTTCAAAGCTGGATTTGGAGCACTTTTAGATCCTACTGGTGGTTTTATTATCGCCTTTATTATCGTTGCTTACGTATCAGGAAAACTAGTAGAACAAAAAGAAAGACCAACTTTCATTACATTTGCAATTGCCTCTTTCACTGGAATTATTTTAACTTATATAATCGGTACTACTTACATGTACGGAGCAGTCAATCTCTTTATGGGCGGTAATATGAGCTATAAAGCTGCTTGGATGATTATGATGTGGTTTGCAGTAAAAGATATTGCATTTACAATTATCGGTGCTATTATCGCACCTCGCATATACTATGCTGTGCGTCGTTCTGCTTATCAGCATTCTCATTCGACGATTTCATAATAAAAAAGAGTTATTGCAGATTGCTGCAATAACTCTTTTTTTATATTAAGACTCTTGATTCGCTTGTTCTTCTAAAATTTTCTTCATCATTGCAACCATGTCATCACGCAATTCTGGGTGTTGCAGGGCCATTTCAATTGTCGTTTGAACGAATCCTAGCTTTTCACCTACGTCGTAGCGCTTTCCTTCGAAATCGTAAGCAAATACACGTTGGATTTCATTTAAGCTTTGGATTGCATCTGTTAATTGAATTTCACCACCAGCACCGACATGTTGCTGTTCTAAGAACATAAAGATTTCAGGCGTTAAAATGTAACGGCCCATAATTGCTAAGTTTGAAGGAGCTGTACCTTGTGCTGGTTTCTCAACGAAATTGCGAACTTGGTAACGACGACCTTCTTGTTCTAATGGATCGATAATTCCATAGCGATGTGTTTCCGACTCTGGAACAGTTTGTACACCAATAACAGAAGAAAGTGTTTTTTCATACTCATCCATTAATTGACGTAAACACGGTTTCTCAGCTTGGACAATATCATCACCTAGTAACACTGCAAACGGCTCATCACCAATGAATTTACGCGCACACCAAACAGCATGTCCTAGTCCCTTCGGCTCTTTTTGACGGATATAATGAATATCTACCATTTTTGAAGAAGCTTGTACTTTTTCAAGCAACTCATATTTTTTCTTCTCTAATAAGTTTTGTTCTAGTTCAAATGCATTATCAAAATGATCTTCAATAGAACGCTTTGTTTTACCAGTAACGATAATAATATCTTCGATACCCGATTTCACTGCTTCTTCTACAATGTATTGGATCGTTGGTTTATCTACTATCGGTAACATTTCTTTCGGCATTGCTTTCGTTGCTGGTAAAAAACGTGTTCCTAATCCAGCTGCTGGGATTATCGCTTTTCTTACTTTTTTCATCACAAAATACCCTCTCTCCTGTCGGAATCAATAGCAATTATTTCCTACATAAAACAAAAGGGAGATTTCGCTCCCTTTTGTTCCTTACTACTTAAAATTACTTTGTATTATAAACGATTCATAATGTCTTCTTTAATAGTAAGTAACTTTTGTTCACTATTTTGTAAAGAACTATCTTTTACACCAAAGTAAAACTTAATCTTCGGCTCAGTTCCAGATGGACGTAGGCAGAACCATGAACCATCCTCTAATTGATATTTTAACACATTTGATTTCGGTAAGTGAATCTCTTCTTTATGTCCATCTTGTAAAGATGTAAGGATGCTTGCTTTATAGTCTTCCACTGCTACGACTGTTAAGCCCGCTACTTCTTTTGGAGGATTCTCACGGAACGTTGCCATCATCTCTTGGATTTTTTCAGCTCCATCTTTTCCTTTTAACGTTAACGATACAAGGTCTTCACGGAAGAAACCGTACTTCTCAAATACTTCTAATAGACCGTCATATAACGTTTTCCCTTGTGATTTGTAGTATGCAGCTACTTCACATGCAAATAGGACAGATTGTACTGCATCTTTATCACGGCAGAATGGGCGGATTAAATAACCATAGCTTTCCTCATAACCGAATTGGAATTCATATTGTCCGCTTTCTTCATACTGCCTAATTTTCTCACCGATAAATTTAAATCCAGTTAACGTATCAACTGTATCTAAACCGTATGCTTTCGCAATTGTACGGCCAATCTCAGACGTTACGATTGTTTTTAATACGACACCGTTCTCCGGAAGCGTTCCGTTTTCTTTCTTTTGAGATAGTAAGTAATCAAGCATTAATGCACCTGTTTGGTTTCCTGTTAATACTTGGAACTCACCATTATGATTGCGCACCGCTACACCTAGACGATCTGCGTCAGGATCAGTTGCGATTAATACATCTGCGCCTACCTTTTCACCGTCACGAATGGCATACTCAAACGCTGCGTGCTCTTCTGGGTTCGGTGATTTTACTGTAGAGAAGTTTGGATCTGGTAACTCTTGCTCTTTTACAACTGTTACATCTGTAAATCCAACTTCTTTTAAACCACGGCGTACAGAAATATTTGATGTTCCGTGTAATGGTGTAAAGACGATTTTTAAGTCTTTACCAACCTTTTGCACCATTTCTTTATTAATGATGACATTGTTCAATTCTGCAGCATATGCATTATCTACTTCTTGTCCAATAATATGTAATAAACCGTCAGCTTTTAATTGCTCTACATCAGCGACTTCAACTGTTAATTCATCTTCTACTGCATTTACGTAGCTAATTAACTCATCTGCTTCTTTTGGAGGTAACTGCCCACCATCTTCACCATATACTTTGTATCCGTTATATTCAGGTGGATTATGGCTTGCCGTAAGAACGATTCCACTTACTGTATGTAAATGACGAACTGCGAAAGAAAGTACTGGCGTTGGACGTAAGCTTTCAAACACATATGTTGTGATACCGCGTGCCCCAAGTGTAGCAGCAACTTCCATTGCGAACTCAGGTGATTTATGACGAGAATCATAGGCTACAACAACACCGCGTTTTTTCGCTTCCTCACCTAATTTTTCAATAAAGCTTGCTAATCCTTTTGTTGCTTTACGAACTGTATATACGTTTAAACGGTTCGTACCAGCACCAAGTTCACCACGCATACCACCTGTGCCAAACTCTAGATTTTTATAAAAGCTATCCTCGATTTTCTTCTCATCTTGCTTCATATTTTCTAGCTGTTCTTTTAATTCTGCATCTAATTGTGCGTAAGAAAGCCAGCGACTAAATTCTTGTTTCCAATTCATTCTTCTCTCTCCTCTCGCTCGTCATACCTTTATTATATGAAAAAAACATGCTGTATCTCAATATTTTATAAAATCTAGCAGGATTTTACTAGGAATATTTGTATACACTATTGTTAAATACTCCACTAAAGGGAATGAGGATTATGCACGAATGGGGCTTGTCAGAAGAGCTCAAAATACAAACAAAGCAAATGATTGAAATTGCTGAAAAAGAACTATCGATTATGAGGAACGCAATCGATAAAGAAGACGAATGTATTTTATGCAAAATGGAAGATATTCATCATATGTTAGCAAATGTACAAACATTGGCAGCTACATACTACATTCAGGCATATTTATCACCTTATACGGAAAGTTCATCTTTTATTACGACAGCTATCCAACATTTAAGCGCCAGAAAACATGGTGCTCTTATCGTTGTGGAACGAAACGAGACGCTTGAAGCTCTCATTCAAACTGGAACGACATTAAACGCTCATTTAACTGCACCATTACTCGAATCAATATTTTATCCAGGTAACCCTCTTCATGACGGTGCCGTTCTCGTAAAAAATAATCATATTGTCTCAGCTGCTAATATTCTTCCTTTAACGAAAAGTACAGAAGTTGATCCTGAGCTAGGAACACGTCACAGAGCTGCAATTGGCTTATCAGAAAAGAGTGATGCACTTATATTAGTTGTCTCTGAAGAAACGGGCCGTACTTCTTTTGCTTTAAATGGGGTTTTGTATACGATTTCTTTATAAACACTTTTTTGAACAGCGCGGTAGTAAATGAAGTTATATCGAATTACCAACAAATATACCTACTATATCAATAAAAAAGGCTGTCTCCAAAATTTGAGACAGCTTTTTCTTCAAAAAATTATTCTTCTACAAAATGCTCGAAAAGTATACGAATTACCTACCCATTGCTGGAACTGCCCCATAAATTATGTGCACACAGCGATATCTAAGTACAATAATTATCACTTCATGTCTTGCTAACTCTTTTTGTACTCAAAACATGTTTAGAGTTCTTTCATAACAACTATATTTTTTCTAAAATGCTACACTTCCGGCTATTATTTTGTATCTATTTTTAAGAAATAGTAAAAAAGGGTACTTTAGACATCCTATCTAAAGTACCCTTTTATTAAAAATCTATTTTATTATAAAGAATAATTGGAGACTGCAAAATGGTAAAAATATAGCATACTTTCAAAATTATTTATAATTATTAATATTAATATTAAACATAAAGCAACTACTTTTACACGTCTCATCACTTTAAAACCATATGCCAATAATAACGGTATTGTAAACAGCATATGTGCACCATAAATAAATGCTTCAGATGCCCCAAAACCAATAATTCCATGTAAAACAATATTAAATAGTAAACAGAAACTTAAAAACCTTACAAAAGGTTCTTTTCTAAAGTTTTTCCATACAGCTACTATTATAAAAGCATACACAGATACAATCACAATCCATCCGATCATAGTATGCGATGGAAGCATATTTAATTGTGCGAATTGCTCACCTTGTCTTAAAGTAACTTCCGAGAATGGTCCAAAGATGAATGAAGATCCTAATACTAAATGAAATGCTAGTATATACTTAGACCCTACATATTCCTCTGAAAAACCTTGTTTCTCTGTAAATTTAATATTAGTATTGATCACATCAATAAGTGATATGTTATTTTCTATAATCACTAATACGAAAAGAAGAACGACCACAATGATAGAAATACCAGTCCAAATGATTCTTTTCTTTAATGTTTTATAACTCATTACACTACCTAAAAACCACATAAACGAATTTGTTAATGTAACTCCCGTTATTCCTATTGCCAATAACATATTAGCAACGCTGAATCCTGCTTTCGCTTCTTTTTCTCCTGTAATAAACGGATAACATACAAAGCACATCAGTACCAATGTGAAATTGGCATAAACAAAAGATTCCGGTGTCCACGTAATAACTAACATAGTAGCTGAAAATCCGTACATAACCGCTAATAGGAAAGAAACAATTACATTCTTACAAATTTTACAACATAACATGTAAATCATGACTACACTTATCGTACTTAAGAATGCTTGGAAAAATATAATACCTTGCACTACATTTTTTACACCTAGTGATGATACCACTGTTGCTATTTCCTCAGTTAAAAAATTTAAAAATGGATGTCGAAACAACACTTCATCTGCAATTGGTATTTTAGCCAAGAAAAAACTTAAAATGTAATAACCCTGATCAAAAGAAAAATACATGTCATACCAGGAAGCTGTTAAAATCTTAGAGTCGTTTTCCATTTTCCAACCGATAAAAAAATAAAATGACCAATAAAAAATGAAAAGGACAAGGGCTAATATCCCCTTTCCTTTATAACCATTCCAAATACTCAATACTTCTTCTCCTCTCTAAGGTAGAAATACCATAATTAGATGTGCTACATACCCAATAACTGTTCCTAACACAAGTCCACCAAAAATCTCATGCCAATGATGTCCTTGGCGCTCTCTTAATTTTTCTTCTTCCGAACTTATATGTTTATTCAACATTCTTGCATGTTTACCAACTGTACGGCGAAGTCCTGTGGCATCAATGATAACAATTGTTAAAATTGCCATCCCGATTCCAAACATCGGGGTATTAAAACCTTCATGAAACCCTATTGTCATGACCATACTTGATAAAATCGTTGTATGCGTACTAGGAAATCCACCATTTCCTACTAAACGAAAAGCATCTTTTCCAGAACGAAGATAATTCACTAAAAATTTCAATACTCCCGAAGCTACCCAAGCTATAAATGGAAGTACACAATATAAATATGTTCCCATTGCTTTACCTCCTATGATTTTGCAATAAATAAAATGCCAGCTACTATACATACCATTCCAGCAATTTTCATGAAATTGATTGTTTCACCAAATAATAATGCTGATGCAATAATAACAAACACATATCCGAAACTCACCATTGGGTATGCATAACTTAAATCAACCTTTCTCAGCACAATCATCCATAATAATGCACTTAAACCGTAAAAAGCTAGTCCGAAAAAGTTCGGTACGTTAATGAAATTCATAATACCTACAGCCGCTGAACTTTGTGATTTCATTGCGCCAAACTTTAATAAAATTTGCCCTACAACTCCCATACCAACTGATAAAATAATCATCAAAAATTGTTGCATCTCTATACTCCTTAACTGTTTATATTCAAAAAATGTTTTATTCCAAATAAAAAACGTTTAAGACACTCCTCTTAAACGTTTTAACAAACCCGAATAGAGTAATTAAAAGTTCAATAGTATAATAATAACTGTTATCGCATATAACAACACTGTTATTAAAATATGCTGATCCTCTAATAAAACTTTATCTGGTTCT
>NZ_JBQAEH010000019.1:0-37263 GCF_051915225.1 Bacillus cereus group sp. MYBK95-2 | reverse complement strand
CGTTAGGGTTTATTTCATATGCAAATCTTTAAATTTCCTACACGTAGCCTTTAGAAAAAAAAGCAACCTCTACTATGATTGACGTTGTATGAGCTTAGCTTGATAGCGATGTGGCGGTACCCCACATCCATCAACTTAAGGAGAATAAACGCCATCAAAACAAAAAAGCCCCAAATTTTTCTTGAAAATAAGTTGGGGCTTTTGAAACAGAAAAGTATATTTTTAACTATGAAAACTACGATAAATTTTTCCTACTTATTAAATTCAGCAAGTAAAATTTTTTTAAAAGGATTAGGACTGTCAGTTCTACCCAAACTATTCCAATTGACGACCAACGTATGCTTGCCTCCAAGTTTACCTCCAACAAGAGTAGTAAACCCTAGAATGCCACCTGTGTGTCCCCATATCGAGACACCGCTTGGAAGTTTAGTTTCATAGATTCCAAGACCATATCCATCGATTCCTTCTTTTCCTGTAGGAACTGTAGTAAGCATTTGTTTTAGTTGCTGTTCTTTCAGTAATTTGCCACCAAGCAAGTAAGAGAAAAATTTGTTTAAGTCGTCAGCAGTAGAAATCATATCTCCAGCAGAGCTACCTGCACTTGGGTTATAATAAGTAACGTCTTTTAGCTCACTTGCTCCGTCTGGTTGGACATATCCACGGGCATGGTTAGTGCCTGGAATAACACTTGAGTTGCCTGGTAGGAATGTATTCGACAATTCAAGTGGTTCAATAATTCGATTTTCAACCTCTTCCGCATAGCTGTTCCCAGTTACTTTTTCAATAAGGATACCCAGTAATACGTATCCTGTGTTTGAATAAGACCAGCCCTTTCCTGGAGCAAAGTCTGGAGGAAAAGAAATCCCCATCTTCACTAACTCTTCAGCCGTATACGATTTTTTTGTATCCGTAAAATCAACGTCTTTTGACCTTGAGTATTCAGCGATACCACTTGTATGGTTCAATATCTCCCGGATAGTAATCTTGTTACCATCATATCCATTTCCTTGAATGACACCAGGCAACCAGTCTTCGATGTGGTCGTCTAGCTTCAGGCGATTCTCTCCAACTAATTGAAGTACAACTGTTGCGGTGAACGTCTTCGTCACACTCCCAATGCGAAAGCGAAAATCTGTTTTCATTGGTTTCTTGGTTCTCAGATCCGCTATTCCAGCGGCATACCCCCACGTTTTTCCATCCTCAGAAGTTTTAGCAAGTATCCCGGGGTATCCAAATTGCAATGTATCCCGCATTGCTTGCTTGACAGAAGTACGATCTCGTTGAGTATTTGTTTGTAACGAACTAGATACATTTTGAGTAGGCTCTGCTTTTACAATTGAGGTTGGTGTTGTATATAACAGGGAACTTCCAGCTATTAAAAGGGCCAGACTTGCACATGTAATTTGACTACGTATTTTCATAAGGCATTCCTCTCCTCTATTCATATTGTATAAGTGTTTGCTTACGGATCCTTACTTCCTGAAAAGACTTAGGGAAAGGCCCTCACGCATATAGATTAAAGCCCCAGTACAAAGGTATCTATCAATACCAACAATTTGAGCCAGTTAAATCTCCATCCCTTCTATAACAAAATTATTCAAAGGTATGAAAGCATATTATGTACCCTTAGTTATTGTTAGGATTAACACAACATAAGACATAGCCCCAACCCATATTTTACTTTATTTATCCATGATATGTATTGAGAAAGAATGTAAATTCGAATCCTTTCTGTACCCCAACTATTGATCGTTTTTTTCACCTATTATAATTAGTTATTTAGAATTTCATAATAAAAAACTGTAAAAAAATAACGAGTCCCTTAACGTACAGGAAGCGGTTGGAAAATATGTCTAAATGCACAATTTTCTTTTTTGATATGGTGCCTCAATCGCAATCAAGCTAAGGTTTTGAAGTACCCACTAAATGAAATTTTTCTTTCTCTATAGTTAGTTATTTTGAGAAGTCAGCTCATTTTTTGTTTTTGGGGTGTTTACTTTTCTTAAGTTGATGGATGTGTGGTGGACCCCCCATAAGGGGGTAAAGTGCTCAAAACTATGAACGTTTCCGCAACATTCCCTTTTACCTCTTTCGAATAAAATTTATAGGAAGATATAATAAAAGTATAACGATATAAGGGGCGTCTTTTATGAGAAAAGAGAAAAGACAAAGGCTAATTAAACAAGCGGTGAGAGAGCATGAAATAGATACACAAGAAAAGTTAGTAGAGCTGTTAGCAAAAAAGGGGGAAATTGCAACACAAGCTACTATTTCGCGAGATATTCGCGAATTAAATATAATAAAGACAGTTTCTTCAAACGGTTTAACTATATATAAAAACTTCACAGGAGATAATATACAAACTGATATGATGTTAAAGAAAAAGTTGGGAGAAGTTGTCGTAAAGATTGATTATATAAATCAATTAACCATTATTAAAACTTTACCGGGTAATGCACATGTTATAGGGGTGTTATTAGACTCTGTAGACTGGAAAGAAAAAGTAGGGTGTATTTGTGGGAATGATACATGTCTTGTAATTTCAAAATCACAATCAGATAGGGAGATTCTAGAAGAGAGATTAAAATTAATTATGTAGATAAAAAAACTACTAATACAGGATTTTATTAAAGAATTTCGTTATTATTACAGTCTTTGGAAATTAAAATAGTTAACGTTATATGAGTTTTACGTATTTAAGCAGAAAAGGATGAGGTATGCATAGTGCAAGTACTTT
Organism: Bacillus cereus group sp. MYBK95-2; assembly: GCF_051915225.1. Lineage (NCBI taxonomy): Bacteria > Bacillati > Bacillota > Bacilli > Caryophanales > Bacillaceae > Bacillus > Bacillus cereus group sp. MYBK95-2. The sequence goes on along the minus strand of NZ_JBQAEH010000019.1, from coordinate 34,526 downwards.
GCTATCAGAATTTGTGTCATTATAATAAATGAAATATTCGGCCTGTGGATTTATAGAATTTCAACAAAAAAGCGTTATTCTATTTTCGATTGTCGCTCCCAAAGCTAATTTTAACTAATTTTATTTCGTTACAGAAATAAAGCAGCTTTTCCGGAGCCTTGGTAATAAATTAAACTTTTAATTGGGATACTTTACGGTATATTGAAATTAATTGTCTTCTTAGATGCTGAAGATACTTAATATAGAAACGATGCTGAGGTATCGAAAAAAATAATTAATTCTAAATAAGAATTTTTAACGTAAGGTAGCTAAAATTTGAAAGTGAGTATAATTAATCGAAATTGCTAGTTATAAGAGAGGGTAAAAGTATCTTGTAAAGTAATGCATATAACATAGAAAGATATAAGAGATAGGTGAAATTTATGAATACAAGACAAAAAGAAATTTTATTTCTACTATTATCTGAATCTAACGACTATTCATTAGTACAAGACCTTGCGGATAAGGTGAATTGCTCTGAAAAAACAATTCGTAATGACTTTAAAATAATTGAGGAGCACCTTGCGAATTATTCAAGTGCGATTCTTGTTAGGAAGCCGGGATTAGGTGTGTACTTAGAGATTAAGGAATATGAAAAGGTGGACTTGTTTAATAAACTCTATTGTATTAATAATCGCACAAAGTATGAATCAGATGAAGAAAGAATTCTGCAAATTGCATACAACCTATTAATGAATGTAAAGGCAGTTACTGCACAGGAAATGGCATCCCAACATTTTGTCAGTCGAACGACTATAAAAAAAGATCTAGATAGAATTGAAAAATGGTTACATCATTTTGATTTAACCATTGTTTCAAAACAGCGAGTTGGACTTATTATTGATGGAAATGAAAAGAAAAAAAGAAGAGCATTGGCTAGATTATCAGATTTGATTCGTAATTCTGATCTTACAAATCAATTTATTAAAGAACAATTTCAATATCATGAGGTTGAATTTGTTACGAACGAATTGAAAGCGTTACAAAAACGAAATGCATTGTTTTTTACAGATGATACATTTGAAAGTTTATTAGTACATACGTTGCTTATGGTACGGAGAATGAAACTTAAGCAACCTATTTTAAATGCTGAAAAGGAAATGAAAATACTGAAAGAAACAAAAGAATATATATGGACATTGGAATTTTTAAAACAGTTGGAATGTGTTTTTTCAGTTCATTTTACAGAAGAAGAAGTTACGTATTTAACAGCTCATATTTTAGGTGGGAAAATCCGTTATCAAGATAAACCAATGCAGGATAGCACACTTACTGAAAGTAATCCAATTCTTTCTATGGTTATACAGCAATTAGTTAAACGTATGTCGCAGTTGTATGAAATTGATTTCAGTAAAGACAAAATTTTAATTGAAGGGTTAACGATTCATCTATATACCGCATTGAATCGCTTAAGCTATGATCTTTCTGTCTCTAATCCGATGTTACACGATATAAAAAGAATGTATCCCTATGTGTTTAATGTATTGATACAAGTATTAGAAGAGATAAATGAATCTCTAAATATATATATTCCAGAAGAAGAAGCGGCTTATCTTACTCTACACTTTGAAGCATCTGTTGAACGGTTAAATCACCAGGAAAAATCTAAAAATGTAATTATTGTTTGCCATATGGGCATTGGCATGTCGCAGTTGTTACGTACAAAAATTGAGCGTAAATTTCGTCATATCCATGTCATGGACTGTATTTCAAAAGCTGATTTACAAAGTTATATAATGAAACATCGTGATGTGGATCTCGTTATTTCAACTACTACTCTTTCAAAATTAAACATTCCTCATATAGTAGTATCCCCATTATTAGAGGGGCCAGAAGAAAAGAAGCTAGGGGACTTTATACAAAATTATGATGAGCCAAGTTATAAAGAAAAAAAAGACTTTGTTATGTTCAATTATACATCTCCATTTTTAGTGTTTTTACAACAGGATATACAGCACCCATATGAGCTAATTGAAAAATTAGCGTATGCTTTGCATAGTAAGGGTTATGTAGATAAAGAGTATGCAGAAAATGCAATCATAAGAGAAAAAATGTCAGCAACAACAATTGGGGCAGGAATTGCAATTCCTCATGGACATCCGAGATTTATTCAAGAGTCAGTAATTGCAATTGCTACATTAAAGGAACCAATTGATTGGGGAGCAGAAAAGGTATCACTTGTATTTATGCTAGCAGTTAAAAGTGATGGACAAGAGGTAACGAAACAATTGTTTCAGGAACTATCCTTTATAAGTGAGCAACCATCCTTTATTCAAAAGCTTACGAAAGAAACAAATGTAATGAAATTTTTATCCTTTTTACATAATTAACCGAAGAGTGGAGGATCAAATAACCTGTTGTTTGCTTTGGTAAAGGTATATTTTTCCGGAAGTTACGGTAAAAAATGAAACTTTTGACGTCGTAATATTGATTTATAGTAAGTGTAGGCGCTTAGTAAGAAGTGTAAGGAGGGTTAAGAATGAAATTGTTAGCGGTTACATCATGTCCGAATGGGATTGCCCATACCTATATGGCAGCTGAAAATTTGCAAAAAACAGCGGATAAATTAGGGGTCCAAATGAAAATTGAAACCCAAGGTGGAATAGGGGTAGAAAATGAGTTAACTGAACAAGATATTCGCGAAGCTGACGGCATTATTATAGCTGCGGATAGAGTCGTAAATAAAGATAGATTTGTAGGGAGAAAATTGTTGGTTGTCGGAGTGCAAGATGGTATTCGTAAACCAGAAGAATTAATTCAGAAAGTAATCAGCGGGAATGTACCTATTTATCATTCACAGTCAAAAATAGTAGAAAGTAACCATCAGGAAAGAAAGCAAAATCCGATATATCGTCATTTAATGAATGGTGTGTCTTTTATGGTTCCATTTATCGTAGTTGGGGGATTATTAATTGCTATTGCGTTAACACTTGGGGGAGAAAAAACTCCTGGGGGGTTAGTGATTCCAGAGGGTTCTTTTTGGAAAACCATTGAAAAAATTGGTGGTGCATCATTTACGTTCATGGTTCCAATACTGGCCGGATATATTGCATATAGTATAGCGGATAAACCTGGACTTGTTCCTGGGATGATTGGTGGATATATTGCAGCAACAGGAAGCTTTTACGGAAGTGAAAGTGGTGCTGGTTTTCTTGGTGGAATTATCGCTGGTTTTCTAGCTGGTTACATAGCGTTAGGAATCAAAAAATTAAAAGTTCCAAAAGCGATTCAACCAATTATGCCGATTATTATTATTCCGGTATTTACTTCTCTTATTGTAGGCTTAGCATTTGTATTTATTATTGGTGCTCCTGTTGCACAAGTTTTCGTATCATTAACAGCTTGGTTAGCAGGTATGCAAGGGTCAAGTTCAATTCTCTTAGCGTTAATTTTAGGGGCAATGATTTCATTTGATATGGGTGGTCCAGTCAATAAAGTAGCATTCTTATTTGGTTCAGCAATGATTGGAGAAGGAAACTATGAAATTATGGGTCCAATTGCTGCAGCAATTTGTATACCACCAATTGGAATGGGACTGGCTACTTTCATAGGTAAGGGGAAATTTCAAGATTCAGAGAGAGAAATGGGTAAAGCATCATTCACAATGGGGCTATTTGGTATTACGGAAGGTGCGATTCCCTTTGCAGCACAAGATCCACTTCGTGTTATTCCGAGTATAATGGCTGGTTCGATGACGGGTGCTGTAATTGCAATGATTGGTCATGTAGGAGACAGAGTGGCACATGGTGGTCCAATTGTTGCAGTGTTAGGGGCAGTAGATAATGTATTTATGTTTTTTGTAGCTGTAATTGTAGGTTCTGTCGTCACAGCTGTTGTAGTAAATGTATTGAAAAAAGACGTTTCAAAGTTAGAAAAACAAGAAAATGAACAAATAAAAGAAGTATCAGCAACAATAGAAGTGCAACAACTGGAACGAGAGACTCAAGTAAGAGGCGAACAAGTAGACAAGGTAGAAATTAAAAAATTAACAGATATTACAAGTTTAGAATTAATTGAAACGGACTTAAAAGGGGAAACACGAGATGACATCATTGATGAAATGATTCAAAAGTTAAAGCAGGTAGGTGCATTACATTCAGTGACAGAATTTAAACAGGCTATTATGAACCGTGAGCAAGAAAGTACTACAGGTATTGGTATAAACATTGCGATTCCACATGGGAAATCAGCTGCCGTTAGGAAACCGAGCGTGGTATTTGGAATTAAACAATCGGGTATAGATTGGAACAGCCTTGATGGAACGGAAGCAAAGTTAATATTTATGATTGCGGTACCAAAAGGAAATGAAGGAAATGAACATTTAAAAATCCTTCAAATGCTTTCTCGAAAACTAATGGATGATAGTTATAGAGAGCGGTTATTATCTGTTCAAACAAAAGCGGAAGCATACAAACTACTAGATGAAATTGCATAGAATGGAGGATTCAAATCATGACTGAACCATTATTTTTTGCACCTGTTTTTAAAGAAAGAATTTGGGGTGGGACACATTTAACTTCTTTTGGATATGAAATTCCATCAAATCAAACTGGAGAGTGTTGGGCTTTTGCAGCGCATCAACATGGACAAAGTATTGTTAAGAATGGAAAATATAAAGGGTTATCTTTAAGGGAATTGTGGGAAGAACATCGAGATTTGTTTGGTAATATTGAGGGAGACCGTTTCCCTCTTCTTACAAAAATTTTAGATGCCAATCAGGACCTATCTGTTCAAGTTCATCCCAACGATGAGTATGCCAGAGTACATGAAAATGGAGAACTAGGAAAAACAGAATGCTGGTATGTAATCGATTCCACTAAAGACGCAGAAATTATATATGGGCATCATGCGAAAACAAAAGAAGAATTCATGGCTATGATTGAACAAAAAGAGTGGAACCAACTGTTACATCGTGTGAAGGTGAAACCTGGAGATTTTTTCTATGTGCCGAGTGGAACTGTCCATGCAATTGGTAAAGGGATTTTAGTATTAGAAACACAGCAAAACTCTGATACAACCTATAGATTGTATGATTATGATAGAAGAGATTCAGAAGGGAATTTACGTGAGCTGCATTTTGAAAGGAGCATTGATGTAATAGAAGCCCCATTTATATCGAATCAGTTAACGGTTAAACATGAAAAAGTAGATGATTTGAGTATAACTAACTTTATAAAATGTCCATATTTTTCAGTGTCAAAATGGGAGTTAGATGGATTAACTAGTTTGGAACAACAAAAGGCCTTCCTTCTTGTTAGTGTAATACAGGGGGAAGGTGAGTTAATTAAAGAAGGTGAGCACTATTTCTTTAAAAAAGGAGACCACTTTATAATACCTAATTACTTCGGAGGATACGATTTGGTAGGTAACTCTATATGTATTGTTTCAAGTATATAATAAATTCTATAATTTTTATATGAAAATTATCTGATTTTTGTGAAGTGTATTGATTTTATAATTTTTTATATTACTTGTAACATTTAGTATCCATTTTCGTATTCTTTGTTATTTGAACTATAATATTGCCAGAAAGCATTGTTTTTAGAGAACATTCTTGTAATATTTGAAGCATAACATTGCCATAAATCTTTTTTTAACTCATAAACTTGCCCCGAAAAATAGTAGTAGTTCATCTCAGTATTTTTTAATGGATTCAACCTATTTTTAAATGTGACATATCAGCGGCATTTTATGTCTAATTCATATTGGTGTTAGCAAGTTCGTTTGCAAACTTGCTAACACTTTTTTATTTGCCCTCACTATTTGTTAGCACTGTAAGTACATCCCAAATGTACTTATCTATATCACATTGTAAGCTCGTATATTTCTCTAATGATACGCCCCTAACTTACCCTTAAAATTGTAAAAAATATTCTACACCAATAATGGATTCAACAATTCCTTTAATAATAGTAACTCTTTACTCATATATAAATAATAGGGGCTGTAGCAATGAAAATTTTTAAGTAATAAGGGCATAAATTATTAATCTTTACATCTCTGATGTCCACAAGTATTACTTAGAGAATATTCTAAAACTGAAAATTACTCCTGAGATATGACTGAAAAATCCATACGATTTGAGTTATTTCCATTATGTTTGATATCTGATTTAATCCCGTAATTTGGTGCCGTTGCTAAATAAGATTTATAATTTACTTTTTATAGGGAGTGGAATATATGGGGTCAACACAGTTAACAGGACGAGTAATCTTCAAAGGAGATCCAGGTTATTTAGAAGCAGTTAAAAATTGGAATCCTTATGTTGATGTCTTTCCTCTCGTATTTGTTTTTGCACAAGATTCAGGCGATGTAAGTATTGCTATTAAATGGGCTCGTGAGAATAAAGTTCCTTTACGTGTTAGAAGTGGTCGACATGCTCTAGATAAGAACCTTTCAGTAGTAAATGGAGGACTTGTTATTGATGTGAGTGACATGAATAAAGTTTCTTTAGATAAAAAAAATGCGATTGCAACCGTTCAAACAGGAATTCACGTTGGCCCATTAGTAAAAGGATTAGCTCGTGAAGGTTTTATGGCTCCTTTTGGAGATAGCCCAACGGTTGGAATCGGAGGAATTACGATGGGTGGTGGATTTGGAGTACTTTCACGATCGATTGGTCTTATAAGTGATAACCTCCTTGCATTGGAAATGGTAGATGCGAAAGGCGAAATTCTTCAAGCGGATCATTGTAACAACGAAGATTTACTATGGGCTTCTAGAGGTGGTGGAGGTGGTAATTTTGGATATAATACTGAATACACTTTTAAAGTTCGTCGTGCCCCTAAAACAGCAACCGTCTTCAATATCATTTGGCCGTGGGAACAATTTGAATCCGTGTTTAGAGCTTGGCAAGAATGGGCGCCGTTTGTAGATTCACGATTAGGATGCTTACTCGAGATTTATAGCAAAGTAAATGGATTATGTCATGCTGAAGGTATTTTCTTAGGTTCAAAAGATGAAGCAATCGAATTATTAGAACCTTTAACTAATATTGGAACCCCAACACAAATAGTTATAGAAACTTTACCTTATCCGGATGCTATAGACTTTTTAGATCCAGATGAACCAATACCTGGTAGATCTGATCAGAGTGTTAAGTTTTCTTCGGCTTGGGCACTTGATCTTTGGTCAGAAGAACCTATTTCGATAATGAGAAAATTTTTAGAAGAAGCTACTGGGACAGAAGCCAATTTCTTTTTTATAAATTGGGGTGGTGCTATAAGTAAAGTACCTAGCAGTAAAACAGCTTTCTTTTGGCGAAGTCCATTGTTTTATACGGAATGGACTGCTAGTTGGACAAATAAATCAGAAGAGGCTTCAAATCTGGCATCAGTTGAAAGGGTACGCCAGCTGATACGACCATATGTAACAGGTTCTTATGTAAATGTTCCGGATCAAAATATTGAAGATTTCGGAAAAGCATATTATGGATTGAACTTTGAAAAACTTCGAAAAGTAAAAGCGAAGTATGACCCTGAAAATTTATTTCGTTTCCCTCAAAGCATACCACCATCTTCATCTTGTTAAATAGTTTATTAGTTTTACAAAATTAAATCCCTAGATTTTGAAATGCACCTCAATTGTTGATATCTCTAACAATTGAGGTGCATTTTTCGCATAAGAAAGTAGAGTCTTTTTTTGAACAATAAATTTGCCACGAATAAAAGGAACCATAACTTTGCCAAAGTGGCAAGGTTATGGCCCAAATCACTAATCTTGCAAAAAGGGAAAATTTATGGATCAAATTGTGGTAGATGTATGCTACAAATCACATTTAATGAAAGATATGAAAATAGTAATTAATTTTATAGTGTAAGGGATCTCGTCACACATCCCTAAGTTGCTGGATATGTATGGTGACCCTCGTAGCCAAAGAAGTAGGAAGATATTTAGAAATGCATCAAATTTTGAGGAAGTGCTTGTGAACCGTATCATAAATAAATGACGTATTGTATGTTCGATTTTTAAATAATACCTAAGAAGGAGTGGATTGTAGTTATAGTAATACTCCTTTTTTTGTATTTCTATAATAGATAATTTTTTTAAAAAACAGAATTATCTTGACAGTTATTGAATGGATTGATAAGGTTATAAAAAATATTTCTTATCCAGAGAGGTGGAGGGACTGGCCTTATGAAACCTCAGCAACAGGTCTGCTTAAGTAGACACTGTGCTAATTCCAGCGGGTGATAATCCTGATAGATGAGAGCTTCCGTGTTTATTTGTCAGTAGCGCCCTCTTTTTTAGAGTGCGTTTTTTGTTTTTTCTGGGTAATAACTAAAGGAGAGTAGAAATGGAGAACAAAAATGGGCAAGAATTTCAAAGGAAAATGCAAGCACGTCATTTAGTCATGCTATCACTTGGTGGGGTGATTGGAACGGGCTTATTCTTAAGTTCGGGTTACACTATTCAACAAGCTGGCCCATTTGGAACAATTCTATCCTATTTGGTTGGTGCGCTAGTGGTTTATCTAGTTATGCTATGTTTAGGAGAACTTTCCGTACATATGCCTGAAACGGGCGCATTTCATAGTTATGCAGTTAAATACATTGGACCGGGTACAGGGTATACAGTAGCCTGGTTGTATTGGTTAACTTGGACTGTTGCTTTAGGTTCTGAATTTACAGCCGCAGGATTACTTATGAAGCGATGGTTTCCATCGGTTAATGTTTGGGTATGGAGTGCTCTTTTTGCCATTTTAATCTTTGTATTAAATGTCCTGACTGTTAAATTTTTCGCCGAATCCGAATTTTGGTTTTCATCGATAAAGGTTATAGCTATTGTGTTTTTTATTGTTTTAGGAGTAGCGGCAATGCTAGGGTTTCTTCCGATGACTCATTCAAAAGCAACGCCATTCTTTTCTAATTTTACAAGTGGAGGTTTATTTCCTCATGGTGCTACGGCCATTATGATGACCATGCTTGCGGTTAATTTTGCTTTTTCGGGAACAGAATTAATAGGCATTGCAGCTGGAGAAACAGCGAACCCGGAAAAAATGATACCGAAGGCCATTCGAACTACTCTGTGGAGATTGATCATCTTTTTTGTAGGAACGATTGTTGTTTTATCTGCGCTATTGCCTAGTTCTGATTCGGGGGTATTAGAGAGCCCTTTTGTTGCAGTTCTAGAACGAATTGGGGTGCCATATTCAGCTGACATAATGAATTTCGTTATCTTAATAGCCATTTTATCTGCGGCAAACTCAGGCCTTTATGCCTCTTCTAGAATGCTTTGGTCGCTTGCGAATAAGAATACGATATCACCGATTTTTGGAAAAATGACGAAGCAAGGTGTTCCAATCAACGCCGTCATTTTCAGCATGGTGGGTGGAGTTTTGGCCTTGCTCTCGAGTATTGTGGCACCAGATACTGTCTATATCGTACTTGTTTCCATTTCTGGTCTAGCAGTAGTTGTAGTTTGGATGAGTATTAGTGCTTCGCAGTTCCTATTTCGCAGACAATTTTTGAAAGAAGGAAATTCTGAGAAGGACTTGATTTATCGCACACCACTATATCCATTCGTACCAATTGCTTCTTTTATCCTTTGTCTGGCATCGTGTATTGGAATTGCATTCGATCCAACACAGAGAATTGCCTTATATTGCGGCATACCGTTTATTTTGTTTTGCTATGGAAGTTATTATCTAACAAAAAATCTAAAAAAGAGGGGCGTAGATTATGTCGAACAAAATCAATCCAATTGATGATATTTTATCCCAACATTCCATTATGCTTCTTGACGGAGCATTAGCTACAGAATTGGAGGCGCATGGATGTAATTTGGACGATCCCCTTTGGTCGGCACGTGTGTTATTAGAAAATCCGGAACTAATTTATCAGGTTCATTCGGACTATTTTCGTTCTGGAGCGGACTGTGCCATAACAGCAAGCTATCAAGCTACTATTAGTGGTTTTTCCGCGCGTGGAATACAAGAACAGGAAGCTTTGGAATTAATTAAGAAAACGGTGTTACTTGCAAGAAGGGCAAGAGATGATTTTTGGAAGGAAAATATTCAAACGAATAGGCCTAAACCATTGGTTGTTGCATCAGTTGGGCCGTACGGGGCTTACCTTGCAGATGGTTCAGAGTATGTAGGTAACTATGGTGTGACAGATAAAACATTAGCAGACTTTCACCGTTCGAGAATGTCTGCGTTAATCGAAGCAGGTGCAGATCTATTGGCATTTGAAACGATCCCTTCCCTGCAAGAAGCAAGAGTATTAGATACATTATTGCGTGAGTTTCCAGAAACATATGCGTGGCTTTCCTTTTCGCTAAAAAATGAGAAAGAGATTAGTGAAGGTATGAAACTCGTGGAGTGTGCACGAGTTTTTGAGAAAAGTGAACAAATTGTAGCGATAGGCATCAATTGTGCGCCAGTAACCGTTGTGACTGGTGCAATTCAAGAGTTGAGGGCAAACACCAAAAAACCGATTATTGTTTATCCAAACTCTGGTGAAACTTATAATCCAGAAACAAAAACATGGCATGGTCATGAACAATGTAACGCGTTGAATATTCAATCTGAAGAATGGTACCAAGCAGGTGCACGTTTAATAGGTGGATGCTGCAGAACGACACCTTATCACATTGAGGAGATATCGAACAAGTGGCGTTCTTCCGATTTTTTCTATTCAAACGAAGCAAAACAGTAATGTAATGGAAGATAATATATCTTTGTGTGTATTTTCATGATTTAGCTTGTTCAGGAATCTACAGTTACGTTTTGTGGCACAAAATGTCTTTTAAGAAAGACAAATGTGGATGGTAGCCTCGGGAATCCAGTGGACTTTTGGGTACTTTAGGTATGGAAAGGAATTAGGGAAAATAAAAACCGCTAGTTTAATAGAAATGGTAGAGAACATGGTGAATCTTTTAATGAAGATGTAGTTGATCCGATTGAAGGTGAAGGTGACTATTTATATTTTTATAATTTTAGCCAAGAAGACTCCTTCCTCAAGGAACGCGAAGTGAGTAGTTGGGAGACGAATTGGCTTCGGACAAGAGATGGCAGGAAGCCATCTTAATTGTTCGATATACATAAAGTGTTACTTCACTATCTATCGAATGTATGTTTGTTGTATAATAGACACATGCCGAAATGGAGGTGAAATGAATGATGGTTAATAAAGCATATAAATTTCGTATCTATCCAAATAAAACACAAGCAACCCTAATTAATAAAACAATTGGCTGTTCTCGTTTTGTATTCAATCATTTCCTATCTCTATGGGATAATGCATACAAAGAGACGGGAAAAGGTTTGACATATGGTACATGCTCTGCCAAACTTCCTGCCATAAAAAAAGAATTTGTTTGGCTCAAAGAAGTGGATAGTATTGCGATTCAGTCGTCTGTTCGCAACCTTGCGGATGCTTATACACGCTTTTTCAAAAAACAAACTAGTGCCCCGCGTTTCAAATCTAAGAAAAACAACGTACAATCTTACACCACAAAACAAACAAATGAAAACATTGCCGTCGTAGGAAACAAAATAAAATTGCCAAAACTAGGTCTTGTTCGATTTGCCAAAAGTCGTGAAGTACAAGGACGTATTTTAAATGCTACGGTTAGACGCAACCCTTCTAGTAGATACTTCGTGTCATTGTTAGTTGAAACAGAAGTGCAAGAACTTCCGAAAACAAATTCTTACATTGGAATGGATGTGGGACTAAAAGATTTCGCTGTTTTGTCAGAGGGACCACCTTATGAAAATCCGAAGTTTTTTCGATCGTTAGAAGAGAAGTTGGCAAAAGCACAGCGTGTTCTTTCTAGAAGAATGAAAGGATCTTCTCGCTGGAATAAACAACGAGTAAAAGTAGCTAGGATTCATGAATACATTGCAAATGCTAGAAAAGATTACTTGGACAAAATCTCAACTGAAATCATCAAAAACCACGATGTTATTGGTATAGAGGATTTGCAAGTATCGAATATGTTAAAGAATCATAAGTTAGCAAAAGCAATTAGCGAGGTATCATGGTCACAGTTTCGAATCATGTTGGAATATAAAGCAAAATGGTATGGCAAACAAGTCATTGCCGTATCGAAAACATTTCCTTCCAGCCAATTATGTTCTTGTTGTGGATATCAAAATAAAGACGTTAAAAATCTAAACCTACGTAAATGGGATTGCCCTTCTTGTCGTACACACCATGATAGGGATATTAACGCAAGTATCAATCTAAAGAATGAAGCGATAAGGCTTCTAACCGCAAGGACTGCGGGGTTAGCCTAATCAATTAGAGTTCGATAGAACTCTTTACTTAGGAATCCCCCTCTTCTAAACGAAGTGAAAGTGGGGGTAGTTCAATATCCGTGAATTAAACATTGACACGGAGCTACATTATGTATCAGATTTAGAAGGCGTTACAGGTAAGAAAAGTGATTTTGTATTAGAGTTGTGTCAGAAATTTAATGCCAGTACTTATTATTCTGGAAGTTTAGGGCAAGATTATTTAAAAGAAAGCGACTTTAAGAATGAGAATATAGAAATTATTTACCAAAAAATAAGGGATTATTCCTACAAGCAATTATTTAGGGATTTATACCACATTAATCTATATAGCGACGGGAATTATTATATTTATGAGATTTTCACAATCGGAAGGTATGTTACCACTTCATTTTAGTAATGAGGATACAATGATTTTAAATGGCTTATTGGTTGTATGTTTTCAATTTCCTATTTCAAAGTAGTTAACTCACAAATCAATTGGTAAATCAATGCTATATGGTTCCATTTTTTTGGTATGGGCCTTTTAGCAATAGGGTGGCTATCAAAGTGGTTTCAAGTAATGGACGCAAATGATTTAGTTATCCTAAACGCATTATTAATAGGGTATACAGTTTATACATTAGGGGAAATGATTATGTCACCTGTTCAAATGACATTTGTTGCTAATATAGCTCCAGAACATTTGAGAGGGACTTATATGGGAGCGGCTAATTTGCAATGGATTACAGGTAATGTATTTGGACCTCATCTAGGTGGTGTATTACTGGATCAGCTTTTAGGGCATATATTATTTACAATCTTAGGTGTGGGTTGTATTATTTCTGGATTTGTTTACTTACTATTAGATAGACTTATTGAGAATAGAAGTAAAGAAATACCTATAAAACAAACATCTTAATTTTAATATTGTTAATGAGTTGAAAATTTAATTTTATGTTTTAAGGATTAAATAAAGTGCACGTTTATTAATAGTAAACGTGCACTTTATTTATTAGTGTTTAAACTTAATTTATATATAGTGAGTTTTTTAGGTGACGACTTAAGTGTATAAAAGTAATTTGCTACTTTATTTAATTAATTTCAACTAGACTTCTTGTCTTATCAATATGATTAAGTAACATACGATACTCTTCTTCGTACATAGTTACACGTTGTAGAAGGGAATGATTTTCTGTCTCTAAATTTTTTATTTGACTTTGTAAGTTTGTAAATTCATATGTTTTTTTATAATTTTGTAGAAAGAGAATAATATCATCTAATGTCATAGATAAAGAGTATGTTTCTTTTTTTTGTTGAGAGGGAGAAATATTGTTTCCAACTTCTCGATTTTGTTTTGCTTGTTGTATTTCCTCTTGGTATTGTTTTCTCACGTATGAATTCCAGCGAAATCCACAAGCTCCAGGTGTCCGGTTTAATAGCTTTGCTACTTCCTTGAATGCAGCTAACTGTGTTCCACCGTTACGAATATTCTGGAGTACTGTTGATGCGAGAAGTAAATCGTTATCGTTAGTCCAGGAATCTTGCCTTGAGATTACCACGTTTTGACCTCCTTTACATGCTTTATATTACATATATGCAATTACTTAAAATGATAGAAGTTTAACTTATTTTAAAATAATTAGAAGTATGTATTATTTAAAATGCGAAATTGCATAAAAAATTAGATTGACTATTTGTTATAGGTGTAACTATAATAGTTACAGTTATACAGCTAAATTAATAGGTTTGATGGTATGAAGTAGTTGTATTAATGATGTTTAAGTAAATATTAAAAAATGAACGGAGTTGGAAATATAAGAAGTTTATATAAAAAGAATTAAGGCCATATAAAGCATTTTATAATTATATATAAATTAAAAGAGGTGCACATTTTGAAAATTTTTAAGAAAATTATAGTTTCTTCAATTGCGTTAACAGCATTTAATGGGGTGGGTGGACTACTTCCAAGTGATAAATCAGAAGTTGCCTATGCAGCTAGTTACAATTATTCAAATAAGCAATTGAATTCTACTGTACATAAGCAAGTTACGAAACAATTAATTTTAAAATTTAAAAATGAGGCAAATTTGCCATATCAGGATGGAATAGAAAAATTCATTAAAGGAGAAAAACAAGATCCTGAATTAATTGGAATTTTAAACGAATACCCAAATGTAACTATAAATAGACTTTTTAGTTCTTTAAATCCTAAAGAAATTAAAAATTTAGGTAGAGAAATAAACGACTCCGAACATATTTCTTCCAATTTGCTAAACTATTATATTGTAGAAAACCAAGGTGATATTGATGTACAAGCCTTACTTGCAAAGTTTGAGAAATCATCTCTTATTGAAACGGCGTATTTACAGGAAGAAGAAACGCCACCTGAAGAGCGTTTACCAAATTTATCTGTTAATCCATATGATGAGCCTAGACTTACAAGACAAGGTTACCTTGAACCAGCACCATTAGGAATTAATGCACCTTATGCTTGGAGTATAAATGGTGGGGACGGAAAAGGAACTACTTTCGTAGATATGGAGTATGGTTGGTTATTAAGCCATGAAGATTTAGTGAATCAAAAGATTGAATTGATATCCGGACAGAATAAGATTGAACACCATGATCATGGTACCTCAGTATTGGGAATTGTTTCTGCAGAGGATAATAACATAGGTGGAATTGGGATTGCACCAAAGGCTAAGGTAAAGGTTGTATCCCAGATTAGGGATAACGGAAATTATAATACAGCTGATGCTGTTTTAAGTGCGGTTAACAATATGCAAGCTGGAGATATTCTTTTACTAGAGGCACAAGCAACTTACGATGGATATGGAGATAAGAACTATTTTCCAGTGGAAGTAAAACCAGACATATTTGATGCAATTCGTATAGGAGCAAATAAGGGAGTAATTATTATTGAAGCAGGTGCAAACGGCGGAAATGATTTGGATCAATTTAGAGACCATAATGGTAAACAAGTTTTAAATCGTAATAGTCCTGATTTTAAAGATTCAGGGGCAATTATGGTTGGGGCAGCTTCTGCAAGGGTTCCTCATAAACGTTCATATTTCTCTAATTATGGTAGTAGAGTGGATGTGTATGGATGGGGGAATGCAGTAGATACTACAGATGCTAAACCAAGTGATTTTATAACAAATCTATATACATCTAGTTTTGCTGGAACATCTAGTGCATCGCCTATTATTGCTGGTGCTGCAGCATCAATTCAAGGAATTGCAAAAAATAATCAGGGGAGAGTATATACACCAAGACAGCTTAGGGATATTTTAAGTGATTCTAGTACTGGAACGAAATCTAACGATCCAATCTCTGACAAAATTGGTGTTTTACCTGACTTAAAAGCTATTTTATCTAAACTAGGTTTTTCACCAAACTTAGGTAATGATTCTTCCATTGTATTTCCTGAGGAGCAAGAAATAAATAAAGGAAATAAAGGAAATGAAGGATCTACTATTACATTCCCAAAAGAGGATTCAGCTAATGGTGAAGGGAACTCTAGCTTCATTTTCCCAGAATAATTGTAGAAATATCTTTTATTTAGTATGAAAGACTTTTATAAAAATAGTTGTTAATAATACTAGTCAGATAGGCTCTTATGTGTAATAGCATAAGAGCCTATCTACTGTACTTTTAACCATATGAGGAGGAAAGTACTTCTGGATATATTTTTAGTGTAGTGAAGTGTCTTATACCTACATTTATATATTATTCAGTGTAGCCTCATTATAAATTTAGAAATGAACTATTTTTTCAATTATATGCATAACGGCAATTGCTGGTAATAGTGCAGTCCCAACAACTGCATAAATGTTTAATTTTTCAACTAATTGTAGTTTTCACTATTTGAGATAGGTAATCCATTGTTATAGAAATTGCTGTATAGAGTGATGGAAACGAATGTGTTTAAATAATTAGATAGAAAAGGAGGTGCTTATGTTAAGTATTACTTAAAGATAAGCCCTTTCTGTTTATTATTTCATGACATTCATCCAAAAATTCTAAACGATGTGGAAGTAGGAGTAGTTCAAGATAGTTTGTATTTAATTTATGACAACTTTAATAAATTAATTTTTACTATCGTATGAATTAGGATAAATTATTATAAGTTATGGTTATTACTTAGCATTTTGTTTTACTTGATCTTTTAATTCATTAAGGGTCTTACCGCTAATATTGTCAGTAATAGTTTCATGTATTTCATTTTTTAATACAATTGTTTTACCTGCAATTTCTGCCTTGGAAGACATTTTACTTTCATTAATAGTTTCTATGTTTGTTTGAAGGTCAGCTTTGTTATTTTCATCAAAAGTAATTGCAAATGGTTCAATTGCTCCGTAGTAGTTTCCAAATAATTGATCTTTCTTCAAAAACATCATATATATTTTATTAACTTTAGGCTCGATATATAAAGGATCCTTATTTTGAACCTCTTTAGTAGTTACCTTAGTAGCTTGTTTTGTAACTGTGCCATCTGGTGCAACTACTGCATTAGAATCTTCAAGCTTAACTGTTTCAGCAAAACGATGATTGATTTTTATTTGTTTATTTTCATTCACACCTTTAATTGTTTCGGAAATATTGAAATTATATAGATGTCCTTCAACATAATTTTCTTTGTCCTCTTCCGATGGATTATTTGGATTACGTGCCATATTCCACTTAGAGTCAAGACCTCCATATTCACCAATTACAACTAGATCGGCTTCATTAATCATTTGATTTAAATCACTTGTAGCAGGGAAATCTTTACTGAGAATGACAGTTTCAGCATTCTTATCTTCGCCAGCAATATTGGAGAAGTGACTATTATATGCTGAATATCCTCCGAAACCAATCACTGCAGCTAAAGGAATTGCAATTACTATAGTTTTTGCTTTTTTACTTAACATTAAGAAATCCTCCCCTTTTTCTGTTAATAGATTGCATTCACACCATTTTTATCGTCAGTTTGAGGGACATGCATAGTAGTACGATTACGATTGCTGTTCATAATTGAAGTGCCACTGTTGTGACCTATTCCTATTGCATGACCAAACTCATGTACTCCTGTACTTTTAGCAACATTAGATTTTGTAATATTTGTATTCCCTGCATTAATATCACCAGCGAATTTTGTTACTTTTTTAGTGGATGTATTATAAGTTGTGTTCATTCTTCCATAATAAGTAGAGGAACTTTCAAACCAAGAGTTTAATTTGTTCACTGAAGAAGAAGAAACTGTAAAGTTAATACGAGAAGCAGTGTACCAGGCTGAATCCGCAGCTTGCCAACCAGATTTAATGATACTGGAGCCATCGTCTAATCTGTCTCCCCACTTATATGTAGCTGATTTTGAAGGTAGCTTCCATCCTTCTTTTACATAAGCTTCTGAAACTCCAACGCTGGAAAAGACAAATACACTACCTAATAAAAATGCAGTAATTCCTTTTCTAAAATTCATATTATCCCTCCAAAGATTATTTTTAACAAGAGAATTATAGCATCATTATCTTGTTTTGAATTAATATTTTTTAAACATTCGGAATATTTATATTGAGAAAATGGTATAAAATATCTTTTAAGGAGACGTTATTATAATGTATAAACATAAAGTAATAGAATGGAGTCTATGTTTATTAATATTTACTTTTTTAATTATTATTGGTAAAACAATTTGGTCAAATACAGATATAGCAGAAGTCTCTAATGTTTCATCGAATTCTGAAACTATAGTATTAAGTAAGACATTCAAAACTACAAATCATTTAAGTGAAATGGTAGAAGAAGCAGATGTAATTGTACTAGGTAAATATAACGGTTTACACTCTAAATGGAATATGGCAAACAATTCATCATATGAGATTCAAGATGAATATGTCGAAGGCCATCTGTTTAATTTTCATGTTAAAGAAATTTTAAAAGGGGACTCCGTAGAGAATAAAATTTTAATAAATCATAGATACTCAGAAAGCCTCGTATTAGAGGAAAGTAATGAAGTTATTGATGAAAATGGAATAATTCTGAAAGGTGCTACGAAAGTGTTTACAAAAAAAGTGAAAAATAAAGATCCATTGTATATAAAACCTAAATCTGGTGACACATATATAGTTTTTTTAAAGGAAAATAGTAAACTTGGACATTTTTATCCAGCTGTAGAACCTTTTATGATTCAGTTTGATTTAAGGGATATTGCGCAACTAAAAAGCAATCTAATAGATTGGGATAAAAATAAATATAAATATAAATTTGAGGTAAAGGTTAAAGAGAAAACTTTTTATATTGAAAATGAAATATATTCAATCATCAAAGATAATATTAGTGGAAAAAAATTAAAGGATATTAAGGATTTTGTAAAAGGGTCTTCAAAAATGAAATAACATTTTCACGGGCTATAAATCTACCCTGCATTAAAGAATAGAATTTGCGTAGATTTAAACTATTTGCAAAAGAAGTTATGGGGATATTAGATTTTTAAGTAAGAAAATAGAATAATTAAGCTGGGATAAAGTAAAAAAGAGATCTAATAAATTAATCTGTACCCTTTGTAAAGGACATTTTAAAAAAAGTTAGGCGGCATCAAGAAGATGATTTCTGTATTCGACAGGAGTCATCTTCTTTAAATTCCACTGATATCTATGCTGATTGTAGTATTTCATATAGTCTTTAATTTCTTGTTTTAACTGTGTGAAAGATGTACAAGTTTTGATGTGAGCTTCATCTTTAAAGTGCCCGAAAAAAGATTCTTGAGGGGCATTATCCCAACAGTCTCCTCGTCTTGACATGGATTGTCCCAGCTTTAATTCTTTGACTAACTTTTGATAGGTAGGGCTTGTGTAATGAGTACCTTGATTAGAATGAATATAGGCATCTTGCGTTAATCGTACCTTCTTATTCTTCTTTAGTTTGTGAAGAGTCGTCGTTGCGATATCTAGGGTAAGTCGTTCTGACACATGGTAAGCTAAAACTTCATTCGTAGACCCGTCTAGAATGGTAGATAAATATCCTTTTTGATTCTTACCATAAGACAGGTATGTGATGTCGGTAAGAAGTACCTTTCCTGGTACACCTTGCCTAAATTCTCGTTTTAATTGATTGGGTACCACGAAGTGTTCTTTCGTCGCTCTCAACATTTTTTTATAAGGATTTTCTTTGCGAATGGGACAGATAATCCCATATTTTTTCATGATTCTACGGATGCGTTTCAAATTGTAGACAACTTGAAATTGACCCGCCAATGTCATTTTGATCTGACGAGCCCCCTTCTTTCGGTTTTTAAATCGAAATGCCCTTACTATCATCTCTTTCACCATTTCATCTTGATGCGTTCTTTTCTCTCGCCGACTTTGAGAAATAGCTGAAAAATAATTATAGTATCCAGAGCGTGAAACACCTGCGATCTGACACAAATATCTCACCATATTTTTTAAGCGATATTTTTCAATAATAGAACGAATTAATAGGTACTTTTGACTAGGCTGTAACGTTATTTCTTTCCCATCCTCCCTTCCATAAGCTTGATCTTTTTTAACAGTTCATTTTCAGCTTTTAATAAGTTTCGTTCCGCTTCCAAACGTGCGTATTTCTCTTCTAATGTAAGTTCTCTTTCTGACTTTCTTCCTGAGTTTTCCTTACGTGTGTCTCTTAAGCCAAATACACCATTTTGCTTATAAGAAGTACGCCATCTATTTCCTGATGAAACAATACGTTGTAGACCGATGATATCTATATCAAAACCACATTCTTTAAAAATGATACGAGGTGGTTTACCCTGTTCATTTTCCTCAATAAAAATACGCTTGAATTCATCAGTATAGGTAATTCCTTTTTGGCTTACCGATTTTACGTATCGATTTTTTGATAGTATTTGAACTTCTTTTTCTGTAAATAATTTTTTCGTCATTTTAAAATTTCTCCGATTCTCATTTTTCTCTCTTTATACAAGAAATACCCTATAGAATAGACTTTTTTTAAGTGTCTATTCTATAGGGTACATTTTAGCGAGCACCCTCTTTTTTAATTATGACCATATTAATTTAGAAATAACATAAGTAGCAGTAGGAATGAAAAATATAAGAGATAATGTTCCATATTAGATGTCATAAAAAAACGCCTCCTATGTCGTTATTGAAAACAAGACAAAAGACGTATAACTACCCGTTGTAGCTGACCGCCACCCTGTGTCAAGTCACCGTTAAGTCAACGGAAAATAAAAAACCGCATCAAATTTCTATCAGTATGACCCCGGAGAGGCTCGAACTCACGACCTCCACCCAGTCAAGGTGGAGGTTTTTTAAATAATCTAGTCTTTTCTTTGTATTATAAACTCCCAAAACTTTTTTAATTCCTCACGCTTTTGAGGAGGCGCATTTTTTATATCTTCAAACCATTGATAAAGCTCAGGATTTTGTACGTCTGTAATTTGTCTTATTTCAGTTGTACCAAGGAGGTAATCAATAGATACTTCAAAAAAGGTGGCTAATTTTATCAATGTATTATAATCAGGTTCTCGATTTCCTTGTTCATACATTGCATATGTAGTTCGAGCAATCCCTAGTTGTTTTGCCATGTCTTCTTGACGCAGTTTGCGTTCTTTTCGAAGAGTGTGTAGTCTAGTGCCAAACATATGCTACCTCCTTTTAGGTGTTTTCTAAATTAATTATAACGTCACAATATGTAACATTTAATAAAGTACACGAAATGTGTAAAAAAATATTGATTTTAAACTTATTATTATGTAATATAATCATTAGTTACACATTTTGTGACAATGAAAGAGGGGGAATAATGAGGTTTTGGTTATTGGAAAAACGTAAAAATAAAGAGAAAACACAAGATTATATTGCATGTAAGGCAAGAATATCTAGAAGTATGTATGCAATGATTGAAAGTGGTGAAAGAAATCCAAGTGTTCCTGTCGCAAAGAATATAGCTAAGGTACTAAATTTTGATTGGACTCTTTTTTTTGAAGAGTAATGTCACGATACGTGTAATTAATAAGAAGATTTCCTCTCTATATTGTTTTCCTAAAACGAAATAATTTATTAATTATTTTTAAGAAAATATGAAATAAGGGAAGTGTTTAAATATGAACATGAAAACATTTGAAATGCGTGAAAAACGATTAGCAGAACTACTAGGTGCAAAGGTACTATGGGAATTTATAAGTGCTGTTACAGAGGAAATTGAAAAACAAGAATTAGAGTCTACACCAGGTTTATTAGAAGATCTATTCATACATGTGAAAGAAACCATTCAAATTCAAAATATGAATCAACGCATAACAAAAGCCCCTATAAAAATAGAGGCTGATGGTATAAATAAAGACACATTATTTATGGAAGTATATGTAGAATTAATCAATCATAAGTTTGTTATTTCTGAATTAGCTGTAGAGCTTTCATCTGTTCTAAAAGAATTAAATTGTTTTGTTCAATCATCTTTGCCACAGCTTCAAAGTGAGCTTGATTCTCAAGAACCTCAATCTGCTTCTCTTTAGGGAGTGATTGAAGTATTTCTTTTATTTCTTTACACTCGTATATGTTATTCTCCGAGTCTTCGATTAATTTATTGCGACGATTGGTGTATTCAAGTGCACCTAAAGTCGCTAATGCGCGAGGATCTAACCCTAGAATTTCCATGTATTCCTCTCCTTTCCTCTACAATAATTCGATAGGGGGAAGGAGATTCCTTTAATAATTTGGTAGAGTTTTTATAGTTATATAACATATTTTTTATCATTTTAGCCAAGAAGACTCCTTCCTCAAGGAGCGTGAAGGGTCACAGCCCAGTGAGTAGGTGGGAGATGAATTGGCTTCGAACAAGGGATGGCAGGAAGCCATCTTAATTGTTCGACTTACAGAAAGTTTTACTCCACTACCTACCGAAATGGAGGTGAATCAAATGATAATTAATAAAGCCTATAAGTTTCGTATCTATCCAAATCAAGCACAAGCAATTCTAATTAACAAAACGATAGGTTGTTCTCGCTTTGTATTCAATCATTTCCTATCCCTATGGGATCATGCATACAAAGAGACTGGAAAAGGTTTAACATATGGTACATGCTCTGCCAAACTTCCTGCCATGAAGAAAGAGTTTGTTTGGCTCAAAGAAGTGGATAGTATTGCGATTCAGTCGTCTGTTCGCAACCTTGCGGATGCGTATACACGATTTTTCAAAGAACAAAATAGTGCCCCGCGTTTCAAATCCAAGAAGAATAACGTACAATCTTATACCACAAAACAAACAAATGAAAATATTGCCGTTGTAGGGAACAAAATAAAGTTGCCCAAACTAGGCCTTGTTCGATTTGCCAAAAGTCGTGAAGTAGAGGGACGTATTGTAAATGCGACTGTTAGACGAAACCCTTCTGGTAGATATTTTGTGTCACTATTAGTTGAAACAGAAGTACAAGAACTTCCGAAAACACATTCTTACATTGGGATAGATGTAGGACTAAAAGATTTCGCCATTTTGTCAGATGGAACACCCTATGAAAATCCGAAGTTTTTCCGATCATTAGAAGATAAGTTGGCGAAAGCACAGCGTGTTCTTTCTAGAAGAATGAAAGGATCTTCTCGCTGGAATAAACAACGAGTAAAAGTAGCTAGAATTCATGAATACATATCAAATGCTAGAAAAGATTACTTAGACAAAATCTCGACTGAAATCATCAAAAGCCACGATGTTATCGGTATAGAGGATTTGCAAGTATCGAATATGTTAAAGAATCATAAGTTAGCAAAAGCAATTAGTGAAGTATCTTGGTCACAGTTTCGAACCATGTTGGAATATAAAGCAAAATGGTATGGCAAACAAGTCATTGTCGTATCGAAAACATTTGCTTCCAGCCAATTATGTTCTTGTTGTGGATATCAAAATAAAGACGTTAAAAATCTAAACCTACGTAAATGGGACTGTCCTTCTTGTCGTATGCACCATGATAGGGATATTAACGCAAGTATCAATATAAAGAATGAAGCAATAAGACTTCTAACCGCAAGGACTGCGGGGTTAGCCTAATCAATTAGAGTTCGATAGAACTCTTTACTTAGGAATCCCTCACTTCTAAACGAAGTGAAAGTGTGGGGAGTTCATTAGTGAGAATTTTATTTAGCAGGAATACTCTAGAATTAGACCTAAAATGTTTACCTTCGTCTAAATACAAGTTATACACACATATATTGATCTTATAAAGGTATATATTACACATAATATTATGTTAAAGGTGGCGAATTGTATCATGAAAGATTTTGTTCTCGAAAAAGAAAACATTATTCGTAAATATGGTGAATGGACCGCTTATGATATTAAATTAACGGATACTCTATATACAAGAGATATTCGACAACCAAATCCTGCGTTAAAAAAAATTGTGACAATGATTCAAGATATCACACAATGTGATTTTAAAAATCTTCGAATCTTAGATTTAGCTTGTTTAGAGGGGCATTACGCTATTGAGTTTGCTATGCAAGGAGCAACTGTTGTAGGGATAGAAGGAAGAGAATCAAACGTACAAAAAGCTATATTCGCTAAAGATTTATTAAGGTTGGAAAACTTAACCTTTTATCAAGATGATGTAAGAAATTTAAGTGCTGAAAAATATGGGCAATTTGATATTATTTTATGCTCTGGTATTTTATATCATTTAGATTGCTCAGATGTATTCCCTTTTTTAGAAAAAGTGTATGAAGTATGCAAAAGGTTTGTAATAATTGATACTCATATCACTCATACTCCCAATGTATCAGTACTCTATAAAAATTATGAATATAAGGGGCACACAATGCTAGAACACTCTGCTAATTCATCAATAGAAGAACGTTTAAAATCAAAATGGGCATCATTAGATAACATTACTAGTTTTTGGATGACAAAATCCTCTCTATACAATTTTTTAACGCGAACAGGTTTCTCTTCTATAAATGAATCCAGAAGTTTAGTTCAAGAAGATAGGGTTACTGTTGTAGCTTTTAAGAAATATCCTATAGAAATTAAAAGCTCTCCTGAAACAGAAAAATACATTGAACCCGATTATTTAGAATGCTAAAAATAACACGTTTAAGTTTAATATCCTAATCACTCTGTATGAGGTTGTACTATATGCCTCTCAAGCTAAAATCTTAAAGTATCCCTAAACAAAATTATCAATTTTCCAAAAGCTATTTATATAAATGCAACTTATTGTTTCCGTTTTGAGGGCACTATAAAGTTTTAGCTTGATAGCACCGCATTGCTATCAACTTAAAGAAATACTTCCGAAAACAAAAAATGAAAAGAATAATAAAAAAGCTTATCATTACGTGTTACAGGATAAGCTTTTTTATTTAGAGTTCGATAGAACTCTTTACTTAGGAATTCCCCACTTCTAAACGAAGTGAAAGTGGGGGTAGTTCAATTGTAATTACAACAAATTAGTTAAGAAAGATTTAAATACAAGTGGTTACTAAAATAGTGTTTTTCTTAAATTGTTCTCATTTAATGTACCTCATGTATCAGTCTTCTTATCTTATTTTTTCTAAGAGTCATCCCAGCTTCAGAAACTGTGTAACGGAAACCAAAGAAACATGAAGCCAATTAATATAGTAAATGAACAATTTAAAAATATGTTGTGATTATAAAATGGTGCCAAGAAAGGATTGCTCATTTTATGCTTCTACAGTTCATACAATAAATTGATGAATTTCTAAAAGCGGAAACATATTCGGAAATTTAGGCTGATGGTGAGTGAAGTAAAGATGCTTGGTGTTGTGAAAAATTAGGTAGTTTAAAAGGGGATTTTTTATGAAGAATGAACGAGTAGTAACTTGTAATAAAAAAGGAAGTATTGCTGTCGTTACAATTCAAAATCCACCAGTCAACACTTTAAGTTTAGAAGTAGTTCAACAATTAGTAGATGTATTAGAGGAAATAGAAATTGATAATGATATTTCAGTCGTAATTATAACTGGAAGTGGAGAAAAGGCCTTTGTAGCAGGAGGGAATATAAAAGAATTTCCAGATTGGATGGGCAAAGGTGAAAAATATGCCGAGATGAAATCATTAGAATTGCAACAACCTCTTAATCAACTAGAGAATCTGACTAAACCGACTATAGCTGCTGTTAATGGGTTAGCACTAGGTGGTGGATGTGAATTAGCACTTGCTTGTGACTTAAGGATAATAGAAGAACAATCTTTAATTGGATTACCGGAAATTACGTTAGGTTTATTTCCTGGGGCTGGAGGAACCCAACGCTTACCTAGATTAATTGGAGAAGGGAAAGCAAAAGAGATGATGTTCACAGGGAAATCGATTACAGCTAAAGAAGCAAAAGAAATAGGCTTGGTTAACTACATTACCCCTCGAGGAGAGGCGTTAAATAAAGCAAAAGAGATTGCAAGGGATATAAGTAAATTTTCTCTTCCAGCTCTCGCCTATATGAAGTTGGCAATTCGCGAAGGGGCAGCAGTACCTTTACAAGAAGGGCTTGAGATTGAAGCGCGTTACTTTGGAAAAGTATTTCAAACAGAAGATGTGAAGGAGGGGGTAAAGGCATTTATTGAAAAAAGAATGCCGCATTTTACAAATAAATAGAATGGGACGAAAAAAGTTATCCAGGTTTATTCTACACTATGTCAACATAGATGCTGTTTTTAAAGCTATTTATTTGTTTTTCGCAACACCTTTCACATCTAGTTCGTCTAATAAATAGATTTGTAGTAGCATGTCTATTTCAAAAGTGAAAATAAATATAAAGGCGGAGGAATAGAATGGAAAATGGTACAAATGAAAAGGAAATAAATCAAACGCCTTTAGTAAGTGTATTAATTCCTACGTATAATCGTCCACACTACTTTGAAAAAGCTTTATGTAGTGTATTAAAACAAACGTATCCTAATATAGAAATTATAATAGGGGATGATAGTACAAACGACGAAACAGAGAAAGTGTTACAAAAGTACTTGTATGATCATTCAAATATTATTTATATAAAAAATAAGTCAACTCTTGGACAATTTGAGAACTCACGTATGCTATTTCATAAAGCGAAAGGTCAGTATATAAACTTCTTAATGGATGATGACTTATTTCATGTAAATAAAATTGAAAAAATGATGAAATATTTTTTAAATGACCCAGATAATGAAATTAAGCTTGTAACATCCCATCGCCAAGTAATGGACGCAGAAGGAAACCTATTGCCAGATGTTTATTCAACGATGCGTTTATTTTATACAGATACGATTATAGATGGGTCACAATTAGGAAAAATGGTGATTATGAATCAAAAGAATTATATAGGAGAACCGACAACGGTTTTATTTCGTAAAAGTGATTTAACAGAACCGTATGGTGTATTTGATAAAAGGCGGTATCTTTGCAACGTAGATGTAGCTTCATGGTTATCCTTACTGAGTAAAGGGAAAGCAGTATATATAGCGGAGACACTCAGTTACTTTCGATTACATTCAAATCAGCAGTTAAATGAATCTAATAAAATGATGGATGGGTTAGAAGATTTTTCTCATAGCATTATTATAGCTGGAGAAAAATATGGTTTCTTATCCTCCGAAGAGGAGTTAGACAGAGCTATTACAAATTTTCTAGACTATGCAAGAAGAATTGTTCCATCATCCATATTATATTCATTGGACTACTATCAACAAATCAAGCTAAAGAAAATAAATATTGAAAAGAAAAAACAGCGTATGAATATCAACTCGCACCTCCCAAAAGTCAGTATACTAATTCCTGCCTACAATAGACCTCATTACTTAGAATTAGCCCTCAAAAGTGCTTTGAATCAAACCTATGAAAATATTGAAATTATAATTTCTGACGATAGTACAAATGATGAAGTAAAAACAATGATCCAGCCATACTTAAAAGAACATGAATGTATAACATATGTTAAAAATAAAAATCCATTGGTGGCTGAAAATTTTAATCAATGTATAGAGCTTGCTACTGGTGAATATATAAATTTTTTATTAGATGATGATTTATTTCATCTTGAAAAGATTGAGAGAATGATGAAATACTTTTTTGAATTAGAAAACATTGCATTTGTGACGTCGTACCGTGAACTGATTGATGAGAATGGAGAGGTATTACCCCCCTCAACATTGAATGTGAAAATTGCCACAGAAACTACAATTTTTGAAGGGAAAATACTAGGGAATTATATGTTGAAAAACTTAAAAAACGTAGTTGGAGAACCAACAACGGTTTTGTTTAATCGCAAATTTTTTGGAGGGAAATTTGGTTATTTTAAGGGGAAAGCGTATTCTTCTATTAATGACATTGCAACTTGGTTAGATATGATGAGGAAAGGAAAAGTAGTTTATATAGAGGAACCTCTTAGCTATTTTAGACAACATGGTGGACAAAATCAAAAACAAATGTACTTTATATTAATGACAATTGAAGAATGGATTGAATTAATTACAGATGCACATAATAGTGGGTTTTTAAATTCTGAACAAGATTATAAAGAGAGCTTATCTTATTGTTTGGAGAATGCGGGATTTATACTTAAGGATGCAGTAAGAAGTGGAGAACTAGAGCAAATTTATAATGAAAAGATAAAAAACGGGTTAATTAAACTAGTTACTCATATATTTGAGAAAAATATTTGTTATTGCCAATATTGCAATCAAGTATTTAAAAGTTTTTCTCCTTGGCCAGCACATTATGATTTTCTAAAATATGAATTTGAGATGTGGAATAAAGATACAGGTATCTGTCCAGTTTGCTATTCGATGGATCGTGACAGGTTGTATCGTGCGTACATTGAAACAGAAACGGACTTGTTAAGTAGGAATTATACTATGCTTCATATTGCACCTGAAGTGAAGGTAAGAGGATGGCTTAACCAGTTTAAAAACATTACTTATATATGTGGGGATTTAGAACCAAAGGATTCTTTAATGGAGGAAATTGATATTACGAGAATTGCATACGAAGATAATACCTTTGATGTTATTTTATGTAGTCATGTATTAGAACACGTGCCTGACGATGAAAAAGCAATGCGAGAATTATATAGGGTACTAAAGCCAAATGGATGGGGAATTATTCAAGTGCCAATCGTAATGAATGTAGATTTTATTATAGAGGATAAATCTATTGTAACGCCATTATTGAGAAAAATAGCCTTTGGTCAAGAAGATCATGTTAGGATTTATAATCGATCGGGATTTATTCAACGATTAACAGATGCGGGCTTTAAGGTGGAATTGTATAACATAGCTCAGAAACAAGGAATAGAAATTGCTAGGAAATTCGGATTATCTGAAACGGATATGCTCTATATTGTCCGAAAATGATAGAAAGGAATAGATGCATATGGAGAATATTCCTTTTTTACGTGCGTCAATTGTACCTGCAAACGAGTACTTAGATGAATTAGAGCGAATTGATATATCCCACATATATACAAATTATGGACCTATAAATCAACGTTTTGAAGAAACAATTATGTCGGAATTTTTTCAGAACAGGGGAGCAGTTACAACAGTAGCAAACGCAACGCTAGGGTTAATGGCGGCCATTCAATTTAAGAAAAGAAAAAAAGGAAAGTATGCTCTTATGCCTAGTTTTACATTCCCTGCTACTCCATTGGCAGCTATTTGGTGTGGCTTGGAGCCTTATTTTATTGATATTTCATTAGATGATTGGTGTATGGATAAAACGGTACTTTTGGATAAGATTGATGAATTAAAAGAAGAGGTTGCAGTTGTTGTTCCATATGCAACATTCGGATCATGGATGGACTTGAAAGACTATGAAGAATTAGAGAAAAAGGGCGTTCCGGTTGTTGTAGATGCGGCACCAGGGTTTGGATTAATGCATGAGGGTGTACATTACGGTCAGAATTTTAGTGGTATGATTGTATATAGCTTTCATGCAACAAAGCCTTTCGGAATTGGTGAAGGTGGTATGATATATAGCCATAATGAGGAAGAGATAAATCAAATTAAAAGAATGGGTAATTTTGGATTTGATCATAATCGTGAATGTACGATGATGGGGTTTAACTGTAAAATGACTGAATATGCAGCAGCTATTGGGATTACAACGATAAATAAATGGAATCAAAAAATGCAAGAACGAACTCGTATCTCTGAATGGTATAAACAGTTATTACAAAGTACGGGATTAATAAAAAAAGGCTGGCAAGTGCAAAAGACAAAAGCAGTTATTCATCAATTTATGCCTATCCTCTGTTCAGAAAAAATTAACAATATGCAGATAATAGAAGAGTTGAAAAAGCAAAAGTTAGAAGTTAGATCATATTTTTCACCATCTTGTCATCAACAAGATTTCTTTAAAAAATATAAGTCTACAGATTTAACAAATACAAATAAAATAGCAAAACGAATAATAAGTCTACCTTTATGGGAAGGAATGACAAAAGAAATCGTAGAGAAAATTATAATGTGTTTAATACAGAAGGTGGTGTCCACAGATGAATAGTTTTTATAGTCAAGAAGAGTTGAGCGAAATTGGCTTTCTATCTGTCGGGGAAAATGTATTAATAAGTAAAAAAACCAGCATATATAATCCAGGTGCTATATCTGTTGGAAATAATGTAAGAATCGATGACTTTTGCATTTTAAGTGGCAAAATTACAATTGGAAGTTATTCACATATAGCGGCATATACAGCGTTATTTGGAGGAGAAATGGGGATTGAAATGCATGATTTTGCAAATATTTCATCAAAAACAATTGTATATGCAGCAATTGATGATTTTAGCGGAAATACATTAATGGGACCGACTATTCCACATCAATATAAAAATGTAAAAGCTGGAAAAGTTATTTTAAAAAAGCATGCCATTGTTGGTGCGCATTCTATTATCTTTCCAAATGTAGTAATAGGAGAAGGAGCGGCAGTTGGTGCGATGAGTATGGTAAAAGAAAGTTTAGATGATTGGTATATGTATGCTGGGGTGCCTGTAAGAAAAATAAAAGCTCGTAAAAAAAAGATAGTAGAATTAGAAAATGAATTTTTAAAAAGCATTAATTCCTGAGTGTTTAAAAGATTTTGTTGCAGCATTTCTCAAAAAAATAAAAAAAAGACATTATTTACGAAGTGATATTATGTGATTACTGTATTATTTATGGGGCTATCTTTATAGTTGTCTTTTTTTAGTAAAGAGGGTTGTTGTAACACATTGCTATTCCAAAGTAAAAAAACGTTATTCTTTCTAAATAAGCTAAATAGGAAAGAATAACGTTTTTTTTTATGAATTTCTCGATTGAATCACTATATATCACATTCAAGTAACAAACAATTATAAAATATTGAAAAATAATTAGATTTACCGAATTATTATGGAGAGAATGCTGATGCGTTGTGGGATTGGTTAACAGCATGGAGGACTTTGTTCAAAAAGAGATGGAATTACAGAACAAGACAAAGCAAAAGTAACTTATCTTACAAAATTCGAAGGTATGGAACATATTAAGATAGTATTAGATAAGTATAATGTTCATTACAATCGCAAAAAAATAAAAATACAGTTAAAAGGAATGATTCCAGTACAATACCAGAATCACATTTAAACAGCCGCTTAATTTTTTGTATAATTCTTCAGGTCCAATTCATTATAGGCAATCGAAAGTTGGCTTGCTACGCCTAGTGATTGTTATTCTTTTACTCATATCATATTATATTTAGTTTAAGAATTGAGAATAGAAGAATAGGATTAGAAAAATTAATGTTTTGCCAAATAATTTATTAAATATACTTAAAGGGATAAACAGTTCTGCTATTGTAAGGCTTTTGAGTTTATTTTTGTTTGGTCTTTTTAACAATTCTTTAAATGTTTGAAAGTTTATTTTATTAACGAAAGACCGATTTGGCATAGCTTTTGTATCTGAATCTATTTTGAAAATGATATGAATACTATGTGTGTGAAAGCCGCCTATTATTAAAATAAGCATAAATCCTAAAATAATGAACCAAGTCATTTTTCAACATCTCCTTTCAGTATTTAATATTACGATATTAAAACTGCTGAGAAAGTGTGCTGTTGTCCATGAAAAATATTGAGAATTTGTTGAGGAAATGTTGAGAATGTTGCAATGCGATTGATTGTAGGGGAGTTAGAGTTAATAATGTTTGTCAGATTATATGCGTGAAAAAAGGAAATAGGAAAGAGAACAGTTGCGTAGACTGTTCTCTTAAGGAGCGGAAGTGCTGAACATTTTCAATGACAATGATTCAACCATTCCGTTAATAGTATGTGCAAATATTTATAATTCATACAAGAAAGACGACTATTAAAAATAGCCGCCTTGCCTCAGGGAGAATTCAAGAAAATCAGAGATTCATTATGGATACAGATTGGCTGTTACCAATCTACTTTTAGTATTGGAAATAATTACATAAATTATTCTTAGGTTAAAATCTTAATTCATTGTAGGATGAGTGACATGCAAAGTAAAAAGAGCACTTTTTAAAAGTGCTCTTTTTAAGGTGTGTATTAGGACTTGAAAGAGGCGTCAATGACAATTTAGAAGGAGATATTTCTATACAACATATGGAGGTACAATGGAAGGGTGACGATAAAAAATAAAAAGAGCAGTTAGAATGAACTAACTGCTCAGCT
This sequence comes from Bacillus cereus group sp. MYBK95-2, assembly GCF_051915225.1. NCBI lineage: Bacteria > Bacillati > Bacillota > Bacilli > Caryophanales > Bacillaceae > Bacillus > Bacillus cereus group sp. MYBK95-2. The sequence goes on along the minus strand of NZ_JBQAEH010000019.1, from coordinate 2,658 downwards.
CTAGGGGAAATGAATAGTTTCAATTATCGAGACAATAAAAGGATAAGCAAAAAGGATTGAATTTGAAGAAAGTGTGTTGTTTTAATTGTATTAGGAGTTTTAATCATCGTATAACTATCTCCCCTATATGAATGGATAAATTGGAAAGAAGTCTTTGTATATCCTATAGGCTTAATTCTATGTATGATACTTGGACATTTTTGGTTATAATAATGCAGCATATTCTAACATAGGGTTGTAGGAGAAGTTATTTCTTATCCAGGAAGATGGTCCAGTTATCCACCCCATCATCATGATCAACCGGAGGTATATTATTATCGCTTTAACAAGTCGCAGGGATTTGGATGTGCGATGGTAGGTGAGGATGCTTATCGCGTTGTACATAATAGTTTTATTACAATTCCAGGTGAACTAGACCACCCGCAAGCAACTGCACCTGGATATGCAATGTATTTTTGTTGGATGATTCGGCACCTTGAGAATAACCCATGGAATGATCGTATCATGGAGGAAGACCACAAGTGGTTATTAGAACCAAACGCGAAAATTTGGCCAGAAAAGGAATAGACGAAAATAAATACGAGCACTCCTATTTTTAGTTTAGCGAGTGCAAATATTCAAAAAGAAATTTCAATAGTAACACAAGAAGTGACGTAATATTCACATGGAAACACTGGTGGTTAATAGAAAGGCTGCACTGGAACTTAGCGAAAAACCTTGCAATTTTGTAGGAATGCAAGGTTTTTTTCTTTATTCCAATTTCATTTCATCTTAATACTGATGTGAAATGAAATTGAGGATTTACAAAGAATTTACTATACGAATAAAAAACAACATTGATAGCTGTATGCCTGACAGATTTTGAATTTGTTAGAAAAGGATTTTGAAATATAAAATCGTATGTGAAATTTTAAAGCTTATTGGAGTTTTAGAATTATTATTGTTTTATTTATGAAGCTATTTGTAGATGAGAAAATGTAAAAGCCCTGTTATGAAAGACAGGGCTTTTCAAAAAGGAATGACAGTTAACAACTGAAGGCACCTTTATATTACCATTATTAGTATTTTAATTCTATTTAGTTATGTTGAGAAATAATATATGTTTTGACACTCCCTACGGATAAAGCCACAAGCTGACTAACGTCAGTGGGATTCTTGCTACCAAAGGCGAAGTCTATTTCTAGTATCGCTGACGTGCAAGATTGCGGTGTGCCATCACCACCCTGTATCCAGTGCATATAGCAGATACGGCACTCATTCTATTACCAAACGAGTCAGATTGTGAGTTCTCAAATGTGTTTTAATATCTTGTGCTTGACGGCTTAATACATTTTACGGAGTAGAAGAATTTGTTACTCCAACCTCATATGTATTCTGTTTTCAGAGAACAAGATTGTTTTAGAGACTTTTACTTGTCTATTATGAAATTTATACCATTTCAAATTCTTGATGTACAGAACGTACTGTCGGTGTTTTATTTGTACATCGCATTTGACCTCGCTCTCATCCCAACCCTAAAGTGGGTGCTATCGCACCGTAGTGGGTTTTCCCGTTCAGAAAAACTGTAATTTGAAATTGACATCAATCTAAGTTGTAACTATAATAGTTACAGTTCGTTTCGTGAACTAATTCGAAATTTTTTGTTAATGATAGTATATTTTCATTCCTTTTTAAGTGTGACAGTTAGAAACTAACTATAATTCAATAGAGGATTAGATTCTATCTCATATTTAAAGAGTAGATAAGTTTTGCCATCCAAATTTACGATGCGAAAATGCTTAAAAAAATTACATTTTTCAATGTATCCTATTTCGAATTCTCAGTATTAAAAATTGTAAACATCTACAAAAAGTTAATAAGACTGTTGTATGTAGAAAGAAATCTTTTAAAAAGGTCATAATATGGATAATAGGTAGCACATATTTTAATTAGTAGGAGTTGTGCCACTATCAAGACATTTCTTAATAAACGTATAGAAAAATCTCAAGAAGGTGGAGTCCATTGCGTAAACATGCATATGTGCAATTTTATGTATTGCTATTGGCTTTAATAGCTTATATAAGTTTTTGCGTTATATTTTTATTTGTTTTTCCGAATCTTTATTTTGTATCAGATTTTAATATCCGGCTATCATCTTTAGTGGTTGAAACTACTGTATTTATCTCATTACTGTATTCTATATTATCCAGAAAAATTAAGTTAGGAGTATTCTGGGTTTGTATTACTATTGCGATAGGGTGTTTCTTGATAGGGAATTTCATATCTGCTTTTCAAGTACTTAATGTAGAATTACCAATCCAAAATTTTAATATCTCTGATGTATTTTTGTTGTTTTTCTTATTTTTCTTTCTCTTTGCGTTCTTTTATAAAATTATGATGGAATGTAACAAATGGGAGAAAGCGTATTTACTTTGTGATTTATGCATTGTTGTTACTGCCATTTTTACATTAGAGTGGTACCTATTTAATAAACCATCTGCAAATATCTTATTCTTATCAATTGGAGATGTTTTTCTCTCATTTATTTTTCCGATTATAGATTTATTGCTTCTATTACTTGGAGTTACACTAATCTTTCGACCTGCTATTTTCAATGCAAAAAGTAAATTGTTTATTTTTATCCTAGTATTAACTGGATTGGCTATTACGGACTACTTG
>NZ_JBQAEH010000018.1:0-48413 GCF_051915225.1 Bacillus cereus group sp. MYBK95-2 | reverse complement strand
GTTCATCCTGAGCCAGGATCAAACTCTCCAATAAAGTTAGTTTGTCTAGCATCTAAAATAAAAATTGACGTTTCACGTTGTTTGTTTCGTTCAGTTTTCAAAGAACTACTTCGTCGCTCGGAAGCGACTTTATCAATATAACATTTCGTTATATTTTCGTCAACAACTTTTTTCAATAAGTTGTTTTTCGTTTGTTTTGTTTGTTACCTTTCGTGGCAACGAATATAAATATACCAGTTTGATTATTAAAATGCAATAGTTTTTCTAATAAAATTTTTAACTTAGTAAAAAAGTATAAAAACAGCACATTTCTTCTATATAAATATAATTTCTCGCACTATCAAGACTTACTATACCCACGCAACTCATGCTCAAATAAAAAAAGCTTTGGAGAAATCTCCAAAGCTTAGTCTTGTTTATGGCGCATAGCAGGGAATAATAATACATCACGAATAGATGGTGCATTTGTTAATAACATAACTAGACGATCAATACCGATTCCTAATCCACCCGTAGGAGGCATACCGTACTCAAGAGCTTCAATATAATCGTCATCCATCATATGAGCTTCATCATTACCTTGTTCGCGCTCTTTTAATTGCGCTTCAAAACGTTCTTTTTGATCGATTGGATCATTTAACTCAGTGAATGCATTTGCATGTTCACGCGCAACGATAAATAATTCGAAACGATCTGTAAATCTTGGATCTTCATCATTCTTTTTCGCAAGCGGTGAGATTTCTACCGGATGACCGTAAATAAATGTTGGTTGGATTAATTTATCTTCTACTTTTTGTTCGAAGAATTCATTTATAATATGACCAACTTCCATTGTATCTTTAATTTCTACATTATGTTCTTTTGCAAGCTCACGCGCTTCTTCTACACTCATCGGATTCCAGAAATCAGCTCCAGAGTATTGCTTAATCGCATCTACCATATGAAGACGTGTCCATTCTGGTTCTAGATTAATTTCATAATCACCATACTGGATTGTTGTTGTACCCAGTACTTTTTTCGCGATATGAGCAACCATATCTTCTGTTAACTTCATAATATCTTTATAATCAGCGTATGCTTCATATAATTCAATCATCGTAAACTCAGGGTTATGACGAGTTGATACACCCTCATTACGGAATACACGGCCGATCTCATATACTTTTTCCAAACCACCCACAATAAGACGCTTTAAATGTAGCTCAATTGCGATACGCATATATAATTCCATATCTAACGCATTATGATGTGTAGTGAAAGGACGCGCAGAAGCTCCACCTGCAATTGCATGCATCATAGGTGTTTCCACTTCAAGATAACCGTTGTCATCTAGGTATCTTCTCATCTCACGAATGATTTTACTACGAGTAACGAACGTTTCACGACTTTCCATACTTGTAATTAAGTCTAAGTAACGTTGACGGTAGCGTTGTTCAACATCTTTTAATCCATGGTATTTATCTGGTAATGGACGAAGAGATTTCGTTAATAGCGTAAAGCCTGTTGCTTTTACTGAAAGTTCTCCAACATTTGTTTTGAACACTTTACCTTCAATACCTACTAAATCACCTAAATCTGCTGTTTTAAATAATTCGTACTCGTCATCTCCAACAGCATCTTTACGAACATAAATTTGAACTTGTCCATGTAAATCTTGAACGTGTGCAAATCCAGCTTTCCCTTTTCCGCGTTTTGTCATAATACGACCAGCGATAGAAACAGCGATTTCCTTCTCCTCTAATTCTTCCTTAGAGAACTCTCCATATAGACTCACTAAATCAGTTGTTGAATTTGTGCGTTCAAATCTTTTACCGAACGGGTCAATTCCTTGTTCACGTAAATTATGTAGCTTTTCACGACGAACAATCAATTGGTCGTTTAATTCTTCGTGGTTCATGTTATCCATGATATTGATATCACTCCAGCTCTATTTAATTTTACAATATATACAGTATAGCATTTTCTACTCAACTAGAAAAACTGCCAGCAACTAACTGGCAGCTCTTCTTTCTTTCACGTAATTATAGGAAGTGTATAGAAGAATGTCAATCTCCTATGTCCATTATTAACCAACGTAAATTGTTTGTTGTTTCGCTTCCACTTCTTCTACAAATGTACCTAACACATTCGCAAGGTCTTCCCGTGTGTTACAAGCATTAATACCATTACGTACACTCGCATTACCACGAACACCTTTTAAATACCAAGCTGCATGTTTTCTCATCTCTCTTACAGCGACACTTTCGTTCTTTAAGTCAATAAGACGATCTAGATGTAACATACATACATCAATTTTCTCGCGCACTGTTGGTTCCGGCATTAATTCACCTGTCTCCAAATACTTTACCGTACGATAAATCATCCACGGATCTCCAAGAGCCGCACGACCAATCATAACACCATCTACACCAATTTCATCAAGCATACGCTTTGCATCTTGCGGCGTTGCGACATCACCATTTCCGATAACCGGGATATTTACAGATTGTTTTACTTGTTTAATAATATCCCAATCCGCTTTTCCTTCATACATTTGCACTCGTGTACGTCCGTGAACCGCCACAGCTTGGCCACCAGCACGCTCAACAGCCCTAGCATTTTCTATTGCGAAAATATGTTCTTCATCCCAACCGATACGCATTTTAACTGTAACCGGCTTTTCTACAGCATCTACAACCGCTGCTACCATTTCATATATTTTATTCGGATCTAAAAGCCACCTTGCCCCCGCATCACATTTAACGATTTTCGGCACTGGACAACCCATATTAATATCAATTATGTCTGCTGTCGTATATTTATCTACATATTTCGCAGCATCTACAAGAGTTTCTTTCTCTCCACCAAAAATTTGTAAACTTAATGGCTTTTCTCTCTCGTCGATATATAACATATCTAATGTTCTTTTATTATTAAGTAATATTGCCTTATCACTTACCATTTCAGCACAAACTAAGCCGGCACCAAATTCTTTTACTGTTAAACGGAATGCAGAGTTACACACTCCCGCCATCGGTGCTAGTACAACCGGATTTTTCATCTCGATATTTGCAATCTTTAACAATCAACCTACTCCTTCCTGTACAATCACTTTGGCATTAATTCCTCTATCGAAACATTTAATGCCTTAGCAACTTCTACTACAAAATCTTGAGAAGGCGATCTATTCCCTCTCTCAACCTCACCTAAAACAGATACAGATACCCCTAGTTCTTTAGCAAAACCTTCTTGTGTATAGCCTTTTAACTTTCGAAAAGCACGAATGCGTCTTCCCCATTTTTCTGCTTCCATACCGTTACTCCCTCTCGCCTTTTCATTTCTTCTACTTGTGAACGTGAAATGTTTTGTTTTATGTCTTGATTAATCTCTAACAACGGAACGATAACAAAAGCTCTTTCAAACATCCGCGGATGCGGAACAATAAGATTCTCTGCTTCAATATTCTCTTGATTATAAAGTAAAATGTCAAGGTCGATAGTCCTCGGCCCCCACCTAATTTCCCTTTTTCTTCCTAGGTCATTTTCTACTTTTTGTGTTACTTTCAATAACTCTTGTGGTGATAAATTGGTAGAAATTTTTATAACTAAATTTAAAAAGCAACTTTGGTCAGTATAGCCAACTGGCTCAGTTTCATATACAGATGAAATATCATCAACCTGAATATAAGGATTTTTATTTAAAAACTGAATCGCTTCAGTTAGATACGTATAACGCTCTCCAATATTTGACCCTAATGCAATGTAAGCTATATTGTTCATGGACGTTCTCTCGTAGTTTCTACTGCTACAGCACGATAATGACCCGGTATCGGTGGATCCGGCTTAATTACCTTAATTGTACAGCGTGAAATACTTTCATATTGTTTTAATATATCTGCAGCAATATTTTCAGCGATACTCTCCACAAGCTTATACTTTCTATCCTCAACAACTTTTCTACATAATTCGAAAAGCTCTCCATAATTGACCGAATGCTCTAAGTCATCACTTTCCCCTGCACGCTTTAAATCCAACTCCACCGTTAAGTCAACTTTAAATCTCTGACCTAATTTATTCTCCTCTGGGAACACACCATGATAACCATAAAACTCCATATCATGGATATAAATTTTATCCAATTACCTTACCCCCTTACCAATCATCGCATCCATCATTTTAGCCATACGCGCCATTTCTTTCACATCATGGACACGAACAAACTCACAGCCCTTTTCAATACCAAGACAAACGGTAGCTCCTGTTCCCTCAAGGCGTTCCTCCACTGGCAAATCTAATACGTGCCCAATAAAGGACTTTCTCGAAGTACCTAAGAGAACTGGATAACCTAGCACATTTAACTGTTCTAAATTACGCATCGCCTCTAAGTTCTGCTCAGGTGTTTTAGCAAAACCGATACCTGGATCTAAAATAATATTCTCATCTGGCACACCAGCATTTTTAGCAATTTTAATACTGTCATACAAATCAGCAATCATATCCGCCATTAAATTACGATAATTCATATTATCGCGGTTATGCATTAAAATGATGGGTACATCATAATGAGCTGCGACTTCAGCAATTTTTGGCTCCGCCTTCGCTCCCCAAATATCATTAATAATATGAGCACCAGCCTCAATTGCTTGCTTTGCAACTTCAGCTTTATATGTATCGATAGATATAGGCAATTTTACTTCTTTTGAAACTGCTTGAATCATCGGGACAACTCGCTTTATTTCTTCTTCTACTGATACTTTAGCAAAACCTGGGCGAGTAGATTCGCCACCAATATCAATAATATGAGCACCTTGACCTTGCATTTCTTTTGCGTGACGTACCGCAGCATCTACCTCGTTGTAACTCCCACCATCAGAAAACGAATCTGGTGTTACATTTAAAATCCCCATAATTAATGTTTTTTCATTTAAATTCAATGTATATTCGCCGCAGCGCAAATCATAATCCCACTTCAAACTACACATCTCCTCTTCGTAATTCATTTCTGCTCCATAATTTCTCTCTTTGCATTCCATAAAGGTACATTAAACTTTTTGTAACCACTCCTACTTTACCCGGGAAATCCTGCGCTTCTATACGATAAAGCGGAACAATTTCTTGAATGGAGTTTGTTACGAAGACTTCATCCGCTGAAAGTAGCTCATCTTTTGTAAAGAAACCTTCCTTTACTTCTATATTTAATTCTTCAGCACTCTTTATAATAAACGCACGAGTGATACCATTTAAAATCCCTGTCTCTAACGAAGGTGTATATAAAACATCACCTTTCACAAAAAATAGATTCGAAACAATGCCCTCTGCAACATAACCTGCTTCAGTGAGGAAAATACCTTCCTTACTCACAACATTTCCAATTTCACGCTTCCCTAAAATATTATTTAAATAGTGATGAGACTTCAGGCGAAATGTCCCTTCCGGTGTATTTCGCACTTGTTTTAGAATAACACCTTCTTTTTCCACTACATCCCCTGGAGCTGTTAAAGGTTTTATAAAAACAATAACAGAAGGCTCTTCATACATTTCCGTTTGTAATCCTATTTCATCTATACCCGCCGATACATTAAAACGTACATATGCATGCTTCAATTCATTCTTAGCGAGTAAATCTTTCAAAATAAGCATCACATCATTTTTTGTCATTGTCCATTTAATTTGCAATGTATCCAGCGCCTCTATTAAACGGTTATAATGATCATCCAATAAGAAAGGATGACCATTATAAATACGAAACGTTTCAAAAACTCCAAGACCATATAAATAACCATGATCATAAGGAGAAATTCTCGCTTCACTTGCTTCTACATACTGACCATTTACGTAAATTAACATAATGTCACACTTGGACTGTATTTACGAATGAAATTCTGCAACAGCTCTTTCCCATGAGAAGTCATAATAGATTCTGGATGGAATTGCACACCCTCTATCGGTAATGTCTTATGACGAAGTGCCATAATTTCCCCTTCCTCTGTCCAAGATGTTACCTCTAAGCAATCGGGTAACGTCTCTTTCTTAACAATAAGGGAATGATAGCGCGTCGCAGTAAACGGATTAGGAATATCCGAAAAAATCGTCTTTCCATCATGATGCATAAGCGACGTTTTTCCATGCATTAATCGGTCTGCACGGACAACCTCTCCACCAAACACTTGTGCAATGGATTGATGCCCTAGACAAACACCAAAAATCGGAATCTTTCCAGCAAAGTATTTAATAACTTCCATACTAATCCCAGCTTCATTAGGACTGCACGGACCTGGAGAAATCATTAGAAAATCTGGTTTCATATTCTCAATATCTGAAATAGTCACTTCATCGTTACGTTTAACAACGAGCTCTTGTCCAAGTTCTCCAAGAAACTGCACTAAATTAAATGTAAAAGAATCATAATTATCAATCATTAATATCATTTCTCTCACCTAACCGTTTCTTCACTACGTTCTTTTGCACGCCATAAAGCAATCGCCTTTTTTAACGACTCTTTATATTCATTTTCCGGATTTGAATCAATTACAATTCCCGCCCCTGCTTGTACATGAGCTTTTCCATCTTTAGCAAGAAGTGTTCTAATTACAATATTCAATTCTGTATCTCCAGAATAACCAATCCAACCGATTGAACCTGTATAAATCCCTCTTCGAACAGGTTCTAATTCCTCAATAATTTCCATCGTACGTATTTTTGGGGCACCAGTAATTGTTCCCCCAGGGAATACAGCCTTCACTAAATCAAAAGCATCTTTATCTTCTTCCACCTCACCACGCACATTAGAAACAATATGCATAACATGTGAGTATTTCTCAATTACCATAAATTCATCTACTTCTACAGTGCCATATTTACAAACACGTCCTAAATCATTTCTTTCTAAATCCACAAGCATTACATGCTCTGCTCTTTCTTTTTCGTTCTCAATTAATTCTCTTGCTAATTCTTCATCCTCTTGCTCATCCGCGCCTCTAGATCTCGTTCCAGCAATTGGTCTTGTACTTACTTCAGTTCCTTGTTTCTTAATTAACAACTCTGGCGATCCACTAACGATTTGAAAATCCCCAAGCTCCAGGTAACCCATATATGGAGATGGATTAATTTCACGAAGACTTGTATAAATTTCTAGTGGGTGTGTCTGTAACGTTCTTTCTTGTCTCGTCGACAAGTTTACTTGGAACACATCACCCGCTCCAATATATTCTTGAATACATTCAACTGCCTTCATAAAGCCAGCTTCAGTAAAAGCAACTGCTTCACTTTTCTTTTCAGGACTTTCAAAGGGCACGGTCACTTCAGGCGCTTCTGTCATCCAAAGACTCTTCCACTCATTTAGCCGTTCTTTCGCCTCTTCATATTTATCTACATAATGCGTAATAACCCATAACACTTGTTCTTTTTGATCATAGACAAATACGTCATCAAATAATAAAAAGAAGATGTCAGGTATATCAATATCATCTTCCGCAAGAGAAGGCAGCTTTTCAATATAACGGATACAGTCATAACTGAAATAGCCAATTGCACCACCTTGAAAAGGCGGATACTCTGGGTTATAGTCCGTCTTCCATTGTTCCATATATTCTTGCATTAAATCTAACGGATTCCCTCGTTTTATTGTTTCCTTACCACTTTCACTTATATGTAACGTTTCACCCTTCCCTCGGATTACCGCTACTGGGTTCAGCCCTACAATGTTATAACGACCGCCACGGCCGCTTTCTAACAAAATATGTTGCGATTTACCCTGAGAAAGAAATTTATATTGCTTAAAGAAATCTAACTGATATGGAATAGAAAGCGCTAAAGATTTTCTTCGTTGCATATCAACACCCCGTCTTCTTTTATCCCACCCTCTTAGATAAACCAGCTCAAACTACATAAGTTATTTATATAGAGATTGATTATACTCGAAGGCTAGTGAAAATAATTTAATTATACTACCTCTTATTTTACATGAAGTTTTCTAGTCATTCACTCTTTTCCTATTTCCAATCCCAAAAGAAAAAGCACCCTTTTTCAAGGATGCTTTTTCAATCGCGTTTAATTAGGATTCAAATTGATAAAGTGGTGTACTTAAATAACGTTCACCGTTACTCGGGATAATAACAAGTACCTTTTTCCCTTTACCTAACTTTTTCGCAACCTCTGTTGCTGCATAAATAACTGCGCCTGAAGAGATACCAACTAAAATACCTTCCTCTTTAGCCACTCTTCTCGCATATTCAAATGCTTGCTCTGTTTTCACTTGAATAATTTCATCATATACTTCTACATCCAACGTCTCCGGAACAAATCCCGCCCCAATTCCTTGGATTTTATGTGGACCTGGCTTCCCACCAGATAATACTGGTGAATCTGCAGGTTCTACTGCATAAATTTTAATATCTTTATACGCTTCCTTCAGTACTTCACCAGCACCAGTAATCGTTCCACCTGTACCAATACCTGCAATAAACGCATCTAATTGGTCGCCCATTTGTTCAATAATTTCTGGACCTGTTGTTAAACGGTGAATTTCTGGATTCGATTGGTTTTTGAACTGTTGTGGTATAAAGTAGCCATGTTCTTTTGCTAATTCAGTCGCTTTACGAATTGCTCCACCCATTCCTTCAGGCCCTGGAGTCAATACTAATTCCGCACCGTAAGCACGTAATAAATTACGACGCTCAATACTCATTGTTTCTGGCATTACTAAGATTGCATTATATCCTTTAGCAGCCGCTACCATCGCTAAACCAATTCCTGTGTTACCACTTGTCGGCTCAATGATTGTATCGCCCTCTTTTAATAATCCCTTTTTTTCAGCATCTTCAATCATAGCTAATGCGATACGATCTTTAACACTACTCCCCGGATTCATAAATTCTAATTTTAAGTATATATCTGCGCTGTCTGATTCTACGATGCGGTTCAACTTAACGATCGGCGTTTTCCCGATTAATTCTGAAACTGATTGTGCCACTCGCATTCCTGTCACTCCTAACACCGAGTATTTTTATTGGTTTTATCTATATTTAGATTTTGTCAGAAAATTCCCTGTTTGTCAATTCATTTGGAGGATTGCTCCTCTTAATTCCCTTATTACAAATTCTCGATTAAATTTGTAATATCTTCTTTAGAGAACTTGTATCGTTCATTACAGAAATGACAGTGAACTTCTGTCTCTTCCTCTTCTTCACGAACTTGCTCTAACTCTGTTTTACCTAAACTAATTAATACACTCTCAATACGCTCGCGTGAGCATGTGCAATTAAATTGAACATCCATTGTTTCTAATACTTTTACTTTATCTTCTCCAAGAACTGCATATAGTAGCTCTTCCGGAGAAAGACCTTGTTCAATCAACGTTGATACAGGTGGAATCTTTTGTAAACGGTCTTCAATAAATGAAATCGTTTCATCTTGCGCACCCGGCATAATTTGAAGGATGAATCCACCTGCCGCTAATATGCTATCATCTCCATTTACAAGAACACCAACACCTACAGAAGAAGGCGTTTGTTCAGAAACTGCAAAATAATACGTAAAGTCTTCTCCTAATTCTCCTGAAACGATTGGAGATTGACCAATAAACGGCTCACGCATTCCAATATCTTTAATTACAGTTACAAACCCCTCTGTACCTACCGCTTGATATACACGTAACTTCCCTTGTTCTGTTCCTTCAAAATCAACATGCGGATTCGTTACATAACCACGTACATCTCCATTTGCATGAGCATCTACTAAGATAGGGCCAATTGGACCGTTACCTTCTACCTTAATCGTTAACTTTTGCTCACCCTTTAACATTGCGCCCATCATTGTACCCGCAGTCAAAGAACGCCCTAGTGCCGCTGAAGCTGTTCTCCATGTATCATGACGTCTTTGCGCCTCACTTACTGTATTTGTTGTACGTACACTATACGCACGCACTTCTCCATCAAATGCTAACGCTTTTACTAAATAATCTTTCATACGTATTTATTCACCTTTCTCATGCTGTAAATTTGCATTACGTTCATATAACATATACAAACCTTTTAACGTTAAAAACGGATCTACAATATCAATTACATTCGATTCTTCGGAAATTAATTTTGCCAATCCACCTGTTGCAATAACTTTAGGTTCTTGTCTAGCTTCTTCTTTCATACGCTTAACAATACCTTCCACTTGTCCAACATAACCATAAAGAATACCAGATTGCATCGCACTTACTGTATTTTTCCCAACAACACTGCTTGGTTTTGTAATTTCGATACGAGGAAGTTTTGCTGCTCTGCTATATAAAGCCTCTGCTGAAATCATAATTCCTGGCGTAATAACTCCACCCATATAATGTTTTTCTTCGTTAATATAACAATATGTAGTAGCCGTACCAAAATCAACAATAATGAGCGGACTTCCATATAAGTGGATTCCTGCTACTGCATTTACAATTCGGTCTGCGCCTACTTCACGCGGATTTTCATATTTAATATTTAGTCCTGTTTTTATCCCAGGCCCTACTACAAGCGGTTTAATTTTAAAATATTTTTCACACATGCGCTCTAAAGCAAACATAATTGGTGGTACGACTGAAGACACAATAATACCTTTCACATCTTCAAACGAAAGACCCTCATGCTCAAGCAATTGCTTTACAAGCATTCCATATTCATCTTCTGTCTTATGACGATCTGTTTCCATGCGCCAATGCTGACGAAGTTCCCCCTCTTCAAACACACCTAGTACAGCATTTGTGTTCCCTACATCCAATACAAAAATCATATTCTCACCACTTATCTTATTTAATCTATATTTGTGCAGTATGTATAAAACTTATAAAAACATCATATCACACATACTTATATAATCAGCTTTCCTATCCTCATCATTTTACAAAAAGATTGCTCTCTATTTCAATTTTTAATACTAGTTTTACTTAAATTACTTTATCCACTAAGTTCTCAATAGTAATTAACAAAGATTTTAACAAACAAAAAAGGAGTGACGATAGTCACTCCTTCACTTCTTACTTATCTTCTTTATCTTCATCGTCTTTCTTCATGTTGATGTTTACTTTCACATCATCTGAAGATGTTGGACGTTCTGGCAATCTGCCGTAATCACATAAATGATTGATTTGCTCTGCATCTAACGTTTCTACTTCAAGTAACGTTTGTGCGATAATATCTAGTTTATCACGGTTTTCAGTAAGAATTTGTTTTGCACGAGCATAACATTCTTTCATAATTGATTGCATTTCCATATCGATTTCATGTGCAATCGCATCACTATAGTTTTGTTCTGAGTGGAAGTCTCTTCCTAAGAACACTTGACCACCTTGCGAGCTACCAAATTGCATCGGTCCAAGTTTGTCACTCATACCAAATTCCGTAACCATACGTCTTGCAATACCAGTCGCACGTTGGAAGTCATTATGAGCACCTGTACTCACTTCACCAAATACAATCTCCTCAGCTACTCGGCCACCAAGTAAACCAGTGATTTTATCAAGTAACTCTGGTTTCGTCATGAAGTAACGATCTTCTTTCGGAAGCATTACCGCATATCCACCAGCCTGACCACGAGGGACAATTGTTACTTTATGAACGACATCTGCTTCATCAAGAACAACACCAATTACAGTATGACCTGCTTCATGGAAAGCAACGATATTACGTTCTTTTTCAGAGATAACACGACTTTTCTTAGCTGGACCTGCAATAACACGATCCGTCGCTTCATCGATATCACTCATATCAATTTTCTTCTTATCTTGACGTGCAGCTACTAAAGCAGCTTCGTTTAATAAGTTTTCAAGATCCGCACCAGAGAATCCTGGTGTACGAGTCGCAATTGCTCTTAAATTAATATGCTCATCAAGTGGTTTATTACGCGCATGTACTTTCAGTACAGCTTCACGGCCATTTACATCTGGACGATCTACTGTAATTTGACGGTCAAAACGACCTGGACGTAATAACGCTGGGTCAAGAATGTCTGGACGGTTTGTCGCAGCAACGATAATAATACCTTCGTTTGCACCGAATCCATCCATTTCAACAAGTAATTGGTTCAATGTTTGCTCACGCTCATCATGACCACCACCAAGACCTGCGCCACGTTGACGACCTACTGCATCAATTTCATCAATGAAAATGATACAAGGAGCATTTTTCTTTGCATTTTCAAATAAATCACGTACACGTGATGCACCGACACCGACAAACATCTCTACGAAGTCAGAACCACTGATAGAGAAGAATGGAACGCCAGCCTCACCTGCAACAGCACGTGCTAATAAAGTTTTACCTGTACCTGGAGGTCCAACTAATAGGACACCCTTTGGAATACGAGCACCAACTTCAGAGAACTTACGAGGGTCTTTCAAGAATTCAACTACCTCAACAAGTTCTTGTTTCTCTTCATCCGCACCAGCAACATCTCTGAAACGAACTTTTTTCTTTTCATCATTATATAACTTCGCCTTACTTTTCCCGAAGTTCATAACACGGCTACCGCCGCCTTGAGCTTGGTTTAATAAGAAGAAGAATAAAATGAAGATGATGACAAATGGAATGATTGAAGTAAAGAATGTTACCCAAGCACTTGTTTCTTCTGCTGGTTGATACTTAACTTCGGCACCTTTCGCTTTATCATTAATTTTCTTTTGTAATTCCTCAGTATTTGGTGCATAAGTAACAAATTGTTCTCCTTGGCTAGAGTTATTAAATTGTCCTTTTACCTCAAATACACCATTTTTCGGTTGAAGTTGCACATTACGCACTTCACCGCTTTCTAGTTTAGTAATGAATTTGTCGTAGCTAACTGATGTCGTTTTTTGTGTCGAACCATTAAAATAGCTCACGATTCCAATTACTACTAAGAATATCAGTAAATAAAAGATGGTATTACGGAAGATACGATTCATTCCTAACCTCCTCTCACGGCATAAACACTATAGTAAATCGTAACATAGAAAAACTTTCCTATACAATTGTGAAGCCTATATTTAATTAATTTGAGTAAACGCTTGGTTTTAATACGCCTACATAAGGAAGATTACGGTATTGCTCTTTATAATCTAATCCATATCCTACTACAAATTCATGTGGAACAGTAAATCCAACATAATCCGCTTTCAGATCAACCTTACGGCCTGTTGGCTTATCTAATAATGTAACAATTTTTACAGACTTCGCTTTACGATATTTGAATAAGTCTACTAAGTAGCTTAGTGTAAGACCACTATCAATAATATCTTCGACGATTAAAATATCGCGACCTTCTACAGAAGTATCAAGATCTTTTAAAATTTTCACTTCGCCTGTTGAAACTGTAGAGT
The DNA here is from genome assembly GCF_051915225.1 of Bacillus cereus group sp. MYBK95-2. Classification (NCBI taxonomy): domain Bacteria; kingdom Bacillati; phylum Bacillota; class Bacilli; order Caryophanales; family Bacillaceae; genus Bacillus; species Bacillus cereus group sp. MYBK95-2. The sequence goes on along the minus strand of NZ_JBQAEH010000018.1, from coordinate 35,114 downwards.
GACCGTAACTAGATACAGCCATAAAATCCATTTCAAGATATGTATCTGTTCTCTTTAATAAATCTGCCATGAATGGCATTGCGCCTTTTAATACACCAATTGCAAGAGGTACTGTGTTTTTATAATCCTCTGCAATAATTGCACCTAGTTCGCGCACCTTTTCTTGTATTTGCTCTTCAGAAATTAATACTTTTTCGATATCTTGATTCATCATTTCATTATCCTCCCGGAAGACTCCTTGCTTTTGTAGTGAATAATCATATATTTATCCTTCTTTGCCATCTCTTTCGAAATTGCAAATGCAGATCGTTTCAACAAGGGTACCCAAATAATAGTCCCACTTGCATCACAAACGACCGGCCATTCTTCTCTTTTTTCTTTCGGTACTTTCGCTTCGATAAAAATAGCTTTTATCTTTTTCGTGCCATTCATACCTTGTATTGACATGCGATCTCCATTTTCTCTAGAACGAATACGAAGTGGATATGATATATCATTATACTTAGCAACAAATACTGTTTCATTCATGTTACTTGGTATATCTTCGCTCACCTCTGTTACAAATTCATCCCCGTTCAATAGCGTAATGGTCCCGGGTACTAATAAATCTTGTGAAAAAGGAGAGACAATTTCTTGTTTAAATCTAAAGCTACACTCCTCGTATGAACGAACAATTTTCAAATCACCCGGAAAATCAAGTGAACCTGAAGGTTGTGTCCGCTTAAAAAACTCAATCAACTTGTCAATATGTATAGAAGAAAGAGAAGATGGAATCTTATATTCATAAAGATAGTTTAATATTAGTTGAATCCCTCTTCTTTGTAAAGGCATAGACATGGATTCAAAGGCAGGAATTGATAAGCTAATTTGTTTATCACTTTTTTTTGTAATTACTTTATTCATTTTCTCAAAAGCTAATTCCTGCAAATAAGCCTCATCCTCTTGCATCTGCACGCTAAATTTTTGGAATTTCTCATGCATTTGTGGATTTTCTTCTTTCAAATGAGGAAGGACATATTTACGTAATCGATTCCTTGTATATACTTCCTTTTTATTACTCGGATCTATACGTGGCATTAAATTTAGCTTATTACAGTAATCAACAATTTCTTCCTTCGTTACGCCAAGTAACGGCCTAATTAAATATCCATTATGAAAAGGACGCTTCACTGCAATTCCTGCATATCCTTTCGGAGTACTCCCTCTTACAAGACGCATTAAAATTGTCTCGACTTGATCATCTCCATGATGTCCAAGAGCAACATATCTTGCATCATATTTCTTCATTATTCTTTCCAAAAATGCATATCTGCATTCTCTCGCAGCAACCTGTGCATTCATTCCGTATTGCTGTTGATATTGTGATACATTAATCCTTATCGTTTCACAAATAATTCCCAGTTCTTCACAAAGGCCCTGCACAAACTGTAAATCCTCATAAGATTCATCACCTCTAAACATATGATCCACATGAGCAACTACAATTTCCAACTGTTTTTCCGCTCTTTTTTCTAATAAATAATATAAAAGCGCTAACGAGTCAGGACCACCAGAAACTCCCACAACAATTGTTGAATCATTCTTTAATACATCATGCTGCTTTACAAAGTCATCTACTTTTTCAACAAATGTATCTTTCAACTTCGCAATCACCTTTCATTAAACAAGAACAGCAACCTTAGTCACCTTGTCTACAATGGTACAACTTTTACAAACATTGTGCAAAAAAAAGATATACAAAAATTACATTTTTATCTTACATCCTCCGTGTATATTCACAAAATTAATAACATTACCTTTTCCCACAAAAAAACCTAGGTATTCACCTAGGTTTTTAAAATCAAATTATAGATAAACATTCCACTTACATTTTACTGCGCTTGCATTCCTACAATCGGAATCGTAGCCCACTTCGGCATATTTTTCTTCACTTTTGCCACTACAATAGTCATATCATCATTTATATAACCATCACAAGAGCGAATCACTTCTTCCATAATGATATCAGCAATTTCTTGCGGGTCTTCGGTTTGCAATTCTTTAATTTTTCGTTTCATCCACAATTCATGATTCTCCACATGCTGTGCTCCTTCAAAAATCCCATCACTCATCATAATAAGAATATCGCCCGTTTTTAATTGTTCACCCACCACATCAACTTCAACATCTTCGATGATTCCCATCGGCAAATTACTTGCTTCAATTTTCAAAATATTATTTGCGCGTTTAACAAAACTCGGCGTTGATCCAATCTTTAAAAACCTTGCACTCGCATCCCGCAAATCTACCATAGCTAAATCTAATGTCGTAAACATTTCTTCTGTCGTTCTCAAAGAAAGAATTGAATTGATAGACTTAATTGCTATTTCTTCATCAATGCCTGATTGGAGTATTTTTTGTAATAATTTCACCGTTTCCTTACTTTCCATATGAGCTCTTTGCCCATTACCCATACCATCACTAATCGCAAGTGCATATTTACCAACACTTAAATCCATCATCGCATAAGAGTCACCCGAAACAAATCCACCGCCTTTTGCAGCTGTAGCCAATCCTGTATCAAGAGAATACGTCTTCGCCGAACCAAATGATATTAAACTATGGCCATTTGGATAAGAAGACTTTTCTTCATGTTTAACGACAATATTTTCTTTAAGGATATCTGAAAGCATCGGTGCAACTAACTTTTCACACTCACCATGTTCATTAGATGCAACTGGAATTAACATTTCAATATCAATACTTCCTCTATCTAAACAATAAATATCAACATGCTCTACTTCGACACCAAAATCTCGGAACGCTTGCATAATCTGTTCTTCCTGCACTTGATGATTTTCACGCTCTCGTTGTATCTCCTTAGCAAAATCCTCCATAACCTTTGATACACCTAATAGTTGCTCCGCTACTATTCTACGATTTTCCTTCATTTGTTTTCGTAATTTTTGTCCCTCATAGAAGTGATCTAATTCACCGGCTACTAAATCCGTCACTTTTTTCCCTCTCACACAATGCTTGTCCCACTCACGAACTAATTTACGATTATGTTGCAGGGTTCCTCCTTCCGTTTCATTCATTATTTGTTTCATATAATCGTACGTTTTATCAAAATTCACTACCCAGCATTGATCCTTTTTAAAGCATGTTTGACATGTTTTCGCAGTAATTGTACTCAAAAACAAATCTGCTTCTGTCTCTTTATCTTCTTCCTCTACATACCCATATACAGAAAAGCTATTAGATAAAGCAGCAAATACATTTGCAAATTGGTTGATTTTATTTGCTGTAACATCACGCATCCTTCTTAAATATTGTTGTTGATCTTGCGAATGCTCTTGTGTACCTGGCATAAATTTAGCAATACGATCCAAAACAAGCTTCGGTGTTAATAAGAAGATAACAATCGCTACACCTGACTCAATTAAAGTTGTTACAATATTTGTCTGTTTGTCTACATATAATGTAATTAAGCTTGTCCCAATTAATAAACCTAAACTAACACCTAAACGCTTTCCTTCTTTTAACAATCCACCAAGCAATCCAGAAAAAGCAAGAAGGCTAAGCTGAGACAAGCTAGACACATTTGCTAAACTTAATATTAGTCCTGTTACAACCCCCACTGTAGACCCTGTGGCAGCACCCGCAATAAATGCAAATACTAGCACTAAATACCTTGTAAAAATATGTTGAATAGAAGCATCATATACAAACCAATCTGTTGTACCCGTTAAAACAGATGCTAGTAATATAATCAAACAAACAATTTCTTCCGTCTCTAATGCCTGTTGTTTTCCTTTCCTTTCCACTAAAAGTGGGACACTTTGTAAAAATATCATAGTTAATACAAAACTAAGCCCAGCCTCAATGGTACTAACGAGTAAATCGTACATGGTGACAGTTTGTTGTGCAAAATATACAACAACTAAGTGTGCGGTTAATGCGGAGATAAATACTTGAAATGGAACAAGTCCAACAGTTTTACGTGTAAATCGACTAAAGAAGATATTATAAATGAAGAAGGTAAAGATAGATGCAAAGGTAAAAAACAAATTATCTATCGATACTGAAAGAGCTCCTCCCATTAGAGCTAAAAATGCTAGCGGCATCTTATCCCGCTTCATAACATAAACAGCAGCAAAAAATGGCAGTGCAAACGGTAAAATATTTGTTAATATATATGCTCGTCCCAAAAGAAAACCAATAACAACAATAATAAATCCCCATCTAAAGAAAACTTGCTCAAATTTTATTCGCAACTTACTCGTCCACTTTATTCCATCAAGCTGACTCTCATTCATTGCCAATGCACTTGTATTCATAGTATTCCTTCCTGCTTTAGGCATATTTTTAACACCACCTGCATAGTTTAATTACTGTCATTATAAAAGATGATTGTTGGTTTTTTTGTCAAAACAACAGTTTTCACTTTTATAATCGTTCGACTTTTTATTCGAAATAACTCTACAGATATACAGGGTATGTAAGTTATTTTCAAGATTTTAATTAAACATTCAGAAAATATAGGGTGATTTTGTAGAAGTGTTGTATATCTTAATTTATTTAACAAAAAAAGATCATGCAAATTTGCATGATCTTTTTAGATGACCCGTACGGGATTCGAACCCGTGTTACCGCCGTGAAAGGGCGGTGTCTTAACCACTTGACCAACGGGCCGTTAAATTAAATATAGCGGCGGAGGGGATCGAACCCCCGACCTCACGGGTATGAACCGTACGCTCTAGCCAGCTGAGCTACACCGCCATGTCGTCTTATTTAACGGACAATTAGTATCTTACATCAGATACTAATTAAAGTCAACACATCTCAAAAACTTTTTTGAAAATATTTTTTACATATAAAAAAGCACCCTGAGACATTACTCTGGGTACCTCTCTATATGTTAAAAACTAAACGTCCTTATTATCCGCGACGCGCGCCACGGCCACCACGTTTAGACTCTGTGTTACGCTTTAAAGAAGTTAAACGATCTTCGCTATCTTTTAAGAAGCGTGCCATCTTTTGCTCAAATGTTTCTTTCGGAGCTCGGTCGTTACCGCCACCGCGATTATCTCTGTTGAAAGAGCGATTATTACGTTGTGGACGTCCAGAACGTTGTTGATCACCACCGCGTTGGTATTCACCACGTGGACGATCTCCTTCTGTTTTTTCACGTTCTTTCGCTTTTTTGATAGATAAACCAATCTTTCCATCTTTTTCAACATTAATAACTTTTACTTCTACTTGGTCGCCCACTTTTAAGTGATCGTTAATATCTTTTACATAGTTATCAGCAACTTCACTAATATGAACAAGACCCGTTAAGCCCTCTGGCAGCTCCACAAAAGCCCCAAAATTTGTAATACCTGTTACTTTACCCTGTAACTTGCTGCCTACCTCGATTGACATAAAAAAAATGCTCCTCCTTAGTGGTTAAAAAGTCAAATTTTACTTTATTATATATAATCCTAAAATATAGTGTCAATAAGACATACTCTACTTAGAAACAGGAAAAATTATCTCCCCTTTACCAGAGAAGAAATAATCCCTTCTAGCAATCTTTAATACGTACTCTTCATCATTTAACTTTTGAACTTCGTCTTTTAGACTTTTTTCTTTATTCGTTAATGAATCCAGTTCTTTTTTCATGTCCTTAACTTTTGCTTCTTTTGCTTTAATGGAACTGTTTTGTTGATAAAACGTTACACTAATACTCGCAATAATTGTAAAAGTAAAGACAAGAAAAACCGCTAAACGGCGATAAAGTCGCTTCCTGTTCTCATCCGTTTGTATTATATGCTCTTTAACAGGATTTGGACTCTGTTTTTCGATTGTTCTTTGTCTCAGTTCCCTCATTTCCGAGGTCCCCCTAACTTCTTTTTTATATGCTCCCATAGTTGGAAGATATGTCCCTTCAATTTTGCTATATATTGCAGGAACCCTATATGTTTCACTATAAAAAGTTTAACACGATTAGGGAGAAGTTTCCATATGAGCGAAGCAATAAATCGAACAGGCCAGAAAAAAACTTTCCATATGAAAAGTAATATCCAAATCACCATTTTCCATAACACATGTCCAATTGAAAGCAGTATACGAAATAAGAATAATATAAATGCAATAAATAGCTGCGCTATAATAATAACAGGTTTTATCATGAGTAGCTGTATAATTCGAACAAAAAAATATGTTGTTTGCATAAAAATATAGATGAGAAAATTTAACAGCTTCATGTATAGTGCCTTCAATAAGCTTTGATATGCCGCAAAACCACATAATAATGCCAAAAACACATATATACGTAGCTCAGCTTCATTTACGAGAAGCAATACATAAAAGACGAATAATGCTTGGACAATCCAAAATAATATATCATGTATAAATACAAGCCAACGTTTACGTTCTTGGCGCTTTAAAAAACGTTGATATGTATCTAAAGACGCTCCAATCCAAGCACCCATCCCAATCATTGAAAGCATTGTATACAACTGAATTGTTAAGCTCATTTAAACAACTTACTAAAGAAACCTTTAGTTTTTTCCCCTTGATTTTCATCAATATACAGCATCTCATTAACTTTCCCTTTAATCGACACAATACCTTTTTCCACATCTAAATTTTTCATTTGTAAATTTTGACCACGAATCGTTAAAAAACCCATTACGGTCTCTAGTAAAAACTCTTCGCTATCAAAACTCTCTACCTGCTTCACACCGGTAATATCGATTATACGCCTGCCACGCATAATAATGTCATGCTCTACAGAAACATTTTGTTGATTAGAAGACGTAGGTGAGTAACCATTATTCACGTAAATCCCCCCATAGGTTTTTACTAGCTAATAGTAATGTATGAGGGGATACATGATTTTAGAACAAGCCTTCTTCCGCTTTTACTTTTTCTTCACGAACTAAGCTATACATATTTGCTGCATCTTCTTTTTTAGTTGTTTCTTTTAATTCATTTATTTTCACAGTCACTATTTTTTGACCAAAACGAATTGTTAATTCATCAGCTACTTTCACATCAGAACTCGCTTTTGCCACTTGACCATTAATAGATATTCTTCCTTGATCAGCTACTTCTTTCGCTAATGTTCTTCTTTTAATTAAACGTGATACTTTTAAAAACTTATCTAGACGCATATCAAATCCCCCTATTAACGCTCTGTTTGTTTCGCTTCTTCCCATAAAACATCTAACTGTTCTAATGATAAATCTTTCATCTCTTTATTCATTTCAGCTACTTTTGCCTCCATGTATAAAAAACGACCAGTAAATTTCTCATTAGTTGAACGTAACGCCTCTTCTGGATCTATTTTGTAATGACGAGCTATATTAACAAATGCAAATAGTAAATCACCAAACTCACCCAGCATCTTTTCCTCATCCATATTTGTAACCTCTTGTTGGAACTCTTGCCATTCTTCCAAAGCTTTCTCTATCATCGGTTGCACATCAACCCAATCAAATCCAACCTTACCAGCTTTCTTCTGAATTTCATAGGCGCGTAGTAACTGCGGCAAACTTTTTGGAACGCCATTTAAAACAGATTCTTTCACGAATCCTTTTTCTTGTTTTTTAATTTCTTCCCAATTTGCAATCACTTCATCAGCGCTGTTTACATCCGTATTTCCAAACACATGCGGATGGCGACGAACCATTTTCTCAGATAGAGTTCGAATGATATCATCTATAGAGAACCAACCTTCATCTTCTCCGATTTGAGCATGAAGCATAACTTGTAATAATATATCACCTAATTCTTCTACTAAGTGATCATCATCCTCTTCATCGATTGCTTCCAACACTTCATAAGCTTCCTCAATTAAATATTTCTTTAATGATTGATGTGTTTGCTTTTTATCCCACGGACAACCATTTGGACCACGAAGTTCCGCAATAATTTCTCTAAGAACATCAAACTGTTGATACAAGGACGCACGCTCCTGAACTGGCGGCACGTACACACTCGTTAAATTATTCAATTCCGTTTCATGATCTAACATGTACAACGGTACCTTCTTTACTTGTTCAAATGAAGTTCCTGCAGCTGTTACGATATACACTTCATAATCATCTGGTAACATCTCCATTAATGTTAATTTCACATCAGATGCAACGAATGCATCATATACTTGGCAAAAGATTAAGTGTTGACGCAGTTCTAATTGCCCTCTTTCAAATGATGTAGCATCAAGTAATTGGAATCCTTCAATCGGATCAATCTTTAGACTTGCAAACATAGGATCAAGGAAACTTTGTCCACCCTCAATTCGCACTTCAACATTTGAAACTTCTCCTTTTTCTAACAGTAGCTGAACTGTTCTTTCTGCTACAAGTGGATGCCCGGGAACAGCATAGATAATTTCTGTACCTTCAGCTTGTTCTAGCAATTTATTCGCAATTGTTTCATATACAATTTCAAACGTATCATGCGCTTCATATACAGCATCAAAAGACGTATATTGTACGCCTTCTTTCTCCAATTCTTCTATAACTGGATGTTCCTTCGTTCTAACAAACAGATGGTCTGCTTCTTTTATTTTTCGATATACACCCATCGTTAGCTGATCTAATTCACCAGCTCCTAAACCTAAAATAGTAATGATTCCACTCACAACCAGTCACCTCTATCCACTCTTCTTCAATGAACCTTCTTTTTTCTCTTGTTTCATAACGGTTCCTAATTCTTTTTTTGTAAATACACGTAATTTCAAAATAAAAAACATATATGTCAATCCGCCGATGGCTACACCTAACAACGCTTCAAGCGTCGCGCTTCCTCTATGTTCCGTATTAATTACTAATCCAGACATCTGTAACACACGTGTGAACATCATTAATACAAACCCCATACAGATACCACTAATTACTATCCCTAACATATTTCGCTTATTGATAAGTGACCCTGATACAGCTCTCGTAAGCAACAAACTATTTAATCCAGAGATTATAATTAACGCACATAAAGTCGCAAAAGCTGCACCTTTCACACCAAAATAAGGCATGAATATATAATTTAACGCTAACTTTAAGCAACCTCCAAATACAACAAATAACGCTGGCTTAAACGTTTGCCCTAATCCTTGTAAAATAGAAGCTGTCGTAATTGACAATGAACTAAATAAAATAGATAACGATAAAATAGATAAAACATCTGATCCATCACTGTTTTCAAACAACATAATATTGGTAGGTTGAATAATACAAGTTAGTCCAATAGCTGCTGCAAGTCCAATAACAAATGTTATTTTCATTGCTAACTTTACCTTTTCTTGAATAAAGGAAAGATCTCCTCTTTCCTTCGCCGCTGTAATAATCGGAATAAGTGACAACGAGAAAGAAGTCGTCACAACAGTACCTAATTGCATTAGCGGAATACTTCTATCATAAACACCCTTTAATACCTTTGCATTTTCAACCTGTTCTCCCGCACCAATAAGTAAGCTGTAAAAGGACACTGAATCAGCCATCTGTATAAAAATAAGCACTAAATTACTAACACAAATCGCTAACCCCTGCCAAAAAAGGATTTTAACTATCTTCCTTTTACCCTTAATTCTCGCTGCACTTTTGAAGAATATAGAACGAAAATCTTGACGCATATACAATATAAGTACAATAATCCCAATAAGTCCACCCGCAATTGAGCCTAACATAGCCCCTGCACCAACTGTATATAAATCAAATCCGTGAGCAATTAGGAATAGCGATAAAAATACAATAATAGAAACTCGAATTGTTTGTTCTATTACTTGCGAAACAGCCGTTGGCATCATATTATTGAATCCTTGAAAATACCCTCTTGCTACAGACAAAAATGGCATCAATAAGAATGAAAATGAAATAACACGTAGTAACTTATCTAAGTGTATATCGCCCATAGCTACCGCAATTGTTTCGGCCCCAAAAAACAGTGTAAAGAAGCCTATAAAACCAATCCCTAATAAGAACCAAAAAGATACACAAATAATTTCTTCTGCTTCTTTTTGTTTTCCCCGCTCTAGTCGTTCTGCAACCATTTTCGAAATGATAACAGGAAATCCATAAGTAGCTAAAATTAAACAAAATCCATAAAACGGGTAAATTTGTTGGTAAATATAAAACCCAATATCCCCCGCTATATTTTGATATGGAATACGGTAAAAAGCGCTTAATACTTTTGTAACGAAACTTGCAATCGTTAATATAATAGCCCCACGCCAAAAGGCTTGATACTTCTTCGCTTCCATACAAGAAAACTCCTTTTTCTATTCTCACCTCTCGTATTATATCATAAAGAAAAGAACAAACTCCCTTACCAACACGGGTAATAATGAGTTCCTAAATGTTAAAAATATTCAACGAAAAAAGGTAGCAAAGTGCTACCTTCATTCAATATACATATATCTCCAAATAATTGATTTCTCAAAAAGAAAGATCATAATTAGGAAAGATTGCTACTTCTAAAATCAATATACCCTTACTGTTCCATTTGTTTCGCTAAGAAACTGGCAGCAGTATTAACCGCTTTATGCTCGATCTCGCTTATAATGGCTTCTTTTGAAAAAATAATGACGGCTCCAATCGGATCTCCGTTTGCAACAATCGGTCCAACTGTATAAGAATGAACCTTTTCTGTTACACCATCAATAATGGAAATATCACTTTCATCCGTCATAATAACAGACTTTCGTTCTTCCATCGTTTTTTCAATTAGATCGCCAACACTTTTATTTAAGTATTCTTTTTTCGATACGCCTGATACTGCGATGATAGAATCTCGATCACACACAAGCACATTATGTCCTAAGCTGTCATATAAAGCATCAGCATATTCTTTTGCAAAATCACCTAGCTCACTAATTGGAGAATATTTCTTTAAAATTACCTCTCCATCGCGATCAACAAATATTTCTAGTGGGTCTCCTTCTCGAATACGTAAAGTTCTACGAATTTCCTTCGGGATTACTACCCTGCCTAAATCATCAATTCGACGTACGATTCCAGTTGCTTTCATTCTAATGCTGCCTCACTTTCTACTGATGATCAAAGTGGTGAATTTACCTGTTCATGTAAAAATCACCAACTGTTAGACATAGTATTTTACACATTAGTTCTTCTATGCACGTCGAATTGTATTTTTTTATCTTATTTTAGGCATTTATTACTTCTTTTTTTACATCTGGTAAGCCTTTTAATAAATTTTCAGCAATTGTTAACCACTTCGATGTCTCTAAGCCATTTGTTTTCATAACAATTTTCAATTGTGATCCTTCCATTCCTAAACCGATCATACGTCCAAAACTATTTCCGAGCATGAATAATTTTCCACCATCAATATTTTGACTTGCTTGTTCAGAAAACAGGAATGTTACTTCAAATTTATTCTGCTTAATTAATTCAATTTGTTCTTTCATTGCCAACACTTTAATATTTGCAATTTGTAATAAATAACCAACTTCTTGTGGATAATCGCCAAATCTATCGATCATTTCTTCCTGCAATTCTTCAATATCCTCAATTGCAGAAACACCTCTAAATTGTTTATACATCATAATTTTTTGCTTACTATCTGAAATATAAGCATCTGGTAAATATGCATCTACCTCTAAGTCAATTTCAACATTAACTATATTTTCAGCCCCATCTGTTCCTCTACGCTGTTCAATTGCATCTTTTAACATTTGCGAATATAGATCAAATCCGACAGAATCAATAAATCCATGCTGTTCTGCCCCTAACAAATTACCTGCTCCACGAATAGATAAATCTCTCATCGCAATTTTGAAACCAGATCCAAGTTCCGTGAACTCTTTAATTGCTTGTAGACGCTTCTCTGCAACCTCTGACAGCACTTTGTCACGTTTATATGCAAAGTATGCATACGCAACACGATTAGAACGTCCAACACGCCCACGAAGCTGATACAACTGTGATAATCCCATACGATCTGCATCAAATACAATTAACGTATTTACATTCGGAATATCTACACCCGTCTCAATAATTGTTGTACTTACAAGAACATCATGCTGTCCTTCTAAAAATGATAGCATAACAGACTCTAATTCGCTTTCGTTCATTTTCCCATGTGCGTACGTTACGCGGGCATCTGGAACTAACATCGAAATTTCATCTGCTTTTCTTTCAATATCCTCTACACGGTTATATAGGAAGTAAACTTGACCACCTCTTGCAAGCTCTCGCTCTATTGCCTCTCGCATTAACGCTGGATTATACTCGACTACATACGTTTGGACTGGGAAACGATTTTCTGGTGGTGTCTCAATAACAGATAAGTCGCGCACACCAAGCATAGACATATGAAGCGTCCGCGGAATCGGAGTTGCCGTTAATGTTAATACGTCAACATTTGCCTTCAATTGTTTAATTTTTTCTTTATGTGTTACACCAAATCTTTGTTCTTCATCAATAATAAGAAGCCCTAAATCTTTATACGTAACATCTTTAGATAAAATACGATGTGTTCCGATTACGATATCTACTGTTCCATCCTTTAAGCCCTTAATTGTTTCATTTTGTTGTTTTCTCGTACGGAATCTACTTAATAAGCCTATATTGATCGGATAATCTTGAAAACGCTCTCGAATTGTTTCATAGTGTTGCTGCGCAAGAATCGTTGTCGGTACTAAAATTGCAACTTGTTTTTCATCCATAATTGCTTTAAATGCCGCACGAATAGCCACTTCAGTCTTTCCATACCCTACGTCACCACAAAGGAGCCTATCCATCGGGCGTCCGCGTTCCATATCTTTTTTAATCTCGTCAATAGAACGTAACTGATCCTCTGTCTCTTGATATGGGAAAGAGGATTCGAACTCTTGTTGTTCTGCCGTATCTGGCGTATATGCATAGCCTTTTGAAGCTTCGCGCTCAGCATATAGTTTAATTAGGTCATCCGCAATGTCTTGTACAGATTTTTCAACTTTCGTTTTAACCTTTTTCCAATCATTACCGCCTAATTTATAAACTTTCGGATCCTTACCTTCAGATCCTACATATTTTTGGACTTGATCAATTTGTTCAATTGGAACGTATAGCTTATCATTACCTTGATATTTAATATTTAAATAATCTTTGTGAACACCATTAATCTCTAATGTCTCAATACCTAAAAATTTACCTATACCATGATTTACGTGAACTACATAATCTCCAACTTTTAATTCCGAATAACTTTTAATACGTTCAGCATTCGATAACTTTTGTTTACGTTGTGATTTTTTAACTTTCTTATGAAAAAGCTCCTTTTCAGTAATGACAACAAGCTTTTGCATCGGCATTTCAAATCCTGCATGTAAATCACCTACAGCAATTTGTAACCTTCCAGGCAATAAGATATCTGTACCTTCTACAATATCTGCCTCAATATCATAATCACTTAAAATATGTTGTAATTTTTTCACACGTTCATCATCTGTTCCAAGTACAACAGTCGTAAAATGCCCTTCATTCCATCTATCAATTTCTGTTTTTAACAAATTCATCTGTCCATGGAAATCTTGCATTGTTTTACATGTTACATTAACAATATTTTGCGGATGTGTGTGTGCGATATGACGCAAGAATAACGTTAAATATACAAAACTTCTTTTTTTATGATGAAGAAACCCCTCGAATGGGTGAGAGAAAGATAAATCTTGAATAATTGTTCCTTCACCAAGAAGTGATATATACCATTCCGCCTCTTCTGTTTCAAGATGCGATGCTGTTTCTTGAATACGGGAAATCTCGTCTAAAATTACAACACCGTCTTCTGGTAAATAATCTATCAGACTAGCAGGTTCTTTATAGAAAATAGATAAGTATTTAAACATCTGTTCTATACTTTGCCCGTTTTTCAACATCTCAATTTCATGACTTACCGTCTCAAGCACTGTAGTCTTTAGTTTATCATCAGAAAGTTTTTGCATCGTCTTAGTTAAACCTTCTTCAAGATGCTGAATTCCTGATTTTAATTCTTCCTGTGAAAATAAAAACTCTGTTGCCGGACCAAACCTAACGCTTTCTTTTTTACCTTGAGAACGCTGTTCATCCACATCAAATAATCGAATAGAATCGACTTCTGTATCAAAGAATTCAATACGAAATGGTAGTTCTTCAGTTAAAGGATAAATATCTAATATTCCCCCACGCAAACTGAACTCCCCTGGAGCTTCTACCATCGACTTACGTTCATAGCCAATATGATGTAAAGTATGCAAGAGCGCATCTAAATCAATCTCTTGCCCTAGATTGATTTCAACTTGCTTTTGCTTCCACAATTCTTTTATTGGTAAAAATCTACGCAATCCTGCCACTGGCGCTACAATGATTCCATTCTCTCCCGCAGCCAAGCGATTTAACACTTCTATACGTTGCGCCTTCAATTCTGGACTTGCAACCCCAATTTCCGATGCTATCAGTTCATTCACTGGATATAGCCACACATCTTTTTCACCAAGTAATGCCACTAAATCTTCATGTACTTTTTGTGCTTGGTATAAGTTATGTGTCACGATTAATTGTGATTTTTTTGTTTTTTTATATAAAGCCGCCATTAATAACGAACGAGAAGACGTTGCCATCCCTGATATAAGTTGTTCTTTTAACCCATCTTCTAATCCATTAATAACCGATTGTATCTCTTCATTTTTATAAAATTGCTCTAATAAACCTATCATTTTTAAAACTCCTCTCAACATAAAGAGCAAGTCATTCTATTTTATGCAAATATTTTGGAAAAGGAAAACAGAAAAATGCTTTGGACATGCCAAAGCGACAACATTTTATTGCAGAAATTTTTCATACTCATAATACTCAGGATAAGATGCGAGCGTTTCTTGACACGATTCACAAATCGTTTTTATATATATATTTCCATTCTCATGAAAATGAATCATTTCTACTACTTCTTGCTCTGTTAGTTGAAATAAAACGTCGCTATATACTTTTTCTGCGTTAATGGAGCCTACATTACCTCCGCAGTGTCTGCAATAATAATACCCTTCCATACTAGCCTCCTAAAAATTCAATTACTACTAGTATGGGTAAAACAAAAGAGAAATATTCCCAATCTCATTTTTAACTATTGAAAGTATTCATGATTTGGAGAAAAGGCTTATTTAGCCACTCTTCACATGCATCCGCTGCTTTTTCAATAGAATGGTTAACATCCGGAATCTCTTCAGATGTAAAGCGTCCTAATACATAATCGACTACCTTCATTCCATTTTTCGGGCGATCGATTCCCATACGGATACGTTGAAATTCTTGTGTTCCTAGGTGCGAAATCGTTGACTTTACACCATTATGTCCACCAGCACTACCTTTCATGCGAAGACGCAATTTACCTACAGGAATGTCCAAATCGTCGTACATAACAACGAAGTCCTCAACATCAATTTTATAATAATCCATGAGTGGACGAATACTTTCCCCAGATAAGTTCATGTATGTTAGCGGCTTTAATAAGATTACCTTTTCTCCATTAACAAACCCTGCACCAAATACACCTTTAAATTTTTGTTCATTCAAAGAAATGTTCCAACGCTTCGCAAGTTCATCAATGGCCATAAATCCAATATTATGCCTTGTTAATTCATATTCTCTACCTGGGTTCCCAAGTCCTACTATCAATTTCATTCTTGTACCACTACTTTCTTTTTTCGATACGAAAAGACGTAACCAATTTTGGTTACGTCTCATTCTATCCAATTAATTGAATAATACACTCACAGATTCTTCTTCGTATACACGAATGATTGCTTCTCCGATTAATGGAGCAACTGAAAGTTCATGTACTTTGTCGATTTTCTTCTCTTCTGGTAATACGATAGAGTTCGTTACAACTAACTCTTTAATATTTGAATTTTGAATACGCTCAATTGCTGGACCAGATAATACTGGGTGTGTACAGCAAGCATATACTTCAGAAGCACCGTTCTCAACAAGAGCGTTTGCTGCTAATGTAATTGTACCAGCTGTATCAATGATGTCATCAATTAAAATCGCTGTTTTACCTTCAATATTACCGATAATGTTCATTACCTCTGATACGTTCGGGCGAGGACGACGCTTATCAATAATAGCGATTGGCGCTTTTAGACGATCTGCCATTTTTCTTGCACGAGTTACACCACCATGGTCAGGAGACACGATTACGATATCTTTAAGACCTTTTGTTTCAAAGTAATCTGAAAGAATCGGTACACCCATTAAGTGGTCGATTGGGATATCAAAGAACCCTTGAATTTGTGGAGCATGTAAATCTAGAGTGATTACACGAGTTGCACCTGCTGTTTCAAGCAAGTTTGCTACAAGTTTCGATGTAATTGGTTCACGAGAACGCGCTTTACGGTCTTGACGCGCATAACCATAGTAAGGAATAACAATATTAATTGTTTTCGCAGATGCACGTTTTAATGCATCAATCATAATAAGTAATTCCATGATATGTTCGTTTACTGGGAAGCTTGTAGATTGAATAATGAATACATCGCAACCACGGATACTTTCTTCAATGTTAATTTGAACTTCTCCATCACTAAAACGATCAACAGAACATTTTCCTAGCCCTACTCCAATATGCTTTGCAATCTGCTCAGCAAGTTCCTTATTAGAGTTTAAAGAGAATACTTTCAAATTAGAATTTAGATATTGAGTCGACATCTAGATTAACCCTCCACATTATGATTTTTTCTTATTCAGCAATTGATCAACATAGTCTTCTTTGTTAACTTGACGTGCACGTGCTACCGATAATGCTTTTGATGGAACATTCTCTGTAATTGTAGAGCCTGCTGCCACATAAGCACCATCTTCAACTGTTACTGGAGCAACAAGGTTTGAATTACATCCAATAAATACCCCATTACCAATCACAGTTTTGAATTTATTCTTACCGTCATAGTTCACCGTAATTGAACCACAACCAAGATTCACGTCTTCTCCAACTTGTGCATCCCCGATATAACTCAAGTGTGAAGCTTTACTTCTATTACCAAAGACAGTTTTTTTGATTTCCACGAAGTTTCCAACGCGTACTTCGTCTCCAATAACTGAATCTGGGCGAATATGTGCAAATGGACCAACCGATACTTCTGTACCAAGCTTACTATCATGTACAGTAGATTGTCGAATTGTCGTACGATCTCCAATTTCACTATCGCGAATTACTGTATGCGGTCCAATTTCACAATCAGAGCCAATTACAGTGTTCCCCTCAATAATTGTTCCTGGATGAAGAACTGTATCACTACCGATAACTGCATCAGCAGAAATATAAGTGTTACTTGGATCAATAATTGTAACACCGTTTACCATGTTCTTTCGGTTGATACGGTTTTTCATAATAATTTCCGCTTGCGATAGAGCGACTCTGTCGTTAACACCTAACGTTTCGTCGAACTGCTCTGTTTGATAAGCTGATACGATATGACCTTCATTTTTTAAAATCTCAATAACATCTGGAAGGTAATATTCACCTTGCACGTTATCATTTGAAACTTTAGAAAGTGAAGCAAATAAAGCCTTATTATCAAAACAATACGTACCTGTATTGATTTCTTTAATAGCTAATTCTTTCTCATTTGCATCTTTATGCTCAACAATCTTTTCAACATGACCATTCTCATTACGAACAATACGGCCATATCCAGCAGGCTCTTCTATGTATGCTGTTAGCACCGTCGCCATTGCTCCTGCTTCTTTATGTTGCTGAAGTAATGCTTCCATTGTTTCAGCAGTTATTAGAGGCGTATCACCACAAATAACTAAAGTTGTTCCTTCTTCATTTGCAAGTACACTTGCAGCTTGATCTACAGCATGTGCTGTACCAAGTTGTTCTGCTTGTAATGCAAATTCACTTACGTTCCCTAGCTGTTCTTGTACCATTTCAGCACCATGTCCAACAACCGTTACAAGTTTCTGCAATCCTAATTGAGATACTTGATCGACTACGTGTTGTACCATAGGTTTTCCACATACAGGATGCAGCACTTTGTATAGCTTAGACTTCATACGTGTGCCTTTACCTGCAGCTAGAATCACTGCAAATCTGTTTGACATATAGACCCTCCATCGCAACCTATTTATCCATTAAAGATATTATCCTAAATCATCATATATTTCAAGAAACACATTTTAACTATTAAATTTTACCATAATTCTTATAAGATGTTTTACTCTTTAGTATCTTTTTTAAGAAATAAGCTATACTATTTAAAATGATTTTGAAAAAATTAGTAGTTTCTTCTTTTTATGTTAATAAATTATGCAGTTTCCAAATATAAAGCAAAAAAAAACAAACCCCTGTAAATGCTTACAGGAGTTTGCTACAAAATTATAAGGCTTTTTGTCAAAAGCCCTTTTCATTCGAATTTTACGAAGCACCCGCTTCTTCAAACTCAACCTCTTCTAACTCGCCTAAACGATGATACTCTGTTAAAACCGCATCTTGAATTTTAGAGCGTGTACCAGAATTAATTGGATGTGCAATGTCACGGAACTCTCCATCTGGAGTACGTTTACTTGGCATTGCTACAAATAATCCATTATTACCATCAATTACACGAATATCATGAACAACAAATTCATGGTCTAGAGTAATAGAGGCAATTGCTCTCATGCGGCCTTCTGTGTTTACGCGGCGTAATCTTACGTCAGTCACTTCCATCTTGTGTTCACCACCCTTTTCTAAATAAGCGATATATTTGTATAAATTCCACAAATTTTCTATTTTCCCTTTAATTTTTTAAAAATTTTTAAGATAAAAATTTTTAAAGTAGTTGAATATAGAGATTAGTGGAGGTTATCGCTTACAAAAGGTTACTTAACTAGGGCGATTACTTCAATTTCAACGGAAACATCTTTCGGTAATTTTGCTACTTGCACACAAGATCGAGCTGGTTTATGAGTAGAGAAATAAGAGCTATACACTTCATTCACAGCATTAAAATCATCCATGTCCTTTAAAAATACTGTTGTTTTTACGACTGTATCAAATGAAGCACCTGCTTCCTCTAATACCGCTTGTAAATTTTGAAATACTTGTTCTGTTTGTACTGTTACATCTCCTGTTACAAGCTCCCCATTTGCCGTCAATGGAATTTGTCCTGAGCTATAGAACATGTTATTTACAATAATCCCCTGTGAATAAGGTCCAATTGCTTGTGGTGCCTTGCTTGTTTGAACAACTTTCATACTTTTCACCCTTTTATTATTTATTTTACTCTTTAAAAATAGTGTACGAAAGGCAGTTTGTCCATCTATTTTATAATCTATAAATAAAATAAAAAAAGATAGAGCTATCTGCTCTATCTTTTATTCCGCCTCTACAAGCCCTTCATCAAATGGCGCAAGAGAATAATTCCCTTTTTCCACTTGAATCGTTTTTTCTTTCACATCAACTTCCGATAGACGAATTAATGATACAAAATTATTAATTAGTCGTTCTTCAATATCTGTGGATTCTACTAATACACCAATACCAACAACATTAGCCTTGAACTCTTCTAACATACTCATCATACCTTGAATTGTTCCGCCAGCTTTCATGAAGTCATCAATAATTAAAACATTCGACCCTTCTGGAAGACTGCGTTTTGCTAACGTCATTGTTTGAATTCGTTTAGAAGAACCCGACACATAGTTAATACTAACAGTCGGACCTTCTGTTACCTTATTATCTTTCCTTGCAATTACAACTGGTACATCTAAGTAATTTGCCACTGCATAAGCAAGTGGAATCCCCTTCGTTGCCACCGTCATAACTGCATCAATTGGTTGCCTAGCAAAAACAGAAGCAAACAAACGACCTGCGCCATTAATATGGCGAGGATTACTCAATAAATCTGTCATGTATAAGTAACCGCCAGGCAAAATACGATCTGGGTTTTCAAATAAGCCACAAAGCTCATCAATAATTAGATCTGCCTCTTCTTCACTTATATACGGTATATATTTCACTCCTCCTGCTGCTCCTGGTATCGTTTGCAATGTGCCGACCCCTTGTTGTTCAAACGTTTGCTTAATAATAACTAAATCTTCACTAATGGAAGACTTAGCCGATTGATACCTTTCAGCAAAAAAAGTGAGAGATACTAGCTGACGAGGGTTTTGTAGCAAGTAATAAGTCATATCGACTAATCTTGTACTTCTTCTAATTTTCATACTCTCACCTCAAATCACGAATATTCTAAACAAATCATAACGTATTATACGTCTTTATTCAAGCGTTTCTCGCTCTCCTAATAAACGTACCGCATAGACTTGTTCACAAAATCCTTTTAATCCGTTATAAATGCGATGCATTCGTGAATCATGGTGTACAAGTCCAAATACAGTTGGACCACTTCCACTCATTAATACAGCATCCGCTCCAAATCGCTTCATCTGTGATTTAATACGGGCAACTTCAGGATGCATTCCAAATGTTACATCTTCTAAAACGTTACCAACAGTATCACAAATTCCTTTATAATCACCAGAATTTATGACATCAACCATTTTATCTACATTCGGATGTGTAACTCGATTTAACTTTAAATTTCCATACACATCAGCAGTAGATACACCTATATGTGGTTTCGCTAAAATAACCCAACAAGAAGGCGGAGTCTTTATATGCTCAATTTTCTCTCCTCTTCCAGTGGCAATTGCTGTGCCTCCGTATACACAGAACGATACATCTGATCCAATTTCTGCGCCAAGCTCTGCTAACTCATCAATTGTAAGCCCTAAATTCCATAATTTATTAAGACCACGTAATGTCGCTGCTGCATCACTACTTCCACCTGCTAATCCAGCTGCTACTGGAATCGTTTTTTCAATAGTAATAGATACACCTTTTTTTACATTAAACTTCTCTTTTAATAATTTCGCTGCCTGATAAGCTAAATTTCGTTGGTCGTCTGGGACATACCGATTATGGGATAAAATTTCAATACGGTCTTCTGCTAATTCCGTTAGTTCTAGACGATCTGCTAAATCAATGGTTGTCATAATCATTTTCACTTCATGATATCCGTCTTGTCTTTTTCCCAGTACATCTAACGACAGATTAATCTTTGCTGGTGCTTTCACTAGTAGCTTCAATCTATTCACCCACTCTATGTACTCAATCTTTTATCGTTTATTTTACCATAAATTTATAGTAAGACGATGACACTTCCCTAATTATAACGAAAAGCATTCAGAATGAAACTACTTATGTAAAATGATGGCACCTTTTAGAGTACAAAAAGCCGAGGAATGTCTCCTCGGCTACCGTAGCATAGAAAGTATCTTACAACTACTGGTTTCGTTTCATTAATTGCTGTTCTGCAATTTCTATAGCACGTTTCACCATGTTACCAGCATCTTTCGCACGAATTCCGCCCCATCCTTCTTTCTGAACAACATCATAAAAGCCAAGCTCTTTTGCTAGCTCTTCTTTAAATTGGTTTGACATGACACCTCTTCGTCTACTCAATGCAGAGTCCCTCCTTATTTTGCTACGGTATAGTTAGTATGCAAAATAATATAGCTTTTCATTTATGGGAATATATGTAATGATATACAAATTATAAAATGACCTCATTATGAGGGTCTCCATAAAATGTTAACTCTACTGTCTCTGTTAAAACATCTGCATAACTATAAGATACACGTTGCAACGCATCTTCTTGTTGATCTAATTGTACAACAAAAACGGAACGGTATGTTTCTGCTAGTACACCTGATTGCTCCACAGTTTTTCTTCTTCCACTATTTGCTTTTAACATAAGTCGCTGTCCAAGATGGTGATCTAATTCGCTTTTAATTTCATCTAAACGTTTTGACATATACTTCGCTACACCTCGCTGTAATTTAGATTGAACACTTAAAGCACGATATATCTATCCTAATTATTAACCGCGATTCACAGCTAATATCATCCTGCGTTTGAATAGATAGAAGAAATACTATATTGTAAAAGTATCATTACGTAGTCTGCACGTTCTTACCTCTTTTTATCCAAATTCATTTAAATCCTTCCATACAAAAAAGCAAGATACATATGTATCCTGCTTACTCTTCGTAATGTTGAAAAGGTAATCCCGTTCGTAAAATCCCTCTCGTTTCAATTCCACCTAGTCCCTTTTCACCAGTAATTGTATTACGTACGACATCCCATACATTGACTCTCTCCATAAATGAAGTAAAACTAATTTTACCAACTACATATACAGGATCTAGTGCATGAATATTAATTCTAGATGGTGAACTAGCGAAATTGGCCCCTGCACGAATTAGTGCCTCAAAATGTGATTGACATGCCCCAGCAAAAATAACAAGTTGATCCAATGATGGATATTTTTTTCGCACTTCACGAACAGCCTGTACAAAATGTCTTGAATGCCTATATGCCGCTAAATCTCCCTTCACTCCTTTTGATTTTGTATATGCATCATGCCCTGTAATAACGAGAATGTCTGGGCGAAAGTGATCTATTAAGTCTACTACTTTTTCATGCATCTCCGTTTCTTTACAATGAATACCTTGAACAGGAACGCCAATTTTATTATATAAATCTAAGCACTTGCGCAAATATAAAGGGTCTCCATCTATATGCAATACACGTCCCGGCATTTGAAAATAATTCACCTCACTTGTGTATCCACCAGTTGAAGTATGTTCATGCCTTTGTTTCATCAGTACATAATCTTGTTGAAACAAACGATACGTGCGCTCCATTGTTTCTTTCTCACGCTTCACCCTTTTTTTATGTTCTCTTTGATCTATACTAATTAAATCTTCAAGTGGCGCATCCGCCACCAGTCTAATTTCCTCTCCAAACAATATAGCTATCTCGCCTTTTATTTCTATAATACGAAAAAGAATATCCCTCTTATGAGAATATCGTTCCACTAATTCTCCAACATGTAAAACCATTCTCCTACCTCCAAACTCATTAGGCCATCTTACCTGTTTTTAAAGTATGAATTTAAAGAGAGAAAGGTGACAAAAGGGACAGTTCAACTTGAACTGTCCCTTTCATATTCTTATGATAATTTATGAAGAACTAATGCATTACTTAATGTTGCAAACTCTTCAATAGATAGCGTTTCGCCTCTTCGCTTTGGATCAATTCCTACTTCTGTTAAAATTCGATCCAATAATTCCTTATCTTTCGGGAAACCATTTAAATTATTTGATAAATTATTCATCAAAGTTTTACGGCGCTGTGCGAAACTTGCTCGTACTACTTCAAAGAAGAATGTTTCATCTGTCACCTCTACAACCGGTTTCGGACGCTTTAGAAGGCGAATAATTGCAGAATCAACATTTGGCTGTGGTACAAACACTGTACGCGGTACAGTCATAACTGTTTCAACTTCTGTATAATACTGAATAGCAATCGATAAAGAACCATACTCTTTCGTTCCAGGTTTAGCAGCTAAACGATCTCCAACTTCTTTTTGCATCATAACAACAAATCCACGAACTGGTAACTTTTCTTCAAGCAATTTAAATAAAATTGGCGTTGTAATATAGTATGGTAAGTTAGCTACTACCATTACATCTTGCCCTTCTTCAAATTGCTCATTAAATACTTCATGTACATCTGCTTTTAGTACGTCTTTATTAATAACTGTAACGTTACCATATGGCGCTAACGTCTCATCTAAAATTGGTAATAGTCTTTGATCAATTTCAAAAGCCACTACTTTTTTAGCACGCTTTGCTAATTGCTCTGTTAATGCACCAATACCTGGTCCAATTTCAATTGCACCACTTTCTGAACCAATTTCTGCATGATCGACAATACGATTTAATACATTTGTATCAATTAAAAAGTTTTGTCCTAAACTTTTTTTGAATGAAAATCCATACTTTTCAACAATGTCTTTTGTACGATTTGGCGTTGCGATATCCTTCATTTTTTTTCCTCCTGTATTACTTGCTTATAAGCTTCTGCAAATGATTCCTTTGAAACTTGAAACATCTGTAATCGTTTATGTAACTGTTTTGCATTTGTATAACCAATCTTTAATAGCTTACCCATTCTTTCTCTGCGGCTCTTTGCCATTTCTCCGCCCACTAAGCCTGCATCGACTAAATCACTCCAACTAATTTCACTTGTGTAAGCTTCCATTTCTTCATGTATATTCTCTAGAGCGCGGCGAATCGACTCATTAGAAGCGTGTTCGATCCCAACACCCTTTTTCCTTTTAGCAAGCGCTTCTTCCTTCGGTAAAAAGGCATGCTTACAGCCAGGAACCTTGTCAGAAATAATTTTTCGAATACGCTCTCCAGGATAATCCGGATCTGTGAAAATAATAACGCCCCTTTTTTGCTGCGCTAATTTAACTTGCTCAATAACATGATCACCGATTGCTGAACCGTTCGTTTCAATTGTATCCGCATCAACAGCACGCTTAATCGCAACTGTATCATCTTTACCTTCTACAACGATAATCTCTTTTATTTTCATGCTTGCCTCCACACTCATTTCGTCTCTACTTAGTAAAACAAAAAAATGACGACTTTTCCATTATTATTTTCCCCATTCTTATATTTTAAAAAATAGAATAGAAAAATCTTTGTTCTCTGTCCTTATTGTAACACTTCATCATTCACATTTATTTTCTTCATCACTTCTACTAGTTTTTCTCAAAATAAAAAAGAACAGGTTTCCCCATTCTTTTTTATTCAACACCAAATAAAACTTTTGCATTTTTAGTTGTCATTTCTGCTACTTCCTCATAAGAAATTCCTTTTAAATTCGCAATTTCTTCTGCCACGAGTTTTACATAACTCGGTTCATTTCGTTTCCCTCGAAATGGATGCGGTGTTAAATACGGACAATCCGTCTCTATTAACAATTTCTCTAATGGAATCTCCGTAGCAACCTCTTTCGGCTTCTTAGCGTTTTTAAATGTAACTGGTCCACCTAACGAAATTAAAAAGTTCATATCAACACATCGCTCTGCTACCTCTACGCTGCCGCTAAAGCAATGCATAATGCCTCCTACTTCAGCTGCATTCTCTTCTTCTAGAATATCAACAATATCTTGAGTTGCATCGCGGTTATGTATAATAATCGGCAATTTTACTTTTTTCGCTAATGCAATTTGTTTACGGAATACTTCTTTCTGTATTTCTTTTGGAGACTTATCCCAGTGATAATCTAAGCCCATTTCTCCAAGTGCAACGACTTTAGGATGAGAAGCAAGTTCTTCTAACCAAGCTAAATGTTCTTCTGTCATGTCGATTGCATCAACTGGGTGCCACCCAACCGCAGCGTAAATAAAATCATAGGCTTCAGCTAATTCCATCGCCTTTTTTATCGTTACTTCATCAAAACCAACAACAACTGTATAAGTAACTCCCGCTTCTTTCATTCGGGCAATAACCTCTTGCAAATCTCCTTCGAATTGCTCTGCATTCAAATGTGAATGTGTATCAAACAACATAATACATAACTCCTTTTATATTGAAATCAAGTTTATTCTACAAAAATAAGTTCTTTAATAACTTAACGATAACAATACTACAATCTTAATGCAAAAATAGAGAGTGTAAAAAGAAAAAAGACGCTTCACACATGTTACACGTGAAACATCTCTTTTCTTGTCTTAATTACTTGATTTTTGTACCATTTGGTAGATTTTGGTCAATTGATGCTAATGACAATACGCCATTCTCTTCACCCGCTAAAATCATACCTTGCGATAATTCACCGCGTAATTTTACAGGTTTTAAGTTTGTTACACAAATAACCTTTTTACCTTTTAAGTCTTCCGGCGAATAGAATTTTGCAATTCCAGAAACAACTTGACGCTTTTCTGTACCTAAGTCTAGTTGAATTTTTAACAGCTTGTCTGCTTTTTTCACAGGTTCAGCAGATAGTACTTCAGCTACGCGTAATTCTACTTTAAAGAAATCATCAATTGTAATTTCTTCTGCCTTCGGTTCTTCTTCTTTTTTCTCTTCTACTTTAGGAGCAGAGCTTTTCATTTGTTCTTTAATGTACTCTACTTCCACTTCCATTTCTAAACGAGGGAAAATTGGGTTTCCTTTTTCTACTTTTGTTCCAGCTGGAATGCAGCCAATTGTAGATAGACTTTCCCAAGATTTATGAGCTTCATCAGTAAGGCCAAGCTGAGCAAACATCTTGCTTGGTGCTACTGTTAAGAATGGCATAAGCATAATACCTGTTTGACGAAGTACTTCTGCTAAATGAGCCATTACAGAGGCTAACTTTTCACGATCATTCTCATCTTTTGCTAATACCCATGGTTGTGTTTCATCAATATATTTATTCGTACGACTAACTAGTTGCCAAATAGATCCTAACGCTACAGAGAACTCCATATTCTCCATTGCTTCTTCTACTTTTTTCAAAGTATCTTGTGCAAACGCTACTAACGTTTCATCAAATTCCGTCACATTTGCTTTAAATGCAGGGATTTCTCCGTTAAAGTACTTATCAATCATAGCTACTGTACGATTTAATAAATTACCTAAGTCATTTGCTAAGTCGAAATTAATACGCTCCACAAATCCTTCTGGTGTAAATACGCCATCAGATCCAAATGGAACTTCACGAAGTAGGTAATAACGTAATGCATCTAATCCGTAACGATCGATTAATGTAACTGGATCTACTACGTTTCCTTTTGACTTACTCATCTTTCCATCCTTCATTAAAATCCAGCCATGAGCAAAGACTTTCTTCGGAAGAGGTAAATCTAATGCCATTAAAATTATCGGCCAATAAATTGTATGGAAACGAACAATTTCTTTCCCAACTAAATGCACATCTGCAGGCCAGAATTTTTTATATTTCTCTTCATTTGCTGTTCCATAACCTAACGCCGTAATATAGTTAGATAATGCGTCAACCCATACGTAAATAACGTGTTTTGGGTTACCAGGAACACGAACTCCCCAGTCAAATGAAGTACGAGAAACTGCTAAATCTTCTAATCCCGGTTTAATAAAATTATTAATCATTTCATTTTTACGAGACTCCGGCTGAATGAAATGTGGATTATCTTCATAGAACTTTAATAGTCTGTCGACATATTTACCCATTCTAAAGAAATAAGATTCTTCACGAACAAGTTCTACATCATGACCACTATCTGGGCTTTTTCCTCCAACTACTTTGTCGCCTTCCATAATTGGCTCTACTAATTGATGCTCTGTATAGAACGTCTCATCTTGTACAGAATACCAACCTTCATATTCATCAAGATAAATGTCACCTTGATCTACTAATTGTTTAAAGATTTTTTCGACAACATCTTTATGACGATCTTCAGTTGTACGAATAAAATCATCATAAGAAATATCCATCTTCTCCCAAAGCTCTTTAATTCCTGCAACAATGTTATCAACATATGCCTGTGGCGTAATATTTAACTCTTCTGCTTTCTTTTGGATCTTCTGTCCATGTTCATCAGTTCCTGTTAAATAATGCACATTATAACCTTGCATACGCTTATATCGTGCCATCGCATCTCCTGCTACTGTCGTATAAGCATGTCCAATGTGTAATTTTCCACTTGGATAATAAATTGGGGTAGTAATATAAAAGGACTTATTTTCCTCTGTCATTGTTTTGGACCTCCCGAATAACCTCATATGTATTTATAAACAGTATATCAAAAACTCATATATAAAGTGAAACTTTAATCAGTAGGGTTTTTGTTCCTCCCCACTAATTATTAGCCTACGTTAATTGGGCTTTTACGAGCAGCCCAAATCTAACTTATCTTCTTTACGCCAACCTAATTTTCAATTTAGATCTTAATGCTCAATATCTTTATCATCTATTGCTCATATTTCAAAAAAATATACAATATCCACTTTTAATTTATTATTTTTTCAGAAAATAATGTAAATAATTGTGGAATTTCCTCTCAATCTATTATATATAAGAAATAAGAAATCTATAAATCTTTTTAAAAAATATAGAATTTAAGAATTGACGGAAATGTAAATGATTGGTATCATATGTCCATAGGGTATTTTGTCGAAAAATGACGAATCTAAAAATAGACTCGAAACTTATAAACTATTTATTTAGGAGGAAAAAAATTATGAAATCTACTGGTATTGTTCGTAAAGTTGATGAATTAGGTCGTGTAGTAATTCCAATCGAATTACGCCGTACTTTAGGTATTGCAGAAAAGGACGCTCTTGAAATCTATGTTGATGACGAAAAAATCATCTTAAAGAAATATAAACCAAACATGACTTGCCAAGTAACTGGTGAAGTATCTGACGGTAACCTTTCTTTAGCTGAAGGTAAAATCATCTTAAGCAAAGAAGGCGCTGAGCAAATCTTAAACGAACTTCAAGATTATATCGAAACAGCAAAATAAGCTTCTCAATTATGAGAAGCTTATTTTTTATCGACATGATAGATTTGATATACATCTCTTTTCGACAAATCTCGATCTTTAGCGACTGTTTTAATCGCTTCTTTTGAATTCATACTTTTTTCATTTATATAATATTCAATATGATCATATACCGAAAGAGATTCCCACCATTGTTCTTCTGGAGCAGGTTCTTCTGTTGAACCAGCTACTAAAATACAAAACTCACCACGTACTTCATTTTGCTTCGTCCACTCAATTGCTTCTTCGATTGTTCCTCGAATAAATTCCTCAAATTTTTTCGTTAACTCTCGACATAATACAATCTCTCTATTTCCCAACACTTCCTGCATCGAAATTAAAGTATCATCTAAACGATGAGGTGCTTCATAAAACATCATTGTAGTTTGTACATAACGAAGCTTTTCTAACTCCATCTTCCGTTCCTTTTTGTTTCTCTGCAAGAAACCATAGAAATAAAACTGCTTTGTTTCAAGACCGGATGCAATTAATGCTGTAAGGGCTGCATTTGCTCCAGGAAGCGGAATTACATGATATTGCTCAGCTACTGCCTCAACGACAATATCGTAACCTGGATCAGAAATACACGGCATACCAGCGTCACTAACAAGTGCTACATTCTTTCCATCCTCTAATTTCTCTAATAGTTTCTTCCCACTTACTTCTTTATTGTGCTCATGATAACTCGTGACAGGTGTTTCAATTTCAAAATAATTACAAAGTTTTTTCGTTTGTCTCGTATCTTCAGCAGCAATTAAATCAACTTCTTTTAAAATTCGGATTGCACGAAATGTCATATCTTCTAGATTTCCAATAGGAGTTGGTACTAAATATAAAACTCCCTTTTCATTTTGTTGAAAGCTTTTTTGTTGCCACATAGCGTTCTCCTTTTTGCATATATGCCTCTTTTTGTTTTCTCGTTAATTGCTTAAAGTAATACTCCGCTTGCATAGCTGTACGCTTATCATCGTGGGTCTCTACATATTTTAAAACGACAGGAAGCCTGACGCGTGTATACTTAGCCCCTTTGCCGCTATTATGAGTCTGAATTCTCTTTTCTATATGGTTTGTATATCCAGCATAATAACTTCCATCAGAGCACTCTACCACATAAAAAAAGTGCTTATTCTTCTCCATATAAAATTGAACGTAGCTCCTTTGTATATTCGTTATTGTTCTCATATACAACGAGAGGCGGTAAAATTTTCAAATCTGCATTTCCATCCTTAATTCCTTCAATTAACAATGTATTTGCTTCTTTTCCAACCTTAGGATAAACAAATTGCACACGCTTTGGTTCAATTTTATATTTACGCATTAATGTGACAATGTCTAGTAATCGCCCTGGACGATGTACAAACGCTACTTTCCCACCTTGTTTTACTAACTGACTACTTGCAGATACAACATCTTCTAATGTACACATAATTTCATGACGAGCTATCGCTAAATGTTCATTCATATTTTTCTCTGAAGTTTGAGGTGTTTGAAAATATGGTGGATTACATGTAACAACATCATATTGATGACGTCCAAGTTTCTCTGGCATATCTTTCAAATCTCCATGTATGAGGTGAATTCTTTCTTCCAACCCATTGTATTGAACACTTCTTACTCCCATATCATATAAGCGTTCTTGAATTTCCACACCAGTAATATTTCCTTTTGTTCTTGTACTTAATAGAAGGGGAACAACAGCGTTACCTGTACACAAATCAAGTAAATTCCCCTTTTGAATTGGTACCCATGCAAAATCTGCAAGTAAAACGGCATCTAAAGAAAAATTAAATACTGATGGGCTTTGTATAATCTTCATGTCTTGTGCTAATAAGTAATCTAAACGTTCATCTTCATATAAATTCATATACTGCTCCTTTTCTTACCCTTAACCTACCCTATTTCATGTATAAAAAATTACCTTTCCAATTATAATTGGAAAGGTAATTTCACTTTTTATTTAAGAATGAAAGACAGAACAAACAATCTCCCTCTTTACGTACACTTCCATAATGTAGATTGCAAATATGAAAACCTTCTTGATATAGTCTCGCTAAATTGTCATAGCCTTCACCAATATCTGTTTTCGGCTTCACTTCTTTACGTTTTTGAGTTTTTTGTTTTTCTTTATTCTGCACTTCTTCAAAACGGTGTCGCAAATTGTTATTTTCCATTTTTATATGCTGGTTTTCTTCCAACAACTCTGCAAGATGCTGTTTTAACTCTCCCAACTGTTTATATAAATGTCCAATTTGCTCTTCCATACTAGAAACCGATTCAAAAATATCTTTTTTCTCCACAAGCACCCACCTCATTAATCTGTGGTTTGACTCGAAACGACCCCTTTATTCACTAACTCATCTAACGTATATTCTACTATCCGTTCCTTGTCTACTAGTTCCACTTGAATTAATCTTTCTAAAATATTTAATCCGATAACACGGCCAGTACCATGCGGGGTTTGTATACGTTGATCTAAATCAGGAAGTTGTTCCTTTGCTGCCTCATATTCATCATTCTCATATTTTAAGCAACACATTAAGCGACCACATAAACCAGAGATTTTTGCAGGATTTAATGATAAATTTTGATCCTTTGCCATTTTAATGGATACAGGTTCAAAATCCCCTAAAAAAGTAGAACAACAAAGCATACGACCACATGGACCAATACCACCTAGCATCTTCGCTTCATCACGAACACCAATTTGTCTTAGTTCAATTCTTGTTCTAAAAATTGCGGCTAAGTCCTTCACTAGTTCGCGGAAATCGATCCGACCATCCGCAGTAAAATAGAAAATAATCTTATTACGATCGAATGTATACTCTACATCTACAAGTTTCATATCAAGATTATGCTCTACTACCTTTTGTTGACAGACTTGATATGCTTCTTTGGCAGCATGTTTGTTCTCTTCAACAATGGTACGATCATTTTCATTTGCAATACGAATAACCTTTTTTAGCGGTAATACAACGTCGTTTTCATCAACTTGTTTTTTGGTAATAACTACTTTTCCGTATTCAATACCTCTTACCGTTTCTACAATGACAAACTCATTTTCAGAGATATCGAACTGGTTTGGATCAAAGTAATATACCTTTCCGGCCTTCTTAAAGCGAACACCTACTACATCATACAAAACGGTCATCCCTCCTGCAACCGCAACACTAACTGTTCGAACACAAGCTGCGCATTTACATTAGCGTTGATTCTATTTTTTGCCTCTAATATATTAAAGAGAGCTGATACAATGCGCTTCTGAGCATAGGAAAACGATTCAAACATCTCTTTCTGCTCATGAAAAACAAGACGATCTTCTTCTCCAAGTTGAACATATAATAAATCCTTATAAATAAGGAGTAACATATCTAAACCTTGCTGTAATTGTTCTTTCTCTCCAAAGTGTTTTCCCCATTTTTCTTGTACAAAAAAAATAGAGGTTTTATCTTTTTCGAGCGCTTCACATAATTTTATCACTAAAGCTCGTGCTTGTGCAAACCATTCATCACTACATAAAGCTAAAGCTTCATCAAAACTATTTGTAAGTTGAGCAGCAAGTGTCGATAAAGATGCTGTAATCCCTTCATCCTGTAATCTTCTAATTAAAGATTCCGTAGGTAACGGTCTAAACGTAACAACTTGGCAGCGAGATAAAATCGTATTTAAAATTTGATGACTTTGTTCAGTAAGTAAAATAGCAGTTGTATCACTACTTGGTTCTTCTAAAAATTTCAAAAGTGTATTTGCCGCATTTGCTGTCATACGATCTGCGTGCTCAATAATATATATTTTTTTATTTGCCTCTAATCCTGTTTTGGAAAACTCTTCTTGTAAATCATGAATTTGCTGCTTCTTAATAGATAATCCGTCTGGTTTTACAATATGTAAGTTAGGGTGGTTACCTGAATCAATTCGCTTACAGTTTGTACATACATGGCAGGGCTCTACTCCATTCCGCTCAGAACAGAGGAAACTCTTTGCCATTTGAATTGCTGTCGCAAACTTTCCTGTCCCTTTCCCTCCCTCTAACAAGTAAGCGTGGGATATACGCTCTTTTGCAATGCTATTCATCAACATTTTTACACCGATGGGTTGTATAGCAGAAAGCTGCTCCCACGTCTTCGTCATAATGCATACCTCACTTATTTCATTCTTTCCTTCTATTATAACAATTTATCTTCTATAATCTGAACAACTTCTTCTATAAGTTTTT
The DNA here is from genome assembly GCF_051915225.1 of Bacillus cereus group sp. MYBK95-2. Lineage (NCBI taxonomy): Bacteria > Bacillati > Bacillota > Bacilli > Caryophanales > Bacillaceae > Bacillus > Bacillus cereus group sp. MYBK95-2. The sequence goes on along the minus strand of NZ_JBQAEH010000018.1, from coordinate 2,544 downwards.
CCATCGGTTGATCAGCATTTACCAATACAATACGATCCGAGAAACGTTCTACAACTTGTAAATACCCTTCGCGCACACTTTTATGGAAAGAGATATCTTCCATATCTAGTCGATTTACTTCACGCCCTGCATCTTTTTCAATCCGAGCCAAACCAACCTCAGGCTCAATGTCTAGATAAATTGTTAAACTAGGCATACAGTCCTCTGTTGCGAAACGATTTATTTCAAATACCTTATCCATACCCAATCCTCTTGCATAGCCTTGGTATGCTAAAGAGCTATCTATAAAACGATCACATAACACGAGGTAGTTCTCATTAAGTGCTGGCATAACTTTTTCTACTAAATGTTGTCTGCGCGCAGCAGCATAAAGAAGCGCTTCTGTACGTGCTTCCATCATCGTATATTCTTGTTTATGTAAAATCGTCCTAATGTCCTCAGAAATTGCAATACCGCCTGGTTCCCTTGTCGCCATTACCTTCTGTGCTTTTTGTTCAAAATATGGCAATAAGCTTTTAATTAACGTTGTTTTACCTGAACCTTCTGGGCCCTCAATTGTTACAAATAATCCCTTCATCCTAAAACCTACTTTCTATATCATACACTTTCATATATTTCGTATTACCTTGAAAACGAGCTCCTGCTCTTTCTAAATACATAATTTGCTCTTTATGCTCTGAAGTAATTCTCTCTCCATACATAATTAATGGAATTCCAGGTGGATACGGAATCACCATTTCCGCCGCAATCATTCCAACAGCCTCTTCTATAGATACTATCTTTGTTTCATATCCGTCTAGTTGTTTATACGTATACGGTAAAAGAGAGAATTCACCATTATAAGTATAACGAATAGATTCCCTCTTGTCTTTCACCTCATAATGTTGCAATGCTACTCGGATCATCTCTATAACCTTCATATATCCCTCATTTACTTGTAAGGGTAAAATAAATAGGACATTGTACGGATCAGCCATCTCTGTATATATACCGACCTTTTCAAATACAGACTGTAATTCGTACCCTGATAACTGACAACGAGTTTGTACGGTGACCTTTAACTCATCTTGCAACGGATATTCTAAAATGGCGATTTGGGGAATAGAACGTAATTGTTCCTTAAATCTTCGTAAAAACTCAACAATTTCACTGTGACCTTCTTCTTTTATACGCGCCATTGTAAAGCGTGCTATATCCAAGGAAGCCATAATTGGATACGATGGACTACTAGATTGTAGCATACTTAAATAAGTAGTAACCTTATCTTCGTCTACTAAATGACTATTTATATGTAAATAGGAACCCATTGTCATTGCGGGTAATGTTTTATGTGCAGAATGAACTACAATATCTGCACCATATGTTAATGCTGACTTCGGAAATGGTTCTCCCAAACATAGATGTGCCCCATGTGCCTCATCTACCAAAACAGGGATTTTATGTGCATGTGCAAAAGCGATGCTTGCCTCTAAATCCATCCCCATACCATAATAATTAGGATGCGTTAAAATAAGTGCTTTCGCATTTGGATACTTTCCAATTGCGTTCTTAATAATTTCATTACGAACTCCCACTGGTACGTTATAAGCTTCATCAATCCATGGATCTAAAAAAATGGGATTTGCTCCCGCAAGTTTTAAACCATTAATAATTGATTTATGACAATTTCTTTGTACAAGAACAATATCATGTTCCCCGCAACAAGACAAAATCATTGCTAAGTTCCCGACTGTTGAACCATTAATTAAAAAATAACTTCTCTTTGTATTATAAACTTCAGCCAATAATTGTTGTGCCTCATCTATACATTCAAACGGACTATGCAAATCATCTAGTCCTGCTAATTCAGTTACATCAATAGATAGAATACCTTTAAACTCTCTTATTACCTCCTGAGGGAAGTTTAAACCATTCTTATGACCAGGAACATGAAAGGATAACGGCCCTCTTTCTTTAAACTCTATTAACGCCTCATATAAAGGCATACGATTTTGATTCATCTACATCTCTTCCTTATTATTCATTCTCTATCTATTATACAGAACAAAAAAAATAATAGGCATATGCCTATTTAAAAATATGATACTTCTAATTTTCGAAGCTGCTTTAAATAATATATATATTTCGGATCATCTGTCTCTGTATTCACCATATCCTTTTCACATTCATGGCATATTAAATTATTATAAACATATATACCTTCTTTTCTTTTTGTCTCACAAACAATACAAACTTCACTTTGTAATTTCATAATCTTCCCTCCCTATTTAAGTGAACCTATTTTATACTTCTAATCCTTAACAATTTACAGAAAAATATACACCCATCTTTTATATAATATGATTAACTCTTGGGCAACGTGTTTGTATTTCCATTACTTCTTTCCCATTCTTTTTAACAATACAAAAAAACACAAGTCAAATGACTTGTGTTTTTAGTTGCTTGGCGACGTCCTACTCTCACAGGGACAAGGTCCCAACTACCATCGGCGCTAGAGAGCTTAACTTCCGTGTTCGGTATGGGAACGGGTGTGACCTCTCTGCC
>NZ_JBQAEH010000017.1:0-57427 GCF_051915225.1 Bacillus cereus group sp. MYBK95-2 | reverse complement strand
CCAACGGTACAAGGTTCAGCGCCAACAGTGAATCAACCAGCACCAACGGTACAAGGTTCAACACCAACAGTGAGCAAGCCAGCACCAACGGTACAAGGTTCAACACCAACAGTGAGCAAGCCAGCACCAACGGTACAAGGTTCAGCGCCAACAGTGAATCAACCAGCACCAACGGTACAAGGCTCAGCACCAATAGTGAATCAAAAGAAAGTCGTTCAGCAAGAAAATAAGGTTATTCAAAAGACTGAGATTGTACAAGAGACAGAGGTAATTCAAAGAAATCATGTGAAGCAAGAAACAGAGAATGCTTTACAAGAGAATAATAAACGAACTGTGTTGGAAAGTGAGCATTTAGATGATAACGCTGAAAAAACGCCTGGCGTTCATGAAAATTTATGATTATAGAGCAATTAAATAAAGGAAAGGTGAGGATCTAATTGAGTTATGAAATTCCTAAAGAAATAAAATCACCTATCAAGTTGATTTTTTCGCTGTACGCAAAGGATTTATCCATTATTGGAGTAGGAACATTGTTCCTTTTAAATGTGGGCAGTGAATTTGTTCATAATTGGTTTGCCATTCCCTACTACATTGTAGGGTTTGGCGCTCTGCTTTTTATGGTTATGAGTTCTTCCACCAATCCAGGAAAACGAAATTATGTTGCATTATATTTTTTAATTAAACGTAATAAAACTACTTATCACCCTATTGATGCTAATGCGATAGAAAATGAAACTAAATACTCAAATGAAAATAAGGAGGAAAAGAGAAATGAGTACAGAGCAAAAATTAAATGATGCTGCAAGTGTTCCAACAATAGTTGTACCTGTAATAACAGATGAAGAAAAACCAGAGAAATCTGGTTTTTTTTCTATAAAGAAGAAAGAAAAGAAACCAAAAAAGAAAAAGAATATAAAGAGCGAAAAAAAAGAAAAAAAGCCAAAGGTTCGAGTGCCAAACCAAACTTTAAGCATGCTTCCTTTTGTAAGGTATGAGGGGAATCATATTGTTTTAAAAAATGGCGTTATGGATATTTTACAAATTACTACTACAGACTTAAATACACTGAATGAATCGGACGAAATGCTTATGATCTACCAAAGAGTTAGGTTCATGCGGAGTTATGCGTATGATTATAAAGAAGTATCTTTAAATTTTCCTTCTAATACATCTATCCAACAAGAGTATTGGAGGAAAAAAAGAGAAGAAACGCAAGATCCTATTAATCACAAATATATTGATCGTAAATTATTTGAATTGAACTTTTTAGAAGAAAAGAGAACTGATAGGGAGTTTTTCCTATTTATCTATGGTAGTAATAAAGAACAATTATCAGAAAGACGTAGAATGGCAGAGAACCATTTTAAAAATTCTTTTCCACTAGTAAGAATCACAAAAGAAAAGAAAATAGATGTGCTGTGTGTATTAAATAACCAAAATTCTAAATTGTAAGGAGGACTAATCATGGCGTTTGAATTAGCTAATATCATTCCTATGTTAGAAAAAAAGAAGCAAAGGGAAAATAAATCTGAGAAGAAACAGAAATATGATCTAGAATTTATTGCAAAAATTCAGCCGAGAGGTGGCATAAAGTTTGGTGATAACTATATAAAAAAAGGAGATGGCTATGAAGCTATTATTCACATAGTGGACTATCCTAAAAACGTAGATGCGAAGTGGATGAAAACAATAGCTACAATGAAGAATGTTATAGTGGCTACAGATGGTTCTACAATGGAGAGAAGTGAGTCGGTGACGAATATTAATAAGTCCATGTTAGAACAAAAAATGCGCTTTAGTAATGAAAAACAAGGGATTGCTCAATTGGATGCAGTTCAAAAACATGATGAGTTAACCAAACTATATCATCAAATATCACAATTGGGAGAAGTCATTAAGTTAGCTCAAATTCGTTTATACGTTCATGGAAAAACGATTTTGGAATTAGAAAAGAGTGTTGGGGATGTTTTAACGGAACTAGAGGCACAAAGCTTCAAGGGGACTGTACTTTTAAATGAACAAGAGCATGAGTGGAAAGCTTTGTTTAGCCCGTATGAAGAACAAATTACATACGCTAATAAGAGAGAAGGAAAGGGAATGCCTGGGCTTACATTAGCTGCTGGCCTTCCCTTTCATTATGCACAATTACGTGATCCAAGAGGATCTTATTTAGGGACTACATTTACTGGTGGTAGCGTGTTATTTGATTTGTTTCATAAAGATAAGCAACGTAGATACTATAACGGTGTACTTATTGGAGAAATGGGTTCAGGGAAAAGTACACTTCTTAAAAAGTTGTTTTTAGATAATAAAATTAGAAATAACTTTATTAGGGGATTTGATGTAACAGGAGAATTTGAGACGTTAATTAAAGAAGTAAACGGGCAAATGGTAGCACTTGATGGTACACAAGGTTTAATTAACCCGTTGCAAATTTATCGTTCAAGGATAGACGATGAAGATAAAAAAACAAAGGCAGAAATAGAAAATCATTCTTTCTTACAACATCTTTCTAAGGCAGCTACTTTCTATTGCCTGTTATCTCCACAAGTTACAGATGCAGATATTCAGGAATATAAAAAAGTACTTAGAGAATTCTATGAATCATTGGGGTTCTTAGAGAAAATAAAAACAACAGGTATAACTAATCTAAAAAATGAAGAGTATCCTATCTTCTCACAATTACTTGAATACGTTAAGAAAGAGCTGTATTCGAATGTAGAAGAAAGAATTATTAACCCAACATTATCTCTTTCTAGATCGGCTCGTCTAGAGAAGATTGAATTAGCACTCGATGATATTGTAAATGGGTATGGTCATTTATTTAACGGGCATACAACTTTAGAAGATTTAACAAATGAACAAGTTGTATTCTTCTCTGTAAAATCATTACGTAGTTTAGAGAAAAAAGTTTTCAATGCTCAGATGTATAATGCATTTAGTCTAATTTGGGATCACCTAATTCAAATTGGTGAACCACAACGTAAAGCTGTTTATAAAGAAGGTTTTGACTTTGATCTTATTAGACGTTTATTAGTTATTTTAGATGAATCGCATTTAACGATTAATACTAGTAACCCAATTGCAGTAGACTTTATATTGGAATTTGCACGTGAAGCTCGTAAGTATTTTGGTGGGCTTCTTTTTGCTTCACAATCAATTCGAGATTATGTTTCGGATACAAAAAAAGATGACAGTGAAGTAGCAAATAAGATTAAAACACTATTCGAATTAACGCAGTATAAGTTTGTTTTACAACAAGATGCCAACTCATTAGATACATTAAGGTATATTTTCCAAGGTCAGTTATCTGAAAGTGAGCTAAGACAAATTCCATTATTACAGCAGGGAGAATGCGTTTTAGCCATTAAAGGTGTACAGAACTTAACAATGACAGTAGAAGCCTCCGAAGATGAAATAATCCTCTTTGAAGGTGGTCTATAGTGAATGGATATTAAAAAAATAATAATTAAAAAGATTTTTTTATGGCTTGGGATTCCTGGTGTTTTAATACTAGGAGTCCTTTTTATTGGGGCTATATCAGCAATATCAATATCTAGTTCTCATAAGTCCTCCAGCGGAAGTGGAGGAGGTTCTGGATTAATTATAGGGGCTGGTTGTAAATTAACAGGACAGGTTGATCGTACGAAGTTTGATGCCAAAATAAATCAATCTGGAGCGTTTGCTAATCATGCAGACGGATTTATGAAAGCAGCTGAATCAGCAAAGATTGATCCAGTCCTATTAGCAGCAATTGCACTTCATGAAACGGGATACGGGAAGTCAAATGCAGTTGTTAATAAAAATAATCCTGGAGGATTAATGGACCCAAAAACGAACTGGCAAACCCTACAGACTTTCTCAAGTTTGGAGGAAGGGCTTGTATATATGGCAGGGAACTTAAATAGACTTTATATCTCACAAGGACTAACAACTATTGATCAAATAGGTGGAAAATATGCACCAGTAGGGGCAGACAATGATCCAGGTGGGCTTAATAAATATTGGATTCCTACTGTTACAAAAATTGCTCAAGAATTAGGTGGAGCAATGCAATGTGAGGTTGTAGAAGGTGGAGGATCAGGAGAAATTAAAGTTGATGAAAATATGAAAGGAGACTTTCAATTTCCCTTTGTGGGAATCAATTATGTTGTTACAAGTGATTATGGCGGTCGTTGGGGAACACTTCATGCAGGGATAGACTTAGTGGCGTATCGTGGAGCACCGGTTAGTGCTGTGGGGGATGGAAAAGTTGTGGATGCTCGTTTATCTAGTTCGTATGGAAACATGGTTACAATTCAACATCCTAATGGAGTGTTTACACGTTATGCGCACATGGATGGATTAAATGTATCAACTGGACAAGAGGTAAAAAAAGGACAACAGATTGGGATACAAGGAAATACAGGAGACTCAACTGGAACACATCTGCATTTTGAAGCTAGGAGAGGAAATGATTATAAGCAAGGAACTTCTTTTGATCCAAGACAGCTATTGCCATTTCCACCAAGCCAATCTGCCAATCACTAAATAAAAGGAGGCTTTCGCTTGTCTGCATATAGAGTTGGAAGTAATCAAAATAAAATTTACTATGCTATTATGATAGGAATTGTTGTCATTTTAACCGTTTGTTTAACATCAAAAGAGTTTATGTTTAATGACGATCCTATTGTTCAAACTGAATTTAATCGTCCGTTACCTGGGTTGAATTATACTACTGTTTATCTAAAAAAGTGGGAATACAACCCAGATAAAGACATAATGCAAGTTCACCTTAAAACAGGAGAAAAAAGTGGAACGTATGTAAGTACAAAATTATCTTTTATAGCTAAACAAAAAGGAAATGCTAAAGAACTACCAACGAAAGTTGTGTTTAATCAAGGGGATATGTATGTTATCCAAATTAGTGAAGTGCCAAAAGAATATAAGGTCATAGGTTTATTTGTAAATGAAAAAGCAGAGATTGATTCATTTGAAAGTAGTACAACTATCGAAGGTGGAACAATTCAAAAAGAAGAAAATAATAATCTAAAAGAGAAGAAAATTGTTTTAACAGGGGATTATCGAAAGATAAAAACAAACAAAGAACTATTAAGAAAAAATGCTAATGAGTATGCTCAAGATGAAACGGAAGAAGAGTTACAATCTGTAAAGATAGAAATAAAAAATGTAAAGAAAACAATCCCATTACAAGATGAATTATCAGATAAAATTGTAAATGAGATTGAAAGGATTGAAGCAAATAAGGCATATCAAACTGAAGAGGAAAAAGAAAAAAGTGAATCAGAAATTCAAAAAAGAAAGCTTCAAATAGAACAATATAAAAAGAGAAAATTAGAGCTAGAAAGCAAAATAAAAGAGCTAGAAGCAAAAGAGAAAAATCTTCAGAAGAAATTAGAAGATCAGCGTAAAAAGTTTAATCTAGCAGAATGAAATTAAAAGATTTTAGAAGTAAGATAGAAGTATAAACATTACGAATATAATTATCTGATAATTTTTTGATTGTATTAAAAAGTTATCAGATAATTTTTTTGCTATTATAAAGATTTTTGTGGTTCAAAAATAGATTGGAAAAATTACATTGAAACTACATTGGATAGTACATTGAAAATACATTGAAACCACACTGAAACTACATTGAATTTCTCTTTCTCATGATATCACGTTTTTGTTAGGCTCTGCCTAACCTGTCACCTTCGGTGATAGCAAAAAACCCTTATGCTCTTGCAATTAAAATCACTAATTTGGAGGTTTCCCATATGAACGTGTTAATCCGTGATCTTGATCCTAGTATAGTAAAACGAATTGACGAACTAGCAAAGGCAAAAAAAATTTCTAGACAAGAATTTTTGCATAGGTACATTAGTAATCTTGCAGTACTTCAAGATATGAAAGACTTACAAGATAAACATATAGAATTACAAAAACAAAGTATGATCCTAATAAAACAAAACACACAAACAATGAATCGTATGTTGCGAGTTATTGAAGAGATTGAATTGGAGAATGAATAAATAAAAATATTGAAAGGGGCTTAAATATGTCTAAGAAAAAGATGGATAAGACTTATTATTTAAACGAAAATACGGTGGCATATATAAAAGATTATGCAGAAGAAAAAGGAATCAAGCCTAGTCATGCACTAGAAAGAATTATTGCTGAACATCAAAACCAAAATCATGATTTATTAGAACAAATTAAAGGAGCAGTTAAAGAAGTTGTTCATGAAGATTTAGGAAGAATTAGAGCTGGTACAAATTTAGCTGATAAACATACAAGGATGTTATTACAATTTGCAAATCACTATTTTACAGTGAATAAATTTGAACGATTGGCTACAACAAATCAGTTTATGTCTAAAGGCATGGTACAAGCAGAAGAGTTTGTTAAAGACCAAATTTCAAATGCTCGGATGAAAAAGTTAGAAAGACAAAAAGGCATAAGTGATTCAAATTAGGGAGGTAATATATGAATACGCCTGGTGTAGTAATTAAAAGTCAATTCGTATATTCCAAAAATGATTTTAGTAAAAATCTAGATAAAGAATTCGGGGATTATATTGATTATATCGGAAGAAAAGATGCTATTGAAAAAGAAAGAAATGAATTTAGTTCCTATCAAGATTATATGGGGAATGAGGAAAAAACGTCTTCGCTTTTTACAAAAGAGGAAGACGTAGTTTCATTAGATGGTAAGAATAGATTAAAAGAAGCCTTTAAAAAGGCACAAAAAAATAAAAGTGTTTTATGGCAGGATGTAATTAGTTTTAACAATGAATGGCTAGAGAAACACGGTATTTATGATTCAAAAACCAAAACTTTAGATGAAGAGAAATTAAAAGATATAACAAGAAAAGCAATGGACGTTATGACGACAAAAGAACGATTACGTGATACAGCAATTTGGTCAGCAGCCATTCATTATAATACGGATAATATTCATGTTCATGTTGCAATGGTCGAACCTGTACCGAGTGCCGGAAGGATAATCTCCAAAGGCAGATTTAAAGGAATGCATCGAGGAAAAAGAAAACAAAAATCAATTGATGCAATGAAATCAAAAGTAGTAAATAGCATTATGGATCGTAGCGAAGAGTACAAAAAAATTAATGATTTAATTCGAAATAAAATTGTTAAAGGCAAAAAAGATGTGCAGCTTTCTGAAAAAAGAAAAATGAAAAAGTTGTTTGTCGAAATTATGAAAGAGCTACCTGAAGATAAAAAACAGTGGCAGTATAACTATAATTCTATTAGCCATGTAAGGGATAAAATAGATCAATTAAGTGATATGTACATAGAGAAATACCATAAGAAAGAGTTTAAAGAATTAAAAGAGAAATTAGAAGAAGAAATGAAGATTATGAAAGAAGCTTATGGGGGAAGTGAAGAAGATAAAAAACGTTATAGTCAATTTGGTGATACAAAGGTTAATGATTTATATACTAGATTGGGGAACGCAGTCTTAAAAGAAATGAAGCAGGTAGCAAAAGAACAACAACAAGCTAAATTTCAAAAGAGAAAAAATATTTTTTCTCGTGGTAAACGTATACGATCTGGTTTTCAACAACGTACAAATATTATGAGAAGCTTAAAAGATATGAACTATCATATGAATAATGAATATGAAAAATGGAAGAACCAACGACAATATGAACAATTACAAGAACAAATTGAAAACGGATACGAGAGATAAAAATGAGAGTTTATTGGGAGTATGGTGAGAGGGAAGTACCTGTTTTTAGAGATATAATTATATTATGAGGTTTAAACTAATAATTTCTTTTAAATAAATTAGAAGGGGGAATATAATGTTAGCTTTCTTTAAAAATAAGATTGTTAAGGACGATGTTTATTTAGCATGTGATTATGATTCTATTGAAAAAAAACTAAACCATTATCCAGAAGTAAAAAATAAGTTAGATTCATTTTCAGAAGAGATTTTATTTGAATTAGGATACAGTGTTCTTATGGATGCTATTCTTAACATAAGAAATTTATCCTATGGAGAAGATACTTTACTTGGGAAAGATTTTGCTTCATGGATGTACTTTATTAGTAATGATGTTCATAATATCCCAGCTAAATTAAAAGAAAAAGAAGTTAGTCATTTAAAAGAAGAGTTAGCACAAACCATTATGACGTTATACTCTTTAAAAGAATCTCAAATAGATAAAAGTTATATAGTGATTTCAACAACAAATATTGATGCGCTTTTAAGTAAATATAGTTAAGTAGGAGGCTTTTAATGTGAAAGCCTCCTTTTTATATGGGAAATTAGGAGGAACTAAAATGAAAAAAGTAATGAATATGATTCAAACAGAAAATATATTACTGGTCACTCCTTTGGAGTGGAATATGATTTTGAATAAAGAAAAGTGGGTGGTTTTTCAAAGCGAAATTAGCGAAAAACTAATACAAAAAATCAATGAATGTTTCCCTAATGAAAGAAGGGCTTGTATATCAGAAACATTTCTTTTAAAGGATAAAGAAACAGGGGAATTATTAGGTGAAGCGAATGGATATGAAGTTTATTATCTACTTTATGATGTTGAAAAAGAAAGAGGATATAACAATAATTCATTTTTTGAAGGGGTAGTAGAAGCACGTTATTATGCAGTAAAAAATCTTTATTATGAATGGTGTTCTATGAAATCGTTAAAGCCGAATCCAAATGAGGGATGGTTTAAATCGAAAAAGTTTAATAAATACACCGATCAGATTGGTTGGGGTAGTAACTATGCTGTATTTATACAAGAAGTAATAAAATACTAATAGAAACTTTTAAATTAGCACTTTAAAAGTTTACAAGGCAAATAAATATTGGAAGGCGATAATTCATGAGGATCTTCATTAAAAATGGTGATATTACAAGATATGATAGTAAAGTTGATGTAATAGTTAATGCATGGAATAGAAACTTTTTACCACGTTATTTGTTAAATGAAGCTGGTGTTTCAAAAGCAATTAGGAAAAAGGCAGGTCATGAACCATTTAAACAATTGAAAAAAGAAGGTCTATTAAAGCTAGGTGAGGCGGTTATTACTTCATCTGGCTTTTTAAGTTGCAAAGCATTAATTCATGTAGCTGGCATTAATGCTTTGTGGAAAGCAACAGAGTATTCAATTAGACAGTCAACTTATAACGCATTGCAATTAGTAATAAAGAAAAAATATAGTTCCGTTGCAATGCCGATCATAGGCAGCGGTACAGGAGGATTAAAAAAAGAAAAGTGTTTAGCGATTATTAAAGATGAATGTAAGAAGTTTCTTCATCATGAAGTTGATGTATATATTATAGATTTTTGTACCTCTTAGCGAGCTATAAATCTGGTAGATAAGCTTCGAAAGGAGTTGGATATTGGCTATTTATCTTCATACATGTTAAAAGTTTTTTGTGAATCAATTTACAGTTAAGGGAGAATGAAATATGAAATTAAATCCAGAACAACATACATTATTTAATTTTGGTATTGAATTATATGAGCTCTATGAAAGAGAAGAATTACAAAATAGTGATCCATTTTTTGCTACTACAAGAATGCAATTATACAAGTCTGTATTATCATTGGCTGTTAGTTATGAGGTTTTAAGTGAAGAAGCAATTCTGAGGTATAAAGAATTAAGTGATTATGAAGAGCTGTTGAGTACCTTATCTAAAGATCATCCTGCAAGGTTCTATTATAACCATATTCAAAATTTATCACCTGGAATGAAAATGAGTATAAAAATAGACTTTAAAATTATAATGCAGCGTTTTTGGAAGCTAATTCAAGAAGTATTAGAAAGAAAAGAAGCTGATAAAGGAAGTAAGGATGAATAGAATCTAATTATAGATTGAAAGGAGGTGAATAAGTGAATAATTGGTTATTTGCGTTATGCATGATAGCTGTTGCGTGTGTTTTAAATGTGATTGTCTCATTTTTTATTAAAGGGGGGCGGTTACTTAAGAAAAATCGGAAGAAAAGTAGAAAGGAAAAGGTATATAGAGCATGATTTCCAGTGATATGCATTGGGACATTCCAATAATTATAGCGCTAATTTTTATAGTAGTTGTTTCTCTGTATTATTTATCTAATTTAATAGATAAAATTACAACGTGGTTATTTTTAAATGGAAATACAATGAAGAAAATCGTGAAAAATACAGAAGAATTAGGTAATCTATCTCGAAAATTTTATTCTGGTTTTGGTGAAAAGGAAGACATAGTAAAGTGGAATGAAATTTTGTATAGAATGCAAAATGAGTTAATACGAGTAAGAAGTCATACAATAAATACTCGTGAATTTAACTTCTTAGCAAAGATAGAGGAAATACAAATACAGTATATATACTATCAGGGAGTATTCAAAGATTACCTGGTTATATATCATCCTGATCATAAAGATTTAGAACATATCACAGATCCTTTGGAATATAAGATTGAAATGTTTAAGGGAATGGCATATAGCCTATTATACGAGTCAGTAACAATCCTAGATCAATCTAAGACCAATGATGCTAAAGAGTTGATTATAAAAATTTCTGGAATTATTGATTTAGACAGTAGTAATAAACGTTTGATTATGACAAGACTGCATTCAGAAGCTTATCCAATACACGAGTTGGCAAAGATCTTGTGTGAAGTTCGAAAGCATTTACCTAGTAGTGGAATTGAATCCTGGCATGAAACATTAGCTTTTTGTTTATCCGGATTATATGGGGATATTTAAAGAGTAAAAAGGGGAAATTTACACTTTTACACTTGTGTAAAAGTGTAAAGGTGATATAATAATTTTATCAATAAATTGGGGGTTTTAGCATGGAAAACAAAAAATCAATTGATTTTTTATCGGGTTATAAATGGAAAGGGAAAGAGAGAGAACAAATTATTAAAGAAATGGAACTTGAAGATTACGAACAAAAATATCTAGATCAAGCAATGAAAGAGTTAGCGGCAGAAGAAAAATATACTGGATACGATTTGGATAGAAGAATACTTTTACTAATTGATATGTATGAAGATGAAGATGATTTTGATGAAAATGATGTTGTTTATATCAGATAAAGGAATAGGTGAATCAAATGGAAATATATAATTCAGGCGATATTGTAAGGGTGTTTTATCCTTTTAAATCAAAAGCATTAAGTAATGATAATGAGGAACAGACAGGAAAAAGAAGATTCGGCCTTATTATAAATGCTGGGAATAACAGAACGCTAGCTTTACCAATTCTTCAAATAACTTCGCATGGAGGAAGAACAGAGCAAACTAATTATAAGTTGAGAGCAGATGAAATTAAAGTTCCAGAAAGTGTTACATATTACAAACGTTCAGCTCAAGGAAAAGTTCCTGTATATGGAGTAATCAAGACTGAAAGAATTGAGTTTTTTGATGATGATGAAATATCAAGGCCATTAACTAGCGTAGGTTTAGATACAAAAATTGCTGTACTTAACAATTATAAAGAGCTTTTGAAAAAGAGGAACTTTGTAGAAGTGTTAAACGAAGAATCACCAGGTCATATGGAGGCAATGAAATGTTTTGAACGTGCAATTATCGCTGAAAAGTTAAGTTTTTTAACTACAGATCTAGGGGAATGCAAATATGAGCATATGGAAGATAAAGTACTTAAAATAAATAAAATACAACCATTAGGGAAATCAGATACAAATAAAAGAATCCATTTCTACGCTGTTGAATTAACAGATGAAGAAAACATGGATTCTTTTTTTTATAGCATCGCAACAATGAAGCAGCCTAAACAGGTTGCCAGAGAATGGGGAAAGCCAAAAACAGCTGTTGATTGGTTAAAAGAAGATGAAAGGTTTTATAATTTACAAAAAGATATTAGTAAGGTGTTTAAAGATCTACCTAATCCACACCCTAATAAATATAAAGCTTTTTCCTTATTCCGCAAAAATACGTTAGAAAATGCTATGGAAAGATAAATGGAATTTAATACCACGTTATGTCTAGAGCAACTGATAGAGTTGGTCTTTTTTTATTATTTCTTTTAAAAAAGGAGGGGTAGATTTGCTTCTCATAGATGTTTCACCGTATATGTATTTTTGCAGCATCATATTATTTGTGCTGTGGATGCTTTATAAGGTAATGCAAAAGCGTAAAGTGAAAAATATATTCTTAAAGTCAGGGATCAGAGACATTGATCAAATGGATGGACGACAATTTGAATTTTTTCTTGAGGCTATATTTACAAAGCTGGGATATAAGGCAGCTGTCACGAACGGTAGTCATGATTTTGGGGCAGATCTAATATTTGAAGGAGAAAATAGAGTTGTTATTCAAGCGAAAAGATATGGTTTTAAGAACAGAGTAGGAATTAAAGCTATACAAGAAATTTATGCAGCTAAAGCCTTCTATAAAGCTAATGAAGCATGGGTAATCACAAATAGTACATATACATCATCAGCAAAACAATTAGCAAGAGCATGTGATGTGAAACTACTGGATAGATCATCTTTACAAGAATTTATTGTACAAGTAAATCCAGAACAGAAACCAGCTGATATAAGAAAATCAGTAGAACCAGCAACAAGAAAGTGTCCGAAATGTGGAGAGGTATTGGTATCTAGGACTCATGCTGGACGAATGTTTTTAGGTTGTTCGTCATTTCCACAATGCAGGCACACTGAAAAAGTGGCAAATTAATATTCGGAGGTATTAGAATGGGAAGACTTTGTTTGTTAGAAGAAATTACATCAAAAGAAATGGTATTTTCCACGAGCGGTGAGAAAGTTTCAATACCAATTGGAGATTTTGCATTTGATCACCTGGAACAACAACTAACAGCAGGTGAACCAATTATGTTAGAAGTAGATATTGAAAAGAAGAGATTAGTAGGTTTTCATGAACAAATAATTCATCATGAAAGAGAAATAGAAAATATAGCCCTTCTAAGAGCGGATAATCCATTTGGAGAGGGGAAATAGTAATGGCGAAGGCAACTTATAAGAAAAAGACACCGGAGCAGCAGAAAGCAGAAGTAGCGGCTTTAACCGAGAATATGGATAAAGCTATAGAGGGACACTTTTTATCGCCAGAAAATCTAAAAGAATACCTTCAATTTATGGCACAATTTTATCAATACTCACCAAATAATGTATCTTTGATTCAGAATCAGTTTAGAGGGGCAAGTGCCGTAGGTTCATTTAAATTTTGGAAGGATAAAGGTTATTCGGTCCAAAAAGGTGAGAAAGGTATTAAAATTCTAACTCCATGCCCTGTTAAAGGGCGTTTTCAAGATGCAGAAGGAAATTGGAAGCTTTTAAAGGAAGCAAAACCAGATGAAAAAAAGAAAATAAAAAGTAAAGAGTTTAAAAGTTATCCAGATTATATAAAGTACTCTATAGGGCATGTTTATGATATTAGTCAAACAAATGCCCCAGCTAGTGATTTACCTAAAATTTTTCCAAATAGGTGGCTAGATGGAAAGGTAGATAATTATGAGGTATTTCAAAAGGGATTAGAGAAAGTGGCAGATCATATTGGTGTTAAAATACAACCGTGTAGAACTGATTTAGGAGCTGCGAAAGGCGTATTTTATCCGATGGAGAACGCTATAGAGTTAAATCATCGTAATTCAGAAGTGCAAAATGCTACAACACTTATACATGAATTAGCTCATGCTAAGCTTCATTCTGGAATGAAAGTCTTTAATATTGAAACACATGAAGCAGAATTTCAAGCAGAAATGGTATCCTATGCCGTTTCTGCTTATTTTGGTTTGGGTGGCGAAGATAAAGAAGAGAAGAGTCTTCAATATATCTATAACTGGACGAAAGACCAAACATTAGATAATAAAGAAAAACTATTAAAAGAAGTTCGAGCAGCTAGTGTGGAATTTATTGAAATCATTGAGAAAGAGCTTGTAAGAGCTAAAGAAATAGAAGCAGAGCGTATAAATGACCAAACAGGTAATAAAGTATACTTAGTGCGTTATGAGGGGATAGACAGCGCTCGAATTGAGGAAATGGAGAAGAAGCAATTTGTAAACTGGTCAATAAAAAATGAGTTTGCTTCAGAAATGTTTAAAGATAAACATGATCTTCTAATTAAACGTTTTAATGGAAAGAATAAAGATAAATTCTTTGCGATCAACGAAGAGGATTGGCCTACTACACAAAATAATGTCAAACGTCCTCTAATGTTGGTAAAGTGGTCTGAACATCATCAGCTCTCCGGTAATTCAGCTATGCCTTTTGGACAGGCAAATGAATTAATTTCAAGATTAGAAAAAGAAGTGCAGCTGGGTAAAGAGGCAGGAAGGGAAGAACTTAATTATTACAAGACTCGTTACAATGTGTTAGTTCCACAAGAAGATAAAGTTTCTATTATTAATCCCCAGCGATATGACATTGGGGATTATTTTTATTCTGGACCAATGGAACAAATAGTGAAAGACCAGGAACAGTATGGAATTCAGTACTTAACAGATGATCAAAGAAGTATTTTATTAAATGAAATTGTATACCATAACGAAAACTCAAAATTAGATGTTAAAGAGGATTTAAAACATGGCCAGTTAGAAAGGGAAAAACGAGAATTGGAGTTTTCTAGATAAATTAAAAATAGCAGGGTGATTAGATGTGTGAAGGAAAAGAAGATATAGGAATTCCGTTAGATTACGATGAAATTGGGGAATGTGATCTTTGCGAAAAAGATAGTCGTTACTTAAAACATGGTTATGATAACTTCGGTGTACATGTCATAAATCACTGTATGTTTGGTTGCAATAATGAAAAAAGTACTTTTCACAACTCTAAATGTGATATTGAAAAAGAACTGAAATTAGATAATATACTTTCATAGAAATAGTCCCTTTCCTTCATAGGTAAGGGACTATTTTTTTATAAATAAAAATGGGAGTTTTATGAGAGTATTTTGACAGCCATGTGATCGGCAACATGTGTAACGTCAGGCTAAAATGAAATTGTATCTGTAATGGGTGTGATAGAGAATGTTAAGAAATTAAACATTATCTTATAGAAGTGGGGGAAATATTAATGAGTGATTTTTTTCTAATATATGTTACCTTATTAATTTTCATTGTGGTATTTTCAATTTGTTTTTCTATAGTTATTAAACCAATGCAAAGCCTACTGTTAAAAATAATATTAGGTATTGGGATTTTTGTAGTTGGGATAGGGGGTTATGGGCTAGTTTATTTATTTACTAATTTATTTGTACACTAAACGTTGTTATTCATGATGATTTTGTTAAATTTGAATTTTATTAAGAAATAGGGGAGCGGCAGATGGATAATAAAAAAAATGAAACGGTAAGTTGTGAATGTAAAAGTTGTGAGTGTGATTTTTTGGCGATCACTGGAACTAAAGAATTCGAATTGAAAATTTGTTATAGATGTTTTTTGAATGGAATGGCTGAATCATATTTAGCTAGACAAAAAAGAGTAATGAGTAAGGAGAAGCGTAAATAGCTTAATCAAACTTGAATTTTGTAGAAAGTGGTGATGATAATGTCTGTGAGAAAGTGTAAGGCGTGTAGCGGAAAAGGATTTGTTTTTATAACTGTCCCTGACATTAAATTTAAATCTATTTATAATTATTCAATTCGTGATACTGGAGAAAAAGCACAATGTAGTAAGTGTTTTGGGAAAGGTGTGAAATAGAACAAGAACGTTATTATATAGAGTTGTATCAAACTTAAATTTTGTCAAGAAAGGGTATGAGAATTACTAATATGAAAGATAGTTTTTAGAAAAGGAGAAAGATAGCATGATTAATTTCAAGAATAAATCTATTTCGAAGATAGAGGGGATTACAGCTATTTTTATAGGAATGTTAGTTGTTAGTGGCGGGTTGTTTGGGTTGTCATTTGTAGCTACCCATAAAATGATTCAAGCAGTTTGTATTTTTATCTTTAGTATATCAGTTATCATAGTAGCGCTCCTTATGCTTTATGAGAATAGAATAATAAGAAAGAAATAATATTAGGGATATGTCTTTTTAAACACGGATTTAATTGAAATATAATTTGAATTTCGTGGATAAGGGGGAAAAGGAATGATATTAATTACCCAACAGTTTATTGACATGCTTAGAAATATACAAAATGATAACTTTTATTTTTTTATATTTTTACATGTATTTATTGGAAGTATTCTTTGTTTAATGCTTATTAGTAAAAAATTTAATATCATACAATTTGAATGGTTCACCATAAAATATGTGTTTCTATTTTTAATGGCTACAATTATCTATAATTTCGTCATTATTTGCAATGGTTTAAGATTATTTTAAATTGGGTTATAAAAAAACGTTATATTGCTGGTAGTGTTTTTGATAAGAAAGTATTCATTGGGAATTTATTAATAATTTAAATTCATTAATCAGGTTATTTATATGTAAATATATTGTTTGTAGTATCCTTGGGCCATTTTATTTGTTTTTTAATTTAAAAATAGACTCTTACTTTAACAGGTAAGGGTCTATTTTTATTTCTAAATAAAAATGAGAGTTTTAAGGGAGTTTTTTGCCAGTAATGTGGTCGGCAGTATGGGAAATGAAAAGTTAATCTAATAGTATGGAAAAACAAAGATTCCGATATGAATTTGAATTTTGGAATCTTTGTTGTTAAAGAGGAGCTAGAACAGACTCTTTTTTCTTATTTTAAGAATGGATACTAGTTTTAAGGGGGAGAATTTCTTATGAAAAATATAGTGCGGATTGAAGAAAAACCATTTGCTTTTATAGAAGGATGCATTAATGCTCTTTTCTTAGTCTTCCCCTTTTGGGTCGTAGTATTTTGGGTCGTTTATTGGATATTATTTTAAAACCTCTAATTGAAAAAAATTTTATATGTAATTAGGAGTGAATAACGATGAAAGAATTATTTGTCTGTGAAAAACCATCACAAGCGGAGGATTATGCAAAGGCATTAAGTGGTGGTTCTACAAGGAAGAATGGTTATTATGAAGGTAATGATGGGCGGATATATACATATGCATTTGGCCATTTAGTTGAATGTGTAAATCCAGATCAGATTAATCCTGATTTTGGTTGGAAGGGTGATCCATCAAATTTACCATTCTTTTTAAGAGATATTCCTTTACAAGTAAAGGATGATGCAGGAGTTAGAAAGCAGTATAAGATTGTTGTAGATTTGATGAAACAAGCAGAAGTAATATATTGCTCAACAGATGCTGGGAGAGAGGGACAGCATATATTTTCTAAAATTTTTAAGAAAGGAAATATTGGAGATAAAAAAGTAATGCGCCTTTGGGTCCGTGATCAAACGGAGAGTGGTATAAAAAAAGCTTTTCAAGAGGCAAAAGATAATAGTGAGTATGCTGGTCTAGTTCTTGCTGGTAAGCTCCGTGAAGAGAGTGACATGTTAATCGGTTTAAATGCAACACAACTGCTTACGAAATTAAGTAACAGCCCTTCCGTTTTATCACTTGGGCGAGTACAAACACCTACATTAGCTATGATTGTAAAAAGGGATTATATAATCGAAAACTTCAAAAAGGTAAAACATTTTACCATTGTTGCTCCGATAATGAATTTAGGAAAGGATTCAACAAAATCATTTGAAATGGTATTAGAAAAGGACGAGCAGCTGACACAAGAGGATGCTCAAGCTAGAGTAGATATGTTGGGGAATCGTACAGGTTACTCAGTTAAATCGGAACAAGTAAAGGAAAAACCTCGTAAGCTCTTTAGCTTAACGTCTCTACAGGTATATATGAACAAAAAAGTAGGCTGGAGTGCATCAAAAACATTAGATGTATTACAAAAATTATATGATAAAAAGTTTGTATCGTATCCACGTACCAGTAGTGAATATCTAGCAAATGATGAAGAGTTACCAGGACTATTAGCGTGTCATTCGTCAAATGAATGGGTTAAATCCATTATTGATAATGGATGGGAAATTGAACAAACATTTATAGATCCAAGCAAAGTATCGGATCATGAAGCTATTATTATTACCTCTGAAAAACCTAGTAGTCTAGTTTCGGATGAAAAAAAGCTATATGATGAAATTTTCTTACGTTTTGTAAGTGCATTTTACCCTCCAGCAGTATTTGAGAAAGTAACAGCATCTTTTCAAGATGGTTCAGAAACATTTAAATCAACCGAAAAAGTGTTGCGAGAACAAGGTTGGTTAGTTTTAGAAAATAAAGGGGTTCAAGAAAGTGTGCTCCAAACAACTACATTAGATATTATTGGAGATTACGCTTTAAAAGAAAAAGAAACTAAGCCACCAGCTAGGTATAGTGAAGGTACGATACTTGAAGACATGGAGAAGGCTGGGAAGTATGTTGAAAGTAAAGAAAGTAAGGCAATATTAAAAGCTGCTGAAGGTGTAGGTACTCCAGCAACGAGGGCACAAATTCTTGAGACATTAAAAAAACGTAATTTTATTGAAGAAAAAGGAAAGCACCTAATCTCAACAAAATTAGGTAGAACAGTTATTATGATGATGCCACCTTCATTCTGCTTATATAGTGCGGAATTAACAGCAGAATTTGAAACTTCTTTAGCTAAAATAGAACGAAATGAGAAAACAGAGCAAGAATTTTATGATGATTTAGAGAGTTTAATTGGTCGTATAGCTGCTGAAATTAGAGCAAACATCAAGAATGTTCAAGGTGCAGTAAAAGCAGCTACAGCTAGAGAGGTTATTGCAAAATGTCCGAAATGCAGGAAGCCAATCTATGAAAATACTAAGTCATTCTCATGTAGTGGATATAAAGAGGGGTGCAAAGTATCTTTATGGAAAAATGGCTTGGAGAAATTAGGTAAAAAAAATATTACTAAAAATGAAGCGGCAAAGCTTTTATCTGGCCAAGTAATTAAAGTTAAATTAAAAAGTGCTAATACAGGAACACCATATAGCAAAGAAGTGCGCTTTAATAAAGAAAAATGTTGGGTTGAATTTGCTAATTAAGGGATAAGGAAACGAACTAACATGAAATATATAGTAACGAAGGTTGGTCTCTTTTTAGGAAAATGTAGGACTGTATGTCTAATGATAGTATGTTTTTGGCTGATAATGTTTTTAGTAGCGGGTAAACACTTTTTTTAAGTTTTTATAGGGATTATTGAAAAAATGAGCTTTCAAAATCATTTTTAAGGGTTTTTATTGTTGATTGTAATACCATAAGGTTTAAAGGGCGTAAAACCTCGTATATGGAATATAAGAGGGGTATATATTTTAATGATTTTAAGAATAAGAAAGATCCCCATATAAGGTACTGTATTTACCTTGAATGGGGATCTTTCTATTTTGGTGTAGTTGATGTTATTTGGATACTTTTTTTAATGTTGGTTATCTGGTTTTTAAAATTGTAGGCAAAAGTAAATTTATTTCTGTATTATTTATAATAAAATATTAATTATAAAACAGAAAATGATTATTTGGATAAATGAAGCTAATAACATTTTATTTAGATCGAGCAGCATACAGCTGACCTCCCTAACTGTTTATTTTAGAATATATTTTGGACTATTTTACAGTTTTATTTTTTGAGAGTATAATAAGTTGTATACAATGGGTTAAAGGACAAGAGGAGTCTTGTCCTTTACAATATACTTCAACACCTAGAATGTGAGGGTAGGATCTCGCATTCTATTTTTTTGTTTTGGAAATCATTTATAAGGTAATTAGTTTCCATAATATCGTCTCACATAATCGGATGCAATTTCCTCTAGACAGCTATTAATATCACGTTTTTGAGCCGCATATAATTGTAATAGACGTTTAGCATATTCACGTTCTTTAGGTTCAAATTGTTTCATCATTGATATGATGTTTTCACTTTCAAAAACGAAAATTTTTTTGTTGAAATTAATTAGAATTACATCGTTTTTTACAGGATGTTCACTAAAGAATTTTTGGAAAAACGGATCTAACTCTGTACTAATTAACATTGTTTGCATGGTTTTACACTCCTTTTATTTGTGCTGGCATATAGTCTTATGCCTACCTTTATTATATCACTTTTACACTTTTACACAAGTGTAAAAGTGTAAAAGTGATAACTTTCGCTTCTATTTTTTACTTTAAGTAAAAAAAGAGATGCATAACAAGCAGTGTTAAGGGTTAAGTTTTGAATCAAATTTAATTATTATTTGAGGATTTTACTAATTGAACTTGGAAAATATCATATTCTGTTATTCCAAGAACACGCATTTCCTCTTTAAAACTTTGTGAAGGTTGGACCTTGATAGATTTTTCTGTTTTATCCCGCAATGTATAGATTCTAATGTAATTCTGTTTGTGCTTAGTATTAATCATTTGTGTTACCTCCCGTAATTTCATATATTTGGTATAATTTGATTTGTAGAATATAGAAAATAAGAATATTTATATTATATAAGGAGGGGAATTTAAATGGAAAAAGTAAACAGGTTACAAACCACAAGAGATGCTCTACGAGAATTATACCTAAAGTCAGGAAATAGATGTGCATTTCCTGGTTGTGAGAAAACAATTTTGAATGATAAAGGAAATGTCGTAGGACAAATATGTCATATTGAGGCGGCTAAGCCAGGTGGCCAGAGATTTAACTCTAGTCAAACAAACGAAGAAC
The DNA here is from genome assembly GCF_051915225.1 of Bacillus cereus group sp. MYBK95-2. Classification (NCBI taxonomy): domain Bacteria; kingdom Bacillati; phylum Bacillota; class Bacilli; order Caryophanales; family Bacillaceae; genus Bacillus; species Bacillus cereus group sp. MYBK95-2. Next base: position 36,871 of record NZ_JBQAEH010000017.1, on the reverse strand, counting down.
GTAGGCAAGCAAGTAATTTATTATTATTATGTTATGAACATCATATTGAAACTAATGATGAAAAAGAATACACAGTAGAACGATTAAAGAAAATGAAGGAAGATCATGAAAAAAAATATGGAGATATAGAAAATAAGCTATTTAATTCTATCTCTGATAAAACAAAGAACCAAACATATTCATATTGTAGGTCATTAAAAAGATTTGAAAAAACTTTAGAGTGGTCGTTGGATGAGGAAGAACGTTTGCAATGTGTAAATCAATTAAAAGAAGAAGTTAATAAGCTCAGAAATTTATCACCTGAACCTCGTGCCATTTTTAAAATAATGCTTGAGAAATCTGAAAAAGAGTGGATATACTTAGATGAGATTCCAATGATAACGCGTTTATCTAGAAATGACGTAAAGGGATATGTACAGCTTCTATGGAGGAAAGGGCTAATAACGGAACCAGAAGTAAATGATGATATTGCAACGAGTTCATTTGTATGTGAGTTGTGGCCTAACATAAAGCAGTTTGCTGAACGTTCATCTATTACTCTGGAAGAAATTATTGATAATATGGATTTTTCATTGTTAGATTAGTTCTAAATCTAAATAAATTATAGTATAGTATTAGTGGGTATATTGTAGTCATTTTTAATGGTTATAATGAGGAAAGACGATAGTGGAAACACTATCGTCTTTTTTATGTTTTTATTTAATTTTCCATATTACTATATATCTTCTTAGGAATTCATGGCACAGTACTATTCGAGAAAAGTGTGTATAATTATAATGCCGGATTCCTTTGTATTATGCTAAGTATTGAAATTGCTAGGATTATTAAATCATAATTTAAATGAATAAAATATCCCATTAAAATGTTTTGATATTTTATAAAAATTATTAGATGGGTTGTTGCAGGTATACCAATTAAGAAAACACAGTGTAATAAATTAAAGCCGTAAGTTGGTAGGTGTAATAAACCAAAACTGATACTAGCTAACATAATTGCTGTAATAATTAGAGTCGATGACTTAAAAATAAAAATACGGATAAGTTTGTAAAAAACAATAAACATAGAAACAAACATTAAATGTTCACCGAATATTTGCAGGATCATTCTAATAATCCTTATAAATAAAATTGATATTTCACCACTAAAAGCATTGTTAGATTTTAAATTGATTGGTACAAAATAATATATGATTAATAATATAGCAAATACAGCAAGTAGAACAAGAGAAGCCCATGTAAATGATGTCTTATAGTGCTTCCAGTTAGGCTTTTTAAAAATCAGGTGCAGTTCGTTCCTAAAAACGTATATAAAGGGGAGTAAAATGATTAATAAAAAGAGTCCACCTTCAAAGATTTCAATTAAATATTTATTTGTATCTACAAATAGAGGTTTAACTTTAGCGTCTACTATATATAAAGCAAAAGTAGAAAAAAGACTTGTTATCATTAAGAATGCTAACTTATATAATGATTTCTCATGTGAAATTAGTTGTAAGTAATGATCAAACTCCTCAAAATTTAAGTATTTGTTTTTTTTATTGTTATTATTACTCATTTTTTTCCTTTCTATTTAACGTTCTCCGTTTTCATAACGTTTCACAATCCTGTAAAAAGTGGTGCTTTTCATATTGGTTCTTCTCATGGCTTCAACCGCTGTAATCTCTCCGTTTTTCCAATCTTTATACGCTGAGATAAATTCGTCTGTGATTTGTATTCTGGGTCTCCCCATATGCGTTCCTTTCTTCTTAGCGATATCAATACCTTCACGTTGACGGATTTTAATTCGTGTTCGTTCTTCTTCAGCAAGCCAGGAAAGAATTTGTAATACCAAATCAGTAATAAGAGTGCCTAAACTATCTTTGTATTTAGTTGTATCAAGTAACGGCATATCTAATACGACTATATGTGCTTTAATGTTTTGGGTAATATCTTGCCACTCTTGAAGAATCCCTTCCTTATTCCTTCCAAAACGATCTAAAGAATGTATGTACAAAATATCTTCTTCCCTTAACATTCTTTTTAGAAGCTGATATTGATACCGATTAAAATCTCTGCCGCTTTGTTTATCTATAAATATATCACGTTCATCTGTTACGAATTTTTTTATTGATTCAATTTGACGTGCTTCGTTTTGATCCTTTGTACTAATTCTTATATAACCAAATTTTCTAATATTCATATTAAATCCAACCAATCTATTTTGTTTTTAGAAGCTGCAATAAAAAATATAATTATTCAATTTTTAAAATACTAATCTCATTATACAATAAAAGCGCTTCAAAAGGTGCTTCTATTTATGGTACATCCCTAAAGTTATTTTACCTACCTTTTGAAAATCGATTTCCTGCAAAAAAACAACCGTTCCAAAAGGAGTACCTTTTGGGACGAAAAAGGAATCCGTATATTAGCTGTTTCTCAGGATGTTAATAACATTATTAATTCCTTATAATATAATAAAATGAATAAAGGGTTAGAAAAGGATTTCATTATTTTCTTAAATTCTAAAATGAAAATTTACAATTTTTATGAATCATTTCATGATAGAATTATTATATACAAGTATATGTGTTTAAATATGTAAAGGCGCTTAATACGATCTGCTTTTAGGGGTTTTTGGGTTATTTAAACAGAAAAAATGGTAATTATATCAAGAACGATATATAGTGGGTATATAAACTCAAAAAAAGTGAAAAATTTAAAGGTACTAAGATTAGTAAGGAAAATTTGGTTTTAGATCATTTAATCCAAATGCACTAAACGTTTACAGTATATAATCATTATAGGAAATTAAAAGGTGAGGAGGGATAGTATGCAATTCTACAAGATATTAAGACAAAGGGAAATGAAGAAAGAATCTTTTTGCAACTTACTTGATATGCAAAATTATGATTATGTAAAAGGGAATTACCCAAACTCTTTTGCAATAAAATATAATCCTGATTCATTTAACCAGTTGCTTAATAATAGTGTAACATTCAGAGAGTACCAGAGCAGATCTATCCAACAATTATTTGTTACAAATCAAAAGTTCCTCGCTATTTTAAACTATATTGATTTTTTTCATATGGTAATGGCAGACTGCTTATTTGTTGAGGACAATAATAGTTTGTATTTAGAGGAATATGATGAATTGTCCTCGGAAAGCGTTGAGGATGTAGTCTGTAGATACGGATTTAATATAAAAGAAATTACATTTATTACAAATGATAGTAAAAGAAAAATAGTTCTTCAGAAAAATGGAGTAATTGGAATAGACGACGGGCTAACGGAGTCTGAGTATTCCAAATTACTAAAATTTATTGATACTCTAAATTTTGGACTAAAGGTAATTGACACATGAAAAAAGCTTTCTATGATTTCATAAAATCAGGTATAAAAATTATTGTAACTTTTGTAATAACATTTGTTACTGCTATTATTTCTTCAAATAATTCAAATATCTTATATGATTTTCTAAATCGACATGGATATTCTGATCCTACAACACAAAAGGTTATATTGAGCGCTATAATTGCTGCTGTTGTTGGCGTTATACAATTATTACTTGGTTTGCTTTATAAAACTTTATTATGGGGTATTAAAAGATATTTTGAGCGTTTGACAGTGGATATAAACTTTAAAGTCAATAATAGAAATAAAGAATTAATCAAATTTAAACCAGTAGGCGGAGAGTACGTAGAAGAACAAGTTGATATTGAGCTAAAAATTTCCCCGGCTGGTAAAATTTCAATGTTTATATTAAAACTGTTAGGATTGCAGATAGAGATTTTCTTTAATCCGCAGATAATTGATGTAACTTTGGTAAATGACCAAGAATGGCTTAATGAAAAAGCGAGTACTAGAGTCAATGAGAAACAGGCAATTTGTATTAGTATTTTAGAAAACTACCGTTTAGGTGGACTTTCTATGAAACCTTTTATAATGACCGAGAGTATAGTTATTCTTCCGAAGCGAGTTAAAAGAGATACTGCGCATATAGATTTTAAACTCACGTCAGTCGTAGGAAGTAAAATAAGTAGTGCATTATGTGATTCTAATATGAAAGAGTTGAATATTGAATGTGAAGGAGGTAAATAGATGGCAAAAATATATTCTAATATTTTTTTACTAAATGATATTAATAGCTTATCTTCTTTGGATGAAGTGTTCAGAAGACAACATAGAGAGTTACTATCTCATGTGAAAAAAGATGTAGATCAGGTTGCTCGTATGTGTGAGTCTGAAAAAAATTTCATTTATTCGTGGAAAGAGATAGGCCAATTAGAAGAAATGAAATTACCTAAAATTAACGGTGAAAATAATTCTACAGAGGAAATTATTTTTTATCAGAAGGCAATCGCTAATTTAGAGTACTCAAAGAAAAAGCGAAAAGATAGTTTTGGAGATTTCCTACCAAAGGCTGAAAGAGTAAATGATTTAGATGTTGAGTCATTGTTTTTTGAAAAAGGAAATAAAGTGTATGTACTTATTATTACGTCAAATGATTACAACATTAGTAGATTTAAAACGCTGATTGGTGAACACAATATTTCCCTCACAAATACTGAATACTCTCTTGATCCTGATATGTTTAACTGGTTATTTTATGTTTATACGGAACGTGATGGAATTTTAAATGATGACACGAAATTAGAAAATATTAGTGGTTTTGTAGGTAATGTAACTGATGACGCCAATGTTTTTACAGGAGCATCTTATCAGACAACAGAACTAATAGCGACCAAAGCATTTATAAGTAATGGTGGAGAACTAAAAAAGATAACACTTAGAGTTAGAGACACAGATGTAGATATTACTTGTATGGTTAATGAAAATTCTACTGTTGTAATAAGTTGTAATGCCTCATTAAAATTAAGAATAATGGATAGCATGGATAAAGCCACTTTTTTGTTATTGTATTTATATGGTTACTTAATCCTTAGGTTAAAACAATTGTATAAGAATGAATCTGATAGCTTTATCAAAGAAGATAATCCCAAATTTTCAAAGAAAATTGGGATTGATGTGATTAAATCAATTGTTGAAAAAAATAATATTTCATTGAAAGATCTTGAATCATTTTTGGTAGAAGTCTCATGTGAACAAGAGCATAGTTGATAATTATGTTTACTTAATCAATTGGAAGGATTGTTTATTTATTAGTAAAGTAAAGAGTGAAAAAAGGTAGAAGGAATGTCTTTCTACCTTTTTTATTATTTGAATTCTACATAAAATTTAGTGTCAATGATCCCAAAAGCAACTTTACACGGAAACGGATTTTTTTCTACTGAAGCAGCACGCATACAAGAAAGTACCCAATGTTCTAGTTCTAAAGGTAAGCGATATAATTGAATACTACCATCATTGTTTTTTACTGTTATAATCGGCGCAGTTACCCTGGTTGTAGCAAAATTATCCGTTGTTATTATTGCTACAGCATCATTAGTGTGAAAACCAGCACCTAGAACTTCATAAATCATTCCATCTTTTTCATTAATAATCATTGGTATATTTAAATGGGGATAGTCATTTATATCGTTATGAATAATTGCTCCTGCTGCACTCTTTCTTATTTGAGCCTCTTGCATTGTGTACACTCCTTTATAATAGTTTGAATGTGCTTACGTAAATAAATTCTATTTTGCATCTATTATATTATAAAATTGCAGTTTCATCCTATTATAAAAAGCATCGGTACATATAACAGCACTATTTGGTGGATCAATATCAATAACAGTCATATAGCTAGAGAGCAAATAACCATCTTCATAATATGTAATTAGTATTTCTTCTTCAGATAATAAGGAACATAATAACATGTTCTCAATTAGTTCTTTTTCTTCATCTGTTAAGATCGGCCGAGTTACTTTGTTTTTCTCCTTGATGATTTCACGTATCCCAGCAAACTGTTCAGGCATTGCTGCGAACGGAGACCATTTCACCATACCTCTTCCTTTTGGCATATTAGCGTTATTCATGATCTGTGTCCTCCTATTAGTGTATTTCGGTGTCTAGCTGTAGCGCTATGCGTGTAGGAAATCCCTCGTAAAATACTGTTCTTCCCAAACTTTATTCGTATTTCATCCATTACTTTTGTTAACTTAACTTCTTGTTCTCGTTTCGTGACATTATCAAAAAGAGAAATTTGTTCTTCCCCTTCTTGAATTAGGTTTGTTAAGGATATGTTTATACTGCGAATGGGTTCGCCAGTATATTGTTGATGTAAAAAGTATGTACAGATATTATATATATCCATTGTTAAATTTGTTGGGCGGTTTAAAGTATGTGTTTTTCTAATGCCACCGGTATAACTCTTGCTATAACCGACAGAAAAATGAACGGTTTGGGCAAGTTTATTTTGTCTTCTAAGCCGATAACAAACTTCTTCTATATGTTCCAATAGAATAATCGGAAATTCTTCTATTGTGTAGTCACGCATTAAAATTTGGCTTTTTCCAACAGAAGTTGTGGCAGGAACATATTTTTCTGAAATGCGACTAAAGTCGATTCCGTGGCTATGTAAGTGTAATTCTTCCCCAATCTTGCCAAAGCTCTGTTTTAAGTATTTAAGGGGATAATTGGCTAAATCTCCAATAGAGTATATTCCCTTTCTATTTAACTTTTCTTCTGTTTTATATGATATGCCCCAAAATTTGTTAAGGGGGCGTATGCTCCATAGTTTGGTAGGTATATCCTCGTACTGCCAAAAAGCAATTCCATCTTTGTTCTTCTTAGCTTCAATGTCTAGGGCAACCTTACTCATGAGTGGGTTAGGAGCAATTCCGATGGTGCATTCAATTCGTGTATGATCGTATATTTCACGCTTGAATTTCATTGCGAATTTATAAGGATCTTGGGCAAATAAATGAATACTGTCCGTAATATCCATGAAGAATTCATCAATGGAATATTGGTGGAAATCCTCAATAGGAACGTATTGCAAAGCTAATTTTGTTATGTAATTGGAGCATTTAATATAAGTACTCATAATTGGATTTACAACAAGAATATCTTTTCTGCGAGGAATCTCGTATAATCTTGCCATCTTCTTTACACCTAATGCTTTTAATGGTGGGGTTGCAGCCAGAACGATTGAACCATTTCTATTCACATCACCTACTACAGCCAATTTTGTATGCATAGGATCTAATCCCATTTTGATGCAACTAACTGAAGCGTAAAAACTCCGTAGATCCACACATAAGATGATTCTATTCGGTAGGATTGAATAGTCATACACTGTGATTCCTCCTTCATAAAAGAACGTCTGTTCTTATTATACACGAACCTACGTTCTTTTATGAAGGGGGATTTTAAATATAAAAAAAAAGTTTATAATTAATTGAGAAGTTGCAATGTTAATTATTGGTTGCAACAAAAAAAGGGGTTGCATTCTATGGGGAAAGTTTGTGCTTATTGTAATTCTAGTTCTAGGAAATTAACAGGTGAACATATTTATCCGTATGGTCTCATCTCTAAATTCCCCGAATTTGATCATGTTTTTTTTGAAGGAGGAAAGGCAATACCGTTATCACCAAAAAAACAAGTAGTTAAAGATGTATGTGAGAGTTGTAACAACGTGGCACTTTCGAAATTAGATGATTACGGAAATGCATTTATTCTTAAATATTTTTCTAAAGATATTTCGCCTAAAGAAGAAATAAGTATTGAGTATAATCAACTTGTGTTAAGTAAGTGGATAATGAAAATCTTATACAATGGTACGAGACAGGGGAAAAGCTCTAATTGGTTGAAGCAGAATGCGAAGTATATTATAGGAGAAGATTCTGAAGCAACAAGTAAATATAGCTTGTTCTTGGGTTCGTATGTAAAATTAGGCGCTATGATGGGTATGCCTTTTTCAGGAATAGCTAATCCGAAAATTTTTTTAGCTGGTAAACCTTTTGGGAAAGAACCTGATTTATATGAGAATGAAAATGTAGAAGTAATATATCTTTTAAGATTAATGAATGCAATTTTTGTGCTAGTTTGTTGGAAAGAAAATAAATGGACTTTCTCTGAAGAAGAGGATTTAGCTAGACTATTACCTCATAGTTTATTAAAGGAGGATCAAGATTCCGCGGTAATTCTCCGAGTTACTGATGTTATTAATAGTGCGCATCATTATTTAGTATCTTCAAAACGGGCGCAGTATGATCATGATATGATGATGAAAATGATGCAATTTGGTTTGTTCTAGAATATATTACATTACAATAAATTTATATACTTTTTGTATATAAATATGGTCGATTAATATAAAAACTCCATTTTAGAATAACTAAAAATGGAGTTTTTATATTTTATAAATTCACACGCCATCTTATTTTACATGCCTGGAAAAACACTTGAAAAAATTCTTCATTATATAAAGGTAAGTCTGATAGATCTACTTTATATCCATTAAATAATGACTGTCCAGCCTTAACCAATGGTAGGGTTGTTCCAGTAAGTGCGCCAGGATTTACCCCTTTAATATCCTCTTCAGGAGAGAGTAATTCACCTAATGGAGAGTATTCTATCCTGCATAAAGACCAATCAAAACACTTGTGTATTTCAGGGTGTGCAGTTATATAGAAAGCTGCTTCATATTCAGGATCATCACCAGGCTCAATTCCTTTTGTATCTAATAATCTAATGTAATTCCGTTCATGTTCTTCATTTGCAAAATACATTATTCTATCCCCTTTGTTATAAGAATCTTCATGATCATTTTCAATAGAATTTCATGGTTTTCAATATATATTTTCGGTGCTTTAATCAGTATCCCTTTTTAAGAATTTGTAAATTGTGTTTATATGTTACCTTTATACGTAACATAATATTAATTTGATATGCTATGCTAGATTATATGGCTATTTAGGGGAGTGGGGATTAATGGAAAGTGAGTTTTTAATTAATATTCCAGGTAAAGGGCTATCATTAGAAGAAATAGCATTTTCGTACTTAGAATTGATAGAAGATGATTTTAATATAACAATTGATGAAATGGCTAATTATCTTAGGTGTAGTTATGATTATGTTCAAAAGAATATAGCGCCATACATATATCATGTATATATTAACTCTGTAGCAAATAAGGCTTTATTTACAAATTGTGAGGATAGTAAATATGTTGATCTGTTTACGAAACGTAAATTATTTTCACGAAGTAAGTTTCAACAATTTTTATTAAAAGAGTCGGCTTTGTTGGTTGATCGGCAGCGGTATTATTTTGAAGAGTTAAGCATCGCATCCAGGGATAAATTGATGGGATTAGCCGAAAAACAAGAACAAAAAACTACTACTACAAAGATGTTTGAAACTATAGCGCTACAGCAGACAAGTCTTCTATATTCGAAAACAGATTTGATGAATAAAGTTGTTAAAGAGTTTCCAGTTAGCGAATTACCTATGAAATTATATAGTCTCAAAGATTTATTAGATGGTATAGATGATCTTAATTTGAAGTTTCGATATAAAGTATCGGTGTATCGCTACCTGGAGAAACAAGGGATTCCAAAGATGAAGATACAATCATTAATACGATATAGAAGAGAAGATTTAGAAAATACAGCTGTGTATTCGCTGCCTTTAGTAGTAGATAAAAAAGAAGTGTTAACAAGCATTGAAAAAATGCTAGGGACGGATGTATAATTAGTTGGTTTTTTTAAGCGTAATTTGTACGTTTTATTGTAATCTTATTACAGATTTTTAATTGGGATGGTGTTATAAGTGAATTTGTTTATTATTGGGAATGGATTTGATTTAGGGCATGGTTTACATACGAGGTATTGGGACTTTCGTTCTTATTTAAAAGAACATCAAGGAGACTTCCTGAGGGATTTTGAAGATAAATATTATTTGGGGGGGAAAGGGTTACAAACTTATCTATGGAATGATTTAGAATTTAATCTAGCTAATATTGATGAATATGTATTGATTGAACAAATGCTTCAAAGTACGGATTTGGGGCTAGAAAGTGGAAATGTTGGTATAGAAGATACTTTGAATTATTACTTCGGAAACAAATTTAAGTACATTGAAGAATTAACTAGCTATTTAAAAGAATGGATTAAAGTAGTAGATCAAGAGTTGGACGATATAAATAGAAGGACATCTTTAATCGATGAAAGCCATCAAGATATATTTATAAACTTTAATTACACCACTACTTTGGAGGATATTTACAATATTTCAAGATCGAGTGTTTTACATATACACGGTGTAGTAGATTCAGATGATGAATTAGTGTTAGGGCATTCAAATTCATCTAGAATAGATTACTTTAAAGAAAATTATGATGACTATCAAAATAAATTAGATGAACAAAGGGCACCAATATATAAGGTTTTAACTGACTATTGTTCTAAAACATATAAAGAAGTAAATAATTATATAAATCAACTATCTTCATTGAATTTTGATGCTGTTGAGAGAGTAATTATAATTGGACATTCTTTAGGTGAAGTGGATTTGCCATATTTTAGAAAAGTTAAGAAGCGAGTTAATCAAAATACAGAATGGCATGTTTATTATTACGGTGAGAATGAAATTGAAAATTTTAGAGATAAATTGAATCAAATAGGCATAATTGAACAATATATAAAATTTATTCACTGTGACAAATTCTATGATTTACCTTGACTAGAGCAAACAAAAGTAAATTAAAAATGTGTAATTTTATAATTTACTTTTATTCAATTTTTTTTATAAAAAGGACTCTTGTGTGTATCAGGAGTCCTTTTTATAAATCTTATTATATATTACCTATAAAGGTAACATATAATATAATCTATTACTTTCCATTCTGACAAAATACAGCAAAGACCGTGCGAGCTTCGTCGATGGATTTTAAAAGGGATTATTCCTTCAATATGGAATTCCACTTATAGGAGGTGGCGTAGCGCTATGTCAGAAGCGGAAATAGTATATACCAGCAATGAGGTTTATAGTCGTTTAGGGGTAAGCGGCAGCACACTTAGAAAGTATTCGGATGTTCTTGAGCGTGAAGGTTATGATGTAAGAAAGAATAGTAGAGGGAGAAGAGAATATACAGAGTTTGATGTTGTACTTATTGAACAGTTAGTAGAATTGAGTAAGCAAGATGGCATGACTTTAGAAAAAGCTGCGAAAATGATTGCAAAGCAGTTTGGAATCGCTATTAAGAAAGAGGAGTCTCAGGGAGCAGATCCAGTTCCTTATCAAATGCAATATCAATTCCAACAACAATATAGCGCTATGATAGAAGAGATTAATAAGGTGCAACAAGCAAACTTATTAGAGATGGAAAAGAGACTAGGTAATCGTATAGATCAAAAGAACAAATTAATTGAAGAGGATATAAAAGAAAGAAATAAATTAATTATGGAAGATATGAAGGATCGGAAGGAACGTGAAGAAAGGATAGAAAGGAGGTTAGAGCTAAGGGACGATAACCTTATGAAGATGGTCAGAGAGATCCAAGAAGCAAAACGTACTATTATATTAGCCCAGGAAGAAATAGCGGCAGCTAGTTTGAAAAAGAAGTCATGGTGGATGTTTTGGAAATGAGTACCTTTGGTAATGAATGTGCAGAATTTGTAGGAAGAAATTATATAATACTCTCTTGTCGATCGTTTTTAATTTATCTTGAAAAGGGATTCTAATATAGGAGATTTACATTTGTATGTTGAACTATTAATCAAGAAGGGGGCGTTCTTTTTGGTGAAAGATAATGATGTTATCAATATTAAATATAAGCAAATGGATAAAGATCCTGAAATAAAAGAAATAGTTAATGGAATAGAGCGTTTAATTTTAGGAGATAAGGCTGTTGGATTATTGAAACATTTGGGTCTAACTCCTGGAAAGGTTCAAAAATCTTTAGATGAGCAATGGGAAAGAGAGTTTGATGATTTGTTAGAAGAGAATAAAAATTATATTTTTGAAGAATCACGGAATCGTTCTATTAATGTGTTTCAAATGTGGATGAAAGAAATGAAAGGCACTGAAATAAAATTCACGGAAGAAACTATTTTTGCAAAGTTAGAAGAATTCCAGCAAGAGGCAGAGTTGCAAGTTATAAAAGAATTGGTAGAAGCGAATTTGTAAACAATAATACGTATTTGTGTTATCAAATTACACATAACTTACCGCATCTATAATTAGATGTATAAAAAGATAGAAAATTGAGAATGATTATAAGGCGGTTAAATGAAACTTTTTTTATGCATAAATTTCGATTGGTTAAACTACTGATCATAGTGTATTCAGTCGAGAAGGAACAGGAGATCGTCACGAATAATCAACACATACATAGCCTGGTGCGCCTATATACATCAAGTGTTTGAAAAAATGTCACAATAGGGATATTATTGTTATTTGTTTTATAAACAATACATATGTGAAAATTGCCTGGTTCAGTTGCCCTAAATTGATACTGGGCTATTCGTGTTTTTTGGTAACCTATATCTATTTGCTATATAAAAAAGTTAAGGTTACCCTATATTTAATGATTATTATCAAAAGGTTATTATTAGAAATTTTTTCCGAGACGTACATCAAATTCCAATAAATTTATGATTCCATCAGAAGCAAAATAAAAAGTTACCAGTTGGTTTGAGTGTCATTAAATGTAATATTTTCACAGAAGGGTTTTATGTGGTAATTCTAACTATGGATAATGCGATTATAAGAAAATAAAAAATCCCACAAGTTACCTTGCAGGATCACATACAAAATAGGGTATTCTGTACGTTCTTATTTTACATGAACAATCAAATATAGTTCTATAAATATGTTTCTAGTATTTTAAAGTTTTAGTGGCTTTTGAACAGACAAGACGTATTTTGATAAAGTGAATAAATACGAAAATTTATCAAGTTGAAATTTAAATTATTTTAGTGTTATAATACAATAGATAAATTGTTATTTTTCTTCATCAATCTCGTGTGTTTTTAGTAAGAGTTTGTTAATCACAGCCCCTTTGCACGCACCGTTAGGGGTTGAACTCTTTTAAATAACTATTTTGTTTAAATTTCATGTAATTCGTCAAGATAGGCTGTGACATATCGAATGTGCGCTTCTCTGTTTCTTCTCCGGCTCCAGGTTTCCATTCCTGTAATTTGTATTCTTGGAAATCTCTCTTCTAAAAGTTGTACCAGTAATTGCTTGTTTATATCATTGTCAGCCAAATGTGCTTCTCTATCTTCCTCTATGAAAACAAATCCTTTATCACGAAGTTGTTGTATTTTATCCGCATTTTCTTCTTTATCCGATACAGGTGTACTACTTAATAACATTGAAACTCTACCTAATTGAAAACCAAACTTTATATCTAATCCGCCCCATTTGCTAAAACTCATTTCTGAAATGTAATTGAATCCAAGTTCATCCCACCAATCATCAATCTTGCGAGTTAAACCTACTAATTGCTCTTTTAATCCATCAATTGGCTTCATATTAGCCATCTGTTGTTCCAATTCTCGAATACGTTTATTGGCATTACGAATATCTATGTGACGCTCTGCTCTTTCCTTAGCAAGATTAGATTCATAATTTGTGGCTTTTGCTATATCTGAAATATGGCACTCTGATAAAGAAATTAATGTCCCTTTCATTTCTTCAGTTAAAATATCTTTTGATAACCACTCATGCATTTGTTGTACTGCAAAGAACAAGTCTTTTAATCCTTTTAAAGCAACTGCCTTTTGATCTACATTTAAAATAACTAATTTCTCTTGGTTTTCCATCTTTCATTCCTCTTTTCAATAGTTATTGTCTTGTTAAATACATCATAACAATTTTACACTTTTACACTTATGTAAAAGTGTAAAATTAAAATTTAAAAAATAATTTTTAGTTGCTTTTCGTTATTATTGAAGATTTATTCTCAAAGCCTTGTATATGTTCTGGATGAAAAGCAAACCAGGGGGCATATAACATACACTGTATTTTAAGTAAATCTAAAGCTGATTTACTCACATCTTGAGCAGATCCTTTTAGAGAAAAATTTGAAGCAGGAAGAAAGGTTGAACCACAACCAACGCATGGATCATTTACAGTCTTTTGTTTATATTCTTCTCTTTTTAAAGGGTTATTAATGTCTTTATATACTACATAGGTCATCATAATACTTAGCTGAAAAGGAGTTGGAAAGTATCCTAAACCATCTTTATATCCTCTCCCTGTTTGCTCACATAAGATAATCGACATATAATCACTTGGGTATTTTTGCATTAAGAAAATATTAAAGTGTTTATAATAGTGCTGATTTAATTTTTCTGTTATTTTTGGTGAGTTTGTTGTTAACGCTAATCCCCAATGTAACCACTGAATAAATGTATTCATCCCCGCTTCATGGTAATCTAAACAATTTTGAAGCATCTTTACAGTTGTTTCAAAGCCTTTATTATTAGAGGTTATCCATTCAATTTGTGGAATTGGTCCAGAATGCTCTATTGTTCCAGCGTGAATAATATCAAACCAATAATCCCATCTTTTCCAAAGTAGACTATCATATCCAAATAAAAAAGGTAATAACCAACCTCTTTTCTTTAGAGAATCATTGTGATCAGTTGGTAAGCCATTTATTGCTTTTGCATAACACAATACGTCTTCATTTAGTTTTACTAGTTCTTCCCTACTGTATTCCCCTATTTTAGTAGATTGTTGTTTTTCTTTATGATTCATAAAATACCACCTTTCAAATTAGGTATAAGAAGCTTTAATAAGATAATACACTTTTTTACACTTTTACACAAGTGTAAAAGTGTAAAAATGAGATTTGAATTATATACTCTAAGTAATTGAATTGGGGCTTGTTTAGCCATGAAACAGAAGGATGAAACAAGTATTAACGGACATTATTTATATTATTATTAAAAATCGTTATATTATAGTAGTATTATATAGATGAGTATTTTTGTGAATTATAGGAAGGAGCAATTTTATGAATTGGTTAAATCGATCAAACACGGAAGAAGAAATTAGATTTCATTCAGGAATTTATAAGTTTAAAATACCTTATTTAAAGAATCATTTAGTCCCTAATGAAGATAACGAAGTAAAAGTATATCATTGTGATGTAGAAATGCACGTGGGTAGAGAGGATGATCTACAAGAAGGCATACTTGCGACAATTGTCATGACTAGTGTAGAAGCGATCACAAACGATATAGAACATATTGCGACTTCTATCTATCATGCAATGTTCCAAGATGTTTTTTATACGCATTTAATGAAACAAAATCAATTGATAAATAAAATTAGATGGGTAGAAAAATATGAACCAGGTATTTTATCGGTATATCCTAAAGGACATTGGGTAGATGTTAAGTTGCAATGGGATGAAAAACAAAAGTCATATACTAATCCTTCTTGGTACAGCTCACCAGTTGAATCTTGGTATGTAAATAAATAATAACAATTAAGTAGAGATGGTAAGAATTATTTTAATTCTATACTGTCTCTTTTTAATGGATATAACTGAAAAAAGATGTCTATTATAGTATCAGTTAATATGAGGATTTCTAAGGGTGAGTTTCTTTATTTCTTTATTAAATTAGAGAATTTAGTAGAAGATGGAGGGGAGAAAATGGTAAACTTAAATAAGTAATTGTATATTGTGAGGGCGGTCGAGTTGCTATCCTTTCTCTTATTCAAGGGAGAAAGGAGGTGACTTTACATGGATTTTTTACTCAATTTATTGCAAGATGCTGTAAAAATCTTTTTTACAGTATTTGTGACAGCTTATGCAAATAAGCTTGTCAAAAAGATCGGCAGTAAACGTAAAAGAACCGCCCCTAAAAATGCCTGCAAGCGAAAGGGCGGTTCTAAAAAAAGATAATTTAATTTAGCAACCGACCACCTTGCGGTAGCAGTTACTTAGACAGGATGTTGACGCATCCTGTCTTTATTAGTTTATACACACTGTTTAAAAATATACTAGCTGCTAATAATTATTATAACAAGTATTAAACAAATTGTTAATTAATTTATCTGAGATTCTAGCGATAATGGGTGGTTTTTTACTATTTTTGATAAGGGTGAATTGTAAGGGGACTACACTCTCATTTATAAGCGTTTAATACGTTTGAATATAATTACATTAGATAACTATAAAAGAACTGTTACAAACGAATATGGAAAGAACTTTTTAAAATGTGTTTCTTAATTACAACTGATTAGAATTAAAATTTAACATTTAAAATAAATTTAATTGAATTTCTTGTTTTGCATATTCAACTCGGTATAGGGCTAACATTTTTTCCCTAAATCTTGGGTATAAATCTAAAATCATAAATTGAAGTTCTTCTTTTGTGAGATTGTTTAAAACGCCACCTTTATTTCTTTTATAAACATCGGTTTCAAAATGTTTATTTATTTTTTCATATAGCTTGCTATAAAGAAGGCCAACATTATTATTTTTCGTATTTATTAATCCTAATGATTTAATCATATGTTTTATGACCCTTTTATATCTTGTGTATTCATTAACTTTTTTTAAGTAATTATTATCCTTCATACTTTCTTTGAAATGACTTTTAGAAGTGACATTCCAGCCTTTACTTTTATAAAATTCCATAGCTTCATGCTCGAATCTATAAAAATCTTTTGTTGTAAATTTATCTTTATTTAGTTCCTTAAGAATAATATATTTTGTATCTTGATCTAAATATAAAATTGTTCTATCTGCATTTTCAAAAAAGCTAGGTATTCTAGAAATATGCTCAATCCATCGGATAAGAAAAGCCTCTTCAGTTTCGCCTACATATACCATTTTCATTTTTTTATTAATGATGGCGTATATTCCAGGTTGAAAAGAATTTTTATCATCTACCATTTTTAAGCCCCCTTTTATTAAATTATACACGTCATTATAAAAATACTATTTTTTATTTAAAAGTTTTAAGGAAAAATTATATGTAAGAAAATATATTCAAAGAGGAACAGTATACTCTTCACTTTCTACCCAGCATTTATATTCCCTAACCCACAATTTTTTCATGTCATGTACATCCAAATTGACCACTTTTATTTGAAAAATCATGGTCTTTCATCTCCATAACATTCCATTTGTACTTTTAAGTGCATGTTTGTTATATTTACTGTAGTAGTACTGTAGTATTACTCATTGGTATATAATAAAAAGAGGGATGTTGGCGCATCCCCCTTGGTAACTGTTATCGTAAGCTCGATTGGTTACTAAAATATTATTTCTGTTTAGAATCGTCCGTAGGCTGGCAGGCATTTTGGACGATTCTTTTATTTGTTTTATCTACCAAACTATATGCAAGTGCTATGAAGTATACCTTCAAGCCTTCCTGAATAGGATCGTGCAATAGACTCAATGAGTAATCAAACAAGTCTTTCATTCCCATGTGTATCCCTCCTTTCTCGTAAATTATCAAAGAAAGGTTAGCAACCCAATCAGCTTCCGATATAGTGATTTTAGCATACCATGAAAAATGGTAAATTTAATAATCCTATTTAATAAACCTTATTTCATTATTTCTTACAAAATTATTAACCTTCAATACTTTAATAGTGGTACGGCAACTATTCATTTCTTTTTGGGCCTATAATAAAACAATAAATTTAAGGAACTGGTTGCTCATTATAGGTATTATTTGAAATTAGAAATACCATGAGTTTTTCTTTGTGAACTTGTCATAAATTGCGCAACAAATTCTAAATCAATTAAACTAAGATTTTTTAGCTGTTCTTGCTCCTTTTCTTTTCGTAAACGTACTTTAACGATACTTTTAAAAGCTCGTTGTCCCATATCATCAAGTGTTGGATAGAAATTGTGTAAGCATTTTAATTGATTAGGTGTTAATTTGCCATCTTTTTTAATTGTTTTAGCAATGTTCTTGTAAAACTCACTGTTTGAAGTTGCTAATCGTTTATCCAATGCTTTATGTAAAACTTCTTTCAAATATGCTTTTTTATCTTTTGTTAAGCGTTGCTCATTAACAAGATTGCCCTCTGTATCGTAAAAATCTGTTTTAAAATCATCTGTGAACTTCTGGATGCACTTGGAACCTACAATCATTATATTATTATTCAATTTATTCCTTATTATATATTCATAGCGTATTTCCTCATGATTGCATAATTCACATTCGGCTTCACAATATTCATTATCCTCTAAGCCTTTGTATTGCCATTCCTTACGCGCTTTTGGAAAATCCTCTTTTTCTACACTTTTTTTCAATAAATTTTTCTTGGCCCTTTTAATCCAATCTTTACTCATTTTTCTCCCATTCCTTTCTATCACGTTACTATGATATACGACCATTCATTTGTTGTAGTACAAAGAGACATAAAAAAACCACCCGTATCGCAAAACATGGGTGGTCTTCTAAAATTAGAAATTAGTATTTAATTGTGACCATGCACCTTGCGGTAGCGATAGGTAAAAGAGATTTTCTATCATCTCTTCATTTATAATATGTACGTACAAAAATCGTTAAAATATCATTAAATAAATTATAACAAAAGTTCTAAATAAAGAAAAGACACCCCTAAGGTGCTCTTCTCCGACTTGAATCATCCTATAAAACTATACTTTTAAAATAAATCCTACTATTCATCTACTTCAAGTGTTTCATTACAATCACCACATTTAATATTTACACCTAATTTAGTAGTTCTAACAATGAGATCACAATTAGGACAAATCCATCTGTAATAGGATTTTCTTTTCTTTTTTTCCTGGGTCGCTGGTGATGTAGCAATCGAATCATTTTTATTTGAATCAATTAATGCAGCTTCTATTGAGTTAATAGTGTCACTTATTTCTTGAATGCGTTGAAATTGTTCACGCCCCTTTCGAGAAATAGTAAAAATAGATTGATCAATCTACATTTTTGAAATGATTTTTTTTGTTTCATCACTGAGTTTTGCAAAGGACCAACCGTAAACTGGATCTGGTTTATCAGTTTCATACATAAATCCACTCTTAATAGCCCTTTCCTTAAAATTTTTATTATGATATGTATTATTTCTTGAAGTATCTTGAATATCATGTACTTTGTTGTACAAGTGAACCATTTCATGGAGAAGTGTATCCATAGTTTCATAGAACTCATAATCTATGTATTCTGCGCTAATATTAATCTCGTATAACTTATTATTGCCCTCTTTATCGCCCCATATTTCCTTTGTAGTGCACCATCCCATTGCCAATTTATGATGATAAGAGCTTTGAATTGTAATTGCTGCAGAAGGTAATGTTCCTTCAAAGAAATGATGATTAAAGATATTATAAGCTTTATATAATTCAGCATTAATTTTATCAATTGTAATCATAAGTAGAATCTCCTTTTATTTTTGAATACTAGTATTCAAAAATATTATAGTTTTTCGCTTTCTGAAATTAAATATTGAATACTAGTATTCAATATTATTATTCGGATTTAGCAGATTTTTACCTGGATATTTGTACTAGATAAAGTTCGTAATTTAGGCCATTCAGGAATTTTGGCCAAGAAATATTTTTCGTGTTTTAAATTTTATTTTTACTTACTAATTCATTAAAAAAATTGATGTAAGGGTATAGAGATTTGGGACTTTTTAAACCTAACATTAATTTGATTTGAAGCGGATCTATTCCATCACGAAGAGCATTTAATACAAAACGGTTTCTTAAAGTGGTTGGGGTAACATGTATATTAGCTCTTTTATTCTCTTTTTGAAGCATCCGCTGTATAGCAACCTTTGTAAATGGTTTTGGTGCATCTAGACCATAATCCCATCGAAATGCTTTACGTGCGAAATCAAAGGCAATAAACAGGGAGTGATCAGAATGTTGTTGAGGTCTTAATATATCTGGAATCTCTTTGTAATAAGCGAATAACAGCTTTTGATCGTCCTTTGAAAGTTGTATTTGTCTAGGAAGCAATGAATCTTTACCAGGTGTAATCACACCTGTACCTAAATTTACATTCTTCATTGTCAAAGTTACCAAATCATTAACAGAAAGTCCGTAATAAAGCATGAAATGTACTAATAGCGTATTTCTATTTATAATATAAGGTCTCCCTGTTGCTTGGTTTTCTGAAAGCCCATCGTAGCTTTTTATAATGTATAAGAGCTTATGTATTTCTTCATCAGTAGCAAAGTTACTTTCTTTTAAATTAGATGAAGGATTTTTGTTTACTTCAATTTTGGCATTGAAATAGTCTAAGCAGCTTTTAATGTGTATATATTTTTGTTTCAAAGTCGAAGTCTTGTACCGTTCTAACGATTTAAGAGAGGATAAATACTGTTCAATATCATTACTATCTAATTCTTTTAAAAGTGATTTTGAGACATTCTGTTGAGTTTGAAGCCAATTTAAAAATGAATTAATATCATAAAGGTAACGGGTAATGGAAGAATCCTTACGTCCAATGCTCCTCATATATAACCGGTATTCTGCGGTTAGTTGGTCAAAAGTCATTTTATATACCTCTTTTCAGTCAAAATCGTGTACCGTATTATAACATAAAAAAAAGAAACCAAGCCATAGGGGATTCTTGGTTCTGTCATTTCCTTCTATAAAGTTCTTTCTACTATGCTCAACATTATCATGCATGTAAAAATTGCTGGTAATACAATTCCTATTACCTTTTCTAAGGCAGCTGGTAGTGCCAGCACTATATATAGTAAACTGAAAAATATATATAGAATAAAGAAGCACATGCAAGAAATACTTAAGATCCATAATACTGAGGCAAACATTATTTCTTCCTCCACTTAAAACATAAACATGCTTTTCATAAATTCTAGAATACCACTCAGAAAAACACCTGTTTTACCATTCATTATCGCTATAATTCCGAAACAAATAATAATAGGGGCAATAACCCACTTTATAAGTTTCCAAATTGCATTTAGAAAAAAGTATAAACAAATTATGCAAAATATAAATTTAAAAATATTAAAACTAAATTGAGGAAAAACAAATGAAAACTTTATTAACATGATGCTTACTAATAGTACTTTTATACATGAATAAGATCTTTCTAACATATAGACCATCTTTTTTCCTCCTAACTTTTTTACACTTTTATTCTTTTCTCTTTTTACACTTTTATTTTGATCAACGTTATCAGTTTATATATTAAGGTTACTGTTTAATAAGCTTAATGATTTTTACTGGCTCATACATTTCTATTTCTTCATTTTTTGATTCTACTCTTTTGGTTTCAAAAGATACCATATAACACTCACCATTCAGTTGTACTTCAGCTTCTAAATCTTTATCTATCCAATACGGCTCTGTATTTGAATTTAGGTATGTCCCAAACAAGAAATAGTTACCTGATCTATTTATCATTTGAAAATACTTACTACTAGTATTCAGTTCTTTTTCAACCATTTTTTCTGCCATCTTCACGTTTTCTCTACTCTGTTCTATCGTTATAGCATACTCTTTATTACTTTCTTTAAGTGAATTGGCTCCCCAATCAGCAAACGTCATTATCGCTAAACCAATTGCGATTATCATTAGAACTCTAAGCAAGAATTTAATTATTTTTTTATCTTTCGCTTTTATTTTCAATTTATTCATATTTAAATCACCTTATAATTAATTTCTGACTTTAATTCTTTTCCCATAATAATTCTACCTGTTTCATCTACCGATCCTTGATATTCACAATTGCATAAAGGACACCATAAGCGAAAAACCCTATGATCCTTTCCGATAAATAAACCGACTCGACTTGGAGTACCATTACTATTAATTGATGCAATAACTGATAAATCACCTATAAATCTAAGGTCAGCCCCACATTGACAGTGAGGCTTTTCATATTTAATTTTTTTCACTTATAAGTCCCCTCTCTATTAATGTTTTAACAAAACTTCAACTATTGCTTTGGCTTTTGGGTTTTCCACTCGGTAATAAGATTCCTGTCCTAATTTATCGAACCTTACAATACCTGTTGTTCTTAGTTTTGTTAAGTGCTGTGATACTGTTGACTGTGGAATATTAATTTCCTCAACTAGTTGTGAAACATTGCAACCACCTTTTGATAAAAGTACATCTACTATTTCTAATCTAACTGGATGTGCTAATGCCTTTAACATATCAATATCTTTTTCTGGAACAATATTTATCATAATGAATCTCTCCTTATCAACTTATAATTCTATTATAACACTTTTACACTTTTACACAAGTGTAAAAGTGTAAAAGTGTTATAGCTTTTGATGATTTTTTTTACTTTAAGTAAAATTTGTAGCTGTTTCCGCTATATCCAAGATTGAATATTCTGTATATTGTTGATAAATAACTACCTAATATATACATATTATGTTTATATGTTTTAAAATTAGTTTGTACCAAATAATTACAAATAGGAGGAATTAGATATGAAGAAGAAAAAAATATTTTCAACATTACTTTCTCTAGGGGTAGCATTTGGGATCGGGGCAACTACATTAACGTATCCTATAACAGATGTTAGTGCGGCTGTAAAAGATAAACAAGAACCAGCAATTCTTCTTATGAATGGTGATAGTAGCGAGGTAACTCACCAGTTTAATGTTTCACCTGGATATGGCCATGTAAAAATGATGCTTGTTAATAAAGGAGAATCTAAGGTTACTGTTCACCTTAAACATTCTAGTGGTAAATATTACATTAAAAAGTTAGTACTTGATCCAGGAGAGAGAACAGACTGGATTAGCAATGATGATCCTAATTTTAAACAAGGGGTTAGATCTGGTATTTACGAATTATCGCTTACAAGTAACGATAAACCTACAAGAGTTCAATTTGCCTATAAGGCGAACAGCGATGAATGGTAAAAAAAGTGGGGTGTTACAATACCCCACTTTTTTTATTACTTTATTCTAAAACAAAATCAATAAATTAAAATTCTCCTATTAATCTTATTCTGAAGGGGGCACAGTGCTATTCTTAAAACTTCGCAAAACCGACTCATCATTTGCAAATACTAATTCATGAGATGCCTTAAAAATTAAATCGTTATATAATTTCACTTTATCTTCTTGAATTTCGAATATAGACTGATCTTCGTTACCATTTCTGAATGGCGTTATTAGTAAAGCTAATGATGGAGTGAGTGGATAGTATAATTCCAATTCTTTTGCTTCTGTATATTCAGAGTAGTCTGTACGTGTATTTATTACTGGCTGATCACCAGTGATAAAAGGGGTAGTACTATTATTTTTCAAAATCAAGAAGCGGTGTAAATCCCTAGAGCTAATACCCTCAGCACATCTTCTAGCAAATATAACATAAAGTACACTCCATATATTATCAATTAATTTGGGATCAATAGGTTTTTGATTTTTCTTTTGCTGTTGACCTGCCTTAAAAGATTTTTGTATATTATTCTTCAACATATTGGTTCTCATATACTGTAAACATATGAAAAACAAAAATTTAAGTTTATCTTCTTTACTATTGAGAAAATCCATATTACTATTTTTTAGATAATTTAAATAAGGCAGAGCTTCATCTTCTATATCACTATGAAAATCCTCTGCCATGTTATTTATAAGGACATCAAATGCTTCTTCTTTTTCATTATTCCATGCCCCTTTACGCTCTAATTCCTCTTTTTTTATAAATGGGGATATGCAATCATTAAGCCATAATAAATCCTTTATTTGACTTACTTCAGTCCCCTTACCATGAATAAAGCCATTTATAATAATGACTATTTCTTCTTGGCTAAGATTTCTTAGTCTATAAAAATCTCGTTCCTTAGCAATTTTCTTTGGATTAGTTGAAAATAAATTAACATTTCTTAAACAAACTAATTGCTCTAATTTATCAGTCCATGCGGTTAGGTAATATCTCCAGACATAATGCTGTCCACGTTTTTTTTCCATTTCAGTTCACCTCATTTTATTTAGTATAAACAAGCATAACATATTAACATTTGGATTATATAATGCGGAGCTCCATTAATATTTTTTAAAAAATTTAAATATACGATATTTTTACACTTTTACACTTTAAAACTAGTGTAAAAGTGTAAAAAGTATCTATGTATCAAACTCACAAGAAGAATTTCATTTGTTCATGATTTTCACTTATGTTAGAAATGATAGTCTTTCCTTCCAAGCTATTATCAAGCTCATTTTTCAATTCGGGTTTATCTCGTAATATTTTTTTAGGGTGAATATACACTTCATAAGGTTTATTCCCAGAAACTTTTAATTTTAACCAGCCCTTCATTTTACTTACTTCAGCATTATTGTCTAATACCTCATGTACATGCCCTTCAAATTCAAATTTCCGGCCAAGATAGAAAAATTCTTTAATCATGTATTGGTTGTATTTTTTAAACCAATCATTTGCAATAGCCTTTTTCCATTCTGCTTGATCTGTATATATTTTTTTATCTAAATGATATTGCGTTGCCATAATAACTCTCCCAACAAATTATTAAGATTATGATATATTCATTATATCACTTTTACACTTTTACACAAGTGTAAAAGTGTAAAAATCTATTTATATTTATCTATCCATTCATTTATAGCTCCAGGGATATTCTTTGTATTACTTTTTACCTCTTCAAAAATATAAGACATAAATTCTGTCCAAGAAAACTCTTCTTCATATGGATTATTTTGATTAATAAACTTTATAATCCTTTTTAGCTCCCTTAGCCTTCCAGGATCTAACTGTTCTTGTAAATACATTTTTAAATACTTGTTTGTAATAGTTGAGTTTTTTAAACTCACTTCCAACAATATTGCTGTAGCCTTAGAAGGTGTTACATCTAATGCATAAGCCAAACTATTAATCTTTTCAGCCATTTCCTGTGTAAAACGAATTGTAATACGATCTGTCTGGCCGTCTATCTTTTGGCGTTGTAAAGATGTTCTTTCTAAGTTCCCAACATAGCATGTATTTCCAAATACTAAATCCCTTCTAAAGTATTCTGATAAAAGATCCATTACTTGTTTAGAATATAAACCAATTGAACAAATATGCTCCGACACATCTTTTACTGGAGTAGTAGTTATATAGGAAATACGTGAAATTGTTTCTTTAAGATTAATAGAAACCGTTGGCTTAATGTCCTTTTTTTTATCTGACCTTGTCTTCCTCTTTTTTTCTTCTGTTTTCATTTTGCCCTCCACTTTCATACTTTAAGTTTTAACCAGTGTCCTAGTGTCCTAGATTTATTTTATGTATATGTGATAGGGAAGAGGGATATGTATAAATTTTTACTAATCTGTTAAACATGGAAATGAATACGGAAGGGGAGAGGATCTTTATGCGATTATCAAAAGAAGAAGCTAAAAAAATCGCAAAGATAGGTATTGAAGCGAGAAAAAAATATAATTTACCAGGAAAGAAAAGAAAGCAAAATAAAATTATTTTAAACAATAAAAAATAACACAATAATGCTGTGTTATTTTTTATTACTTTATAAGACCGACAAACGCTACTAATAAATTTTATTTGGATTATAACGTATACACATCAAATTTTTGGTATTCTTATAGAAGAATATAAAGTTAAGGTTAGGTGAAGATATTGGAAATATTATTACAAATAATTGCAGCATTAGGTGGAGTTGTTTTTGTAGCCTTCATAATTATACTGGTAATTATAATTTTATTTAAAAAACAACTAAACCCGTTCTTTTTAAACTTATTAAGATTAAAGTATAAGGAATTTGAAATTGAAAGAAAAGTTGATAGTGACACCGATTCAAAAAACTCAGCAACAGAAGAAAAACCCATCCAAACAGAACCAATACAACAAGATGCGGCCGAGGAAATTAGCAGTGCAATAGATGAAGGTGTTGAATCGAAAAGTGATAATTTAATAACTAAATTACTCACAGCCTATCGAGAGAAAAATATTCCTGAAATGAAAAAAGCCCAAGAAGAAATACTCTATGAGGCCAAAGATATTAATGAAAAATTAAAACTAGACGCATTATATCATTGTCTCCTCTATCGTTTAGGTCAAGATACTTCTCAAAAATTCAAAGAGCTAGAAGAAAAAACAATTGATAAAAAAGTATATTTAGAGATAATGAGTGCCATAGGAAATTGTTATAGAGACACTAAGAGTTATGAAATATCCGCAAGCTATTATCAAAAAGGGCTACTAAAAGCAAAAGAATGGTCCGATGAATATCATATATGCTCTTTTACAAAACAAATTGCTGATTGTTTCTTCATAACAAAGAAACAGACCCAAGCATACGATATTCTTATGTCTGCTCTCAAAGAAGATAAAAATCCAGAAAATCAATTCAATTACTATGAGATGTTAGCTGATTTTTATAAAAAAGATAACGATGTGTATTTATACACATATATGCTGGAAAAGGCGCTAGAAATTAAACCCAACCATAAGGATACCTTATTTTCGATTGCGTATGCTTTTGGCGAACTAGGGTTAAATGATGTCTCCACTATATATTACGAAAGACTACTTGAATTGGATAATAAAAACGCTCCTGCTCTAAATAATTTGGGAGTCATATATAATGCTTTAGGCTTAACATCAAAAGGAGCAGAAAGTTATAAAAAAGCTATTGCGCTCAATAATACATTAGCCTCAGCAAATTTAGCGTATATACATATGGGAGCAGGATTAGTAGAAGAAGCAGAAATGTTGCTTCAGGATGCTTATACTAAAAAGAATATACATCCAAATGTGCATGAAGCTTCAACAGCACTAGACAAAAAAAGAAAAGCAGAGGAGGAATTAAAAAATAAAGCATTAGCCGAAGGTGAAAAAATTCAACAATTTTATCAAAATGCATTGACTAGAAAATTAGAAAAAACAGAGTCAATCGCTCATATTCTTCAGGGAAAATGGAAACTAGACGATAAAAACACCTATGAAATACGAGCAGTAAATAATTACATAGAAATTACTAAGGACAAAGAAAAGTTCTCCGGCCATTTTATAAATAAATACTTAGAACTTAAGCATTTTACACAAGGTTTTTCTTTTTCTTCAAACGAAGCTCCGTTTGAAGAAAATGGTACAGCAAAAGGATATCTACTAGAAGATAATGCGACTATACTATTATTAAAAATAGATAGATATGCAAATCGTACTTACTATAAATTAAAAAAGGAGCTTAATTTATAATAAAGTAAAAAAACAACCCGCCAAAGTAGGGTTGTTTTTTTACGAAAAAGAAAAACCTCATAGATTACTTACTGTTATTTAACAATTCAATTGCCTTAGCAGCAGCTTCATTAGTTGAAAGACCTAACTTTTTACCCTCATTATGGAACATTTCATACATTTTAAGTGCATCATGTGCCACTTCAAACATCTTCTTATCGTCTTTAAAAGCATATGTTTTAAGACGAGCATGATCTTCTTCTAAAACCTTAGTTGTATGTGTAGCATATATTGCTTTTGACTGTTGTTCACCTTTTGTTAAAGGGTTTGATTTTCCAGATTTAAACTCATTAGTATCAATATCTTTAAAACTCATTCTTTTTCAATCCTTTCTAATAACTCGTTAACTACATCTTGATACATTTCTAATACTGCTTTATCGTGCATATCTTCATTAGTAATTCCATTTTTACTAAACAATTTTATACGTTCACGTTTCATTATTTGTGAATTAAATAAGTGATCATTAAATATCTTCTTAGAGTCTTCAAGCACTTCATTATCGACTTTTCCCTTTTTTGTAACCAAATAAGGAATAACTCCAGCCAATTTAATATTCTCATTATAGTCAAGAAGGTCTTTTAAATACTCAATAAATTTTACAGATGATGCAAAGGACTGTTGATGTGTTTGCATAATAAGAGCCACATAATCACTAGCTACAATCGCATTATTAGTAAATTCACTGATTGTTGGTGGAACATCAATAATAATGTAATCGTAATTTTCTTTGATTTGATCAATTAGATATTTTAATAGATAAAATCTCTTTGCTTTATCATTAGTTAAGTCATATAAATGTGCTGGGAATCCTACTAAATCTAAATCACTTGGGAAAATATCTAACTCTGAATTTGCGTTAACAACACATTTTAGCAAATCCTCTTGTTGAATTGCTTCAAAGAGGCTTGTCTTTACATTTGAATCCATACTAAATGTATTAAACATAATTTCAGTAGCATTGGCTTGTGGATCGAAGTCAATTAATCCCACCTTTTTTCCTTGCTCTTGTAATAAGTATGCAAAAATAGTTGCAAAAGTTGTTTTACCAACTCCACCTTTGAAATTAGAAATTGTAATTACTGTCATTTTTCATTTCTCCTTTTGTGTTATTCTACTTAATTTTACACTTTTACACAAGTAAAAAAGTGTAAAAACATTTAATAATCATCTTTAATTTCGCCACTAACCTTCGTCATTGATAAGGTATATCTTTTTTCAAGTTCTTCATCTGATAATTGCATGAGGGCATTCAAATGGATTTCATCAATTAACAAAATCCACTCTATAAGATGTAGTCTTTCTGTTTCAACCACTTGGTTCTCACTCCTAAAATAATTTTACACTTTGTTACTTTTACACTTTTACACTATTTGATATTAGAAAATAACTATTTTTTTTGCTCCTTTAAACCTACGCTTAATTTCATTCTTTACTTTTATTTTAGCGATTTCTCTTGATGATGCATAAACAAAACATGATCCGCTTGATACTTTTAAACTTTTATGTATTTCATATGCTATTTCAAATTTACTCAAACTGAGACTTACTTCATTAATCATATTTGAACGCCTTTCTTTACACTTTTACACTTTTATTTTTTTACACTTTACTAATAATAGAAGATAGTCTCTACCTATTTATTCCTTTATACTAAATATTTTTATACCGAAAACAATTAAACAAATAGAGGTTGCGACTATAATAGCTTTTAAAATGGAATCCATTGGTTGTGATAAATCCCCTATGTATACAGAGATCTTATTAAAATAGAAAATATAGATTCCAAACATCCCACCACCAATAAGTACAAATGAACGAAAGTATCTTTTATAATACTTATGCATTCTGAACCACCCCTTTAATTGCAAAACGACCCTATAATAGAATCATCTTATATTTTATTTTTTAAGCTACAACTTCAAAAGGTTGCTGGTATACCATAAATTTATTAATACCAAAACTGGACTTGTCATAACTGAACCCTCCAACCTATGTATATGTAAATTAGTACTTTGTTTAATTACTTATATACTCATTATAACACTTTTACACTTTTACACAAGTGTAAAAGTGTAAAAGATAAACTTTTTCTACTTTAAGTTGAATACATTATATATATTGTGATGTATGTCAATAAAAAATAGTAAGGAATGAAATCCTTACTATTTTTTATTTGTTAAATTTAGAGGGATTATGTTGGTATATAAAAATTTTTAGGGATTAAAATCTACAATTATATGCAATTTTATGAGTTAAGTCGTAAATATAAAAATAGTAGAAGTATAGATTTGAAAGATTGCTATACTTCTACTAAACCATGTAATCAATTCAGTATATGCAGCATATAATTTCTTACAAATTAAATAATCTTTGAATCATGGATTTCTTTGGAACTGGAATCTCTTTCTTATCTTCTTGTAATAGTGTTATAGCTTTATCTAACTTATTTTGTAACAATTTAATTTCTTGGTCCTTTTCTTCTGTTATGGATCGCTCCTGTATTAATAAATCTATAATGGTTTGGTTTTGCTGAACTATTTTATCCTGTTGCTCAAACATGTGTACAAACCGCTCTTTCATCATAAAACTTTCTTCTTGTGAACGTTCAGCTTCTAAAAGCGTTATATCAGCGTTAGCATATCCTTGAACGCTATCCGTTTCCGTTGCGTTCATCTCTTCATATGGCTTATTCTGTGCATCCTGAGGGTTATTTGAATTATTCTCTTTAAATGTATTAGCAACTGAAGTGTCTTCATTACTAACAGTAGCAGCAGCTTCATCTAGTTTCCAATTTTGTTTTAGATATATTTTCATTTGTCTGAGTATCTCTATATCTTTCTGATAATATATCCGCTGGTTACGATCATTGCGTTCAAATGTGTAATCCATTTTCTCTAATTCAATGGACCATCTGCGAAGTGTATTTGCGTTTATTTCTAATTGCTTTGCTACTTCTTGAGCAAAATAACCATATTCCAAGCGTTACACCTCCGTTTTTCTACAAACTAAATTAGTTATATATATCTTTTATATACATAGTAGGCCGAACCCTTTGTCCTCCCTAATTTTCCCTAAAAGTAGTCAAGAATCGCTAAATTTATTAATCATTAATAAGAAAAGATTTCTAAATGTTAATTGAATAATAGATTATTTTTTTCTAGTTTATTTTTATGTACATATTACAAATAAATGTAAAACTATCATTTTTAGAAATAAAGGTTAAAACAATAAAGAATAACTAATTCAAATAAATATAAAGAGGAAAAGGAGATAGCGTAAAAGCCTTGAGGCTCTAAGGGTAAAAGAGTTATTAAAAATATTTAAATGTAGAATAAACAATTAAACAAGAAGACTATTCAATAATTAACAATTAACAAGGAAACTATTCAATAATTAACAAACCAACAGGTAGTATATCGTATTATCACATATACACAAGTCTTGAATCGTAATAGAGAAAATAGAAAAAGAACACAAGAATAAGAGAGTTGATGTTTAAAACTACCTTTTTCTTGTGTTCTTTTTTGTTGCCTTTATAGTTTTCCATGACTAATAGCCCTGTTATGCTTTATTTTAAAAAATAAAGAACAAGGCTGAAATGAACTAGTTTTTAATTTTTTATTTTATGCCTTTAAAGCATCTGGTACTGGAATATTATTAGTTAGTAGAGCCCGTACTAGATCATGCCTCATATCGCTATAAGAATCATCTGGAACATATTTATTCTTCCAAGAAAGAATAGATTCTCGGAATTTAGCTCGCATAAACGCTCCAAGAACGCTTACTTTGTTACCAGATTTCACAAAATTCTCTAGCTCATCTAACGCATATGTCATTGTATATGTCATAAATGTTTTAATATCTTTTGTATGTTTTAGAAATTGAGCAATTGTTGAGATTTCATTTTTAAATGCAACAATAAGGTCCTTGTCCTCTTTCATAGACAATGCTAACTTTAATGACTTCAAGCGATCCTTTGCTTCTTTTCTCATACGTGCTTCTTGTTGTCTTAGAATCTTATTTTGTGATTCAACAACACATTCAGCAGAAATATGAACGTTAAATTTAGTGATGAAAATTTGTTCAACATACTCCTTGATACGAGTAAGCCTACCCATATTAGGTTTACGCACTTCTGTATTTGAAGCTGTAAAAGGGAAAATAGGTCTAATAACATTTAAGTATTCACGTACTTTTTTAGCATTACGTCCTAGTTTTTCTTTTAGGTAACTCATTGTGCGTTGTGTAATGAATTTTTCAATTTGATCTTTATTCTCTAGACCTATTTTTCTAGTAAATGTATTACATAAGTCTAAAAGTAATAAAATACCTTTTGAGTCACGATGAGAAACTAATTGTTTTAAAACCTTAGAATCTAGTAAATGGCTAGGAATTCGGAAATAAGAGAGTTTTCCAATGTCTTGTTTAGTTGTTTCTTTATATGTACGGTTTAATCTAGCATAGTTGCAAATTTCATAAACAGGAATTCTCCCGTCAATTAGAACTTCTTGAACCATTCCAGATTTTAATAATGCTTGAAATCCTGTGTGTACAGTCGTATATGCAATACCAGAAGCATTGGAAATAATAGATAATTTAAAATCACGAGGTAGTAAACCTACATCATTTACATAAAAATGTAAGTAAATATAGGTTGCTAGAGCTGATGAAGGAAGCGCATATTCGCCCAGCTCATTATTTTTAAGTAGATAATGGCGTGTTTCATCAAACATTTTTACTCCACGCATGAGGAATTTTGATGGTATGTTACTTGTTGTATCTAATTTTATATTTGTCAGTTCATTGATGTTAAAATCATCGTTTGTGAACATGAAAAAACCTCCCTAAATTTTCCACCTAAATAAAAGAGAATTAGAGAGTTTTGTATTCACAAACCTTTATAACTTATGATATAATTTAGTCATAAATAATTTTGTGATTAAAACTCTGCTAACGGAAGTTTTTAATTGATTCAAAGTTTGCCGACCTAGATCAATTAAAAACTGTGGGTGGAGTTTTATTTTTTTGTATTTTTTTTATGAAACAAATGTGTTTCTTTATCTGTTTTTATCTATTTTTATCTATTTTTATCTTTTTTCTGTAATTACTTTTTATTCTATAACGTTTCTCCAACAATTTCAATATACTTAAAGTGTATGTTGTATACTTTCAGAGAATAATAATAAATTCGTATAAATAATTATATTATAAAAGGAACGTTAGTTCTACTGATTTATGGCTTTTATACGCTAAAAATAGATTATTATTAAAAAACAAAAGGCTTGAGGGAGAAATTCCTCAAGCCTTTTGCTGCAAAAAAAAAATTATGTACAATCAAAAAAATCACTTATATTCACACATATGGAAAATATTAAATGTGGAATAAGAAAATCTTACCATGTAAAATAGAACGAAGCTGGAATATAAAGGTTGTCACTGGAAAACAATTCATGTTATTCTATGAAATGTTTTTTTACTAAATCCGTATAATCAAGCAATGAGTCAAGAACGATTTTTTGTTTTTCTAATGGTAAATTACTAATTTTGTCTTTTATTTCTTCAAGTTGTACATCTGTATCACATTTTCTCCCAACTAATGTATCAAGTGATATACCAAGATAATCTGAAATTTTTATTAAAGTTGAGAGATCGGGTTCAGTCCTATTTGCTTCCCAATTTGTGTATGTTGGACGAGCGACATTAAGGTAACCTGCGATTTCATATTGTGTTAATCCCCGTTTTTTGCGAAAATACATTAAACGCTCTCCTACTGTCGCCATATACACCACCCTTTCGAATCTTCGAACATTATACTTGAAGTAATAATAAGGATGGAATATATTTGGATAGAACGTTCTCAAACTAAACCTTTGGTGCGCAAATGGTAATTGTTTGAAACCTGTTTGGGCTTAAAAACAGAACAAACGTTCTATCCCGTGGTAGAATATGTTATATTTATGTTGTTATATATGGTTAACATGATTAAAATGTTTTTTTAAAAACGATATTAAAAAATCTTAATATACATTTAAAAAGTATTTAGAAAGTAGGAACTCTCATGGAACAAAACTTTTTTGTAGAAATTGTAAAAGAATGCAAGGAATATACAAACTCCGATACATTGGAAACAGTTATAGAATTACTAGATGTCATAGAAAAATATGAAAATCTAGATAACTTAAGTGACTCGTAATTACCTTTCATATCCAACCCTTAATCATCTGTATTATTTTCATTTTTTAAATTAGCTTCTAATTTTAAAAGATCAGCATAACGAATTAACTCACGTTCTACCTCGGGTTTATATTTATCTGGAACGCTCATAAATCGGTCATATAGTAGACGAGCTAAACGTTCAATAGGCTCTTCCTCGGTTTCATTCCTTAGATCCTCGTCACGGATATTATGTGTAAGTAAATAAGCCTCCGTTACATTGAAGTAGGAAGCAATTTGAGAGATTTTATTTAATCTTGGCTTCTTTTCTCCCTTTTCCCAGCTGGAGACAGCACTAACGGAAACCGACATTGCTTTAGCAAATTCAGTTTGATTAACGCCCTTAATTGCTCTTAATTTTCTTATGTTTTTCCCTAAAACTTCTTGGTTCATATAATCAAACGCCTTTCTTTTTTCACTTAAAGTGTAATTTTTAATCTTTTAGAGTTGACTTTAATCTTTTAGAGTTATACAATGTTCTCAGGGGGTGAGAAAATGGATAACATTTCTACTCGAATTACCATGCGAAACATCCGCAAATCCAAAAATCTATCTCTAGCAGAAGTATCAAAGGAATTAGATTTATCATTAGGCGTTCTAAGAGAGATTGAGATTGGAAGTAAAAGTACAACACTCTCTAGAGCTGAACGGATCTCAGAATTTTATGGAGTTCCCATTGAAAAATTATTTCTTCCAAAGTATTTCACTGCTGTAACAGAGGATAATGATCGAAAAATATAAAACCATTTATATTTTTTCTAGGTAATTCTTCTTATATTATAAACAAAATTGCACTAAAAGATAAAAAAGTACTATAGGTTTTTCTTATTTCTAAAATTGCCAATATTGAATTAATAATTTTTATATATAAATTTCAAAACATGTTAAACATAAGAATTTTACTTTAAGTGAAATTGTAGGGGGTGATTTGGTTGGCATTGCTGGTTGAACCGACTAAAAAACAGGAAAAGAAAATTATTAAACTTGTTCTTAAAGAATTCAAAAAGTATCATTTGTATGTTTGGTCATTGGAAGAGAAACAACAACCAAAGATCACAGCATCATACACTTTGAATGAATCAACTACAGTAAACAACACGTTTCATTCTTCTACAGAAAGTACAGCTCTTAAAAATGTTGAAGCATGTGAGTTTACTACTTCTCTATTACGTAAAATCAGTCGTTTGGAGTTAACCCAAAGGCAATTGGTTATTCATTACTATATTAAGAAAGATAAAAGTGTAGTGCAGCTTTGTAGTCAATTTCATATTTCAGAATCTCAATTTCATAGGACAAGAAATCGAGCATTAATGACTTTAGCATATGCACTTGGATTAGCAAGAGAAGAGTTGATTGATCCCGACTAAAAATTTGAATTTCGAATAGTCAACTACTACATAAAATGTTATATTTTAATATGGTTAAATAATAATTATAAAATATCGAGCGCTATCCTAGTGCTATATATAGGGAGGAAACTATTACTAAATTAGGATAACTCAACAATTTGAGTATTTAGTAATAGATTACACACACATGTTTAAAAAGACTGCTGCTAAAAAAACCGCTGCTGGTATCATGACAATTGGTATTGCATTATCTACAACAATGATTTATAGCCCAACAAAGGCATTGGCATGGTATACGCCAGATAGCCCAGGTTATGATGAAATTGTAATTTCTTCAAATAATTCACTTCAAAACCCTGCTCGTCCAAAGGGAGATTTAAATTACTATGTTAAAGGCTACGTTGCTCCAGATGGCAAAGTAACTTTAGTTGGACCTTTTACTGGTGAAGTATTTAATGGACAAGAAATTGAAATTGTTGATCCATTCAAAGGTAACTATAAATTGAAGATTAAAGTGGTTAAATCTGAAAAACCAGAGCCGAAGCCAGAACCAAAACCAGAACCAAAACCAGAGCCGAAGCCAGAGCCGAAGCCAGAACCGAAGCCAGAGCCGAAGCCAGAACCAAAACCAGAACCAAAACCAGAGCCGAAGCCAGAGCCGAAGCCAGAACCGAAGCCAGAGCCGAAGCCAGAGCCGAAGCCAGAACCAAAACCAGAACCAAAACCAGAGCCGAAGCCAGAGCCGAAGCCAGAGCCGAAGCCAGAACCGAAGCCAGAGCCGAAGCCAGAACCGAAGCCAGAGCCGAAGCCAGAGCCGAAGCCAGAACCGAAGCCAGAGTCGAAGCCAGAGCCGAAGCCAGAACCGAAGCCAGAGCCGAAGCCAGAGCCGAAGCCAGAACCGAAGCCAGAGCCGAAGCCAGAACCGAAGCCAGAGCCGAAGCCAGAACCAAAACCAGAGCCGAAGCCAGAACCGAAGCCGAACTTCTTTATTCCTAAAAATGAAGATATGCCAGAAGCAAAATTTGTAGTAGTCGAAAGCAAAAAAGAAAATCAACAACAAGTAGAGCTTCCAAAGGAAGAGAATAAGCAAGAAGTGGAAAGTAACGGTATTACAAAAGGCGAAATTAAATTTGTAGAGAAAAATGGTGTAGTTGTTCCAATGAAGAATAAAGAAGATGATGTTGCTTTATCTGTGAATACTACCCTTAAAGATATTGCAGATAAAAAAGGCGATAAAGAAAAATTAAATACTTCCGAAGAACAAGTTAAACCGGAAGAAGTAAAGCAAAATGAAGAAAATAAACCAGAAGAAGTAAAACCAGAAGAGAAAAAAGAAGAAAATAAACCAGAAGAGAAAAAAGAAGATAAAAAAGAAGATAAAGATAAAGCCTCTAAGCAGAAAGACAAAAATTCTGAAGTTAAAGAGGAACAAGGCGGATTATCACCAATTGCAGTAGCTGGTGGAGTTGCTGGAGCTGGAGCTGTAGGTGTTGGTGCTGCGGCTGGAGTTAGTCCAACATTTAGAAGATCATTGCAAAGCGGTTTAAGAAGACTAAGAGATCTATTTAGAAAATAATTATTCAAAAAGACTAGGATGATAAATCCTAGTCTTTTTTTATGCCTTTTTTTGAAAGCAAATATTTATGGGAGTTTTATGCAAGTTTCGTGAAAGTATCTTGATAGATTCTTGACAGGGAGGGAATCGTGATTGGCGGTACGATATTACCAGAAACAAAACGTGTGTGGAGAAGCGTCTACCTCCCTTATCAATGACGAACCGTGTATAGGTAAAAGATGTTTCGAAAAGTGTAACCATAAGAGAGGACACTTGGGTTCTGGATCGCACTAGTTTGCGACTACTTATATGGGGGATTTGGACTATTACTTTTAATGGTTTTACTAGGTTTGGTTTTTATCCTCTCTATCTTAGTAATTTAATAAACCATTTGTTTTATTCTTTTTTGAATTAATGATTTTTTATCTAGTGATTGATAATAAACATTTGTGCAAGATATTTAATCGTTGATTGAAAGAGGTGTAGGACTAATAAGTAATACACCAATTGTTAGTATTTTTGCATCCGTTATGGATGTTTTTTTATTCGATTTTTAAAGGGGGGTGAAAAGAAGTGGGTGAACAAAAAGGAGCGATTTTAATTATTGTAGTATGTCTTGTGATCTTTGGATTATGCGTAGGATTTGCAACAGGTGTGATACAACCATTATTAA
>NZ_JBQAEH010000016.1:0-58572 GCF_051915225.1 Bacillus cereus group sp. MYBK95-2 | reverse complement strand
ATGATGGCAGAGAGGTCACACCCGTTCCCATACCGAACACGGAAGTTAAGCTCTCTAGCGCCGATGGTAGTTGGGACCTTGTCCCTGTGAGAGTAGGACGTCGCCAAGCAACTAAACACGAGTCAAATGACTCGTGTTTTTTCGTGTTTTCTTTTATAATCCATAGTAATTAAAAAAATATGCTTAAATAATTACTATTTTGATTAAATGCAGGGGAATGTGGCTAGGATAGTGAATAAGCAAAAGAGTTGCAAATTTTATTAATACGTATATAATTAAAGTCAAAGATAGTCAAAGTCAATAAAGGTGGCGGATAAATGAGAAATATATCTGATATCATTGAGCAATATCTAAAGCAAGTTATTGACTTAAGTAATAATAATGTGATTGAAATCAAAAGAAATGAGATTGCGGATCGATTCGAGTGCGTACCATCTCAAATCAATTATGTAATCAATACCCGTTTTACATTAGAAAGAGGATTTGTAGTAGAAAGTAAACGTGGTGGAGGAGGTTACATTCGCATTATAAAAGTCAAACTGCATGATGATATAGACATTATTGATCAAATGCTTCATATGATTGATCATAGCGTTGCACAAGGGAATGCAGAGAGTATGATTATACGTTTATTAGAAGAGGGAATCATAACAGGCCGTGAAGCAAAATTAATGTTAAGTGTACTAGATCGTTCTGTATTATCAATGGATATTCCTTCTCGAGATGAACTTAGGGCTCGAATATTATGCGCAATGTTAAGAACACTGAAATATAAATAAATACAGCTTTTGTAAAAGAATGATAATTAAGATAGGGCAGTTAAATATTGTAGAAGTTTTGAAAAAGAGCATGTACTTTTATCTGAGTGGATTAAGGAAAGAGGACAATCTAGTAATGTATGAAAAGTATCATGAGGTAGATCGTTCCTGTTGTAAAGGTGGGGATATTGATGACTTGTCAAAACTGTAATATAAGACCAGCAACTTTACATTATACAAAAGTAATCAACGAGAAGAAGGCGGAAGTTCATCTTTGTGAGCAATGTGCGGAGCAAAGTGGCTATACGTCTTTCTTTCAATCATCACAGTCTAACTTTTCATTTCATGATGTATTTGCTGGTTTATTACACGGTGAATCAACAATGTTTGGAGAAGGAAAAAACGGGTTTTCAAATACAAATACAGTAAGATGTCCAGATTGTAAGATGACATATGAACATTTTACAAAAGTGGGACGCTTTGGTTGTGCTTCTTGTTACGATACATTTAAAGGACACTTAAACCCATTGTTAAAGCGACTTCATGGTGGACATACAGAACATTGTGGAAAAATTCCGGAACGAATGGAAGGAAATATCCACTTAAAGAAAGAATTAGATGAACTAAAACTTATTCTGAAACAATATGTACAGAATGAGGAGTTTGAGAAAGCTGCTGAGGTAAGAGATGAGATTCGAGGGCTTGAAACTCAGCTTAGTGAGCATAGAGAGGGGGAGTAGTTCTATGTCACTGGACAAAATTATGAATGAAGCGATTAGTCCATGGATGAAGGGGGATGGCCCTGATTCTGATATTGTTTTAAGTAGTCGAATTCGTTTGGCTCGTAATTTTAAGCAATATCAATTTTCTACTATGCAAAACGAAGAGGAAGCTCAAAAGGTTCAAGAATTATTTAAAAAGAAATTTATAAATAAAGCGGTAGAGCCCTTTGGGAAGTTTGGACTATTAAAAATGAATGAACTAACTCCTCTTCAAAGGCGAGTTTTAGTCGAAAAGCATTTAATTAGTCCAAATCTAGCAGGGACCGAATATGGAGCATGTCTGTTATCAGAAAGCGAACACATTAGTGTGATGCTTAATGAGGAAGACCACATTAGGATTCAGTGCCTATTTCCAGGACTACAGTTATCAAAGGCGCTTCAAAGCGCCAATCAAATAGATAATTGGATTGAGAAAGAGGTTGAATATGCTTTTGATGAATCACTTGGATATATTACGAGTTGTCCTACTAACGTTGGTACAGGATTAAGAGCTTCTGTAATGATTCATTTACCAGGGCTGGTTTTAACAAAAAGAATTAGCCGTATTATACAAGTAATTCAAAAATTAGGTTTAGTAGTAAGAGGAATATACGGTGAAGGTAGCGAAGCGTTAGGTAATATATTTCAAGTATCAAATCAAATGACGTTAGGGAAATCCGAAGAAGATATTATTGCAGATTTAAAGAGTGTCATGCAGCAAATTATACAACAAGAAAAATTGGCCAGAGAATTAATTGTACAAAATTCGAGCATTGAGCTTGAAGATAAGGTTTATCGTTCTTACGGTATACTAGCAAACAGTCGTTTAATTCAATCTGCAGAAGCGGCAACTTGCTTATCGGATGTACGACTCGGTATTGATCTAGGATATATAAAAGGTATATCGAGAAATATTTTGACTGAGCTAATGGTTCTTACGCAACCTGGTATTTTACAACAATATGCAGGAGGACCTTTAGGACCAGAAGAAAGAGATTATCGAAGAGCAACCTTAATCCGTGAGCGATTACGTATTGAAAAAAACTAAGCGCAAGTAGGAGGCGATTTCTATGATGTTTGGAAGATTTACAGAAAGAGCACAGAAAGTATTAGCTTTATCTCAAGAGGAAGCAATTCGCATTGGGCATAATAACATTGGAACAGAACATATTTTACTTGGGCTTGTACGCGAAGGTGAAGGAATTGCAGCAAAAGCGTTAATTGCTCTTGGATTGAGCCCGGAGAAAGTGCAAAAAGAGGTAGAAGCGTTAATTGGACGTGGAACAGAAGCTTCTCAAACTGTACATTATACACCTCGTGCTAAAAAAGTTATTGAATTGTCTATGGATGAAGCGCGTAAGCTAGGACATTCTTATGTTGGAACAGAACATATTTTACTTGGCTTAATCCGTGAAGGTGAAGGTGTAGCGGCACGTGTATTAAATAATTTAGGTGTAAGCCTCAACAAAGCAAGACAACAAGTGTTACAACTTCTTGGAAGTAACGAAGCAAGTTCAGGTCACCAAGGTGGTTCATCGACAAATGCAAATACACCGACACTAGACAGTTTAGCGCGCGACTTAACAGTTGTTGCACGTGAGAATCGTTTGGATCCTGTTATTGGACGTAGTAAAGAAATTCAACGTGTAATTGAAGTGTTAAGCCGTAGAACAAAAAACAATCCAGTGTTAATTGGAGAGCCTGGTGTAGGTAAAACAGCAATTGCTGAAGGGTTAGCACAGCAAATCGTAAATAATGAAGTTCCTGAAACGTTAAGAGATAAGCGTGTTATGACACTAGATATGGGAACAGTGGTAGCTGGGACGAAATATCGTGGTGAGTTTGAAGATCGTTTAAAGAAAGTAATGGATGAAATACGTCAAGCAGGGAATATTATTCTATTTATTGATGAACTTCATACATTAATCGGTGCAGGTGGAGCAGAAGGTGCAATCGATGCATCGAATATTTTAAAACCATCTTTAGCACGCGGAGAATTACAATGTATTGGTGCGACAACTTTAGATGAGTATCGTAAATATATTGAAAAGGATGCAGCTTTAGAGAGACGTTTCCAGCCAATTCATGTTGATGAGCCGAGTCTAGAAGAATCAACTCAAATCTTGAAAGGATTACGCGATCGTTATGAGGCGCATCACCGTGTGTCTATTACAGATGATGCAATTGATGCAGCTGTAAAACTTTCAGATCGTTATATTACGGATCGTTTCTTACCAGATAAAGCAATTGATTTAATTGATGAAGCTGCTTCAAAAGTTCGCTTGCGTTCTTATACAACACCACCAAACTTAAAAGAGCTTGAAGTGAAGCTTGAGGAAATTCGAAAAGAAAAAGATGCGGCTGTACAAAGTCAAGAGTTTGAAAAGGCTGCTTCCTTACGTGATATGGAACAACGCTTACGTGAGAAATTGGAAGATACAAAACGTCAGTGGAAAGAACAACAAGGAAAAGAAAATTCAGAGGTTACGGTAGAAGATATTGCAAATGTCGTTTCTACATGGACACGTATCC
Organism: Bacillus cereus group sp. MYBK95-2; assembly: GCF_051915225.1. Classification (NCBI taxonomy): domain Bacteria; kingdom Bacillati; phylum Bacillota; class Bacilli; order Caryophanales; family Bacillaceae; genus Bacillus; species Bacillus cereus group sp. MYBK95-2. Next base: position 54,521 of record NZ_JBQAEH010000016.1, on the reverse strand, counting down.
CTGTTTCTAAACTTGCACAAACAGAGACTGATAAATTATTAAACTTAGAATCCATTCTTCATGATCGTGTCATCGGTCAGGATGAAGCTGTAGTGGCTGTAGCGAAAGCTGTTCGTCGTGCAAGAGCAGGATTGAAAGATCCGAAACGTCCAATTGGTTCATTTATTTTCTTAGGGCCAACAGGTGTAGGTAAAACAGAATTAGCAAGAGCATTGGCAGAATCTATGTTCGGTGATGAGGATGCAATGATTCGCATTGATATGTCTGAGTATATGGAGAAACATTCAACTTCTCGCTTAGTTGGTTCTCCTCCAGGATATGTTGGGTATGAAGAAGGCGGACAATTAACAGAGAAGGTTCGTCGTAAGCCTTATTCAGTTGTCCTATTAGATGAAGTAGAGAAGGCACATCCTGATGTATTTAATATTCTACTACAGGTATTGGAAGATGGTCGTTTAACTGATTCTAAAGGACGTACAGTTGATTTCCGTAATACGATTGTTATTATGACGTCTAACGTTGGTGCTGAGGCGTTAAAACGTAACAAACATCTTGGATTTAACGTACAAGATGAAAGCCGTGATTATTCGGATATGAAAGGTAAAGTAATGGATGAGCTGAAAAAGGCATTTCGTCCAGAATTCTTAAACCGTATTGATGAAATTATCGTATTCCATATGCTTGAGAAAAAACATATTCAAGAAATTGTGACTCTTATGGTAAATCAGTTAGTGAATCGCTTAAAAGAACAAGAAATTGAATTGCACTTAACAGAAGGAGCGATTGCAGCTATTGCTGATAAAGGGTTTGATCGTGAATATGGTGCTCGTCCACTACGTAGAGCAATTCAGAAGCATGTAGAAGATAGACTATCGGAAGAACTTTTAAAAGGTGCTATTGAGAAAGGTCAAAAAGTTATCTTTGATGTAGAAGGGGAAACATTTGTCATTCATAGTGCTGAAAAGGTAAAATAAGTATAGACAAACTAAGAGGGCTACGAGATAGCCCTCTTTCTTGTACGAGAAGGTCAAATGTTTATAGATGAAAGCGAAGTGAAATATAAAAAGATATGGCTAAAAAGAAAACAAAATTCACATGTCAAGAGTGTGGTTATCAATCACCAAAATATATGGGTAAATGTCCAGGGTGTGGTCAATGGAATTCGCTTGTTGAAGAGATGGAACCCGTTGTATCATCCAGACGCCTAAATTATGCAAATGCAATTCAAACAGAAGTAACAAAACCAAGACGTCTTACAGAAGTAGAAACAAAGTCTGAGGCACGTATTGAAACAAAATTTCAAGAGTTTAACCGTGTACTAGGTGGCGGAATTGTAGATGGATCTTTAGTACTTATTGGTGGGGACCCTGGGATTGGAAAATCAACGTTATTATTACAGATTTCCTCGCAATTAGCAGATGCTTCATATGATGTATTGTATATATCAGGTGAGGAGTCAGCAAAGCAGATTAAACTTCGTGCAGATCGTTTACATGTAAATGGTAGTAATCTATTTGTTGTATCAGAGACAGATTTACAGCGTATTGCAGCACATATTGAAGAGATGAATCCTGCTTTTGTTGTTATTGATTCTATTCAAACGATACATTTACCTGAGGTAACATCAGCTCCTGGTAGTGTGGCGCAAGTACGTGAATGTACAGCAGAATTAATGAAACTTGCAAAAACAAAGGGAATCCCAATTTTCATCGTAGGACATGTGACAAAAGAAGGTGCAATTGCGGGACCGCGTATGCTAGAACATATGGTTGATGCAGTTCTTTACTTTGAAGGAGATCGACACCATACATATCGTATTTTACGAGCTGTAAAGAATCGTTTTGGTTCTACGAATGAAATGGGTATCTTTGAAATGAAAGAACTTGGCCTTGCAGAAGTCTTAAATCCTTCTGAAATTTTCCTTGAGGAAAGACCAGTTGGAGTTGCAGGTTCAACAGTAGTTGCCTCAATGGAAGGAACAAGACCAGTTTTAGTAGAAATACAGGCATTAATTTCCCCTACTAGTTTTGGAAATCCTCGAAGAATGGCGACAGGAATTGATCATAATCGTGTCTCGCTTATTATGGCGGTACTAGAGAAAAGAACAGGTTTACTATTACAAAATCAAGATGCGTATTTAAAAGTAGCTGGTGGTTTGAAATTAGACGAACCGGCAATTGATTTAGCTGTCGCCTTAAGTATAGCTTCAAGTTTTAGAGATAAATCTACGGCACCAACTGATGCGGTAATAGGAGAAGTTGGATTAACTGGAGAAATAAGAAGAGTATCAAGAATTGAACAACGTGTACAAGAAGCAGCTAAATTAGGATTTCAACGTGCTATCATTCCTAGAAAAAATTTAGGGGGATGGACAATTCCAGAGGGGATTGAGGTTGTAGGTGTTTCTAATTTGGGAGAAGCGCTTCGTTTGACATTAGGAGGCTAGGCTATGGAAGAAAATAAGCAACGTGTCAAAAGTATGATTAACATTTTACAGCTCGTGGCCCCAGGAACACCACTGCGCGAAGGGATAGATAATGTACTTCGCGCACAAACGGGGGGACTAATTGTTCTTGGGTATAATGAGCAGATTAAAAGCATTGTTGATGGTGGTTTTCATATTAATTGCGCATTCTCTCCTGCTAGTTTATATGAATTAGCAAAAATGGATGGAGCACTTATTTTAAATGAAACTGGAAGTAAAATTTTAATTGCAAACGCACAGTTAGTTCCAGATTCATCTATTGATTCTATTGAAACAGGTATGCGTCACCGAACAGCAGAGCGTGTAGCAAAGCAGACGGGCAGCCTTGTTGTGGCCATTTCACAAAGACGTAATGTAATTACGCTATATCAAGGGAACTTACGTTATACATTAAAAGATATAGGTGTCATTTTAACGAAGGCAAATCAAGCAATTCAAACGCTAGAAAAATATAAGGCTGTATGGAATGACGGCATTACGAATTTGGGTATTCTAGAATTTGAAGAGGTCGTTACAATGTCCGAGGTGGTTCACGTTTTACATAGTGTTGAAATGGTGCTGCGTATTAAAAATGAAATATTGAGCTATATTCATGAGTTAGGAACAGAAGGTAGGTTAATTCGTTTACAGCTTACAGAATTACTAGCTGATTTAGAGGCAGAGGCAGCATTGTTAATTAAAGATTATCACCAGGAGAAAACACAAGACCATCATCAAATCTTGAAAAAGTTACAAGATCTTGCAAATACACAACTTTTAGAGGATAGTGATTTAGTTAAATTGCTTGGCTATCCAGGACAAACAAGTTTAGAAGAAAGTGTGACACCTAGAGGGTACCGAATCACAAGCAAGATTTCTCGTGTTCCGCCACTTATTATCGAGAATTTAATTAATCGATTTAAAACATTGCAAGGTGTTTGCCGAGCAACTATTAATGAATTGGATGATGTGGAAGGAATTGGAGAAGTGAGAGCGAAGAAAATACGAGAAGGTCTAAAAAGAATTCAAGAGCATCTCTATATGAGTAGACACAATTAAGAATATTACATTGATTCTATAATATAACGACACTAGAACATTTTTGGTATATGATATGATATATTGGTAAATAAAACTATTTACAAAAAAACACGTCCGCTTTTGCATTCGGCGTTTTGATTAGCGAAACAATGGTTAATAATGAGTAGGAGGTGGTTGGATGTTAAAACGGATTGTACAGCTCTTCTTTTTAGTGATCGGGGGAGCGTTAGGGATTTACTTAATCCCCAAAATTATTAATGTATTAGATATCGGTGCGGTTCCTTTGTTGGAAGGATCGTATGTTCGTGCAATTATTGGTGCAATTATTTTATTTTTAACAACATTTTGGCTTGTAGATTATATTGTTCAACTTATTAAGCATATTGAAGAGGCTCTTGTAAAGGCGCCTGTAGCAGATGTTTTATTTGGTACATTAGGATTAATCTCTGGTCTTATTGTTGCATATTTAATTTTGATACCAATTCGTGAATTTACAATTCCAGTTATTAGTACGGTGTTGCAAGTGTTCTTCACCCTTTTACTTGGATATTTAGGATTCCAAGTAGGATTTAAAAAAAGGAATGAATTGCTAGGATTATTTACATTACCCCAACGCGGAGGTAAGAAGAAAAACAATAGTGAGAATGAAGAGGTAGAGGTCGAAGCAGAAAAATCTACGACTCATTGGAAAATTCTCGATACGAGTGTAATTATTGACGGACGTATTGCAGATATTTGCCAAACAAAGTTTTTAGAAGGAACAATTGTCATTCCGCAATTCGTATTAGAAGAGCTTCAGCATATTGCCGATTCTTCAGATGCTTTAAAGCGTAATCGTGGCCGCAGAGGGCTAGACATTTTAAATCGTATTCAAAAGGAGATGCCAATTCCGGTAGAAATTTATGAAGGCGATTTCGATGATATCCAAGAAGTAGATAGCAAGCTTGTAAAGTTGGCAAAAATCACTGGTGGAACTGTAGTAACAAACGATTTCAATTTAAACAAAGTTTCTGAATTACAAGGGGTTACGGTGTTAAACATTAATGATTTAGCTAATGCGATTAAACCAGTCGTACTCCCTGGTGAAGAATTAAGTGTTTATGTTGTGAAAGATGGTAAAGAACAAAATCAAGGTGTTGCATACTTAGATGATGGTACGATGATTGTAGTAGAAGATGGTAGAGAGTATGTGGGTTCACAACTTGACGTACTTGTTACTAGCGTATTACAAACATCGGCTGGTCGTATGATTTTCGCAAAACGTAAATTGCTAGAAAAAGCATTATAAGTAGAGGATTATTAATATGTATACATTAATTATTCCGGCAGCAGGCCAAGGAAAACGAATGGGTGCTGGTAAAAATAAGTTATTTTTACTTATAGATGAAGTACCAATTATTGTGCACACATTGCGTGCTTTTGAAAAAGATAAAGCGTGCAAAAGTATTATTATGGCAATTAACGAAGAAGAACGCCCGTATTTTGAAGAGTTAATGCAGAAGTACCAGATTGAAAAGCACGTACAATTCATTCAGGGTGGAGCCGAAAGACAAGATAGCGTCTATAACGCACTTCAGTATGCGAGTGGTGTCGAATATGTTCTTGTGCATGACGGGGCGCGCCCGTTCGTAACGAATAAAGTGATTCGCGATGTATTAACTGCAGCAGAAAAATATGGAGCTTCCATTTGTGCAGTGCCAGTAAAAGATACTGTTAAGAAAGTAGAGCAGGGTGTTGTTGTAGAAACGGTAGAGCGATCTCAACTTAACGCTGTACAAACACCACAAGGATTCTCTGTTTCTCTTTTGTTAGAAGCTCATAGAAGCGCAAAGCAAAGTTGTTTTCTTGGCACAGATGATGCAAGTCTCGTAGAACGTGTTGGGAAGCAAGTAGGTGTAGTAGAGGGGAGTTACTATAATATTAAAGTGACGACTCCGGAAGATCTATTAATTGCTGAAAGTTTCCTACGTGTTCAAAAGAAATAACATTGATGACGTGTTAATAAAGAAAAGCTCGGCAACAGCCGGGCTTTTCTTTATAAGGATAGCGATATAATATAGAGTCATAAAGCTCAGTAGTTTAGCTTAAGGAGGAAGTAAGGATGTTTCGAATTGGACAAGGTTTTGATGTACATGAATTTGCGGAAGGGCGCCCGTTGATTATCGGTGGAATTACAATTCCACACGAGAAAGGATTAATCGGCCATTCAGATGCAGATGTATTGTTACATACGATTGCTGATGCATGTTTAGGTGCGATTGCAGCAGGAGATATCGGAAAGCATTTTCCTGATACAGACCCAGCTTTTAAAGATGCAGATTCAGCTGTATTGTTACAAAAAGTTTGGGAATTTGTGCGTGAACAAGGTTACGAGTTAGGAAATTTAGATTGTACAATTATTGCTCAAAAACCAAAAATGGCACCACATATTGAGAGTATGCGTAAGCGCATTAGTGAACTGTTAGAAACGTCTATCGATAACATTAATGTAAAGGCAACAACAACAGAAAAATTAGGATTTACAGGTAGAGAAGAAGGGATTGCTTCTCAAGCGGTTGTTTTATTACAGAAAAAATAATGGTTTTTAATTCGTAAGATGGATAATCACATTTTTTTGGTGTACAATTATAGAATGTGTTGACATTAAGAATGGAAGGTGTACCAATTATGGAAAAGCAAGTGAGAGTGCGCTACGCGCCAAGTCCAACAGGACACTTACATATCGGAAATGCGCGTACGGCATTATTTAATTATTTATTTGCTCGTCATTTAGATGGCAAATTTATTATTCGTATTGAAGATACTGATGTAAAACGTAACGTGGCTGGTGGAGAAGAAAGCCAATTAAAATACTTGAAATGGCTCGGTATGGACTGGGATGAAGGTGTTGATGTTGGTGGTGAATTTGGACCATATCGCCAAACAGAGCGTTTAGATATTTATAAAAAATTATATGAAGATTTATTAGAGCGTGGTCTAGCTTATAAATGTTATATGACAGAAGAAGAGCTAGAAGCAGAGCGTGAAGGACAAATCGCTCGCGGTGAAACACCTCGTTACGCAGGTAACCACCGTGAATTAACTGAAGAACAAGTGAAAGAATTTGAAGCTGAGGGACGTATTCCAAGTATTCGTTTCCGTGTACCAGCTGATCGTGACTACACATTCAAAGATATTGTAAAAGATGAAGTTGCGTTCCATTCAAATGATTTCGGTGATTTTGTTATTGTGAAAAAGGATGGAATTCCAACTTATAACTTTGCAGTAGCAGTAGATGATCATCTAATGGAAATTACACATGTACTTCGTGGTGATGATCATATTTCAAATACACCGAAACAAATGATGATTTATGAAGCTTTCGGCTGGGATATTCCACAATTCGGTCATATGACTCTAATTGTTAATGAAAGTCGTAAAAAGTTAAGTAAGCGTGATGAATCTATTATTCAATTTATTGAGCAATATAAAGAGCTTGGGTATCTTCCAGAAGCAATCTTTAACTTTATTGCACTACTAGGTTGGTCTCCGGTAGGAGAAGAAGAAATCTTCTCTAAAGATGAGTTTATCAAAATGTTCGATGCAGCTCGTTTATCAAAATCACCTGCATTATTTGATTCTCAAAAACTAAAATGGATGAACAACCAGTATATGAAAAAGCAAGATTTAGATACGGTTGTAGAGTTAAGCTTACCGCATTTAGTGAAAGCTGGACGTGTGGGAGAAACTTTAAGCGAACAAGACCAAGCTTGGATTCGTGATGTAATTGCTTTATACCATGAACAAATGAGTTTTGGAGCTGAAATTGTAGAGCTTTCTGAAATGTTCTTTAAAGATCATGTTGATTATGAAGAAGAAGGACAAGAAGTATTAAATGGTGAACAAGTACCTGAAGTACTTCGTGCATTTGCTGGTCAAATAGAAGCTCTAGAAGCAATGGAGCCAGCAGCAATTAAGGCAGCGATTAAAGCAGTTCAAAAGGAAACAGGACATAAAGGTAAAAATTTATTTATGCCAATCCGTGTTGCAACTACAGGACAAACGCATGGTCCAGAGCTTCCGAATGCTATTGCACTTCTTGGAAAAGAAAAAGTTTTAAATCGTCTTCAAAAAGTAATTGGTTAACATTTTCTAGGTTTAGAAATATAATAAGTATACCTAAAACCTAATAAGGAAAAGCGACGAGAAGGAGAAGTAGAAAATCAGGCTTTTTACAGAGAGAACCACCTTTAGGCTGGGAGTGGTTTATAAGCGGATTTTTGAAATGCCCCTTCGAGTCTTCTGCTGAACAGCGAATTGCTTCGTGGGATGTCTTAGGCCGCAAAGTAAGCAGAAGCGGTTTACACCGTTATCATGGATGAGTTTGAGGCTTTTTTAAGCCTAAACAGAGTGGAACCGCGCTTAAAAGGCGTCTCTGTCAATATGACAGAGACGCCTTTTTTTTATACCGTGTAAATAGGTATGAATATAGAATTTATCTCCTTATATAAAGAATTAGGGGAGAAGTGATGAGTTAGGGGAGTTAGTTCGCTCGACAAAAAAGCAGCCCATAAAGGGGAGGGAACACCGATGTTTAAGAGGCTTCGGGAAGATATTGAAGTCGTTTTTGAACAGGATCCAGCGGCAAGAGGTTATTTCGAAGTCATTTTAACTTACTCTGGATTACATGCAGTTTGGGCCCATCGAATTGCACATGCTTTTTATAAAAGAAATTTTTTCTTTCTTGCACGTTTTGTTTCACAAGTGAGCCGCTTTTTTACTGGCATTGAGATCCATCCAGGAGCAACAATTGGTCGACGTTTTTTCATAGATCATGGAATGGGAGTTGTAATCGGAGAAACTTGTGAAATTGGTGATAATGTAACGATTTATCAAGGGGTTACATTAGGTGGTACAGGAAAAGAAAAAGGAAAGAGGCATCCAACAATTCAGGATAATGTATTAATTGCGACGGGTGCTAAAGTTCTTGGTTCTATTACTGTGGGAGAGAATTCTAAAATCGGAGCAGGGTCTGTCGTATTAAAAGAAGTTCCTGCACATTCTACAGTTGTAGGTATACCTGGCCGTGTCGTTATTCAAAATGGAGTAAAGATTGGTCAAGAATTAAATCACTCTGACCTTCCGGATCCGATTTTTGATAAATTAAAGGCTATGGAAGTAGAACTTGATAAATTGAAGAAACAATTGGAATTAAAGGTAGAAAGGAAGGATAAAAATGACTATTCACATTTATAATACGTTAACACGTCAAAAAGAAGAGTTTGTTCCATTAGAAGAAAATAAGGTAAAGATGTATGTATGCGGACCTACAGTTTATAACTACATTCATATTGGGAATGCAAGGCCTCCTATGGTATTCGATACAGTGCGTCGTTATTTAGAATACAAAGGATACGATGTGCAATATGTATCTAACTTTACGGATGTAGATGATAAATTAATTAAAGCGGCAAATGAATTAGGTGAAGATGTACCGACAATTGCTGATCGTTTTGTTGAAGCGTACTTTGAAGATGTAACAGCACTAGGTTGCAAACACGCAACAGTTCATCCTCGTGTAACAGAAAATATGGATATCATTATTGAATTTATTCAAGAACTTGTGAATAAAGGGTATGCATATGAATCAGAGGGTGATGTGTACTTTAAGACGAAGGAATTCGAAGGTTACGGTAAATTATCACATCAACCAATCGCAGATTTACGTCACGGTGCTCGTATTGAGGTAGGGGAAAAGAAACAAGACCCTCTTGATTTTGCTTTATGGAAAGCTGCGAAAGAAGGAGAAATCTTCTGGGAAAGCCCTTGGGGGCAAGGACGTCCAGGATGGCATATTGAATGCTCAGCAATGGCGCGTAAGTACTTAGGGGATACAATTGACATTCATGCTGGTGGTCAAGACTTGGCTTTCCCACATCATGAAAATGAAATTGCGCAGTCAGAGGCATTGACTGGAAAAACGTTTGCACGTTACTGGATGCATAATGGATATATTAATATTAACAATGAGAAGATGTCTAAATCGCTTGGTAACTTTATTTTAGTTCACGATATTATTAAGCAATACGACCCGCAGTTAATTAGATTCTTTATGTTATCAGTACACTATCGTCACCCGATTAACTTTAGTGAAGAGTTATTACAAAGTACGAATAATGGACTGGAAAGAATTAAAACAGCTTATGGAAACTTAAAGCATCGTATGGAGAGTAGTACGGATTTAACGGACCATAATGAGAAATGGTTAGCTGAAATAGAGAAATTCCAGACTGCATTTGAAGAGGCAATGAATGATGACTTTAACACTGCAAATGCAATTACCGAATTATACAACGTAGCAAATCATGCAAATCAATATTTACTTGAAGAGCATACATCTAAAGTTGTGATTGAAGCATACGTAAAACAACTGGAAACGTTATTTGATATTTTGGGATTAGAATTATCAAAAGAAGAATTACTGGATGAAGAAATTGAAGAGCTTATCCAAAAGCGCATTGAAGCTCGTAAAAATCGTGATTTTGCATTGTCTGATCAAATTCGTGACGATTTAAAAGAACGTAATATTATTTTAGAAGATACTGCTCAAGGTACAAGATGGAAAAGAGGATAAGGATGATCGATGCAAAGCAATTAAACAGCTTGGCGTTAGCGTATATGGGTGATGCGGTATATGAACAATATATCCGCTATCACCTCCTTCAAAAAGGAAAAGTTCGCCCTAATCAATTACACCGCTTAGGGACGAGCTTTGTTTCAGCAAAAGCACAGGCGAAAGTTGTTTATCATTTATTAGAGACGGCATTTTTGACAGAGGAAGAAGAGGCGGTATTAAGGAGAGGGCGTAATGCAAATTCAGGTACAGTTCCGAAAAATACGGATGTACAAACATATCGACATAGTACAGCCTTTGAAGCGCTAATTGGTTATCATCATTTATTAAATAATCGTGAAAGATTAGACGAAATTGTATATAAGGCAATTGCAGTTTTAGAAGAAAAGGAAGGGGGCACATCATCATGACTAGTGAATATATTATCGGACGTAACCCTGTAATTGAAGCGTTAAGATCAGGGAGAGATATTAATAAAATTTGGATCGCAGAAGGTGCTGCCAAAGGACAAGTACAAATTGTACTAGCGTTAGCGAAAGAAAATAAGATTATTTTACAACATGCACCAAAGAAAAAGTTAGATCAATTAGTTGAGGGTAATCATCAAGGTGTAATTGCTCAAGTAGCTGCATATCAGTATGCAGAGTTAGAAGATTTATTCAAAGTGGCAGAAAAACGTAATGAAGATCCATTCTTCTTGATTTTAGATGAGATTGAAGATCCGCATAACCTAGGTTCTATTATGCGTACTGCTGATGCAACAGGAGCTCATGGAATTATTATTCCGAAGAGAAGAGCTGTGGGACTTACAGCATCAGTTGCGAAAGCATCAACAGGAGCGATTGAATACATTCCTGTTGCGCGCGTAACAAACTTATCTCGTACAATTGATGAATTAAAAGAGCGTGGACTTTGGATTGCTGGTACAGATGCCAAAGGGAAAACGGATTACCGTAATTTAGATGGTACAATGCCGATTGGGTTAGTAATTGGTAGTGAAGGAAAAGGTATGAGTCGTATTATTGGTGAAAAGTGTGATTTCTTAATCACTTTACCGATGGTTGGTAAAGTTACATCCTTAAATGCTTCAGTAGCCGCAAGTTTGTTAATGTATGAGGTATATCGTAAACGTCACGAAATTGGTAAATAAAAAATGAACGATATTTTAATCGTTGACGGTTACAACATTATCGGAGCTTGGGGAGATTTGAAGAAACTGCGGGATGTAGATTTACAATCATCAAGAGATGCGCTTATTGATAAGATGGCGGATTATCAAGGTTATACAGGTATAAAAGTGATGATAGTCTTTGATGCCTATACAGTCCATGGTATTGAAAAAAAGATGAAACAATCTCGTGTAGAAGTAATATTCACACGAAAGAATCAAACTGCAGACGAAAAGATAGAGCAACTTGCGATAGAGCTTAGAAATATAAATACACAAATATATGTTGCGACTTCTGATTATACAGAACAATGGGTTATATTTGGGCAAGGTGCCCTTCGAAAATCTGCGCGTGAATTAGAGTTGGAAGTACAAGCGATGGAACAACAAGTAAGAAGGCGCACAAAAGACACGAAAGAACAGCAGCCCGCCATGCGAAAGATATTTAGTAAAGATATTACAGAAAAATTAGAAAAATTAAGAAGAGGAGAGCGTTGAAGCATTGACGCTCTTTATCTTTTTACTGTATAATATTGCTAAATAAATAGCGGTCGGAGGGATCAAGGTGGAAGCAGGCTTCGTAAGTATAGGCGACGTTACATTTCGTGATTTAGAGGATGAGGCAATCGTTGAGTTAGTTCGAAAAGGTAATACTGACGCTCTAGAATATTTAATTCACAAGTATAAGAACTTTGTTCGTGCGAAATCAAGATCTTACTTTTTAGTGGGTGCCGATCGAGAAGACATTGTTCAAGAAGGTATGATAGGGTTGTTTAAAGCAATTCGTGATTATAAAGAGGACAAGCTGTCTTCATTCAAAGCATTTGCTGAACTATGTATCACTCGACAAATTATTACCGCTATTAAAACGGCAACAAGACAAAAACATATTCCTTTAAATTCGTATGTGTCTTTAGATAAGCCGATTTACGATGAGGAATCTGATCGAACGTTATTGGATGTTATTTCTGAAGCGAAGGTGACTGATCCTGAAGAGATGATCATTAGCCAGGAAGAATATACAGACATAGAATCAAAAATATCTGAATTATTAAGCGATTTAGAAAGGAAAGTGCTTTCTTTATATTTAGATGGTCGTTCTTATCAAGAGATTTCAGAACAGTTAAACAGGCATGTGAAATCTATTGATAACGCTTTACAAAGAGTAAAGAGAAAATTGGAACGATATATGGAAATGAGAGAAAGTACAACTTTAAATTCATAAGAAGTAACAAGTGCTACAGGTGTAAAATAAATCACCTGTTTTCTTTTGTAGAGAGTACAAAATGCATGTCATTGACATTGTCTTTTATTGTATGATACATTTTTAGGGACATAATGTTACAAGGTTGGTGTAACTAATGAGGAAAAAAGTTGTACTCTCATGTGAAGAGTGTAAAAATCGAAACTACTCTACTATGAAAGATACGAGCTCAATAGAGCGACTTGAAATAAAAAAGTTTTGTAAAACATGCAATCAGCATACAGTTCACAAGGAAACAAAATAAATAATTGAAATAATACACTGGAGGTCCCGCAGATGCGTTTAACGAACTTTTTCGGCGATGTAGGTCGCGAAATGAAAAAAGTAAGTTGGCCTAAAAAAGATGAATTACTCCGCTCAACAGCGACTGTTGTTGCTACAGTTGTGTTCTTTGCGATTTTCTTCGCAGTAGTTGATATGGGCATTTCTTCTTTAATTCGGTTAATTCTTGGTTAATTCTTGAATAAGAAGCACTTATCCATGATATAATGTTATTTATAAGAACTGTGTAAAAGCCCGGTGAACGGGTTTTTTCATTTGCGCAAAAAAATGTACGTCAGGGAGGGAAGGACGCTCGTCCTAAATGAATGGAAAAAAGTTGGTATGTTGTCCATACTTATTCTGGATATGAAAATAAAGTAAAAGCAAACCTAGAGAAACGTGTAGAATCAATGGGTATGCAAGATAAAATTTTCCGTGTTGTTGTCCCGGAAGAAGTAGAAGTAGAAATGAAAAACGGAAAAGAAAAATTAATGAAAAGAAAAGTGTTCCCAGGTTATGTATTAGTAGAATTAATCATGACTGATGACTCTTGGTATGTTGTACGTAACACGCCGGGTGTAACTGGGTTCGTTGGTTCTTCTGGTTCTGGATCTAAACCATCACCTCTATTAGAAGAGGAAGTTGTTACCATTATGAAACATATGGGAATGGACAACGAAGTGGTTGATTTCGACTTTGAACTTCATGAGACAGTACGTGTAAATGAGGGGCCATTCGCAGATTATACAGGTGCTATTGAAGAAATTGATGTGGAGAAGAAAAAGGTTAGCGTGCTTGTGGACATGTTTGGTCGCGAGACTCCAGTTGAACTTGACTTCCATCAAATTGAAAAATTATAAAATGAAACTTGAAATGAATTGTAAAAAGTGATAATATCTTTTAAGTCAGTACGTCTTCGTTATCGGAGACGTTTTTTGAAAGATTTTATCCTTACAGATAAAATATGACGTGGGAGGGCAAATCACTGTCCAATTGACCACATCACGGACTTAAGGAGGTGTGTCTCGTGGCTAAAAAGGTAATTAAAATGGTAAAGCTTCAAATTCCTGCAGGTAAAGCTAACCCAGCTCCACCAGTTGGTCCAGCATTAGGACAAGCAGGTGTTAACATCATGGGCTTCTGTAAAGAGTTTAACGCTCGTACAGCAGATCAAGCTGGTCTTATCATCCCTGTTGAAATTACGGTATTTGAGGACCGTTCATTCACTTTCATTACTAAAACTCCTCCTGCTGCTGTTCTTCTTAAGAAAGTAGCTGGTATTGAGTCTGGTTCTGGTGAACCAAACCGTAATAAAGTGGCAACTGTTAAGCGTGATAAAGTACGCGAAATCGCTGAAACTAAAATGCCTGACCTAAACGCTGCTAGCGTAGAAGCTGCAATGCGTATGGTTGAAGGTACTGCACGCAGTATGGGCATCGTTATCGAAGACTAATTCGATTTGTTTTAAAAAAGGTTGCGGGTCTGGAATTCCAATTCGCAACCTTTATTATCGTAAATGATTATCGTTTTTAAATAAATGGATGGCGCTCATCCTCAGGTTATACCTGAAAACAGGCGTAAACGTGGGAGGTTATTCCGCTAAAACCACATTCGAGGAGGAAATAAAAATGGCTAAAAGAGGTAAAAAGTACGTAGAAGCTGCAAAGCTTGTTGATCGTGCAGCTGCTTACTCTGCAACAGAAGCAGTAGAATTAGTAAAGAAAACAAACACAGCTAAATTTGATGCAACTGTAGAAGCTGCATTCCGTTTAGGTGTTGACCCTAAGAAAGCTGACCAACAAATCCGTGGCGCAGTTGTTCTTCCACACGGTACTGGTAAAGTACAACGTGTATTAGTATTTGCTAAAGGTGAAAAAGCTAAAGAAGCTGAAGCTGCTGGAGCTGACTTCGTAGGCGATACTGATTACATCGGTAAAATCCAACAAGGTTGGTTCGATTTCGATGTAGTAGTAGCAACTCCTGACATGATGGGTGAAGTTGGTAAACTTGGTCGCGTATTAGGACCTAAAGGTTTAATGCCAAACCCTAAAACTGGAACAGTTACTTTCGATGTAACTAAAGCTGTTAACGAAATCAAAGCTGGTAAAGTTGAATACCGCGTTGATAAAGCTGGTAACATCCACGTTCCAATCGGTAAAGTATCTTTCGAAGATGCTAAATTAGTAGAAAACTTCAAAACAATTGCTGACACTTTACAAAAAGTTAAGCCAGCTGCTGCAAAAGGTACTTACATGAAGAACGTAACAGTTGCTTCTACAATGGGACCTGGCGTACGTGTAGACGTTTCTACATTAGCGTAAATTTTGGAAGTTGACTTCATAAAGAAGTTTTAATATAATCATTTATGTTGTGAATTTAATTAGTGTACCGTAGACAGTAGGTGTCAATAGACTTAATTTCCTACCTAGGTGTTAATATACGAAGCGGAATCTTTTTTCTGTGACTATATGCCTCCATGTCTACAAGTTGGGCATGGAGGTTTTTAGTGCACTTTCGGTACATCTTCTATATAATCTACAGGAGGTGTAATAACATGAGCAAAGTAATCGAAACTAAACAACAAGTTGTAACTGAAATCGCGGACAAACTTCGCGCTAGTAAATCTACAATCGTTGTTGACTACCGTGGTTTAACAGTTTCTGAAGCAACAGAATTACGTAAGCAATTACGTGAAGCTGGCGTTGAGTTCAAAGTTTACAAAAACTCTCTAACTCGTCGTGCTGCAGAATCTGCTGAAATGGCTGAGTTAAATGAATTCTTAACAGGACCAAACGCAATCGCGTTCAGTAACGAGGATGTAGTTGCTCCTGCGAAAGTATTAAACGACTTCGCTAAAGATCATGAAGCTTTAGAAATTAAAGCGGGCGTAATCGAAGGTAAACTTGTAACACTTGATGAGGTTAAAGCAATCGCTACTCTTCCATCACGTGAAGGCTTACTTTCTATGCTTCTTAGCGTTCTTCAAGCTCCAATCCGTAACCTTGCACTTGCTACTAAAGCAGTTGCAGACCAAAAGGAAGAGCAAGGCGCTTAATTTTTTAAAAGATAATTACGTATTATCGATAAAACAATACAAACCTATTTAAGGGAGGATATTTACAATGACTAAAGAACAAATCATTGAAGCAGTTAAATCTATGACTGTATTAGAACTTAACGACTTAGTAAAAGCTATCGAGGAAGAATTCGGCGTAACTGCTGCTGCTCCTGTAGCTGTTGCTGGTGGCGCTGGAGAAGCTGCTGCTGAGAAAACTGAATTTGATGTGGAACTAACTAGCGCTGGTGCACAAAAAATCAAAGTTATCAAAGTTGTTCGTGAAATCACTGGTCTTGGCTTAAAAGAAGCTAAAGAATTAGTTGACAACACTCCAAAAGTAATCAAAGAAGCTGCTGCTAAAGAAGAAGCTGAAGAAATCAAAGCTAAACTTGAAGAAGTTGGCGCTGCTGTAGAAGTTAAGTAATTAACTTTTGATGCTTTAAAAAAAGCTCGCTCTCATGCGAGCTTTTTTTTTAACTGTAAAGAAAAGAGGTGGCCATATGGCAGACCATTATTTTTCTAACGACCCTTCTAGTAAAAGTGATCGTAAGCGATGGGAGTTTGACCTTCGTGGATCTCGATTTACTTTCTTATCTGACCATGGGGTGTTCTCGAAAAACGAAGTGGACTTTGGTTCCCGTCTTTTAATTGAAGCGTTTCAAATGCCAGATATTAAAGGTAATATATTAGACGTAGGTTGCGGATACGGTCCTATTGGTTTGTCGTTAGCGAAAGAGTTTCAAGGTCGTGAAGTTCACATGGTGGATGTGAATGAGAGGGCACTTGGGCTTGCGAAAGAAAACGCCGCTAATAACAAAATCGAGAATATACGTATTTTTCAAAGTAGCGTCTATGAAAATGTAGATGGTAAGTATGCTGCTATTCTATCTAACCCTCCAATTCGTGCGGGTAAAGATATCGTACATGAGATTTTAGAAAAAGCTGTGGAGTATTTAGTTCCAGGTGGAGAACTTTGGATTGTTATTCAAAAGAAACAAGGTGCACCGTCTGCGCTAAAAAAACTAGAAGAAGTATTTTCTGAGGTTGAGGTTGTAGAAAAGAAAAAAGGATATTATATCATAAAATCAAAAAAACGTTGACGGTTATTTTTGGCTATGTTAACATTATACAATGCCAATATATGATTTTCTGCGTTGAGAAAGATGTATATTTTTGTTTCTCTTGGAAAAGATAGTAAAATCAGCAGATTATGAAACAGAATGATGGTTTTCTTATAGAAGCCATTTTTCTTTTTTGAGCAGGTAGAAAGACTCAACGTATTTATCTTTAAGAGAAAGAGACTACGCTAATAGCAGTAGTTGTATTTATTTGTGATTTTGCACAAATTTTTTTGTGCATTTATAATACTCATGATTTGAGGGGTGAAGCAGTTGACAGGTCAACTAGTTCAATACGGACGCCACCGCCAACGAAGAAGTTATGCCCGTATTAGTGAAGTATTAGAGTTACCAAATCTTATCGAAATTCAAACCTCTTCTTATCAGTGGTTTCTTGATGAGGGTTTGCGAGAAATGTTCCAAGACATTTCTCCGATTGAAGACTTTACGGGAAATCTATCGCTTGAATTTATCGACTACAGCTTAGGTGAACCTAAATACTCTGTAGACGAATGCAAAGAGCGTGATGTGACGTATGCAGCACCACTTCGTGTAAAAGTGCGTCTAATCAACAAGGAAACTGGTGAAGTAAAAGAACAAGATGTGTTCATGGGAGATTTCCCACTCATGACAGAGACTGGAACATTCGTAATTAACGGTGCAGAACGTGTTATCGTTTCCCAGTTAGTTCGCTCTCCAAGCGTATACTATAGTGGCAAAGTGGATAAAAACGGAAAACGTGGTTTTACTGCTACTGTAATTCCAAACCGCGGAGCTTGGTTAGAGTATGAGACAGATGCTAAGGATGTTGTATATGTGCGTATTGACCGTACGCGTAAACTTCCTGTAACTGTTTTGTTACGCGCATTAGGGTTTGGCTCTGATCAAGAAATCACCGAGCTTTTAGGTGATAACGAATACTTAAGCAACACATTAGAAAAAGACAACACAGATAGCACAGAAAAAGCATTGCTTGAAATTTATGAGCGTCTACGTCCTGGTGAACCACCAACGGTAGAAAATGCTAAGAGCTTACTTGTGTCTCGTTTCTTTGATCCAAAGCGCTACGATTTAGCAAATGTAGGTCGCTATAAGATCAACAAGAAGTTACACATTAAAAACAGATTGTTTAATCAACGTTTAGCTGAAACATTAGTGGATCCAGAAACTGGTGAAATTTTAGCGGCAGAAGGAACAATCTTAGATCGTCGTACACTTGATCGCATTTTACCTTACTTAGAGAAAAACATTGGATTCAAAACAGCGAAACCAATGGGTGGAGTGGTAGAAGGCGATGTTGAGCTGCAATCTATTAAGATTTATGCTCCTGAGTCGGAAGGCGAACGCGTAATTAATGTAATTGGTAATGCAAACATTACTCGTGATGTGAAACACATTACACCAGGTGATATCCTTGCTTCTATCAGTTACTTCTTCAACCTACTATACAAAGTAGGGGATACAGATGATATTGACCATTTAGGAAACCGTCGTCTGCGTTCTGTTGGAGAACTGTTACAAAATCAATTCCGTATCGGTCTTTCTCGTATGGAACGTGTTGTTCGTGAGAGAATGTCGATCCAAGATACAAATGCAATTACACCACAGGCACTAATTAATATTCGTCCTGTTATTGCATCTATTAAAGAGTTCTTCGGAAGTTCTCAGTTATCTCAGTTTATGGACCAAACAAACCCATTAGCAGAGTTAACTCACAAACGAAGACTATCTGCATTAGGACCTGGTGGTTTAACGCGTGAGCGCGCAGGCTTTGAAGTGCGTGACGTTCATTACTCTCACTACGGTCGTATGTGTCCGATTGAAACACCAGAGGGACCAAACATCGGTTTGATTAACTCATTATCTTCGTTCGCGAAAGTAAATGAGTTTGGTTTCATTGAAACACCATACCGTCGTGTTGACCCAGAAACTGGTCTTGTAACAGGGCATGTTGATTACTTAACAGCAGATGAAGAAGATAACTATGTTGTAGCCCAAGCGAATATGAAATTATCTGACGAAGGTGAATTCCTAAGTGAAGATATCGTAGCTCGTTTCCGTGGTGAAAACATTGTCACAAATAGAGAACGCATCGACTACATGGATGTATCTCCAAAACAAGTAGTGTCGGCAGCGACAGCTTGTATTCCGTTCTTAGAAAACGATGACTCTAACCGCGCACTTATGGGAGCGAACATGCAACGTCAGGCGGTTCCGTTAATGAATCCGGAATCTCCGATTGTAGGTACAGGTATGGAGTACGTATCAGCAAAAGACTCAGGTGCTGCAGTAATCTGTAAACATCCTGGGGTTGTTGAGCGCGTAGAAGCACGTGAAGTTTGGGTACGTCGCTATGTAGAAGTTGACGGTCAAACAGTAAAAGGCGACTTAGATCGCTACAAAATGCAAAAATTCATTCGTTCTAACCAAGGAACTTGTTACAACCAACGTCCAATCGTAAGTGTTGGAAATGAAGTTGTAAAAGGTGAAATCCTTGCGGATGGTCCTTCTATGGAATTAGGTGAACTAGCACTTGGACGTAACGTGCTTGTTGGCTTCATGACTTGGGACGGTTATAACTACGAGGATGCGATCATCATGAGTGAGCGCCTTGTAAAAGATGATGTGTACACTTCTATTCATATTGAAGAATATGAATCAGAAGCTCGTGATACGAAGCTTGGACCAGAAGAAATTACACGTGACATTCCAAACGTTGGGGAAGACGCATTACGTAACCTTGACGAGCGCGGTATCATTCGCGTTGGTGCTGAAGTAAAAGATGGAGATTTACTTGTTGGTAAAGTAACACCTAAAGGTGTAACAGAATTAACAGCTGAAGAACGTCTATTACATGCTATCTTTGGAGAAAAAGCGCGTGAAGTACGTGATACATCACTACGTGTACCACACGGTGGTGGCGGTATTATCTTAGACGTAAAAGTATTCAACCGTGAAGATGGCGATGAATTGCCACCGGGCGTGAATCAACTTGTACGTGCATATATCGTTCAAAAACGTAAAATTTCTGAAGGTGACAAAATGGCCGGACGTCACGGTAACAAAGGTGTTATTTCTCGTATTTTACCAGAAGAAGATATGCCTTACCTACCAGACGGTACGCCAATCGATATCATGTTAAACCCATTAGGGGTACCATCTCGTATGAATATCGGTCAGGTATTAGAGCTTCATCTTGGTATGGCAGCAAGATACCTTGGCATTCACATTGCAACACCAGTATTCGATGGTGCTCGTGAGGAAGATGTTTGGGGCACAATTGAAGAAGCTGGTATGGCAAATGACGCGAAAACAATCCTGTATGACGGACGTACTGGTGAACCATTCGATAACCGCGTATCTGTTGGTGTCATGTATATGATCAAACTTGCGCACATGGTTGACGATAAACTTCATGCTCGTTCTACTGGACCATACTCACTTGTAACGCAGCAACCTCTTGGAGGTAAAGCTCAGTTCGGTGGACAGCGTTTCGGTGAGATGGAGGTTTGGGCACTTGAAGCTTACGGTGCTGCTTATACTCTTCAAGAAATCTTAACAGTGAAGTCTGATGATGTTGTTGGACGTGTTAAGACTTATGAAGCAATTGTTAAAGGCGAAAATGTTCCAGAACCAGGCGTTCCTGAATCATTCAAAGTATTGATTAAAGAGCTGCAAAGTTTAGGTATGGACGTTAAAATGATGTCTAGCGACGATACAGAAATTGAAATGCGTGATACAGAAGATGACGATGATCATCAATCAGCAGATAAATTGAATGTCGAAGTTGAGACAACTAAGGAATAATTGGGATAACCTGTAGACTAAAAGGGAGGTAGGCCCCTTGATAGATGTAAATAACTTTGAATATATGAAGATTGGACTTGCTTCACCTGACAAGATTCGTTCTTGGTCATACGGTGAAGTTAAGAAACCAGAAACTATTAACTATCGTACGTTAAAGCCTGAAAAAGATGGCTTATTCTGTGAGCGTATTTTCGGACCACAAAAGGACTGGGAATGTCATTGCGGAAAATACAAACGTGTACGTTATAAAGGTGTAGTTTGTGATCGATGTGGCGTTGAAGTAACGCGTGCAAAAGTACGTCGTGAACGTATGGGTCATATCGAATTAGCTGCTCCTGTATCTCATATTTGGTATTTCAAAGGTATCCCGAGCCGCATGGGACTTGTCTTAGACATGTCCCCTCGCGCGCTTGAAGAAGTAATTTATTTCGCTTCTTATGTTGTAACAGAAAGTGGAGATACACCACTTGATAAGAAGCAATTACTTTCTGAAAAAGAATACCGTGCATATCGTGATCGATATGGTAGCACATTCCAAGCTGCTATGGGTGCAGAAGCAATTAAAAAGCTACTACAAGACATCGATTTAGATAAAGAAGTAGACTTCTTAAAAGAAGAATTAAAAACAGCACAAGGACAACGCCGTACTCGTGCTATTAAACGTCTAGAAGTATTAGAAGCATTCCGTAACTCTGGAAATGAACCGTCTTGGATGATCTTAGATGTTCTACCAGTAATCCCACCAGAACTACGCCCAATGGTACAGTTAGACGGTGGACGTTTTGCTACTTCTGACTTAAACGACTTATACCGTCGTGTAATTAACCGTAACAACCGTTTAAAACGTCTATTGGACTTAGGTGCACCAAGCATCATTGTTCAAAACGAAAAACGTATGTTACAAGAAGCTGTAGACGCATTAATCGATAATGGTCGTCGTGGCCGTCCAGTTACTGGGCCAGGTAACCGTCCATTAAAATCACTATCTCACATGCTTAAAGGTAAACAAGGACGTTTCCGTCAAAATTTATTAGGTAAACGTGTTGACTACTCTGGTCGTTCTGTAATCGTTGTAGGACCGAACTTAAAGATGTATCAATGTGGATTGCCAAAAGAAATGGCGCTTGAACTGTTCAAACCTTTCGTAATGAAAGAGTTAGTTGAAAAAGGATTAGCACATAACATTAAGAGTGCGAAACGTAAAATCGAGCGTGTACAACCTGAAGTTTGGGACGTTTTAGAGTCTGTGATTAAAGAACATCCAGTACTTCTAAACCGCGCACCAACACTTCACCGTCTTGGTATCCAGGCGTTTGAACCTACATTAGTAGAAGGTCGCGCAATCCGTCTTCACCCACTTGTATGTACTGCATACAACGCGGACTTTGACGGTGACCAAATGGCCGTTCACGTACCTTTATCATCAGAAGCTCAAGCTGAAGCTCGTCTTCTTATGTTAGCGGCACAAAACATCTTGAACCCGAAAGACGGTAAACCAGTTGTTACTCCATCTCAGGATATGGTATTAGGTAACTATTACTTAACACTTGAGCGTGAAGGTGCAATCGGTGAAGGTATGGTCTTCAAAGATGCAAACGAAGCATTGCTTGCATATCAAAATGGATATGTTCATCTTCATACACGTGTTGCAGTAGCTGCAAGTGCAGTAAACAACGCAACATTTACTGAAGAGCAAAAGAGTATGCTTCTATTAACAACAGTTGGTAAATTAATATTTAACGAAATCTTACCAGAGTCGTTCCCTTATATTAATGAACCAACAAATTCAAACCTTGAAAAAGAAACACCAGCGAAATATTTCGTTGAAAAAGGTGCGAACATTAAAGAAATTATTGCTAGTCGCGAAGAAGTGGCGCCATTTAGCAAGAAGATCCTTGGTAACATCATTGCGGAAGTGTTCAAACGTTTCCAAATTACAGAAACGTCTCGCATGCTTGACCGTATGAAAAACTTAGGATTCAAGTACTCTACAAAAGCTGGTATTACAGTTGGGGTATCTGACATTCTTGTATTAGGCGAAAAAGATGAAATTCTCCACGAAGCACAAGCAAAAGTAGATAATGTAATTAAACAATTCCGTCGCGGTTTAATCACGGAAGAAGAACGTTACGATCGCGTTATCTCTATTTGGAGTAATGCAAAAGATGTTATCCAAGGAAAACTGATGAAATCCTTGAATAAACGCAACCCAATCTTCATGATGAGTGACTCAGGTGCCCGTGGTAACGCATCTAACTTTACTCAGCTTGCTGGTATGCGTGGTCTTATGGCCAATCCATCTGGTCGTATCATCGAACTTCCAATCAAATCGAGTTTCCGTGAAGGTTTAACAGTACTTGAGTACTTCATCTCTACGCATGGTGCGCGTAAAGGTCTTGCCGATACAGCACTTAAAACTGCCGATTCTGGTTACTTAACACGTCGTCTTGTTGACGTTGCACAAGATGTAATCGTTCGTGAAGATGATTGTGGAACAGATCGCGGTTTATTAATTGGTGCGATTAAAGAGGGTAATGAAGTTATCGAGTCATTATATGATCGTCTTGTTGGACGTTTTGCAAGAAAAACTGTAAAACATCCTGAAACAGGTGAAGTATTAGTTGCTGAAAATCAATTAATTACTGAAGATATCGCTCATATCGTTGAAAATTCGGGTGTTGAAACTGTAAACATTCGTTCAGCGTTTACGTGTAACACTCGCCACGGTGTATGTAAGAAGTGTTACGGTCGTAACTTAGCAACTGGAACAGACGTAGAAGTAGGAGAAGCGGTAGGTATTATCGCAGCTCAATCTATCGGTGAGCCAGGTACACAGTTAACGATGCGTACATTCCATACAGGTGGGGTTGCCGGAGATGATATTACTCAAGGTTTACCTCGTATCCAAGAGATCTTCGAAGCTCGTAATCCGAAAGGTCAGGCAGTTATCAGTGAAATCGACGGTGTTATCGCAGCGATCAACGACGTTAAAGATCGCCAAGAAGTAGTTGTACAGGGTGAAGTTGAAGCTCGTACGTATGCTATTCCTTACGGTGCTCGTCTGAAAGTAACTCCAGGACAGCCAATTAGCCACGGTAAAGAGTTAACAGAAGGTTCTATTGATCCGAAAGAATTACTAAAAGTAACGGACATTACGGCGGTTCAAGAATACTTATTACGTGAAGTTCAAAAAGTATACCGTATGCAAGGGGTAGAAATTGGTGACAAACACGTAGAGGTAATGGTACGTCAAATGTTACGTAAAGTTCGTGTAAGTGATGCAGGTGAAACAGATGTATTACCAGGAACATTACTAGATATCCATCAGTTTACTGATGCGAATGCTAAGGTCTTACTGCAAGGTAAGCAACCAGCAACAGCTAGACCTGTTCTACTTGGTATTACAAAAGCTTCACTTGAAACAGATTCATTCTTATCTGCAGCATCGTTCCAAGAAACAACTCGTGTCTTAACTGATGCAGCAATTAAGGGTAAACGCGATGAACTTCTAGGATTAAAAGAAAATGTTATTATCGGTAAACTTGTTCCTGCTGGAACAGGTATGAATCGTTATCGCAAAGTGGATCTTGTAAAAACAACACAAGATGACATGAACGTAGAAAACGATGAGGTTTATGTGGAACAGTAAAATTTTCCGTCATAAATTTTGTATAAAAACAATTAATCTTAGTTGACATTGTATGAGTCAAAATGTTACTATAATCAAGGTTGCTCCTGAACGATGCTTTGGAGGATATTTATATGTCTTATCAAAAAGTATCAACTGCTGAAAATGTAGTCGTTGGTCATAAACGCACATTGGAAGCAATCAAAAATGGTACAGTTAAAGAAGTTGTCATCGCAGAGGATGCTGACATGCGGTTAACCCATGCTATCATTCGTATTGCAATGCAATATAACGTGCCCATAACAAAAGTTGAATCAGTTCGTAAGCTTGGTAAAGCTTCGGGGATTCAAGTGGGAGCTTCAGCAATAGGAATAATAAGTTAAAACTGTTTTTGTGAGGAGAGAGCATTTGCTCTTCCTTGCAAAAACTTTGTTTTCAACTAATAATGAACCACCTGGATATGTGGTCATACAAACATGCGAAGGGAGGATAATCAAATGCCTACTATTAACCAATTAGTGAGAAATGGTCGTACTGATAAAGTATGGAAATCTAAATCACCTGCGTTAAACAAAGGTTTTAACTCTTTAAAGAAAAAATCAACTGATATCTCTGCACCTCAAAAACGTGGTGTATGTACTCGTGTTGGTACAATGACTCCAAAGAAACCTAACTCAGCGTTACGTAAATACGCTCGTGTACGTTTAACAAACGGTATCGAGGTTACAGCTTACATCCCAGGTATCGGTCATAACCTACAAGAGCATAGCGTAGTATTAATTCGCGGTGGTCGTGTAAAGGATTTACCGGGGGTACGTTACCACATCGTTCGTGGTGCGCTTGACACAGCTGGTGTTGACAAACGTATGCAAGGACGTTCTAAATATGGTACTAAGAGACCAAAACCTGCTAAAAAATAATAACTTTAAAATGAAAGGAGGAACTCAATATGCCTCGTAAAGGACCTGTTGCGAAACGTGACGTGTTACCAGATCCAATGTACAATTCGAAGCTAGTAACACGCCTTATCAACAAAATGATGGTTGACGGTAAAAAAGGTAAATCTCAAACAATTCTTTATAATGCGTTCGATATCGTAAACGAACGTACTGGTAAAGAGCCAATGGAAGTATTCGAGCAAGCTCTTAAGAACATCATGCCTGTTCTTGAAGTACGCGCTCGTCGTGTTGGTGGTGCTAACTACCAAGTTCCAGTTGAGGTTCGTCCAGAACGCCGTACAACTTTAGGTCTTCGTTGGTTAGTAAACTACGCTCGTCTTCGTGGTGAAAAAACTATGGAAGAGCGTCTTGCTAACGAAATCTTAGATGCAGCTAACAACGCTGGTGCATCTGTTAAGAAACGTGAAGACACTCATAAAATGGCAGAAGCTAACAAAGCATTTGCTCATTACCGTTGGTAGGATTCAACGTAAAATAAATGTAAGCATAAACCGCTTTATTTGTCGCTTATGGAAGTGTGGAGAGGGAGAATGCCTCTCCCTTTCATCGGGCGCTCGTTTTACATAATGAGAGTACTGGACATACTGACATGTGTAACAATATAAAGTGGCTTTTTTGCTACTTAAAATAAAAAAATCCAATCCATATATGGAAGGAGCAAGACACCAAATGGCAAGAGAGTTCTCTTTAGAAAACACTCGTAATATTGGTATCATGGCTCACATCGATGCTGGTAAAACAACAGCAACTGAGCGTATTCTGTACTACACAGGACGTATTCATAAAATCGGTGAAACTCACGAAGGTGCATCTCAGATGGACTGGATGGAGCAAGAGCAAGAGCGTGGTATCACAATTACTTCTGCTGCAACTACAGCACAATGGAAAGGTCATCGTGTAAACATCATTGATACTCCAGGACACGTAGATTTCACAGTAGAAGTAGAACGTTCTTTACGCGTACTTGATGGCGCTGTAGCAGTACTTGATGCGCAATCTGGTGTAGAACCACAAACAGAAACTGTTTGGCGTCAGGCTACTACTTACGGCGTACCTCGTATCGTATTCGTTAACAAAATGGATAAGATCGGTGCAGATTTCTTATACTCTGTAGGAACAATCCACGATCGTTTACAAGCAAACGCACATCCAATTCAGTTACCAATCGGTGCTGAAGATGAGTTCAATGGTATCATTGACCTTGTTGAAGAGTGTGCTTACATGTACGGTAACGATTTAGGAACAGACATTCAACGTGTTGAAATTCCTGAAGAGCACAAAGAATTAGCTGAAGAATACCGTGGAAAACTTATTGAAGCGGTAGCTGAGCTTGATGAAGAAATGATGATGAAGTACCTAGAAGGTGAAGAAATCACTGTAGAAGAGCTTAAAGCTGGTATCCGTAAGGCTACAACTTCTGTAGAATTCTTCCCAGTAATCTGTGGTTCTGCATTCAAAAACAAAGGTGTTCAAATTCTGTTAGACGCAGTTATCGACTACCTTCCATCTCCACTAGATGTACCTGCTATTAAAGGTACTCTACCGGATACAGATGAAGAAGTAGAACGTAAGTCTAGCGATGAAGAACCATTCGCAGCTTTAGCATTCAAAATCATGACTGACCCTTATGTTGGTAAGTTAACGTTCTTCCGTGTGTACTCTGGTGTGTTAAACTCTGGATCATACGTGAAAAACTCAACTAAAGGTAAGCGTGAGCGTGTAGGTCGTATCCTACAAATGCACGCTAACAGCCGTGAAGAGATTTCAACAGTTTACGCTGGTGATATCGCTGCTGCTGTAGGTTTAAAAGATACTACTACTGGTGATACTCTTTGTGACGAGAAGAGCCTTGTTATCCTTGAGTCTATGGAATTCCCAGAGCCAGTTATCTCTGTAGCTATCGAACCAAAATCTAAAGCTGACCAAGATAAAATGGGTACAGCATTATCTAAGCTTTCTGAAGAAGATCCAACATTCCGTGCTCACACTGACCAAGAAACTGGCCAAACTATCATCGCTGGTATGGGTGAACTTCACCTTGATATCATCGTTGACCGTATGCGCCGTGAATTCAAAGTGGAAGCAAACGTTGGTGCTCCTCAGGTAGCATACCGTGAGACTTTCCGCGCTGCTGCGAAAGTTGAAGGTAAGTTCGCTCGTCAATCTGGTGGTCGTGGACAATTCGGTCACGTTTGGATTGAGTTTGAACCTAACGAAGAAGGTAAAGGATTCGAATTCGAAAACAAGATCGTCGGTGGTGTAGTTCCTCGTGAATACATCCCAGCTGTTGGAGCAGGTCTTGAAGATGCACTTAAAAATGGTGTACTAGCTGGTTATCCACTAGTTGACATTAAAGCTGCATTAGTTGACGGATCTTACCATGATGTCGATTCATCTGAGATGGCGTTCAAAATCGCTGCATCTATGGCACTTAAAGCTGCGGTTTCTAAATGTAGCCCAGTAATTCTTGAGCCAATGATGAAAGTTGAAGTTGTAATTCCTGAAGAGTACATGGGTGACATTATGGGTGACGTAACATCTCGTCGTGGACGTGTAGAAGGTATGGAAGCTCGCGGTAACGCACAAGTTGTTCGCGCTATGGTTCCACTTTCTGAAATGTTCGGTTATGCAACGTCATTACGTTCTAACACTCAAGGACGCGGAACATTCTCTATGGTGTTTGACCACTATGAAGAAGTACCAAAGTCTGTTTCTGAAGAAATTATCAAAAAAAATAAAGGTGAATAATTGATTTTTATCGATTGTTCAAGTATAACTACTTATGTAAGCTTAGAAAGTGGGACGTAAGTTTCACTTTCTAGTCTAAATATAAAATAACCTATATAAACTAAGGAGGAATTTAGAATGGCTAAAGCTAAATTCGAACGTTCTAAACCCCATGTTAACATCGGTACAATCGGCCACGTTGACCATGGTAAAACTACATTAACTGCTGCGATCACTACAGTTCTTGCAAAAGCTGGTGGTGCTGAAGCACGCGGATACGATCAAATCGATGCTGCTCCAGAAGAAAGAGAGCGCGGTATCACAATCTCAACTGCACACGTTGAGTACGAAACTGAAACTCGTCACTATGCACACGTTGACTGCCCAGGTCACGCTGACTATGTTAAAAACATGATCACTGGTGCTGCTCAAATGGACGGCGGTATCTTAGTAGTATCTGCTGCTGATGGCCCAATGCCTCAAACACGTGAGCACATCCTTCTTTCTCGTCAAGTAGGTGTTCCTTACATCGTTGTATTCTTAAACAAATGCGACATGGTAGATGACGAAGAATTATTAGAATTAGTAGAAATGGAAGTTCGCGACCTATTATCTGAATACGGATTCCCAGGCGACGACATTCCTGTAATCAAAGGTTCTGCTCTTAAAGCTCTTCAAGGAGAAGCTGATTGGGAAGCAAAAATCATTGAATTAATGGCTGAAGTTGATGCTTACATCCCAACTCCAGAACGTGAAACTGACAAACCATTCTTAATGCCTGTAGAGGACGTATTCTCTATCACAGGTCGTGGTACAGTTGCTACTGGTCGTGTTGAGCGCGGTATCGTTAAAGTTGGTGACGTAGTAGAAATCATCGGTCTTGCTGAAGAAAATGCTTCTACAACTGTAACTGGTGTAGAGATGTTCCGTAAACTTCTTGACCAAGCTCAAGCTGGAGACAACATCGGTGCTTTACTTCGTGGGGTTGCTCGTGAAGACATCCAACGTGGACAAGTACTTGCAAAAAGCGGTTCTGTAAAAGCTCACGCTAAATTCAAAGCTGAAGTTTTCGTATTATCTAAAGAAGAAGGTGGACGTCACACTCCATTCTTCGCTAACTACCGTCCTCAGTTCTACTTCCGTACAACTGACGTAACTGGTATCATCCAATTACCAGAAGGTACTGAAATGGTAATGCCTGGTGACAACATCGAAATGACTATCGAACTTATCGCTCCAATCGCTATCGAAGAGGGAACTAAATTCTCTATTCGTGAAGGTGGACGTACAGTAGGTTACGGTGTAGTTGCTACTATCGTTGAGTAATCTTAACTGATATAAAAAAACCTAAGGGATTTTCCCTTAGGTTTTTTGTTTGCGTTTATATAAGGAAGAAGAGGGTGTTTTTTGTTTTGACGAGTTTCTTCTATAGTATTATAAAAACGACAAAAGATAATCCAGAAACTGTAAAATGAATTCTGTTAGATGAAAACTTGAAATTCTTTAAAGTGCCATGTATAATAGCAAAAGTAGAGAAAAGCAGATGCAAACAAAAAGATGCTTGCATCTAGACGAATAACATTGTATAATAGACAATGTTGGTCTTTGACTGCGATGAAGTGGAAGGTTGCTGACACACCCGGCCGCTTTGCCATGGCATGGTGTGGGGAAATTTCCATGGAGAAGGTCTATTTTAGAAATAGGCGAACGAAGGAGGGAAAATAATGGCAAAAGAAAAAATTCGTATCCGTTTAAAAGCTTACGATCACCGTATTCTTGATCAGTCAGCTGAGAAAATTGTAGAAACAGCTAAGCGTTCTGGGGCAACAGTTTCTGGTCCGATCCCATTACCAACTGAAAAAACTGTTTACACAATTCTTCGTGCTGTTCATAAGTACAAAGATTCTCGTGAGCAATTCGAAATGCGCACGCACAAACGTCTAATCGACATCGTGAGTCCTACTCCACAAACAGTAGATTCATTAATGCGTTTAGACTTACCATCTGGTGTAGATATCGAAATCAAACTATAATTTATATAACTTAAAAATGTAGGAGGTGTAACTCATGACCAAAGGAATCTTAGGAAGAAAGATCGGTATGACTCAAGTATTTGCTGAGAACGGTGAGTTAATCCCAGTAACAGTTATCGCTGCTAATCCAAACGTTGTTCTTCAAAAGAAAACAACTGAAACTGATGGCTACAATGCAATCCAGTTAGGATTTGAAGATAAACGTGAAAAGTTAACTAACAAACCTGAACAAGGCCACACTGCTAAAGCATCTACAACTCCTAAGCGCTTCATTCGCGAAATCCGCGATGCAGACGTGGACGGATTAGAGGTTGGTCAAGAGGTAAAAGTTGACGTATTCGCTACAGGTGAAATCGTTGATGTAACAGGAATTTCTAAAGGTAAAGGTTTCCAAGGTGTTATCAAACGCCACGGACAATCTCGCGGACCTATGTCTCATGGTTCTCGCTATCACCGTCGTCCAGGTTCAATGGGCCCAGTTGCTCCGAACCGTGTATTCAAAGGCAAAAAACTTGCTGGACGTATGGGTGGAGACCAAGTTACTATCCAAAACTTAGAAATCGTTCAAGTTGACACTGAGCGCAACTTATTACTAGTAAAAGGTAACGTTCCAGGTGCTAAGAAATCTCTTGTAGTTGTTCAAGGCGCTGTGAAGGTTAGCAAATAATTCACAATAGGAAGGAGGAATTCCAATGCCAAAAGTTACTGTATATAACCAAACTGGTTCACAGGTTGGTGAAATCGAATTAGCTGAAGCTATTTTCGGTATCGAACCAAATGAAGCTGTACTTTTCGAAGCTGTAATGATGCAACGTGCATCTTTACGTCAAGGTACACACAAAGTAAAAACTCGCTCTGAAGTTCGCGGTGGTGGTCGTAAACCATGGCGTCAAAAAGGAACTGGACGTGCTCGTCAAGGGTCTATCCGCTCTCCTCAATGGCGTGGTGGTGGTACGGTATTCGGACCTACACCAAGAAGCTATGCGTACAAACTTCCTAAGAAAGTTCGTCGTTTAGCAATCAAATCTGCATTAGCTACTAAAGTAGTTGAGAACAACATTGTAGTTCTTGAAGACCTAGTGTTAAATGCACCAAAAACAAAAGACATGCTAGCAGTACTTAAAGGATTAACTGTTGAGAAGAAAGCTCTTATCGTAACTGCTGATGCAAACGAATCTGTAGAGTTATCTGCTCGCAATATCCCTGGAGTAACAGTAATCACTGCTGATGGCGTAAACGTTTTAGACGTGCTTCATCATGATAAGCTAATCATGACAAAAGCGGCAGTGGAAAAAGTAGAGGAGGTGCTTGCATAATGAGAGATCCTCGTGATATCATTAAGCGCCCAGTTATCACTGAACGTTCTATGGAAATGATGGCTGAAAAAAAATACACGTTCGATGTGGACGTTAAATCTAATAAAACAGAAGTTAAAGATGCTCTTGAAGCGATCTTTGGTGTTAAAGTAGAAAAAGTGAACATCATGAACTACAAGCCGAAAGCAAAACGCGTTGGTCGTCACGCTGGTTTTACTAGCCGTCGTCGTAAAGCAATCGTTAAGCTAACTGCTGACAGCAAAGAAATCGAAATCTTCCAAGGCGTTTAATTCTTACTAAAGAAGGAGGGAAATTGAGATGGGAATCAAAAAGTATAATCCAACTACTAACGGTCGTCGTAATATGACTACGAATGATTTCGCTGAAATCACGACTGATAGACCCGAAAAGTCATTACTTGCTCCTTTAAGCAAGAAGGCTGGTCGTAATAACCAAGGTAAAATCACTGTGCGTCATCAAGGTGGCGGACATAAGCGTCAATACCGTATCATCGACTTTAAGCGTAACAAAGATGGAATTCCAGGACGCGTTGCTACGATCGAATACGATCCAAACCGCTCTGCGAATATCGCATTAATTAACTACGTTGACGGTGAAAAACGTTACATTCTTGCTCCTAAATCTTTAGAAGTAGGTATGGAAGTTATGTCTGGCCCAGAAGCTGACATTAAAATCGGTAACGCATTACCATTAATCAACATTCCAGTAGGTACTGTTGTTCATAACATCGAGCTTAAGCCTGGTCGTGGCGGACAATTAGTTCGTTCTGCTGGTACATCTGCTCAAGTACTTGGTAAAGAAGGTAAATACGTACTTGTACGTTTAACTTCTGGTGAAGTACGTCTTGTATTATCTGCTTGTCGCGCTTCAATCGGTCAAGTAGGTAACGAACAACACGAACTTATCAAAATCGGTAAAGCAGGTCGCTCTCGCTGGTTAGGTAAACGCCCAACAGTTCGTGGTTCTGTAATGAACCCTGTTGATCACCCACACGGTGGTGGTGAAGGACGTTCTCCAATCGGACGTAAGTCTCCAATGTCTCCATGGGGTAAACCAACTCTTGGATTCAAGACTCGTAAGAAAAACAAAGCGTCTGACAAATTTATCGTTCGTCGTCGTAAAAAATAATGGGATTGTAGTACGGTTCATTTCTAGAACCGTACGCCAATCACGAAGGGAGGCACCAAAATGGCTCGTAGCTTAAAAAAAGGACCATTTGTCGATGATCACTTAATGAGCAAAATGGAAAAATTAGTTGCATCTGAGCAAAAACAAGTTGTTAAAACTTGGTCTCGCCGTTCAACAATCTTCCCTCAGTTCATCGGACACACAATCGCTGTATATGATGGTCGTAAACACGTACCTGTGTACATCACTGAGGATATGGTTGGCCATAAGTTAGGTGAATTCGCACCAACTCGTACGTACAAAGGTCACCTTGCTGACGATAAGAAAACTAGAAGATAATGAGAGGAGGCACTTCAATGCAAGCTAAAGCAGTAGCGAGAACAGTTCGTATTGCTCCTCGTAAAGTTCGTTTAGTAGTAGACTTAATCCGAGGTAAGCAAGTGGGTGAAGCGATTGCTATCCTTAACCACACACCAAAAACTGCTTCTCCAGTTGTAGAAAAAGTTTTAAAATCTGCAATCGCAAATGCAGAGCACAATTATGAGATGGACATTAACAACCTAGTTGTAGAAAAAGTTTTCGTTGACGAAGGTCCAACGTTAAAACGTTTCCGTCCACGTGCAATGGGTCGTGCAAGCCAAATTAACAAACGCACAAGCCACATCACAGTTGTGGTATCAGAAAAGAAGGAGGGATAATCGATGGGTCAAAAGGTTAATCCAATTGGTCTTCGTGTCGGCGTTATCCGTGACTGGGAATCTCGTTGGTTCGCTGAGAAAGATTACGCTACATTATTACATGAAGACATCAAAATCCGTGAGTACATTAATGTACGCTTAAAAGATTCTGCTGTTGCTAAAGTAGAAATCGAACGTGCAGCAAATCGTGTAAATGTTACAATTCACACTGCAAAACCTGGTATGGTAATTGGTAAAGGTGGTACTGAAGTTGAAGCACTTCGTAAAGCTCTTAACCAATTAACAGGCAAGCGTGTACACATCAACATTTTAGAAGTTAAGAGAGCTGATCTTAACGCTAAATTAGTAGGCGAAAACATCGCTCGTCAATTAGAAAACCGTGTATCATTCCGTCGTGCACAAAAGCAAGTTATTCAACGTGCTATGCGTGCAGGTGCTAAAGGTATTAAAACACAGGTTTCTGGTCGTCTTGGCGGAGCTGATATCGCTCGTGCAGAATCTTACAGTGAAGGAACTGTTCCACTTCATACACTTCGCGCTGATATTGACTATGCAGCAGTTGAAGCTGATACAACATACGGTAAATTAGGCGTAAAAGTATGGATCTACCGTGGAGAAGTCCTTCCTACAAAAAAGAAAGCTTCTGAGGAAGGAGGAAAATAATATGTTAATGCCAAAACGCGTAAAATATCGTAGAGAGCATCGTGGTAAAATGCGTGGTCGTGCTAAAGGTGGAACTGAAATTGCTTTCGGTGAATTCGGTTTACAAGCACAAGCTGCTTCATGGATTACAAACCGTCAAATCGAAGCTGCTCGTCGTGCAATGACTCGTTACATGAAACGTGGCGGTAAAGTATGGATTAAAATTTTCCCTTCTAAACCTTACACTGCAAAACCTCTAGAAGTACGTATGGGTTCCGGTAAAGGGGCACCAGAAGGCTGGGTAGCAGTAGTAAAACCTGGGAAAATTATGTTCGAAATCGCGGGTGTATCTGAAGAGGTAGCACGCGAAGCATTACGTCTTGCAGCTCACAAGTTACCTGTGAAATGTAAATTCGTAAAACGTGAAGAAAATGGTGGTGAATCTAATGAAAACTAATGATATTCGTGAATTAACCACTGCCGAAATCGAAACAAAAGTTAAAGCTTTAAAGGAAGAGTTGTTTAATCTTCGCTTCCAACTTGCTACAGGACAATTAGAGAATCCAACTCGCATTCGTGAAGTGCGTAAAGCAATTGCTCGTATGAAAACTGTAGTTCGTGAAAGAGAGATCGGAATTAATCGATAAATTGAGGGGAGGTTTGCATAGTGAGCGAACGTAACCAACGCAAAGTTTATACTGGTCGTGTAGTGTCTGACAAAATGGACAAAACGATTACAGTTTTAGTTGAAACTTACAAAACTCATTCCTTGTACGGAAAACGTGTTAAGTATTCTAAGAAGTACAAAGCCCATGATGAGCAAAACCAAGCGAAACTTGGCGATATCGTTAAAATCATGGAAACTCGCCCGCTTTCTGCTACTAAGCGTTTCCGTTTAGTTGAAATCGTTGAAGAAGCGGTTATTATCTAAATAGACGAATCGGAATTTTTAGTCCGAAGGGAGGTTTCATAACATGATCCAACAAGAATCTCGTTTGAAAGTTGCTGACAACTCTGGTGCACGTGAACTTTTAACAATTAAAGTATTAGGCGGCTCTGGTCGTAAATATGCTAACATTGGTGACATTATCGTTGCTACGGTAAAACAAGCAACACCAGGTGGCGTTGTTAAAAAAGGTGACGTTGTTAAAGCAGTAGTAGTACGTACGAAGAGCGGAGCTCGTCGTCCGGACGGTTCTTACATCAAATTTGATGAAAACGCAGCGGTTATCATTAAAGACGATAAGAGCCCACGTGGTACTCGTATCTTCGGACCAGTAGCTCGTGAATTACGTGATAGCAACTTCATGAAGATCGTTTCTTTAGCTCCAGAAGTTCTATAATTTAAGGTATTGCCTTGCTAAGGAGGTGCAGAATTAAGATGCATGTAAAAAAAGGTGATAAAGTACAGGTAATCACTGGTAAAGACAAAGGAAAACAAGGCGTTATCCTTGTGGCTTTCCCAAAGCAAAACCGTGTTATCGTTGAGGGTGTCAATATCGTTAAGAAGCACTCTAAGCCATCTCAATTAAATCCACAAGGTGGAATTATTACTAAAGAAGCACCTATTCACGTTTCTAACGTTATGATTTTAGATCCGAAAACAGGTGAACCTACTCGCGTAGGCTTCAAAGTAGAAGATGGTAAAAAAGTTCGTATTGCAAAAAAATCTGGTGAATTATTAGATAAATAATTTTCTTAAGAAAGGAGGTCACTTCATTGAATCGCCTTAAAGAGAAGTTCCAAAAGGAAATTACTCCTGCTCTAGTGAGCAAGTTTAACTATAAATCTGTAATGCAGGTACCAAAAATCGAAAAGATCGTAATCAACACTGGTGTTGGTGACGCGGTATCTAACTCAAAAGCGTTAGACAACGCAGTAGAAGAATTAACACAAATCACAGGTCAAAAACCTGTTGTAACTCGTGCTAAAAAATCAATCGCTGGTTTCCGTCTTCGTGAAGGTATGCCAATCGGTGCGAAAGTAACTTTACGCGGCGAGCAAATGTATGAGTTCTTCGACAAATTAGTATCAGTTTCTTTACCACGTGTACGTGATTTCCGTGGTGTTTCTAAGAAATCATTCGATGGTCGTGGAAACTATACATTAGGTGTTAAAGAGCAACTTATTTTCCCTGAGATTGATTATGATAAAGTAAGCAAAGTCCGCGGTATGGACATCGTAATCGTTACTACAGCGAAAACTGATGAAGAAGCTCGTGAACTTTTAACACAATTCGGTATGCCATTCCAAAAATAATGGAAGCCAACGCTAAGTAGAGGAGGCGAAAACGTGGCTAAAAAATCTATGATAGCGAAACAAAAGCGTACTCCTAAGTTTAAAGTACAAGAGTATACACGTTGCGAACGCTGCGGTCGTCCGCATTCTGTATACCGCAAATTTAAACTTTGCCGTATTTGTTTCCGTGAACTTGCATATAAAGGTCAAATTCCTGGTGTTAAAAAAGCTAGTTGGTAAAACCCACAAATGGGAAGGAGGTAAAACACATGGTGATGACAGATCCAATTGCAGACATGCTTACTCGCATCCGTAATGCGAACATGGTACGTCATGAGAAATTAGAGGTTCCTGCTTCTAAAATCAAAAAAGAGATCGCTGAACTTTTAAAACGTGAAGGTTTCATTCGTGATGTAGAATACATCGAGGATAACAAACAAGGTATCCTTCGTATTTTCCTGAAATATGGTGCAAACAATGAACGTGTAATCACTGGATTAAAACGTATCAGTAAACCTGGCTTACGCGTTTACGCTAAAGCTGACGAAGTACCACGTGTACTTAACGGATTAGGTATCGCTCTTGTTTCTACATCTAAGGGAGTAATGACAGACAAAGACGCTCGTCAATTACAAACTGGTGGAGAAGTAGTAGCATACGTTTGGTAATATATATTTAAAACGAACGGAGGTGTGACCACATGTCTCGTATTGGTAAAAAGATTCTTGAAATCCCTGCAGGTGTTACTATTACAGTTGCAGAAGACAATACTGTAACAGTAAAAGGCCCTAAAGGTGAATTA
Organism: Bacillus cereus group sp. MYBK95-2; assembly: GCF_051915225.1. Taxonomy (NCBI): domain Bacteria; kingdom Bacillati; phylum Bacillota; class Bacilli; order Caryophanales; family Bacillaceae; genus Bacillus; species Bacillus cereus group sp. MYBK95-2. Next base: position 17,535 of record NZ_JBQAEH010000016.1, on the reverse strand, counting down.
ACTCGTACTTTCAATGCTGATATGCTTATCAAAATTGAAGAGAATACATTAACAGTTGAGCGTCCATCTGAACAGAAGGAACACCGTGCATTACACGGTACAACTCGTGCTTTAATCGGAAACATGGTTGAAGGTGTAACTGAAGGTTTCGCACGCGGACTTGAATTAGTCGGTGTTGGTTACCGTGCTCAAAAACAAGGTGATAAACTTGTTTTAAGCGTAGGTTATTCTCATCCAGTAGAAATGACTCCGGAAGCAGGTCTTGAAGTTGAAGTACCTGCACCAACTAAGATCGTAATTAAAGGTATCGACAAGCAACGTGTTGGCGAATTCGCTGCTAACATCCGTGCTGTACGTGCTCCTGAGCCTTACAAAGGTAAAGGTATTCGTTACGAAGGCGAAGTTGTTCGTCGTAAAGAAGGTAAAACTGCTAAGTAAACCCGTTAGGTGAGAGAAAGGAGTGACAAGAATGATCACTAAAGCTGATAAAAATGCGACTCGTAAGAAAAGACATGCACGTGTACGTGCTAAACTTACTGGTACTGCAGAGCGTCCACGTTTAAACGTGTTCCGTTCTAACCAACATATTTACGCTCAAGTTATTGATGATGTGAATGGTGTAACGTTAGTAAGTGCATCTACTCTTGATAAAGACCTTGCTCTTAACGGTACTAGCAATATTGAAGCTGCTACGAAAGTTGGAGAATCAGTTGCTAAGCGTGCTGTAGAGAAAGGCGTTAAAGAAGTAGTATTTGATCGCGGTGGTTACTTATACCATGGCCGTGTTAAAGCTCTAGCTGAAGCTGCTCGTGAGGCTGGATTACAATTTTAATGGTCAAAGGAGGGAAAATTGATGCATCGCATTGACCCAAGTAAATTAGAACTTGAAGAACGTGTAGTTACGATAAATCGTGTCGCGAAAGTTGTTAAGGGTGGTCGTCGTTTCCGCTTTGCTGCACTAGTTGTAGTTGGCGATAAAAACGGTCATGTTGGATTCGGTACTGGTAAAGCACAAGAGGTACCAGACGCAATCCGTAAAGCTATCGAAGACGCTAAGAAAAACTTAATCGCTGTACCATTAGTTGGTACAACAATTCCACACACAATCAACGGTCATTTTGGCGCTGGTGAAGTATTCTTAAAACCTGCTGCTGAGGGTACTGGTGTTATTGCTGGTGGACCTGTTCGTGCGGTCCTTGAATTAGCTGGTGTACAAGATATTCTTTCGAAATCTCTTGGTTCTAACACACCAATCAACATGATTCGCGCTACTGTGAACGGATTAAGCGAACTTAAGCGCGCTGAAGATGTTGCAAAATTACGCGGTAAATCTGTAGAAGAGCTACTAGGTTAAGGAGGGAAAACAAATGGCGAAAAAGTTAGAAATTACCCTCACTCGTAGTGTAATTGGTCGTCCACAAGATCAACGTGCGACGGTAGAAGCTTTAGGTCTTAAAAAGTTGAATTCAACTGTAGTTAAGGAAGAAACTCCTGCTATTCTTGGTATGATCAACAAAGTTTCTCACCTTGTAACTGTAAAAGAAGCTTAAGGATAACTCATTAATATAAGGAGGTGCCTGGGAATGAAACTTCATGAATTAAAACCTGCAGAAGGTTCTCGTAAAGTACGTAACCGTGTCGGTCGTGGTATCGGTTCTGGTAACGGTAAAACTGCTGGTAAAGGTCATAAAGGACAAAACGCACGTTCTGGCGGCGGTGTTCGTCTTGGCTTCGAAGGTGGTCAAACTCCATTATTCCGTCGTTTACCAAAACGCGGCTTCACAAACATTAACCGTAAAGAGTTTGCTATTGTAAACTTATCAACGTTAAATCGTTTTGAAGATGGTACAGAAGTAACACCTGAATTATTGCTGGAAACTGGCGTTATCAGCAAGTTAAACGACGGTGTTAAAGTTCTTGCAAGCGGAGCAGTAGAGAAAAAACTAACTGTTAAAGCGCACAAGTTCTCTTCAAGTGCTAAAGAAGCAATTGAAGCAGCTGGCGGATCAGTTGAGGTGATCTAATGTTTCGTACAATCTCCAACTTTATGCGCGTTGCTGAGATAAGACGTAAAATATTATTCACTTTAGCGATGTTAATCGTATTCAGGATTGGCACGTTTATCCCCGTGCCATTTACAAATGGAGACGTACTGAAGGCACAAGATCAATTAAATGCTTTAGGTATTCTAAATACATTTGGCGGTGGAGCCTTGAAAAACTTCTCCATCTTTGCGATGGGAATCATGCCGTATATTACAGCATCCATCATCGTGCAATTATTGCAGATGGATGTTGTTCCTAAATTTTCGGAATGGTCGAAGCAAGGTGAAATGGGCCGTCGTAAATTAACGCAATTCACGCGTTACTTTACAATTGTTCTTGCGTTTATTCAGGGGTTTGGTATGTCAATCGGTTTTAACGGTATGGTAGGTGGACAATTAATTTTGAATCCAGGTTGGAGCACTTATTTATACATTGCTACGGTACTGACTGCTGGTACTGCATTTTTAATGTGGTTAGGTGAACAGATTACAGCTAAAGGTGTAGGTAATGGTATTTCCATCCTTATCTTTGGCGGTATTGCCGCAGCGATCCCAAGTGTTATATCTCAAGTGTATCAGCAACAGTTTCAAAATATCGGAGATCAATTGTTCATGAGTATCGTTAAAGTTGCATTGATTTTACTAGCTGTGCTAGCAGTTATTGTGGGTGTTATTTTCATTCAACAGGCTGTTAGAAAGATCCCAATTCAATATGCGAAGCGTGTAACAGGAGGAAATGGTGGTTATGCTGGAGCACAAAACACACATTTACCGCTTAAGGTAAATAGTGCTGGTGTTATTCCAGTAATTTTTGCTGTTTCATTCTTAATTACGCCTCCGACTATTGCACAGTTCTTCCCGAAACATGATGTATCGCAGTGGATTATTGCAAACTTTAACTATTCTCACCCAGTGGGAATGATCATATATGTTGCGCTCATTGTAGCCTTCACATATTTCTATGCATTTGTTCAGGTTAATCCAGAGCAAATGTCAGAGAATCTAAACAAGCAAGGTGGATATGTTCCAGGTATTCGTCCGGGTAAGAATACGGAACAATATCTAACAAAAATCTTGTATCGTTTGACCTTTGTAGGATCAATTTTCCTAGCAGCGATTGCAATCTTACCAGTTATCTTTACGAAATTGGGAAATCTTCCTCCATCTGCACAGATCGGTGGAACGAGTATGTTAATCGTTGTCGGCGTTGCTTTAGAAACAATGAAGCAGCTAGAAAGCCAACTGGTAAAACGCCATTACAAAGGGTTTATCAAGCAGTGAGTAAGTGGGAAGAATTGTCTTCCCTACATGCTCATGTACTCTGAGGGGGAACAAGGATGAACTTAATTTTAATGGGGCTTCCTGGTGCTGGTAAAGGTACACAAGCCGAACAGATTGTTGCCAAGTATAACATCCCTCACATTTCAACAGGAGACATGTTCCGTGCAGCTATGAAGGCTGAAACTGAAATGGGTCTACAAGCAAAATCTTTTATTGATAAAGGTGCACTTGTTCCAGATGAAGTTACAATCGGAATCGTTCGTGAACGTTTAAGTCAAGACGACTGCGTAAGAGGTTTCTTACTAGACGGTTTCCCACGAACTGTTGCACAAGCATCAGCTCTTGAAGAAATTATGAAAGATCTTGGCAAAAAAATCGACTATGTTTTAAACATTAATGTGGATTCAGGGTTGTTATTAAAACGCCTTACAGGCCGTCGCATTTGTAAAGAGTGCGGTGCGACTTACCACTTAGAATTCAATCCACCAGCAAAAGCTGATGTGTGCGATAAATGTGGTGGCGAATTATATCAACGCTCTGATGACAATGAAGAAACTGTAGCAAATCGTTTAGATGTAAATATTAAGCAAACAAAACCTTTGCTTGATTTCTACGAAGAGCTTGGTTACTTACAAAGCATTAATGGTGAGCAAGATATCAATAAAGTATTTGCTGATATCGATGTTCTCATCGGAGGCTTAGCGTAATGATAATCTGCAAAACTCCTCGCGAGATAGAAATCATGCGAGAAGCTGGCAGGATCGTTGCTTTGACTCATCAAGAGTTGAAACAGCACATTACTCCAGGAATTACAACGAAAGAGCTCGATCAAATAGCGGAAAAGACGATTCAAAAATATGGTGCTACGCCATCTTTTAAAGGATACAACGGATTTCCGGGGAGCATATGTGCTTCTGTAAATGAAGAGCTTGTACACGGAATTCCAGGGAAGCGCAAGCTCAAAGAGGGCGATATCATCAGTATCGATATTGGTGCGAAATACAATGGGTACCATGGAGATTCTGCATGGACGTATCCAGTTGGAAACATTTCTGAATCTGTTCAAAAGCTACTTGATGTCACAGAAAAATCGTTGTATCTTGGTCTAGAACAAGTAAAACCAGGCGAGAGATTATCAAATATCTCACATGCGGTTCAAACCCATGCTGAAGAGAATGGATTCTCGATCGTTAGGGAGTATGTTGGTCACGGAATCGGGCAAGACTTACATGAGGACCCTCAAATCCCGCACTATGGTCCACCAAATAGAGGCCCTAGATTAAAGCCGGGAATGGTCATCTGTGTTGAGCCGATGGTGAATCAAGGAAGACGATATGTAAAAACACTATCTGATGACTGGACAGTGGTAACGGTAGATGGTAAATGGTGTGCCCATTTTGAGCACACGATTGCTCTTACAGAAGCAGGATACGAAATCCTTACCACTTTATAAGTAGCTGGCTCTCCGGGATTTCAGAGCAGTGTAAAATGTTACTGATTTGAAGAAGGGAGAACTATTGAATGGCTAAAGATGATGTAATTGAAGTCGAAGGTACCGTTCTTGAAACGTTGCCAAATGCTATGTTCAAAGTAGAATTAGAGAATGGGCATGTCGTATTGGCTCACGTTTCTGGTAAAATCCGTATGAACTTCATTCGTATTTTACCAGGAGACAAAGTTACGGTAGAATTATCTCCGTACGATTTAAATCGTGGTCGTATTACGTACCGTTTTAAATAATATAGCACTCCGTAATCTTTAAGGAGGTTCGAGACATGAAAGTAAGACCGTCAGTTAAACCAATCTGCGAAAAATGTAAAGTTATTCGTAGACGTGGAAAAGTAATGGTTATTTGTGAAAACCCTAAACATAAACAAAAACAAGGTTAATCAGAAGGAGGTGCATTCGTAATGGCACGTATCGCAGGTGTAGATATTCCTCGAGACAAACGCGTTGTTATTTCTTTAACTTACGTATTCGGCATTGGTCGCACAACTGCTGAAAAAATTCTTGCTGAAGCAGGTATTTCTGAAGAAACACGAGTTCGTGATTTAACGGAAGACGAATTAGGACGTATCCGTGATATCATCGATCGTATTAAAGTTGAGGGAGACCTTCGTCGTGAAGTATCTCTTAACATCAAACGTCTAATGGAGATCGGTTCTTACCGTGGTCTTCGTCACCGTCGTGGTTTACCAGTTCGTGGTCAAAACTCTAAAAACAATGCTCGTACACGTAAAGGTCCACGTCGTACAGTAGCAAATAAAAAGAAATAATAAGTAAAGGAGGTTGAACTAACAATGGCACGTAAAACAAACACTCGTAAAAAACGTGTGAAAAAGAATATTGAAGCTGGTATAGCTCATATTCGTTCTACTTTCAACAACACAATCGTAACACTTACAGATACTCACGGTAACGCACTTTCTTGGTCTAGTGCTGGTGCACTTGGTTTCCGTGGATCTCGTAAATCTACTCCATTCGCTGCGCAAATGGCTGCTGAAACTGCTGCTAAAGCTGCAATGGAACACGGTTTAAAAACTTTAGAGGTTACTGTTAAAGGTCCTGGTGCTGGTCGTGAAGCTGCAATTCGTGCTCTTCAAGCTGCAGGTCTAGAAGTAACAGCAATTAGAGATGTTACTCCAGTTCCTCATAATGGATGTCGTCCACCAAAACGTCGTCGTGTGTAATTTTTCTGTATAGAATTTTCCCTTTTGTCTATAATGGATATGATGCATTATCGAGAAATTTCGTACAGAAACATCGCTTGTTGTGCACAATCGGGAACTGCCTAAGGGGGACTTTCGGTTAGACAGGGGTTATACCTTTGTTTAACCGGGGTTTCGACGTTTTGAAGGAGGGTTTAGTTAATGATTGAAATCGAAAAGCCGAAAATCGAAACGGTTGAACTTAACGAAGATGCTAAATATGGTAAATTCGTAATTGAACCGCTTGAGCGTGGATATGGTACTACTTTGGGTAACTCCTTACGTCGTATTCTTTTATCCTCACTCCCTGGTGCCGCTGTTACTGCTATCCAAATCGATGGCGTATTACATGAATTTTCAACAGTTGAGGGCGTAGTAGAAGACGTTACGACGATCATCTTAAACTTGAAAAAGTTAGCTCTTAAAATCTACTCTGAAGAAGAGAAGACGTTGGAAATTGATGTACAGGGCGAAGGTATTGTCACAGCTGCTGATATTACTCACGATAGTGATGTAGAAATCTTAAATCCAGATTTACACATTGCAACGTTAGCAAAAGATGCGCATTTCCGCGTGCGTTTAACTGCAAAGCGTGGCCGTGGGTATACGCCAGCTGATGCAAATAAAAGCGAAGATCAACCAATAGGAGTAATTCCTATTGATTCTATTTATACTCCAGTATCACGTGTGACTTACCAAGTGGAAAAGACACGTGTCGGACAAGTGGCTAATTATGATAAGCTTACGCTTGATGTATGGACGGATGGAAGCATCGGGCCAAAAGAAGCTATCTCTTTAGGTGCCAAAATCTTAACTGAGCATTTAAATATCTTTGTTGGTTTAACTGATGAAGCACAAAATGCTGAGATTATGGTCGAGAAGGAAGAAGATCAAAAAGAGAAAGTTCTTGAGATGACTATCGAAGAACTAGACCTTTCTGTTCGTTCTTATAATTGCCTAAAACGTGCAGGAATTAATACTGTACAAGAGCTTGCGAACAAAACAGAAGAAGATATGATGAAAGTTCGTAACTTAGGACGTAAATCCTTAGAAGAAGTTAAACATAAACTTGAGGAATTAGGTTTAGGTTTACGTAAAGACGACTGAGGATTTAAACCCATCAACAAAGGAGGGAACTACGAATGGCATACAGAAAATTAGGCCGTACAAGTGCGCAACGTAAAGCTATGTTACGTGATTTAGCTACTGATTTAATTATCAACGAGCGCATCCAAACGACAGAAACTCGTGCAAAAGAACTTCGTTCTGTAGTGGAAAAAATGATCACTTTAGGTAAACGCGGAGATCTTCATGCTCGTCGTCAAGCAGCAGCTTTCATTCGCAATGAAGTAGCTAACGCTGAGACTGGTCAAGATGCACTTCAAAAACTATTCGCTGATGTAGCTCCACGCTATGCTGAGCGCCAAGGCGGATACACTCGTATTGCAAAAATTGGTCCACGTCGCGGAGACGCAGCACCAATGGTAATTATCGAGTTAGTATAATGATAATTAAAAGGGCAGGACAGTTCTTTTCAAGAAACTGGTCATGGCCCTTTTTTTTAAATATAAAAATAGGCTAACTTGGCGAAGGAAAGGGTGCCTTCTATTGAAAAAAGAGAAACTTCGGATAGAAAATATATCATTTCAATATCCTGGGGCAGCCACTTATGCATTAAAAGATGTTTCATTTTCCTTATATGAGGGAGAATGGGTATCTATTATTGGACAAAACGGTTCAGGAAAGTCTACACTTGCAAAATTATTGAATGGTTTGTTTTTGCCAGAAGCAGGGACTATTACAGTAAATGATACAATGGTTTTATTAGAGGAAACGGTATGGGATGTTCGAAAACAAATTGGAATGGTATTTCAAAATCCAGATAATCAATTTGTTGGAACGACAGTGCAAGATGATGTTGTATTTGGCTTGGAGAATATCGGAATGCCAAGAGAACAAATGATTGAAAGATTAGAACAGGCCTTGCAACTTGTCCGTATGGAAGATTTTCTTAATGATGAGCCTCATTCCTTATCTGGTGGGCAAAAGCAGCGAGTGGCAATAGCAGGCGTTTTAGCACTTCAACCATCTATTTTAATATTAGATGAAGCAACGTCAATGTTAGACCCTCAAGGGAGACGTGAAGTAGTAGAAACGGTTAGACAACTTGTTACTCAAAAAGGTATTACCGTGTTATCAATTACGCACGATTTAGAAGAAGCGGCACAGTCAGATCGTGTCATTATTTTAAATAAGGGAGAAATATTAGAGGAAGGGACTCCAGAAAAAATTTTCAAATCCTCTCATATGCTCCAAGAAATTGGCTTAGATGTACCGTTTTCGGTGAAAATAGCAGAATTATTAAAAAGAAATGAAATTCTCTTGCAAAATACGCATCTTACAATGGAAAGCTTGGTGAACGAACTTTGGAGATTACATTCCAAAAAGTAGAACATCGTTATCAATATAAAACTCCATTTGAAAGACGCGCACTTTATGATGTAGACGTGTCGTTTCCAAGTGGGGGCTATTATGCCATTATCGGTCATACTGGTTCAGGAAAGTCGACGATGATTCAACATTTAAATGGTTTATTGCAGCCGACAAATGGTACAGTTCAAATTGGTGAACATTTGATTTCGGCAGGAAAGAAAGAAAAAAAGCTAAAGCCACTACGTAAAAAAGTAGGGGTTGTCTTTCAATTTCCAGAACATCAGTTGTTTGAAGAGACTGTGGAGAAAGATATTTGTTTCGGCCCTACTAATTTTGGAGTATCTGTAGACGAAGCAAGGCAAAAGGCTAGAAAGGCAATTGAACTTGTAGGGCTAGAACCAGAACTGTTAACACGTTCTCCGTTCGAATTAAGTGGTGGACAAATGAGACGTGTTGCTATAGCGGGTGTACTGGCAATGGAACCTGAAGTGCTTGTATTAGATGAACCTACAGCAGGACTAGATCCAAAAGGGCAGAACGAACTTATGGAGATGTTTTATAAGCTGCACAAGGAGAAGGGTCTTACAGTCATCCTTGTAACGCATAATATGGAGGATGCTGCTCAGTATGCGGAGCAGATTGTAGTTATGCATAAAGGAACGGTCTTTTTGCAAGGAAGTGCAGAGGAAGTATTTTCACATGCTGATGAACTAGAGAAAATTGGTGTGGATCTTCCTATGTCATTAAAGTATAAACGTGCAATTGAAGAGAAGTTTGGTATTTCAATTCCAAAGGCTACCTTATCTTTAGAGGATCTTACTCATGAAGTTGTGCAGGTGTTACGAAAAGGTGGTCATGAATCATGCAGCAGTTGATTATTGGGAGATATATCCCGGGGAATTCACTTATTCATCAACTTGATCCACGTACGAAGCTGCTGATTGTCTTTTTATATGTATTTGTTGTTTTCTTAGCAAATAATGCGATTTCATATGGATTTTTATTTTTATATGCACTCATTGCTTTATTTTTTGCAAAAGTGCCGATTCGTTATGTACTTTCGGGCTTAAAACCAATTTTATGGATTTTTCTTTTTACATTTTTCCTGCATATTTTTACAAATAAAGAGGGGGATGTACTATTCCAGCTTGGTTGGTTTTCGATATATGAAAAAGGATTAGAGCAAGGGATATACATTTCTGTACGATTCTTCGTTATTATTTTAATGACGACATTATTAACGTTAACGACGACACCTATTGAAATTACAGATGGTTTGGAGACGTTATTAAAGCCGTTGAAGCGTATAAAGGTTCCTGTTCATGAAATCGCATTAATGATGTCAATTTCTCTTCGTTTTATCCCGACATTAATGGATGAAACGAGTAAAATAATGAAAGCACAAGCGTCACGTGGTATTGATTTTGCCGGGGGACCGATAAAAGATAGAATGAAAGCTATTATTTCACTGCTCGTTCCTCTGTTTATCAGTGCTTTTAAGCGTGCAGAGGACTTAGCCATTGCGATGGAAGCTCGTGGATATCAAAGTGGTGAAGGACGTACTAAATTTAGGCAACTACGCTGGAAAACAAGCGATACAGTAACGATTGTCAGCTTATTTTGTTTAGCTTGTATTTTGGCATGGGTGCGATCGTAATGGAGAATAGAGAAATGGATAGAATAAAATGTACGGTTGCATATGATGGCATGCATTTTTGTGGTTATCAAATTCAGCCGAACCATCGTACTGTTCAACAGGAGATAGAAAAAGCATTGCAGAAATTGCATAAGGGAGAACTTGTTCGTGTTCAGGCATCTGGTAGAACAGATTCTACAGTTCATGCAAAAGGACAAGTAATACACTTTGATACTCCTTTGTCTCTTGAAGAATGGCAATGGAGTAATGCTTTAAACACAATGTTGCCAGATGATATTGTTATTAGGCAAGTAGAGAAAAAAACAGAAGAATTTCATGCACGTTACGGTGTTGAGAAAAAAGAATATCGTTATCGTGTATTATTATCAAAGACTGCGGATGTATTCCGTAGAAATTACGTATATCAATATCCATACCCGCTCGAAATCAACTATATAAGAAAAGCAATTCCTTATTTTATTGGAACGCATGATTTTACTTCTTTTTGTTCGGCAAAAACTGACAAAAAAGATAAAGTGCGAACAATTTATGAAATCGAGTTAATTGAACAAGATGATGAAATAATTTTTCGTTTTGTAGGTAATGGATTTTTATATAATATGGTCAGAATTATTGTTGGTACGTTACTTAGCGTAGGGCAAGGAAAGCTTGATCCTGATAGCATTCCAGAGATTTTAGCGAAACAAAATCGTCAGTTTGCTGGAAAGATGGCTCCAGGTCATGGGCTTTACTTGTGGGAGGTAAACTATAACAACTAATCCTGGTGTAACATTTGCTTGACATTAGAAACTCAAAAGTATATCATAACATATGGTATTGTTTCTAAAACCACGATTAGCCCCGGAAGGAAATCGTGTTTAAGATAAACAATAGATTTTTTCTATGGAAAAGATAACGAGGAGGGAAACACATGCGTACGACTTTTATGGCAAAAGCTAACGAAGTTGAGCGTAAATGGTATGTGGTTGATGCTGAAGGTCAAACTTTAGGTCGCCTTGCTAGTGAAGTAGCATCCATTTTACGTGGTAAAAACAAACCTACATTTACACCACACGTTGACACGGGTGATCATGTAATTATTATTAACGCTGAGAAAATTCATTTAACAGGTAATAAATTAAACGATAAAATTTACTACCGTCACACTAACCACCCAGGTGGACTTAAGCAAAGAACAGCTCTTGAAATGCGTACAAACTACCCTGTACAAATGTTAGAGCTTGCAATTAAAGGCATGCTTCCAAAAGGACGCTTAGGCCGTCAAGTTTCTAAGAAACTTAACGTGTATGCTGGAGCAGAGCATCCACACCAAGCACAAAAACCAGAAGTTTACGAACTTCGCGGATAATTAATTAAAGGAGGGCTTACTTTGGCACAGGTTCAATACTATGGCACTGGACGTCGTAAGAGTTCAGTAGCGCGCGTACGCCTAGTTCCAGGCGAAGGACGCGTTATTATTAACGGTCGTGATTTTGAAAACTATATCCCATTTGCTGCATTACGTGAAGTAGTGAAACAACCTCTAGTTGCAACAGAAACTTTAGGTAACTACGATGTACTTGTAAACGTAAATGGTGGTGGATACACTGGTCAAGCTGGTGCTATTCGTCACGGTATTTCTCGCGCTTTATTAAAAGCTGATCCAGAATACCGTCTAACACTAAAACGTGCAGGTCTATTAACTCGTGACGCACGTATGAAAGAGCGTAAAAAATACGGTCTTAAAGGCGCACGTCGTGCACCTCAGTTCTCAAAACGTTAATTTTTGCGAACTACAAACCCCAACCATTTTGGTTGGGGTTTTTTATGTTTCATTCCTCTTTTGCAATTTTTATAGCTTGGAATATTTTAGTGCTACCGCCGCGCGTATGCTTCTTCTTTAGAAGTTTAGACTAATACGTATTAGGGAGGTTTATAAGTACTATGAATGTCATTGTCAGCTTACAAGAAAAACAAAAAGAAAAGCAGTTAAAATACGAGCGGAAGATGTTGCGGGAATTATCATTAAAAACATTGCGTTCAAATATTCGTGATGCCTTTCAAATGCAAGAGCTTCATCGTCAGTATGAAGATTACTGTATTGAATTAGGGATAGAATCTTATTTATTAGGAGCGAGATACAGTAAATTTGGTTATTATGGTGAATCGTTTTTTGATGTGAAATATAGAGCTTTAGAAGAAGAACAACAATTAACTGAAACGCTATTTCAATTTTTAACGAGTATGACTATGCGAGAAATAAAGTTGAAAGATGAGGAATTACTTTTTGAATCTTGTCAGCAGTTTATAGGATTGTGGTGGCAAGAAGGGTATGAAAAAGGTGAAAGAAGATATCGATTAAAGCTTCATTAAGACAAGCATAAACTTTCCTCTTGTCCCATATAAGTAATTAGAGGGACTAGCTGGAGGAGGAAAGGTATGAAGAGAATTCGAATTATCTCTTTTGCACTCGCTGCGGTTGTATTGTTTTTTTTAGTCAAGCAAGAATTTCAAATTACAAAATCGTGGCGAGCTTGGAATTTACCCTTATCAGGGAAAGTAATTGTATTAGATGCTGGGCATGGTGGACCAGATGGAGGGGCTGTTGGTGGAAAGGATATTATAGAAAAGGATATTACGCTTGAAATTACAAAAAAGGTACAAGACTATTTACAAGAACAAGGTGCACTAGTTATTTTAACGCGTGAGGGAGATTATGATTTAGCTAACAAAGATACAAAGTCATATAGTAGACGTAAAGCAGAGGATTTAAAAAAACGTGTAGAAATCATCAATAAACCTGATGTAGACTTTTTTGCAAGTATTCATTTAAATGCTTTAACTAGTAGTGGATCGAAAGGCGCACAAACGTTCTATTACCGCTCTTCGATTGAAAATGAACGTGCTGCAAAATTTATACAGGCTGAATTGAGAACAAGTTTAGAGAACACGAATCGTTCTGCTAAGACAATTTCGCATGTGTATTTATTAAAGTATTCTAAAACACCAGGTGCTTTAATTGAAGCCGGCTTTTTATCGAATGTGAACGAAAGGTATATGTTAAATTCGGAGAAATATCAGCAAAAGGTAGCAGCTGCAATATACCGTGGTATATTACGTTATTTCACGGAAAAAGGAAATCCTCCAGAATAAGGAGGATTTTTTTGAGCTTCTCTCGTTAACGAAGTTTTCGGAAAATATGTTATACTGGAAATGTAAACGCATTTATTTCAAGAATACGCAGAGATAAATTCAATTAACATTACGTTATTTTTCATACAGGGGGCTGGGCTAATTATGGTAACGAAAGAGCAAGTGGTTGAAGCGTTAGAAGGGATTGTAGATCCGTTTTTACATAAAACATTAAAAGAAACAAGTGCAATTAAAGAGGTAACAGTCAAGCCAGAGAAGGAACATGTGAGTGTTAAAATTGCAATCGTAAAAACCGGTACAGCGGAACAAATGCAGTTGCAGTCTGGAATTGTAAAGTTAGTAAAAGAACTTGGGGCAGCAACAGTTGGACTTCGTTTTGCAGAATTTACAGAAGAGGAATTAGCTCAGTTTGCACCGGAACAAGAAGAAGAGCAAAGTGAATCTTTATTGTCACCTAATTCAAAAACAACATTCTTAGCAGTAGCGAGTGGAAAAGGTGGCGTGGGAAAATCAACTGTTTCCGTTAACCTTGCAGTTGCTTTAGCTCGTTTAGGAAAAAAAGTTGGTATTATTGATGCGGACATTTACGGTTTTAGTGTGCCAGACATGATGGGGATAGAAAAACGTCCTATCGTAAGAGGTGACAAGATAATTCCGGTGGAACGTTTAGGTGTAAAGGTAATCTCAATGGGCTTCTTTGTAGAGGATAATGCACCAGTTATTTGGAGAGGACCTATGCTTGGGAAAATGTTAAACCACTTCTTCACAGAAGTAGAATGGGGCGATTTAGATTATTTAGTACTAGATTTGCCACCAGGCACAGGTGATGTTGCGTTAGATGTGCACTCAATGTTGCCATCTTGCAAAGAGATTATTGTAACGACGCCTCATCCAACAGCTGCGTTTGTAGCAGCGCGTGCTGGAGCGATGGCATTGCGCACTGAACATAGTATTCTTGGTGTTGTTGAGAATATGGCATATTTTGAAAGTAAGGTAACTGGTGAGAAAGAATATGTATTTGGAAAAGGCGGGGGAGATAAGTTAGCTACCGAATTACAAACGAATGTTCTTGGTCGTATTCCACTGCAACAACCCGATTGGAATAAAGAAGACTTTGCTCCTTCAGTATATGAAGATACACATACAACGGGCATTATTTATAGTAAAATAGCTGAAACAGTAATTGATAAAACAGCTGTTACACAAAAATAAAGTGAAACTTTAATCAGTGGGGTTCACCTGTTACTGACAACAATAAGGCTTTTGTTGCTAGTAAACCTTTCGTTTAATTAGAGGGGTCCATTTTGTCTGTTAATAGCAAGATAAAGTAATAACGAGTGGACAATATATAAATTGTCCACTCGTTATTATAGTTATTATTTTTTACTGTTCTTCCTTCTTTTCGCCTTGAGAACCACCGTCACCGCCTGCTTCTTTCTTACCAGATCCGCCTTTTTCAGCTTTTTGCACACCTTTACTAATGATATCAATCATCTTGGCTTGGAAGAGTGGACTTTCAGCAGTTTCTGTTAGTACTTGTTGTAGATATTGACGGTATTCTTTACTCTTCATTGTTTGTAACATCATTTTTTCTACTTCAGGATTTTTCATAATTTCTATAACGCCTGCTTGGTATTCAGGGTCTTTTAATAAGGTTTTCATTAATTGAGTTTGTTCTTTCCCCATACTTTTAGCAAATTTTGATGAGAACTCAGGATCTTTAAAGAGCTTTTCCCAGAATTGTTGCCCTTTATCGGATACCATGGCATCTTCAATCGTTTTCTTTACTACTGTTTCATCTAGTATGAGTGCTTGTTTCATTTTTTCATCAGTTAATACATCTTGAATAGCTTTCTTACCTTGATCTGTTTTTAAAATATCAACAATCATTTTCTTTGTTTGATCGTAATCTAGTTCGGATTTCGTTTCTTTTCCTTGTGCGCATGCTGCAAGTGCGATAAGTAGAAAAGAAGAAACGAAAATGAATAGCATCCGTTTCATAAGTTGGAACTCCTTTCAGCACAGTTCTCTCTTTTTAATATAAATATCTTTAAGGAATTTATACATGAACATGGCTAGCTTTTTGAAATTGTCATTGATACAATTTAATTAGAAATATAAGGATAATGGGGGATGTGTTGTGAATAGCCGCAAGTGGGTACGACTATTTTTAACGACGTTGTTTCTTGGTGGGATTAGCACAGTTATTATTGGTTTTGTTTTGGAGTGGGACAAGTACAATAAATTTTTTCAAAATTTCGACGGTAAGGAGATTTTAGCAGTATCTTTCTGGCTGATGGGTGTAGGATTTATTTTTAGTGTTATAAGTCAAATGGGATTCTTTGCATATTTAACAATCCACCGTTTTGGACTAGGGATGTTTCGCTCATCTTCTTTATGGAATGCAGTCCAGCTCTTCTTTATTGCATTCGTATTATTTGATTTTGTGTATTTAAGATCTGTACTTATTGCAAATGGGGAAGTCTCGTTAGGGAATAATATACTTGTTGCTGGAATGTTATTTGTGTTTGGAGCAATTGTTGCTTATGTAAAAAGTAAAGAAACAAATAAAAAAGCATTTGTGCCAGCTCTGTTCTTTATGGTTGTTGTAACGATCCTTGAATGGGTACCGGCGCTTCGGATTAATGATACAGATTGGTTATATTTAATGGTTATACCGCTATTGTTATGTAATGCATATCAATTACTTGTATTACATCGTTTAATCGGAAAAACAAGTAAATCAGCTTAATAGAGAGGTTTTATACAACATCAGTTATAATGTTGTAAATGGTATGATTAAAAAAGCTCTACCACCTTCTTGAAAGGTAGTAGAGCTTTTTATGCGTGAAGAGTAGTAGGGAAGAAGCTACTTCACATCTTCACTTTTCGTACTTGTGTTGGAAATAAGTTGTGAAACGGATATTTGCTCATATCCATCACTTTTTATTTTTTGCAGGAGCAGCGGTAAAGCTCTATTTGTTTGAAGAGCAGAATCGGATGCGTGTAATAACACGATATCTCCACCTTTCAAATTATTAGAGACAGTGGAAACGATGTTATTTACACCTGGGTTTTTCCAATCGTTTGAATTATTACTCCAATGCACGACGGTGTATCCAAGTGATTCTGCGATTTTAAGGGTTGCTTTGTTAAATTCGCCACTAGGTGGACGTAACAGCTTGACTTGTTTTACACCAAGTTTCGTAAAAGCATCTTGTGCTCGTAAAAGGTCTCGTCTTATTTCATTTGTCTCTAGAGAAGTATAGGATGTGTAATTGTACCCCATACTACCGATTTCGTGTCCATCTTTCATGATTCGCTCTACAATATCGGGGTGTCTTTCGGCCCATGCAGCAGAAAGGAAGAAGGTTGCATTCTTAATTTCTTTTTCTTTAAGAGTATCTAGGATTGGAATTGCTTTTTTGTCTCCCCAACTAATATCAAACGTAAATGCAACTTGCTTTTTAGCGGTGTCTCCTTTGTAAATTACTTTAGGGCCTGTAGCAGTTGAAAAAGCAGATTCATGTGAATATGTTTTTAAAAAGAGTAGCCATGCTGTAAATAAGGACAGTATCACTATTAAGCTAATGTGTTTAAAATTTCTCTTACTCGTAATAAAAAAGAAAAACATAATATTACGCCCCTTTGTCCAATCCTTTTCAGTTACATATATGCTGGAAATATAAAAAAGAGAACAAAGGATTAATATCGTAAGTAGTGGATATAATGGATGATAGGATTGTGATAATTGAAAATGAGCGGAACGTTTATTGTTGCGTAAGGAATTATTGAGGTGATTGTTTGCTTGGGCTGATGTTGACAAAAGAAGAGAGAAAAGAAATGGAATACATATTGAAGAGAGAATTAGAGGAACTTTTATTTGATTTTGAAGATGAGCGTATTCATGAAGTTGTAAAAAAAGCTATGGAAGAAAGATATAAAATCATTTTCTGTTTATTCCGGAGAGTAGCTAACACAGAAGAATGTATTCGTTATGTAAGAAAAAGAATTTTTTATTAAAAAGTGTTGACGTTAATAGTTTGTATATGTTAAATTAATAACCGTCGCTGATGCGGAAACGCAGAAAACGACAAAAAGAAATTGAAAAACTTAGTTGACATTAACTAACGAAGATGTTAACATAAGGAAGTCGCAAATGAGCGACCAAGTAGTTCTTTGAAAACTGAACGAAACAAACAACGTGAAACGTCAATTTTTATTTTAGATGCTAGACAAACTAACTTTATTGGAGAGTTTGATCCTGGCTCAGGATGAAC
>NZ_JBQAEH010000015.1:0-60833 GCF_051915225.1 Bacillus cereus group sp. MYBK95-2 | reverse complement strand
TTCCATATATCGGACATATACTATTGTAAGGTCGGCATCCAAATGACCCAAATAAATACCCACGCCAAGAAATAAAACTACAAAGTATTTCTTGGCACCTTTTACATAAAACAAATAAATTATTAAAAAAGTACAAACCCAATTAAAAATTTACACATATAATGTATCCTACCTCTCTTATCAATTTAAAAAGGGATTTATTTTATATAAATCCCTTTTTAAGTATTTAAATACCTAATATAATCTACATAACATAATAATTCCTAAAAACAAAATAAGATAAGAGCCCTCCCCTCTTATCTTTTACTTATATTTATTTCAAGTATTATTAACCCACGCGTCGAACACTAATAACATCTAGGCTTGTCACATTAAGTGTCCCAGCAGCATCTACCCAAACAAGAAATCCATCCTCTACACGAATAAAGACGCCTGTTCCATCTATCGCAGTTCCGCCTGAAAAAACTGTAATTCTGTCACCTTCTCGTAAACCATTTAATCTTCTATTTCCCATCTCGCTCACCTCCTCATGGTCCCTATTTCTTCAATCTCTATTACATTTAATACATTTACATTATTTTCAAGTGCTATTAAACTACACGCCGTACACTAATAACGTCTAGGCTTGTCACATTAAGTGTCGCAGCAGCATCTACCCAAACAAGAAATCCATCCTCTACACGAATAAAGACGCCTGTTCCATCTATCGGACCTCCACCTGAAAAAACTGTAATTCTGTCGCCTTCTCGTAAACCATCTAATCTTCTATTCCCCACTTCGCTCACCTCCTCATGGTCCTATTTCTTCAAGTTCTATTGCATTCAACACATTTACATTATTTCAAGTGCTATTAACCTACGCGTCGAACACTAATAACATCTAGGCTTGTCACATTAAGTGTCCCAGCAGCATCTACCCAAACAAGAAATCCATCCTCTACACGAATAAAGACACCTGTTCCATCTATCGCAGTTCCGCCTGAAAAAACTGTAATTCTGTCACCTTCTCGTAAACCATTTAATCTTCTTCGACCTTCGAGATTTCTCAGTTCTCTTACTTCCTCACCACGTCTTCTTCGATTTCTATTACATACATCACATTCACATCTACGTTGAAAAGACATTTAACATACCCCCTTTTCCCTAAAAAATTTATTTGCATTATATATTATGAAAGAAATAAATTAATTGATTAGACTTACTTCCTCTATCAAACATCCAATTCACTAATTCATAAAAAAAGTTCACTAATTTTAACAATTGTACAAGCCATTTTGTATTACCTGCATACATTAACAATGAGATGATTAACATCTTACTATACTCCAAATCCCAAATTACCTGTTCGTTAGCTATCTTTAAAAAATAGAAAAAAGGTCAGTTAAAAACTGACCTTTTTTCTATTTTTTAAAGATATATATTTTGCAAATTAAAAACCCCTTACTTATAAATACATATATTATATAGTGCTCCAACACACTACTAAATAAAACTCCACTAACAAAGAAAGAACTTATTTTCTATCTGTCAAGAATTTAGGTTCTTTTTTATCGTTATATATCCTTTTATATTAATTATAAATTTTTAATTCCTTTCCATATAATCGATTCTATGCCCTTTATTTAGCATTTCCTTTACCATGACAGTTCCTCACATCCTCAAAGAACTTTTACAGTATGAAAGCTAGGGTTCTGCAACTTCACCTAGGGTATCACCACAATTCTTTTTAACAATTTACTTGTTTTCTGCACGAAACTAACATCACTAGCAGAATCTCGTAAGATATTTAGAGAGAAGAAACTTTGAACTTCTTAAATGTATAGTTGTATTTCATCAGATATAGATATTATTTTTTTAGTTATATAGATATAAAAATATTATGGATGAATTATCTCGCGTCGCCCTATAGTAACCCTAATAAGCATAAATCCTGACGATTGACTTGGATTTTTAACTCTTTGTTATTGAAAATATAGTCCCATATTTTGTCGAAAGAAAATAAAAAAAGAGAGATTCCGCTTATAGGAAGGTCATTGATCTAGAATTATGATAAGTACAAGCATTGTAAAGAGGTATATACATAAATGAAAAACATGTTCTTTTGATTGGAGCAGCATTTGATCCGAATTTACTGTATCCTACATTGCCACCTAGCCCTCCATTCTCTTTACCCACAGGACCTTTTATTGGAGTTATATTAATTACTGCTGATAATTCAATAACGGTTGGTAATGCTGGTGTATATGCTGTAACGTTTACGACAGGAGTTAGTGTATCTGGAGAAAATTCAAGAATTCTTATTATAAATTTTACGATAAACAATACTGTTAATTTTCTTTCTCAAATACGAATCAATCTGGATTAGGGCAATAGAAATATAGCATCAAAAACAGTTTTACTTTCATTAAACCAAAGGTATGTTCTTCGAGCATTTATTAGACTTTCTGCTGGACTTATTTTTATTGGTGAGGCATCATTTCTTATTGAAAAAGTTCGCTAACATAAAAAAAGAGATCCGATTGGCTTTCTTTTTTCATTTTTGAGACCAATCAATTCCTTAGCTTGATAGCGATGTGATGCAACTCCTATTACTCAAAAATCCTATCGATATATGACATAAGCTCATTTTAGAAAATTCCTTATCAAAAAGAAGCATATATGATGAGGAGGACATATTTTAAACTATATTCCATTGGAAAGGTGCGGAAACGTATATGAATTTACATTCCAAGAAAAATTTTATTATAACAAGTACGCCTTATTTCCCACATATTAATTTATCAGGAATTCCCAAAGTAACAAGAATATCTCCATGCTTTTCTAAAACTCCAAAAACGAAAAAAACGAAAAAAAATCCAACATTACCTAAATCGAAAATATTGTGCTTTAAACAATTTATAGAGCATAAAATCCAGTTAGTTCCTCCTGCCCAAAAAGGAACCATCAAAGTAAATAGACAAATATTTACTACGATTGAAAAGGTGTGTTCAGAAGTAGTCATTATTTCGGGATTTATTCGTAAGACTATTACTTATACAGCTTTAGCTTATAACAAGGTAATTCCAAACTATAGAATTCATAGTAACGTGCCCTTTAAAGGTCTTATAGAATCAAAAGATATTAAAGAGGAACATCAATTTAGCATCGTCGAAGAAAAAATACTTGGCAATGTTTTTACAAGTGAAGCTAACTTTGAAAATCCAAAGAAATTTCAAGCATACCAATCACCCTTTGCTTTCGATTTTATAGAGAAAGATGCTGTAAAAATTTATATAAAAATGAGTACTTAGTAATTACTGTTCTTTCTAACATAACTTGTTATCTACTGAAAAAACGTGTATAAGCATCCGCAAGGTTGCGAACAGACCACTGAATCGCAATACTATCCACTTCTTTTAGCCAAACAAACTCTCTCTTCATGACAGGTAGTTTGGCAGAGCATGTACTATAGGTCAATCCTTTTCCTGTCTCTTTATATGCGTGATCCCATAAAGATAGGAAATGATTGAATACAAAGCGAGAACAACCAATCGTTTTGTTGATTAGAATTGCTTGTGCTTGATTTGGATAGATACGAAACTTTTAGACTTTATCAATCATCATTTCATTCACCTTCATTTCGGTATATGACTATCCCGAACCGAACCAAACATACATTCCATTCGTAGTGAAGTAACACTTTCTGTATGTCGAACAATTAAGATGGCTTCCTTCCATCCCTTGTTCGAAGCCAATTCATCTCCCACCTACTCACTAGTTTATGACCCTTCACCCGAAGGATTCTTCTTCGCTAAAATGATAAATTAAAATCTAATGGTAAAGAGAAATTCACTTTTTATTTTTTAAAAAATAAGAAGTGAGTTTTCCGTCTATTATTAATGATAATATTTAATTTTTAACACTATAAATGTTAGTCGAGCATATATTATAGTATTGGAATTGGTTTCACTCACTTATTTCAATTTTATAGCTTCCTTTTAAGAACATCAACGGACATTGGTGTTCTTTTTAAGTGGGTTGACCTTGTAAAATAAGAAGTTTTCTGAGTTAAAAATTTATAAAACAAAGAAGCACTCAAAATGAGTGCTTCTTTGTTTTATCCTAGTACTTGTACTTGTTGTACTTGTAAAACTTTTAAAGTAAGGTCTAGTACAATTTTTTCACGAAGAGTATCAAATGATTCGTTTAATTCTGTTGGACAAGGGGAAAAGTCTAATTCAAAAAATTGAGCACTGACTAATTCACAATATGGTTGTTCGTTATAAAAAACTGCATTTTCGAAAAAGTATTTGTCTAGACGTGGTAAATCACCATTTTTAGGATTAATAAAGTGCGATGTTGTGTCTGAAGAAGAAGCTACTAAAGCTAATGATAGAAAATCATCTTCCGTCAGATCTGCAAACCCACTAAAATTAATATTAGCGATACGATCAAATAAAGGTGCGTTACACTCGCTAGATGCATACTCAATGTTTTTACGAATATATCCTTGTACAAATAATTTTGCTCTTGTAACTCGGCGATAAGGTGTACCATCTACTGGAGTGAATGCAACAGGAACTAACTTACATTGTGTTAAAAATACGTTTTTTAACACACGTTTAATTTCAACTGCTGGAGGATCTAATGGAACATCCGATTCTACAACAATTTGAATTGTTCTTTCTGCTAATACAACTGGGATTTTTACAATCGGTGTTCCTGGCGTAGTAATTGGTGCTGCAGCTGCATCACTTAATGGTGTTTGAGTTTGTCCTACTGCCTGACAAGGTACATTGATTGGACATTGTTCGCTCATATTATCTAATCTCCTTTTAAAATCACTTTAAATTTTTTAAAACTTTTCAATGACAATATATTCGTTTTTTTTATTGATGTATAAGCTTGTATAATAGGTTTTCAATTTTTTTTATGTTTTGTAGATATTTTATTAGCTTTCTCATTAAAATTTTAAAAGTTGCAGGTTTTAGGTTAAAAAAATGAGTAAGTTAATTTAAACTACGATCTTAACAGCATGGATGTTAAGATGTGCGTTAATTTAACGAATTTCCCGAAAGAATTCTTCTTCCTCAAGCGTGTGAAGGGCGTAGCCCAACGATAGGTGGGAGATGAATTTCGGTTTGACGTAGCCAAAAGGTTTTCCTTTTTATTTCGCCTCTGATATAATCAGTCTTATAAATTATAAAGGCTGGTATATAAATGAAATTAGATAGTAATAACCATTCAGTATTCTTGTTGTATTATCACCTTGTGTTGGTCGTGAAATACAGAAGAAATGTGTTTGATGATGATATGTCAGACTATGCAAAAGATATGTTTGTTCGACTATCTGAAAACTATAACATCACATTAGTTGAATGGAATCACGATGTAGACCATGTTCATATTTTGTTCAAGGCACACCCTAATACAGAAATGACAAAATTCATCAATGCTTATAAAAGTGCAAGTTCTCGACTTATTAAAAGAGACTTTCCACAAGTGAAAAAGAAACTTTGGAAAGAGATGTTTTGGGCAAGAAGTTTTTGCTTGCTAACTACTGGTGGTTCACCAATAGACATAGTAAAAACATATATTGAAAATCAAAGTGAAAAGTGAGGTGAAATGATATGACAAAGCTGAATAAAGCATATAAATTCCGTTTGTATCCAACAGAAGACCAAGCACATCTTATGCGTAAAACCTTCGGTTGTGTACGTTTCGTGTATAACAAAATGTTAGCTGAACGGAAAGAAGCGTATGAAAAACATAAAGATGATAAGGATCAACTCAAGAAACAAAAGCTTCCCACTCCTGCAAAATACAAAGCAGAATTTGAGTGGTTAAAAGAAGTTGATTCATTAGCTTTGGCAAATGCTCAACTAAACTTGCAAACTGCCTATAAAAATTTCTTTCGTGGTCAAAATGACTTCCCAACATTCAAAAGCAAAAAAGACAGAAAGTCTTATACAACGAATGTAGTGAACGGAAATATTATGTTGCTTAACGGTCATATCAAATTGCCAAAACTGAAAATGGTACGTATCAAACAGCATAGAGAAATACCACAAGACCATATAATCAAGTCATGTACGATTTCTATGACACCTACTGGTAAATACTATGTGTCCATTTTGACTGAATACGAAAAAGAGATCGTACAAAAAGAAGTAGAAACAGTTGTTGGATTAGACTTTGCGATGGATCAATTATACGTCAGTTCTGAGGATGAGAGAGCCAATTATCCTAAGTTCTATCGTGAAATGTTAGACCGATTAGCAAAGGCGCAACGAGTATTATCAAGACGTACAAAAGGTTCAGGGCGTTGGAATAAACAACGTATCTGTGTAGCTAAACTGCATGAAAAAGTAGCAAACCAACGTAAGAACTTCCTTCATCATAAGTCTAAAGAGTTAGCTACTCATTTTGATGTTGTAGCTATTGAAGATCTAAATATGAAGGGAATATCGCAAGCACTTCATTTTGGAAAAAGCGTCGCTGATAATGCTTGGGGTATGTTCACGTCTTTCTTAGCTTATAAACTACATGAACAAGGCAAACAGCTTGTGAAAATAGACAAATGGTTTCCTTCCACAAAAACATGTAGCAGTTGTGGAAATGTGAAAAATATGTCATTGTCTGAGCGAGTCTATTCTTGTATATGCGGTGTAAATCTCGATAGAGATTATAACGCAGCTATCAATATCAAAAATGAAGCAATACGCCTATTGGCGTTAGCATAGATAGCAATAAAATAACCCTTGGAACAAGGGAGTTAGCTCGGCTGTCTTAGGACGAATTCGTTAGCTACCAAAAGTAACGACTAACCGAGAAGCCCCCACTTCAAACAGTCCGTTAGGACGTTAAGTGGCGGGTAGTTCACAAACAGCTCTTTATAATATCCTTTGTGAAAATTTTACATAATCATACATTTAGGTTGAACTTGAGTCACTTCACCCTTTAAACATGTAACAGAATAAGGAAATCAATCATAGAAGTTAGGATTTAGTTAATATAGATCCGCCTATTACGACTATTAAAAGCATCACAAAAAACAGGATTTTTTTATCCAACCTCTTTATTTACAACTACAAATTTAGACCTCTTCCTCTTCTTTACTATCTTCTTTTCCTCTTCCCTCATACTAATCACTGACTGTGAACTACCCG
The DNA here is from genome assembly GCF_051915225.1 of Bacillus cereus group sp. MYBK95-2. Taxonomy (NCBI): domain Bacteria; kingdom Bacillati; phylum Bacillota; class Bacilli; order Caryophanales; family Bacillaceae; genus Bacillus; species Bacillus cereus group sp. MYBK95-2. Next base: position 53,686 of record NZ_JBQAEH010000015.1, on the reverse strand, counting down.
CCACTTAACGTCCTAACCAACCATCTATCTCATTTGCGGTGTACACTATCTCCATTCCTGCCATAGCACTACCCCACCTCCTATAAGGAAAATTCAATACGCCTAGTTTCTTTTCCGTTTCTAATAAGTTTGCTTGCTACATCTTATTAACTTCTTATATTCTAGTCCAAAAATAAAATATGAAATACATAAGCATTTTATCGCCATCTCTACAAATGCTAATGATGCAATAGGAACGATAAAAACGGAAGGTTTCGCCACAACTAGGATCAGTGCACCCACCGTCCATATAACACAATGATTGATTATAAAAAAGAAGCTATGTTGAAGATTCTTCAACATAGCTTCTCTACATTTCATTATTATCGACTAAATCTAAGAGCTGTTAGAGTATTTACTCCTTGTACAAATAAATTAGGATTTCCTACAGTTACTCGAACTTGGTATCTAACATCAAAAAGTTGAGTTGTTGGAACATCTACATGTGAAAAAGGAGTTTGGATTTGATCATCATCACCCTCATTATCAATTTCAAATACTTGTGTATAAATGACCTGAGGTGTTCCTGATAATGGAGATGTTTTTGTAATAGTTAATGTAACTGTTGAAAATACATTGTTATTGTTATTTAGACTGACGATACCACTCAGCCATACACGGTCCCCTGTATTTATTTTATCAAAATTTACTGTTAATATTGTAAGTGGTGCCGCTGGAGCAGGAGGAACAAGTATAGGAGTGGTAATTAATCTTTCGTCATATTCAAATTCAATAGATTCTTTATTATGGCTATGACAAGATGAACCTTTATAGTACTTGTAATCGCCTTCACCACAAGATGAACTTTTATAATATTTGTATTTTCTATCATAATAGCTTCCTATTGTAATCACCCTTTCTAAATTAGAATATATAATTCTATATAATTTATTCATGCAAAAAAAAATAGATTGTACTATATCCTATTGAATCTATAAAGGTTTCAAAATTTATATAAAAGGTGCGATACTCTGTCATTTGCAATTCAAGACTTCTAAATGAGTTTTAATCAAACCTTATTTCAAAATTACATAAACAAGTAAACGTGGATTAAAGAAAAAAAGAGTAAGGAGTGAATTGGTTGTTCACTCCTTTGAATTATAAACATAGAGGTCCGTTTAGCTTTGAATTAAAAATTGATAAAAAATTGCTTTAAGCCTTATTTAATAAAAAATGTCAGGAATTAAGTAGCATAAAAAACTTTCATGTATAAGTTTCTGAAATGAGTTAGTAGCGAATTGTTAACCAATATCATTTATTGCTTTCAATGAATATCAATTTTCATTTTTTCTAGCGCCTGTATATGCCCATCAAGATACTATATTGAAAACACCATAACAATTTAAACATATTATTTCACTTTTTGAATGAGTAATTTTTTAGATTGAAAAAGAAATAAACTTTGTTCTTTTCTTTTTATGTAAAATACTCTAGCTTTGCATTAGGAAAGAACTGTTTCATATATGAATACAGATATTTTTTTATATCCTCTTCTTCCTTTTGATAAATGTATTTTCCAATTCCCCCCCATTTATATCTTCTTTTCTCTTAATCTAATTCAAATTTTGTCATCGGATAGTTTTTTTTATCACTCTCTTAGCTGATTTTGTAAAACGATGTTGAATAAATTCAAATGTTTCTCCAGGCTGTAGTTGCTTCAAAATCTGTTTCACATCAATTTGTATATGTTCCGATTGTTTCTTAATTGTACCGTTTTTAAAGTATTCTGGGTTTGGATTTTTCACATATACATTCGTGTTTAATTTCAAGCGAGAAATATAGTATGTACCTCGTTGATCCATTTGATCTAAGTTCTCCAATAAAAAGCAACCCAAATCGCGAATACATAACTCTCCTGGTCGTAAGGTATCTAAGCACTCCGTACCAAATGTTTTGTCATTATTTTTGCCAGGTCCCACTTGAAAATCAAGAAATTTTCCACTATGTAAATCATATTGATACCCGCTGTTTAAGCCCATCTTCCAGAGCCTGGATATATATTCTCTAAAGCATTTGGCACTTGAAATACGGTGGCATCTAGGATACGGATTCGCTCAAAATATGAAACAACTTGATTTTTAAACGACTCTATTGTTATATCTTTAAGTACAGTGAAGTATCTTATATCGAAAATTAAATAACTATATTTTAACCCCGTTCTAAATTTAGAACGGGGTTATGCTTGTTTTAGGTTTTAAAATTAAATAACTTGATTGTCTTTTTACAATAAAATCTTTCTACACTTTTTTATTACTTAACTAAATCTAATTTCTCTTATTTAAATTTCTAATTACCTTATTCAAAATTAAAAAGAAACAATATATTACACATTTTATTATGAACAAGATTATCATTTAATTTACCATAATATTTTAACTATACAGTCTATATACAATTAATTCTTTTTAATAAATCATTTCTTATTTTAGATTTTCTTGTTTTGGCACGATTTTAATAGATTTCTTACTAATCCGTATAAGCATGCCAAAAGAGAGAAAGATAAAAAAACCGCCAAATAGAGCAAATACAACGGTAGGCTTAAAATGTGCTAATAATAATCCCGAAACAATTGGTCCGACAGCCATTCCCATATATCTAATAAAGTTAAACATTCCCATTGCACTTCCCCTATTATGTTCAAATTCATTTGCAATCATAGTAGCAAATAAAGGAGTGAGGATACCAATTGATATTCCGTGGAGAATTAAAGCAACTGTTACACCAATTAAAGTATTCGAGTGTGTCACAGCAAATAATATAACGCTCAAAGCTAAGACTACATTTCCAGTTATAAAAAGCTTTTTTTGTGAAATTTTTGATTGAATTGTTTTAAAAGTCATGCTGCCAGTTATTAAACTAATAGCCATTGGTAAGTAAAGTAAACCCACTACCTGTAAACTTAATTGATAATGATCAGTTAATAAAATTGGTAAGTAAACAATGAAGGAGAAATAAAGAAAAAATGCAAAGAAACTTAATATTAATATGGAACTGCCCACTTTGCTTTTAAATATAGAAGCATAGTGAGATATAAGTGTTTTCCCACTCAATTCTTTTTTACTTCCTACACGATCCTTAGGGAAATATATCCAATTAGTTATAAATAGAATTACAGATACTGCTACAAGTAGCCAGAAAACACCTGGGTAATTATATTTTTCCCCAATAAAACCTCCTAGCACAGGTGCAACAGCAGGAGCAATGGATAACATGGTTTGATATGTACCCATTGCACTTCCTCGTTGTTCTCCTTGAAATACAGTACCAATTGTAGTCGCAGCAATAAGTGGTATTGCTGCTGTCCCTACAGCCTGTAAAATTCTACATATTAAAAATACTGTAAAGTTACTTGTAATTGCACAACCAATACTCGCTATAATTGTTAAAATAATACTCGGAATAAGAATAGTCCTAGCACCTTTAAAATCAATTATAGAACCAAAAACAATTTGCATAATTGCCGTAATAAAAATAAATATGGAAACGGAAAGGTTAACCATTGTTATAGATACTTGGAATGAATCCCGAATTATGGGGATTATTGGAGAATATATATTTTGATTTAAAGAAGCGAAAAAAGCACTAATACACAACAAATATAAAAGAAAAGAAGCACTTGATTTAACACGGTTCATGCTATCCCTCCTAAAAGATTATTAATAATTAACTAATGTATTTAAGTTATAATAACTTTATTTTTCCAACATTTTATCATTTATATTTTGTAAAAACTTCAATATTGCGTTTTGTTCAATTTCAGAAAATGAATCAACGAACTGATAAAATTCATTTTCTTTCTGGTCATGAATTTTCTGATGTAATTCACAAAGTGATTGTCCTGCCGGAGTCAGTTGATAAAATACCTCCTTTTTATTATCAACTGACTGAAAACGAGTGATTAAATTTTCTTTTATTAATTTGGTGTTAATTTTTGTGATATTCGCTTTAGATAAATTCATTTTCCTTGCAATTGTAATATTATTTATTGGTTGATTCTCACCAATACAGGCAATTACGTGTATACTTGTCATATTTGTCGGTACATGTTCTATTTCTTCCATTTTTGCTTGCTTAAAAAAAGTCTCAATATCCTTATCTGCCTTTTGTTCATTGAGATGTAACAAATGTAGATAATTATCGTAAATTTTCTGTTTTATGCCCTTATTCATTTAAATGTTTCTACCCTTCTTTATCTATTTCATTTATTTTTGTTTACCGGTAAACTATTTTGATTTTATATCCTCATTTAGCAATTGTCAATTGCTAAATTGGAATTTAACTAATTATGTAAGAACCTTTAATGTATCTGTTTTTCATAATTTACCCTAATAAAGCCCTATTATATTAAAGAGTTAGTTTCAATGCATAAAATTCCTTTTTTAAATTGTTGACCTAATTATTGTTTACTGGTAAACTTTATATTGTTAACCGGTAAACAATAATTCTAGATAGGGGAAATTATTATGACAAATTTTGTCCATGAACAAACCTTAAAAGCTATTGAAGACTTTGTCATAACAAGAGAAAAGAAAAAATATGCATCTCAAGAGATGATAAAAGAATTAGTTAGTGAATATGAAAATATAAATAAAAATTGGACTCTAACGCAACTACATATTGTTTCGGTTATTCATGAGAGTAAACAACAAATGAATAACACTCTACTATCTATGGAACTTAATATTTCTAAAGCAACCATCTCTAAAGCTATTCGCGTTCTTATTGATAATAAAATTTTATTGACGCATCAAAATACAGATAATAAGAAGGAAATCTTTTATACTTTAACTGATAAGGGAATACAGTTAGCTATTGTTCATAAAAAGTTACACAAAATTGCACATGAGCGTTACAGTGAGTTATTCCAACAATTTAATGATTCCGAGTTACAAGTTGTAACAAAATTTTTAGAAGCATGGAAACAATGTATTTAATTTTTTGTTATATCATCTTAGAAGGTATATATGTTGACCTTCTCATAAAAATAGAAAAACTAAGGGGTTTTAGCCCCTTAGCAAAAATTGAATTATATTAATAACTAAAATAGCCATGTTTTTTTAAACTAACTTATCAAAAAGAATAGGCATGGAAATAGGTCCACGTGTATAAAGCCCTTTTTCAACATATTGAAAATCTTCTTCTAATTTAATGTTTTTCATATTATCTAAGACTACATTTACAACTATTTCAATTTCTGATTTTGCAAACGCTGCTCCTACGCAATTATGGATACCTGATCCGAATGCAAGATGTCTTGCAGCACCACTAAATGCCTTTTTAATATCAAGATCCGGACGATAAATGTTGAATTCATCAGGTCTTTCAAATGCATTAGGGTCACGGTTCGCTGCACCAATCATACAAAATACCGTAGTTCCTTTGGATAGTTGGATACCACTTATTTCCGTATCTTTTGACAATTGACGTGGGATCAATTGCACTGGTGGATTGTAACGTAAAGTTTCTGCAATAGCTAATGGTACTAATGAACGATCACTTAATACATCTTGCAGTTGTTTTGGTTGGTTAATTAAATTATAGATTAATAAAGCAAGAGTCTTATCACCAGGTTCTGTTGCAGCTAATAATATATTTAAAATCAATGCTAGAATATCAGTATCAGTCATAGCTATTCCTTCATATTTTGCACTGCATAATTTAGAAATTAAGTCTTCCTGTGGGTTTAATCTTCGCTCTTTAATAATTGGTTCTAAATAATTAGCTAACTGTTCACTGCACCAAAGAGAATGTTTTTTTGCCTCTGGTGGTTGATTTATACTGGTAATAAAGTCAGCTACACCGCTATGCCATTCTCCTATCTTCTTATGATCTTTCTTATCTAATCCAATCATATCCATTGTTACATAAACAGCAAATGTTCTGCCAAAATCATTAATTAAATCTACCTTTCCATTTGGAAGGTGTGGAAATAGTAAATCTTCTGCATTCTTTTTAATTAAAGGCATTAATTTTTGTAAAGCATCTCCCATAAAACTTCTTAAAACAATTTTTCTTTTCGCAACATGCTCTTTTCCACGCATTTGTGCTAATACTGGTCCACGCATTACTGGCTCAGCACGTTCAGCTAATGATTTTGTTGTAAATGTTTCAGTATCGTTCAATATATTACGGACATCTTGATATCTACTAATAAAATAACTATCAATCTCAGGTTCATAATGTACTGGGTCATTCTGACGTAGGTATGAAAAATACTTATATGGATTTTCTTGAAATTCCTCTGTTAATATATTTACCGTTTGCATAGTATTTGACATATTACTTCCCCCTTGTATTAGATACTTACTATTTGCTAAGATAAATCTTCCAATTCTTGAACCATTAAATATCCTTGATTTGGTTTCATCTTAATAGAAAAATCATTTCGAACTATCTGTTGACCAAGCTCCCATGGTTTATGATAAATAAGTACAGCTTCTTGAGCTCCTAAAATTTCAGCTCCGCCAATGAAAAATGGGAGTTCTGCAATTACATATTCTACTGCAATATTTAGCATGTCATTTGATATTTGATCAATATCTATATTGGTACCCCTTGCCCTACCTAAGATGGCTGCATGTGACATTTCTAAGCAAGCATTTCGAAAATCAGTTTCGCTTAAAAAAATATGTTCTGCTTCTGCTCTCATGCAGCTATATGCATTGTTGTCATTAAAATCAGAAAAAGTATGGATAGCGTTTACATTACCACCATGCTCTTTAAGTGCCTTTTCAGCTGATCTTCTATTTCGAGATACTTCTTTCCTAACTTTTCTTTCCGCTTTACCTTTTGGTGTTCCTAGAGCCTCAAGTAAATTTGCAGCTTCTTTTCCAGCTAATAAAACACTAACATCATCAAAAGTATGTAATGCCCATTCAATGAGTCTATTAATATATTCATCAGAAAATCTACTATTAAACGGACTAATACCTATTATTGCATGCTTACTACGTTTTAATATTTCAGCACAATTAGTAGATAAGGGTTGAGAACTAAACTTTCGTACATTTCTTAACGCTATAGCATTCGTCATATAATCATCCCTTTATTTTTTTATCAATATAAACTATTTTATTAATTATTAGTGATTGAGAATACATCGCACTACATATATTAAGAGATAGAAAAAGTTACTAAATATGAATACTAAATAAAAAGCTACTTATAATGTTCACCGGTGAACAAAAATAATTCTATATCGCAAATGTTTATTTGTCAATATAGATTATTCTGAAAAATAACTAAAACAAAAAACTTATATTTTTATACACATTTTTGTGAACATTTAAAAAATTATAATAAAAATAATACAAATGTTTAAACATTATACATGCATTGCAGTTTGGATAGATTAGATAATTTCACAAAAATAATTTATTATTTTTCTATATTTTTAATTGTACCTAGATTAAAACTGAGCAGTATATAAATACAAAGTTAATTGCTTTCTCCGTTTTCCGAACTAAGCGATTCTCTGTATAACGAAAATATATTCCGTACTTTTTTATTTAACCACATAATAAATACATTTATTACTTTAAGAATATTGTAGTTTTTCATAAAGTTTGTCCATATTCTAACTCTGTACAAAAAATACGAAATTTTAGTTTTTATATTTTTTTAAAACCTTGATTTTTATAAGAATCTACATATTTATTTAATTTTGGATCCCTTGAGGAAATGTAAATATATTACACGGATCATACTCTTTATTTATTTCCTTTAAACGTTCGGAGTTTTCTCCATAGTAAGCGTACATATAATCTTTTAATTCGCTATAGGGAAAATTTATAAAGGAACCATTTGTAATAGTTTTTATATAGCTAAATCGCTGTTCAACCCATTTAACATTATCTTTTTTAAACATAGGCTCTTCCCATATAGATTGAATCCCCAAAATATAGTGAGCATCCCGGTAAAAAAATGCTGTATCGTTCTTATTTATATCATTTACTTTGCCCCCAAGAGCATAGAGGCTTATTGCTGCAAAGATACTGCCCCTTGGTCTCTCCTGAATAAGATGGATTATATTTTCAATTTCCTGATCATTATAATATCTATGGACAAATCTTCCTGTAGATTTAAATTGTTCTGATTTAGGATAAGATGCTTCAATTTTTTTCATTGCATCTAAAAAGCCAATATACTCCAAGCTAGTTGTTCCTCCCTCTATACAAACTAATGATTGCAAAATGTCCCTTGCTTCTTCTGGAGTTCCGTAAAATATCCCTCGTCCATATATGGCTAATCCTTCGTTAGCAGAGTTATATAAACTAACCCCAAGTGTAATCCTATAATCCAGGTCCACTAACCATTTTTGCCATTTCTGTAAGAACGCTCGCTGTATTTCTGGTGATGCTTTGGGCCAATATACTTCAATTAATGTAATTTTATCGACTTTTGGAGGTATTTTAAATGTCATTGAAACAATAACACCAAAGTTCCCACCACCACCTCCTCTACAAGCCCAAAATAGATTGCTATGACATTTTTTATTCGCTACAATTAACCTGCCTTTATAGTCTACTAACTCAATTTCTATTAAACTGTCACATCCAAGTCCAAAATTTCTACAAGAATATCCCCAACCGCCTCCTAATGTGTATCCTGATACTCCCACAGTAGGGCACGTACCTCCTGGAAAGGGATACCCTTTAGAGGAGACAAAATCATAAACTTGTTCATTTTTGGTCCCCCCCTGTATTTTTAATGTTTGTTTTTTTGGAGTAAATTCTAGACGGTCCATTTTACTAATATCAATAACAATAACGTTATTGCCCACAGAATATCCCTCATAATGATGGCCACCTGAACGTATGCGAATATCCACTTGTTTTTTCCTTGCCCAAATAATTGCATTGCTTACATCATACTTTGTATAGCAATAAACAATAATGAGTGGAAACTTTTGTACAGAGCGATTCCATTCTTGCCTCGCCTTTTCATACTCACAATGTGATTTTGTAACCACTTTCCCTGTTAGTCCTTTGAGATTCAATTTACACATTATTATAAGCACCCTCCATTTCAAGATAGAACTTATCATTTTTATAACTAGTGTATGTTATTGTCATATATAAGTGATTTTCAAGAAAATAATCATCAACGGGATTCTAAATATAAAAATATTAGGTTTATTTGAACATCTGCCATAAGATAACTCTTAGTACTTGATTAAGTTCTATTGCTTTGCATAACTTATATCTATGCCTCTTAAATAAATTATATTAAAATATACAAATGAATAGAGTATCCATTCACCTAAAGCGTTAATTAATGTTCTAAAGGAAAGAACGCATAAAATACGAAAAGATGTCAAAGAATTATGATCGTATTTATTCAGTTTCGTTTATCCTATTAATTAATACTTATTTGTAGTAGTGTGATTATCATAGGAGCTACAGGAGGAAAATATGGAGTGTTTTTATTGTTAACAATTTTACTTAATGCACGTATTACGAAAGAATCTCAAAAGAGTATGAGCACTATTCTAATAAAGGGCCTATTTAAAATCATACATATCTTAAAAGGAACAACCTAGATGTACATTCAAAATATCCCTTTATCCTCTCCTGTTAACTGGTAAAAGGAACTTTATATAAATCATTTTTAGCAATGTAGAAATAGAAACCGTATCCTAGTAAAATGTTATTTCCGTTCCTATAATGAATTATCCTTCTAGCATATTTATAAGATTTATATCATATATTTGGAGAAAAAATGCAAATTAGAAAGGAGTCTTATAGAATGAGTTATTCGGAAGGAAATGACTTGAGTGAACAACATATGGTAAGTACGCCTAATCCCTACGTATATCAGACATTACAATCAGTAATTGGTAAATATGTGGTTATTGAAACTGTAAGAGGTAATGTAAGAGGACAGTTAAAAGATGTGAAACCAGATCATTTGCTCATTGAAGATACGGCGCCATATATTGTACGCATTCAACAAATTGTATGGATTATGCCAAAGCAATAATCAAATTTATAAAAAATTAATGTCATAGTCCACCAAGTAAAAACACAGGGTTTTATCTCTGTGTTTCTTCAAATTTCCGTTTTTGAATATATGCTTGAGCATGAATAAGTTCTTCCTGAAGCTCTTTTAATTCTTTGGTAGATTCAGATTCAATAGCCATATAAGTAGTAACTAAACTAATCATCATATCCATCTTCTCTACTATATTTTGAATGACTTGTTCAGATTGCTCTTTTTTAGGATGTTGTATTGCTATTAATACATTCTCTATATAATTGTTCTTTCTTTGCTGGATATCATAAATAAACTGTTTTGTGTTTGAGTTCATTTGTTTTCCCTCCGTTTTGGATATATCTTCATTCTATCATATTTGAATAGAAAATATTGAATGGGCCGTTCTTACTCGCAACATTCATCGGTTAAAGGGATTGTCACAAATGATTTTGGTCAAGAACTCAATTATAAAATGGTATCTAATTAAGAGGTAGGTGAAAGAGTATCCTAAACCGTTTCACTCTTTTGTTGTATAATTTTTAAATGTTAATAAGTTAAATGTATTGTAAAGAAGAACAAAGTGATAGTGAACACAACAATTTTTTAACATTTTGTTTAGGAGGTGTTACTGTGAAAACTATAGAAATTGAAATAGTTAGATCTGGGAGTCGTAAGGATTTAAAAATGGAATTAGATTAAATTGTAAATAAGTTTCGTTCAAAAGGTTTAGAGGTTGTAGTACAATATCGAACACAAGCAATTGTAAATGGAATTGAATATTCAGCTTCAATCGTGGGGTGTAAATCAGAATGATTGAAGCTGAACGAGGAAAAGAAGGATTAGGAGAGAGTAAAAAAACGGGAAATAACATAGGGAGACCAAAACTAGAAAAAGAAAAACTTTTAATTGCACTACGTATATATAATAGTGACCAATATTCCATCTAAGAAATCCTAGAATAAACTATAATATCACAGGACTCTCCTTATCGAGCTATTAATAAACGAAAACTTGAAGAAACAAAGAAGTAAAAATACTTTGTGTTTCTTCAAATTATACTATTTTATGGAAGGGATTTTATTAGTTAATCTTATTTACAAATATCATTCAAAAATAAAAACCGATTTCTTAACGTACAGGGAATCGGTTTTTTCGTGTCCGAAATGTGTCTAAACTTACAATCTTCTTTTCTTGATATGGTGAGGCCTATAAGGAAGAAGCATATTGCTCCCATCTTCTCCGATTTCTCCAGGTAATCCAACTGGTGCTGCGTTATGTGATTTAAATCAAAACACGTATCTTTCTCTGTAGATTTCGCATCAAATGCTATAGCTCGTCCTTTATATACCGTCGTAGTCTACAGTGTTTTTAGATTCATAATATCCTGTTAATACCTACCCCCCCTTACTCTTTAGCCCTTTACAGGATTCGGACGCTTGTTTATAAGTGCCACTCTACCTCTTTGATACATTTCATTCGATAGATTAATAAGTTTTTCAAACGCCATTCCGCGGTTTCCTTGTCCCATTTTTATTCACCTCTTTCTACTAAAATGATTATTTCGTTGAGTTTTAATGTCCCCAATGGTCAACTGTTTCACGTGATGATGTCCAAGAACTATCATCTAATGTATGAATGGTTACTTTTACTGGAATCAACTCATCAGATGCATTATTTTCAACGATATACTTTGAGCCATCTCTTCAGTTGGTAAAAACAAGTAGCTGTATATCCTATTGTTGTATCTTCTTCTGCAAAATTATACTAAACATCTTCTAGTATAAATACGCTAATACCCAAAACTCCATTTATGTTCATCCTTCCTATTTGAAATACGGATAACTTTCAACTGTATACCTCCAGTAATCATTTTCTGTTAATGCAATTAACTCTTTGCCTTTCTCAATTGCTTCCTCTTCTTTTACGAATACACCATATATACCACTCTCATTTTCCTGTTCAAGTAACTCAAGAACGAATACTCTATCCATTTCCCTCTACCCCTGAATAAAACTCCAAATTCCGTCAATACTGTAGAGACATGGTTATCTTTCTCTGTTTTCCTTGGATGAGCAGTTAGCTTTTGCTATCTGCTCTTTTATTTTCTGGAATCACCAACAATAAGTCGTAATCTGATTTTACGAATTCTACACACAGCAATTTATTTGTTCCATTTCCTAAATACGTATCAATCAATCTCATTTCTTCTTTAGTGAAGCTTGTCCCTAAGCTTTTTAAAATCTTCGTTGACCAATAGCACTTAGTCCCATACTTATAGGTCTTGATAACCATGTGAACAATTTACATTTAAAATCTAATTCGCTTTCGACATCTTCTAAATGAAAATACATTTTGTTTTTAGGTTCAAATATTAGCTCGTTATAACTCTCTACAAATGACTTAGGAAAGTACATTAATGCCTTATCTACTAATCGCTGTACCTCTTGTTTCATATTCATTCCCCTTTTCTACAAAATGAAATTTTTATACAAAATACACACAACTACATCCACATAATTTCATATGATATATTGCATCATTTCTTTTTAGAGTGGATAGTCGTTACAGAGAGGCACTTTTCTAAGTGCTCTTCTATTTACATACCAAATAACGTTTTTGTTTAAAATAACAGTTCTAAATGAATCAGATAAATTTACCAGTACGTTTAAAAAATATTCATTTTAAAATCCCTTTTGAATACGACATAACTCAACCTTACGAAAACCTACAACTCTTCGCGCGCGGCTCTTTTTTATTTAAATTAACAATTTCATTAAGTGTTTTATACAAATAGTACATCCTTTATCACTGCCTATTTCCTCTTATTCTGCATTCCTATAAATAGACAACAGCATAGGATAAACAGAAAATGATAAAATTATGAGAGGAGCTTGAATATGCAATATAATCCACGTTATTATCAAAGTCAAAGCCCAATGGATTGCATCTGGAATAACAATAATTGGATTTACGCTTGGAATCCTTATTACTACAGTTACAACAATATTGCTTGGGACTACAACCGGAATCCTTATTGTGAAAATATTAGATTAACCGATTATGGAGCTAGACCATTTGTATTGAATATTAACCAAGCCACTAAACAAAACAATACTTACCGCACCGCTATCTGGACAGGGAAAAACTTACAAGTAACTCTAATGAGCATTAATGTTGGAGATGACATAGGTTTAGAAGTACACCCTACAACTGATCAATTCATACGTATTGAAGAGGGCCAAGGACTCGTTCAAATGGGGGATAACAAAGATAAATTAGATTTTCAAGAAATGGTCTATGATGATTATGCAATTATGATACCTGCTGGAAAATGGCATAATGTAATCAATACGGGGAATACACCACTTAAAATTTACGCTATTTATGCACCTCCAGAGCATCCCTATGGTACAGTTCATGAAACCAAAGCGATTGCCATGTCTACTGAAACAAATCGGTATTATTAATGAGAAATTATCTTGGTCTTAAACAAAATTATTGCGTAAATACTTCACCATAAAAACTTAAAATGACTCTTAGCCAGAGAGCCCCTTAAAAACCACTCTTTAATTTTTAAATAAAGATTTTATCTAAATCCATTCACTAACCTCATACTATGACATACAATAAACATAAAATGCAAAGAGCATACAAGACATAGTTTTTATATAATCGTGTACATTTTTTGCACACGATTTTTTAATTAAATAATGATCTTGTTTGAAATTCATTAACATTATTGGTTCCTTTGCATACAGTATTGCCACAAGGAATTCCACTGGTTACTCTGGTCAAGTTACCTTGAATTTCTTGCACACCTTAAGGGAAGAATCCATTTATAAAAAATGGGTTCTTTTATTTTTTCTCATACAATAAGATTTTTGTTGGAAAATCAATTAAATTCCCATCCTTGTGCATTCTATATCTAAAAGGACTAATCATAAAAACCTTAAAATACACCGCTCTTACTATTGGATGGATTATATTAATACCTCTTTGGTATGCTATATTCTTTTTATAATTATATCTTTGCCGTACTTTTAGTTTTTCTTTAAAAATTATCACCATTAGGCAAAAGTCACATATATTATTTATGGATTGTTATTCATAATTTTGGGCGGAGCACCCTAATCAGGTGCTCTTTTTTATTTACTAATCTAATAAAATAACTATTTTGTTAGATTCCTTGCACTTTAAAATGAGACAAGCATATGTTGTAGTATAGTGTTTCACCACTTATAAACACTTCCTCTTTTCAAGAGTACATATCCGATATGTACTCTTTTTGCATTAATATAATAAAATAACCTTTTTATTTCAAAATTATATTATTTTAAACTATCTATTCTACTTCTCTTGTTCATATGCCAAGCTCTTTATTCATAAACTAAAATAATTGACATAACTAAATGGAGGCTAACTATGTCTATTTCAAATATTATTAATTATGGACGCGTTCCCCACTATAATCCTAACTTCCCTTTAATTTTATTTTGGAGTCAAAAAAGTGGTTGTACCTCCCTTGCACATTGGTTTTTTTATTAAATTAATTTATTTAAACCGGCCATAAAATATAATTCTTTCATCCATCATTACGAAAATGATATATATATAAACTCCTCGGACTACTTTATTGAACTTGCTGCGGCTTTATATACAAAGGAAAAAGATACTTATAAACTAGTTAGAAATCCATATACAAGAGCTGTAAGTTCATTCTTTTCACTCATTGCTCCTCCTTACATAGAAAACCCTGCATGGAAGCCTATTCGAAGCTTTTATTATGTTACTAATAATTGTAATAAGCCTATTTCATTTAAAATCTTTCTCTATTATTTAAAAGAGCAAATGACAGATTTAGAACAAGTAGATCCACATTTAATACAGCAATATGTACCAGGTGAAGAGGAGTTTGTTACAGAGTATATCTACCTTGAAAATTTCTCTAACGAAATTGTACGCCTAGAACAAATATATCAACTAAAAACTTCTCCCATACACATACTAACCAAATCATGGCATCATCAGAAGGACAATGCGGTTTTTAAAGGTACTTTTGCAGATGCCGATATTACCGACCCTTTATTCCCACGCCTCCCAACATACGATAGTTTTTATAATCATGAAACTATCCAATTAGCACAAGATATTTTTAATAAAGACTTCAGTACGTACAAATACCCATTAACTCCTTTAAAAAATAAGTGATTTTCTAATTGCAGTTTCATATATTATAGAGAAACTTAAATTCACCTATTTAAGTTTCCTCATAAAACTCTCATAGTAAGTCGGGACACTGGAAGCAGTGTCTTTTTTTAATAAAATTCAAATTTTGTCTTACTTTGTTCCCCCCTAGATCCAAATCCACCAACAATTCCTTCAATAGCCAATAGCTCGTTCACCTCAACAAAATGTGCTGTTACGACTGGCGCTATGACGCCTTGAGTGATGCATGTACCTTTTTCAATTACATGAGCTTTCATATTTAAACTTATTGGTCTTTCAATGTTACCTACCAAAACTCTAACCTCTCCACGATAGCCATTATCCATGTTCATCCACCCACGGTAATTTTTAATTTAGGTATTGAAATTCTCTAAATCTCGATGTATTATATTTTGTATTTTCTCAGTTCCTAAGCCGAGAAAACATCATCACTTCTAAAAGGACCCAAACTCCAATGGGTCCTTTTTATTTACTTGAACCCATTTTTAAATTATAATATTTTATTATATGAATATTCATTAGGAGAATCTGCAGGTTTACAGATTCTTTTTTTGTTAAATAAAAAAGCAGTGGACACACCATTTTAAATAATCAACTTCAAATCAATATTTACACTATAATAATTTATAAAAATTATAAGAATATACACTTGAAAAAAGTCTATTCTATTGGGTATTTCTTGTATAATTAAAGGAAAATTTGGATCGGAGAATGTTGAAAATGACAAAAAAGCTATTTACCGAAAGAGAAATTCAGATTCTGTCAAATAACCTATACGTAAAATCTATAAGTCAGAAAGGTATCACTTATACAGAGAAATTTAAGCATATTTTTATTGAGAAAAATGAAAAAGGAATCCGCGGATTCGATTGACTGAAGGTGCTTATATTCATTCAGATCAAGGAACCCACGACACAAGCCCTACCTATCAAAAGCTAATCAAAAAGCTAAACCTTGGACAATCCATGTCAAGAAGAGGAAACTGTTGGGATAACACCCCACAAGAATCGTTTTTTTGGTCATCTGAAAGATGAAGCTCATATAAAACCTTGCGCGTCCTTTAATGAATTAAAACAAGAGATTAAGAAATATATGATGTACTATAATCACTATAGATATCAATGGAATTTAAAAAAGATGACTCCTGTTGGATACAGAAATCATCTTCTTGATGTGGCCTAACCTTTTTTAAAATGTCCTTTACAAAAGGTACAGATTAAATTATATCAACCTTTTATTTGTTAAAAACACTTTGTAACAGAACCCAGCACTTTATCTCGGTTCTTATTTTCATTTATCTTATGCTTTGTCTCATATAAATTGTTTAATACACGATTATACTCATTTCTTGTAATTTCTTTATTATACAACTGAATTAATAAATCTTTATGCTCTTTTGAAAAGGCCATTTTATCAAAAAACTTAGGATACATAGTACCATTCTCTCCGCTTCATGTTTTGTTTTATTTGATAAATCAGAAGTAGAAAAACCCATATCTATATAGAATAGGGATGGGGTTTTCAGTTACTGTTTTAGACGTCGTTGTATAGTATAAATATTGGATGAGTATTAAATTATAACATAAAAGTTATATTCCTATTCATTTTTCTAAAGGTGTCAGGTACCTGTAAATGTTTAAACGCCCTGTCCGTGGGCTTTAGAATCGAATCGTGGAGATTGCATGTTTATATACAAGCTGTTGCTTCCCCTCATATTCTATTAAAATAGAAAAAGTATCATATCCTCTTATTATTCCTTTTATATGTAGTCCTTTTATCAGAATTAAAGTGATATCCTTACTCTTTTGAAACGCTTCTTGTAATAAGTGTTCCTGTGAAAATAGTATGTTCTTACCTCTATCCTTTTGAAATGATTGTAATTTCTTTTCCATTGTGTTCTCCCCCTATTCTTCTCATACAGTCACTTTGTATTGTTCTAGTTCAGCTAACAGTTATTTTGCGCCGTTTTGAATTAGCGGTAGCTTTCCACCTACTAGTTTTACATTCTTTGAAGTATTTCTTCTGTGATAGGACAAGTACCATGAGCTGTATCTTTTTGTAGAATAAACGAATCTTTTTCTACAATAATTTCTAGCGCATCCACTGTATCCACCTGTGAATTTTTTTCTTGTTTCTTTTGGTATTACAATTCGTCCCAAATTATCTACTTTTCGTTATTTTAAAACTATATATACTATAAAAATTTAATCTCACCCTATAGAAATAAAGAGATTTTTCACGTCTTCTTACGTCCACTGTTGCAAACATTCTAATTCCTTCATACTCTCAATCACTTTTTCGTCACTCACTATATAATAAATCTCATTTCCTTTTCGCTCATAGGAAACCATATTAAACTGTTTTAACTTTATTAATTGCTGTGACATTGTAGATTGTGGAACACGTAGTAACTTCTGTAACTCGGATACATTTAATGGACCTTTCGAAATTAATTCTCGAACTATCATCAAACGCAGAGGATGTCCAAGCATCCGCAATATATCTGCAGGTCTCTCGTAATCATCAATATTCATATAAAAAGCTTCTGGCATAATCACTTCTCCTTTTTTAGTGAGCGTTTTCTACATCCTAACATCACCTATTTGTTTCGCCAATGTTTTAGATACACAAGGGCTCCCTTCAAGTGCTTATATTTTCATAACTATATTATTCCCGAAAAAATTCCTTACGTCCTCTTTGTATCTTACATTGCTTCACATGTATCTTAATAAATAACGCATTTAGTTCTCTTTGTTTTATATGTTCTAGTACTTCTAATCCCGGTCCAAACGTTTTACTCCAAGCAATTTTTACTACTTTAATCTGCTGCGTAGAGACCGGATTTTGAAGTTTTTCCTCTTTCTTTCCTAGTGACAGGGGAGTTTTAAGCTCTTAAAGATTCCTTTTTTGTATCTAAAATCAAAAAATAAAAAGATAAGATCAGGGAACAAGATCTTATCTTTAGCACAAGGAGTAAACAAAAGGATAACCATCATATTTATATTATAATTTATTTTTCCTTAATTATTAATATTAAAACCATAATTAAAAAGTATATCTATATTGAGAAATTTATTACAAATGTTTTTTAAATCAAAGTAAAATTTCACTCAAAAGTGTAAAGAAATTCATATTCAAGGGGGAGATCATCTCTTCTTTTTTGAATGAATAATCTATTTTTATATCCTCTGTTCATTTTTTATTTTCAATAAAACTTTATTAACTAAAATAAGCAACGGCAATAAAATCACAATAGACAGTACTGCCATTACCAACCATGTATTACCTATTCCAAACTCTCTTTCAATACATAGAATTTTGCCTTTCGTTTCTTCAATTTGATTTACCCTAAATATCCTTAACTTATTTTTACAATTCTTACAGATACATTTGGAATACTTGCAAACTGAGAATTATAGATATTTCCTCCTTGCGAATCAGCAGCAATTTCTAAAGTATTAACTGGATCAGGTGCTATAACAATAAATCCTGTACTTAAAGATTGAAATGTCCCAGGAGCTACTTGTGGACTAACAACACTAGCCCCAGCAATAGTAGAACCATTAAGAAGAGCTCTAGTAGATACAAAATTAGCTGTTGGAGCTTGTGACACAGTATTATATTCAACCAAATACGTACCAGCATCTAAATTTATAACACTAGAACCTGGTATTTGTGTTATCCCTGATGTCAATATTAAATTAGCATCTAATGGTATTCCGGTACCTTGGGGGATAAGAGCTGTAGTAGTAAAATTCACTATAAAAGCATTAATATTAGTGGCCAATGGCCCTGTTGGTCCTGTTGGTCCTGTTGGTCCTGTTGGCCCTGTTGGCCCTGTTGGTCCTGTTGCTCCTGTTGCTCCTGTTGGAAAAGTAATGGGAGGAATAGATGCAAGTGTTGGCCCCACGAGATTAGGTTCAAAGGCGGCAGCCTGAATTCCCTGCCATTTCTTTTTCTCATTTGGTTTATCGAACATATTATTACCTTCAAACAAAATACACTCATTCCTTGGATGAAAAAAGTTTTTACCTCTATATTAGTCTATGTAGAAGTGTGTTACCAATTCCCCTATATACGAATAGGTTATGAAAAAATGAGAGATTGGGATAGCAACACATCGCTACCAAGCCTAATGAAAAATGGTTCACGGATATCACGTATGTGATGTTCGGCAATAAGACTCTTTATTTTATATATATTATAGATGGTTTAACAATGAAATTATAAGTTATAAGTTATAAAATAGGTAAGACACAGGATGTTTCTCTTGTATTAGATACTCTAAAGAGGCTTTAAGGGTATTAAAACCTGGTGGCGAATTTATCTTCTTAGATTTATTTATGGATGAAAAAATATTTGGGGATACAGAAGAGTTGTTAAATGACCTAGAGAATCTCGATATCTGTAAATTGAATAGCTGCAAGCTTGCTGAAGAAATGGAATTACCAAAGCTCTTATTGAATAAAAAAGTATTAGGAAATGCAATGATTTTGAGTGGCAGAAAGTAAAAGAGTATAAATTGCTTACGGAAATATTGAAAACTCTTCTAAAAAAGATATTAACTTTATTTAACAAAGTGATTCAATTCTATGTTTTTTAATTAGCGAGCGAACATAGATCTATTTAAGATTAAAGTGTGATTAGTAATCAAACATACATTTTTTAAACGTAGTATAGTAAAGCACTATATATAAAAGCTAATTCTGTCTTATGAGTAAAATAGAATTAGCTTTTTATTACTTATTTTCTTGACATATTTTTCCCGAAATGCTGGCAGGAACCCATCGCTATCAAGCTAAGCTTATGCAAAGTCAATTTTAGGCGAAATTTTTTCTTTTTTCTAAAGGGTAAGTGTAGGTAATTTAAAGATTTGCATACGAAATAAACCCTGACGGGTTTCACTTTTTTGAATTAAGCGGCTTGATTATCAGACATGGTACAATTGTAAACGACACCTAATATATCAAAGACTGTTTTTTTCTCATATCGATGAGATTTCCGCCCGTTTTGCTGTAGAAGGTTGAACAGGTGGATTAGAATCTTTGATAGCTCTTGGGCGTCTTTCTGTATAGCTTGGAATAGAAGAAAGTAATCTTTAATCATATATATGGCCTTATATTCACTCAGTTTTCGTTTCTTTTTCATAAGCAGTAATTGCCGCATTTGAAACATGGTAGAAGAGCAAAGTAGAATGGCAATCAGTTGCCCATACAAATGGCATTCCAATCGTTCTCGTTTTATCTTTTTACAATGATGAATGTGAAAGAATGATTTCCACGTTTTAAATAAAATTTCGATTTGCCAACGTAAAGAATACCAATCATGTACTTGCCCCATCGGGACAATATCTGTAGAGGTGTTTTTCATATATACATTGATACCACTGAGTCGTTTACTACGCGAAGAATACTTCATTCCTTTCTTTTTTTCTCTTACAGTTTGATCTTGTAATCGTTTTTGTTGTTGTGCTTTTGTTAGTCGATGAACAATTACACGAGTTGGCACTTTATCAGTCATTCCTACATAAGCATCGGGTATTTCACATGTTTGTCCTGGCTGAAGAGAGTTCATTAAGACTTCCATATCTATCTTGTATATATTCTGTACCTTTCTTGATTCTTCCATCTTGAAAATAATCAGGGGTGGGATTTTTTTGATAAATACGTGTATTCGACTTGATATGAGAGATATAGTAAGCCTTGTTATCTTGTATATGCTGAAAATCTTTCAAATGAAAATACCCTAAATCTCGGATACATAAATCATTTGCCGTTACAGTTGGGACACACAGAGAACCGTAGGTTCGATCATGTTGTTTACCTGGACCTGTATGAATATGTAGGAACTTTCCACTTAATAGATCATACTCAAGCTGAATCTTCACCCCCTCTGTATGGCTGCATCCTCCTGCACCTGGATAAACGAATGAAAAGGGGTCAGGGAGTTGAAATGCAGTTGAATCTAAAATACGAATACGCTTGAAAACAGAAGTATATGAAGAAAAAATCGGTATAGATGAGGCCAATTTTCATCAAATCCTGCTTGTTTTAAATTATCCTTAACAACTTTCCCGTCACTGATTAATGAAATTGGTAGGTATACAGTTTTTGGTTTTAAACTTAAATCTTTTATTGTAGGAGATGTAAACTTAGTTTTTTTAGGACACCTATTTTTCCATTCGGTTCTAATATCATATACTCAACTTCTCGAATAGAAAAAATATCTTTTTGCTGTCGCAACATTTGTTGTAGCTGGTTTATATCCAAATGATTCGCTCTTAATTGTTCTCTGTCGATATATCCATTTCGTATGATAATGGGAGGTCTCCCTTCAAAAACATTTCGCGTTCTTCTCCTTTTTTGCGTTACCATTTCTATCGTATAGATGAGTACGACCCACACAAATACTGCACATAGAATGGAACCTACCTTCACTTTTGAATCGTATACAGTATTTCCTACAAGACTACCGAGAACAATCGCAGAAATAAAATCAAAGCGGGTAAGTTGAGAAATTTGTGTTTTTCCTAATAATTTAGCAGCAATTAATAGTACAAAAAAGCCAACCACAAGTTCTATGGTAATTTGCCCAATATGATCCATATGAAGTGTCACCTCGACAAAGAGTTTTTTATAATAAAACATAAAATATTTAACAAATTGAATTTTCGTTCACACATACTAAAAAAATCTTGATACACTATTTACCTTTAAAATGGGTATATTATAGGTAGATATCATTTTTTAAATAAATAAAATTACAAGCATATAGGGAATATAAACAAAATTTCATAGAAAAGCCAAACTTAGCTTGATGAGCATGTATGGTGAGCCTAATTCGTTTTTGCTGACTGCTCTATTTTAGAAATTTCTTAACAGGAGTGAATAAGATAAAATTAACTTTTACGATACTTAAAACTCTTTTCTTTATAATTGGGATTACCTTTTTAATTGGAATAGTTGGAACTAGTATTTACATGAACTTTATTAAGTAGTTCAACTTTTCATTTCTTTGAATAAAGTTCAGTATTCTTTCCCAAAAGTAGTCCTTTGTTACAGTGTTTGTGAGAGCTGTTAGCTTTCGCTAGCTGCTCTTTTTTATTTCTCACTTCAAATCATGATGTTTCAAATCAGGTTGTACATCAATTTCTTGAAATATACTTGAATTATTATTTTTAGCTTGTAAATCTGTTGGATTATTCGATAGTATATTTTGATTTAAAAATTGAGGTTGAATTAATCTTTTTAAGTCTCCTACTGTTAATGGCTTAGAATCTTCTTTTAATTCATATCCTAATTGACCATTGGGTTCTAACGTTGCTGTTTTTACATCTCCAATTCTTGAAATCCCTTGATTACGTAGTCTCATTTCTAATTGATCTACTGTTAAACGTATTTTCTTCAAGTTAGAAACATTTAAAATACCGTTTTCAATCACTATTTTAGATTTGCCAGTAATAAACTTCTCAAATGCATTAGATTTTAATTGGAGATATTCTATAATAACTACTGAAATGACAAATATAAGTGCACTTACAATAGCCTTTAATACACTTTTTTCTACAATAGGTTGTACAATAATTGCACCAATAGAAATCATCACTACAGTTTGTGCTAATGTCATCTGAGAAATAGACTTTCTACCTGCTACTCGTAATAAAAGAATGCCACTCAAAATTAAAATAAATGATTCCCATATAAAATTCATATAATCCCCCTCTAATAAAGAATCTCCATTTTACATTTCCTTTTTGTACACGAATTAATACTTTACTTAATATTTTGTAAGATGTGCTTTTGTTATAACCTTGCATAACATTTTTAATCTCGTATACACTATTTTTGTAACAATCAGTTACAAATTATTTCTGTAAGCCCAGCGTTTCTTTTGTGCAACGAGCAGTTAGTTTTATTAACTAGCTGCTTTGTTGTGCTTAATAAAGTTTTTATTTAACTTTCTTGTATAACATTTTTGTTTCTGCTCATACTATAGCTGTAACTTTAAGTTACAACGTGTTGTGGGTATCATTCTTGTTGAACAATAAAGCAGCTAGTTCATTGAACTAGCCGCTTTATTATTTAAATAAACACCACCATTTAATAAGTACAAACTAACGTTTTTGTTCACTTTTTATTGCAGATACGAAATATTCATGTGATATTCTTTTTCAATATTCATTTTTTGCAGAGAACACCTTGAAAAACGCTCTTTCATTTTCAAATGTAGTCTTTTCATAATTACTAAATGTAAAAGACATTTAAAAAGTTGCTGAGGATGAAAGAAATAAGTAACTTTTACTTTTTTATTGTCACTCATTATGTTTGAACTGATTCTTCTGTTCTAACAGATTGTTGTTTTTTCATGAATATAAGTAACATAAATACAGTTATTATTGAACGATAAATATGAAATGACGCTGTTAATTCACACCTAGATGTAAAACCTTTCCTTGAAATACAGGTGTAATTTCAAGCTCTGGTATATCAATAATATGCATATATTCTCCAGCAACGCCGACAATCATTCCTTTTATTGACTACACAAAACCAGTTACAATTCCAGTACTAGCTGCGTCCCCTGTGCCAATTTGTGAATGCCATCTCCATTGATTGATTTTCACTTTTTTTAGATTTTTTTAAGTACAGAATGAGTCTCTTACAACTTTTTTACTATCTCTCCCATACTTTTAAAGATATTTTCAAAAACAATATAAATAAAATAATCAATAACAGAATCTCGATCCCTATCATAAGCCACTTCATGCTTATCATCCTTTCATTCCACGTCTATTATCGAAATGTCCAAGTAATATTATAAAAATTAAGGAAATTACTTATGAACAAGCATCTTTAAACAATGAAAGACATGTAGCGTTCTATATTAAAATTTTTGTTGTACAATCAAGACACTTATTATCAAATAGCATGATAGAATGATGATCGTTAGAAAGAACAAAAAGTACACGAGTTTTGAGATACTACTATTTATAACTAAAACACCTCTTACTATCATATTTAATTAAATATGATAGTAAGAGGTGTCTTTTGCTTGTTCTATTCCATTTAATCACTCTTCATATTGCTCTACTCCAATTAAGCTGTTTGATAACAGTATGTTACTGATAACTCCTATATTAGGCTATTAGTGATTATTGTTTTCGCGAATTTCTTCGAAAGGTTCTTCCGTCGGATTTGGCTCATCTTCATCAACTCCATTGTAACCACATAACAAACCTACAGATAAAACATTAGACATAAAAGCAAATAAATATTTTCTTCAAGTGATTAACTAAATGCCTGTAGTTTACCGCAAAACATACCTCGAGTAAAAGTTGCTTTAGTAAAAAATATGCAAGATTATGTACTATGATTTATCAAAGGTGTCGTAAGCAGAGTGTCTCTAGTTCACAAAAATTGTTTTTCTATATACACTTATAATCCAGGTAACAAATGAATTAAATACATATGTAGTATTATCAATAGCCATACTGATTAAGATTCCTATAAAAGCACTTCCTATTATATCAAATGGATAATGATGTCCTAGCCAAATACGTGAGAAACCTGTCAAAATTGCTAAAAACCACATAATTGAGCCAAATAAGCGTTCGCGAAGTAAGACAGAGGTCGATAAGGCAAATGCTAAGGCTGTATGTTTACTAGGAAATGAAGAATTATTTTTTGATGGGATAAGTAAACGCACACGATGTATAACAAACGGACGAGGCTTAAAATAAAACAGCTGGATGAAACGGTTTATACATAATGAGAACCCAACTGATACACCAGCAAATAAAATAATTTTTTTGTAGGAATTGTCTCTAAACCACATTAAGGCTAATAAAAAAATGTACAAGAATCGAGTCTTTTGTGAAATAAATATCATACATGTATCCAAAGTTGAATTACGACCCGCTAGACGATTGATAGCCCTAAATATTTTGTAATTCATGCAGATGTTCTCCTTTATTTTTGAAATGTTATATACATGTTATTCCCTCCCGAAAGAGAAATATGTAGTATGCAGGTCCTTTCTTATTATTCTGCTCATTAAAAAAGCCGTTTATAAGTATAAACTAAGGTGAACAATTCTAAGTACTCTGTATACGAATTGTGTTTTTTCAAATACTTTAAGTAAAAAACTTTCAATAGGAGTGAAAAAAGTGATAAGAAACAAACTTCCATTGATTCATTTATTCTTATTATTGGTTGTTATGGCCGTTTGTATATGGTCTGTTATTAATCCTGCAAAATACTCAACATGGGCAGCAGAGGCTATTCCTGCCATTTTCGGTCTATTCATTATAATTGCAATGTATAATAAGTTTCGTCTCACCACACTCTCTTATATGATCATTACAATATTATCCATTATAATGTTTATCGGTGGACATTACACATACTCAGAGGTGCCTCTTTTTAATTGGATACAAGATGTTTTTGATTTAAAACGAAATCACTACGATCGATTTGGACATTTGATAAAAGGCTTGTTTACCATTGTGATAAGAGAAATCTTATTACGGAAAACCCAACTAACTGAAGGCCCTTGGTTAGTTACGATTAGTATAAGTATTTCACTTGCTATTGCTGCATTATACGAAATCATCGAATGGTTAGCTTTTAAAATAGCAAAGGGAGGAAAAGGGGCAAAAGACTTTTTAGGTATGCAAGGTGATATATGGGATGCACAATGGGATATGTCACTTACCTTAGTGGGTTCGATCCTTACGTTACTCACCCTTTCAACATTACATAACCGGATATTAAAAAGAATGTATAAAATCCCAACCCAATAATACATAGCTTTTCATTTCATTTTTGAATTTTTCATAGAACCATTGTGCATATTTTGATAAAAAACAATTAGGTAACATTAGTGGGGCCGGTTTAAAAATAAAGAATTATTAGTATAAGTTGGCATCATAAATTTCTATAAAATATCGCATCATAAATTATGTGGAATTGAACCTAGTGTTTCTTTTTACGATTTTTTACAGGGGGGACAAAAATGAATATTCTTAACTTCTTGATGTCATCATTGAATTCTGGAAAAATAATTCAACAAATGCTTGAGTTATTCGGAAATAAAAAGAAGAACAATAAAGGATGGATTTGGGCTTCTTTACTAGGATTAGGAACAGTTTTAGGGGTATTAGCAACACGTAATTCAAATATGATTAAACCTGCAAAACATATGTTCCAAGGTTTGCAAAATAAAACCAGATCATTTATTCCATCCAAAGTAAACTTAGCAAATATGGAATTTGCTGATGAAATTACACCTAACAACCAAAAAAGACATGGTAACCAAACTAATAATCATCACCATTACAAGACAAAAATCCCATCAAAACAACAGTAAATAGATAGCCGGTTCTTTATCTTACAGGGAACCGGTTCATTTATGTCTAAACGTACAATCTTCTTTTTTGAAATGGTAATCCCTAATACATCCTTAAAGTAATCATTGATTTATACAAAAAACTGCAAATTATCATTTTATATTTTTATATCTTTTATAAAAATGAGGATACTACATTATGAAGAATTTTTTAAAGTTTATCTTGATAGGAATATTAAATACACTTATCACAATTATTAGCTACATAGCTTTGGTTAAATTTGGTATAAATTACCTTACCGCTAACTGCTTTGCTTATTTAATTGGTGTTATTAACAGTTATTATTGGAATAAAAATTGGGTTTTTGAATTCAAAAATAAAGATATATCATTATTTTTGAAATTCCTAACTGTAAATTTAATTGTATTAATTTTTAACACAATTATCTTATTCATATTAGTTGATAAACTTTTTATCAATAAGTTTATCTCACAACTTTTTTCTATCAGTGTTGGCATGATAATGAATTTTTCTCTTCATAAACTTTGGACATTCAACAAACAAAATCATTTGCAATAATTCAACCAATCCCTACTACAAGGAGGATAAAAGCTTGGAGAAACTTATTTCAATTATCGTTCCTATGTATTTTGAAGAAGAAGTAGCACAAGAATGCTATAATTGTTTAAAATCTGTTATGCTACAAAATAATATTAATTATGAATTTATCTTTGTAAATGATGGTAGTACCGATCGGACGATGGAAATTTTAAAAGGTATTTCAGCCGAAGATTCTCGTGCTAAAATAATAAACTTTGCTCGGAATTTTGGACATCAAATAGCTGTAACAGCAGGAATTGATGTTGCTAAAGGTGATGCTATCGTCATCATTGATGCTGATTTACAGGATCCACCTGAAGTCATTCCAGAACTTATCGCAAAATGGGAAGAAGGTTATGAGGTTGTTTACGCGAAAAGAAAACGGCGTGATGGTGAAACTTGGTTTAAACTTGTAACAGCTAAATATTTCTACCGCTTCTTAAATTTCATGTCTGATATTAATATTCCTAAAGACACAGGTGACTTCCGTCTTATTGATTGTAAAGTAGCAAATGTATTCAAACAAATGACTGAACGAAATCGTTTCGTACGTGGAATGATGTCTTGGATTGGATTCCGCCAAACATATATTGAATATGCAAGAAATGAACGTTTTGCGGGTGAAACAAAGTATCCATTAAAGAAAATGATAAAATTTGCCTCAGATGGTATTATTGCATTTTCTACAAAGCCACTAAGAATGGTTATGACTTTAGGTTTAATCTCTGTATTAATTTCTATTGTAGTTTTAATATACTCAGTTATTGTTAAAATTATTGGACAAGACATCCAAACTGGATGGGCTTCTCTTATGGTTGCTATCACATTCTTCAGTGGTGTGCAACTGCTTGGTCTTGGTATTGTCGGTCAATATATCGCTCGTATTTATGACGAAAGTAAAAATCGACCAATTTATGTTGTAAAAGAGACTGTGAATATAGAAGAGGATATAGCTTTATACAATAAGGAGAAAATAAATAGATCTTAGATATACTAAAAAGAATTGTAGCATGTGCATTTCACCGCCATAATTCTTTTCTTTATTTAGATTAAATAATGACTGTAATCTAGTCTTTGAACCACTTAACTGTTAAAGCTTTTCTTTTTTATAAAACTAATCAAAATTAAAAAATAAAAACATTTACATCCGTTATCCCCCCTCTTTCACACTTAAGTTTATACAAAAAGTTTCTTAGTTACAAAAAATCACAACCCCTTATTAACCCTGGGATAATTTCTGTCGTTTGGGAAATTTTATAAATAAGCTTTTTTAAAATTTCTTGAGGTGCATTCAATGTTTTTAAACCAGAATAACAAAGAACTAAAGTTACTTGTTTTTGCAGCAATCATACTCATTATTTATTTGTCTCCTTTATTTATTCTTGGAGAAAATGCGCATATTCGCGTTCATGATAATCTTGATTCCAATTTGTCCTGGTATAAGGTTTTGGCAAGGAGCGGAGAGATAATAGGTCCGATTGATGCTACAATTCCACAGGTGATAAACAATCAATTGTCAAGAAACGCATTTAGTACGGAATTTAGTGGTATCGTTTGGTTGTATGCTTTTTTTCCAAATATGGTTGCGTATGCATTGAGTCAAACGATTACAAGAGTGGTTGCATTTATAGGGATGTATGTTCTTTTAAAACAACATTTTTTACCTAGAGAGGAATGGAGGGTCATTGCAGTAGGAGTTTCATTAGCTTTTGCTCTTACTCCTTTCTGGCCTTCAGGAATGCTTAGTACTCTCGGAATGCCTCTTGCACTTTGGGCATTTTTAAATATTCGAAAAGGAGAAAGGTCGTGGAAGAACTATTTCGTACTCACTCTTATTCCTCTATATTCGAGTATTGTTTTAGGTTTTTTCTTTTTTTTAAGCGGAATGGGAGTCCTTTGGTTAGTGGACTTAGTAATAAAAAAAGAATGGAACTTTCGTTTTCTTTTTTCAATTATTTATATGACGCTCATTTACATGATTGTAGAATATCGCTTAGTATCTTCCTTCTTTTTATCTACTGCACCTAACAGTAGAGATGAATATTTTCATGCAAGATTATCGTTATGGCGGTCTCTCCGCCTCACATTGAAAAATTTCCTTTTCGGACATACCCATGTCATGACAGTCCATACATTTGTTATTTTACCTGTCATACTTATTGCGTTGTATTTTATCATTACTAAGAAACAATGGAAGCAAGAAAAAGTCTTTGTTTTTTTATTTTGGTTTAACATAGCGTTGTCAATTTGGTATGCTTTTTGGTTTTATAAAGGTTGGCTTCCATTAACAAAACGTTTTCACATTTTAGATACATTTAATTTTGCACGTTATCATTTTTTACGCCCGTTAGTTATCTATGTTTTATTCGCTCTTGGATTAAAAGTTTTATGGTTACAAGGGAAAATATGGAGACACGCTGTAACAGGCTTTGTGGTAGCTCAAATTATTTTGTTAAGCTTTTTTAATGAAGAACTTATTTTTCAAAATAAACCTTCAGTAAAGGAATTTTTTGCAGAAGAACAATTCCAGGAGATAAAAGAGTATATCGATTTACCTTTGGAACAGTACCGTGTCGCTAGTATTGGTTTACATCCTGCTATTGCTCAGTACAATGGATTCTACACACTTGATACATATAATAATTTTTATCCTCTATCATATAAATATGAATTTCGAAAAATAATCGAGAAGGAACTGGCGAAGAATAAAACGATTCGTACGTATTTTGACGAATGGGGTGGCCGCTGTTATATTTTCACCGATGAACTTGGAAAACACTATATGTTTACAAAAAAATCAAACAAACGCTTAAGAAATGCAGAACTAAATATAGGACACTTCAAAAAAATGGATGGTCGTTACATATTTTCTGCTGTTCCAATTGAAAATGCAGCAGAAAACAATTTATCTCTTGAAAAAATATTTACATCAAACACATCCGCTTGGAAAATTCATTTATATAAAGCAATATAGATAATTGAACTACTCACCATAAAAATTGCGCCTAGATATATCTAGGCGCAATTTTTATGAAACATTATTTTTGATTTGCTTATGAACCACTTTATTATAGCAACCATGTTTTACTACTTGCCTAAAATCATCTATTTCACTTCCCATTATCTCTGTAATATCAACAACAATTGTATTCTGTAGAACACTCACTACATATCCGGTTAAT
Organism: Bacillus cereus group sp. MYBK95-2; assembly: GCF_051915225.1. NCBI lineage: Bacteria > Bacillati > Bacillota > Bacilli > Caryophanales > Bacillaceae > Bacillus > Bacillus cereus group sp. MYBK95-2. Next base: position 23,317 of record NZ_JBQAEH010000015.1, on the reverse strand, counting down.
TGTAAATTAGGATTTTTACGATATAAAAATTGAACATAATCCCCAATTGTTACTTTTGTTCTATGCTCCATTTGGTACCCCCTGAATCATCATAAATTATATGTTAGGTTTCCCTTTTTTTACTTCTTCATACTGTTTGGCAAGTTTATAAAATGAAAGATACTCAATATCATGTTTCTTCATAGCTTCTACTCCATTAATTGCATCACAAAATTTTAGTTAGTAAATTAGAGATATATACTTTATTAATGTTTCTGCTATATTTAAAGGGCTTTTTTCTAATACAATAAGAAAAGCAAAAAGAACTGGTAGAAATCACTACAAGTTCTTTTTGCTTTAAAGCGAATACACGGAACACACAAATTATCTCATTATTTATAACGGGGAAACCATATTGATTACGGCTTGATTCTATTATATAACAAATATTAACATCCAGGGTTTTAATGTTTGAAAATTATGTGAATTAATACATAAAGATCCACTCTTCCTCTAAAAATCTCAATCATATATTTCGTGTAAAATACTTTTAATCAATATCTATATAGTAATAAATTATAAAAAATATAAGAATAGGTAAATAGAGAAGAATGGTGCATTCTTACAGAAACATGTATAAAAATATTCAAGATTAATTAACTATAAGAAAATGCGTTTTGCGTTATAACTAACTATAATTCTTGAATATATGTAAATGGGTGATTTTTATTTATGTGATGAAGAAGTTTTGTGTAGGAGAATTATACAAACGTTTGTTTTAAATATTTTAGTTATGAATCAATATATGATGCAGATGAGTTACAGTATAGTATTCAATTGTCTGGTTAGTTAATTTCACATTTATTATATAAATTTTATATAGCAAAGAAAAAAGCGCCCTCTATCGGTGCTTCCTCTAAAAATTTATCGCTACAATTTCTTCTTAATACTTTTTCTTCATGAGAAGTAATTAATTTTTAAACTCTTTCCAATATTCGTAACCACTATTTGTAATTCAATCCACATTTTGTTGATACCATTACAGTTACAGGTGTGTTAAAATCCATTTGAAACATTGCTTTTGGGAATACAATTGCTATTATAATCGCAATTTATTTTCTACAAACTGATTGGGTGTCAGCCCAAATTGCGGTTCTATTCCGCAGTCCTTAACAAGTTATTAAGGACTTTTTTTATCGTTTTCAGATAGAAAATTTCTTCCTCAAAAATGTGAAGGTGTGAAACACCAATTTTAGGTAAAGATGAACTTCGGTTGGCATATAAAAGAATTCATGATAGTGCTTTTTCTAAATGAATATGTTACTCTTTAACGGCTGGTATTTATCATCGTAAGAAATCCAGTAACTTCATCAAAAAAATGCTCCTAGATTGATCTAGGAGCATTTTTTATGAAACATTATTTTTTATTTGCCTTTGATTCACTTTATTATAGTAACCGTGTTTTACTACTTGCCTAACATCATCTACTTCAAATCCCATTATCTCTGTAATATCTACAACAATTGTATTCTGTAGAACACTGATTACATATCCGGTTAATTCTAAATTAGGATTTTTACGATATAAAAATTGAACGTAATCTCCAATTGTTACTTTTGTTTTATGCTCCATTTGGTACCCCCTGAATCATCCTTAATTATTCGTTAGGATTCCCTTTTTTTACTTCTTTATACTGTTTAGCAAGTCTATAAAATGTAGAATATTTAATAACCTATTTCTCCATTGGTTCTACTACATTAATTTTATTGAAAAATTTTAGTTAGCAAATTAGAGATAAATGCTTCATTATCATTTCTGCTATATTTAAAAATTTTTACTCTAAATACAATGAGGGGTATCACCACATTGCCATCAACCTAAGAAAACAGGTCACCCCCAAAACGATAAATAAGTTTTTTCGCTACAAGAAATCCTAAAAAATCCGTTCTGGGGGGTGTAATAAAACTTTAGGTTGATGGGCATGCGGCTGAACCCCTACCTCAGATTTTTCCTTATGTCTCTTATTTCTAGCATATTTCTCTAAATAGCCCACGTTATCACTTTATATAGATTCATAATGTATACATTCTGTATTCGTTAACTCAGTTCCTTCACTACAAAACGAATACAAGTGAATACAAAAAAAGTGTGAGAGTGTATTCACCCTCACATTTATTTAAGTTAAAACTCAGGATATTTAGTTTGTTGTTCCATATGTTTTGCAACATCAATTAAAGGTTGCATCTCCTTCAAAAAAGCATTTACATCTCTAAATGAATCCATGAAGTAATATTCACTAAACTCATCATAACAACCAGTGAATTCGATTATAATTCTAGGTGCATTCTTATACTCAGGTTCAAGATAACGCATATTACATCGGCAAAGAATCGTAAATAACTCATTGTATTTGCCACCTAGAATAAAAGTGGCTTCATAGTTATCATCAAAGGATACTTTATGGCTAGCTTCATATTGAAACCGACCGTTTCTAAAAATAGTTCCTGTAATTTCTCTATACCTTATTGATGTTTCCACTGTCATAGTCATCACCTCTAAGAAGTGATTCTATGCATGCCTGCCAAACACCTTTTACAAGGTTTAATACCTGATCTGCCTTAAATGATTTAGTTAGGGTCAACATACATGCCCATCAACTTAGCATTTTGAAGTATCCCCAAACGAAAAAATTGCACTATTAAAGGTAAATATAAAATTAGAATATAGGTTATCAAGAATTAATAATTAGTAAAGTAGAAGATCCTAATAAAAATTGGTAAAATAATAATCAAGTATTGAAATTAGAAATAGGACTGTATCAAAAAAGGAGATTCTATACCATGGAGCAAATTATTTCAAACAAGAAGAACGGATATACAGAGATATATTATAAATTATTCTCTATGTTATCTTTGTTAACTTTTCGTAAGATCACATCCATTGAAAAGAAAAAAAAAGCTTTAAGCTTTCCCTTGAAAACGAATTAAAAAATTTAACAAAAAATAATCCTCATAAATTATAGTACGGTTCCCAAAGATTAAATTCCATAAGAGAATTTATAGAACTTTATTAGGGGTTCAGCCGAGATACATGTAATTTTGGGTCATGTACTGTACTTCATTTCCAGTATCCAATTATGTTGTAACAAAAAGCTATTTTGATAATAATGTTACGTATTATTTTTGATATAGCTAGTTCAACGGCTAGGATATTTCATATTTTCAAATACAAAACGTAACAAAAACGAATGTTTATGTTACAAATATTACCGATAAACAACTTTTAGTAAAAAATGTATTACTCTGACCTAGTTTTACATGTATCTCGGCTGAACCCCTTAGTGTATTTGATTGATTGTGTATCTAAATGAATTTGCCATTAGTTCTAAAATTAATATACAAAGAGCAATTGATATAGCAGGTGCAATTACAAAGAAATATTGTTAAAATCCAGTCAATCAATAATAAAAAAGATTAGATATTATGATAGAACAATATCTAATCTTTTTTATTATTAACATATGGTGATCTCTGATTAAAACTAATCAACTGACTAATACTCTATCAAGGTTATTTTAACGTGGTCCGAAAAATCTATCTCCGTTGAGGTGGAGCATATGATCTGGATTGTCAGCTATCCAAACTTCTGTTTCCCACGCAATCTTGTCTATAAATTTCTTAAATCCATTTTTACTGGACATATCTAAAAATGCAGTAACGTATATAATTCCACAATTACAATTTTCTAACATAGCTTGTATTTCGTTTACTCGCTTTACAGAAATGGGCCCTACACTTGTGACAGCTTCCACAAAGTACAACCAGTTCTTTTCAGCTACGTATAGGACAACATCTGGTAACTTATCGTGGTCTGTAATAAGAACACCAATTTCTTGCAATTTCTCTTTGTTTTTAATCAAGTCTTTCTTTTTTGTATCCCCAACATAAAGAACTTCTGCTCCTTGAGCAAATCTTGGAGCAAATTCTTCTATTATAGCTCTTTGTAATTCATTATGTGCTCCTGGACTAAACTGTAGCTCTTTTCCATTAGCAACCACAGGGATCATAGCCATTTCACGAACCTGGCTATATTGTTCAACAAGGGTTTCATGGTTTTTCAGCCATTTTTGCAATTTTCCTTCCCATTCTTTCGTACCATATGCTTGAATCACCTCTAATGTTTCATCAGCAAGTCTATAAGAATATTTAGGGCTATTCGTTGCTCTTTCGTCATCATCATCGTTACTAACCGCAATTGCACCGTCCACAAATTGGTGAATAGATTCTTTTCTTATCGTCTCCCTAGAATTAGGTTTATACATCTTTCCATAATGTTCAGCCATAAAACTCATCATATCAACAATTCTCAAAGAATTAATAGAAGCGTTATTCCAACTATCATCCTCCCTTACACCTGCCAATGCCAATAACACATAACCACTTCTGTCGTTGTACTGTTGTTTGGGCATCCCTAATTTTTTTAATATTTCTTTTGCCTCTTCCAATTTCCCCATTTGTTATGTCAGCTCCTTTTTATTCTGTACCTTTTTCTTTCATTGGGTTGTTTTGAAACAATGCTTTTATTATCGTATCACAAGATTCTGTTGTTATAGAGTTCATTTCCATCAATCGTTTTCCCATCTTTTTAATATCATTCAAAGAAGGAAGAGGAATAGCATTTACTTCAGTTGCATTGACCTGTGTACTTCCGTTTAAAATTCGATAGTATGTATCGATAAAGGTACTATTGAAAAGTACAAATAATCCATACATTTCTTCCTTATTCATGTCTCCATTTAGCTTAGTAACATAATTTAAGTGATTTTCAATGCCAATTTTTTCAATAGGAAATTCCTCAGCAAAGTATAGAGAACATTGAACTCTTCTTCGTTCTTCCTTACTCGTAAGTCGCTTAACCAATAAGTAATTTTTACTATCAAGTAAAATTTTTTTACTTTCGACTGTATTGATAATATATTGCGGATTTTTAGAAACAGCAACTGGGAAAGAAATTCGATTATTATTGAAATGGTTAGCCCATAAAAGGGGCACAGTATTTGCTTCTGGTTCCTTTTTTATTAATTCCAATGCTCTAAAATCTACAACAGGACCCGTTTTTAATTTAAATCCCAAGTTTATCAAATTATAATTCCATGAGTTTATTACCGTAAGCAATTCAACTTCTTCTAAAGAGGTTGGAATCAAAATAAAAAGATTATATGAATCCATATCTACTACAGTTTGATAGGGGACTTTATGTATAAAACTCTCATTAGTGTGCAAATCTTGACTTGTTGAAATGAGAATAGAATCAGTCACTTGTTTAGTTTTAATTGCTCTCAATATAATTGCTTCCTGTAATACCTTTTCACCATCAAATACATCTAATCTAGAATTAAAAAGATGTACGTTAGTTAATCGGACCGTATTTAAAAAATACTCTCTAAACTTTCTAAAATATAGACCACTTGTAAAACTTCTTGGCGTAATAAAAATCATTTCTCCATTTGGCTTTAATAATTTAACTGACATTGCCATAAATAAAAAATAAATGTTTGGCTGACCATGAACCACTGAATCCATCACAACAGATTCAGGTTCAGCTTTTGCAATCTTCTTATACGGAGGATTACTTATGATTACATCATATAAATCATCTTCTAATTTTTCTTCTCTACCATTCCAAAAGTCGTCATTTGACAATATAAAATTATGCTCAATTATAGAATAAGTAACTTTTTTTTCATTCTGTTCCATTTTTGTTTGGATTAATTTCATATTCTCCCTTAAAATGGGTAGAACCTTTTCATCATTTTCATACAGATCGATATGTACATTCGTAATAATAGCATTATCCAAAATACTTTCGCATAATGCTCCCGTCAGTATGCCTGTTCCTGCACCTGTATCTAAAATTCTAACACTCGACTGTCTGTATTTCATTAACCCTGCCATGTAACTTGCAACCGCAGGCGGAGTGAAAAATTGCCCTAGTTTCTTTCGGGTATTTTTCCCTACTTTTTTTCCGTATTCAATTGTTGTTTCATTAATATGATTAACTATCATTATTCGCACCTCAAAATTAAATCATAATGTATCATCCTATTTTAACACAAAAAACACGCAGTTATTTTTTTATAATCATTACCAATTATTCCAATCTAATAATAAATATAAACTAATTTTTATCCGCATTTTTATTGTCTTTGTTCCAAAATAAAATAACTATAGATTTACACTCTAAAAATTTTAAAAATCGTAACCTTTACTTTTGAGCACATTATTTCGTTAATACATAGAAAAACAAACCTTGCCGAGTTTTCGTTTACTCCTAAAATGAAAAATCCATTAGGCTTCACCATATCGAAAAAATTTATATGCTTAGATATAGTTTAAAGGTTAGTTGTATGTTAAGGCTATTTTTCAGCTAAATAGGGATTATTCGATACTGAAAAGTAGATGGTTTCTAAAATGGAAACTAAAATATCCCTTTCGTTAATAGGAAAAGCAAACCGCCGTTTGTAAAGGTATACCTTTACAAACATATGGAGAACATCTATGAAACATTGAAATATCAAGTTTATAAAGGTGGATGGAATTGTTTTATAAACGTTTATTTTTAATGAATACCTTTATAAACGAAAGTGGTATAATTGTGGTAACAAATGTAAGGAGCATCTCAAACGTGGCAAATATTTATGGATATATACGTGTAAGTACAAAAGATCAAAACGAACAACGTCAATTACATAAGATGATGGAACGAGGAGTGGAAGCTAGGCGTATTTTTGTTGACAAAGCAAGTGGACGACACTTTGATCGTCCTCAGTATCAATTATTACGAAAAATATTGAGTGCAGGTGATATTGTTTACATAGATGCTTTAGATCGTATGGGACGTAACTATGATGAAGTCATTTCGGAGTGGAAATACATAACAAGGGAATTACAAGCTGATATTGTTGTTTTAGAAAACGAAACTTTGTTTGATAGTCGTAAATTTCGTGATATGGGTGATATGGGACGATTAATGGAAGACCAATTCTTATCTTTGCTTTCCTATGTTGCAGATCAAGAGCGTAAAAAAATTTATCAGCGACAAGCGGAAGGGATTGCAATAGCTAAATCTCAAGGAAAGCATTTAGGCCGTCCTCAAGTGAACCTTTCAACCTTAAGCAAACAACAAATAAATATAATAGAAGAAACTCATTCAAAATGGAAGAGTGGCGAAATTACTGCTGTTATGTTTATGGAAATGTTAGAGCTAAAGAAAAACACGTTTTATAAAATAATGAAGGATTTTGAAGAGAACAAATTACAGCCCAAATAAAATATATGAGCCGAATATTCCTTAGATTAGGAAGTTCGGCTCATTTTATGTCGAATTTTGCTTAACGTATATTTTCGTTACAATGTTAATGGTACACCTATAAGAAAAAACTAACGTCGACGGCAACCCTGATGATCATATATTAAAAACAAAAAAATTGACATTATTTCCTCGCGGAAATAGGTGGAGCTGTAAGAACTACGTCATTATCTTTTAAATGTACGCGAAAAATATATACAGGTTGAGCAAAACCTTTTGTATCAGTGGCGTGCTCTAAATTATACTCTGTAATGACTAATGTCTCACCTTCAAATTCTTCACCTGCTCCGAAAGGCCCCATAGGATAAATGTCTCCTTGTTTCAGTTTTTGAAATGCTTCTTTTGGAGAAATAGTTTCGACGTCTCGCACTTTTTGACCTTTGGAATCGTAAACAGGTATTTTTTTACCTTCCTTACTTAACTCTAGTGATGTTTTTATAGTGACATGAGACATATCTGTTTTTCCATAAGGATCAAATGGCATATTACCAAATTCCTTCATTTGATATGAAATAATTATTCCAAGTGTGACGAAGCTTACTACAGTGGGTAAGATTAAATATTTGACTATTTGTGTGTGTGATTCTTTTTTTTTCAAAAAAATAAGAACTATATTTAATATACAATACCCTAGCATCATACCTATGGTATTATGAAATAAATCGTCTAATTCCGCACTTCCACGAAGTGTTATAAATTGAAGTGTTTCAATAAATAAAGATGTTGTAATTGAACTGATTAACATCCATTTTGTTTTTAAAAAAACTTCACTAAATAGAGGTAATAAGATCCCTAGCGGAAATAGCATACCTATATTAACAATGATATGAAAAAAAGAATTAAATGAAAATTGATTCCATGCTTGTTGATACTGGCTCAGTACATCGAAATCAATTGTTCTTACAAAGATATTCTCAGCTGAACGGCCAAATGTGGTAGCTAATATTACAAGGGAATAATATCCTATTATTAGTATAAGTAATATAATTTGTTTTTTAGTAAGTTTTTTTTCTTGTTCATTAATAAACTTCATTTTACACCTCTTTAAAATAATATATATTTTATCTGCCATGGAAATCCTTTTTTAAATACGAATAATTTAAACTGTAATTCTTAATCGAAAGTTTTAAGCACTAAAATAACTTGATATCGCACCACAGGTTTTTCATGAATGCTTCTGTTATTCATTGTAGTGGTAAGATTATTTTTCTCATATTGAATTTCCTTTCATTTTACTTACATGCTTGTGGTTTTTTCTGAAAATACAGTTTATAAGATCTTTAGTGATGATTCTAAAAATTGGAAATATCTTATCAAAACGGATGGTTATCGTAATGTAAAACCAGAGCAATTAGAATGTCACCTTTATGGGCAACTCATTAGTATTCTATTATGTTCTTCTACTATGTTTAAAATGCGAAAACTCCTGCTACGTAAGAAAGAGAAAGAACTAATTGATAATGCAAACCCTAATTACAGACATAAGGAGAAGAATGTTTATTATTCTCCTCCATCTATTTATTAACAATACTTGATTATAGCTCTGTAACCTTTTTATTCATCTCGTGTTATTCTACGAATAGTTTAAGGTATAGGTACTTCTTATTTGATATTTAGTGCTGATTCACTGAAAACATATATTCTTTGTATGTTTTTCGTGTGGATAGAATAAGCCCCATCATTAGCATGTTCGAAAATAAAGAGCTTCCGCCATATGATAAAAATGGAAGTGCAATACCTTTGACAGGCATTAATCCCACAATCATACCGATATTTTGAAAAAATTGTAACATTAGAACGCCTACAATTCCTGCGCATAGTAAGGTGCCGAATAAATTATTTGCGGAATTACCAATTATAAGTATTCGGGAAAGCAGTAAGAAGAATATGCATATTATAAAAGTGGCAACTATAAAACCGCCTTCTTCGGCAATTGTGGCAAAAATGAAATCAGTATGTTTTTCTGGAATATAAACATTTCCAGAACCGAAACCTTTTCCTTCTATCCCTCCACTACCTACAGCTAAAAGTGATTGTTGAGTTTGATATCCCTGATCTGTATGCTGAAATGGATCTAACCAGCCTAAAATTCGCGATTGTTGGTGGGGCTTTAATAAAGTAACTAACTTATTGAAGAAAATATCTGGATATTTTACGTATATAAATATTAAAGCAGACAATACAGTCATCGGAATTCCTGCACATAGTACGATTAACTTTTTTTGAATTCCTGACATAAATATAATACATGCAATAGCTGCTATATATAGAAACACCATTCCCGTATCGGGTTGACTATATACAATTAACGCAGGTGGAATAGATATCAAACATATTTTACCAATCAAAAGTAAATCGGTTTGAAATGTCCGTGCCATATACTGTGAATTATGTTTTACGACTAAACTTGCGACCAGAAGAAGTAAGGCAAGCTTAAAAAATTCAGCTGGTTGAGTAGCACCAATAATTGGAAATCTAAACCATCTTTTTGCACCTGATATTTCTGGTGTAAAGCTTGATACTGGTAATACCTTTAAGATGATAATTGAGATGAACCCCACTATATAAGTCGGCCAAGCTAATTTTTGTAATTGATCTAAATCGATATTGGCAACAATTAATAATAGTACAAAGCCGATAGCATAATTTACCATTTGTTTCATAGCAAAATTTTGGTTACCATATTGCCCGGTTTGCTGACTACTGTATATTGCAACAATACTGGTGACACATAATATGAATAAAATGAATATTAGTTTCTTATCTAATTTTTTTAAAAAAACTATTTTTTCCACCATTATCCCCCCTAGGCATTGTTGTATTTACTTTTTATAGGAACTATCCTGTTTTTTATGTGTACATTAACATTTATTAATATAATTTTACAATAATAAGGATAGATTGAACATTCTCAAAATTATCCATACTAATTAGACTACTTTAAAAAGGTGTATGATTAGTGTGGATAAGGAAAGTTTATTTAAATGGAGACATTATCAACCTACTATTATTTTGTTGAACATGAAATGGTACCTGCGGTAAAACCTAAATTTTCGTGACTTGGTGGCGTGCTTTTTAAATCCTGCCTACTTTGCATGAATCACTCCAAACTTATCTGAATCAGACATGTAGTCAGACTACTTTTAGAATACGGGTACGGGTATCACTATGACCTGATTTAATAGATCTCTCACATGAATTTTAAAGTTCTTACATTAAAAATTTTCCGAATTATATTTTGAATTTTTTCGAAGAAGTTCTTCAATAAGTTTTGCTTTTTCATTCACCTTTGTTGCATATGTGAAATCACCATAACAATATGGATACCTAAAATTATTTTTATTTCCACCACAAGTGTACATCTCTGGATTTTGATCAACTTTCATCTTAGAAAAATTTTTGGCCGAATCTTCCGAGTGTTGTTTAACTTCTTGACTCGCAATAAAATCAATATACCCTGGTCCCATATTATAGCTTTGAATAATTGTATCCATGCTAACATCTTTTTCCGTTCCATATTTGTACATTTGAGCAAAGTGTTTTACCCCTTGTTCAATGCTCAGGCTTGTCTCTTGAATTTCATTTGGCTTTAATCCCAGTGATTCAGAAGACTGCATAGGGTCATTTCCCTCACCTCTACTCTCTTGGTACATAATTCCTAATAAAACTGCTGTTTTCTCTCCTAAATTATATTTTTCTAATTCTTTTTTCAAGGTAGACTCATATTGCAATACACGTTTTTCGGCAGCAATCACTTTATTTCTTTGAATATTGGTTTTATGCTTTACATAAAATATTACAAGCATGGTTCCTAAACCTAAAATACTTATAATGAATAATATAATAAATCGTGATTTAATCGTATCCTTCATGCATTACTCCTCCTCGTATAAAAAATTCGTACCTTTTTGGGTTCAAAATTATTTTTTTAGGTGTAAATTTTAATATAGGAATTTAAAGGAAAAACAACCGCCTGAATTGGAGGTTTTTTCAAGGCGGGTTATTCTTTGAATCGTTTCCTTCTCCCTACAAGTATCACACTTTTTTTTTGAAACTTTTTGTTCTTTGTTTTGCCCAATTGATACATTTCTTTTCAATTAAATGATACGATAATATAGAACAAAGTATTGTCGTTGTAATACATAAGATAAGAAGAAAAAGGGTAGGTATCTTTGCATACAAAAGTTTAAAGAGTACCATCGTGATTGGAAAATGACATAAATAGATACTATATGAAATTTCCCCTAAATATACAAATACACCCTTATTTAAAATAGCTTTTACCTTTAGGTTATTCATTGCCATAATGATTATTATACTCACACCAATTACGACACCCCAATCTTTTAATAAGAAAGTAGTATCATTACTAGAAAGCCCATAAATTATAATGGAATATAGATATAGAAAGATCCCTAATACGATAAGAAGTTTTCTGTTTAAGTTTTTCATCCTTTTATATAATTGAGTAAGTTCTTCCTGATGTTTAAAAAGTAGCATTCCAACCATAAACATAGATGTGAAATGCAGTGTATCGGCATAACCATTATAAAACCCCTCAGCTTTCCCAATATGCAACTTATTAAGGAAAATACCGATTAAAGAAAAGCTCATAGCAAACAGTATCGTTTTCTTCCAACTCTGTTTATAAAACAGAAGGAATAACAAGGGAAACACGATAGATATACGCATTTCTTGAGCTAATGACCAGATAACCGGATTATAATTATCCGTAAAAAAGTTATTAAGAAGTACAAAGTGATTCATAATATCTAATTTTGTTATAGGCCCTTGCCACTTATCATAGAACCAGTCTCGTAGTCCCGTAACTTCATATGGTGAAAACAAAATAAATAAAGCAAAGGTAATGATTATCCAAAAATAATAAGGAATATAGATTCTTACAAATCTCTTAATTAAATATCCCCAATAATTTGTTTTTGAATGATAGAGTGCCATAGATAGCACAAAACCACTGAGTACATAAAAAATGATTACAGCTTCCCCACCCGCCCATAAAAACCTAAGAGGGGAAAATTTAATAGAATTGGGCAACGATGGTAGCATTAAACAAAAGTGCCCAAATACAACTGTAATTGCGGCTAAACCTCGTATTGAGTCTAATTCGTTTATTCTCTTACTCATAAAGTATTCTCCTTGTAAATTGTAGTTTTTGCTGTTAATAAAGGTCATTTAAACCCTCAATACTACAAAAAAGTTGTGTATCTTTTAAACAGATTTTTCATATTCATGCATAAATTATAGAATAATTATAGAAAGAAAAAATAAAATATATCTAAAGTTTTTTTTAAGATAATATCCCAATTTAATGAAACTCATAAAAATATTTATTTATCTTAAATATTAAATGTTATGTTTGTTCACAGCGTTTTTGTTGTAACAATAAAGAAAAATATGTTATAAAAACAAAACTGCCTTTGTATTTAAGCACTCAAGGCTGAGTAAGGTACCAGTGGCTGCATGAAGTTTACTACATACTTGTATTAAGGGAGCACTTGCTACTCGTTGACTGATTAAATTCTGTCTGTTTCTCTGCCCATTGAACACCCTGATTACAAGTCCAACCTGAGGTATTAGTAACATGCTTTAATAGATCTGGTCCTTTTAAACTTTTCTGTAAACCACGGTTAAATGCACGTTTCATATTAGTTATTGTAATTCGAGTATTGGTTTCTGCATTTTTCAAATCTTCATTCGTTAAATCTCTGGGTGCTAATCCCCCTCGATGGATTTGAAGCAGTCCAAGGGATGTGCCCTGATCTCCAACCGCATTTGGATCAAACTTGCTTTCAAGGTGCATATCCAACCATAATTAGTGATTGAGTATGCACCTTCAATTTTTCGGTTATTTTTTTATGAATATATTTTTGTACATATGCGTTTTATATAGTGATTTCTAATACTAAGGAAGTAAATAATTTGCATACAAATAAGGCTTACTAATAATTGTTGAAGTTCATTATACGTTGAAAAGGTGGAGTCTCTTTGAAGACTTAGCCTTTGTTTATATAGAGCGTGAATGGTTTCAATACCTTTTATCGTACGTGAAGCATGACGGAGATTTTAAAACCCTGCAGATTTGCCAAAACGTCTCGTTACATGCCTATAACCTTGTTCAATTAGATTGTTTAAATGCTTGATTGTACAATGGATTGTAGTTTGATAAGATCTCAATCCTAACATCAAACGAACTCTCATTTTAATAAAACGATGAAAAAATTCTTTCCTGTTTTCTCTCTATTTTTTGGTTGTTTACATTAGAAATGCTCAACTGTATAATGACACATGTTAAACTTACAAATAGACTTGCTAATAACGTTTCATACTGATTATTCCTTTCTTTATGCTGTAATATTTAATAGACAATCTAAACAATAAAGTTGTTCCACATTTACAAAAAAAATAATTAAATATAAGATGAAATAGGCTACATAAGGGAGGGTTATATGTTACATACAAAAAGATGGAGATTTTTTGCGGTTCTTTCTATTGTAGGTTTGATTTTACTAATTTTATTAAAAATCAACTTCATTTCAATTACTATCGCAACTTCTTCAGCTGAAAGAGGAAAGATTTTTGATAAAAATGGTGTAATACTAGCTACAAATAAGAAAGTTAAGTCTCTATATTGCACTTCTAATGATGAAAGGCTATCGAAACAAGATACATCAAACACACTAGCTTTTTTCAATCAATTTTCAAGCGAGTTTCAACATGATATTTCTACAGAGAACATAAAATCTCAATTACAACAATCTTGTAAAAAGCAGACTATGAATGATATACCGTTATACTCTGATATAACTGAGAATGAACTTGCATTCATAAACAAAAACAAACCCAATAATGTAATAATTAAAGATGAATGGATTCGATATTATCCTAAACACGAAATTGGTTCACAGGTAATTGGGTATGTAGAAAATGACCTTAATTCAAAGCATATGACTGTTGGAAAAAGCGGGATTGAGCTGCAATATGAAAATGATTTAAAAGGAAAATCAGGCAAAACTCTTATTTTTAAATTGAATAATAAAAAGTTCTTATGGAACATTCAAAAAGTACAAAAAGGAAAAGATGTGTGGCTAGCTTTAGACTCTAAGTTGCAGCAAAAGGCAGAAGAAGCATTAAGATCTCAAATAAAGAATACACCTGATGCTAAAGCTGGTTATGTTGTAGTGAGCGATGCAAAAACTGGGGCAATTTTAACTATGGCCAACTCGACAGCTTTTGATCCAAATATATTACATACACATGTATCATCTAAAAATGAAAACATTAAATCTCTTTCGCAAAATAAAGCAATTCAAAAATTAAAGTATGGTGAATCTTATGTAAATATGGCTTCTACTATAAAACCACTCACTATTTTAATTGGATTAAATGAAAAGCTTTTCCAACCCGAAGATACTTATTTAGATAAAGGTACTTTTCAGTATGATAATCAAAATAACATTACGAATGGACCTGGAACGCCAACAGGTGAGATTACACCAAGGCAGGCTATCATTAATTCATCTAACACATTTATGACAGCAAAAGTAGCTCTGCCCTTATTCAACCAAAATAATGGGAATATAAAAAAAGTGGCACATATATGGACAGATTATTTAATGCAATTCGGCCTACGTTCTAAAACCGGGATTGATTTACCCTTTGAAGAAGACGGACAATATGAATTCCATCCATCTAATAAATTTGAAAATGGAATTTCTGCTTTATTAAATGCCTCTTGGGGAGGAAATGAAGTGCATACTCCTCTTCAACTCGCTCAATATGCAGCAACATTGGCAAGTAAAGGTGATAAATATAAACCTCAAATCGTAAGTGCTATTATTGGTCAGGACGGTAAAGAAACCAAAAAGTTTAAACCAATTTTGGAAAGTTCAAATCATTATCCTATAGAATTTTGGAGTGTCGTGCACGGTGGAATGAGTCAAAATATAGAGGAGATTAAAAATTTACCCCTTCATGTCGCAGGTAAAACAGGTAGTACAGGTTCTCCGAATGAGCAAGAAAAAATGATAAATCATTCTCTTTTCATTGCATATGCTCCTACTGAAAATCCACAAATCGCCATTTCTGTCGTTATTCCTGGTAGTAATCCCGAAAAAAACATCGCTGCTCTCGTTACATCAGAAATTTTAGCGTCCTGGCATACACTTCAAAAAGAAAATTATAACAAAGAGGAAGGTTCATTAAAGTGAACCTTCCTCTTTTACCATATAGAATCTATATTCATTATTTTCCACTCACCTTCATGATCCTTTTCAAACACGAATGAATATTTAATATCAGTTAAAACATACTCTTTTTGTACATAACCAGTATTACCGTTAAATGTCGATATTTTTATATATCCATCATTCTGCACTTTTTCCGGGATCCAAGCTTTTACCATTTCATTAGATACTTCATATAAAACCTTTGATTCTCGTTTTGGTTCAGCTAAAATTTTCGTTTTGTTTCCAGTAACAGTTGCATATATAAAGTGTTCTTGCTTTGGTTGGTTACTTTCCGTCAATCCACTTGGTACTTTATATACTTGCTTTGTATCATTTGCAAACTCTCCCCCCATTGTAAGGGCGACTTGCAACTCATGAAAAATATCTTCATCAAACTTCAGTTCATCCTTCTTATAACTCTTCCCTTTAAATAGAACTTCATTATTTAACGCTTTGTACAGGTCATTTTCATTTTTTGAGTTCGTACTTTGATATAGTTCATTCATAAATTGTTTTAATGATGGATTTTGAGCAGACTCATCTTTTGTTTGAGGCTTAATTTGAGTACTACTTTGTACAGGTGATTTATTATCATCAAGCCAAGGTTGTTGAACAATGAAAAATAACATTGTACAAACCAAAACAACTACAATAGGTAATGCTTTTTTACGAAATGGTCTTTTATGTTTTACAAAATCCACTTCATTATTTTCATATATAGACTGCTTTATTTTAGAAATAAATTCTTCTTCATCTTTACGATTCTCCATTGGCCCTTTTTTTATTTTTCTATACCAGTCAGGATTTTGTTTATTGTTCATCACTACTACCCTCCCCTATTAATTTTGAAACCTTACTTCTTGCTCGGCTTAATCTAGATTTGACTGTTCCAATTGATACTCCTAATGTTTCAGCCATTTCTTCATAAGATAATTCATATTTTGCGTCCAATATTAGTATTTCACGGTGTTTTTTAGGTAGTTTCAATACAACATCCCACACTTCATTTAGTTCCTCTTGCTCAAAAAACTGTTGTTCTGCCGAAGAAGACTGCTTGTCGTCACTAAAAAATCCCACTAAAGATATCCTTTTAAAATAAGCGGATTTCAAATAGTTTATTGCCGTATTTCTAGTAATTTTTAATATCCACGTTTTCATAGATGACTCCTGTCGAAACAAATGCCAATGTTTAAAAACCTTTATAAAGACATCTTGTGTGATATCATCTGATAAGTGTGGATCTTTTGTAATAATAAATGAATAATTCCATACATCTTGCCAATAGTCTTTTATAACATAGTCGAGCTCGTCATGATTACATTTTCCAATAAACGTCTGTTCCATTTTCACACCTCAAACTTATTTGAATAAACATAAAACCGCCCTCACTTTTAATATGGTTTCAATATATAGACATGATACAAGTTGCATTTGTTCCCTTGTTTATTTTTTTATATTACCATTGTAATTAACGCCAATGGACAGTATAAAGTACACACTATGAATAGATATAAAGACTAATTTAATTAAAGACAAGAATATCATTGAAATAAGCTGACGCGTTATGATTTTCATTCGCTCTCTTCCCCACTCACTTTTTCGAGATAAATGATTTATGATTGCATAGAAAGATAAGAAAAAAGACGCTACCATTTCTCATACCATGATTATGCGTTGCTTTCATCAGTATGGCCCTGAATTGGACAAACGAATTCGTCATCACCTGAAGCAGACCAATAATTCTTGTAAAGTTGATGAAACATATATAAAAGTAAAAGGACAATGGCTGTACCTGTACCGTGCTGTTGATTCGAAAGGAAACACAATCGATTTTTGTCTAAGCAAAACAAGAGACCACAAGGCTGCAAAGCACTTTTTCAAGAAAGCTTTGCGGTCTTTTTATGTTTCAAAGCCACGTGTGATAACAATCGATAAGAATCCAATAAAGCGTATATTTGTTGTTACTTAATTAATAAATTGAATAGGAATTGTTTCTATCTTTTTTCTTTACTTAAGTCGATTCTTTTTTAAACACACAAAAAGACCGCCACAGTTTTGTGACGGAAAGACAAAAAAATTTTAATAACTAATTACTATTATTATTTATTTGTAGTTTTTAAGGTATTTAACACTATTTTGGTTGCTTCTGCAATAAGCTTATCATCGTATTTAGCATCCTCTTTATCATGATTAGAAAGTATCGCAAGAACAATTGGCTTTTTATTTGGTGGCCAAATAATTGCGATATCATTTCTGGTTCCATAAGATCCCGAGCCCGTCTTATCAGCTACTTCCCATCCTCCTGGAACTCCAGCACGAATTAAGTTATCTCCCGTAGTGTTCCTTATCATCCAATCTATTAATAAATCTCGTTTCTCAGTTGAAAGTACATCTCCTAGTGCAAAAGCCTGAAGGCTAGTAGCTAATGCCTTTGGGGTACTAGTATCATGTACGTCTCCTGGATGCACTTCGTTTAATTCTGGTTCAAAACGTTCAGGATTCGTAACTGTATCTCCTATTTCTCTCAATAATTTTTTGAATTCACTAGGTCCACCTAATTGTTTAAGAATAAGATTTTGTGCAGTATTATCACTATATCGGAGGGAAGCATCTGCAAGCTCTTTTAGAGTCATACCTGTATCAACATACTTTTCTGTAATTGGATTGTAATTAACAAGATCTTCACGAGTATACAAAACTCTTTGATTTAGATCTTCTATTGATTTCTTTTGTAAAAGTACTCCCACTGCTAAAGCTTTGTGGGTAGATGCGTATGCAAACCGTTTATCTGATTGATACGTAACGGTTTGATTCGTATCAGTGTCCAATGCATAAATACCGAGTTTAGCATCAAATTCTTTTTCAAGCTTAGCAAAAGAATCATTACCAGTAGTTTCTTGTTTGATTTGATTTGTTTGTTTCGTTTGTTTAAGTGATTCAGATTGAGTATTACCATCGGAACAGCCTATAAGCGTTGCACATGAAAGAAATACGATAGGTACCATCTTTTTGTAATGTAAAATGTTAAAAAACTTGTTTAAGACTATCATACATTTTCAACCTCTTTCAAGAATATATGGTTTTTCTAGGTGTTATACATATCGATACAATTAAAGAGGATATCGGATATCACTCTTCTTGCATCTCACTTTTCATAAAATGAGCGAACTATAATGAACACCTGTTTTATACGTATACTTAATAGACAACCTAAGTAATAAGTTTGTTCCATACATTTAAAAGTATTTTAAATCAACAACAAAGCTATTAGCGATCACCATATCAAAAAAAGAAAATTGTACGTTAAGGAACCGGTTACTTACTTTTTATATAATTTTTCTCTCGTAATGGTCTTAGATTATTAAAATTTGTTTTTTGGTTTAAACTACACAAATAATCTAAGAAACCAAAATGATTTTAATTTTTGCATTCATCTGATTGAAAGATGAATGTTTTTTTGTACATATAAAAAAAAATAAGAATTTTTGTCACAAAAATCATTAATTCGGGTTCTATATAATACAGGCATCAAATGAGAGTGAGGTTTTAACCGACATGTTTAAGATTAAAAGGGAAGAAAGGCCTGTTTCGGATGTGACATTTGAAGATTTGTTTAAACAAAACTATGTGTACGTTATGAAACAGATTGTTTGGATTGTCAAAAACCAGACGATTGCTGAAGAATTGGCACAAGAAGTATTTTTACAGTTATACCGCAACAATTGGAAGGGGATTGAGAACTTATCTGGATGGCTAATAAAATCTTCTACTTTTGTAGCTTATAAGTATTTACGATCCGAAAAACGTCATCAGGCGAGAGTAGAAAAAAACATACAATATCATGAAGTACAGCATATTTCATCCCTAGATGATGATTGGATTAGAAAAGAAGAAATTACACAAGTACAAATGGCGCTAAGTGAAATGAATGAGAAAGATCGAACCATTTTATTAATGAAATTTTCTGGTTTTCAATATAAAGAAATTGGAGAGGTTCTACAAATCGACATATCATCTATTGGAACATTATTAGTACGAGCCAAGCAAAAGTTTCGTAAAATCTATCAACAATTAGAGGAGGCGTAATAAATGAATTGTTATGATATGGGGTTTATTCAAGCATATCTAGACGGTGAATTATCTGATGGGACAAGAAAAGAATTCACCAAACACATAGATACTTGTAACGCATGCCAAGATTTATTACTCGAAATCACCAAATTAAATCAATGGGAAAATGTCAAATTAGAGGAAGCAACAATACATTCATCAAAAGAAATCGAGATTGATGTTGACCAAGCGTGGAAAGTATTTGAAAGTCACGCAAAATTAGAAAATGTTTCTTATATCAATGAAAAAACTGAACCGAAGAAGGGATTGTTTACAAATATGAATAAAAAATCAAAACGTTTCATGTATACTGCAGTAGCGGTAGCAGGGCTTTTTGCAACAGCCATGATTCCACAAGTTCAAGTTGCAGCTACAGATGTTGCCTCTTATTTTTCCAATGCAATTTCAAATGATACGATTATTGATGAAGGAAGAGACGTTACAAAAGGGCAATTTATTCCTCTTGATGAAAAGATTACAGATCAAGGTGTTACAGTACATCTGAAAGAATTATATGTAGCGGATGCACGTATATCCGTTCATTACAAAATTGAAAAAGAAAATGGAAATGTAGTACCGTTTGAATTTGATACAACAGGGTTACAACTTGAAGATGACGGCAAAGTAAATGGTCAACAAGAAAAAAACCCAGAGTATAAGAAAAATGGGTACTACGGACAATTAGCATTTATTCAAGGAGCAAGTGATGGGCCATTCGAACTAAAAGCATCAGGTGCAGAATTAAAGGAAATTGGTATTCGTTTTAAGGATAGACCAGAAGGTGTCATCACATTTATAGAAGGCCCTAAAGGAAAAGATTCTTTCAAACAACCGCTCACGTTAGATGTAAACATAAACAGAATTGGAAAAGTATCTGGATCTTGGAAAGCACAACTTCAAATTGACCCTACCAAATTAAAAAAATAAAGTAAGTTCAAATGAAAAAAAGAATAGAACGATGTGTTTCCAATACCATGCTTATATTCTTCCTTGTGTTACTTACATTTATTTCATACATGATTTCTACTCTATCTTTTTTAATTTCATAATCATAAAAAGGTAGTAAAGTAAGTAGCCGGTTCCTTAACGTACAGGGAACCGGCTGAAATGCGTCCAAATTGTGTCTAAACGTACAATTTTCTTTTTTTGATATGGTGACCCCATGCCCATCAACTTAAGCTCAAAAATAAGATAAACTTGCATTTACATAAATGAAGAAATTCTTAAAATGTGTGTTTTCTTTAAAAATAAGCATACGAAATAAACCCTAACGGGTTTCATTTTTTTACTTATGCAGCTTTCTTTTGCTTTCTCAATCCACTATATTCATAGATAACACCCATGATATCAAAGACAGTCTTCTTCTCATATCGATGAGATTTCCGCCCATTTTTCTGTAGAAGGTAGAACAAGCGAATCAGAAGATTTGTTATCTCTTGGGGTTCTTTTTGTATGGCTTGATATAAGAGAAATAGATGATCTTGTATCATCCCTATCGCTTTATATTCACTTAATTCTTTTTTCTTCTTTTGTAAAAGAAGTTGGCGCATTTTAAACATTGTAGAGGAACATAGGAAAATAGCGATTAGCTTTCCATATAGTTGGCACTCTAATCGCTCCTGTTTTACATTACGATAATGGTCTATTTTAAAGAGTGATTTCCACGTTTTAAAGACAATCTCTATTTGCCAACGTAAAGTATATAACTCATGTACCTGTTCCATCGGAACCCATTCCCAAGGTGTATTCGTCACGTACACGTTTAATCCCGCTATCATTTTACTTTTCTCTGAGTACGTTCTATTTTTAAATTTTTCTTTTTCCGCGATCTTCGCTCGTCGTTTTTGGAGTTGTTTTTCTGTTAATCGATTAAAAATAACGCGTGCAAACAGTTGTTGTTTATCACCAATATAAGCATTTTCTAATTCAAATGTTTCTCCAGGCTGTAGTTGTTTCAAAATCTGTTTCACATCAATTTGTATGTATTCCGATTGTTTCTTAATTGTACCGTTTTTAAAGTATTCTGGGTTTGGATTTTTCACATATACATTCGTGTTTAATTTCAAACGAGAAATATAGTATGTACCTCGTTGATCCATTTGATCTAAGTCCTCCAATGAAAAGTAACCCAAATCGCGAATACATAACTCTCCTGGTCGTAAGGTATCTAAGCACTCCGTACCAAATGTTTTGTCATTATTTTTGCCGGGTCCCACTTGAAAATTAAGAAATTGTCCGCTATGTAAATCATATTCTAATTGAATTTTGATGCCAGCTGTTTGGGCGCATCCTCCAGAGCCTGGATATATATTCTCTAAAGCATTTGGCACTTGAAATACGGTGGCATCTAGGATACGAATTCGCTCAAAATAAGAGAAAAGTTGGTTAGGGATTTGTGTTTGTTCACATATTTTTTGTTGTAACAGTAAAGAAAAAATATGTTTTAAAAACAAAACTGCTTTCGTATTTAAACGTTTATTTAAGCCCTCAGGGCTGAGTAAAGTGCCTGTCGCTGCATGAAGCCTACTACATAATCGAACCAAGGGATCACTTGCTACTCGTTGACTGATCCAAATGCAAATAGTAGCTAAGTCTGAACCAGAAAATTTACGTTTTCGTTTTATAAATCCGATTTCTCTTGCAAGTTCTTCTAAGAATACAGGTGTAACATATCGTTGTAATTCTTCCGCAAATGATTGTAATTTATCTTGAATCGAAAAATGCATAAGAAAACATCATCCTTTCTAATTTTAGTTTATTTAGAAAGAATAACGTTTTTTAGTATTTGAGGGTATTAAAATCTCTTAAGCTGATGCCCATGTATGGTGACCCCTAATATTAAAACGGATATATGTAAAAAGTATTTGACACATATCCGTTTTTTATTTATTATATGATATGTAAAACATATTTTACATATCATCAAAAAAGATGAGGTATTTGAGATGCATAACCAAATTAAAAAGTTTAGAGAACATAAAGGTATTTCTCAAGGGAAATTGGCAGAAATGTGTAATGTAAGTAGACAAACAATAAATGCTATTGAAAATAATAAATATGATCCTAGTTTAGAATTAGCATTCAGTATTGCATTTATTTTAGATTCTACAGTGGATACACTCTTTATTTATCAAAAAACTTATAGGAAATGAGGATAGTTTTATGAATATTATTATTGTAATAATTGCAGGGATTTTGGTTTCGTTGATTATAACATTTACTAAACGAATATCAGGTGATGAAACGGGATTTTCTAAAGAAGATGAGCGTCAAAAAATAATTTTAAAAGATGCTACACTAACTAGTTGGCAATTTATAATATTATATGCGTTCTTTAGATTAATGAATATTATCCCTTATTTTAATGAGTTAGTGAATCCTTCAAAAATACAATCTAATGTTTTCTTAGGTAACGGTGGGGATATCTTTCTTATATGCTTAGTAGGATATGTTGTTGGGGCTTCCGTCTCATATTTCCGACATTCCTAATTGGGATACGGCCACATCACTATCAAGCTAACAAAATAAAATACCCCTTAAAATGAAAAAATACGCTTTCTTTCTGTAGACTTATAGGAAAGGATGGCGTTTTTTTTACACTTGGGGGTAAAGCA
>NZ_JBQAEH010000014.1:0-74561 GCF_051915225.1 Bacillus cereus group sp. MYBK95-2 | reverse complement strand
ACGTGCCAATCCTGGGAAACAATCGAAGTCAGATAAAATAATTACGTTGTTTCCTTGAAAACCTTGGAATGTTGCACTTGTAGGTGGTTGGCAATCATATTGAAGAACAATGCAAGTACCAGGAGTTAATGTTCTTAAGAATTGTAATAACTCTGGATTATTATTCACCTGTCTAATGTTTTCTTCTTTTCGGTGATGATCTCTCCGATTATCACATCTATTGAAATCACAAGCTCCACCAAAACCAAAACCCATAAAATTACCCCCTTTCGTTCGTCAGTATATCTTATGCTCGTCTAGAAAGGATGGTGTGAGTATAGGAGTCTAGTTAAGTGTGGATTTTTTATGTAAATATGAAAGTGGCTTAATAATACCATCTTTTTTCGCTTCATTTACCTAAATTGAATAGAAATTTTATCTTTATTTGTTAACATTACATGTTGTCATCCCGATACGTTTTTTTTCTTTATTTTTGTATAGTGTTTAGGCATATCTATTTGTTATTTTTTCAATGCTAATAATTGTTATGAACTTACAAATGGAAAAGATAGCTACAGGATTAATCTTGTAGCAGCAGTAATCCACCTATTTTAAGTGGGATTATTTTTATATGTAAAGAAATGGCACCCTAAGAATCCTTCCTCAGAAGCCGGAATTAAACGTGTATAAAAAAATGTATTTTTATCACAATGTAAGTTAGTTCCTGTAGCATTCACTCCAGTACCAGGTACAGATTCCACCGAGTTATAAGAGCAAAATTGTTTGTATAAGGATATATTCGTAAAAACATTGAACATGCAGGCAGTGGATGTAATTCAGTGCCATTTAATTGGAATGTAAATGTTCCATTTTCTGGTTTGACAGAAGATGATTTTCGATCATTAGCATTAGTGACTTCTTCCTCAGATACTACACATCGTTTTATTAATCCTAAAAACGATGATTTACCAAACTAAAATAATTAGGTTTTTAAAAATACAGCTTTTTATTAAGAACAATCATGCTGCGAATTAGTCATTGCTCAATTCTTTGAATTAGGCTTTTCTCCTTGTCCAACAGAATTAAACGAAACATTTGATACTCTTCATAAAAAATTGTACTAGGTCTTACTGTAGGATCTTTCAAGTACAAGTATAAAACAAAAAAACATTGTCTTTTTTATTATTATAAAACATATATAATGATGAAATGGTCGCGTATGAAAACATATTTTTAGGAGTTTCATAAGTGGGGGTGAAGGTGTTGGTTAAGCCATGGGTTGGTAAGGGGATATGGAACATAGTTTATAAAGGGGAGATACTAAATGCTCAAGATGATTCACGCGAAATAAGAGAAAATAAGAAAAATGAAAAATCAGAGAAAAAAGCGAGAGCAATACAAGCAGAGAAAAAAAGTAAAGAACCAAATTCAAAAAAAGAAACTAAGGCATTTAAATTTGAGAAAGAATCAAAGAAAAAAAGTATAGATTCAGGATTGAAAATAGAGACTTCAGTACGTTCAATAAAAGTTAAAATTCCATTTTCTATTATTTCGGATGTTACTAGTTTTATAAAACCGCCCAATATTAATGTGAAAAATCAAGAAGTATTTGTATTTCGTAATGAAAAAGATGCAAGAAGGCGTGAATTGGATTCTAAGTTAGTAACTACAACGCAATATTATCATGGAGAAATTAATTGTAATTTAGTTTCTTCCAAACTTCATGAAAAGAGAGTGCTTTTAGAACTTTCTAATCAAAAAGCAAAAAGGAATATGAAAGAGAGTAGGGTAGGAACATCTTCGTGGATTCCTATCCACGGTATATTATTAGAGAGGGAAGTTGAAGCGGATGTAAATAATTTAATAGCTGCGAAACTACCAATAGAGATAGGGAGGTATAAAGGTGAAATTAGTTTAATAGAAAAGGTAGTTTTTAAAGAGAAAATTATAGAAATAAAGGAGATAGCACAGGAAATTATTTTGACAAAAAAAGAATTCCTATTGCCAAAAATAATAAAGAAAGGGCAAAATCCATTTATAGTTGAAAAAGGAAGCTTATGTGTAGAAGGTTATATATTTCAATGTATTGAACTTATATCAGAAGAAAGTAAAACTCATGATAAGCTTTATCAGTTAATGCAAAATATTGTATTAGAATTAACTATCCAATTACTACAAGAACAGGACGTTTGTGTGCGGATTACATAAATAATCATATCTCCATCAATCAGCTGAAATTTTTTTCAGGATTATGTAACAGAGAGAAACAAAAAAGGGGCTAGCAAGTTTGCAATTAAGTTAGGAAAAATGTATTAGAAGTTAAGTAATAACGATGATTCGTTTTAATTAGAAGACCTAACAATGGGATAGATTAATATTTTTATGGCTTTACAGTACTGTAAGTTTTTATGGAATGAATAAGTAAGTCTGTTTAGAAATAAAGAAAAGACACTCATATAAGAGTGTCTTTTCTAATAGTTTTTTAGCAGAAACAAGCAGCTCCAACTATGATTAATAAAATAAATAATACAACCAATAAAGCAAAGCCACCAGCAAATCCGCCGCCACAACTACCACCGTAACTCATAAATTTTCCTCCTTATGGTAAGAGGGTAAAACAAGGGGTAACTCAAGTGTCTTAACGGGGTCACTGTACTTTATGCTTTTATAAAGTAATTGAGCAGGTCCTTTTAAAAAAAGAAAAGCCTTATGGTGCCTTCAAAAATTTGATTTACTGTATTTGCTAGTTGGAAGGAGATGGGATCCTAGATACTGCAAAACTTGTGCCGTTACTTGCTAAAAATTGACCAGCTAAATTAGATGTAGCAGCCGTTAAGCATTTCCCTTACTGTATCAGTGTAGACCCTTTCCATGTTCGTCTGTCCTTTCTGAATTAAATTTGTTAGAGAAATATGTATGCTGAAACTGGATGGGCCAGTCTATTTTTGAAGTGAAACAATAGAAAACTGTCTCACACTGGATACCTGACAAATAAGTTTGAATTAGAACACAAAATTGAAAAGGGTGATTGGGTTACAGATTGGTCTGATGACATTGCAGAAACTGATGTATTACAGGGAGTAGTAGCTGCAGGGATATCTGTATTTAACGCTAATCCAACTGCTTTTTTATACTGGATAAATGAATTAGCAAATCGTACTATTTCATCTCGGCCGTAAACTGATGTTGTGCATCAGTTTACGGCCGAGATGAAGAGAGTACCTAATGAAATAGCTGCAGATGTTATTAGACAAGCAATTCAAGGGGAAAGTCCATTAGAGACCTTTAAAAGATTTGATACATTTGATTTTAAAGCAGGGCAATAAGATATTCTGGTAGAAATATGGCTTGTGGAAATACAATATCTACTACTTAGGGAATGAAGCTTTATATTGCACTTAAAGTGCGCTACATTTATAAACATGAAGATAAACAAAGGGGAGAATAATTTCTAACAGTGGAAGCAATGAATGTACTTGTTCCTATAAACAATATAGAGAAGTGATGTTTATATAACTCAAGGAAGATGGGGCTTAAATTGAGTAGCATCTTCTTTTCTATTTAAACTCCACATGAAATTTATTGTCAATGATTCCAAAAACAACTTTACAAGGGAAAGGATTTTTTCTACTGAAGCAGCACGCTTACAAGAAAATACCTAATATTCCAGTTCTAAAGGTAAGCGGAATACTTGAATATTACCATCCATGTTTTTTACTGTTGAGATCGGTGTATTTGCCCTGGTTGTAGCAAAACCGTCCGTTTTTATCATTGCTACTGCATCATTAGTATGAAAACTGGTGTTTAAAACTTCGTATCTCTTTTCATCTTCCTCATTGATAATTATAGAAATACTTAAATAAGGATAGTTATTTACATCATTTCATCTCTATAATATATAGCTTCAATGAACATTAAAATAATATGTGGAAGTTTAAAAATATAATTAAGAATAGGTTTCAAATGGGTTGGTTACATTATTAATTGTGGAGGTGAGAAAAATGAACAAAAAACAACAAGGTTATAACAAGGAAACTTCTGGTGCTAGCATTCAAAGTACAAATGCTAGCTATGGTACAGAGTTTGCAACTGAAACAGATGTGCATTCTGTGCAAAAACAAAATGCACAATCAGCTGCAAAAAAATTACAATCTTCTAGCTCTAATCAATAATGAAGGGAAAACACTTCTCTATCTTAAGAGAAGTGTTTTCTCAGCCTGTAAAGAAAATTTTCTCTACAGCCTATTTTTATGTCTGAACAAATACATAATGTATCATTAGCAACTTTAGATGATGAGTTTGACACAGTCTTAAAAACTGAAGATTTCTTTTAGAGAAACTGAAATGGTGCCTTTAACTGGTTCACATCCTTCAGCAAACATTTCATATGAACTTGAGTGTCTTTTCTCCGTCATTACCAATGATAGTTTTAACTTCACTGTAGCTCCTGCTGTTTTGAATTTGGTCGAATTCAAAACAGCAGGAGCTAACTCCAGGTTTATTTTTGAGAGCTTCTTCTTTTTTGTCTCTTCTTTAGCAGCCGTTGCTTGTGTTTCTTGTTTTGGATCAGTAGAACCTTTTTCTTTCTTGTCGTCCTCTCCACCTAATGCCGCTGCACTGGCACCAAGTACGATTAAACCGATAAAACCTAAATACTAAAAATTTTAAATTTTACCTATTATATAGTTCCTTTAATGATGAAATGTAAGATTTTAGAAACGGCCATAATGAAAATGGCTACAACTATTTTATCGAATGAAAATAAAAAAAGAGAGATTCCGCTTATGTAAAGATCATTTATGTAGTATGGAACATTTAATAATTATGATAAGTGCAAGCATTGTAAGGAGGTGTGTACATGAATGAAAAAAATGAGTTTTTGAGTGGATCAGCGTTTGATCCGAATTTACTTGGTCCGACATTGCCACCTATTCCTCCATTTACTTTACCCACTGGAGCGACAGGGCCTACAGGTCCGACTGGGATCACAGGATTCACTGGCCTGACGGGAGCGACAGGACCTACAGGCCCGACTGGGATTACAGGATTAACTGGCCAAACGGGAGCGACAGGACCTACAGGTATAACAGGGGAAACTGGAATTGGTATAACTGGCCCTACAGGACCTACTGGTGTAACAGGCGGAAGTATTATAGCTTATGGAGCCTTGTATGATAGATCTACTATACTTCGTACAGCGAATGTAGGCCAAAAAGTAGTTTTCCAGGATCCTGGTCCATCCTTAGGAACGAATCTTGATTTATTAAATAATAGTATTCAAGTATTGAATGATGGTATATATGAAATTAGTATGAATTTAACAGCAAGGCTCTTTAATCGCGATTTAACGCCTGTAGATACTATCTTAAGATTCAGGTTATATATTAATGACCTTACACCTGTTCAAGAAAGTGAATTTGAAGGCACAACATCTATAAGTGCAGATGTCCCTGTATCCGTTACGAATGCATATACCATTGGAAAAACAATAATAATTAGATTAAATGCAAATGATTCATTAAGTATTATAATTGATTTTGCACAAGGTGAAATTTCTACTTATGGAAATTCGTCTATAGTCGTAACAAGAATTGCAGATTAATATCGGGTGTTAGAGAAATAATTTTAATAAGAAGATGAATAGTAAAAAAGAGGACCGTCGAGTTCTCTTTTTTATATATTGTGAGACTATGGAGTGAATGTTTATTGAGGCAAGCCTGCAACGAATATGGATCGTACTAAATTTGTTCTTGCAGGATATAACGTATTTATCATTTTAGCCAAGAAGACTCCTTCCTCAAGGAGCGTGAAGGGTCCTAGCCCAGTGAAGTAGGTGGGAGATGAATTGGCTTTGAACAAGGGATGGCAGGAAGCCATCTTAATTGTTCGACATACAGAAAGTATTACTTCACTATTTACCGAATGTACGTTCGGTGTATAATAGTTATATACCGAAATGGAGGTGAATGGAATGATGATCAATAAAGCCTATAAGTTTCGTATCTATCCAAATCAAGCACAAGCAATTCTAATTAACAAAACGATTGGTTGTTCCCGCTTTGTATTCAATCATTTCTTATCCTTATGGGATCACGCATACAAAGAGACAGGAAAAGGCTTGACCTATGGTACATGCTCTGCCAAACTTCCTGCCATGAAGAAAGAGTTTGTTTGGCTAAAAGAAGTGGATAGTATTGCGATTCAGTCGTCTGTTCGCAACCTTGCGGATGCGTATACGCGCTTTTTCAAAAAACAAAACAGCGGACCGCGTTTTAAATCTAAGAAGAACAACGTACAATCTTACACCACAAAACAAACAAATGAAAATATTGCCGTTGTAGGGAACAAAATAAAGTTGCCGAAACTAGGCCTTGTTCGATTTGCTAAAAGTCGCGAAGTAGAGGGACGTATTGTAAATGCGACTGCTAGACGAAAACCTTCTGGCAGATATTTTGTGTCACTATTAGTTGAAACAGAAGTACAAGAACTTCCGAAAACACATTCTTACATTGGAATAGATGTAGGACTAAAAGATTTCGCTATTTTGTCAGATGGAAAACCCTATAAAAATCCAAAGTTTTTCCGATCATTAGAAGATAAGCTGGCGAAAGCACAGCGTGTTCTTTCTAGAAGAATGAAAGGATCTTCTCGCTGGAATAAACAACGAGTAAAAGTAGCTAGAATTCATGAATACATATCAAATGCTAGAAAAGATTACTTGGACAAAATCTCAACCGGAATCATCAAAAACCACGATGTTATCGGTATAGAAGATTTGCAAGTATCGAATATGTTAAAGAATCATAAGTTAGCAAAAGCAATTAGTGAGGTGTCTTGGTCACAGTTTCGAACTATGTTGGAATATAAAGCAAAATGGTATGGCAAACAAGTTATTGTCGTATCGAAAACATTTGCTTCCAGCCAATTATGTTCTTGTTGTGGATATCAAAATAAAGATGTTAAAAATCTGAACCTACGTGAATGGGACTGTCCTTCTTGTCGTACACACCATGATAGGGATATTAACGCAAGTATCAATCTAAAGAATGAAGCGATAAGGCTTCTAACCGCAAGGACTGCGGGGTTAGCCTAATCAATTAGAGTTCGATAGAACTCTTTACTTAGGAATCCCTCACTTCTAAACGAAGTGAAAGTGGGGGTAGTTCAATTCAGGTGATATTGGCGAAGCGGTGTACACCCTTACATGTCCAGCGACATTAGAAAATATTAAAGGATTTAATTTAGGTTATTTTACTGAAAAGTTAACAGCTTTTTGCGAAGATAGTTGGAAGTAATTTGAAATTTAAGTAAAAGGTTACCATGTCGTTTAATAGGCTACTGGTTAGGACTACAAATGGCGATTGAGCAATTAGAGAAAAACAAAACTTCGGTAAAAGCAGTAACTTTATAACAAAATAGTTATTTTAATAAAAAACGAGGAAATGAGGGGAGTGAAAGAAAAAGAACCCTTTATATAAAGGGTTCTTCTGGTGATTTAATCTATTAATTGCACTCGTGGTAATATTCATCACATGAATCGTTATTATCATTACAGCAGATACAAAACGTTTTTTGAATAAATAAACTAACTACACTAGTAGGGCCTTCCTGTTTTGTAAGAGTAAGACTTTGAAAATCTTCAACTTGAAATATTTTTGTTTGAACAGGTTGTAATGTAGTAGTAATTGGTACGCTAGATCTTCTTGTTAGAATAGTTACTTGAACGGGTGCACTCATACCCACAACGAATAACTGAATTAATGTTTTATTATGATTGTTTGTTAAATCCTCAAATACAATTTGTGGAGCGGTGGTTTCAAGGAAAACAGATATAGGTATATTTCCATTTGTATTTTCTGCAGAACCAGCTATCGTATGAGTTTCAATAAAACAGTTGTTTTTTTGGTCGTTCGAATGCGATTGATTTTTATAATATTTTTTACCTTCTTTATAAAAGTAATCAGCCATATGAATTTAAAGCTCCCTTCTATTAGATATCTATATAGTCTATTTAATAAAGCGAAGTAGTGCTTGTACAACATAATAAAATCCGCTCTCGTAATTACTTGAAAATTAAAGAGCACCATCCAGGGCGCTCTTTATACCTCATTATAACGAAAGTGACGAACTCACATTATACAAAAAGGTAGTATTAAAGTATGTAAAAGTATGAAATTGGTGAATGGGTTCAAACAAATTCTTTATTTAAGTAAAAAGAGCGCTCCTTATACCTCATTATAACGAAAATAATGAACTCACATTATTTTGAAAGGTAGTAGTGTATGTCAAGACATGAAATCATTGTATGGATTTAAATGAAATTTTTCTTTAATAAAAAAAGAGCACACATATAGGTGTGCTCCTAGACTAAAAGGTTTGAACGTATGGACTGGAGTGCCCCATACAATAATATATGCTTGTCTGATTTAAGGGTGCAAAGTTTTTTATAAAAACGCTATTTAAATTAATGTGTAAAATACCATATGTAACCTAGAATAACTAAGCAAGTAATTCCAAGTGTAATTAATAAATATTTAAGGGTCGTGAGTACTGTTTTCATTGAATACCACCTAAGTTTTTAATTATTTTAGTATTTAGTCAGGTATTTATGTATATAAAGATTTCATTTTATATTAATTCGAAGCGCAAAAAGAGCACTTAGAAAAGTGCCCTCGTGATGAGACCTATTTTATAACGACTATTTTATAGAGAAAGGAACTCAAAATATTATATGTGAGTCCAGTTCATTGAGTGCTTTTTTACAAATAAAGAGCAGTTAGCAAAATTAACTGCTCTCCAAAAAAAACGTTAAGAAGGAAGTTCAGAACTCAAGTGTATTTATAGTATGGACAATGTTTATGGATTTATTCAAGGGGGACTGGATAATGTGTACTCATTGGGAAAACGCATTTAAAGAATTTTTTAAGAAGCAAGAGCAGCTAGCAAAAGCTAACTGCTCCGATTAAAAGGTTCCGGCTGCAAACACTGTTAAGAAAGCAGCCTATGGATAGTATGCGCAAAGTTATGATGATTATTCGAATGAATCAAGGATAGCTAACGAAAGTTAACTGTCCAGCCCTTAAAGAAAGGGAGGAATTAATGGGTATATAAAAATTCCTCCATCTATAATGTTAACGGAATATTGAGTTTTATTCATTGGTAGAGGGGAAATGAAAGAAAATATCATTAAATTAACTGAAATAACAGTTTATTTAATCTATCTTGTGACAAAGATATAGAGTATTACATGGGGTTGTACTTAAAGGAAAATTGGAAAGAACTATTCGAAGATACCAGGTATATATGTGATGCTTCTTTTGAAGGTATCCAAATGGTTGCTAAGGTAAGCATTCTCACTATATAGAAGCGATGAATACGCTTAGAAGGGCAAGTAACTATATTGATCGAGAAACACTAAATGATAATAACTTAGACAAGCTTAATAGAATTAAAGAAATAATTAATTTTTAACAAAATATTCTTTTTAATATAAGTGGTATGTAACTTAAAATTACAGTTAGAGTATAAACAGAATTGGAAGAGTTATATGGGGATAGAATTTAATGAAAGTTTTATTTTAAAAGAAAGTGGTGATACAAATGTATATCTGTCCAAAATGTTTAGAATGTTTCGCTGATCAATATGAGCTTTTTGAACATTTTACATTGTGTGGAGCGGATAATGATTTTTAAGTATTTTAATAAATTTAAAGATGTAGTTGGTTTATAAAGTTGATTTAGTAAGATGTATAAAATCAATATAGAATTACGTTTAACAAATTTGCATAATTCCTAAAAATACTTTTATAAGACGTTATTATAAAATAAGAAAGTAAAGAGAAATTTGAAATTATTAACCGTAAGATGGGAAATTGAATAGGATTATATTAATTACTTAATGCTGGGATATGTTTTAAATGGAAAACCAATTTAAAGAAATATTTGGTGCATGGGTAGCAGCAATTGGAACTATTACTTCCGCTATTGGAAGTACGCCTTTTGATTTTATAAGCAGTAATGTAAGAAAGGATTTAAATGTTTATGGAAACGTATTGCAAGCTGTTGGAAATGCTTTAGAAGCTGATGGTCAAGGAGAAGTGTCGCTTGAACAAATTGGTAATGAAATCCAATCGATTGGTAATGTTACTGTAATATCCGGATTGATTATTGAGTTTAAAGAAGAAACACAAATTAAATTAGTGATTGCTGGGAATTGGACACAGGCTTTGGGTGGACTTACAGCATTAGCAGATGAATTTGAGGATACATCCGATAAAGATGAATCCTTAAATATTATAGGAAACTTATTACAATCAATTGGGAATTCGTTACAAGCAATAGGAGGTATTGAACAATTAAAAAGTATCAGGAATGAGGACCGATCTAATAAAGAAGGTAATGTAAATGATGGGGAGAAAGATATAGACACTCAGGTAAATATAAAAACTAATGAAAATGAAGAAGGGAAACTAATAGATATTATAGGAAGTTGGGTTCAAGCAGTTGGTTCTGTAATTTCATTAATTGGACAAATTCGTGAAGAGAGTGAGGAATTGGAAGGGAACGATGAATAGAGTGATTTAATAGAACAGTTAACAAATAATTATTTAAAAGTGAAAGCAAACAGAATATAGTCCGGCTAGAAAACTAGAGGACACCAATTCATTAAAGCGGCAAGTAAAGCTGTTTTAGGAATAGGTGTCCTTTATATTTTGAAAGGGAGATGGGGAATATCTTTTTTATATGCTTAGTAGGATATGTTGTTGGGGATTCCCTCTCATATTTCCGACACTCATAATTGATAGACCTGATGAAAGCACGATTTAGTGAGGGTGTTGAGAAGGCACAATGAATATTTAAATACATTTACGGTTACGTTAATGAATGTTACAAATATATACTTTTATTACTCTTAATAGAAGATGAAAAATTTATGGGTAAAGCTATTGAAGTTGCACTTCACGGAATTGTTGTCCTAGACACAGGAGGTGATGAAGATAATGATGAATTAGAAATTCGTGGTACCCTTATTGCACAGGCAGGATTTTCACCAAGCAGTATTCGAGAAACACGTCAAATGTGGCATAAAAGGAATAATGATGGTGTAAGTAGCGCTCAAGGTGACATTCACGTACACCTAGTTCGTAACTTCTAAACTATGGTTCTTAATGATTTTGAAGTATTAGTTATTGGGGGGCACATAGCGGAGGAAGATACATTCAATGCAGATGATTACATGGGACACAATTTCGTAACACTAACTCAGGCTGAAATTGTCAATTTCCATCCTGATGGAAAAAATTTCCCTATATTTTTTCAGAATCTACCCAGCAGGTTCGAGTTGATTATACCGTAAAAAAGATAAACCTTTAAGGTATCCGTACATTTTTTCAAAGAGAATAACATTTTCTTGCCTAACTATCATGAAAGAATAATGTATTCTTTCATACTGTGTGTTAGCCTCATGGGCAGCTAATGGGGGTGTTTGTATGACTGTTATCGCTAGCGTAAAAACTTGCCTTGCTAGTAAAAGGGGAACTCAAACAAGCTTAAGCTCTTTTTCCCTAAATTCTACAGAACGATGAAGCAAAACGCGTATTTCATGAATGTATACTAGAAATGGACAGTATCATCTCTGATTTAAAGGATAGAGTTTCAATATTAGAAAGTGAAGAACATTAATATAAATGGTGTTAAGTAGATTGGAGGAAATGACTATGTCTCACCTACCCGAATGGACGCTTGTTATTCTCCGCTCTGTATTCATATTAATTGTTTTATTCGCTATCACAAAATGTTTAGGAAAAAGGCAAATTTCTCACCTTTCCTTTTTTGAGTACATAGCGGGAATGACAATTGGTAGTATCGCGGGGCAAGTATCTACAGGGCTAGACCAAAAGTTTTTCCACGGCGTTTTTGCCATACTTACTTTCGCATCGTTTCCTTTTTTTGTCGGAATTCTTTCTTTAAAAAACAAAACGGCTCGAGATTTTTTTGAAGGGAAGTCTACAGTTTTAATAAAGGATGGCAAAGTACTTGAAGATAATTTAAAGAAAGAAAAATATACAAGTGATGAGTTACTCGAACTTCTTAGAGGTAATGGTGCATTCAGTATAGCTGAAGTCGAATTTGCTGTCTTAGAACCGAGCGGAGAATTAAATGTGTTATTAAAGAAAGATTCTCAACCACTTACTGCAAAAAATCTCGGTTTAAAAGTGCCAAATGAAAAAGAACCACAAAACGTTATTATGGATGGGAATGTACTAGATGAACCTCTTTCTGCAAGTGGGCATAACCGCGCTTGGTTACATTCTGAATTAGAAAAACTTGGTGTTGTCATCGAAAATGTGTTTCTCGGTCAAATTGACTCATATGGACAACTCACTATCGATATTTACAATGACAAACTCCAAATGCATTCTCCTCAAAACAAACCTTTATTATTAGCATCTCTAAAAAAATGTCATGCTGATCTTGAGCTATTTTCTTTAGAAACAAAATCGAAAAAGGCAAGTGAAATGTATGCTAAAAATGCACAAAAAATTGAAGCTATTTTAAACAAGACAGCTTACCTTTTAAAGGAATAAAAGGGTAGGCTGTCATCTTTATATTTTAGCGAATGAAAACAATATATAGGGAGAGTACTGCATGCACATCACGCTAATATTTTGAAGTGTCACCAAAAATGAAAATTTTATTGCTTTACAGTTATTTATGAGAATTCAACTCATTTTCTGCGTTTTGGGAAACTACTAGTTTCTTAAGTTTATGGGCATGTATGGTGACCCCTAATTGCGATGTGGAAGGCTAAAAAATACTAAAAACTAATACCATTCTTTTTAATAAGTTGATAACAAACATAAATCGTAATGATTATTATTTATTGCGAATTTCGAAAAGATGTACTATACTAGGCTCGCAAACTAAAACGTAATCATTACGTTTTGCATCAAAACGATATTTTCTTCATAGAATTGGAGGAAATAAACTTGTAAAAAAGAAAAGAGGAGAATTTCATGCAAAAAAAATTAACTATGTTTTCATTTCTACTTATTTTTACTTTAATTTTTGCTGGATGTTCTAATAAAAAAGAAGGTGCAGTAAAAAAAGATGAGAAACTTTCTGTTTATACAACTATTTTCCCACTTGCTGATTTCGCAAAAAAAATCGGTGGTGACTATATAACTGTTAAAGCAATATATCCACCTGGTGCAGATTCTCATACATTTGAACCAAGCCAAAAACAAACAGTGAAAATTGCGAAAGCCGATTTATTCATTTATAATGGTGCAGAATTAGAACCGTTTGCTGAAAAAATGGAAAAAACATTACAAAAAGAAAATATTAAAATTGTAAATGCATCAAAAGGCATCGAACTGCGCGCAGCAACCGAAGATGAACATCATGATCATGGAGATGGACATAAAGAAGATGAACATCATCACGATAAAGACCCACACGTGTGGTTAGACCCTATACTAGCGATGAAACAAGCTGAAAAAATCAAAAATGCTCTTGTAGAAATACAGCCTAATTATAAACAAGAATTCGAAAAGAATTTTGCAGCACTTCAAACTAAATTTACAGATTTAGATGATCAATTCAAAGCTGCTGTAGCAAATGCAAAAACGAAAGAAATTTTAGTTTCTCATGCAGCCTATGGTTACTGGGAACAACGCTATGGTTTAAAACAAATTCCTATCGCTGGGGTTTCAGCTTCTGATGAACCATCTCAAAAAGAGCTTGGTGAAATTACAAAAACAGTTAAAGAACACGGGTTAAAATACATATTATTCGAAACGTTTTCTACTCCAAAAGTAGCATCAGTTATTCAGAAAGAAACTGGTACAAAAGTTTTACGATTAAATCACCTTGCTACTATTTCTGAAGACGATGCGAAGAATAATAAAGATTACTTCACTTTAATGGAAGAAAATGTTAACACTTTAAAGGAAGCAACACAATTCTCATTAGTTGCAGAAAAACCTTCTGAAAAGCAAGAGCAAACAACTGAAAGTCATACACATAAAAATGAACACGATCACAGTCATAATCATAGTCATGCTCATGATAAAGCAACAGAAAGAATTTATGAAGGATATTTTGAAGACAATCAAGTGAAGGATCGACCACTCTCCGATTGGAAAGGAGACTGGCAATCTGTATATCCGTATTTACAAGATGGAACGCTTGATGAGGTATTTGCTCACAAAGCGAAACATAAAGGTAAAATGTCAGCCAAAGAATATAAGGAGTATTATAATGAAGGATATCAAACAGATGTGAACCGTATCGTGATTCAAGGAGATACTGTAACATTCTACAAAAACAAAGAAGAATATTCTGGCAAGTATATCTATGAAGGATACAAAATTTTGACATATGATGCAGGGAATAGAGGTGTAAGATACATATTTAAACTAGCAGATAAAACAGAAGGAGTTCCTCAGTATATTCAATTCAGTGATCATGGTATTTATCCGAATAAAGCTGATCACTACCACTTGTATTGGGGTGACAACCGTGAAGCTTTATTCGATGAAGTTATACACTGGCCTACCTATTACCCATCGGATATGAATGGACATGATATTGCGCACGAGATGATGGCGCATTAAATTAGGAGTCACGATAATTACTTCTTTGAACAATATATAAAATTCAAAGATTATCAATCTAGAATTATATTTTTTATAGTAACAAATGATTTAATGAGATTAGGAGTATAAAATAACTAAATATTTAACGATAGTAAGAGCGTGTTTTAATAACAATTTTTAAAACACGCTTTTTTATATCTTTAAACCTTCGAAATGAATAAGCCTCATAGCGTGCCCCAATCCGAGATAATTGTCGTAAACGATTAGGATGTATACCTTTTGTATCAATATTTAACTTTAAGCCTTTTATATACTCTAAACGCTCAATTACCTTTAAAAAGGATTCTGGTGAAAATTGGCCAGGTATTTCTTTTAACCAAGCTAAATATGTTTTTGAAGAATTAGGCATAAAGGGAAGTAGACTGCTTATTTTTTCTTTTTGTAAAAGAGATAAAGGAGATGTTAGCGTTTTAAATATAATTTCTTCAGCTCTTTTACGTGTTTCCCATATTGCTCTTTCTATTACTGCCATTGAAGGAAGTATAACTTGCCAAGTGCGTAATTCTTGCAATGCTGTCTCAATGAGATATGTAGTATCCCCATTATTTAATGCATGAGATTGAAGAAATTTAGATAATCTTCGATAATCTGTAGT
This sequence comes from Bacillus cereus group sp. MYBK95-2, assembly GCF_051915225.1. Taxonomy (NCBI): domain Bacteria; kingdom Bacillati; phylum Bacillota; class Bacilli; order Caryophanales; family Bacillaceae; genus Bacillus; species Bacillus cereus group sp. MYBK95-2. The sequence continues at coordinate 59,328 of NZ_JBQAEH010000014.1, read as the reverse complement.
TGTAAAATTACGAAAACTATATTCCTTTCGAATTTCTTCTACATGTTCATACCTTGTAGCTTCCCGCTGGGCATATAGCCCCCAGTCTTCTGTACTTGCACCAATTTGTCTCGCTACAAATTCTAAAACTTCGTTAGGAATGTGCTCAATATCTGATAAAGTCCAACCTAAATATCGTAAAACACTTAATTGCATAGCAAAACCTAGTCGATTATAATCCCTCCGATGACGATTAATGATTTGTTTATCGTGCTGACTGAAGGTAAAGTATGTACTTAAAGTCCATTCACTAATATCAGAGGGGATTTGCATATAACGCTTTCGTTCTTCTGCTGTAAGAAGTTCTCGTACTCTCACATACATAAGAATGCCTCCCCTTGCTATTTTTCATAAAACTATGCTCTTTTACTTTTGTTAGAATTTTAATTTTATTATCTCATAACCTTCGTGAGGTAGGAATAATGGACAAGATTCTAAATCTTGATAAGCTTGTCTATTTTATTTAGCTAATTGCCTCTTTATTGTTTTGATTGTTGTTATATGAAAAAACAATAAGGAAAGAGTTTATATAATTTTTGGGAAATGTATTTATTATCATATAATTAGCCATTTTATAAAAGAAGACACAAATGAAGGGAAAAGTGTTAGTTATGAAATCTAAACCATTAAAATCGGATGATTGTTCTACAATTGATTACGGGGATTTTCAATCACCTATTAAAATTCAACCTGATTGTGCTGTAGAAATGCAAGATCGAGGTGAAATAATACTTAATTATGATCGTACATTCATCTCCATAGAAGACGAAGGGGATACAATTAAAGTTCATAATGATGAAAGTGGTTTTGCTATTATTAACGGAAGAAATTTTCAATTAAAAGAATTTCATTTTCATGTAGGGAACAAAGAGGAAGAGCAACATGAAAGTGAACATGTTATAGAAGGTCATTGTTATAAAATGGAGCTTCATTTAGTACACACAAGTCAAGTAGGCAGAATAGCTGTGTTAAGTGTTTTTTTCAAAATTGGACGTGAAAACTCTGCGATCCAAACAATACTGAATAATTTAAATAAAAAAAACGTAGTAACAACTACAATAGATATTGATATTAAAGAATTACTACCACATGAGACCGTATACTATCACTATCTAGGTTCATTAACCACAAGTGGATGTATTGAAAATGTAGAATGGTATGTATTTGAAACATCAATAGAGATGTCTCAAGAGCAGTATAATATATTTAAGACACATTATTCTGGTAATGTAAGGAAAATCCAGAATCTGAATGGAAGAAAAATACTCAAAAAGAAAATCAAGTTATTCCCCAAATAAGCATTTCAATAGTTATCCATAATAAACAAGAATTATATGCACTATGAATATTTATATAAATTTATGCCGTTCGAACTTGATTCTAATCGGCTAAATCTCCACCAAATGTATTTGTTGCACTAACATCACTAAATGTAGTTATGAATGGAGCCAAATCGATATAAATATAATTAAAACGAAAATAATCAGTAGATATTTTAGAGGTTCCATAACATACTCCTTTTAGACATTAGTATATGTGAAAGAGTGATAAAGCATCCATTTAGGTGCTTTATATTATGGAGAAAGATATAGTGGTATTAATGAACTCTCTTTATTCAGGAAAAATAAGTGAAATTATTAAGTATTGGGTTGAGAAAAAAAGAATACGTGGATGATTATTAATACGCCGCAGATTCCTTTTCTTTAATACATTTAAAATGCAAGTTTTTATTTATTATTGAGCTTCTATAAATTTAAAAATACTTACCTTTAATCTCTTAACACTAATATCTCTTCTAAGTTCTATAAAATTCCGGATTTTCTTTTCATTAAACGATAAATAATATATGTAATGAAGACAAGACTTATTCACAGCATATTACATCGTTTGGTACACTAAGTAATTAAATATAGAAGTTTCATCTCAAACGAGGTAGTGGGTACTACCTCGTTTTTATTTTAAGTGTAAAAAGAGAGGATGTGTCAACTTTTTGAACAGAAGTAAATTTTTCGAAAAATAAAAACTATAACGTTTGACTGTACGGTTTTCTGTATGCTATTATTTAGCTAATTTAAGTGAAGGGGTGACGGATCATTGGGAACCGATATCGAATCGGAGAGGTGGCAGAGCTGGCTCAGGTTTCGAAAAGAACCATTGATTATTATACGAATTTAGGCTTATTAGAAGCAAAACGTTCCAATAAAAATTATCGTTACTACGATGAATCGGCAGTGGATCGTTTGAAATTCATTGAAAAATGCAAACAATTAAATATGAAACTTAGTGAGATTAGAAAAGTATTAGATAATCAACAAAATCAAACAGTATTAAACCATAAACTTGCAGGACAAGTGAATGATGTGTCGGGACACCTTCAACAATTAGAACATGAACTAATGCATTTGAAGCCTTTACTGGATAATCTGACAGAAGAGCAAAAGAAACTTTATATGAAGGGACTATCCGGTCAAGTAACGACACTGATTCAAACGCTTGTTTTATTTTTAAGTTAAAGGAGAAATGAATCGATGTTCTTTCACCCGATGGATTTTCTGATTTTAATTGCATTTGGCTTATCCATATGGGCACAATTTAAAGTAAAAGGAAATTTTAATAAGTGGTCTGAAGTAAATGCTTCTTCAGGACTCAGTGGTGCTGAGGTAGCACGAAAAATTTTAGATAATAATGGACTGTATCATGTACCAATTGAAGTTGTCCCAGGAAGACTTTCAGATCATTATGATCCCACAGTTCGGGTGGTACGACTATCAGAGGATGTATAACTATGGAAACTCTATTGCCTCTGTATCAGCTGCGGCACATGAAGTAGGGCATGCCATTCAACATGATCAATCGTATGGTTTCTTAAGCCTTCGGCATAAAATGTTGCCTGTTGCAAATATTGCATCCGGTATTGCACCATTTTTATTACTGGGTGGCTTCTTGTTTCAGGCCTTCTCATTAATAGGGATAGGTATTATTTTCTTCTCCGCAGCGGTAGCATTTCAATTAATTACGTTGCCAGTAGAATTTAATGCGAGTGCTCGTGCAAAACAATTAATGCTTGCAGAAGGAATGATTTCTGATCAAGATACTAAAGGTGTGAATAAAGTACTAGGAGCCGCTGCCTTAACATATGTAGCCGCTACATTAATTTCAGTTCTGGAATTAGTAAAATATGTAATGATTTTCTTCCAAGGAAATGAAGAAAACTAAAAGTATATAAATAAGAATGTTTTTTTATAGGAGGTGGATCCTTTAGTTTCTAAGAAACTAAAATTAGTTGGAAATATTGAATCTAGTGTTGGTAGCAGTTCTAATTGGTTTTACAGGCTTTTTCGTAGCAGCCGAATTTGCGATTGTAAAAATTAGAAGTTCGAAAGTTGATCAATTTGTATTAGAAGGTAAAAAGGGTGCCTTAGCAGCTAAAAAAGTAACATCAAATTTAGATGAATACTTGTCAGCGTGTCAATTAGGGATTACAGTGACGGCGATGGGATTAGGTTGGTTAGGTGAACCAACGATTGAGAGATTGTTACATCCTTTATTTGAAAGATGGGATATTAATTCTTCTCTCGCAGGCATTTTATCTCTAGCAATTGCATTTACTTTAATGACTTATCTACATGTTGTAGTAGGTGAATTGGCACCCAAAACATTCGCGATTCAAAAAGCTGAAAAAGTGACATTATTACTCTCTACCCCACTTATTTGGTTCTATAAAATTATGTATCCATTCATTCGATTATTGAATGGATCAGCAAGAATGTTAACTCAATTATTTGGTTTAAAACCAGTATCTGAACATGAAGTTGCACACTCAGAAGAAGAGTTGCGCCTCATCCTTTCAGAAAGTTATGAGCGTGGTGAAATTAACCAAGCAGAGTATAAATATGTAAATAATATTTTTGAATTTGATAATCGTATTGCAAAAGAAATTATGGTACCCCGTACAGAAATTATTGGTTTACACGTAGATAATTCTCTAGAGGAACATATTAATACAATACAAAGTGAAAAATATACGCGTTATCCTGTATTTGGAGAAGATAAAGACGAGATTATCGGTATGGTGAATGTAGAAGACTTCTTTATTCGTTATATAAACAAGAGTACAGAATCATTTGATACAATTCGTCCGTACACACGTCCAGTTATTCAAGTAATTGAGACAATTCCAATTCATGATTTAATGTTAGAAATGCAGAAGAAACGTATTCCATTAGCTGTATTATATGATGAATATGGTGGAACTGCAGGTATTGTTACAATTGAGGATATTCTTGAAGAAATTGTTGGGGAAATTAGAGATGAGTATGATGAAGATGAACATGCTCCGATCCAACATGTGAGTGAAACTCATAAGATTGTAGATGGAAAAGTATTAATAAGCGAATTAAATGACTTACTAGATTTACATTTAGACGATAAAGATGTAGACACCATTGGTGGTTGGGTCATGATGCAGAATTATCATATGCAAGAAGGACAGTCTGTTGAATCCGAAGGATATGAATTTAAAATTATTTCGAAAGACTCACATCATATAAAACGAATAGAAATTCAAAAAGCTAAAGAGCATGAACAAGAAGATGAAAGTAAGTAAACGGTAACAGAGTAGTTACCGTTTGGATTCTCTAATGAATAAAATAAATACATTATAAGAAAAAAGGGAGAGACAAAATGTTTAAAAAGATTTTGGCTAAATTCGGTAAAGGTGCAGCAACAGTAGATTTGCGTTTTAAAAACCCATCTTATTCTGCTGGAGAAACACTGCATGGAGAAGCTTGGATTGAAGGCGGTCAAGTTGAACAAAAAATGAATAACCTTACAGCGGACTTCATGATGAGTGTTGTCACAAAACAAGGATCTGTTACACGTAAGGTAGCAACTATTCCATTGAACGCATCCTATAACATTCTTCCAGAGGAGTCCAAGGTAATCTCATTTTCTTATGATATCCCAAGAGATCTTCCTGTATCTAGAGGGGGCGTTTCTTACTATTTCGATACGCACTTAGACATTGAAGGTGGCGTAGATCGAAAAGACTTTGATCGTCTTGTTATTGAAGCACCGGAAGAAGTACAAAATGTTTTTTATGCATTGAATCGATTAGGGTTCCAAGAAAAATCTACTTCGGGTAAATTAGATACATGGGGCCAAGAGTTTTCCTTTTTCCCAAGAGAATTATTTGTAAACGAAGTTGATGAAATAGAGGTTCGTTTTGCTTATGAAGAGTCAGGGATTCGCATTTGGATGGAAGTAGATTGCAGAACCAGACATGGGGAAATGGAAGCAAGACGTGAGTTTTTCATTGAACAAGATGTATTGAAAGAAAGTAGACAAATAGCTAATATTTTAAAAGATTATATAAATGAAATGGTAAATGATCCGCATGCTTATGCACAACCATTCTCATATCAAACACAACAAAACTATGATCATGCTCATCAGGGTAGTAACGGAGGTAGTCCAATTGCGGGTATGATTGGTGGTCTAGCTGTCGGCATATTAGGTGGCATGTTATTGAATGAACTAATGGATGGATTAGGTGCAGATGAAATGGTAGAAGAAGCAACCGAAGAATTAGGATTGAATGAGGAAGAATCATTTCTAGGTGGTTTCTTTGGAGATAGTGATGAAGAGTAAGATTATCTCTATAAAATATTAATATTTTTATTAACCCCTGACTTATGTATAAAGTCAGGGGTATTTTTGTTTCGTATAGAACAATGATATTCTTATATTTTTCGATAGTTAAAAATACTATACTCGCACGATTAGTTAAGCCAAGGTACATTCTTTTTATGTGAATTTTAAATTGAAGATTTGATATAATTTAAAGTTCATATGTTTATACAGAATCGTTCTTAAATAATAAGCCTTGTGCGCAATATTGAATAATATCTCTTCTTTTAACAATACCTATAAAAATCCCATCGTCATCTATAACAGGAACAAAATTTTGTTCCATAGCTCTTGATAAAAGGTCTTCAATTTCCGCATTGATGGAAACTGGTTCATTTGTACGGTGTAAAGAAACTTCACTCAGAACAACTTGTTGAGTGTTATTAAAACTTAATGATGAAGTATTTTTGAGTTTCCATAATAAATCTCCTTCTGTAAGTGTACCTGCATATTCTCCCTCATTATTGACCAAGGGGATAGCTGTATATCGGTGGTATTCCAACTTTTCTAAAGCCTGGCGCATTGTTGAATTTATATTTATATAAACCAATTCACTTTTGGGTGTAAGAAAAAATGCAATGTTCATGCTATTGAATCTCCTTCTTATAGCTTATTTACTTATTATTCTTTATATTTTATTTGTAGATTATTTGAACGATTGGTTACTGCTTTAATGATTGATTTCCCAACTATCAAAATCAGCATACTTTTTATATACATTCTCTATAACATTACCGTGCCAAATATTTTTATATTCAGGTCTCCCCATCTTAACGTTATACTCACTTATGTCACCATTTCTATTCTGCCACTCAGGATTTTCACAAGCATACCTGTAATTAAATATACGTGCCCTTTTTAATGTTTTAAATGTAATAGGGAAATGCTTTTCTTTACCGTCTTTGCAACCAATTACTCGATATGCCTTACTTTGTTCTCCAACAGTTTTAAAATAGGGTTCTGTAAAATCTTGTATGATTTTTATATAAACCTCTCCCTTTCTAAGCGCTTTAGAAATATTATATAGCATAAAAAAGAATTTTATGGAAGTACTTTATTAAATATATAGTTTAATAATAAATAGCTAGTGTTGCTTTAAACTAAAGGATAAGCAAAAACATTGAATAGACCCTTGTTGTTCTACAAGGGGTTAAATCTTTTTTTATAAATAGAGGTGTGACTTTATACATCTCCTTAAAGCTCAAATACGTGGATCCTGCCAGAAATTTAAAGGGAAGTGATTGCTTTCATGATATGCCTCAAATTCATACCCTTTTTCCTTTAACCCTTTTATGATGGCTGGTACGGCTGCAACTGCTTGAGGGTGAATATCATGCATTAATATAACTTCTTGGGACTTCTTTGCATTAGTAAGTACATTTTGAGCAATATTTATGGAAGCCGACTCTATAGGTACGTTATTATACTTCCAATCTAGGGAGTCAATTGTCCAATCCCATACTTTAAATCTACCATCTACTACCTTATTACGAAGTTCTTCATTTAATCCAGGCATAGAACCATAAGGAGGTCGGGTTAATTGTGGTTTTTGTCTAATAATGTTCGCTATTAAATTTTGATTTGTTGTCATTTCATTAACATAGTCACCATTTGTATATAATTTTTTGAAATCATGAGTCATGCTATGCATACCCACATAATGACCTTCTGTTTTTTCTCGTTTTACTAAATCAGGATATGCCTTTACATTCTTACCAGTTAAGAAAAAAGTTGCTTTTACATCCTGTTGTTTTAGTATATCCAAAAGCTCAGCTGTATATTTTCCTGGTCCATCATCAAATGTAAGATATGCAATTTTACGTATTTGACCGTTAAATTGGTTAGGTACTGGTTTGTTTATCTCTACGTTATGCTGCTCGCTTACAAACTGAATTGAGTTCTCTTGGTTTGTTACCCCTCTTGCAGGTGATGCAATTGATTGAATCACAAAATAAGTAATGACTACTAGAGCTACCGTTAGAATTGATATTACGAATTTTTTGGCCTGAAATCTTATTTTCACTCTCTATATTCCTTCCTCTACCTATTAGCAATAATTTGTTTAAATACAATTATACCAAATTACATCTGGTACCAAACAAATAGTATAATTTACCTTATTTTCGAGTATTTCACTAATTAATAAGAAATGTATTTTTCTTAACCGTTTAAACAGGTATACCTATATACATGATAGTTCATATGTAAAAAGTAAGTTTACATCTTTTTATAATTTGTTAAATACGTCAATACATATCCAATTAAAAACCCATTGAAATCAGCATATATGTATGATATCAATGGGTTTTTATGAGTTTAATATTTCGTATTTTTTGTAAAATTTATTGTTAGAAATACGTCTAAAATGACAAAAGTGAAAATTTTATCTCTAATTGATTTTAAATAAAATTCAAGTTTCTAATCTACTTACATTAAATCATTCTTTTATTTTTTGTATAGACAGGGTGTACCTAATGGTAGCATTAAATATTTAATGAAATTACATTAGCGATAGGATAATGCTTGTCTCCCTAATGCTTCCCACGATTGAATGAAAATCTCTTGGTTTACTTTGTGTGCTTTTTTCACAGTTAATGGGTCATTGATATAAATGTATTTGTCCTCCAAACCTACAATAACAACAGCATGTAAATCCAAAGGCGCTGTAATTTTTTTGTCATCATGTTTCCAAGACTCCCATCTATCTGGAAGGCGATAATCTCCTGTAGTCCATACTACTACAGGTTTACCGAGCTTAATTTGAGCTAACACAGTATTAAAGGTTTTTCCTGTTAAGTTTACTGTGCGATTTGGTAGATAACGTTCCATCAATTCTTGTAACGGTTGAACGTGGACAGCGTACCCCTTATTTTTTCCAGTTATATCTCCGACAAAACCTTCTTTAGGATCTCCCCATTGAATGATGTCTCCACTTTTATTTGTAGACAGTGGCGTAGGATCTTTTTTTATCTCGTTAGCTAAATCCATTTTATTAACTTTAATGCCTGCATGCTGTAATACCATCGCTAAGCTTGTAACTTCGCATCCATATTTTAATTCTGGCTTTTGTGATATAAGCGGCACATCTAAAATTATTTTTTTAGTGGCTGGAGTGGGGGCTGATTGCAAAGATTTACTTTTGGGCATAGAATGTGTGGTATTTTGAATCAATTTGTTATCTTCTTGTTTAACTTGTAATTCATTCTTTTTAAGCGAGGGTGTTTTTTCTGAACATCCCGCTAAAATTAAAACTAAGGCATACAAAGTTAGAAATCTTTTCATAGCATTCACCTTTTTAATAGTAATTACTTAATACCATAATATTCCGTTATCTAATATTTTTTAGAGGTATAGAACGTTTCATAAGCTTCATTTTATGTGGCAAAGTCCAATTACCTACGTGTAGTAAAAAGGAAGCCCACGCGCACCAATTAATAATTTGTGACTTTAAGTTACAGTTATAGTATAAGCGAGTTGAGGAGAGCTATGCTGGAATAAAAAGTATTAAAAGCTTTATTCTCAAAATTACTAATGAACCAAGGATATATCTGTCTAAAATGTTTCGTTAATCTAAATTCGATTTTCTAAATGTTTTAAATTTTTAAAATGGAGAAATGGATATTGAATGCTTTAAAAAAATAGGAAGAGAGTATATTTCTTTCTTTTTATACAAATTATTAAGGATAAAATACTTATGAAATCAGTAGGTATTATTAAAAGATTATAAATTGTTGAGGTGATTCAATATATGCCAAAGTTAGATGTAGAGGGATGTAGTCTTTACTACATAGTAAAAGGAGAAGGGACTCCTATCATTTTTATTCACCCGCCTACACTTACCTGTGAAAATTTTGAATATCAGATAAAAGAATTATCTAGAAATTTTAAAGTAATCGGTTTTGATGTTAGAGGGCATGGGAACAGTCAGAGTTCAAGTCAGCCAATTACATATTCACTAATTGCTAAAGATATGAAGAGTTTACTGGATTATTTGAATATAAAAAAGTCTTTTTTATGTGGGTATTCAACAGGAAGCTCAGTTGCCTTGGAATTTTTATTAACATATCCCGAAAATAGTTTAGGAGGAATTCTTATAGGTGGAATGTCAGAAGTTCGTCGAGGGTATTTAAAAAATAAGATTTCTCTTGGAGTCCAATTAGCGAAAGCAAGAGCAATTTCATTTTTAGCATTTGCCATTTCATGGGGGAATTCTAATACAAAAAAATTATTTAAAAGAATGTTTCGAGAAGCTCGGAAAGGTAATGCAAAAAATATCGAACAATATTATCGTTATAGTTTGCAATATAATTGTACAAATCGCCTTAAAGACATTCATCTACCTATGTTATTAGTTTATGGACAAAATGACAAAACTTTTTATAGTCATGCAAATTTACTGCATGAAGAATTACCATGTAATGAATTAAGATTTATTAAGGGTGCAAAACATCAAATACCAACAAAAGCGGCTACAGATTTAAATCAAATGATTGAGCAGTTTGTTTGTACTCATTCTGAGATGCCTCAAGAAGTCCATAAATCATAAAGTATTATCTGAGATCTAAAAGGGATTTAAAATTAATATTTTCAAAAAGGATAACGGGATGAGTTTTGTTTCTAAATTTAAAAATTATAATTAAGAGTAGATTAATTAGAAATGAAATCATGGAAACAGAGGATTTTAGGGAATAAAAGATAGAAAAGCAATTAATATACCTAATGGACAATGAAGATATGAGTTAAAAGAAGATAAATAAAAAATTAACAAGTGGAGATGTCGAAAAACTAATTGGAGTCACCATATGCAAAAAAGAGAATTGTACGTATTAAAAGAGATTAGCCGATTTCCTGTAATATAAGGAACCGGCTATCTGCTTTTTTATGGGGTTGTTGTGTTTTAATAGTGACAGTTATTAGTTTGAATATCAAAAAAGTGTTATTCAAATTTTTACATTTTAACACTTTTTTGATATTCAATATATAATGCTATGAACATTTATAACATAGTCTTGGTCTTTAAAAGCAAAACCACAGCGATTACTGTGGTTTTGCTTATTAGAGACACTTCTGTTATTCCCTAAATTTTATACGTTTATTTTGATTGAATATTACCAAAAAACGCTGCAATTAAGAAATATGGCACCATTTAAGTCTCAAAAATTTTACGTTTAAAATAAAAAAAGATTTCTAAAAAATAGAAATCCTTTTTTAAAACTAAAGAATTGAGAACTTAGATAATTATTTAGATTTAGTAATTATCATATTTATTTTTACAATTTTTTTTGTGATGAGGGTAATAAGGTTCAAAACGACAATAGCATTTTTTCACGTAGTATTTTTTGTAGTAATAGTCATAGTCATAGTCTTTTTCTTCATATTTATATTTATCTTTTTTATAATCATCACAATCATATCTTTCTTTTTTATGATGCCCACACTCATGTTTCCAATAACTCATCTTTATCCCCTCCTTTATATTTTTATAATATGTTCTTTTTATTCTGTAGTATCAGCTTGTCCCTAGATTAGTTAAAAAAGGGGCAATGTCCATTCCCATCAACTTAAGGTATACAAATTCACCTAAAAATGAAAGAATGAGCTGTATATCCATGACTTAGGATATTTTCGTCTAAAAGACTTTAAGTCTATTCAAGACAAGCAGGGGGTATTATTTATCCCATCTTAAGTTACCAACTAAAATATATAGAAAAGAGTTCGAAACAGTCATATTTAAAACAAAACCCCCTCAATTGAAACCAGTATATACACAAATTCATTTGGAAGACATTATGAAACAACTACAACGTGGCCAAGTTTATGAATTACACGATATATATGTAGGGAGTAAAGACAAACTGCCTACTCGTATTGTAGTTTATAGGTGTAACGAGGAGCAAAAACAGAAACGCTTACGTGACCGAGCTATTCGTGAAAAGAAAAAAGGGATTACATATACAGTGCTCACTAAGCTTTTACAAGGTATCACGGTATATATGACAAAAACACCTACAGACATTGTCCCGATGGGACAGGTACATGACTGGTATTATTCTTTGCGTTGGCAAATCGAAATTTTATTTAAAACGTGGAAGTCATTCTTTCAAATCCATCATTGTAAAAAGATAAAACTAGAACGATTGGAATGCCATTTGTATGGGCAACTGATTGCCATTCTCCTCTGTGTCTCTACCATGTTTCAAATGCGGCAATTACTTCTTATAAAAAAAGAAACGAGAACTGAGTGAATATAAAGGCCATCTATATGATTAAAGATTACTTTTTTCTTCTTTTCCGTGCGATACAGAAAGACACCCAAGAGCTATCAAAGGTGTTACTTCGCCTGTTCAACCTTCTACAACAAAATGGGCGAAAATCTCATCGGTATGAGAAGAAAACAGTCTTTGAAATATTAGGTGTCGTTTACAATTTTACCCTGTCTGATAATCAAGCGGCTTAATTCAAAAAAGGAAACCCGTTAGAGTTTAATTCGTATGCAAATCTTTCAACTTCTTACGCATAGCTTTTAGAAAACAGAAACAGCTTCTACTATAATTTACTTTGTATGAGCTAAGCTTGATAGCGATGTAGTGCTAGCACATAAACAAAAATAGTATAATTGTGTTAACAAATGTAAGGAGAATATAAAACGTGGCAAATATTTATGGATATATACCTGTACGTACAAAACATCAAAATGAACAATGTCAGTTACATAAGATGATGGAACGAGGAGTGGAAGCTCGACGCATTTTTGTCAATAAAGCAGGTGGACGACATTCTAATCGCCCTCAATATCAATTATTACGAAAGATATTAAGTACAGGTGATATTGTTTACATAGATGCCTTAGATCGTATGGACCGCAATTATGATGAGGTAATTTCAGGATGACAGTATATAACAAGAGAATTACAAGCTGATATCGTAGTTTTAGAAAATGAAACCCTGTTTGATAGTCGGAAATTTCGTGAGATGGGTGATATGGGCCGATTAATGGAATATCAATTTTTATCTTTGCTATCCTACGTTACGGATCAGGAGCGTAAAAAAATTCATCAGCCATCAGCGACAAGCGGAAGGGATTGCTGTAGCCAAAGCTCAAGGAAAACGTTTAGGGCGACATCCACTTAACCTTTCAACATTAAGTCAAAAGCAACTATTTATCATAGAAGAAACCTATCCAAAATGGAAAAAAAGAGAAATCCCGAGCGTTAAATTTATCGTTTTCCGACAGAAGACTCCTTCCTCAAAAATGTGAAGGTGTGAAACACCAATTTTAGGTGGGAGATGAATGTCGGTTGGCATAAGCCAACATGTTTGTTATCATTTACTTGTACAGATTGCTCTTCGAAAACTGAAGATATGAGGTTGGTTGCAGAAAAACGTTGCAACCGTAAAATCTTCAACGTTCTATCGCCCCATGCTTACCGAAGTTGCGAAAACCAAGCTAAAGTAGGGAGTTTGGTGCGTTAACGTACAAGATACTTATATTCTCACCGAAGGGACTGCGGGTAGAGCCTGCTAAGATAACCGGTGGATACACCGGTGTTCGCAGGAATCTCCCACTTCAAAAAGTCCTTAAGGACGTTAAGTGATGAGTAGTTCAAGGAATTACTAGAACTTAAGAAGAATACCTTTTATAAGATACTAAAAGAATATGAAGAGAATAAATTACAATCTAAATAAAGCATATGAGCCAAATATTCCTTAAAGTAGGAAATCAGGCTCATTTTAGTTTGAATTTTGCTTAACGTATATTTTTGTTAAAATATGGGTAGTACGTCTATAATTACTATACCTTTATTTTTTGCCACTCAAAATCATTGCATTTCCTAATACTTTTTTGTTTAATAAAAGCTTTGGTAATTTTATTTCTTCAGCAAGCTTGTAGCTACTCAATTTAGAAATATTGAGTTTCTCTAGGTCATTTAAGAATTCTTCTGTATTACCAAATATTTTTTCATCCATAAATAAATCTAAGAAGATAAATTCACCACCAGGTTTTAATACTCTTAAAGCCTCCTTAATTACTTTTACTTTATTATTTGTATCTTTCACTTCATGAAATGTTAGGCAGCTTACAACTATATCAAATTCATTATCCTGCAAAGGGAGATCGGCAGCACTTGCTTTTAGAAAATTAACCCTATCAGACACACCTTCTATTTCTGCATTTCGTTGACATTGATTCTGTGAGTATTCCCAATTCTTCCCCCAATAATCAAGTCCAGTTAAAAAAGATTTAGGAAAAGCCATTGCTAGCTTAATAATCAATGATCCACTACCTGTTCCTATATCTAATATTTTTCCTTTTCCATCCCAATTCACTTTTTTTACTATTAAATCATGTATTTTTGTTTGGTAATCCCCTCCGAATGCTGCAAATTGGTATGTAGAATAAGAAAGTATAAACGTTATATAGATAAAAGGCATTGTTATAATCCCTGATAGGATTCGCAGATATAAAGGAATAGGCAATAATGTTATTAATAGAAGAATTATTGAGCTTATCAAAAAAACAAACAGTTTTTTCATTCGAATCCATGTATGATATTTAGTTTTATTTCTCATTTGCACCATCCCTGTATATTTTTCGAATGTGGAGTTATTCATTATAAGATACTTTTATCTATTCTCTCCTGTAAGATAATTTTTTTATCCATTAATAAATAATTTGTTATTAGTTTTAAATAATTCTAAAGTCACTTCAATTCATTTTCATATCTCCATATACCATACTCCAATTTTTTCGCGGTCACTATAGGTATATTTAAAATAAGTCATATGTTGTCCGTAATTAAGTTCGGTTAAGTTTATTTCTATTTTCATAGCATTTAATATTATGAATAATAACATCATGATGTAGATTATCCCAAAATTCATCTCAAAAAAGTTTGCAATATACACCTAGATTGTAAATGGACTTAAGAATCTTTGTACTAAAATTACCTATTTACACAATGGCTGAGTGAATATATATGAAATTGGCTGGTTTCTATTATAAATATATACTTTATTATATAGATAAATACAAGTAGATTAGGGAGTCACTAGAAATATGAAAGAGATAGAAATTATAAAATCAATAGAAAAAATAACCATTACATGGCAAAGCGCAACAATTAGTATTCCATTAGAAGATATAATTGAGATTAATAATAATACATGTAAGAATACTAACAGAGCAGTGGAAATCGGTAATAAGTTCAAGCATTCAGAAACTATCTTTATTAGAACAAAAAAATTAGATTATATATTATTTACAGCTAATAAGTTAACGCTTCTAAATAAAATTAAGTTCTAACTCATGAAAAATTATGGTGCGGTTTTTTCTAAGTATTTTATAACAGTGTCCGCTAAGTTTTCTGGAAATTTCACATATTTTCAAGAAAACTTAGCGGAGAACTAATAATCCAATTCCATGAGGAAAACAAAACAAGTAGATAATAAATCAACTTTAATTGTGTAAAAAATACATAACTATAAGTGGTAGTATTGAACTTATTTAATAATAAATTATATGTGAATGGTTCAATTTAAAATTCATCTTCCAAAATTAAATTACCGGCATCATTATCTTTCGTTAATCGCTGACTCAGGTAATTTTCTTTTGTAGTACGATCATTTTTATGACCTACTGCAGCTGCGATAACATGAGGTGGTAATCCTTTGTAATCATATAGGTACTGTACATAAAAATGTCTAAAGAAGTGGGGAGTAATTCCGATATTCTCTGTAAAGGGTAACTGAGTATCCTTAATGATTTTAGAAATATATTGTGACAAATAATTCTCTCTATAAGTAGTATGGTTTTTAGTTTGAAATACTGTTCCACCATTTCTATTTCCAATGTCTATAGGTAATCTTCTCCGTATTCGAAATGCGACAATCCGATTAAAAATCTCCTTATTAATGGAAACAATCCGCTCATTAGCTCCCTTTGTATCAACCTTTAAATAATATCGTCCTCGTATAGTATCATACTCAAGATCTTCCCACTTTGCATGTGCGACTTCTGCAACACGTAACCCTGTGGTAGCTAGAACTGACAATAAAGCGTAATTGATTTCATTATCCTTGTAGTAATGAAGCAATTGTTTTACTTCCTCATATGATAACTCCCGTTTAGGTTTATGTTGTTTATTTACAGTTGTACTTAGTATCTCAACATGTAGAGGATCCTGAATATATTGGATTTCATATAGCCATTTCAAATATGAACGAATAACACCAAGCTTTCTACTAACTGTAGATGGCTTGTATTTATCTTTTGACTGATAGGAGGTTGCTTCTTGAGATAACCATTTTTGATAATTACGGATATGCCGTTTCCTAAGGTTTCTCCATACTTGACCAAATTTATAATCCTTTACATCTTTCTGTAGAAATTCCTCACTTTGTCTAATAAAGAAATAAAACTGACTTAAATCACGTGCATATAGAATTCTTGATTCATCCTTGATTCGTTTTTCTTGGTCAAAATGTGTTTGTCGATTCAAGTAGTAGTAAAGTATTTCTTCATCTGAAAATCCTTCATATGTATATGAATCTTCTCTTTCGTTATTTTCCTTTTTTAATTCCGCTTCATTTATATAATCAGGATTCCATAATGTAATTAGATTTGTAAAATTTTGTTTTTGTTTCTCTATGTTATTTAAAGAAGTATCACTATGAATAATATCTATTTCAAATTTCAATGTTATTCAATCCTTTATAAATTTCTTTTATAATAAATATTATAACGTAATCATTTAGAAATTAAATTATATATTAAGATTAAATTTTACAAAGCTATAAATATATAATGACTATAGAAAATCTCCCATTTTCTATGGTTATTATTTAATTTTAAATACAGTATTTTCGTTATGTAATTTAATCATTGATAAAATATAATTTTAAAATAAAATTAAATCAAACAGTATTGTAATTTACAATCTAATATATATATCGATATATGTTATAATTTATTTAAAATGTAAATACTATAAATTTTAATTTACATAATATTATTATGTAAATAACGAGGTGTGAGGAGGAATTAGAATGATTAGCGCATATGAAATGACTATGACTACAAATGAAGTAAAAGATTATTTAGATATAAGTCACTTTATTTTTAATAATTTAATGAAGCAAGGAAAGCTAACACCAATCAATAAGGATACGTGGCGTTTAGATGGTAGTTTTTTATTTAGTAGAGAAGAAGTAGAAAAAGTAAAAGAAGAACGTAAAATTGAGGGGATTACTTTATACCAAGCAAGTAAAGAGTATCATATTAGTATGAATCAGCTTGAAAAATGGATAGAAGAAGGAAAGTTAGTTTATTTTTTAATAGAACATCGTAATCGACAAACGAAATTTGTGAAGGAGGAGGATGTTCGTGAACTTGTTCAGCAAGTAGAACAAGCTAATCATATATATACATTTTCGCAGAAATATAATGTAGTATTATTTCAAAAGTTTGTAAAAGGCAATACATTGGCACGTGTTATTTCTATTCCAAAACGTGGTGATATTATAGTTCTTGATGAATTTGGAACTAATATGACACTTAGTGAGGCATTAAAAGCAGGATATGAGTCCGCTTATAAACTGTCGGATAAACCTAGAAGTCATCATCAAAGGTTTGTTAAGTTTCGTTTTCCTAAATCTGCGCAATTACGAAACAATATTTTTCACATAATCGATAATATATTACAGTACGTATCTCCAAGAAATATAAAGATTTTAGAAGAAGAAACATTTTGGTATTTTGAGATTCGTCAATCATTAATTACATTACCACCAGGAATTCAAATGGAATGGATTGAGGAGTTAACGCCTTATATAATAGAAGGGAAAATTGTTCCAAGAATGAATCATAGCGTATATTTGGATAGTAATACAGTAACGAAGTCTGTCATACTTACAAGTAAGGAATACAAATACTTGAAAGAAATTACAAATGAAACAAATAGCTCTATTGAAGAATTTATAGCCATTGCTATTAGAGACAAAATTAATAGGCACTTACTTAAGTGAAATCGAATTTTTTAATGAATTAAAGCTAAATCTAGGTATTTTCTCTTTACTTTTATTAAAACTCTTTAGGTGAAATGGAATAAATGCTAAGTTCCTATTACTAATAGTTGGGATATAAATACTGAATATGTAGTTTTTATATATTTAATACTTCCTATAAAGTCTGTTATCAGACTTTCGGAAGTATAGAGAAAGAAAAAATTCAAAATAGTTGTATGAATAATGTAGCGACAAATTATCTTTTTATGTATTTTGTAAAAATATCTATTGTGTATGTGAAATAAATTTATATGTATGTTTTAATTATTAATGTTAAATAATTACCCTATATTTTTTTCATATTATTTATATTTTTGTTTTAGTCCAAACTGCATTACGGCCTTTTGATATTAGTTTAATTAATTTTTCTTCTTGTAAACAAGCAAATGCTTTATTGATCGTGCTTGGTGAAACATCTGAAAATACCATCCGTATTGCTTCTTTTGTAAAAGGGAGTTCTTGTTTTAATATATACTCTTTAATTTTAAAGCTTTTGTTCCCTTTCAGTTGGTAACTTGTAATATGTACGTCTAGTTCTTTATATGCTTCTAGAATAATATGTAATAGACATTTTAATATAAAGGATACATTGTGCTCTTGAAAATGCCAATTTGCTGAAGATTTATATAGGGCATCATAATAATCTCTCTCGTATTTTTTTATTATTTTATCTAGTGAAATATATTTCACTAGTGAATGTTTACTTTGTAATAGTAATAAAGATATAAGTAGACGTACCATTCTTCCATTTCCAGATTCAAAAGGAAAAATACATATAAAATTAAGTACAAAATTACAAATTAAAATTAGTGGATCAATATCTTTTTGATTTAATAAATAATTATATTCTTCACATAAATTTTTTACTGCTTCTGGGATTTCTTTAATCGTTAAAGGGCGATAGCAATAAAATGAGAAATTAAGTTGCTCATGTTCTTCAAGTAAGATGTCCTGTTTTCTCCACGTTCCACTATCCGAAGTAGCATATTTAAAAAGTTGAAAATGAATTTCTAAGATTGTACTTGGATCAATAGTAAGCCTTTCATAGTTATTATGAATGAGTGATAGCGCATCAACGTAACAAGATATTTCATCTTCAATCATTGTTTTTGGCGACAGATCATATGTAATTAATTCTTTTAACCTTTTATTTGTTATTTTTAAGTTTTTATACATTGCGACAAAATCTTTGGTATGTTGAAGTTGAGTAGATATTTGCAACTTTTCTAATGTACATGGAAATTCCTTCTCATAGACCTCCAATCTCCCTTGGTATTTCTTTATTTTTCCAATTAGGCTTGCTACATCTAAATTTACCAATAAATTTGTGAATTTTTCGCCAAAAAACGACATATTTTTCCCCTCCTATAATATAAAACTATACAATACTTAACTGTATTTAAAGTGTTTTTTTGAATAATTTTCTAAAAAAAATTAAAAATATAGTTTTTTATGTGTGAAAATTACAATAATTAGGGTCTTTTTGCCTTATTTTGTGACAAGATTTAACATCAGATTAAATAGTTTATGTTAAAAAGCAGAGTTTTATATTGTGTAATTGCTTTTTATCAATAAGTGAGTCATCGCATATGGGGAAGGGGGAAGTCCTTACTAATGAAGACTATTGCTTTTTACTTACCACAATTTCATGAAATACCTGAAAACGATTTATGGTGGGGAAAGGGTTTTACAGAATGGACCAATGTAAAAAAAGCAAAACCACGTTTTCTGGGACACTATCAGCCTAGGGCTCCATTAAGGGATTATTATTACAATTTGTTAGATTTAGATGTACATAAGTGGCAAATAAATTTAGCAAAACAGTATGGTTTAGATGGTTTTTGTTATTATCACTATTGGTTCAAAGGGAAAAAATTACTAGAAAAACCAATAGAACTGAGAAATCAATGTAAGGAAATTGATTTCCCATATTGCTTATGTTGGGCAAATGAATCTTGGACAAGATCTTGGGATGGGAAAGATCAAGAAGTATTGATGCGACAAGAATATGGGGATGAGTCTGATTGGAAAGAACACTTTAATTATCTTTTGCCATTCTTTAAAAACAAAAACTATTTAAATATTAAAGATAAACCGATATTTGTAATTTACCGTCCAGCTTCTATACCAAATCTAAATAAAATGTTGAGTCTATGGAATAAATGGGCTCAATCTGAAGGGCTTCTAGGGATACACTTTGTAGAAATGTTAACAATCTTTGAAGATAAATCAGATTTTCCTTTTGATGCTGCTATAGAGTTTGAACCTATGTACACTTTAAAAAAACTAATAGGTAATACAACTTCACTACATCAAGAAAAAAAAGATTTTCACTTAAGTTATGATTTTGTATGGAAAAGAATATTAAACCGTCAAATTAAAGAACGTGAAAACATATATAAAGGGGCATTTGTAGATTGGGATAACTCTCCAAGGAAAAAAGAAAGCGCTTTAATTGTGAAAGGGGCTAATCCCGATAAGTTTAAGAAGTATCTTTTACAACATAGTAAGGACACTGACTTTTTATTTATTAATGCTTGGAATGAGTGGGCAGAAGGCACATACCTAGAACCAGATGAAAAGTATGGATATAAATACCTTGAAGCTTTAATGGAGATAAAGAAGAGTCACTTCTAATAAATTGTAACAGCAAGAAGAAGGGGGAAACATTATGACTGATATAAATACTATGATTTCCATTCGATACATTAAGAAATCATATGGAGATTATACAGTTATTAAGAATTTAAGCATAGATATCCGTAAAGGTGAAATTATAGGATTACTAGGACCGAATGGAGCTGGGAAGACAACACTTATATCGATTTTATCTACTCTTACTCTGCCAGATGAAGGGTATGGTACAGTATGTAACTACGACTTGTATACTGAACGGAATAAGATTAAAAAAAATGTGAGTGTAGTACCTCAAGATTTAGCGCTATACCCGACTTTAACTGCATATGATAATTTATCTTTTTATGCCGATTTATATGGATTAAAGGGAAATAGGAAAAAAAGCCGCATAAAAGAAGCTTTGCAATTCGCACAGCTTGAGGATTGGGCACATAAGAGAATTGATACATTTTCAGGTGGTATGAAAAGAAGAATTAATTTAGTGATCGGTTTGTTAAATAAGCCAAAAGTTATTTTCTTAGACGAACCAACAGTGGGAATTGATCCGCAATCAAGAAACCATATTTTTAATTGTATTCGCCATCTCGTAGAAGAACTAGGAATCACTGTCATATATACAACTCATCATATGGAAGAAGCTGAGATGTTATGCCATCGTGTAGCAATTTATGATAAGGGTGAAATATTAGATATTGACACCCCAAAAAATTTAATAACAAAGTATGGGGAAAATTATTTAGAGATTGTAATATCAAATATTCCAGAAGAATTTATACATAAAACAAAAATGATTGTTGATGTGAAGTCCTGCACTTTGGTAGATAAAAAAGTCATCATTCAATGTGTAGATAGCTTTAATGTTACAAGAGAAGTTATGAAATTAATTCAAAAATATAATTTGAAAATCGAATTATTTAATGTTAAAAATTCTAATTTAGAAAATGTATTTTTACATTTAACGGGCAAAAATTTAAGGTCTTAAATGAAAGGAGATGGTAAAAATGAAAGCTTGGTATATAGCTAAGAAAGATTTACTTATTCTTTTAAAGGATATCCCTGGTCTAATCTATTTATTTATTACACCTATTATAGTTATTGCAGTTGCTAGTTTTGCATTATCCAATGTATTTGATAGTAAGACGGAAAAATTCAAGATTCCTATAGTAGTAAATGATAATGGAGAACTTTCTAAAAGGGTTATTGAGGAATTGAAAAAAATCCCTGCCCTTGAGCTAGAAGAAACTTATGAACTAAATGGTAAAAAGAAAGCCTATACAGAAGAACAAGTGAAAAAGGAAGTTCAAACTAAAAAAGCGGCAATCGTTATCCCTAAGGATTTTACACAAAATGTATATTCAGGGACAGAGGCTAAAGTCATCATCATAGAAGATAAGGTTGATCGTATTATTCCAAGTGTTGTTTCAAATGCTGTAACTCAAATTGTGTCAGAAATACAAAGAGATATGACTAAAGAGATTGTAAAACAAGCCTCTGCCCAAATGGAAGTAAATGTGAAAGTGGAGTTTAAAGAATTAGCATCAGATAATGAACATAAACCTACTCCATTTGAATCTAATGTACCAGGATATGCCGTAATGTTTGTACTCTTAGGTACTGCTGCAGCTGCAGGTGCATTAGTAGAAGAGAGAGAGAATGGAACGTTAAGAAAAATCCTTACTTTACCTATTAATACATTATCAATTATTTTTGGAAAAATGCTCTCATGCTTTATAACAGCTATTGTTCAATGTGCAGTCCTTTTTAGCGTAGGACATTTTGTATTTGGAATGTGGCTTGGAAAAAGTGTATTAGGAATTATGTTACTAGTGATATGTACTGCATTTGCAGCTTCAAGCCTGGCAATTTTACTAGCTTCTATATGTCAAACAAGATCACAAGCAAATGGTATTTCTATTTTAATCGTGTTAACTATGTCTGCTTTAGGTGGGTCTTGGTGGCCACTCTATATAGAGCCGGAATGGATGCAAAACATAGCACATATTACGATTACAGCCTGGGCAATGGGAGGGTTTAACGATTTATTAGTATATAACAAGGAGTTCTCCTCTGTGCTTATTCCATCAGCTGCATTAATTGGCATGGGAATTTTATTTTTAACAATCGCCATACAAAAATTTCGACGTTCTTATGAAAAGTAGGTGAAATAAGTGTACATAGTAAAAAATGAGGTGAATGTTCGTTTTGGGGAATGCGATCCCATGGGAATTGCTCACCATTCTCATTATTTTCACTGGTTTGAGCTGGGTAGGTTTAAAATACTGGATATGACTGGAATAAACCGATATTTAAAACAGGAAAAATTATATTTTCCAATAATCGATATAGGATGTACCTATAAAAAATCAGCTCGATTTCAAGATGACTTAATTGTAGAAACCTATCTTAAGAATGAAAGTAAAGTTTATATAGAATTTGTTTATAAATTATTCCGCAAGAGATGCCGAGTTTTGTTAGCGGAAGGATTTTCGAAACATGTTTTAACACGGTCGAATAATCAATTAATCAGTAGATTACCAGAAGAAATTTTAGAAAAGATTCAATTTGAAAATAGCGGGGGTGTCATATGATTACATTTATTTTTCCAGGACAAGGGTCTCAATCCGTAGGGATGTGTAAAGGGTATTTAGATAAATACTCAAACATATTTGTCCCATTATTTGAGGAAGCAAATGATACGCTAGGATTTGATTTAAAGCAACTATGTTTATATGGGCCAAGTGAAAAATTAATAGAAACCAGTGTTACACAACCAGCTATTCTTACGGTAAGCACGGGGATATCACGAATTTTACATTTGTACGGTATAAGCCCATCTAAAGTGGCGGGTCATAGCTTAGGACAATTCTCTGCACTGGTAGAAGCAGGATCTTTACAATTTTCGGATGCATTATCCATTGTACAGAAGCGTGGTCAGCTGATGAGTAATGTAAAGCAAGAGGGGTGTATGTTAGGAATTGTGTCAAACACATATCAAACATTATTTGAAGTTGTAGAGGAATCTAAACAATATGAAATTGATATTGCTGCCTATAATTCCCCTACACAGGTTGTATTTTCTGGTGAGAGTAAGAGCATTCTTAAATTTCAAAAGGTACTAGATCAAAAAAATGGTATAAAAACTAAAATACTCTCAACTAGTCATGCATTTCACTCACGTTTAATGAGAGAAATGGTTCTTGAGTTTAAGGAGTATTTAAATTTATTTTCGTTCAAAAATGCTCAAATACCAATTGTTTTAAACTGTTCAGGAAAACCAACTACAAATAGAATCAATATTTTACAAGATATAGAAAGACAATGCGTAGATCCAGTTATGTGGCAAGACACTATCTACACTTTATTGAATAATAGTACGAGACACTTTATAGAAGTAGGTCCCGGAAATACTTTAACCAAGTTATGTCGCTCCTTTAAGCAGAACATATCTGTGTCCTCTACAGAAACACCGATGTATTTAAAAAGAAGCCTTACTACAATAGAGAAAGAATTTAAGGGGGAACGGGTCTATGTTTAATGGAAACGAAGTGGCATTAGTTATCGGAGGATCACGAGGCATTGGTAAATCAATAACAATGGATCTAGCCAAACAGGGCTTAACTGTTTACTTTACATTTCAAAGTAATCAAAAATCAGCAAATGAAATAGCAAATACTATAGGAGAAAAAGGTGGAAAAGCGTTTCCTATGCATGTAGATATTACAAATGAAGCCTCTATTCATAAATTGTTTCAACACATACGCTCAAAGGAAAAAAGAATAGATATTTTAGTAAATAATGCAGGAGTTATAAATGATGGATTTGCTGCAATGATGAGCGAGGAAAAGTGGGATCATGTGGTTGATTTAAATTTAAAGGGAACATTTCTTTGTTGCCGACAGGCATTAAGAATAATGATGAGACAGAAAAGAGGTTCTATTGTAAATATTACGTCGACAAGTGGAATAACAGGTGCAAGAGGTCAATGTAATTACTCTGCCTCAAAGGGTGGGGTTATTTCCTTAACCAAGACTTTAGCATTAGAAGGTGGGGAATATGGTATTAGGGTTAATGCTGTTGCACCTGGTTTTATACAAACAGATATGACAAAAGGAATGGATCAACAGACTTTAAAGAGGATGTTAGAACTGGTGCCACTTGGCAGAATTGGAGATCCTAAAGAGGTAGCACATTTAACAACATTTTTATCCTCTAACTATGCGAGTTATATAACCGGGAAAGTTTTTACAGTGGATGGTGGATTAGTTAATGGCTAAACAATAGATGATTTAATGACGAATCTTGAGTTAAACAAGGAAAAGGGGAAAAAAGATGTTTACGTATGTAGAAACAAAAATTATCGCTGAAAAAAGAAAACAATTAACTACTAGAATTAAAGAAATTATTACTGAGAGATTAGATTTAGAAATCGAACCGCATTTCATTACTGATGATCAGCCATTATTCGGAAGAGGCTTAGGAGTTGACTCCTTGGATGCATTAGAGCTATTTCTGGCAATTGAAGAGGAATTTGGCGTTGCAGTATATGACGAGAATATGGCAGTACTGGGTTCTATTAATAAAATTGCCGATTTTATTGAAGAAAATAGGGAGGATGATGTGCAGTGAGACCGATATTAAATGCAGATCAAATCCGAAATATCTTACCGCATAAATGGCCATTCCTTTTCTTAGATAAAGTTATTCAACTTGAGCCAGGAAAGAGTGGAATTGGTATTAAAAATGTAACAGTAAGTGAACCTTTTTTTGAAGGGCACTTTCCAAACGAATCAATTATGCCTGGAGTGTTAATTATTGAAGCTTTGGCACAAATGACTGCTGTTGTTTATGTTACAGGAGAACTAGCAAAAATAGATGCACATGGTGCATGTTCACCTAAAATCGATCCAAGTTCATATGTGGGTTATTTAGTTTCTGTACGTAATATGAAATTTTTAAAACCTGTAGTACCAGGAGACCAGCTAGAATTACATGTCCAAATTGGAAGATCACTTGGGGTAATCTCACAAGTGGAAATCACGGCTTATGTAGATAAAAAGAAAGTTGCTACTGGTAGTATTCAAGTTTCTAAAAGAGTTGAGGAAATATGATTCATGGTATGGATGTTCAAGTTCGTGAGTGTACAGCGGCAGATAGTGAGAAATTAGCTCATTTTTATAATAAATATCAGTATGGTCCTATTAAATTTGGATATCCCTTAAATACGCAAGACATCAAGCAATTATTTCGAGAGCGGAAGATACAGTTATATTTAATTGCTGAATATGAAAATGAAATTATAGCCACCTTATTATTTTCTAGTTTATCAGGTCAAAGGGCAGCAGTTCCAGATGGAACCTGGGCAGGATTCTTTTTAATTCACCCAGAATTTCGTTCGGGAAATATACCAGATAAATTATTTGCTTATGCGATTAAAAATCTTATCCAACAAGATATTAAGTATATTGATACAGAAGTGAATCCGGAAGATAAAGTAGCCATGGCACTCTATAAAAGAGTAGGGTTATATCAAACAAGTAGGTCGTATATAGACTATGATGGCTACTTAAATTTAAGGAGCTATTTACCTTATGTTATTACTTATCTTTTAGAGGCATTTGAACCAATTATTTCAAAAAGTGACCAAGATATATGGCTATCTAGAGGTTGGAAAACAGTTAGGGGATTGAAATCCCTACGTTCTATTCAGAGTAACGCCATAACAAGAAATGGAATTGAAGTTGTAAAGTATGCTATTAATCTTGGAGCAAAAGATGTGAATTGTTGGGTGGATATAAAAAGTGAAAAAATTACTGAGGTAGAAACAGAACAAGTACGATTCACTAGTTATATTTTAGAAGGAAACAATTTAATCGTTGGAGAGAAGATTCGCATCTGTTATGTATATGAACACCATTTTCCAAATCCTATTGTAGCTAGCATTACATCGAAGATAGGAAAAGATTACTTAATTGATTTAAAGAAAACTTTTTATCCAAATAAAAAGTACGAGTGGGAAGAAGTTATAACAGTAACTAAGGAAATTGAGGGAGAACTTGTTACTAAGTTAAAAGCAAAAGAACTAGAATTAACTGTTCATTTTGGAGTAACCATAGCAAATCCGTTAGAAATAAATGTTGCTAGTTATCCTAAGTTAATTAATGGAAAAGAATCTGCATGTATCGTTAATGTAAAAAATAATTCTTTAGATAGATTAATTTACAAACTATTTATTCAACAAGGAAACTCGAAAATACTAGATTTCAAACCGTTAGAAAAACACCAAATCTGTATCATAGAGCCGGGTGAAATAAAGGATCATCCTATTGTATTGAATCCTAAAAAAATTGGTATCACTAATATGACACTTTCGGCTGTTAGTCATCAAAATAAAAATATTGGGGAATTAAAGGCAATAATTCCGATTCATGCGCATGGGAAAAATCATGTCTATGAAACAAAAGAATACTTAGTTCTAGAAAATATGTATATAACTGTACAAATAAGTAAAAGTACTGGTTGTTTATATATATATGACCTTAGAAAGCAGCAATTATTGGCAAAAGAAGCATGGCCAGATCTAGATTATCCATTTCTAAATGCCGTAAAAGAACCGAAAGTAAATGAGCTGTCATGGGAAATAAAATCTGATTCATGTTTTGAAATTATTCATGAAGCCACAAGATTAAAGAGAAGCATTTGTTTTTTGTCAGATAAGATAGTTCAAATAAATGATTTCGCACAGGAAGGAAAATATATAAAGATATATCCTTGGTGCATGTTATATGATGCGAAGATGACGGTACCATTAAAGAGTGGGTTAGTTTCTAAACCTATGGTATATGGTGAGTATCCATATGCACTACATGACTATGAATTTGTAAATCAATTCGATCTACCTAGTCATCCAAACATGTATGAGCGAAATTATACATTGTTTGAATCGCAAAATATTAATATTGGATTCATATGGAAAGGAAATATAGAGCGTATCCTATTTGGATTAAGATGGATGCCAGCGGTAGTATTTAAACGGAATGAAAAAGAAAAATGTATAACAAAAACTCACTATTATACTTTATGTTCTCATGATAGCAAAGATGAAGTGGAAGAAATCTATAACGATCTTACTAGTCACACATCCAAATTTATATCTAATAAGATTCCGTACTCAATTGAGACTGACAAATTTCATATTATAAATGAAAACGGGGAATTTCATATTCACGGAAGTCTAAAAAACTTATTTTCTTCCATATTAAAGGGTAAATTAACATTGTTTTTCCCTCAGACATCTTACGAACAACAATTGTTTATACAAGACATAGAATCTATAAGCAATTTTAAATTTAAATTTAGTGGAAAGGTTAATTGGTCAAAAGCACATTATGCCGTACTTACGTATCAAGATGAATTAAATAGAAATGCGATAACTAAAAAAATATATCTTTTCCTTAAAGGAAGAAATAAATTAACATATAGCGAAAAAAAACAAGAATATCTAGTTCAAAATAATGTACTAAATTTAAAGATTAAATTAAACCAAAGTAGTAAAATAATAGAATTTATGTATAAAGATAAAGAGATTTTAAAAGAAAACTCAGTATTAAGTTCTTATAATTTTTTACCCGGTGTAATGATACCAACAGCTAACTCTTATACTCCAGATTGTAGGAAAGATTTGAGCATTAATTCAATAGATCTCAATAAAATTAATCATTCAGTAGTAGCAACGGAAAATACATATAAGGAATTTATTAATCAGATTTTCTGTCAATCTGATGAGTGGAAAGTTAAATATACAACTGTATATGATCTACCTGTTTTACAAATACAATTGAAAAGTCTACAGAAAGATAAAATGAAAACTAGTGTCTTTCACTTATTCTGGGAGAAAAAAGGAAAAACAAAAATTAAAAAGATGTATTATTGGCAGAATGGAGAGCAAAATACGTTAATACCAAATGGCAAACAAAGAAAGATTTATTTAGATAATAAGGTAATTCTCGAATTATCTAATGGGTTATTTGTATCTATTTTAGCATTATCACATAGTACAAAATGTTTTATATACGAATGGCCCAAAAAAGGGATGCAAATCGGAATATATGGTAATCAGAATGAATTTAATGATGGAGATATTCGCTTTAATATTGCAGTTGGAGAAACTTTACTTGATAGTGAATACTTTTCGCAAATTTTAGTAGAGGGGAATAAGACATGAAAGTATTGTTTATTGCACCTAGTCATTTTAGCATTGGTGAATTGCATAATGCATTATGTCTAGCTAAACAAATTCAAAAAGATGGGGAAGTTTATTTTTTAACAAGCGAAAAATTCTCATGGTATGCCAGTAAATCTGTAGCCAATGTTACATCACTAACAAAGGGGCTAAGACAAAAAGAGGTTATTAAACAAATAATTGATTCTTTTCAGCCTGATGCTATTGTTTTAGCTGATTACCATAATTTATTTTTAGAGTCTCCAATTATTGATCTTGATTATCTATTAAACCTACACATACCTAGTTTCTCTATTGATTCTTTAGCTTGGGGTAGTGAGGATCGATTATTAGAAAATAAACTTTTTAAAAATGCAAATTACAATAGCTTAAAGAAAAGGTCATTGATAGAACTGCCTAAAATCCCGTCTCAATTTAAGCTACTTAGAACATGTCCAGTGAATAGTTATACACAAGATAGTGAGAAAATTATCTCTGTCAAATTATATAAAGAGGCTTTACAAATAGATGAAGAAATAAGAATGAAAATAAGAGCACAACTAGGTTGTAGGGAACAAGATAAATTAATTATGATTGCGAAATCATCATGGGCCAACCTATTAGTAAAAATGAGGCTCATGGAGAAGAAACAGTACAATGATGCAAAGTTTAGTTATGAATATATATTACAAGAATTATTAAGTCTATATCTACAGGAATTTCCGAGCGATACATGTATTAAATTAATTGGGGTTTCAGATGAGACAAAATTTGTTTCTATGAAAAATGGAGGGAAAATAGAATTTATTTCGCTACCATTTCTTCATTTGGAAGAATACGAACAACTATTATTATCGTGTGATTTATTTATCACTGATAATATTACATCTTGTTCAATGGGAAAAGCAGTATTTGGAAAAATACCTGTGATTAGTCTTGTAAATCATATGGGATATGAAGAATTAAAAGCTCAAGGATACAGCCTTAAACCTACATTAAAAAGCATTATAGAAAAATGGAATTATATAATACCTAATGGACTTTATCCATTTCTTGTATTCCCAAACGGCTGGCATAAAGAACTAGCTCCATTGATGGAGAAAAATGATTATTTTAATTGTGTGCATACTTGTGAAATATTTGATTTAAGGAAAACCAGTAAAACAATATTCAATATGTTATATAGCAAAACTGAGATTGAGAAATTAAAGAAAATGCAACAACTATATATAGATAATGTCTGTAATTTACCGACAATAAATGATGTGATAAAGAGAGAATTGGGGGCACTTAATCATGAGTAATCAAACTAATATACAAAAAGAAAAAAATGAAGCATATGATGCAGTACGTAGCGGAATAGGTCTAATAGATTTATCAGAAACAGGAAGAATTGTTGTAAAAGGGGAGGACCATGTAGAGTTCCTAGATCGTTTAGTTACGAAAGATATTATGTTTATGGAAGAAGAAACTACACTCTTTACCTTATTGTTACAAGAAGATGGGACTGTAATCGATATAATTAATCTATTTAAAAATGAGGATTCTATTACAGTTATTACTACACCGCATAAAAAGGACACTGTATTAGCTTGGTTAGAAAATCAAAAGACAAATGGCATTGAGGTTATAGATATAAGTCAAACACATTCTCTCCTTGGATTTGAAGGCCCTTATGCATGGAGATTAGCTCAACAATTTTTAGATTTCGAAATATCATCACTACCATTTCAATCATTTGTGTTAAATCAATTATTTGGAAAGGAAATTCTATTGGCAAGAACAGGTGTAACAGCAGAGTATGGTTATCAATTAATGTTTGAAAAATACTTAGAACCAATAGTCGTTGAAACCATAAATTCTTTTAAAGATGACGATATTAACTTAAAAAAAGTGGATTGGGAAACATTAGAGACGTTAATGTTAGAAATTCGACATCCATATTTTGAATTTAAACATTTAGAAGAACTAAATATTTTCGAAGCTAGTTTAGAATGGTTTATTGATTTTTATAAAGATGAATTTTATGGAAGAGAATCCTTAGAACAGCAATCGGAAGCTGGAGTAAATAAAAGAATTGTGGGATTCACGACAGGAATAGAGAGTCAAATTACAGTTAATGATGAGATTTTTATAGAAGAACAATTAATTGGTAAAGTTATTGAACTTAAAGAAAGTCCTGTATTAAACATGAGACTCGGAGTTGCTTTATTAGAGGAACCATTTGCTGTTTCAGGAATTGGATTTTATGTAAAAAATAAAGAAAATGCTTTGTATGAGGCACATACTCAGTCCTCACCATATATTCTACCTAAATCATGGTCAATCAAAATACTGTAAAGGTGATGGCATATGAACATAAATAATCAACGAATCGTCGTAACTGGCATGGGAATTATTTGTTCAAACGGAAATAGTGTAAAAGAATTTTGGGATAATATTAAATCTGGGAAATCTGGTATTAAAGTAATCCAAAATATCGATATGGCTGAAATGGTAACAGATTATGGTGGAGAGATTGAAAACCTTCAGGTAGATGATTACTTCTTTAAGGATGAAATAAAAGATATGGATCGCTGTGGAAAATTAGGTGTCATGGCGGCAAGAGAAGCGGTAGAAAACGCAAAATTAAAAATAGAAAACTTTAATCCATACCGAATTGGAATATCATTAGGCACATCTTTAGGAGGCATGTTGAGCGGGGAAGAATTTCATAATCAGTGGATTAAAGATGGAATTGAAAAAGCAGATGAAACGTTACTTTTTAAGTATCCAATCCATACTCCCTGTGACAATATTACGCGAGACTTAAAAATAAAAGGGCCAAAAATGATTATTTCGAATGCATGTGCCGCTGGTACAAATTCAATTGGATTTGCGCTGGATACAATTCGAAATAACAA
The DNA here is from genome assembly GCF_051915225.1 of Bacillus cereus group sp. MYBK95-2. Classification (NCBI taxonomy): domain Bacteria; kingdom Bacillati; phylum Bacillota; class Bacilli; order Caryophanales; family Bacillaceae; genus Bacillus; species Bacillus cereus group sp. MYBK95-2. The sequence goes on along the minus strand of NZ_JBQAEH010000014.1, from coordinate 27,780 downwards.
AGCAGATATCATGATAACCGGTGGTGTAGATCCCTTATCTAAATTGTCAATGAGTGGTTTTAATAGTTTACAAGCACTAGCACCAACGCCACCATCGCCTTATAGCAAGAGTAATGGCGTGGTAATTGGAGAAGGTGCAGCTATTCTTGTTTTGGAATCATTAGATCATGCGATTAAAAGGGGTGCGAATATCCTAGCTGAAGTAGTAGATTACGATTTATCTTCAGATGCATATCATCAGACAGCACCAGATCCGGGCGGAGAAGGTGCTTTGAGATCCATGCGAGGTGCTTTAAAAAAAGCCAGTATAGATGCTAAGGACGTAAGTTATATCAATGGACATGGTACAGGTACACCAGCAAATGATGTATCAGAGCCAAAAGCAATTCGTACATTAATTAATGAAAATAAGACACCAGTTTCTTCAACTAAATCAATGATAGGACATATGTTAGGAGCCGCAGGGGCAGCGGAAGCAGTAACAAGTATTCTTGCTATTCAACATGGATATTTACCTCCAACTATAAATTTTGAAGTTGAAAATCAAAAGTTTAATCTAGATTTTGTACCTAACATAGGTAGGGTAAGTGATTTGAGTTATGTACTATCAAATTCATTTGCTTTCGGTGGAAACAATGCAAGTATCTTATTCTGTAAGTACAATGAGAACCTTGAGTTATCAGCGGCAAAGGAAAAGCTAATTAAAGAAAAAAAAGTCGTAATTACTGGTGTAGGGGGACTTGCTGGGAATTCTTCAAACCTTCAAGAAATTAAAGATTGTATGTTTAAGGGGAAAAGTGGTACCTCAAAGATTAAACAGTGGAACGACAATCCTAAGTGCATACAAGCCGGGAAAATACCAGAACAAAACTATCGAAGGCTAATACACCCTAATTTATTAAGGAAGATGGATTCAATTAGTAAACATGCAGTATTGTCAGTAAAAATGGCTATAGAAAACGGGAACTTAAAGATAGATAAAAATAATAGGGACAAGATAGGAATTATTTTTGCAACTGGTACAGGACCAGTTGCAACGGTAGAATCATTTAACCGGATTATTATCCAGGAGGGTGTTAAGGCCGCCAATGCTAAATTATTTCCAAACACAGTTATGAACGCAGCGGCTGGACATATTTCATTAAACTTCAAAATAAAAGGGCCTACTTCAACTATTTCATGTGGCGGTGTTTCTGGTATTAGTGCACTATACTATGCCTATGCCATGATTCAATCTAGTGATTATGACACATTCATTGTGGTAACGGCAGATGAAGTAAATGATCCAATAATAGAGGGACACTCAAAAATAAAAAGATACTTAACAACTGAGAAGATAAGTCCTTTTGATTGTAAAAATAGCGGTACCATACTTGGTGAAGGGAGCGTTGCCTTTATTGTAGAAAGTGAGGAGGCAGCGTTAAAAAGAAATGGTAATATTTTAGCTGAAATTAAAGGTTTTGGATTAACATCTGATGATAGTAAAATAGGGGACTTAAATCATCTAGGAAAGGCATGGGAGGAATCTATGCGTTTAGCAATGAAAGATGCGATGATTTCTCCAGGAGAGATAGAATATATTTGTGCAGCCGCCAATGGTCATACATATTTTGACCGTATTGAAGAGAGAGTTATAGAACGTATATTCGGAAAAGGAGCTCCTGTTAGTGCCACAAAATCTATCTTTGGGGAAACTCATGCAACTGCAGGCCTTCTTTCTCTTATTAGTGTAATATGTGCCTTTGATGGTGAAATACCAGCTACGCAAAATGTAAAGAGTCATAGAGGAAGAATCGATCTCGTCACAGGAAATGCTCGTAAGGCTCCGGTAAGCAATGCCTTAATTAGTACATATTCTTATGGTGGTAATTATAATTCTGTTGTAATAGGAGAATATCTAAATTAATTATTTATGTAGGAGGCCACTTTTATCAAGTAAGTATTGGTCTTCTGCATAATAAGCTATATAGTTTTTAAACCTTAAGCTCTTAATTGAGCATATCAGAAAAACTATGAAGGAGCACAATGCCATGAAAGGTATCATTCTTGCAGGTGGGAGCGGTACTAGATTGTACCCCCTTACCCAAATTGTATCAAAGCAATTATTACCTATCTATGATAAACCCATGATTTATTATCCTTTATCAGTACTAATGTTGGCGGGTATAAGAGAGATACTAATTATTTCAACGCCACAAGATATTAGTAAATTTGAGCAAATGTTAGGTGATGGTTCAAAATATGGAATTACCCTTTCATATACTGTTCAGCCTTATCCAGAGGGTATAGCACAAGCATTTATTATAGCTGAGGAATTTATTGGAAATGATAATGTAGCTTTAATTCTTGGCGATAATATCTTTTATGGTCATGGACTAACAGAATTACTAGAAAAAGCTGTTAAGAAGACTAGGGGAGCTACAGTTTTTGGTTATTATGTCAATGATCCAGAGCGCTTTGGGGTAGTAGAGTTTGATTCTAAAAAGCATGTGATTGATATCATGGAAAAGCCAAAGGAACCAAAATCAAACTATGCAGTAACTGGCCTGTATTTTTATGATAAACGTGTGATAGAAATAGCAAAAAACATTAAACCATCTAATCGTGGGGAATTAGAGATAACAGATATCAACAAAGAATATCTTGAAATGGGAGAATTAGAAGTTGAATTATTGGGAAGAGGCTATGCATGGCTGGATACAGGTACACACGAATCATTATTAGAAGCAGCACAATTTATAGAAACAATTGAGAAAAGACAGAGTTTAAAAGTAGCTTGTTTAGAAGAAATTGCATTTAAAAAGAAATATATAACCAAGCAACAACTATTAAAAATGGCAAATTCGGTAAAGGAAAATCAATACAGCCGATATTTACTAAGGGTTGCCCATCAATAGCATTTAAATGAATGGAGAGAGAAGAATGCGTAAAATTCATACAGCATTAGATGGTGTTTTTATTATAGAGCTTGATAAATGCAGTGACAAACGTGGTTACTTCATAGAAACATGTAATAAGAAAAAATTTGAACTTTTAGATTTACAGGGAGACTTTGTACAAGATAATCAATCATTATCTGTTCACACAGGCACGATACGTGGGCTGCATTATCAGTTGAATCCTAAAGCCCAAATGAAGGTAGTGAGCTGCATTTCAGGTTCTATTTACGATGTAGTGGTAGATATCCGAAAGGGCTCTCCAACGTATGGGCAATGGTTCGGAACAATTTTAAGTGAGTATAATAACCGTCTACTTACCGTTCCTAAAGGGTTTGCACATGGTTTTTGTACTACAGAACCTAATACTATTGTCCAGTATAAAGTAGATGAGTATTATTCACCTAACCATGAAGGCGGAATTCTATGGAATGATGAAACGATAGGGATTTTTTGGCCAACTAATCAACCAATTTTATCAGAAAAAGATAGAAAACTACCTAGTTTAAAAGATACTAATATCAACTTTGTTTATGGAGATGATTTTAATTGAAATTATTAATAACGGGTGGGGCAGGATTTATTGGTAGTAATTTTATTCGGTATATGTTAAAGAAATATCCTCAATACCAAATTGTAAATGTAGATTTATTAACATATGCAGGGAATTTATCTAATTTAAAGGAAATATCACTAACTCAAAATTATAAATTCATCAAAGGGGATATTTCAAATGAAATATTCATAGATAAGCTATTTAAAAAGGAGAAATTTGATTATGTATTAAATTTCGCAGCAGAATCTCACGTTGATAGAAGTATTAAAACTCCCCATATTTTTGTCCAAACTAATATATTAGGTACACAAGCCTTATTACACTCCGCATATAAAACAAAAGTGAAAAAGTTTGTACAAATTTCTACAGATGAAGTATATGGGACATTATCTCAAACGGGTGCGTTTACAGAGCATACAATAATAGCTCCTAATAGTCCTTATAGTGCAAGTAAAGCTAGTGCAGACTTAATGGTACGAGCGTATCATGAGACATTCGGTTTACCTATGAATATAACTCGTTGTTCCAATAATTATGGTCCCTATCAGTTCACGGAAAAATTAATACCATTAACAATAACTCATGCGTTAAATAATAAAGATATTCCTCTATACGGTGATGGATTACATATAAGAGATTGGCTTCATGTAGAGGATCACTGTGTAGCTATTGATTTAGTTCTTCATGGTGGGGCAGATGGGCACATTTATAATATCGGAGGAGATAATGAATACACAAATCTAGATATTGTACAAAAAATACTACAATTCCTAAATAAAGATCAATCGCAAATTACATTTATCTCAGATCGCTTAGGGCATGATCGACGTTACGCCATGGATGCTACTAAGTTGAAAGAAGAATTAGGTTGGAAACCACACTATCTATTTGATCATGGACTCACTCAAACAATTAAGTGGTATATACATAACCGTACGTGGTGGGAATGAATTTTATTAGGTAAAAATTACATAAGTTAAACGAGGAATTTTAAAATGAAGATACTGATAACGGGAGTAGATGGGCAACTAGGACAAACTTTAATACAAGTACTCAGCAGAACACATCATGAGCTATATGGTGTGAATCGAACCACGTTAGATATTACAAATAAAATAAGAGTTAGCTCTTATCTTGATAGGTTAAAGCCAGATGTAATTGTACACTGTGCAGCATTTACAAATGTAGATGGGGCAGAGAAAAATAAAGGACTGGCATATGAAGTAAATGTATTAGGTACCAAGTATATTGCTCAAGCTGCAGGAAGAATAAAATGTAAATTTGTATATATTAGTACGGATTATGTGTTTGATGGCGAAAAGCATACACCATACAATCTTGTGGATCATCCTAATCCATTAAATATATATGGAGAAACGAAATTGGCTGGAGAACATTTCGTAAAAAAATACACCAAGAAACATTTTATTATTAGAACGTCCTGGATATTTGGAAAGGGCGATGGTCACTTTATTGCTAAAATAGGAAAAATAGCAAGTCTATATGGTGAAGTACGTGTAGTAACAGATCAATTTGGCTCACCTACCTATGCAATAGATTTAGCAAACTTTATTGAGGAGTTAGTAGAGACAGACCAATTTGGATTATATCATGCGACAAATGAAGGAGTATGTTCGTGGTATGAGTTTGCAGTTGAATTTTTTAAAGACTTCAATACAGATATCAATATAATTCCTTTAACGACTAAAGAATTCCCACAAACAGCCAATAGACCTAAATATTCAGTGTTAAGCAAAGATTGCATTATCCTGAATGGATTAAAACCATTCAGACATTGGAAAGAGGCATTAAAAGAGTATAAGGAACAATTTAATAGTAGATAATCATTTTAATTTATATAAAATTAGCCAGTAACTATAGCTTTATTTTTTAGTAAGTTGCTGTTGAATTTTTAGAAATTTGTCGTTTATAAAGTATTAACTGTAAAATAAAAAACCACTACTTTAAGTAGTGGTTTTTTATTTTACAACTATACATTAAATCGTAACAAAAGCCATTATACATTCGCTGAAAGATTAACGGTACATTTACTATTTTAGCATAGTTGCATTCAAATAAATGTTCCAATCTAGTGAACTTTCAAGTTTGAAGAGATTTAGATAATACCTATTATGTAATTAATTCATTATTACAGATGGGCATAAATTAATAATTAGTATTTGAATTACTTTCCCTCAAAGAATCAAACAGGATTGCGGCAGCTTGCTATTACTATTTTCCCTTTGTTATCACGTATAATAACAAAGAATATTTTGATGGTAGTATAAATGATGCTTGAGAAGCAAACAGAAAAAACAATTTAAACATGTATAAACATTGAAATCATAGGAGTAATGCTTTAATAATTTGAAAAGCTTATTATGTAACAAATATTAATAATTAAAGATTATAATTTTTCACCAGTAGATTCCCTCCTAAACTTTCGTGAAGGTAGATAGCGACAGAGCCTTTCCAATTTATTTAATTATTTGATTTCAATGGAATATTATGTTAGAAGAGGGAATTACAAAGAATCTAGTCAAAAGTTTTTAAGCATTTTTATTAAATTATACTCTGCGGTCTATAACAGCAAACCTGTCACTCTAAATTAATAGCTTCAAAACAAAAAAAGCCGCTTACTTTAGTGGCTTTTTTGTGGGTAATGAAGATCAAATATTAAATTGAAACACAATCCGTTACGCATTCACTGAGAGGTTGACCGCTTACATTAATTATTTTAGCATAGTTGGATTCGATTGAATGTTCCAATTTAGTGAACTTTCAAATCCAAATTCGATCAGCACATGCTAATATAGTTGGAGGTTCATGGATATGGATAAAAATTACTTATTAATATTGGAACTATATGGTCTTCTAAATGTCGTTAGATTTATTATTACAGTTATTAAAGGGGTATCCTTAAATTGGCACCAATCTTCTTTTTCTATAGGATATATCTAAAATGAAATGAGAACAAAAATATTTAAAGAATTGTTCTCCTATATCCGGGAATACTCCTTAAGGAAGACTGACCAAAATGCTAAGGAGTTGTACACGATATGGAAAATGCAATTGGAATTGTATATAATGGACAATTTTATCAACTTTTACTTCATAAAAGTCCAACTGTTTTTAAAGAAAATATCAGACCAATGGAAGCGCGCTTACCACTACCTTTGATTTTCTCAGATGATCAAAATGGACAGATCGTAAATGTAGCCTATGTTTCTAATAAGCCTGAGGTAGTAGGGAATACCGTAGCATTATCAAGTGAAATGTTAGAGGTTTTACTTGGTAACAGTACAGAAGAGCCACGCTCCTTCTTACCAGGTACTGTAGGCGGGTCAACCAACGTTCGTTCTTAATACAAAGAACTATTGATTGAATTAAACTGCACGAGAAGAAAGCGAAATCTACATGAAAACGTTATGATTAAGCAGATGTTTTTTAGTAACGTATAATGAATTAACCAATACTATTAAATTAAGGCTGCTTTTGTACATTTAGTTGAAATTTCAAAAATCTATATGACAACAGCCTTAATTTAATATTGTCCCATTTTTTGTTTGATTAAGTAGAGTGCGTTGCAAATTCGATTCAAGAGTTTATTTTTTCTCAATTAATATGAGATAGAATAGTTTTAAATCAGTAATTAAAATTGTATTATCAATATATAATTAAAATATTATAAAGGAGATGAAGAATGGCAATTAGTATTAAGCAAACTGGGCCTACTTGTGGAATTTATGCAATGTTAAATGGCTTATACAACTTAAACAAGATTAAGAATGTTTCTAAGAAACAGACGGATGATGTAGTTTGTAACCTATTAAGTAAAAATGTAATAACAAAAAGAGGAAATGTCATTAATGGAAATACATTTTTAGGAGAATTTTTTGATTTAAATTTGTATAAAAAGTTTCTAGATAATAATTTGGAGATATTTAATCAAGTAACTGGATGTAAAGATATAAAATATGATGTAAGTATAAAGAACATAAAACATCTACATTCTAAAGAGTTAATTACGAAGTTGCAACATAATGAGTGTTTTGTACTTTTTAGTATATGTACATATAAACGTCTTACAAAGAATCATATAATTTCTCATTGGGTTTCTATAATTGGTTATGATAATGAAACTAGTAAATATATTGTAGTAGATAGTCTAAAAGGGAAAATCAAGAAATACTCACTGGAACGATTATATAAGGGAAATAACCGGTTGCAAGATGCACAGTTTCAATGGGAAAGTTTTAAAATTAGTAAATTAAATTATTTGGATAAACTATGTGGAATGCATCCTATTAAGAAGCAAGTAAAAGAACAATATGATAAGAAAAAGTTGTATTTAAAAGAGGGGATTATTAAGCATAAAGTACCTCATACATCAGGGGAAATGATAATAATTGGAAAATTATGATTGTTAAAAGGTTAATCTGGGTTATATAGAAATTGCAGCTGGTTATATAGTTAGTGGAGCAATAGTGAAATTATATATTATAAGTTTAGGAGTAAGAATATGAGTAAAATATTATTAAGAAGAGAAGATAATGCAAGAATATATAATATAGTAGATAAAATTTCCGCTAAATTAGGAATTAAGGATATAGTAGTCGTATATAAAAATAATTCCAAACTATTTTTTAAACAATATACTGGACTAGCAACAAGCAAAGGATGAGTATTACCATCAGTTTTAATTAGGGATGCACAGTTACATCCTCATGTATTTAAGGTTTTTGTTGGTCATGAATTAATCCATTTTTACCACAAAGAATATGGATCAAAACTGGCATATAAAAGGTAAGTTAGAAAAGAATTTAGAGGGATTAACGGTCAATGTGAAACCGCAGCCACGTCAACAACAAATTCAATTGCTGTTGAATAGTGATTATGATCTAGACGTTGATGTATGGGGGCCCAATATTCCTGATCCAATTACATTTTTAGATTTGTTCACGACAGATAGTACATATAACTTTGATAAGTATTCAAATAAACAATATGATGAACTAATTCATCAAGTAAAAACGAACTTAGCTGGTGATGAAGTAGCATGTTAGGAAGCGATGAAACAGGCTGAGAAAATCTTATTAGAAGATGAGGTGGTTGCCTTTCTATCAGCAGGGAAGATTATATTTACAACGTTCTTCAGTCAAAGACATAGTGACAAATGATTTCGGTGGAGAATTTAATTATAAGTGGGCTTAAGTGAAGAAATAACAAAAAGATAAACTAAGATATCTTGTTTCCGATAGAATGTTTTTTGAGTGGAATTAACTTTCTATCTCCACTTGACATCAGATGCTTTAAAAGCAAATTTCACTTTAGTAGGTTTTTTTACACTAGATATTTGTAAGAAATATTTACCACCTCTAAGGGGTTCAGCCGAGATACATGTAATTTTGAGTCATAGGCTGTATTTCATTTCCATTTTCTGATTATTGTGTAACAAAATGATTACCACAAACATTTTCCAAAAGTGCACCGTGCACTTCTTATCCTACTGGTAATTCAATTAAACCAGTAATTATTGTAATAAATGTAGATTTTCCAATACCGGATGTTCCCGTACCAACAATCATAATGTTTTATTCTTTATTTAAAACTTACTTTGCTGTCTATGACAGCAACCCTGTCATTCCCACATTTTGGATAGATTTCTTGCGAAATATGTACCTAGATTCGTATTTCAATTAAAATGTGATACGATAGTTATATATTCGTTTTGCTAGTAAAAGGAGATGAGTGTCGATGAAAAAACATATAAAAGTAAATGGAAAAATCCTTTAAACAAATAAAAAATGGTCACATCTCAAGCAAAGACAAAGACAACATATTTCTAATTGGTTACGTAGAGAATATACACAGTTTGTAAAAACACAGTTTGTAAAAACACATTATAGAAAACCTAAAAAGTATGAACATGATGAGATTCTTCATGAATTGATAAATCAAATACAGGAACGTGAAATTTGGATTCCTAATGGTGAAATAAAAAGATATTACCTAAGCAAAATAGGAGAATGGTTTAGAAAAATAGAAGGTGAATGGGAAATACAAATAAACAACCAAGAGATGTAGCAAGCATTAAAAGAAAAGTAGATGCAATTAGGGGGCGTATTTCATGTATAACTTACAAGAAGATATGTATGAACAATTGAAAGAAAGAAAAGGGGAAGTTACTGTAATTTTAATGAATGGTGTTCCAATACGTGGGCAGGTCCTTGCAATGGATAAATTCACCGTTCTTATGATCGTTCATGGTAAGCAACAACTAGTCTACAAGCAAGCTATTTCCACAATTCTTAAGTAATTCTTGTTCTTTTTTCGAGGAAAGAGGAACTAACAAAAAAAAAGAAGATTGATTTCAATCTTCTTTAGAAAAAGGAACAGATGACAGATTAGTACTCCAACTCATAATCAATTATAAATAAAGGTACATATATATTCAATACGTTCTGAATTTTCTCAATATTTTTATCTTATTTTTAAATTATAATATAAGTAATTCTTTTTATTATTATATACTTGTTCTTTCCTGTTGCAATTGCAGCCAATTTGATACACTATAAGTAAAATTGCCAGAAAGGTGATGAGTTTATGTACCAACAACAAAATAATAGGGATCGAGACCAAGAAATGATGTTTTCTATACAAGGAGTCCCAACAAATAAAGCTAACATGAATCAATTACCAAAATGGATTGGAATTTTTGGCTATGGTGCTTTTACTTTTATGGCATTAAGCGGTTTAGCGATGCTTATTTTAAGTATTTTTAGAAGTTAAAAAATATCTCAATTATAAATACAACTAGCATTTAAATACAAAATAAAGAAGAATCCATAATTCGCTGGATTCTTCTTTATTTATTTTTACTTGCTAATCCATTTGGAGATAATAGGATAATGAAAATCTTTCTCTTGTAATACATGTAAAATTCCTTTAAGGGGCCCGAAAGCTAATAAAATAGTTAGGACTATATAAATTGGGGCTGTCCACAATATCATGGACATATTACTCATGTTCATATCGGAATGGAACATAGAAAACATTAAAGTCCTCATTACAAAAGTATTCCAAATCAATACAATAATCCAAGTGAATAGCTGATAAACGGCTGTTTCAATAGCAATTATACGAAGTTTTTTTGATTTGAATATGAAATAAAAAATTAAGGGTATATAAAAAATTGTAATGCTAAAAAGAGTGAGAATGATGAAAGATAATAAAGTAATAATATGCATCATAAGTTCTAGTTTTTTTTCCTGAGATAAATTCATTTAGACTCCTCCTATATGTAGGCTTGATTCTCTTAAAGTTAACGATAACTCATTATAACACACCATCTAATGTAACAAAAAATGTTTTAATTGTTAGGTTTTGTTACATTTTTTATTTGGAAATATGAAATATCCTAACTATTAAATTTGCTTTAACAAAATACTGTATCAAAAATAATTCTTAACATTACTAGTAAAACACCTTTTTGTTACACCGAAATCTCATAATGGAAATAAAATACAACTTATGACCCGTTTTTACACGTATCTCGGCTAAACCCCTAAATAGTTTGGATTTTCATGTCTTTGTATAATAACCCCTATTAAAGAGAGTTTAAATTCTACTCTTATTTCTAATTAAAGTAGAATTTAAACTATATATTTTTTAGATAATAAATTTCGAAATTAAGGAAATTTATTATAGATTTTAAATCCATCGTCTTATCAAGGGGAATAATAAAAGTTCAGCAATGCAAAGTTGCTGAACTTTTATTATTTATTCTTTCCTATTCTTCCTAGACTATCTTTAATAGTTGTTTCCCCAAGTTGAGTGTATAACAAAGCTGTATCTTGACTGGTATGCCCAAGTTGCTGCATCACTTGTAATGAATCCTTTTCTTCCATATATAATTTATTTGCCAATGTATGTCTTAATTTATGAGGAGACATTTTTTTGCCAAAGGCTTTAGTATATTTTTCAACTATATCTTGGATAGCCCTAACAGAAAGAGGCTGTGCAGTATGTTTATACTTCGATAAGAATACATTTTGTAATTCTTTCCCTGGAGCATATTTGTTATCTCTAATCTCCATATATTTTTCAAGATCATTTAATGCAATTGGGGTAATCCAAACGGAATCTTCTTTGTTTCCTTTTCGGATTACATCAATTAGTCTTTCCTTTAAGTTTATATCTTCCATGCGGAGGTCGGCCAATTCACTTACACGAATACCACTACCAAGAAAGAGGGAGAGGATAGCTACATCACGCTCCTTATCTCTTAGGAAATAGAATAACTGATGTTTTGTTAAAGATTTTTCATGTTCGTACTTAACATAATTCAGAAATTCTTGATCATCATCATTATGGAATATTTTAGATCTCATACGTTTTGCACGAGCATTTAATGTTTCTTTATCTTTATGTATTTCAATTTTAGCCATTACATTTCTATAAAAATAGCATTCTCCATCTTCATTCTCTGATAGGGAGGTGAGGTACTTAAATAAAGACTTTAAGGCCGAAATTTTTCTGTTAACAGAGGAATTCTGCATGTTTTGTTGTAGTTTTAGAAACCTCATAAAGTTCTCAACATCTTTTTTCTTTAAATTCTCCAAATCAGAGAAGGATATGTCTTTAATGGGCTTAAATTCAATAATTTGTTCAGATAATAGCCAATTAAAGAAGACTCTAAAATCATATACATAATTTAGTAGGGTGGAGGGAGAGGCATCATGCAATTCTTTGTACTCCACAAATTCTTCTATGTAAAAGGGCATTTCATTTAAATTCTCATATAATTTTTTACGATGTACTGATTTTTGACGTTGTTTACTGTAATCCATAAAAATCACCTCATATATACTATAACAGAAAAAGGATGCGAACACAAGTTCGCATTAAATTCAATTTTTACACAGACTTATTTACATAATTAAATTATGGGATGCTAAAATATACTCGAAATTAAATAAGGATAGTGTAGTCATTCTAATAAAATTATAGATAAGAACGTGATAAACTTGTATTAAGCTATAAAAATTTGTACAAAAATCACATTCACAGGTGTGCAAAATAAAACAATTTTTATATATAAATTCATACAAAATGAATACACGAAAAATTTTTAACAGTTGTTATAAAATACGAATCGGTTAATTTAATCATGATTATAAGGAGTTAAATAGACCAACATAAGAAAAACCTTTATAAATTTAAATGTAATTTACTATAAAAATTTTGTAATGAGTAATTTAGTATTTGATAATTTCTATATAAAATATGAATCACATGGACATATACCAATATACGGAGATTGATGCTAATGAGTTCGAAATCCCTAAATACTGTATTAGATTTTTATTTATACATCTTATTGTTCGTAAAAACGGTATTTCGTGCGAACTTATAGATATTAGAAAAATAGGAGCTTTACTACCATCTTCCTGTTGTTGATTCGCCCTTATTTGTTTTCTAGATAGCGCTTAATATCCTTCTTCAGGGGCCTTACTGAATATGATGAAATCATACTCTCACCCTTTCATATATCAATTATGTTTAAGATATATACTCAAAAAATATAAAATGATATTGTGAACAGAATGAAATATATCAAAAAGTTAATTTAGAAAAAGCACTACCAAAGCCTTCAGCACTGCCTTTTGATTAGACGTACTACGATAATGAACGTCTATTTTCATCTATGCGTTTGCTCATGAATAGAATACAAATTATTATTTAACATAGGTTCTGTATGTTCTTTTTTAGCATAATAATGATATAATTCTATCTCTCTATCAAATTTAAAGTTTCACTTCGAAGTGTACTATTATCTTTAAATATTCCTTTATAGGTCGAAGTTATAGTCATTGAACCAGTTTTTTTCACACCTCTCATTGTCATACACATATGCTCAGCTTCAATTACTACAATTACTCCTTTTGGCTTTAGTTTCAAAAATTACATTAGCTAATTCATTGGTTATTCTTTCCTGCAACTGTGGTCTTTTGCATATGGTTTCTAAAGCTCTAGCTAACTTACTTAACCCAGTTACTTTTCCGTTATTAGGAATATAACCTATATGGGCACTCCCAAAAAAAGGTACCAAATGATGTTCACACATAGAATAGATTTGGCAAATTCCATCCGAATCTAGTCCTTTATCTAGACAAAAAAATCGTTCTAGTCAAAACTTTAAAATTGATAATTTATCTGTAGGGACTAAAGAATTAAAATGGATTATTGAGCCTTCAGAGAAAGATCATCCTTCTACTATCTCTTTCAATGTAATGATTGATGTTTCCTTGGGTACCGATTCTATTCGTTGGAAAAATATTTTACATAGATCTAGGACTGAGGCTTACACAAATACTAAATATTATATCGCAAGTCCAATTGGTGCCACTAGCAAATTCACTGTAAAAATATACGCTATTACAAATTAGAAAGTAAAAGAATCCCATTGGGGTTCCTTTTTGATGGAATACCATTGGGATTCTTTTCTGCTTTCATTTCGTAAACATTAGGATGGTGATTAAATTTATTAGTGTATCATTTAAATCATTAAGGGATTTATATTTGGAACGAACCTTTACTCTCAAAGAAAAGTTCAAAAATGTTAACTACATTTTCCCACTTATCATTTATTCAAAACTGGCTTCCAAAGCGATAGGGAAAAAATCCAATTTGTGTCACCATTGCCTTGATAATCTTGAACTGCTTCATACACTTTTCCCTCATGTACTACTCTATCACCTTTTGTATATGCTTTTCTTGCATCCCATTTTTCATATGTGAAATCCTCTGACTCTGTTATTACATTTAATACATCACTTCTACTAGATTCATTTCCAGCTAAATCTACCGCCGTCACTACATATTTATACGATGTATTAGCCTTTAATTCTTTATCCATAAAGGATGTATTATCCGTTGTCCCAATTTTATTCATAACTCCAAAGCTTTCTCTATATACAATATAATGGTCTACGCCTACATTATCTTCAGACGGACTCCACATCAAGTCAACAGTTGTTGCTGTTGTACTCATACTATGTAATCCTTTCGGTTGAGTCGGAGCTTCTATATCTGGGATTTCATTTGTTGTCTTAACCTTTAGTTCTTCACTTTCTTTTGATATGTTTCCAGCAGAGTCTAACGCCTTTATTGTATAGCTATATTCCGTATTTGCTTTTAGTTTTTTATCAATAAATGTTGTACCTGGTACCGTATCAATTACTTCCCCATTGCGTAACACTTGATATTCCTTTACATCTATATTATCCGTAGAAGCCTTCCATGTTAGTGCAACACTATTGGCAGTAACTTTAGACGCATTTAATTCAGTTGGTTGACTTGGAGCTACTGTATCGGGAGTTTCATTATTTACTAGATTTACATCAATTACATTATAAAACGCATTTGACGTATCTGCTACATCCCATACAGCTAAAATAACATGATAACCATTACGATCAGTTGGTACATTAATTGTATGTGTTAAATTATTTGATGCGGCAGAACCATCATGTTTCACAGTTCCAATTGGTTCTAATTCAGCACGTGTTAATGGTTTATTAGGATCCCATCCCTTTTTTGTAATGTAATAATGCCATTTACTTGTAGGATGTGCAGCTGTATATTTCCATGTAAAGGTATTTGCTCCACCCTTAATCGTGTTTTTGAACCAGCGATTTGATGTTTGTTGGTCAAGAATTCCTCCAAACAGTCCTCCTGCCGAAGCGATTTTTCCATCAATCGGTCCCCCATCTGGGAATCCTTTAGGTGCTTCTAGGCTTTGAGGTTCGTACATTATATTTCCACAATTTAAATTCAATGCTCCATAATTCTGACTACATAAAGCAGCACGACTACTTGGCTTTTCAACAAATCCATGTGCATAAGCACTTTGAGGAATCATAGTAATAGCCGTTACCCCTGCAGCTAAAACACAAGCACCAATTCCTTTTTTACTTTTTCTTAATCTTTCAAATTTAGATGTAAGTTTCAAATTCATTCTTGTCCCCTCAATATATTATTGTTATCGCTAATATAATAGCAATATAGAGATAAACGAACAAATTACTAATAAATATACTAATACCTCTCATACATGGGTACGTTTATTATTATTTTTAATCTCATATAAAAATAAAATAAATACAATAAGTCTATTTTGTAACATTATGTATTAATAGAGGAATGAAACCCCCGCTTAATTTCACAAAAAATTCAAACATTAATTTAAAGAATTATATTTAACCTTATGTAAAAAAAATACACTTTTAAAGTAAAAAAGTCTGGAAAGAACTAATAATATCAGTTTCTTCCAGACCTCACAATCCTATTATATAACTTGCAAATAAGTCATTTCTATAGCTAAATTCACACATATTTTCTAAACCTAAAAAAACACAATAAATAATCTACTTATATTTACATGGTGAATGCACACAAATCCTTTAATCTTAGACATTTACTCCTATAATCACATAACTACTGTAATTTATATATTGATTTGCTTCAGGATGTTCAAACTCATATCTTAAAATTACCAGGCAGAATGAACTACCCACCACTTAGCAAAACATAAAGTGGGAGATTCTCAGTTACACGACGAAATTAACCTTTCATTTCCCTGATCGTTTACCCAACTTAACTTTATAGTCCTTTTTAATAGTCATCTCCTACCCTGTTAATCCTTATTTTAAACAACTCATCAAGAGATTGATTATGTAAGATAAGAAAGAGAATTAAAAACCTGATTTTCCCCATAACATTCTAACAATTTATTGCATTATTTTTACCTAATAAGGTACAGAAGCAAAAGGAAAAACTTTAGTATGCTTGAGGTTTAACTAACGTTTTTAGGGTGAAACGTTTAAAGGGTACATTACTGAATTTTTATTAAATGTTCCTGTACCTAGTATTTAAATTAACTTATGTCAAACTATTTTACAATACAAGTGTTTAACGTTACATATTTCTATATTTAATGGTACATTTCATCAACATACCTCCCCTAATCTTTATGCTAAATATAGAAAATTAAGCTCATTAGGATTTATTTTGGGAATTCTCATCATACCAAATGAATAGATTAGGCACATAACTGTCACAAATTAATAGTTTATTTTTTTCAACCATGAAAACTTTATTACCACTTCAATATTTACTTTTAAACTAAAACCAATCTATAGCTATAGCTACTTAATAATCCTTTAAATACTCTTTCAAAAGTGTCGATAGCTTTTTATTTTTTTATTTTTTTATTTTTTTATTTTTTTATTGTACATTTATACATTTGATGTTAGGATTATGCCTATTAAAATTGAATCTTAACGATTCTTCTTTATAATTCCTATATTTTTATTAACAAATAAAAATATAGATTCTAAAACATGATCAAAATTAGAAAAAAATTGTCGTTATTTTATAATGAGGTCATGAAATACCTTTAGAATGGAATGATATATGCAACAACGTGTTAAGGGGTTACAGGGGGAACAAAAATGAGAGATTTTTTTGATGATAAGTATAAAAATATTGAATTAAAAAGGAGGTTAATCAATTTAATAAGTGAAATTAGCGAATTCAAAGGAAAATTAGCTGCTTATCAGGAACAAAATCCTGACATATTTAATAGTTTAGAAAAAACTATACCACTACATTACATAAAAAATTTCACTACTTTTTATGAGGATATAAAAGTTCCTAATAAAAGATTAAAAGAACTTATTTTAGATGATATAGTACCTCAAAATATTTCAGAAGATGCTATTTTTTGTTATTATCAAACACTTTCTTTTGTACATAAAAACTCCTGTACTTTACCAATTAATCCAGCAACTATACAGGAATTACATTTTCAACTAATACATTACCTTACCTCTGACAGTGCCAAATGGCGTGAAAAACCTTTTATTATTCCAGGTATTCCTGAGCATGGAATGCACTTGAATAGTTACCGCATTCTTCCGTACGAACTCATTCCACAGTTTATGGAGCAATTATGTGATCAATACAACTCATTAAATACTAGTAAGGGGCTACATTCACTTTTATTAATAGCTCGTTTTATATTAAATTTTTATTGCATAACCCCTTTCAATCAAGGTAATGGTAGGCTAGCATTTATGTTAATGCAGTTGCTGCTAATTAAGAGTGGACATACATTTGTAAAATATGTATGTTTGGATAAGTATATTAAGAAAAACGAATCTGAATATTACAATTCAATTTATAAATCTTCGGTAAATTGGTACTGCGAGGAACACAATAGTAGTTTTTGGTTAAAAACGTTTTTAACTATTATATTAGAGGCTTACAAAGATCTGCATAACACTGTTCTTGATTCTATATGTAAACATACTAAAGTCGAGAGAATTCAGGATTTTATACTTAAACAAAAACAACCCTTTACTAAGGAAAGTATTCGTAACAGATATCCAGACATTGCAGAGAGTACAATTAGTAAGGCTTTAAATTCCTTGCAATTATTTGGCCATATTAAGCTAGTCACAAAAGGAAGAAACGCAAAGTGGACTAAAGTTTGACCTTACTTTTAAAACTTTTACGGTTCAAAAATTCAATTATAACGTTATCAATAGTTTTTATGACTTTGGGCTCAATTTCATGGAATTTCATTTTAATTTTAGGCTATTATTATTACTTTAGTTATATCTAATTACTACAAAACATCTTATAGGAAAAGGTACGTTTCCCTCCACCTTTTCCTATAAAAATATGAGATATCAACGTATAAATATTGTCGGAAAAAGTCGTATTTTAATATTTTTTCTTTATTTCTTGGTTGTAAACGTTTCAATTTCATGTTACCATCTTAATCAAACAATAGATGGTAATAAAAATGAAAGTATTTCTTTCCCTTAGAAACATATAAACGTACGGTAATCTCAAGAAAATAAGGCCAAAGCAATATTTGATACCTACCAAAATAACTAATAGGAATTTTGCGCGTATTTTTTTCTGTTAATTCAGAAAAAACATTTTGTCCCTAAGCAAAATTTGTTAGCGCGTAAACTTTAATTTCACTAGAACACCCAAATAAATGTAATGTCTTTTTAATTGAGCATTAAGATATGAAAAAAGAATTCTTCCTACAAAATTCAGCTGATGAACTTGAAGACATCTAAATTACTACCTTAAACGCCATCTATTGTTGACAATATATTTACCAACTATGAAAAAGAGCCTATCAAAGGCTCTTTTTTGTTATAATCATTCAAATTTCAATTCTATCTTGATACTTAGATTCCCCCACAAATCACCTCTACTTTTTTGCTCTCAATTATTAATTTTCGTTACCATTTTGTTTAAATTTGTGAATAAAATTCCATCTTATAAAAATAATATATACAACTAATCGTTATATATTAAAGAGGTGTCAATTTTGTCTTTAAATGAAGAGAACTTAGAAATTAAAACAAATAAAAACATTGAAAAGATCCAAACAAGTAACTTAAAAGAACTTAAAAATACATTAGATAACATCTTTGATATTAGTGCAGATTTAATTGAACACCCTTTGCAATTAAAAACAAACACGAATATCTTACTATATTATTTTGAGGGCCTTACAGATGGTGTTGCATTAAAAAGCAATGTTGTTACACCATTATTACAAAACGTAAATGAAGACAGTCAAATATTTAATTCTAATATTATCGCTACTCATACCAAAATAGTATATACATGGAATGAAATTAAAGAAGGATTACTTGTGGGTCAATGTGTACTGTTTATGGAGGGAGAAAAGCGGTCACTTCTAATAAATACAAAAGGCTGGGCAGAGAGATCCATTCAAGAACCGATTTCAGAAGTTACTATTAAAGGCTCACATGATGGTTTTATTGAGAATGCCACAAAAAATATAGGCCTAATTCGTCGATATATTCCTTCTACAGAGTTAAAAATCAAAAAGCTGACGATTGGAGAACGAGCCACTTCTTCAGTCTATTTAATTTACTTAGGTGATGTAGCAAACGCAGATGTAATCAAAGAAATAGAAACTAGAATCTGTAATATTAAAACGGATGCGGTATTGAGTATTGGAGAACTATCTAATTTTACAAAGGATCAAAATTGGACTCCTTTTCCACAGGCTTATTTAAGTGAACGCCCAGACGCTATTTCAAATCATATATTGGATGGAAAAATAGCAGTATTAGTTGATAGATCTCCTGGCGCAATGATTGTCCCAATGAATTTAATTGGATTTTTTCAAACCCCAGATGACTATAATATACATTGGCTCATTGCATCATTTTTTCGTTTATTACGATTTGCAGGATTTATTATAGCGATTTTTTTACCCGCAATTTATATTGCTATAGTCTCTTTTCACTTTGAAATCATTCCTATAGATTTATACACTTCCATTGCTACGTCAAGAGTAAAAGTTCCTTTCTCTCCCCTGCTGGAAGCATTTATAATGGAAATCACACTAGAAATGCTACGTGAAGCTGGTATTCGCTTACCACAACCAATTGGACAAACTATTGGGATCGTTGGAGGGATTGTAATCGGACAGGCGGCTGTTCAAGCTGGGCTTGTGAGTAACGTTATGGTTATTATCGTATCTATTACAGCCATTGCATCATTTATTGTTTCTAATTACGATTTATCAAGTTCTATACGCCTTATTCGTTTTCCAATGATGTTATTGGCATACTTTTATGGCATTGTAGGCATTGTTAGTGGATTAATGCTCTTATTTGCTCATTTTGTTTCACTAACTTCCTATGGTTCACCATACGGAATACCAATCGCACCATTTCGTCTCCAAGAGTTAAAAGATTCTTTTGTAAGATTTCCTATTTCGATGATTACCAACCGTTCGAGTACAGGACAGCCGAAACAAAGAAAGAAAAAAGAAGGTGGTCAACATGGGGAATCTTAAGTTCCAAAACATAACTTTATTCGAATTTATTATTTTCATTCATTCGCTGCAACTAGCATCAGGAATGCTAATTATGCCAAGCCCACTTGCTACTACCGCTGGCACAGATGGCTGGATTTCTATCATCCTAGGTTGGATAACTACTTCAATAATTGGCGTATTTATTATATTAATATTACAAAAAAATCCTAACAAAAACTTCTCACAGATTTTAAAAACATACTTTGGTAAATGGCTTGGGACAAGTTTTCTTCTTTTATACGCCTTTTATCTGTTTTTTGCTGGCTTTAATACTTTATTAAAGGCAACTGATATTGTAAAAGTGTGGATATTCCCTTCCATTCCCGCTTATCAAATCACCATATTATTATTATTGCCTTTTATTATTTTAGCCCTGAGTGGGTTAAGGGCTCTTACTAGTTATTCTATGCTTGTTTTCTTCTTCACTACTTGGATGCCATTACTTCTTCTTTTTTCATTAAAGAGTATGTATGCTCCTTTACACCTACTACCTATTTTTAAAGATGGTATATACCCTATTGTAAAAGCAACGAAAGAAACCATTACCCCTTATGCTGGTTTAGAAATTGCATATTTTATTTATCCGTTCTTACAAAAAAAACAACAAGCTATTAAGGGACTACTAATTGCGAATACTGGAACCATGTTTTTCTATCTATATGTTACTATTCTTTCTTATATATACTTTAGTCCAGAGGGGATAAAAGACGTAATTTGGCCAGTATTTCATCTGTTAAAAGGGGTTCGTTTTTCTTTCATAGAACGATTAGAAATTATATATATTGCTTACTATTTAATTGTATTTTCCACTACAATATATCCATATTTATTTTTCAGTTTTGATTCTGTGACCATTTCACTTCAAAAAAATGCTCGCAATTGGGCGCTATTTGGTTTTTTGGTATTAATAGTCGGCTTATTTATTTTTCTAAATCCCAATGTGGATCAATATTTATTTATATATTCCCTTATGGATATCTTAAATGTCGTTTTCTTTATTGTATTACCCATCATATTTTTCGCTTACAGTATTCTTTTTACTTGGATTACTAGGAGGAAACAACTTTGATTCGAAAATGGATATGGATTGTAATTTGCTGTGTATATATAATTGGTTGTAGTCAGAGAATTCCTCTTGAGAAGGTTTCATTAATCCTGTTAATTGGCTTGGATAGAACCCCTAATGGAGACATAAAAGTTGGAACAAGCATACCACTCTTTCATCATAAACAGTCAAAAAGTACTATAGAACATTGGACACTAGCATCAACTGTATATACTGGATTCAGTAAGATAGATACGAAGTTAACGGGCTTTATGACAGCTTCCAAAGCTGAAATCATTTTAATTGGGAAAAAATTAGCGCAAGAAGCAAATTGGTTGCAGGAGCTTGATTCTTCTTACCGTGATCCTTACGCTACCATTAATGCTAAAGTAGTACTTGTAGATGGACCTGCAGAAGAAATTTTTAAAATTCACAAGCCTAGTAAACCATCACTTTCATCTTATATAAATGGTGTAATTGAATCATCCATTCAAAATAACCAATCCGTCTCTTCTACAATTCAACAATTAATGAGAGAACAAAATGAAGAAGGAATGACGCAAATTATTCCAGTTATTAAAAAAACAAAGAATGAAATTGACACGATAGGAATTGCACTTTTAGATCGACAAGGAAAATTTTTAACTCGTATCCCTAAAAAAGATGTTAAGTTCTTCAATCTTATAAATAAGTCAAAAAATACAGGCCGGATGATACTACACCTTGCGCTTCCTCCTAAAAAATCCAACAAAAAAACAAACACTTCCATCTTCGTACAGAATGCGACAAGGAAGATAGATGTTAATTTTAAAAACGGGAAGTTTGTATTTAATCTCGATATAAACGCTAATGTAGCCTTAGTAGAAAAAACCAATGCGAATTTAGATAAGGAGCATTATGATAATAAAAAAAACATAAAGAATTTAGAAAATGCTATCGGAAAAGAAATTAATAAGGAATTACAAAATATGTTGGATGAAATACAGCAGAATAAAATTGATCCAATCGGATTATCCCTATATGCTAGAGCCTTTCAATATAAAGAGTGGAAAAAAGTAAAAGATGATTGGTTGCAAGCGTTAGCAGAGGCTAAAATAAATGTAAAGACACACGTCAAAATAAAAGATACTGGGACCATTAGAAATTAATCTAGCATTTAATAGCATTTCTCAAAGGAATCACATATTGTTTTAGTGATTCCTTTGAAAGAATAATGCTTTGCTTTAACGAAAAGACAGTATATGCAATTATTCATTTATTTGTTCTAGTTATGAAAATATCTATTCTTGTCAAAAATGCTCAGTTCAAAGAAAAAATTCCTGTCTTCTTCTACTTATCCTATCCGAAAAGGAAACAAGGTAAAGTTTCGATAATTATGTTTTGCTTTAACAATTTTATAACTATCCCCTTCTTGTAGCTACTCCACTAAAGCTCCTGCATATATATTGAATCTCTGTTTTACTTTCTCCACTGGTGATTCATAAAAGCTCAAAAAGAGAATTCACTTTTCAAATCCAACCTATCGAATCAATTATTGTCTAATAATACCACACCATCTTTATCAACTCCTTTTAGAATATTTGAACAATAATTTTATATACAAGCTCTGCATAAATTCTTCATTTTCATTTATATAAGGCCTATATTTTTACTTCTGATAAATTATCAAATATTGAATTATTATACACAAACCTAAAAACACGAGGTGTTTTGTAGAATTTTGTCTATCAATATGTATGTACACCCTTATGTAGTGGATATAGACTGTGAGGTGTAAGGAGTTACCTTACAAAATAATGAAAAGGAGATTATAAAATGATTAGATTAACGAAAGTCTCAAAGTTAGCATTTGCAACATTAATTGTGGGAAGTAGTTTAAGCGTCTTTATGTCGTCACACAGTGTACAGGCTGACACCTTAGATCATAATTACCAAGACACTCAAAAATTCATACCACCTTCTAGTGCTAAGCAAACATTGGAACAAAAAAACAATATTGTTCCAGAATCAAAAGTTATTAAAAACCATTATGTAAAATATTCTAAAGCACATTTCCAAACTAAAGAAAGTATACCAAAAGAGATTTATTATTCTTCAGAAGGCTTTAAGGGCTATATACAAGCAAGTACCGTTTGGGATATGGGAGATCATTTCGCAACGCTATATTCCGGAACCGTTATTCGATGTTAGACTTTTAATCTCTTCTCTCCTAATGCTTATAATGATCAATAGCTCACTGCCAATAATGTAATATCTATTCTTCAAAAAATAAACCACAAAATCTTTTGATTTCATGGTTTATCAAATATAAAGATAATGCTAAATATATACTCTAACATTACCTTCCCCAAAGTTAATAATAGAGTATTTTCTCAAAAAAGACACTATTGTAGTGTCTTTTTTATATTATTTTGATTTACTCCCATCTTACTTTTGTTAAACTCATATATGTAATAATACATATTCTTTGGATTGTATATTATGATATACTCTCATTGTGAGCTGATACATAATTTCTTTAGATTGGAAAACTAAAACCTCGTTTACCCAATTTGGTGGCGCCTTATGGCGTCTTTTTTTTACTATTAAAGTAAAAAAAAGGACCGTAATATCATTGTTAAAAAAATTGTATACTTTAACAAGAATTCCAACTACTAACCCTTATTTTTTGCGGCTATTTATTTGTTTCAACATAATAATTTTTCATCTCGTATATGCAATAGACAATAATAGCTAAACTCCAACTGAAACCATAATAATCATGTGTGTAGAAGTCATAACCTGCCTTAATACCTTTTTCCATTACATCTAACGTAAATCCTAACGCCACCCACTTGTTAATTTTCAACTTAATATACGTTATCGCTATAATTATTAAAAATAAAATATTTGTAAGGTAGTTTATCATTAGCTCATATTTTTGAATGTATACTGCCATTATACAAGCAACGATATTACTCACAATGCCCAAGATTATATATTTTTTTCAGTTCAGATTATGTTAAAAATTCTTAAGTTGTTTATTTCATATTTGAATTATGGTTTCATATCTAATTCAGAAATATTTGAGCTGTACCCCAAAAGAAAAGGCACTCAAAAGGTGTCTTTTCTTCTTTTAATTTAAAAAACATTTTTCTTTTTCAAGAAGATTCAACTATTTCACTAACCTAAACCTCTTATTTAAAGATAATTTGATCATGGTGCTCTAGTTTTTTCGTCTATATCAGCATGTAAATTTTCACTTCAAATCATATTTCTATCAATATATTTGCTTTCTAAAAGATTTTCTGTCTTGTTCTTAATTTTGTCAAAATCCTCATATAGCTACACAAAACATATATGCTATTATGTTTTTAAGAAACTATGTGTTCCCTTAACTCTTTATCCGGCCCTGTATTTTTTACAGGGTCTTTGTTTATTTTATTTACTTTCGGCTTATAAGAGTTAATACAAACCCCATTTCAATTAGAATAGTTTATATATTAGTGAGAATTTGAAATGATAAATCTATTAGCTTTTTTGACAATTATAATCTAATACTAGATTTCTAGATGTATACTACATTAAACATCAGTTAACACTATAAACATAGTATTAATTATATTAATTGAATATTAGTAATAGTAAGTATAAATATTATCAATTTACTATATCTTACATTTATGTAAAAGTAGATGTATGTTAAGCTTTTTCAAAATCTTTCCCCTAATAAAGATTTGAAGTAGCATTTCATGATTCTCCTTACTGTTAATATGCCTTGAAAAAGAACCCAATAGGGTTCTTTTTCTTCTCATTACATCCTCAGTAATTATTTATTTAACATACAAAAAGGACTGACAATTACTTGCAATCCTTTTTACACCTTAATATACACTTGTATTAAGTACTTAACTCTTTATTTAGCATGCATATGAACTAAACCAGTCATTATTATTTATATATAAAACACTTCAAAATTTAGAAATACACAATAACAAATCTTTCCCAACTTCCAGCTACATAACTATTAGCAGTTAATTCTCTACCACCATTTGCTGATATAAATCTACCATTACTTAACGCTTGTAATACATATATCCTATTGTCTCCACCATTATATAAGATAAATTTTTCCCATGCTCCAATTGATGTACGATCTGCTACTACTCTACCATTTGGCTCAAACGAAACGTACTTTCCATTACTTTTTGCTTTTAAAGCAAACGTATATAATTCCCCAGTCGGAATTAATTCGAATTTCTCCCATTCATTAACTGCACTACGATTTGCTACCACATTTCCCGATGGCTCAGCAGACACATATTGTAAATTTGCAGCTTGTATAGCAACAGTCCAGCTTCCATTAAATAGATTCACACCTTTTAGTGAACTTACATTTGATTGGTTGGCTGCCAATGCATCATTTGATGGGGTTATCATCATTATCATTAAAACCATTGGCAACACCATTAAAACTAACTTTTTAAAGATATTATTACCATTTGCATGAGTTATGAACCTCTTCATTCCTATTCCTCCCTTTATATTTAGCACTCATATACATTATACCAAATATGTAAAATTATGTAATGGAAGAGGTTCTTTATCAACAAATACCTTATTATTCTGTTTCTTTTTTCTCAAATATATAACATCTAAACATCAATCGGTTCTCAAACATATTTTTAAAATTAATTTCGCTTTATTTTAAATAAAAGCCAAATAGCCCGTTCATAATGAACGACTAAGCATCTAACTAATAATTTGAATGTTTTTCATGTTAATCTATTGAATTTTCCTTACATAATGAATTTGTTCATATAGTTACCCTTCTTTACGATACTCTTAATAGTATGCATTTTTATAGTTAATAATCATTATATAAAAATTATATAATACTATATAAGTAAAGACTATTTATACAATGGAGGTTTACACTATGAAGAATCTACTAGAGTTTTTTACCCATCCATTTATTCAATATCCATCCTTGCCAATATTCAATATTCATGCGTCGAGAAAACATTAACACACATGAATAATTAGCTGATATATGAATAGGTGAATGGCATTGCCACGAAGGATAAAACAAAATGTTTATTGAGTATAATCTTAAATAACTATAAATAAAAATATTTTTAGAATTAGCCCTAATATAAGGAATATAGATACTTATTTTACTTTCAAAGGCTGAAACCTTGCTGAATAGCTACTGAAAATAAACATAAGAAAGACGTTCTAGTCTATATGGATTAGAACGCCTTTTCACTTTACTTCATACAAATACTGATTTTTCACTTATTCATTTTGCATTGCACTTAAAAAATCGATAAATTCATCTTCATTTACAGGTTTACTGTAGTAATATCCCTGAATTAGATAACTCGCATTACGTTGTAAGACTGTTAATTGTTCTTTCGTTTCTACCCCTTCTGCTATCACTTTCATGTTTAAAGTATGAGCTAGCGAAATAATGGTTTGTATAATTTCATCTCCATCAGTAGAAGTTCCAATCCTATTAATAAATTCTCTTGGGATTTTCAAAGTATCAATTGGATAAAGAGGCAGATACGCTAGTGAAGAATAACCTGTACCAAAATCGTCAATTGATAAATGTACACCATATGATTTTAATGCTTTTAGCTTCGATAAGGTTTCTTTTTCATCTACCATTGCTATTCGCTCTGTTAATTCCAAATCAATCGAATTAGCAGGTACTCCTATCTCTTCTATAGTAGATATCATTGTTTGAACAAAATCTTTCTGTTCAAACTCTATAGCTGATAAATTTATCCCCATCTTTAGATTTGAAAAACCCGCGGAATGCCATTCTTTCAGTTGTCGACACGCTTTCTGTAACGTCCACTTCCCAATTGAAATAATCTGCGCCGTTTCTTCTGCGATAGGTATAAACTCAAAAGGAGAAATTAGCCCAAGTTCTGGATGTTGCCAACGTATTAAAGCCTCTGCACCAATAACCTTACCTACCTTACTATCAATTTGTGGTTGATACAATAAAAACAACTCATTATTTTCAATTGCATTTGGTAAATCCTGTTCTAATCGTAATCGACGGGTTACTTTTTGAGATAATGTCTCGTCATACATACAAACAGCATTGTTACCTTTTTCCTTTGCGCTATACATGGCGATATCAGCGTGTTGTAAAAGTGTAGTAGTATTTATTCCTCCAAATGGATATACTGCTATTCCTATACTAAGAGATAAGTAAAAACTATGCTGATTTACTACAAATGGTTCTTCAGTTATACGAAATAGAGTTTTACACAAATCCAATAGCTGTTGCTCTGTTTGG
>NZ_JBQAEH010000013.1:0-89931 GCF_051915225.1 Bacillus cereus group sp. MYBK95-2 | reverse complement strand
TAATGATGGCAGAGAGGTCACACCCGTTCCCATACCGAACACGGAAGTTAAGCTCTCTAGCGCCGATGGTAGTTGGGACCTTGTCCCTGTGAGAGTAGGACGTTGCCAGGCTAATATTATTCCGCAGTAGCTCAGTGGTAGAGCTATCGGCTGTTAACCGATCGGTCGTAGGTTCGAGTCCTACCTGCGGAGCCATTATGCTTCCATAGCTCAGCTGGTAGAGCACTTCCATGGTAAGGAAGAGGTCACCGGTTCAAGCCCGGTTGGAAGCTTGGGAATAGGTTTAAAACTTTTTTGGCCCGTTGGTCAAGTGGTTAAGACACCGCCCTTTCACGGCGGTAACACGGGTTCGAATCCCGTACGGGTCACCACTTTTGGAGGATTAGCTCAGCTGGGAGAGCACCTGCCTTACAAGCAGGGGGTCGGCGGTTCGATCCCGTCATCCTCCACCATATATATTTAAAATGTCGGAGGGGTAGCGAAGTGGCTAAACGCGGCGGACTGTAAATCCGCTCCTTCGGGTTCGGCAGTTCGAATCTGCCCCCCTCCACCATTTTCTTTAAAATAACCTGAGAGGGTTTATTTTTTTGAAAAGATAACCATACTAGTAAATATTAATGGGCTATAGCCAAGCGGTAAGGCAACGGACTTTGACTCCGTCATGCGCTGGTTCGAATCCAGCTAGCCCAGCCATTTACGAGCCATTAGCTCAGTTGGTAGAGCATCTGACTTTTAATCAGAGGGTCGAAGGTTCGAGTCCTTCATGGCTCATCATTTTTGCGGAAGTAGTTCAGTGGTAGAATACAACCTTGCCAAGGTTGGGGTCGCGGGTTCGAATCCCGTCTTCCGCTTAATTAATAAGGGGCCTTAGCTCAGCTGGGAGAGCGCCTGCCTTGCACGCAGGAGGTCAGCGGTTCGATCCCGCTAGGCTCCATCTAAATAAAAAAGCTTATATCATACGATGTAAGCTTTTTTTGTGTTTAAAAAGACAACTTTTATACTTGTCGTTTAAAATGAAGAAAACGTAAAAATAAGGGATGGGGAGATAATTGTGAAAGTTGTTATTGCATCTGATTCATATAAAGAAAGCCTAAAAGCTATAGAAGTATGTGGAGCTATTGAAAGAGGTTTTAGAGCAATTTTTCCTAATGCAGAGTATGTGAAAATACCAATTGGAGATGGAGGAGAAGGGACGGTTGAATCACTTGTTGATGCTACAGGGGGGAGAATTATATCAATTAGTGTGACAGGACCGCTTAGAGAAGGTATACAAGCTTTTTATGCCATTTCTAAAGATAAAAAGACAGCGTTTATTGAAATGGCAGCAGCATCAGGATTACAGCACGTTCCAGTTGAAAAGCGCAACCCACTTATTACAACGACAAAAGGAACAGGAGAACTTATATTACATGCGCTAGATCAAGGAGTGGAGTACATAATTTTAGGACTTGGAGGAAGTGCTACAAATGATGGCGGGGCAGGTATGTTAGCGGCTTTAGGAGTAAGGTTTATAAATGGTAAGGGTGAAGTAATAGATCCATCTGGAGGCACATTACACTCGATTGTTACTATTGATTTTTCACGAATGGACCCACGCTTAAAGGGGGTAAAGATAGAAGCGGCATGTGATGTGGATAATCCATTAGTCGGAATGCAGGGAGCATCTTTCGTATTTGGGAGACAAAAGGGTGCAAATATAGAGATGATGAAAGAGCTAGATGAGAATTTACAACATTATGCGAATATGCTTAAACGATATGTATCTTTTGATGTATCTGAAATACCTGGTGCAGGGGCAGCGGGAGGAATGGGAGCGGCTGTTATTTCAGTGTTAAAGGGAGACTTGCGTAGGGGCATTGAAATTGTATTAGATTATACAAATTTCGATAAACATATAGAAGATGCACATCTTATTATAACTGGTGAAGGTAGAATAGATAAACAAACTGCATATGGAAAGGCTCCTGTGGGTGTTGCGGGGCGTGCAAAACGTTTTTCTGTGCCTGTAATTGCTATTGGAGGGTCTGTATCATCTGATTATTCAGCTGTGTACGAGAAAGGAATAGATGCGGTATTTAGTATCACAACGAGACCGATGACACTAGAAGAAGCATATAAAGTAGCAGAAGAAAATATTGAAATGACAACGAAGAATATTGCAACAGTATGGAAAATAGCATCAGAAAAACACTTCTAAATATAGGAGTGTTTTATTATTATTATTTAATAATAGTGATTGCGATTGTTTCATTAAGTTAACTTTATACATAGAATAGTCTTAAAATTTGGTTTTCAACGTGAATATAAGTGAATAAATTGTATATCCATACAGAAAAATGTCGAGTTGAGTCAGACTATATAAAAGATTTAAAATATTTAGTGAAGGCATAAAAGGGGGATACTATCTATGAAAAAAGAAATCTCAGTTATTGGAGTTCCAATGGATTTAGGACAGATGCGTCGTGGAGTTGATATGGGACCGAGCGCGATCCGTTATGCAGGGGTAATTGAAAGAATTGAAGAAATTGGATATGACGTTAAAGATATGGGAGATATATGTATAGAGAGAGAAAAAGAGATAGATGAAAATACAAAATTAAGAAACCTTACACAAGTTGCAACTGTATGTAATGAATTAGCAAGTAAGGTGGATCATATTATAGAAGAAGGTCGTTTTCCACTTGTATTAGGTGGTGACCATAGTATTGCTATCGGTACATTAGCTGGTGTAGCAAAACATTATAAAAACTTAGGCGTTATTTGGTATGATGCACACGGTGATTTAAATACAGAGGAAACTTCACCATCTGGAAATATTCATGGTATGTCACTTGCAGCAAGTTTAGGTTATGGACATTCTTCACTTGTAGATTTATACGGAGCATATCCAAAGGTGAAAAAAGAGAATGTCGTAATTATCGGTGCGCGTGCATTGGATGAAGGAGAAAAAGATTTCATTCGCAATGAAGGTATTAAAGTGTTCTCAATGCATGAAATTGATCGTATGGGGATGACGGCTGTGATGGAAGAAACAATCGCATATTTATCTCATACCGATGGTGTACACTTATCATTAGATTTAGATGGTCTTGATCCTCATGATGCACCAGGTGTTGGAACGCCTGTAATTGGCGGTCTATCTTATCGTGAAAGTCATTTGGCGATGGAAATGTTAGCAGAAGCTGATATTATCACATCTGCTGAATTTGTTGAGGTAAATACGATTTTAGATGAGAGAAATAGAACGGCAACAACAGCAGTTGCTTTAATGGGTTCTTTATTCGGTGAAAAACTAAAATAAATGTAAGAAAAGCAACTGAGAAGTTGCTTTTTTTATTTGAAAATAAGCGTATAATAATGATTTATATTATACTGTACAATAAAAATGTTTGACATCTTACCAATTTGAGCTAAAGGGGGTTGTTTGTAATTGTCGTTTGTTTCATGTATGGTATAATTAACTAGTTGTTGGAAATACATACAGATAGAGCATAAAACAATATTTCAATATATGGATAGAATTGCTCGTAAGTAGGAGGAAGGGATAGCATGCCTTTTGAAGATACGACCATTTTGAAATATCTTAGTACGGCATTAGATATTGCCATTGTATGGTTTATTATATATAAGCTAATTCTTATAATCCGAGGGACGAAAGCTGTTCAACTTTTAAAAGGGATTACAGTTATTATCGTCGTTAAGATGATCAGTATTTTCCTTGAATTGCGTACGCTATCTTGGCTAACTGAACAAGTATTAACGTGGGGATTTTTAGCCGTTATTATTATCTTTCAGCCAGAATTGCGAAGAGCACTTGAGCAGCTAGGGCGCGGGAGTTTATTTTCGCGTGTTGGAACGCATGAGGATGATGAACCTGAAATGGTTGCAACAGCGATAGCAAAAGCAACCGAATATATGGGGAAACGTAGAATTGGTGCATTAATTACTTTGTCAAAAGAGACCGGTATGGGTGATTATGTGGAAACGGGTATTCCGCTTAATGCAAACGTATCATCGGAATTACTTATTAATATTTTTATTCCAAATACACCTCTTCATGACGGAGCGGTAATTATGCAAGGAAGTACAATTAAAGCAGCAGCATGCTATCTTCCATTATCAGAAAGTCCGTTTATTTCTAAAGAATTAGGAACTAGACATCGTGCTGCAATGGGAGTTAGTGAAGTTACTGATAGTATTACAGTAGTTGTGTCTGAAGAAACTGGTCAAATTTCTTTAACGAAAAATGGTAAGTTGCATCGTGATTTGAAGACAGAACAGCTGAAAGATATGTTATTAGCTGAATTTAGTGGAAACGAAAAAACGACTTCTTCGTCTTTATGGAATTGGAGGAGAAAGCGTCATGGATAAGTTAATGGAGAATCATTGGTTTTTAAAAGGGATCTCATTACTATTGGCGTGTATGCTTTTTATGTCAGCGACGTTAACTGAAAAAAATACGACATCAGGTATATTACCTTTTGCAAATGATACGAAAGAAACATTAACTAATTATGCTATTAATCTTAAGTATGATGAGGAGAAATATATTGTAAGTGGTATTCCGGCAGAGGGCGTTAAAGTAAAATTAGAAGGCCCAAAAGCATCAGTTGCTACAGCAAAAGCAAAAAAACAATTTGACATACCGGTTGATTTGCGAGATAGTCCAAAAGGAACTTATGAGATTTCTTTAAAAACGAACGGGCTTCCAGATGATGTGAAAGGAACAGTTCAGCCATCAACAATTAAAGTTACTCTTCATGAAAAGGCGAGAAAATATGTTCATGTAGATCTGAAATTATCAAATGAGGATCAGATGCCAGCGGGGGCTACTCTAGAAAAATCAAGCCTTAAACCGGATACTGTTGAGGTAGTTGGGACGAAAGAAGAAATTGAAAGCATTTCCTCTGCCAAAGCGTATGTTGATTTAAAAGGTGTTAATAAAACTGTTACAAAAACGACCGAAGTTACATTATACAATAAAGAAGGAAAACGTTTAAATGTAAGAACAAGTCCATCTAAGATTAGTGTAACGTTGAATGTGGCAACGCAAACTACAGCCAATAATACTGAAAAAACTGTTCCTGTAACGTATACGAAGAAGGGGAGTTTAGCAGAAGGATTGGCGGTTACAAATATCAGTGTTGAACCGAGAGAAGTAACGATAGCTGGTCCAAAAGATATTTTGGATAATATACAATCGCTAGAGGGGGTCGAAGTAGATCTTAGTCAATTGACAGAGTCTACAACATTCGATGCCTCTGTTTTATTACCCAAGGGTGTAACAAGTGCAAAACCGAATCAAGTGAAGGTTTCGGTGGGAGTGCAAAAAACAAAACAAACGAAAACAAAAACGATTGATGGTATCCCAATCCAGAAAAATGGACTGTCTAAAGATGTTACTGCTCAGCTACTTTCGCCGCAAGATGGAAAGATAAGTGTTGATATTTCAGGAGAAGCAAGTATAGTAGATAAAATAACAGCTGCTCAAATAACAGCGGTAATTAATCTGCAAAATGTATCCTCAGGGACGAAAGATATTTCCATTCAAGTGAGCGGTCCTGGTAATATTTCAATAGAGCCAAAACAAAAAAGTGCTAAAGTTACTATTGTGAAGAAAGAAAAACCAGATAAAGAAGTACAGGGTAACGGTCAACAACCGGATTCAAATACGAATCAAGAAAATCAAAATGAGAAACCAAAAAATCCTGAACCTGATTCAGAAAAAGAACAGGAAAAGAATCAAAACCAAAATCAAAATCAAGATAAAGATAAAGAAACGAGTCAAGAACCAACAGTAGATAATCAAAAAGAGCAAGAAAAAGGAGCGAATCATAATGGGTAAATATTTTGGTACAGATGGAGTACGCGGAGTTGCAAATAAGGAGTTAACACCTGAATTAGCTTTCAAAATTGGACGTTTTGGTGGTTATGTATTAACAAAAGATACAGATCGTCCAAAAGTAATTATCGGTCGTGATACACGTGTATCTGGTCATATGTTAGAAGGAGCTTTAGTAGCAGGCCTATTATCAACTGGAGCAGAAGTAATGCGCCTTGGCGTTATTTCTACACCGGGCGTTGCTTATTTAACAAAAGCACTAGATGCACAAGCGGGTGTTATGATTTCTGCATCTCATAATCCAGTACAAGATAACGGTATTAAATTCTTTGGTTCAGACGGCTTTAAATTAACAGATGAGCAAGAAGCTGAGATTGAAGCTTTATTAGACAAAGAAGTTGATGAACTACCACGTCCGACAGGTACTAATCTTGGACAAGTGAGCGATTACTTTGAAGGTGGACAAAAATATTTACAGTACATTAAACAAACTGTTGAAGAAGATTTCTCTGGCCTACATATCGCTTTAGATTGTGCACATGGTGCAACTTCTTCTCTAGCTCCATACTTATTTGCAGACCTAGAAGCTGATATTTCAACAATGGGAACTTCTCCAAACGGTATGAATATTAATGAGGGTGTAGGATCTACACATCCAGAAGGCTTAGCTGAATTGGTAAAAGAAAAAGGTGCGGATATCGGACTTGCTTTTGATGGCGATGGCGACCGTTTAATTGCTGTAGACGAAAAAGGAAACATCGTTGACGGTGATCAAATTATGTTCATTTGTGCGAAATATATGAAAGAAACTGGTCAATTAAAACATAATACAGTTGTTTCAACTGTTATGAGTAACTTAGGTTTTTACAAGGCACTTGAAGCAAATAATATTACAAGTGATAAAACAGCAGTTGGTGACCGCTACGTAATGGAAGAAATGAAGCGTGGGGGTTACAACCTAGGTGGAGAACAATCAGGCCATATTATCTTACTTGATTACATTACAACTGGTGATGGAATGTTAAGTGCACTTCAACTTGTAAACATCATGAAAATGACGAAAAAGCCATTATCTGAGCTTGCAGGAGAAATGACGAAATTCCCACAATTGTTAGTAAACGTTCGTGTAACAGATAAAAAATTAGCATTAGAAAATGAAAAAATTAAAGAAATTATTCGTGTTGTAGAGGAAGAAATGAACGGTGATGGCCGTATTCTTGTTCGTCCATCTGGAACAGAGCCACTTATTCGTGTAATGGCAGAAGCACCAACACAAGAAGTTTGTGATGCATATGTACATCGCATTGTAGAAGTTGTGAAAGCCGAAGTTGGCGCTGAATAATTAGCTGAATTTATATGAAAAAGGAGCACAAAAAGTGCTCCTTTTTCATATGTTTTATAGACGATGAAAAAAATTTCATTGACGGTTTATCCATGTTTGTTATAAGATGGTCTTGTTCTTTTTCTCAAAGGAAATATTGTAAATTATAAAAGCGCCAGAACTACAAATAGTGTAGTTGACGAGGTGGGGTTTATCGAGATTTCGGCGGATGACTCCCGGTTGTTCATCACAACCGCAAGCTTTTACTTAAATCATTAAGGTGACTTAGTGGACAAAGGTGAAAGTGTGATGAGAGAAGAGGAACGGATGAAAACTAGCTGTATAAGTATATACGGACTTAAACCCAATCGAGAGGAAGGTGAAAGCCGTTACAAGCTTACAGGGCTAGCAATATGTAATCCGTTTTTTAGTATAAATAAAAATGGTATCGGACTATGTCGTTACATGTTCGCAGAGCAGTGTAAGCATTTGTAACGGCGACTAAACATGTGTGGAATCGTAGGATTTATTGGAGAGCAAGATGCAAAGGAAATTTTATTAAAAGGTTTAGAAAAGCTAGAATATCGTGGATATGATTCAGCAGGTATTGCAGTACAAGCAGAGAACGGTGTTGTTGTATACAAAGAAAAAGGCCGTATCGCAAAACTTCGTGAAATCGTAGATGAGAACGTAGCAGCAAGCGTGGGTATCGGACACACACGCTGGGCTACACACGGTGTTCCAAGTAAAGTAAACGCGCATCCGCATCAAAGTACATCAAAACGCTTTACATTAGTTCATAACGGTGTAATTGAAAACTATGAATTAGTGAAAAAGGAATATTTACAAGATGTAACGTTCGTAAGTGAAACAGATACAGAGGTTATCGTACAGCTTATGGAACAACAAGTGAGCACAGGATTAAGTGTAGAAGAAGCGTTCCGTAATACGCTATCTCTTTTACATGGCTCTTATGCAATCGGATTACTTGATGCTGAAAATCCAAACATGATTTATGTTGCTAAAAACAAAAGCCCGCTATTAGTAGGTGTTGGTGACAACTTTAATGTTGTGGCAAGCGACGCTATGGCGATGTTACAAGTTACAGATCAATTTATTGAGCTAATGGATAAAGAAATCGTAATCGTAACGAAAGAAAGTATTACAATTAAAAACTTACAAGGTGAAACGATTGAACGTGCACCGTTTACAGCGGAATTAGACGCAAGTGATATTGAAAAGGGAACATATCCTCATTTCATGCTTAAAGAAATCGATGAGCAACCACTTGTAATCCGTAATATAATTCAAAAGTATCAAGATGAAAATGGCGAAATTGAATTAAATCAAGACATCCGCAATGCGATTTTAGATAGCGATCGTATTTACATCATTGCATGTGGAACGAGTTATCATGCAGGTCTTGTTGGAAAACAATTTATCGAGAAGTTTGCAAAAATGCCAGTTGAAGTACACGTGGCAAGTGAATTCTCTTACAACATGCCATTATTAACAGAAAGACCATTCTTCATTTATATTTCACAAAGTGGTGAAACAGCTGATAGCCGTGCAGTACTTGTGCAAACAAATGAAATGGGTCATAAAGCATTAACAATTACAAACGTGCCTGGTTCTACGCTTTCTCGTGAAGCTGATTATACACTTCCGTTATACGCTGGACCAGAAATTGCAGTTGCATCAACGAAAGCTTACACAGCACAGCTTGCAGTACTTTCAATTTTAGCAGCTGATATTGCTAAAGCAAAAGGTGAAGTTCTTGATTTCGATTTAACACACGAACTAGGACTTGTAGCAAATGCAATGATAGAACTTTGTGATCAAAAAGAAGAAATGGACGCATTAGCAAAACAATTTTTAGCAACAACGCGTAACTGTTTCTTCATCGGCCGTAGCGTAGACTTCTACGTAGGATTAGAAGGTGCGTTAAAACTAAAAGAAATCTCTTACATCCAAGCAGAAGGATTCGCTGGAGGAGAGTTAAAACACGGTACAATCGCTTTAATTGAAAATGGTACACCAGTTATCGCACTTGCTACACAAGAGCACGTAAACCTTGGAATTCGTGGTAACGTGAAAGAAGTAGTAGCACGCGGGGCTAACCCATGTATAATCTCAATGAAAGGCTTAGAAATGGAAGGTGACAGCTTCGTATTACCAGCTGTACACGAAGCGCTAGCACCGCTAGTAGCAGTTATTCCATTACAACTTATCTCATACTACGCAGCGCTTCACCGCGAGTGTGACGTTGATAAGCCACGTAACTTAGCTAAGTCTGTTACTGTTGAGTAGGAGATTGGTAGGTTAATAAATATAGTTATACGTTTGAAATAAATTAAAACTAAGAAAAAACTCTGTAAAAATCATTTTACAGAGTTTTTTTAGTTATTTATTGTTTTACATAACAAATTGTTACTTGTTCGTCTATGTGGAAAATCTGTAACGCTTTACCATCTAAATTTTTAACCTCATATGATGAATAAATAGGTCTTTCCAATTTCACTTCTTGACCATTTTGAGTTCCTTTTTCCACCATTAGCGTTAACTGATGGGAAGAAACGTCTGCTTGGTATGTTCCTGTTAAGTAATTATCTTTATTTGGATAAGAACCATTTGCATATGTTTCAAATGTCTTATCTGCTTTTAGGACTAACGTAGTTTTGACTCCGTCTCCGTAATCAATACCCCAATTACCTACAAGCTCTGTACCGTCTTTATAGTTGTTCTGTACATTCTTAAACTTAGCGGAATCCTCGTCTGGTGTATCAATTTTTCCTTTGAATATACCAGTTTTATCTTGGGTACTGTATGTTTTAACTGTATTACCACTAGATAAACTCGGTGAGTTAGAAGAACTAGTACCACTTGTTGTAGAAGTAGTTGTTGAACCACCCTTAGCTTCCGCTTTTAACTTATCAAATACAGGTTTCCAAATGCGTTTTGCTTCATCTAATTTATTGTTTGCTTTATCTATGATTGCATCATCCGTATCTTTAAGTGTTTTAGAGTAATCAAATAACTTCGATACTTCTTTGAAAGATTCTTTTAACTTTTGAACAGCTTTTACAATTTCCTTATGATCTTCCTTGTATTTTCCTGGTGCATCTATACGCTCTATTTTATTAAATACTTTATCTAAGTCTTTAATACTATCTCGTACCTCTTCATTTGACTTACTTCCCTTTTTATTATCCCTCACAGAAGCATCATAGTAATCTAGACGTCTTAATAAGTCTTCTTCAATGTCTACCATAAGTTGTGGGTAATCCTCAGGTAAAACCATAATCATCTTAACATCTTTACTTTCTTCTTTTGAGTTAGTTGATTTTTCCTTTGTTTCAGATGATTTACCTTCTGTCTTAGTTTCTTTACTTTCTTGTTTACCAGATTCAGCATTTGTTTTTTCTTTTTCTCCAAATAAATTTGTTACACTACAAGCTGACATAGAAACTACTAATCCAGATGCTAGTAAAATTTTACCTGTACTCTTTTTGAAATTCTTCATATGATTTTTCAATTCTCCCTTTAAAAACATAAAATAGATGTGCTTTAGCCCCTTTAAAACTAAAAAACATACCCCTTCTATATTTATTTTATAATACCTTTCTACGTATAATATTTTACAATTAATTACAGATACGGTCAAAATTTATCTTAGTTTAACGATGTTCACAAAAAAGATGCGAAGCTTTATTCCTTCAAGTAAAGATTCTAAGTGAGTTTTGATTAAAATTTTTTTATAAAAATCTCATACTTAGTTAAAAAGAGTGATTCTATTTTGATCAATCGTTTTTTCAAAATGAATTTTTTTGTTGTTAAATAAAGATTTGTGACTTCATTTTTATCAAATTTTATTCTAAACCAACATATAGTTATAGCTTTAAAATAAATTTACAAATTTGTATCTAAAAGGGGTGTTTTTGTGTCGGAAAAGAACATCTAGAATTGGTAAATGGATAGAACTCCATAAATTAAAGTTTTACTTTATCGACTTCACTTTTATTTATCTGAATTTTCCGTTATCGTTTTAAGTATTCGTGAACAATTTCCTTTATTACGATAAAAAGAGACGAGAGATTTATGGACATTTCAAGGGGGTATATTGATGAAAGTGAATGAAAAAACATATTTAAGTATAGAAGAGATTATTTCATTACCAACCGTATCAAGTACAAACATAAGTGATGATGGTAAAAACGTAGCATTTGTTAAGAAGACGGCTGATTGGAAAGACAATACATATAGGAATCATGTATGGATATATGAAAAAGATAAGAAGCAGAGTTACCCATTATCAAATGGTGATATAGATAGTACACACCCATTATGGTCTCCAGATGCTAGGTGTATCGCATATCTTAGTCCAGTTGGTGATGGGAAAAATCAGATATTTGTTAAGTCACTAGATGGTTATAGAGAGGTTCAAATTACCGATGAGAAAGAAGGAGTCAGTACATTCAAATGGGGTCCTACTGGCAAGGGTCTTTATTATGTTACGCAGTCAAAAGAATGTGAGGAGATAAAGAAACGTAAGGATCTATATGGAGATTTTCAACATATAGGTAAGGAACACCAGAATAATTGTTTATATTACATTGAAATAGAGAAGGTGATACAAAGTGATACAGATGAACACGAGAACAGAGTTGTTTATCAATTAACGGATGGTAAGGATTTTCATATCCATGAATTTGATATTTCAAATGATGGTAAAAAGGTTGTATTTATGGCGACACCAAGCTCAAATATGGCAGATTATATAAATGGAGATCTATACATACTCCATATTAAAGCTGGAGAGCTACAAAAGCTGAATGTGGATAAGTTGTTGGGAGGGAGTGTTTGCTTTTCTCCTGACGGCAGTGAAATATGTTACACAGCAAGCATAAGAGAGAAGGGTTACTATAGAAACCATATACAAGATAGTACGTTAGAGATATATGATATAAATACCGGAGAGCTAATTCAACCTTTAACAGATTTTGATAGTACGGTTATGCCATTACAGTGGACAGCTAAAGGGGTTTTAATTAGGTGGCAGAATAAAACGAATTATCTTATTGGATTGCTAGCCGAAGATGGCACTGTGGAAATATTAAGCGAAAAAGTAAATGGCTTTATAATGGATGCTTCTATAACAAAGGATGGCAAACATATATCCTACAATAAGGCTATAACAAATGAAACCTTTGAAATCTATTTAGACGATAAAAAAATAACGGATGAAAATAGCTTTTTCAAAGGGAAACTTAGAAGTAACAGGGAAATCATCTCATGGAAAAGTAGCGATGGTCTTGAAATAGAAGGTGTTTTATCAACGCCAGTAGAGTTGGACACTAATAAAAAATATCCTTTATTAGTAGTAATTCACGGCGGTCCGGCTTGGGCATCTTTTCCGATATTTTCAGATTGCTTCAATGAGAAATATCCGATTGAACAGTTTGTTGAAAAAGGCTTTATCGTTTTAGAACCAAATTACAGAGGAAGTTCAGGTTATGGTAATGAATTTTTAAAAGCTAACTATAGAAAACAGGGGATTGCTGACTACGATGATGTTATATCTGGAGTGGATGAACTAGTAGAAAAAGGGATGGTAGACAAGGATAGAGTAGGAGTTATGGGATGGAGCAACGGTGGATATGTATCAGCTTTCTGTTCTACGTTTAGTAGTCGGTTTAAAGCTATTTCAGTTGGCGGTGGAATAACTAACTGGAGTACCCATTATGTAAATACAGATATACCTTACTTTATTAGAATGTATTTAGGAAATACTCCATGGAATGATCCAGAGATATATACGAAGACATCACCTATGACGTATATTAAATCAGCTTGTACGCCTACCTTAATTCAACATGGGGAAAAGGATGCAAGAATTCCAATTACAAATGCATATGATCTATATCAAGGATTAATGGATATGGAAGTTGATACAGAATTAATTATATTTAAAGGAATGGCATATAGTTCTGACCAACCAGGAGTTCATGTGGCTATTATGAAGCAGAACTTGATGTGGTTTTCACACTATATTCTTGGAGAGAGTATGGAGGGTTTTAGGACTTTGTAAGGGATGTTTGTACAAGACATAAGGTTGAAACGGTCTTCATATTGAGATGATTTATTATAAAATATATACTTAAACTACTATCAGTACATACATCAGGGAGGACTAATATGACAGGAAATAAAAATGACTTACTAGTAGAAAAACGTGAAGAGTTATTGAAAGTATTGCAAGCTCGTTTTGAGAAAAACATGAACCGCCATGAAGGTCTTGAATGGGCTAAAGTTGAAGCGAAGCTGACTACTAATAATGAAAAAATGTGGTCACTTAACGAAATGGAAGTAACTGGTGGTGAACCGGATGTTGTTGGTTATGATGAAGAAAAGGACGAATATACTTTCTATGATTGTTCAAAGGAGAGTCCTAAAGGCCGCAGAAGTCTTTGTTATGATCTTGAAGCGTTAGAATCAAGAAAAAAACATAAACCAGAAAATAACGCTATTGATGTGGCGGCCGCTATGGGTATTGAGTTATTAACGGAAGAACAATATCGAGAGTTACAAAAACTTGGAGATTTTGATATGAAATCATCGAGTTGGGTACAAACACCTTCAGATATTAGAGAGCTTGGTGGTGCTCTATTTTGCGATTATCGCTTTGGCCATGTTTTCGTGTACCACAATGGAGCAGACTCTTACTATGCTGCCAGAGGTTTTCGTGGCTCGTTAAAAGTTTAAATTAGGATAAATAAGAAAAAGAGCCTATATTCAGGCTCTTTTTCTTATTTATATTTTAAAAGTAAACTGTTACTACGCAGTTTTACTTAATTTATATGTTCCGTGGTTGTTTTTACGGAAAAGTTTAGGGAAAACATAGCCATCTAATCCAATACGTCCAGCGTTCTGCCCTGCAACTAAAATGAACATAGTCAAAATAAGCAGGTTTGGGTTTACACTAACAGTTCCACTTAATAAAAATGAAAGATTCATTATGATTCCGAAAAATGCAGCTGTTTTTGTTAATCCGCCTAAAATTAAACCTAGACCTACTAAAATTTCTCCCCATTGAACTAAAAAGCTAAATAGGTCTGCGTTTGGAAGGACAAAATGTTGAAGAAAATCTGCCCACCAACTTTGTACTGCAGGGTGGTCACCTGATGCTTGAGCAATAGCACCCTTTAGAAAGCCACTTGCGTCAAAAGATTGTCCGAAGACTTTGCCTATCCCAGCAGCGAACCATGTATACCCTATGTAAAGCCGTAAAAGTAATAATATGAAAGTAGCACGTTTATCAGTTCTTAAAAAATTGATAACCATTGAAATCCCTCCAATATTGTATTTACATGTTTATTATATATATATTGTGAACAAATTCACAATAGAGGAAATGTGAACGAATATATGTTTTGAGTAATTGTTT
This sequence comes from Bacillus cereus group sp. MYBK95-2, assembly GCF_051915225.1. NCBI lineage: Bacteria > Bacillati > Bacillota > Bacilli > Caryophanales > Bacillaceae > Bacillus > Bacillus cereus group sp. MYBK95-2. The sequence continues at coordinate 75,324 of NZ_JBQAEH010000013.1, read as the reverse complement.
TATTTTTTGTAACATTTCATCTTTTTTGATAGACTAATAATAGAGATATATCAAAAGGAGGCAAAGACTAGATATGTGGATGAACTTGTAATGATTAGAAACTACTAGATAGATGAATTTTGCTCTCATAAGCGAGGGTTTATTTAGTCATCTGTAAATCATTCAAGGAATGCATATTTGGATTGTACATCCCTTTTATAAGGATAGGTGCCTATTTTATGTATCTGTCTTTTTTGTGGGAAAGTTTATATCTCTTATATAAAATATGCGTCCTTTAAACTTGGAGGAGTATATGATGAACCAATTAAAAAATAAAGTAGCAGTTATTACAGGGGTAAGTCGTCTAGATGGTATAGGCGCAGCGGTTTGTAAAGAATTAGCTGAATCAGGATACGATATATTTTTTACGTATTGGACAGCTTACGATAAAGAGATGCCTTGGGGCGTTGATAAAAATGAACAAATACAATTAAAAGAAGAGTTACTAAAAAACGGTGTTAAAGTCTCAAGTATGGAGTTAGATTTAACTCAGAATGATGCACCGAAAGAGCTTATAAATAAAGTTACTGAACAATTAGGGTACCCTCATATATTAATTAATAATGCAGCATATTCTACGAATAATGATTTCTCTACGTTGACTGCTGAAGAATTAGATAAGCATTATATGGTGAATATTCGTGCGACTACATTGCTCAGTAGTCAATTTGCCCGAGGATTTGATAAAAAATCTGGTGGTAGAATTGTGAATATGACTTCGGGGCAATTTCAAGGTCCTATGGTAGGAGAACTAGCGTATGCAACAACGAAGGGAGCTATTGATGCTCTTACTAGTACGTTGTCAGCAGAGGTAGCTCATTTAGGAATAACAGTGAATGCAATTAATCCAGGACCAACTGATACAGGATGGATGACTGAAGAGATAAAACAAGGGTTAAAGCCGATGTTTCCTTTTGGCAGAATTGGTGAGCCAAAGGATGCAGCTAGACTCATTAAATTTTTAGTAAGTGAAGAAGCTGAGTGGATTACTGGGCAAGTTATTCATTCAGAAGGTGGATTTAAAAGATAAAAAAGAAGGTATCTCACCTTAGTGAGATACCTTCTTTTTTAATCTTTCTTCAACCTTCGTGCAATACCATTCCCTAAAGACTGTAATCCTTGAACGAGGATAATTAAAATAAAGACAGTTGCATACATTACTTCAGGTTCATAGCGTAAATGTCCGAAGCGATATGCTAAGTCCCCTAGCCCACCAGCGCCTACAAGACCAGCCATTGCTGTTGCGCCGATTAAGCCAATCGTTGCAATTGTTAATCCAAGTACAAGGGAGGGACGAGCTTCTTTCACCATAACGTGCCAAATAATTTTTATAGTAGAAACGCCCATCGCTTGATAGGCTTCAATAACGCCGCGATCTACTTCTAATAAAGCAGTTTCCATTAATCGTGCAATATAAGGGGCCGTGAATACGACAAGCGGTACGATTACGCCTTGTACACCAATGGAGGTTCCCATTAGAAACTTTGTAAAAGGTAAAATGAAGAATAATAGAATGATAAATGGAAGAGAGCGAATGATATTAATAATTGTATTAAGAATTGGGTAAATGATTTTATTTTCGTGCTGCCCACCAGGTCTTGTTAAAACAAGTGTGACACCAAGTGGTAGTGCAATAAGGATAGAGATGAATAGTGAAATAGATGTCATTTGAAATGTTTGAATGGTTGCTTCCCATATGACTTTACCCCATTCATCCAAAAAGGACTTGTTTCCCATAATCTGTTCTACCCCCTTCTACGATGATTCCTTGCTCTTGTAAAAATGATAAAGCGTGGTTGATTTCATTTTGTTCCCCTTGCATATGAATGACAAGTTTCCCGTATGCCTCATGTTTTAACTGTGTAATATTACCGGATAAAATATTTGGATACACTTGGAAACGTTTTGTAGCGATAGCTAACGCTGGTTCACCAGAAGAATTTCCTATAAATGAAAGTGTTACGATTTCTCCGGTTCTTTGTAGTTCTTTTTGTACTTCAGCTGGGATTTTTGCTGCAAATGCACTATTTACAAATTTCTTCGTTGTTACATGTTGTGGGTTTGTGAAGATCTCCTTCACAGTCCCGCTTTCAATTACTGCTCCATGTTCCATAACAGCAACTCGGTCGCATATACGTTGGATGACATTCATTTCATGTGTAATTAATAAAATTGTAATCCCGATTTCCTCATTAATCTTTAATAATAGGTCAAGAATAGAATCAGTTGTTTCTGGATCTAAAGCACTCGTTGCTTCGTCGCTTAATAACACTTCCGGTTCATGTGATAGTGCACGTGCAATGGCAACACGTTGTTTCTGGCCACCAGAAAGTTCACTCGGATAGGCATCTTTTCGATTAAAAAGATCGACAATACGTAAATACTTTTCTACCCTTTTTTCAATTTCTAATTTTGGAACGCCAGCAAGGCGTAACGGTAATGCGATATTTTCATAAACGGTAACAGTTTTGAGCAAATTGAATCCTTGAAAAATCATCCCGATTTTTTGTCTCGCTTTTGCTAGTTCTTTTGTAGACAGTGTTGTTAAATCTTGCTCGTTTACAATAATATTTCCTGTCGTTGGTTTTTCTAATAAATTTACACAGCGAATTAATGTACTTTTGCCAGCGCCACTATATCCAATGATTCCAAATACTTCGCCCTTTTTTACTTGGAGGGAAGTGGACTTAAGAGCTTCCACATTCCCCTTTTTTGTTGTAAATACTTTGGATACATTTTTTAATTCAATCATTATCGTCAGCTCCTACCAAGACGGTAAAACAGAACCATCAAATTTTTTCTCGATAAATTCTTTTACTTCTTTAGATTGATAAGCTTTCTTTAATTTATTTACAACAACATCATCTTTATTTTCAGTACGAACAACGACCCAGTTCACATAAGGCGAATCTTTGCCTTCACGGAAAATGGAATCTTTCGCAGGGCTTAATTTTGCACCTAATGCAAAGTTTGTATTAATTGCAGCTGCTTTTACTTCACTTAGTTGTGTTGGTAATTGAGATGCCTCTAACTCAACAATCTTTAATTTTTTTGGATTTTCAATTACATCTTTCGCAGTCGCTTTTTCTGTCGCTTTTGGATCCACTTTTAAAACCCCTGCTTTTTCAAATAACTTTAAAGCACGAAGTTCATTCGTTGGGTCATTTGGGACAGCGATTGCGTCGCCCTCTTTTAATTCTTTTACATCTTTTATGTCTTTAGAATAGACGCCCATAGGGAATGTTACTGTTGAAAATACTTCGGTTAATTTCATATTACGTTCAGCTTTAAATACGTCTAAATATGATTTCGTTTGATAGCTATTTACATCAAGGCTTTTTTCATCGAGGGATACGTTTGGTGCTACATAATCATTAAATACTTTTATATCAATTTCGAGACCATCTTTCGCTGCCACTTCTTTTACCTTTTCAAAAATCTGCTCATGCGGCCCGCCTGTTACACCGACAGTAATCTTTTTCTCATCTAACGCTTTTACTTGTTTATCTGAACCTGCGCTACATGCGCCTAATAATAGTACCGCTCCGCTTACAATGCTTAATAATACTTTCTTCATCTATGATTCCCCCTTCATATACGTTCCAAAATAAAAAGCACCTCTCAAAATAAGAGAGGTGCCGAATAGACGAAATAGGTTCCTCTCTTATCTTCCAAAACGAAAACTCGTTTTGCAGGAATTAGCACCTTAGCTTATACGTCATAAGCTCGGTTGCCGGGCATCATCGGGCCAGTCCCTCCGCCACTCTTGATAAGAGTATGTGTATGTAGTTTTTTAGTATGGTACTAATAGTAAATCTTACAAAAAGAATTGTCAATATTGTTTTCTGAATATATTTTATTTTAAGGTAATCGAAATGTTTCCTTTTTTATGCCCTTTTTCCACATACATATGAGCTTCAGCAATTTCTTCTAATCGGTAAGTTCTATCAATAACAGGTTTTAAATGTTCTGTTTCAGTTAGTCTTTTTAGTAGAATCATATCCTCTTTACTTACTTTTGCCATCATTCCATTCACAGATACATATTTTCCATTAGGCGCTAATACTTGTTTACAAAGGGATTTTTTATGCTTCCCAACTGCATCAAATATAATATCGTAACGCTCGCGCCGCTTAGTAAAATCTTCTTTCGTATAATCAATCACTTTATCCGCTCCTAAAGATTGCACTAGTTCAAAATTTGAATTACTACAAACAGCTGTAACGATCGCACCAAAATATTTAGCGAGTTGTATGGCAGCTGTTCCTACTGATCCAGAGGCACCATATATGAGAACTTGTTGCCCCTTTTTTATTCGGCCTTTTCTCAGAAAATGCAACGCTGAAGTTCCACCAAAAGGAATAACTGCCGCTTCTTCATACGTTACATTGGTAGGTTTTAATGTTATTAATCCACTTTCATGCACGCATGTGTATTCGGCATAACCACCAAGATTTAGTTCTGTTAATGCAAAAATTTGATCTCCTTTTTTAAATTGAGTTACATCTGTCCCGATCTCCTCTATCTCTCCTGCTAATTCTACGCCAAGTATAGGGTTTCTCGGTTTTCTAAGTCCTAATATAAGTCGCATAGGAATCCAAAATAATAGAGGGCTATTAAATCCGCGTATTCTACAATCTCCAGTCGATACACTTGTTGCGTGAATTTTAACTAATACTTCGTTCTTTTTAGGTATAGGTTTCTCTATATTTTGAAGCTGAAGAACGTTAGGTGGTCCATACTGTGTGCAAATGATCGCCTTCATAATGTCCTCCTGAAATGAGTTGTCTTTATTTACATCATATTTAAGATCTTTATTAAACATGTCGCTATATAGTGAGTATAGATTAAAAATTATATAGATTTCATAGGAAAAGAGGTGATATTATTTTGGGAAAGGGGGCAACAGTATGAAAAAAATTATTTTTGTTTCAAGTTTAGTACTTGCAATCAGTCTAGGGGTAGGGTGTAGTAATGAGAAAACAGCAAAGACGGATGAGCCGAAAAAAGAATCCGTTCAAAAAGAAAAGGAATTAACGGCGAAAGATGTTTTCAAGAAAACGAATGAAGCTTTTAAAAATGAAGAACATGTAACGATGACATATGGTGTAGGGGTAAAAGCTGAGGGAACAGAGATGGATATATTAAAGGCTAAGATGCAATTAGAGCCAAAGACAAAGAATTCTCGTTCTGAAATGAATATTTCCGGTACAGATGTTGTAGTGTATACTGTGGATGGTAAAGTTGCTGGTGAGGTAAAAAACCCTAATACAGGAGAAGTTGTAACCGTACCAGAGGAGCAATTAAACGCTGGTGGAATAAAAGCGACTCAAGATATTATAGATAAATTAGAAGTACCGGAAGTAGTTTTAGATAAAATGAAGCTGGAGAAAAGCGGAGATAAATATAAACTGAAATTTACATTAAAAGGGCAAGAAACAGAAAGTATGTTAACTAGCATGGATGAAACGCAGAAGAAAATGTTACAAGCACAAAATGCGAAGATAGAAGAAGTGGATGCAGAATATATCATTACAAAAGATTTTAAATATGAATCAGCAAAGATAGACATGATTATGAGTAGCAATGGCAAGGATAAAGCACACATTATTACGAACGCAAAATATACGTCGTATGAAAAGTTTGACCCAATACAATTGCCAGCAGCAAAGTAACAGTTTTGATAAGGAGGGACCTAAAATAAGGTCCCTCTTTTTTGTATTCTTTCTTCATAGGAAAATAGGTACAATATAAAGAGGAAAAGATGTAGAAGAGGAGAGTGTCATTTGAAAAAAGGAAAGATAGCGGCGGTCATTGTTGCATATACGGTTTTGCTTGCAACGTCTGTACATACGTATAAAAAACAAATTGATCATCCTATTATGAGTGATGTAGGTAAATTGCTTCCGACAAAAATAAAACGTGTTGAAAGTGCTACGGAAGAGCACTCGTTAATAAAATTAGTGCGAGATGCAAAAGTTTCAGGAGAGAAAATTTCCATTGCAGGCATGCAACATAGCCAAGGAGGACAGACATATTATCCAAATGGCACGATGCTCGATATGAAAGGGTATAATAAAATATTAGAATTTGATCCAGAGAAGAAGCAGATTACAGTTCAAAGTGGTGTCACGTGGAATGATATTCAGAAGAAAATAAATCCATATGGCCTTGCGGTACAGGTCATGCAGTCTCAAAATATTTTTACTGTTGGTGGTTCATTAAGTGTAAATGTACACGGGCGTGATATTCGTCATGAGGCACTAATTGATACAGTAGATTCATTTAGATTGTTAATGGCAGATGGCACGGTACGTAATGTAAGTAGAGAAGAAAATGCAGAGTTATTTCCATATGTCATTGGGGGTTACGGTTTATTTGGAGTTATTTTAGATGTGACGCTGAAGTTAACAGATGATGAATTATATGAAATGCACACGAGAATGATAGATTATAAAGAATACGCATCTTATTTCAAAGAGAAAGTGAAAAGAGATGAGAATGTTCGTATGCACTTAGCGCGTATTTCTGTTGCTCCAAATTCATTTTTAAAAGAGATGTATGTGACAGATTATACTTTGGCACAAAATCAAAATATGAGAGAAGAGTACAGTGAATTAAAGGAAGAAAATATTATAGCGGTACCGAAATTTTTACTTGGGTTATCACGTTATAGTGATTGGGGAAAGAATACGTTTTGGGATATACAAAGAGGTTATTTTGAACGTACAGATGGAAAGTATGAGACGCGTAATAATGTTATGAGATCAGATAGTGCTTTTATGGAATATGAAAATCCAAATAGGACCGAAGTGTTACAAGAATACTTTGTGCCTATAGATGCTTTCACGGAGTATATAGATGATTTACGTAACGTATTAAATGAAGAAGAGTTTAATTTACTCAACATTACGATTCGTTACGTGGAAAAGAATGAAAATGCAGTTTTGTCCTATGCGAAAGATGATATGTTTGCGCTGGTTCTTTTGATTAACCAGGGACGCTCAGAGAGTGAGATAAAGAAAACAGAGGATGTCATTCGGAAGATGATTGATGTTACTTTAAAGCATAACGGTAGTTACTATTTGCCGTACTATTCTTATCCAACGAAAGAGCAGTTAAAGAGGGCATATCCTCGTATTGAAGAATTTCTCAAGAAAAAGAAGGAAGTAGATTCAGAAGAGAGATTTGTGAATTTATTTTATAGGGAGTATACGAAATGACATATAGAAGATTTGTGGCTTCGCAAAGTATCATCATGATGGCAGGAAGTATGGTATTTCCTTTTTATATATTATTGCTTCGAAACATTGGAAATAGCTTCTCGCAATTTGGCTGGGCGTATGGCTTATTTGCTTTAACATCAGCACTTGTATATCCACTAGTGGGAAAGATATCTGATCAAGTAGGTGATAAAAAATTATTAATCATATACGCTTGGTCCATGGCAATCTTAATGCTTTGCTTTCCGATTGCCACGGAAGTATGGCATGTGTATATTCTTCAAATTGTAATGGGAGTTTTAGGTGCTGTGCAGCGTAATACTGAGAAGACTTCATTAGCACGAAAGGTTGCGCAGGAAAAGGCTGGTTATGAGATTGGAAAATACCATGTGTGGACATCCATTGGCGGAGCAGTAGCGGTTATTGCCACGGGATATTTAGTAGATTTCTTTACGATTGGTACAATTTTTTATATTGCATCTATTCTATATGTAGTGAGCGGGATTGTATTAAGTAGTAAAAAAATATAACTATTCCTATTTTCACCTTAATACCCTTTATTTGTTATACTAAAAGGGAATACAAAAGAAAAGGGGACAGTGCCTTTGATGAAATTTGTAGTTTTAGCTATTCTTACTTTGTTTTTGATTCCATGGACAAGAAGTAGTAGTAAGCTTCGAGCAGTGGATAAGAAGGGAGATAAGAAGGTTGTAAAGGGTAAGAAATCATCTATTTTAGTTATTCCTGTTTTATTTTGGATAGGTATTGCAATCTATGAATACTTTTGGCTAATTGATGATCGGGTAGACTCGATTCTTACTCATTATTCTGTTGCAGTAGCAATTTTAATTGGGCTTGTTTTATTTTCACAAGATCAAATAGGGAAATTAGAAGGTACATTAAAAGGACTTCTAATGTTTATTTTACTCGCAAGTTACGGCTACTTTGGTTATTTGCACGATATAGTAATCTCGCAAAAGAAATATGATTCTGTTGTTAAGGTAGAGAAAGATATTTCAGAGCCATTTACTGAAAATGACCAGCCGTTTACAGTGCCGCCAAAGACAGCGGAGAATAAGATGAAAAAAGTATTTGGTGATATTCCGAAAGTAGCTTATTTTGAGCTAGGAGAATTAACGCCACAAATGGTAAACGGCGAAGCTTTATATGTAGCGCCGATTGAAGTTTCAGGATTTTTTAAAGCGCGTAAAGCTGAGACAATTCCAGGGTATGTAACGATGTCAGGTACGAATCCTGATGCGGAAGCGAAACTGCACCTCGGTTATAAAATGAAATATGTGCCAAGCATGTTTTTTGGTAATAATTTAGAGCGTGTGGTAAGGCAAGCAGAACCAAATTTAATCTTTAAAGGAAAACCTAAATTTGAGGTTGATGATAAAGGAAAACCATATTATACAATGACGTATGGTGAATTTATTTCAGGAAGATCTGGATTTGAGGTAGAAGGTGTTGTCGTAGTAGATGCACAAACAGGTGAAGTGAAAAGATATGATAAAGGAAAGGCACCTAAATTTGTTGATGGTGTATTAAATCATGAGACTGCATCTACGTTAAATACGTACTTTGGTAAATATATTCACGGATTTTGGAATACGAAATTCTCACAAACAGATATGAAAATTCCGACTGAGTGGGGAACGAAAGAAGGCGTGACCCCGATCTTTGGTAAAGATGGAACACTGTATTATTTTACAGACTTTACTTCTCCAAAAGAAGGAGTAGATTCAGCCCTAGGCTATTCATTAGTAGATGCACGCACAGGCAAGCTATATTACTATAATGGAAAAGAAGTAAAGGGGATTATGGATGGTTCAGCAGCTACAGAAGTAGTAGATAATTCCTTTAAGAGAGAGAAATGGCATGGGACAATGCCTGTCATTTATAACGTATACGGTAAACCAGCTTGGATTATTCCGGTTGTTGATGACGGAGGCCTAGTACGTGCACATACAGTTGTATATGCTGCTAATGCAAAAATATTTGCGACAGGTTCTTCGCAGAAAGAAGCGCTTGAGAATTATAAAAACGTAATGAGCGGTAATGGTGATACATTTAGACCAACCTCAACAGGAAAAGAAGCGCAAAAAGAAGGTATTGTACAACGTGTATATAAAGAAAAATCAGGTGAAAATACAATCGTGTACGTACTTTTAGAGAATGAACAAAAGGTATTTATGATACCGGTGAAGAAATTCCCATATGCTATGTTTACAGAAGTAGGAGACCCAATTCAAATTACATATTTAGATACGGGAGAGATGATGTCCTCAGTATCTAAATTTACGAATAGCAATGTGAAAAAGTAAAGCGATAGAATTTCTATCGCTTTTTTTACATTATGAAAGAGGAAAACGCGCTGTACTTGACGTATGTTTATGATGTAACTATAATTGTTACGATTCAGTTTGTATAGGAAAGGGTGAATTGAAAAAGTGAATGAAGTTAATCACGAAATATATAAACCTGTAAAGGCAAACAGGTTATGGATGATTCTTGTATTAGGAACACTTACGGCGATTGGACCATTATCTATTGATATGTATTTGCCTTCATTACCGAAGTTAACGGATGATTTGCAAACAGGTGCATCCCTCGCGCAGCTTACATTAACAGCTTGTTTGCTTGGGCTGTCAGTAGGACAATTATTTGTTGGCTCAATTAGTGATATTTACGGAAGACGCAAACCTCTTATTATTGCTCTTATTATTTATGTTGCTTCTTCTTTACTTTGTGCTGTTGCGCCATCTATTTGGACATTAGTGTTATTGCGCTTCCTACAAGGAGCTTCAGGATCAGCCGGGATTGTTATATCACGTGCGATGGTACGTGATATGTATTCAGGTTCTGAAATGACGAAGTTTTTCTCACTGCTTATGTTAGTAAACGGAGCAGCACCTATTTTGGCACCGATTATTGGGGGGCAATTATTACAGTTTACAACGTGGCGCGGTGTTTTCATCGTTCTTGGAGCAATTAGTGTATTCATGTTAATCTCAGCTACTTTTGTATTGCGTGAAACATTACCTCCTGAAGAAAGAGAAACGGGTGGTTTGTCAGGGACTTTGGCGACGTACGGAAAATTGTTAAAGGACCGTCTGTTTATGGGATATGCATTGTCACAAGGATTAGTAACAGCGGCAATGTTTGCATACATTTCGGGCTCACCATTTGTGTTGCAGAACATATACGGAGCATCACCACAGCAATTTAGTTTATTCTTTGCGATTAACGGCATCGGTATTATTATTGCTAGTCAGGTAACGGGTCGTTTAGCGGGGAAAGTGAATGAGAAGACATTATTTGTTGCTGGTATTATTATCGCAGCTGTTGGTGGCCTATCTTTACTACTGACAATCGTACTAGGAATAGGTTTAATCGGTGTTTTATGTTCGTTATTCCTTGTCGTATCAAGTGTCGGGGTTGTATCAACAACTGGGTTTTCATTAGCGATGAGAAATCAGAAACAAGCTGCAGGAACAGCATCAGCTTTATTAGGCTTATTACAGTTCATTTCAGGAGCTCTTGTTGCGCCGCTTGTAGGTATCGGTGGAAGTAATACAGCATTACCGATGGGGGTTGTTATTGCGCTTTGTGAAGTAGGAGCAGTGTTATGTTATCTATTTATGGCCAGAAGAAGTGAGAAGCAGTTTGAACTGCAGCAAAAACAAAATTTAGAGGCTTAACAAAAAAGAACTGATTCAAAGGGAATGTTTGAATCAGTTCTTTTTTTCATTTCTTTGAAATACCTCATACATATTATTCATGATCGTATCATATAAAACAGCAAGTTTATCCCACACCCAGCGATTACTATCGACTTCTTTTTCCCCACAGTCGATAATATCGGTATGGTCAGTAATTTTATACGCTTTTTTAACGATAATAGGAGCAATCTTCGGTATACGTGGGATTTCCTTTAAGGTATCTGCAAAGTTTCCAATGTAGACATGACCGATGATTTCGATTGTTAATGATTTATCCGATATATTGAGCACGGTATGAAATTGATTTGTATGTTGTTGTTTTAAATATTGAGCTAACTTAAACGGAGCATGCTTCTTCTTTAATACGCGGCGAAGGCTCTCTGTATTTTCGATATGAAGTGATTTTTCGCGAATAAGGACACGAATATCTTCTCCCATAAAAGGTATTGTGTTGTACATAGATGATTCTCCTTAAAACCTTACATATGTTTGCGTTATGCATATGTAAGTCTAGCATGGTTTGTTCTTTATGTGTGCTTACAGTTTTGTAAGGTGAGTAGTAAAGCATTGCAAAAGTTATTTGTATAAAGTGACGATACTGTGACAAACATGTTGGTATATATATTACGATGTCGTCTTAAGTGTAAAAAGTAGGGCGTTCTCGGTATAATAACAAGTGGAGATAAAAGAAACTATAATGAGTAATAGCTGTAGATAAAAGGAGAAGAAGAGATGAAGAAGGTTTTGGGTATTGCTGTAATGGGAAGTATGCTCCTTCTAGCAGGGTGTAATGGAAATAAAGATACGAAAGAAAAGGTAGAGCAATCTACTGAACAAACAGAAGAGATGAAAGAATACCGTGCAGTACATGAAAAATACGATATAAAAATCAATAAAGAAATTAATAAAGCACTGCAGTTATTTGAAGTGGCAAAAGAAAAGGGCGGTAAGGAAATAACGAATGCTACATATAAAGAAGATGTGCAAAAGGTAACAACTAGCATGTTAGAAGATATTGATCATATACGTAAAGAAATTCGTGTTCCAAAATCGAAAGAGCAAGAACATGAGGTATATGTTGGTTTCTTGAATGAATCAGAACAAGCAATGAAAAAATTACAGAAGTTAGCTAAAGAAGAAGATTCATCGTTGATTCGTGATATAGAAATTAATTTTGCAACAGCATCGACATACTATAAACGTTTTCAAGCAGAAACGAAAAAATAACCTTGCCTATGCAAGGTTATTTTTTCTTCTTGCCATCTCCATCTTCATCCTCGGATACTAATATCTTCTGTTCTTCGTGAAATTCGGAAATAGTTTGCCCGGTAATATTATCGAAAGGGGTATAAAAAGAAGTGATACTTTTCTTTTTGATGAAGAGTTTGTAGAAGCCGATGATGACAAGTATAACGATTGTTAAGGGTAATCCTATAGTAGCTAGAAGTAAGGGGTCCATCTTATAACTCCTTTCATATCTTTTTTTATTATAAGCGAAATACGATATAGATAAATAAAAGTATTAAAAACTGATTTTTCTAAATATATCCAATTTGATTGACTTTTCATTTTTTCAGAATTATAATTCGAAATATACAATTTGAACCAAATAATAATATAGCAATTTACTTATCCAGAGAGGTAGAGGGACTGGCCCTATGACACCTCAGCAGCGGGTTCTGTAATAGGAACACCGTGCTAATTCCAGCAAGCAAGTCTTGAAAGATAAGTGATGGGCCTTTGTTTATTAAGCCTTGATCTTATTTTTTAAGATCAAGGCTTTTTGTATTCTAAAAAGAGAAAAGGGAGTAATGGAAAAAGTACGTTTATAAAACTAAGTAAATATATGTGTTTAGGGGGTTATTGGGGTGTATGTAATTAAAAAATTATCAGTTATGGTGTTCACGCTATGGGTTATTACGACGGTGACATTTCTAATTATGCATATTATTCCGGGGGATCCATTTTCATCAGATGCAAAAATCTTTCCTGAAGAAGTGATCCAAAACATGAGAGCGAAGTATCACCTTGATGAACCGTTATGGAATCAATATGTTGCTTATTTAGACGGCGTAGTTCATTTTGATTTTGGTGAATCTGTTCAATCAACCGGGCAAGGTGTATCAGAAATTATAACAACTGGTTTTGGTCCATCAGCAATTATTGGTTTACAAGCACTTATTATTTCATTGCTAGTCGGAATTGCTGCAGGTACATTTGCTGCTCTCTATCATGGGAAGGTAATTGATTACGGTGTAAGTTTACTTGCCATCCTCGGTATTTCTATTCCGAGCTTTATTTTAGCACCACTATTTATACAAGTATTGGCTATTCAATTCGAGCTCTTACCAGTAGCTTCTTGGGGTACATTTGAACATACGGTATTGCCATCCTTTGCATTAGCGTTAGGACCAATCGCAGTGATTACAAGATTTGTTCGCTCTAATATGATCGAAGTACTGCAGAGTGATTATATTAAGTTAGCGAGAGCGAAAGGTATACCGATTAAGAAGATTATTATAAGACATGCTCTTCGAAATGCAATTGTTCCGGTACTTACATTTGTTGGACCATTAATGGCGGGACTTTTAACAGGTACTTTCGTTATTGAAAAGATTTTTTCAATTCCTGGTCTCGGAAAATATTTTGTAGATAGTATTTTTAATCGAGATTATCCAGTGATTATGGGAACAACCATTTTTTATAGTGCACTTTTAATTGTATGTATTTTTATTACAGATATTATTCATCGTATTGTTGATCCACGTATTCGTTCTATTACGTAAGGAGGGGGATGTTTAGATGGGAGCTTATGAAATTAATGACCAGTTATTAACAAATGAAGAGAAGAAAGAATTAACGATAAATAAAGATCAGCAAAAGATTAGCCGAAAGAAAGAAGTGTTTCGTAAGTTTGTATCGAATCCAATCGCAGTTTTAGGATCAGTGACGTTATTACTCATTATTGTTTTCTCACTTGTTGGTGAAAGTTTAACGCCATTTACTGCGAGTGAACAAGTAAAAGAGGCAACAAACTTACCACCTAGTAGTGAGCATTGGTTCGGAACAGATGATTTGGGAAGAGATATATGGGCACGTACTTGGGCTGGCGGGAAAATTTCATTAACAGTTGGATTAGTGGCAGCTGCTCTTGATATAGGACTTGGTGTGCTAATCGGAGGATTTAGTGGATATGTGAGAGGGCGCAATCGCCTTGGGACATTAATTGATGAGTGGATTATACGAGGAATCGAAGTGTTATACGGTATCCCGTATTTATTAATTGTTATTTTACTATTAATTGTTATGAAACCAGGTCTTTTTACCATTATCATCGCCCTTGCATTAACAGGATGGATTGGTATGGCACGTCTCGTTAGGGCGCAAGTCTTATCTTTAAAACAAAGAGAGTTTGTTATTGCAGCGGAGCGATTAGGTACATCCCATATGAAAATTATATACGGGCATTTAATTCCGAACTTAACGGGCATTATTATCGTAAATTTATCATTTACAATTCCCGCAGCTATTTTCTCAGAATCATTTTTAAGCTTTATCGGACTAGGAGTGCAATCACCGGCAGCAAGCTGGGGGACGATGACGAATGATGCACTTGGGACATTATTGAGTGGAGAATGGTGGCAGCTATTCTTCCCAGCAATCATGATTGCGCTCATTATGTTCGCATTTAATGCGATTGGTGATGGTTTACAAGATGCAATTGATCCAAAAATCGTAAAACGGAATCGAAAGGAGAAAAAACATGGGACAGCTCTTATCTTTAGAAAACGTAACGTTAGCCGTTGAAAAAGAGAATAGTAACCAAGCAATTGTGAAGCATGTTTCCTTTTCTATTAGCGAAGGTGAAATAGTTGCACTTGTAGGAGAAAGTGGTTCAGGGAAAAGTGTTACAGCACAATCTATTATCGGCTTAAATCAAGAATCAATTCATATTGATGATGGAAATATATCTTTTGAATCAAAGGAATTAACGAATCTACAAGAATCAGAATGGAATCAAATTCGAGGGAAAGATATTTCGTTTATCTTTCAAGACCCACTTTCATCTTTAAATCCGACGATGAAGGTGGGAAGGCAAATTACAGAGGTGATTTTGCAACACGAAAAGAAATCGAAAAAAGAAGCAAAAGAAATTGCGATTAACTTATTAAATGATTTAGGGATACATGAAGCAGAGAAACGCTTTGAACAGTACCCACATCAATTAAGCGGAGGCATGAGGCAACGTATTTGTTTAGCAATCGCATTTGCCTGCCACCCCAAACTCGTTATTGCGGATGAACCTACGACAGCATTAGATGTAACAATTCAAAAGCAAATTATGGAGTTATTAAAGGAAAGAAAGGAAAAGCAAAATACGAGTATTTTACTAATTACGCACGATTTAGCACTTGTACGTGAAGTAGCGGATCGAGTAGTTGTGATGTATGGAGGACGTGTTGTTGAAAAAGGAACGATAGAGGAAGTGATAGGTTCCCCTAAACATCCATACACAAAAAGCTTATTACAAGCAATTCCGAATATGGATGATTCTGAAAAAGTATTACGTGCAATAGAAGGGACGACACCTTCCATTGAGACGTTAAATAGCTTTGGTTGTCCTTTTGTAAATCGTTGTCCAGTAGCGATAAAAGAATGTATTCATCGTTTCCCAGAGAGAACAACATATTCCAAGGAGCATAGTTCACATTGCTGGCAACATGTTCTGGAGCATAATAAAGCGAAATCAAAAGAGAAGGTGAATGCCTCATGACGACAGATTTAATTACTGTAAAGCAAGTAACGAAAACGTATGGAAGTAAAAATAAAGAAATCGCAGCGTTAAAAGACATATCACTTTCTATCCCGAAAGGAACAACGCTTGGCATTATTGGAGAAAGTGGTTCAGGAAAAACAACACTTGGTAAGCTCATAGCTGGGATTGAGAGCCCAACGTCTGGTGAAATTGATTATAACGGTCAAGTCGTTCACAAGTTGAAGGCAACTCATAAACGTGATTTCTTACAGAAAGTACAGTTTATTTTTCAAGATTCCACAGCAGCATTAAATCCGCGCTGGAAAGTACGCGATAGCGTAACGGAAGGCTATATTTCATTTGGTTTAGGTGATAAAGGATTGAAAGATAAAGTAGCAGGTGATGCGCTAGAGCGTGTTGGGTTAGATAGACGATATATTGATCGCTATCCGCACGAATTTAGCGGAGGACAACGTCAACGAATTGCTATTGCAAGAGCGTTATTGTGTGAGCCGGAAGTATTAATTCTTGATGAACCAATTTCGGCATTAGATGTTTCGCTTCAAATCCAAATTGTGCACTTGCTGCAAAAAATTCAAAAGGAACAAGGTTATACATATTTATTTATCGCGCACGATTTACCGATGGTTCACTATTTATGTGAAAAAGTAGCTGTCTTATACAAAGGAGAACTTGTTGAATTTGGAAATACGGACGAAGTATTCCGTAATCCACAACATTCTTATACAAAAACACTATTGGCATCAACACCAAAAATTTCAGGTTAAAGGAGAATGTAGGATGAAGAAGTTTTTACTGTTTGTCATTATGACTGTTTTAGCAATTACTTCTGTCGCTTGCGGTAAGAAAGAGACACAAAAGGCGAGTGCTGGTAAGGGAGAAGGAGATCGATTAGTAACGAATATTGGTAGCGATCCATATACACTTGATTCCGCTATTGCGACAGATAGTACTTCAGGTTATGTAATTGGACATTTATTCTCAAGCTTATATACGCAAGATAGTGATGGAAAATATCAAAATGAATTAGCAGAGAAAGAAGAAGTAAATGCTGATGGAACTGAGTATACAATTCATTTAAAGAAAGATATTAAATGGTCAGATGGTTCTCCTATTACAGCAAATGATTTTGAATTTGCATGGAAGCGATTATTAAATCCGAAAACGGGTTCTATGAATGCGACAGAAATGTATTTTATTAAAGGGGCAGAGGCATACAATACTGGAAAAGGTGAAGAAGGACAAGTTGGTATTCAAGTTGTTGATCCTCAAACATTAAAGGTAACACTTGAGCACCCAGTGTCTTCCATTAAACAAAAATTAGCAAGCTCATTATTCATTCCATTATCAAAAAAATCAATTGATGATAATAATAAATTAAAAACAGATCCAAAAGAGTTAATTACGAACGGACCATTCACATTAAAAGAATGGAAGCATAATCAGGCTATTACGGTACAAAAAAATAAAGAATACTATGATAAAAAGGTAACATTAAAAGAAATTGAGTTTCGTATTATTCCAGATTCTAAAACAGCGTACCAATTATACAAATCAAAAGAATTAGATTTACTAAGTAGTTTACCGCAAGAAATGATTGAGAAAGAAAAAGGAAATAAAGAATATAAACGTGTTGCAGGATTTTCATCTTATATTTATTCGTTTAACGTAGAAAAAGAGCCGTTCACAAATGCGAAAGTACGTAAAGCATTCTCATTAGCAGTTGATCGTAAGTTTATTGTTGAAAAACTGTATAAAAACAATGCACAAGAAGCAAATGCATTCGTTCCAGAAGGAGCAAAAACACAAAGTGGGCGTGATTTCCGTAAAGAAAAAGGTGGTTACGTTAAATTTGATCCAGCAGAAGCGAAAAAATTATTAGAAGAAGGTATGAAAGAACAAGGCTGGTCTACATTACCTGAAGTAACATTAAAATTCACTACAGATACACAACATAAAAAAGTAGCAGAAGCAATGCAAGAAATGTTTAAGAAAAATCTTGGCGTAGATATTAAATTAGAAAATAAAGAGTGGAAGAGTTACATCGACACATATAAGCAAAGTGATTTCCAATTAGCTTATATGGGATGGGGCGGTTCTCTATTAGACCCAATTACTAAATTAGATTTATATGCAGGTGATGGTCCAAACAATTATGCAAAATGGCATAATAAAGAATTTGATGCTTTAGTGAAGGAAGCAGAAGTAGAACAAAATGAAGATAAGCGTTTTGATTTATTGCATAAAGCGGAAGATATTATGTTTACAGATTCACCATTAATTCCAATTATATTCCCGTCGGATTCCTATTTACCAAAACAAACGGTATCTGGACTTCAATATTATGTTGGATCTAAACCAGATTTAAGATATGCAAAAATAAAGAAGTAGGCAACCGCCTACTTCTTTATTTTATTTCTCTTTTATATTCTTTTTTCGTTCCATCAGAGAAGACAACTTCTAAATCGAATTTTTGATAGTCTTTATCAAGTTTGAACACGTTCACTACTTGATCGATTACTTCTTGATCAGGAGTATCTTTATCAAATTTTAATTCTTGTAGAAGTGGGCTTAATTTTGTGATAGCCTCGTCTCCTGTTAATTTTACATCTGCTTTATGATCTTCAATTTTTGCTTCCATTTTCTTGTCAGCTGCTACATTTTTATAGTCTACTTCGTAGTCTTTCTTTGTATCTTGGTAGTCTGCCTTTAAATCGAATTCATTGAAGTTTAGTTTTAAATCTGCAGGAGCCTCATTTTTTGCTTCTTCAGTCGTCTTTTTATTAGAAGTTGTGTCTTCTTTGGCAGGAGCTTTACATCCTGTTAATGCAGGTACTAGCATAAGAGCTAATAAAACTGATAGTAGAATTCTCATTATAAATTCCTCCTTATGTAAATTCGTTCTATACAAGTTTTTCCCAAAAACATGTAATTATGTATGTGTTGAAAATAAATTATTATCCTGCAGTCACAAGGACTAATCCGCAATTTAAATCAAAAACGATTTGTATGTATATGGTAAATTGAAGTTGTGAGGGAGGGGCTAAAATGCATGAAGAATATAAAGAGATAATAAAAAAATCAATTGAATATATAGAGAATCACTTACATGAGGAGCTTACAACAGAAAGAGTGGCATCCCACAGTGCAGTATCGATGTACCATTTTCATCGCATCTTTCAAAGATATGTTGGGATGAGTGTAACAGATTATATTCGAAAGAGAAGGTTAACTCATGCTGCGCAAGTTTTAGTGTCAACGGAGAGAGCTGTTATTGATATTGCAGTGCAATACGGTTTTTCCTCACAAGAGGCATTTACGAGAGCTTTTAAAAGAATGTTTCAATTGCCACCAAAGAAATATCGAAAGTACTTTCAGTCATTTTATATAGAAAGAGAGGGTGTTTCAATGCAAAAAGGTATACCGAAAGGATGGATCTTAAGTGGAAGTCATCCTGCTGAATATGAGATGGGTTTAGATTATGAAGTTGTCCATCAAGGAAAAGTATCTGCATACATAAAAGCAAAAGAGAATGTTACGCATGGAGGATTTTCAACATTAATGCAAATGTTCCGAGCGGATAAATATGTAGGGAAGAGATTACGTTTTACAGCATTTATTAAGAGTGAAAATGTAAGAGATTGGGCAGGATTGTGGATGCGAGTAGATGGAAAAGATACAGAACCGCTCGCTATGGATAATATGCAAAATCGCCCCATTAAAAATACGAATAACTGGCAATCGTACTCGGTTGTATTAGATATAAAAGAAGAAGCACTTGGTATTGCATTTGGTGTTTTATTATCAGGAGAAGGTTGTGTGTGGCTAGATAGTATTCGATTTGATGAAGTAGATGAAAAAATCCCTTCAACAGATTTGGCAGAGAACTTTTATGAAACACTTTTAGAAGATCCGGTGAATCTACAGTTTGAAGAAGTAGAAAAATAAAAACAAGGAGAAAAGATATGCTCAAATATGTAAAACTAATAAGTATTAGTTTAGTAATATCGTCTTGTATTATGGGAATTAATTATTTAGTTAGCTATCTTTGGTCAGGGCATATACCTTCTTCGACGTGGAGAACATATTTGATGTTTGTGTTTATATTTATGATGAGTTTTGGTTCAATGCAAAAAGAAGGAAAAGAGGATTATTGACAATAGTCTTTTTCGCCTTTCTTTCATTAACACAAATGGTTGTAACTGTGCCACATGAAATGCTTTCTAAAACATATCAAACAATTAGTGAATTATTTCCTGCAACATATGCAGCGAATGGCTATTATACAATAATATTTGGAGGAGTTAGTTTAGAGAGAAATATTATTTCATTATTAGTTATTGTATTGGTTACACAATCAGTAGCAGTGATGACTTTAGCTATAAAAGGAATGGTAAAGGGAAGAAGAAGCTCTGTAGTTAAAGAAGTATAAAATAAAAAGGTATCCTCGGTGGGATACCTTTTTATTAGCACTTATTATTTTGTAACTTCTGTCCACTTGTAGTTAAACTCACCACCGAAGTCAGTTGTTACAAGTCCTTTAATGAAAGAGCGTTGTAAGTAAGAACGGCCTTGTTGGTATAAAGGAGCGACAGCGCCGTCTTGTAATAGAATTTTTTCAGCTTGCTTCATTGCTTCAAAGCGTGCTTTTTCATCGCCAGCTAAATCTGTTTTCACTTTATGAATTAGCTCATCGTACTCTTTGTTAGAGTATTTATCGAAGTTATAAGCACTATCTGTTGTAAATAAATCTAAGAATGTAATTGGATCAGCGAAGTCAGGGCCCCAGCCGTCAATACCAATTTCATAGTCACCACTTAATAGTAGTTTTAGCTGTTGTTTACGTGGTTGTGGTTTTAAATTCACTGTTAATCCATCTAGGTTCTTTTCTAATTCACCTTTTAAATATTCACCAGTCTTTTTAGCTAAAGCATTGTCACTTGTTAATAGTTCGATTGTTACTTTGTCAGTACCAAGTTCTTGTTTTGCTTTTTTCCAGTTTTCTTTAGCTGTTTTCACATCATCCTTGACTAGATTTCCATTTTCTTTACGGAAGTCATTGCCTTCTGGGCTCTTTGCAAATTTCGCAGGAACCATTCCTTCAGCTGGAACAGCGCCGTTATTTAAGATTGTTTCTACGTAAGCTTTTTTATTCATTGCGCCGTTAATAGCAAGGCGTGCATGTTGATTTTTTAATGTTTCATTTTTCTGATTTAATCGTAAGAATTGAATACCGACTTCAGCGCGTTCTTTGAAGTTTGGATCGCTCTTATATTTATCAACAAACTCTGCAGTTAAAGCAACACGATCAATTTGTCCTGAATCATATAAGTTCACTTCTGTAGACTTATCTTTAACGACATTGAAGTTGATTTCTTCTAATTTTACAGTTTTAGCATCCCAATAGTTAGGATTTTTCTTCAATTGGAAGCTTTGTTCATGTTTCCAGTTATCTAATGTGAAAGCACCGTTATAAATTAAATGATTTGTTTCTAAACCATATTTATCGCCTTGAGACTTTAAGTACTCTTCATTAATTGGTAAGAATGTTGAGAATGTAGTTAAGCTTAAGAAGTAGGGAACAGGACGGTCTAGTTGTACTTCTAACGTTTTATCATCAACAGCTTTGACCCCTAGTTGATCAATTGGCAATTGTTTTTGGTTTATTTGTTTCGCATTCTTTATATCGAAGAATAAGAATGCGTATTCAGCTGCTGTATCAGGATTTACGGCACGTTGCCAAGCGAAGGCAAAGTCCTTTGCTGTAACAGGAGTACCGTTTGACCATTTTGAATCACGGAGATGGAATGTATATTTTGTTTTATCGGGACTAATGTCAACCGACTCAGCGACACCAGGAACCGGTTTATTATCTTCTCCCATTGCATATAGCCCTTCAAAAACATTACGCATTACGTTCATGGATTCCCCATCCGTTGCTTTTGCAACATCCATTGTTGGAATTTCTGAAGCGAATGATAAGTTAATTGCCTGTTTATCAGGTGCTTTATCGTTTGCTTTCGCTCCGCTTGCATTATCTTTATTTCCCCCGCAAGCAGTTAGTAATAGACTTGCCCCTAAAACAGATGCAACAACAGGTACAACTTTTTTCTTCATTGTTCGTTCCTCCCTAAATGTGTTGTTCGTAACGTCATAATGTCCGTGTCTTGAAGTAGCTATAGAAGGAGATAAAACCTATTATAAATATTTGTTTATAGGTAATCAGGTGTTCTATATGTATATACATGTCGAACTATAATCTATCGTTATATGTTTCAACGTAGTAGACATTATATTTTGATGGTGAAATATTTTGTTTCTTTGATTATTTAGAATATTAACACTGAAAAGAACTATATGTCAATAATAAAAATAGATTGTTAATTTCTCAGAATAATATATTAAAAAAGCAGATTCTCATGTGTGAGAGAACCTATTTTTAATATATTTTGCTAAAAAAACAATTGGTGTGGGCTAATAATAAGTGGGGATGAAGAAACCCCCACTTATTAAAGTTTCACTTTATTTTTCAATTTTTGCCCACTTGAAGTTTAATTGACCTGCAAAGTCTACTTGCACAATTCCTTTCACATAAGAACGTTCTAAATAAGATTCGCCTTTTTGGTAAAGAGGAGCGATAACAGAGTCTTTAAATAATATTTTCTCGGATGCTAGTAATGCTTCCCAGCGAGCTTTTTCATCACCAGCTAAAGTTGTTTTCACTTTTGCTATTGTTTCATCGAATTCCTTATTAGAGTAATGATCTAAGTTATAAGGGTTATTCGTTGTAAATAGCTCAAGGAATGTAATTGGATCCGCAAAGTCAGGGCTCCAGCCATCAATTCCGATTTCGTAGTCACCTTTTAATAAAAGCGAAACTTGTTGCTTACGCGGCTGAGGTTTTATATTTACTGTTAATCCATCTAGATTCTTTTCTAGTTGTCCTTTTAAGAATTCACCAGTTTTCTTATCAAGGTCAGCATCACTCGTTAATAATTCTAATGTTATCTTTTCAGAACCAAGCTCTTGTTTAGCTTTTTTCCATAACTCTTGTGCAGATTTTGTATCAACTTTTGTTAAATCGCCGTTTGCAGTACGGAAGTCTTTTCCTTCAGGTCCTTTTGCAAAGTTTTTTGGAACGAGACCAAATGTTGGTGTAGAGCCATCATTTAATAACGTATTTACAAAGGATTTTCTATCAATTGTTTGATCAATTGCTTGGCGTGCAGAAACGTTTTGAAGTACTTTGTTTTGTTGATTCATACGTAAAAATTGTACGCCTACGTTTGGACGTTCTTTAAAGTTAGCATCCTTTTTATATTTATCGACGAAGTCAGATGTTAGTTTTATACGATCTAATTGTTTTGACTCGAATAAATTTACTTCTGTTGATTTTTCTTTTACGACATTAAAATTGATTTCTTCTAGTTTGACAGTATCTTTATCCCAATAGGTAGGGTTCTTCTTAAATTTAAAGCTTTGTTCGTGCTTCCAATCGCTTAGTGTAAAAGCTCCATTGTACAAAATTGTATTATCTTCTAAAGCGTACTTATCACCTTGTACTTTAAAGAATTCCTCATTAATTGGTAGAAATGTTGGGAACGCTGTTAAGCTAATAAAATAAGGAACAGGACGCTCTAATTCTACCTCAAACGTATGGTCATCAACTGCTTTTACACCAAGTTGGTCGGCTGGAAGTTCTTTGTTGTTAATTTTTGTTGCGTTTTTAATATCAAAGAATAAAAATGCATATTCAGAGGCTGTTGCTGGATCTACGGCACGTTGCCAAGCGAACACAAAATCTTTAGCTGTAACAGGAGTGCCATTTGACCATTTTGAATCTCGCAAATGGAATGTGTATTTCGTTTTATCGCCACTTACTTCATGAGATTTTGCAACACCAGGAACAGGTTTGTTACCTTCACCAAGATTATACAAACCTTCAAATACGTTTCTCATTACTTGACCAGAATCAGTATCTGTAGCACGAGCCGTATCCATTGTTCGTATTTCAGTAGGTGAAGATAAGTTTAAAACCTGTTTACTAGGTGCCTCGTCTTTTGCATTTGCTCCGCTTGCTTCGTTTTTATAACTACCGCAACCAGTTAATAAAATACTTACTCCTACAACTGATGCAATACCGGGTACAAACTTCTTTTTCATTTGATTTTCCTCCTAAATAATTAAGTTTGGATGATGATGAGGGAAATGAAAAATAAAAAATCCCTCTTTTCATATTGAGAAAGAGGGATTTTTACGTACAAGTTATGCACCCGTATATAAACGAAGTCCCTCATTCTATCTTTCAAGCATAAAGCTTGCAGGAAGTGGCACAGTATTCAAAATGAACCTGTTGCCGAGGTTTCAAAGGGCCAGTCCCTCCACCTCTCTTGATACAATGAGTAAACGAATAAATTTTATTAATTTTTTTGTTTCTTTGATAATTCAAAATCTTACACCTTGAATAATAAAGTGTCAACTAAATGAAATATAGTTTAAATTTTCAGTTTTCTTAAATGAAAAAACCACTGCATATGGCAGTGGTTTTTCTACTAGAAGTTAAAGTTATCTGGATCTGGACCAACGCGACGATCTTCATTTAAAGCTTGAATTGCTTTCATATCATCAGCACTTAATTCAAAGTCGAAGATGTTTGCATTTTCAATAATGCGATGTTCTTTAATTGATTTGGGAATTGTTACAACTT
This sequence comes from Bacillus cereus group sp. MYBK95-2, assembly GCF_051915225.1. Taxonomy (NCBI): domain Bacteria; kingdom Bacillati; phylum Bacillota; class Bacilli; order Caryophanales; family Bacillaceae; genus Bacillus; species Bacillus cereus group sp. MYBK95-2. The sequence continues at coordinate 50,853 of NZ_JBQAEH010000013.1, read as the reverse complement.
CGTTTTGTAAATCCCAACGTAAAATAATTTGCGCAGTTGATTTATTATATTTTGTCGCAATTTCTTGTAACGTTGGATTATCTAGTAGTTGTCCTTGCATTAATGGTGACCAAGCTTCAAGCTGGATATTATGTTCTTTACAGAATGCATGTAACTCTTCTTGTGCTAAACGTGGGTGGTATTCCACTTGGTTGACCATTGGCTTAATTTCAGCAATTTCAAATACGTCTTGTAAGTGGTGAATGTGGAAATTACTCACACCGATAGCGCGAACACGGCCATCTTTATAAAGTGTTTCTAATGCTTTCCATGATTCAGTATATTTCCCTTTTACAGGCCAATGTACTAAATATAAATCTAAATATTCTAGACCTAATTTCTCTAATGTAGTTTCAAATGCTTGAAGCGTTGTTTCATATCCTTGATCGCTATTCCATACTTTTGAGGTAATAAATAATTCTTCACGTGAAACACCGGATTCACGAATCGCTTGCCCAACGCCTTCTTCATTTTGATAGATTGCTGCAGTATCGATGCTGCGGTAGCCATTTTTAATTGCTGCTTTTACAGAATCAATTACTTCTGAACCATCTTCTACTTTAAAAACACCTAAACCAAACCAAGGCATTTTTACACCGTTATGTAATGTTGTATAGTCTTTTAAACTTGTTAAGATCATATTATTTCCCCCTAGCTTTTTTGTTTGTTGCTTCTACTGCTTTTTGAATTGCCTCTGAAAAATTATATTCGTATAAAGTTTTGAGACCCTCAGCTGTGGAACCACCTGGCGTTGTTACTTGTTCGCGAAGGTTAGCTGGATTTTGCGTTTGTTCAAGCATAGAAGCAGAGCCAGAAATCATTTGAATGACAAGATGTTTTGCGGTTTCTTCATCAACTCCATAACTTTTTGTTGCTTCAATTAAGCTTTCAGCAAAGTAATAAAGGAAGGCTGGTGCACTTCCAGTAACTGCAGTAAGCTGATGAACTTCTTCCTCAGTACAAAGTTGCGAAGTACCAATACCTTTTAAAAGTAGTTGCAGGGTTTCTTGATGTATCTCGTTTACTGATTGTCCCATTGTATATAAGGAGATAGACTTTCCAATTTCAGCAGCTGTATTAGGCATAATCCAAGCAACAGGCGTGCCTTTTGGGAGTCTAGCTTCTAAATAAGATGGTCCAATGCCAGCTGCTACTGTTACGACTAGTTGATTTGATATTAACGGAGATAGCTCAGCTAATAACTCTTCATGAGCCGAAGGTGGCATTGCTAAAACAACCGTATCAACAGATGTAACATGCTGTTTCCAATCTGTTGTAGTAGACACATTATATCGATGTTGTAACTGTTTTAGCTTTTCTATGTTGCTTCGGTTAGAGACGATAATTTCTTCGATGTACTCTTTGCTTGTTTTAAGTAATCCGGAAAATATAGCTTCTGCCATACGACCGGCACCAATAAATAAAATTCGATGTTTAGTTAGCATATCCTTTATTCCTTTCTAGTAGAGATATGTTATAAAAACGATATCATCTTTAAGAGAATTTTGTAAAAAGAAAAGACTTACCGTAGATGGAATGGATAATGAGAAGGAGGAGATTCATGGTAAAGGAAAGGGCTATTCCTTATACTGGTGATAGGGAATTTATTACACATCTGGGGAGAGATAAATATGGTTAGAAGTCCACTTTTTTTACTTGTTTCTAGTATTATTTGTGTATTAGTTGGATTGTATATTCAATCGAGTTATATTGAAATTTTCGCATCAATTATGGGGATCATTAATGTTTGGTTATTAGCGAGAGAAAAAGTATCCAACTTTTTATTTGGCATGATTACTGTTGCGGTATTTCTATACATTTTTATTACACAAGGTTTATATACAATGGCAGTATTAGCCGCTTTTCAATTTATATTTAATGTATATGGTTGGTATTATTGGATTGCACGAAGTGGGGAGGGAGAGGTAAAAGCAACAGTTCGTTTAGATTTGAAAGGATGGACTTTTTATATAAGTTTTATTTTAGTTGCTTGGATTGGTTGGGGTTATTATCAAGTCCGTTATTTAGAGTCAACAAGTCCATATTTAGACGCTTTAAATGCCGTATTGGGACTAGTGGCTCAATTTATGTTAAGTCGAAAAATATTAGAAAACTGGCATTTATGGATTTTATATAACATAGTTAGCATTGCAATTTATATTTCTACTGGTTTATACGTCATGCTAATATTAGCTATTATTAATCTCTTTATATGTGTAGCTGGTTTGCTAGAGTGGAAGAGCAATTATAAGGGGCAAGAACATACAAATAATTATATCTAGAAAATAATTAGAATTAAAAAACCCCTGAAGTACATATGCTTCAGGGGTTTACTAATAGAATATAAGATTATGCTTTTGTCATACCAAGTAATACAGCGCCGCCGATAATTAAAACACTACCTAGTGCAATAAAGATCAATTGACGTTTTGTTTTCTTTTCACCTAAGAATACAATCGCACCGAATGTTGAGATAACGATTCCAGTTTGAGATAATGGGAAGCTTGTTGCTACTCCAACACGTGGTAATGAAAGAAGTAAGAATAAGTTTCCAGTTCCCCATAGTAAACCAGACAAAGCATTACGGATTGCATATTTGTTAAATGGTTTATGTTTAGACGTCAGTACAACCGCACCAACAAACATACCAACTGCTTGTGGTAAAATAGCAGACCAACCATCGATATTATACCAACGAATAATAATTACATATACAAGATAGCCGAAAGTAGAAACAATTAAAGTAAGAAGTCCTTTTTTCAATTGTCCAGGTGGCTGAGCATTTTCTTTATCATCTAATGATGTGAATACAACACCAACTACGATTAATAGGATTGCAATCGTTCCCAGAATGATCGTTGTAGTAGTAGTCCACTCACGGAAAGCGATAACCCCAAAGATAGAAGTTGCAACAAGTTGCATACCAGTAGAAATCGTTACAGTAGTTGAAACACCTAGTTTTTCAACTGTTTTTAATTGGTTTACTTGTCCTAAAGCCCAGAATAAACCTGAAATAAAACCAACAATTAAGATTGTCATTGTTAAAGCTGGTTGAGTAAATACATACATAATTGTTGCGAAGAATAGAGCACCGATTGTCATACCTACCGTTTGGCTATATGCACCACCGCCCATTTTTACGCTTACTAATAAGATGTTTCCCCATGCAATTGCAGGAAGAAGCGCTAATAAAATGTCCATTACAAGACTCCCTTCGGTTTGCTATACCAATATAGTTACATATCGTTCTAACGATCGGTAATGCCCCACTAATAGAGTAGAAGATTACCGATCGCTAAAACAGGATGAAGAATTCACGATATAAATGCGTTTTCATTTCTTCATTTTTTGAAACACCTCCATATAATAACAGGAAATTGCCTATTTTAGAAAGTGAATTCAAATAAAATGTATATTTTAATAAGAGGTAAAATTCAGTTATTTACAGGTGGTATATTTTATTTCCTAAGAAATAAAGAAGCAGCTTCGAAAAAAGCTGCTTTAAGAGTTAGTAATTCTTTTATTAATAAGTTGAATACATAGTAGAAATACGAGTGACATAACGATAGTAATAACTACAAGTGTCCATGCGAGTTGCATATTACTTGCATCAATAGCCATGTAAATTGCAGTTGGGATTGTCTGTGTTTTACCAGGAATGTTCCCGGCAAACATAAGTGTAGCACCAAATTCACCGAGCGCGCGGACAAAGCTCAAAATCATCCCGCTTAGTAAGGCAGGAAATGCGAGCGGAAGTGTAACGTGCAGAAAAACTTGATATTCACTTGCGCCAAGGTCACGAGCACTTTCTTCAATTTGTACATTTGCGATAGAAAATCCCGTTTTCGCTGATTGGTACATAAGCGGAAATGCAACAACTGTAGAAGCAATGATCGCAGCAGTAGATGTGAACATAATAGACTGCTGAAATAATGATTCAACCCACTTTCCGATCGGGCTGTTGTTTCCAAAGATGATAATGAGAAAGAAGCCGATAACAGTTGGTGGAAGTACCATTGGTAATAAAAATATGGTTTCTAATAGTACTTTATATCGCCATGAGGAGCGAGCTAGTGCTCGCCCGACAATTGTCCCTAAAATTGTAACGAGAATAGTGGCGCATGCAGCTACTCTTAAAGATAGAAAGACAGGCGATAAAATAGCATCAATGCTCATAGTAATTACGACAGGACTGTAAATCCATATTTTTTAAAGATAGATTGTGCATCTTTTGACTGCAAATACTCATAAAATGAAGTCGCCTCTTTCTTATGTTTAGATTCCTTTATAACACCTAAAGGATAGTGGATTGGCTCATGAGAAGTAGCTGCTGCTGTCTCACCAATCTTTACTTTATCCGAAATGAGAGCATCTGTTTTGTATACGATACCAGCATCGACATTCCCTGTTTCTACATATGTTAACACTTGGCGAACATCTTTTGTAAATACGACTTTATTTTGAACATCATTCCAAAGGTTTTCGTGTGTTAGAGAAGCCTTTGCATATTTGCCAGCAGGTACAGATTCAGGTGTACCAAGTGCAATTTTTTTTATTTTTTCATCTTTTAAATCTTGAATTTTTGTAAGAGAACTATCTTTTGGGACGACTAGAACGAGTTCGTTTCCAAGGAGATTTTTCCTCTCTTTTTCATTAATGAATCCTTTTTTTACAAGGGTTTGGAATTTATCTTCTGCTGCTGAGAAGAATAAATCAGCAGGTGCACCTTGTTCAATTTGTTGTTGAAGTGCTCCAGAAGCACCGAAGTTAAAAGAAAGTTTGATATTTGGCTCTTTTTCTTTATATTGTTTTTCGATTTCTTTTAATGCATCTTGTAAGCTTGCAGCAGCTGAGATAGTCAGTTCAACTGTTTTATCCTCTTTAGCAGCTGACTTTGTATGCTTTTCCCCACTTGTACAAGCAGCGCTAAATATAAGAAGGAAAGAAAGTATAAGTGCCCCGATGGAACGTAATATAAATTTATTCATAAAAAAATCCCCTTTCATTTTGACACATCTAATTATAACTAAATATAACTAAATATAACTAGTTATAATTGAATATAATTTGAACATATGTCTATTTTTAAAAAATAGGAGAAATATTCTTTTCTTTGTTACAATGAAAGGAGAAAGTGAGGAATCGTCTATGGATCATCATTCCTACACAACGGAAGAAGTAGCAAAGCGATTAAAAGTATCAAAATTAACTGTATACGACTTAATTAAAAAAGGAGAACTTCCTTCTTATAGAGTTGGTAGACAGATGCGCATTGATGCAGCAGATTTAGATCAATATATAAAGCAAATGAAAACAGGGAAAGTACAAGTTAATCCTGTGAAAAACGATGGTAGTAGTATCTTGAACACGTGTATTATTAGTGGTCAAGAACTAACGTTAGATATGTTAGCTAAACGTATAGAAAATCGTTTGCCAAGTTCTAATGTTTTAAGAGCGTATCAAGGTAGCTTAACGAGTTTAGTGAAAATGTATCAAGGAGAAGGAAGTATCGTTAGTTTGCATTTGTTTGATGGTGAAACGGGTACATATAATATTCCTTACGTAAAACGTATTTTAGTAGGACAGCCATGTCTTATGATTAATTTATTGTCCAGAAATGTAGGGTTTTATGTTCAAAAAGGAAATCCGAAGAAAATAAAGACATGGGCTGACATATCCGGGTCCACTATAAAGTTTGTGAATCGAGAAAAGGGTTCTGGTATTAGAGTGTTAGTGGATGAACAATTACGAATCCGAAAATTAAATAAAGCTGATATTAGTGGATATGAATGGGAAGAATCGAATCATCTTGGTGTTGCCACGCAAGTTGCAAATGGAAAAGCTGATGTAGGAGTAGGTTCAGAAAAGTTTTCGCAAATTGTAAATGTGGACTTTATTCCAATCATGAAAGAACAGTATGATTTAGTAATTTTGAAGAATAAAGAAAATGAAGAGCTGATTGAAGTTGTGAAAGACATTCTGCAATCGGAAGAATTTCATAATGAATTAAATGCGATTGGCGGATATGATATTACGAAAACAGGTCAAATTGTATATGAAATAAAGTGAAACTTTAATCAGTGTGGGGGTTCTTCATCCCCCACTGATTATTAGTTGAACCAATCGGACTTTTATGGGCAGCCCGACCCCCACCTAACTTCTTTGCTTTCGCTGAATTTTGAGGAGGGGGTCTTACTGCCCATTAAAGCGGGACAAACTAAAAAGCTGCTTGTCTATAAGACGAGCAGCTTTTTCTATATATAAAGGGGTTTGGGGAAACAAAGTGTTAAATAAGACCTTGAGCAAGTGTATAAATGAAAGCCGTAAGAAGAGTAGCTCCACTTGCAAGTCCGATAAAGTCTGATTTGTTGAAAGTAATGTTGTTCATTATAATCTCTCCTTATTTGTTTAATGTAGTTGCAACAGCTTTTGCATCGACAAGTGCGGATAGCACCATGCCCATTGTATTTAAAAATTTATTTGATTTCATATTGTTCATCATGCGTATCCGCTCCTTTTCGAATAGTTGTTGCCCTGCTTATGTCTTAATTATAGGGAATATGGATACTTCCAACTATCGAATTAGCTTACGAAAGACTTACACTTTTGTAAGAAAAAAAGACATTCATGTAAGAATGTCTTTCACAGCATATTGATATGATGATGGTCTTCAATTGTTTTTAAAAAACTACGCATTGAATTCGTCATATAGCTATCTTTACGGCGTATGAAAACCGTTGAAATACTGCCGTATTTTTCAGGGATTGCATGACAATGTACCTTACCTGCTTTAGAAAGATGATGGACAGCAGACTGTGGTACGAGTGTAATTCCGAGACCGAGTGCAACACTGTTTAATATTGTCTCTAATATATTGAATTCCATAATTCTTTTTGGTAGCAAACCTTCGTCTTTAAGCCAACGTTCTAGTTTGGAGCGGTATCCACATCCTTGGTTAAAAACGAGTAGAGGCGTTGTTGTAAATTCTTCTATATGAAAGGCTTTATTTTGTGTTATAAGCATTAATTTCTCTGTACTAACATCGTATTGTTCGATTAGTGGATGTTTAATAGGACCTGATATAAAGGCGCCATCTAATTGATGATCAAGTACTTCTCTAATTAATTCTTCTGTTAGACCCGCTTGTAATGATAAATCGACATTCGGATAGCTTTTATAGTAAGAAGATAAAATGGTAGGCAGTGTACTTACTGTTTCGACTGTACCGATTTTTAATATACCAGAAGGTGTTTCGCTATCTAAAAATACTTGTTTTAGTTCGTCGACATCTTGCAAAATTTTACTAACATAAACGAGCATTTTTCTTCCTTCAGCTGTTAAAGTCATTCCTCGTTTATGGCGGTAAAAGAGTGGGGTTTTTAATTCGTTTTCTAGTTGTTTAATACGTGCAGTTACATTTGATTGTACATAATTTAATTCCTTTGCTGCGCTACTTACACTACCCTGATCGGCAACGCTTTTAAAGATTTGTAAGTCTCTTAATTCCATTTTGTAATCCCCCTTGATGTTAACTATCATTATAAATGATAGTTAACATCATTTTGAATCATTTTACGTGATATATTTTTTCTTTTACAATTCTCTTTGTGCAAATAGAAAGAAACGGGGGATTGCGGTGAGAAGAGGTCAAATGATAATAGGGGCTTTGGCGTGTTTAATTGCGAGTATGTCATGGGGAGCGATGTTTCCAGTTGCTGATCATGCGCTAGAATACATAGATCCATTTTATTTTTCGCTTATTCGCTATGGAGCAGTGGCGATAATGCTGATTGTATTGTTGTTAGTGAAAGAAGGAAAACAGGCATTTTGTTTAGAGGGAAGAGGAAAGTTACTCGTCTTTTTTGGAACGATGGCATTTACAGTATATAATGTCCTCATATTTTTAGGGCAAATGTTAATGGGTAAGTCGGGTGTAATGGTAGCTTCCATTATGGAAGCACTTATGCCGATGATTTCTATTTGTATTTTATGGGGATATAAGCATATAAAACCGAAGAAGTATATGATAACGAGTATGGTTATTGCTTTTGTAGGAGCTGTGTTTGTTATTACAAAAGGTGACATGAGTTTCTTTGTAACATTGAAAGATAATATGTTCCCATTAGCATTTATATTTATTGGTGTTGTAGGGTGGGTTATTTATACGATGGGTGGTCAAACTTGTAGTGATTGGTCAACGTTACGTTATTCTACGTTGACGTGTGTATTCGGTACGACTGTTACAGGAATTATAACGGTAATTATTACGTCGCTTGGATATATTTCAGTTCCGAGTATGGGAACGATTTCTATTGTGAAATATGATTTGTTATTCATGATGACATTGCCAGGTATTGTAGCGCTACTTGCTTGGAACTATGGTGTGAAAATTTTATCATCCATTAATGGGATTTTATTTATTAATTTTGTACCAATTACGACTTTAGCTATTATGATGATGCAAGGGTATCAAATCACAATGTTTGATATTATAGGGACTGTACTTGTTATTGCAGCGCTTATTCGCAATAACGTTTGTCAGAGAAAAGAAGAAAATATAAATAAGAGAGTTTTACAAGAAGAACAATTACGTCAAGCTGTTTAATAGGCAAATGGAGGATTTCACATGTTAGAAAGTTTATTGTTTTTCTTCGCCGTCGGAGTTGCCTGTGAGCTTGCAGCAATTAATCGAAATGGTCGTAAAAAGATAAAACAACAAGCTGAGCTAATACAGCTTTTAAAAGAATTGAAAGAAAGAAAAAATTAAAAAGACGACCGGGCATAGACGGTCGTCTTTTTCTATATAAAGGGGAAAGGGGACACAAAGTTATACAAGCGTAGCAGCGTAAATGAAAGCAGTAAGAAGAAGAGAGCCGCTAGCTAATCCTAAAAAATCTAATTTGTTAAAAGTAATGTTATTCATAATACATTCTCCTTACTTGTTTAATGCAGAAGCAACAGCTTTTGCATCGAAAAGAGCCGATAATACCATGCCCATTGTATTTAAGAAATTGTTCGTTTTCATTTTGTTCATCATATTGATCCACTCCTTTTCGAATAATTGTTGCCCTGTTTCTGACTTAATTGTATGAAATATAGTAAGAAGTAACTATCGAATTAGCTTACAAGAAAATTACACTTTTGTAAGAATTGAAATTTAACAATTCATCCTTAATTTTATTACCAACTCCTAAAACTTAGTGTTATAATTGTTATAAGAATATGATTATACTTCGGATGTTTAGAAAGGAACGAAATAAATGTATAAACCAATTACATTTTTGTTGAAATATATATTTAAAACAGCTGGGAAAGTAGAAGTACAAGGAAGAGAAAAGCTACCAGAAGGTGGACCCTATGTTGTTGCATGTACACATACAAGTTTTATGGATGTATTAATGTTAGCTACAGGGATGTATCCAACTCAAATTCATTACATGGCCAAAAAAGAATTATTTGAAGGGAAATTCAAAAATTGGTTCTTTAAAAATGTAAATGCATTCCCTGTAGATCGTGCGAATCCAGGACCAAGTACACTTAAAATTCCATCACGTTTATTAAAAGAAGGAAAGGTAGTAGGGATTTTTCCGAGTGGAACAAGATCAGCGGAAGATGTTTCATTAAAAGCGGGTGCTGTGACAATTGCGATGCGTTCCAATGTTCCGTTAGTACCAGCAGCTTATGTTGGTCCATCAAGTGTAAAAGAATTAATAAAGGGGAAAAAGGCACAATTGATTTTTGGAGATCCAATTCAAATTGAGGCTGGAGAACAAATAGATCGAAAAACCGCTATGAAAATGATGACAGATCAATTAAATGAGAAGTTTGAGGAGTTAAAAGAAGCTTTGCAATCAAATCAAAAATAAGAAAAGACGACCGGGCATAGACGGTCGTCTTTTCTATTACTATTTATAATAAAGGGGAAAGGGGACACAAAGTTATACAAGCGTAGCGGCGTAAATAAAAGCAGTAAGAAGAATCGAGCCACTAGCTAGTCCTAAAAAATCTAATTTGTTAAAAGTGATGTTATTCATAATACATTCTCCTTACTTGTTTAATGTAGAAGCAACAGCTTTTGCGTCGATAAGAGCGAAAAATACCATGCCCATTGTATGTAAGAAATTGTTCGTTTTCATTTTGTTCATCATATTAATCCGCTCCTTTTCGAATAGTTGTTACCTTGTTTCTGACTTAATTGTATGAAATGTTGCGGAAAGTCACTATCGAATTAGCTTACAGAAAAATTACACTTTTGTAAGAGAAACGAATGAAGGTGTAATGATAAGAAGATTTGACATATGTTCATGAGATTCATTAAGTTAAAGGTAGAGGTGAGTGTATGGCTAATATTAAAGATATTGCAAAGATGGCGGGAGTTTCAGTTACGACTGTTTCGAGAGTGTTGAATGATCACCCATATGTAAGTGAAGAAAAAAGAAAAGCGGTTATAGAGATAGTTGAGAAATTGAATTACTCGCAAAACGCAAATGCTGTTCATTTATCAAAAGGAAAAACGAATATTGTTGGTGTGATTTTACCGTATATTAATCATCCGTGTTTTGATGCGATGGTGAGCGGAATGATGGAGACTGCGTTAGCGCATAATTACAGGGTGCTACTTTGCCAAACGAATTATAATAAAAAAGAAGAAATGAAAAGTTTACATATGTTAAAAACAAAACAATTGGATGGTCTTATTATTTGTTCACGTGCAAATGATTGGGAAACGATAGAACCGTATGCTTCTTACGGCGCAATAATTGCTTGTGAAGACAATGATATTTCAAACATCTCAAGTGTATATACGAATCATTCAGCGGCCTTTCAATTAGGAATGGATTATTTGATTGAGAAAGGTTATAAAAAAATTGGTTATTGTACGGGAAGAAAATTAGGGCCGAGTAGTCAAAAGCGTTTTGATGTTTATAAACAGCAATTGCAATCTATAGACGAAGAGGTTAATGAAGAATGGATTTTTACAGAATGTTTTACACTAGAAGATGGTGTAAAAGTGGCTCATAAGTTAAAAGAGATGCAGGATCTTCCTGAAGCATTAATAGTAGCAGGTGATGAAGTTGCGATTGGGGTTATGACAGAGGTTGAAAAATTAGGGATTCAAGTTCCTGAGGATTTAGCGATTATTGGCTTTGATAATCAACCTATCTCGCAAGTGTTACAATTGACAACTATTGATCAAAATTTAAAGGAGATAGGGAAAACTGCTTTTGAAATGTTGCATAGAAAAGTGAATGACGAGAGTTCTGAACAAGAAAAGCTGGAAATTCCATACGAACTTGTGGAACGCTCTACAGTTTAATCGTAATCCGTTATGTGTATAATCGCATAACGGATTATTTTTTTGAAATATCTTTGACAGGAAACGCGTTTCATACTTTATAAAGGAGTTAAACCGGTCTGTAATAATCCATGGATTCTTTTCAAGTGTTAATGCAGTGAATAGAATTTGGAGGAATATGCATGAATGAACTTTTATCGAGTATGAAAAAGTATGTAGATGATGATGAAAAGATTCTGGCTTTTGTGGTAGGGATATTTGAGAAGGATAATTTTATATTATCGTATCAACATGGGGTTTTTGTTGCCACTACTAGACGTCTCCTTTTTTACGGGAAATTTCCGTACTATTCTTCAACATTTAAAGAGTATTCATATTTGTATATAGATAGCATAGATTTTCATCCGTATTTTGAATTTACTTGTAGTCATGAAACCATTCGCGCTAAGTATATTCAGAAAGGGAATGTGGAGCGATTTGTCCGTGCAGTTAGAGCAAATATGAATAATTAATCAACCCTCTGTTTAAACATAATATTTCAATTTTTAAGAGGGAAAATGCGGAATAAAAACCACTTCTAAACCTCTAGGAGATAGTGATACAATGTCAAATGGGGGGAGGGTATGAACTATGGTTAATCAACGTATAAAGGAAATAACACTAATTACAATTGGTTCATTATTATTCGCAATTGGTATTAATTACTTTGCAATTCCAAACCGTTTATCGGAAGGTGGAATTATTGGTTTAACGGTTGTTACGTACTACTTATTTGATTGGTCACCAGGAATTGTGAACTTTGCTATAAATGCAATTTTACTAGCTGTTGGTTATAAATTTTTTGATAAGAAAACAATGATTTATACAATTTTAGGGATTGTAGAAACATCTTTGTTTTTATACGTTACAGAACATATTGAGTATCATGTAAATAGTGATACATTATTAGCAGCTTTATTTGCTGGTTTATTTGTGGGAATTGGATTAGGTTGTATGTTCAAAGCCGGAGGTACATCGGGAGGATCAGCAATCTTAGCTCAGTTAGCAAATCAATATTTAGGTTGGAGTGTAGGTAAAGGCGTACTAATTATTGATATTGTTGTAATTGCTGGTTCTGTATTTATAATAGGGCAAGAAAAGGCGATGTATACACTTGTGGCTGTGTTCATTGGAGCGAAGGTGATTGATTTCATTGTAGAAGGAATGGACACAAAAACGGCTGTTACGATTATTTCGAATCAACCAGATTTAATTCGTGAAGCTATTACGAAAAATATGACACGCGGTGTTACTGTATTAGAAGGGCGCGGCGGATATACTGGTAAAAATAAAGAAGTTTTATATGTTGTTATTAATAAACAAGAGCTTGTTAAGTTAAAACAAGTTATTAGCCGGGTAGATGAAGATGCTTTCGTTGTTATACATGATGTACGTGATGTACTTGGCGGTGGCTTTAAAGCAAGCTAAAAGGTGAACGAGCAAATTCGTTCACCTTTTTTAATTCTTACAAAAATGTAAGTGTAATGTAATGAGATTCAATAGTAGATTTTATTCCCCCTTTTTAAAATGGATGTATATATATCCTGCAGAGGAGGAATGTTTATTATGAAGAAAAAAATGATCACTACTATAATAGCGATGATAGTGATAGTAGTAATGTTACTGCCTACGAAACTTGGACCAGTTATCGATAAATATAATCCATTTTATAAGACGAAAGAATACTATACGGTTGTGAATACAATTGGTCAGCATATTGGTGATGAGTGGTATGAATATGAATTTATTGCATTCGATGAACGTGGTAGAGAGCAGAAAATAAAGAAAACGGTTAAGCATATGTTAAAGAGAGATGAAGCATTAAAGGTTTTTGCAAAAGGACGTTACGGTGAATCGATTGAAGAGATTGAGGTTGCAAATATTCCTATAAATGCGAAGAGCAAACTTTTAACGATGAGATAGTGAAATATACCCCCGGCTATTTTTTGTCGAAAATAAAAATACTGGGTAAGGGTATTTTTGAGATTAACAAAAAAGCCTTAGTCCATATAGAATAAGGCTTTTTTATTATATAAAGGGGAAGGGGGTACATTGTAGTAGCATGGGTGAAAGGTATAAGAAGAGTAGCTACTAGCAATGTAATTTGGTTATGTGAGTGTTCTTCTTATTTGGCTTACTTTCTAACTTTATTGTACGAAATATAAGTAAGGGGAACTATCGAATTACATTACACATAACTTACAAACATGTAAGCCTTCTGTAATGTAATTCGATAGTTAAAAGATAGTAATTTTCATATAGTGTAACTAGAAAGTCTCAATGTATTACTTTCTGTTTGTAATGAAGAATGAAAAACCAACTAATTTTTAATAATCCTCATCTGAATAAAGATGGGGATCCTTTTTTAAACCTTACAACATTGTAAGGTTTACGTAAGTTAATTCGATAGTAAATTTGTCATATTTTTTGCATAATAGATACAGATAGAAAAATAATTAGGGATCTAGTAAGAAGGGAGAAAAATGGGATGCGTAAAGAAGAAGTAGTGAAGTTACCAATTAAAGATTTCTGTAGCTACTTTACTGTTGCCGTAGTGTGTATTGGATTATTTGATATCATAACAAACTTAATTGTTAAATAATATAGATGCTAAAACAAGAAAGGAACTCCTTTCTTGTTTTTTTATGGGGGCATAAAGATGAAATGGATTGATAGTCATATACATGTTGATCAATATAAGGATGAAGAGAAGAGCAGATTACTAAAAGAGGTGGAAAATAGTAAGGAAATAAAGGGGCTTATTGCGGTATCTATGAATTATCAATCTTGTAAGGAAACGTTATCTTTAGCGAAGAAGTATCCCTTTATATATCCAGCGATAGGGTTTCATCCAGAGCAACAGATTCATAAAGAAGAGTGTGAACAGATTTATCAACTTATTGAACAGAACGCAGAGGAAATTGTTGCGATTGGTGAAGTAGGTTTGCCCTATTATTTGAGAAAAGAAGATGAAAGAATTGCTGCAGATCCATACATAGCTGTATTGAAAAAATTTATAGAACTAGCTAGTAAGTATAATTTGCCGATTGTATTACACGCAGTTTATGAAGATGCTGACATTGTATGTGATTTGCTAGAGAAATATAAAGTTTCACGTGCACACTTTCATTGGTTTAAAGGAAGCGATGAAACAATGAAACGGATGATGAGAAATGGTTATTATATTTCGATTACACCGGATGTTTTACATAAGGAGAAGATTAGAAAAATCGTTTCGTATTATCCGCTTGAATATATGATGGTAGAAACAGATGGTCCGTGGGAATTTCAAGAAGATGTTATAACGCACCCAAGAATGATTCGAGAGGTATTAAAGGAAATTAGTTCTATAAAAAACATATCCATTGATAAGGTCGCAGAAACAATATATGAAAATACAAGTCGATTTTATTTGAAAGGATAGGAGAATTATAGTTTTAATCATGTAACGGAAAAAGTAAAAGTTGAATTTATTTAATAAAATGCCACGGTTTGATATAGGACAAAAAACCACCAAGCGTTCCGCTCGGTGGTTTTGTATTAGGATTCTAATTTTTTCGCACGTTTTAATAATAAAAGAAAGACAATGATAACGAACCCTAGCATAAGGAAGAAGCCATATTGCTTTATATAATCAATTATGTCATTCGCACTGGTTGGTTTTTCAACGTGAATGCCGTCTTTATTCGTCGTAATATGAATATCTTTCATTTTTACTTCATTCTTTTCCTTTTGTAAATCAATCCATTCTATATTTGGAATACTTTCTAGATCCTTTAACACTTCTTTTAATGGTTTCGCACCTAAGTAAGGATGATAGAATGCACCAATAACTCCATCGGATAATTTAGAAACAGATAGAGCACGCTCTTTCATTTTAGCAGTAGTTTGTGGCGTATCTTCTTCAATAAATCCGACTGTTTCAGGCAATAGTTTCATTCCATGTAAAAATGATGGAGTACTTGTATAATATGGTGAGTGCATGGATTTCCAAGTTGTATCATTTAACTGTAGTTGTCCTACATAAGTTGAAAAGTACCTTGATAATATTTCATATCCTTTTTGAGACATCGTGTAATGAGGTGCTTCAAAGGCAACAGGATATAGTTTAGCATCTACAAGTTCTTGAATTCCTTTTTCGATATGATCTTTCGTATATTTTTCCTCGAATTCTTCCCCTTTTTTTACATATTGGTTATATGCCTCTATATTTGGAAAGTCATCTTTTGTCTTCGGTTTTTCATGCTTCGGTTGGCGAATTGGTTGATCTGTTTTTACATCCCAAAATTCAAAGCCTTCACCTGTTTCACTGTCATAAAATTGGTGAGTATAACCATGCATAATAATTGCTGCACCATCATCTTGCATAGAGCGTAAAAGATCAACTAGTTCTGGTTTATCTTTTAAATGTATTATCTTTCCTGTATCTGGATCTTTATATACCGGAATAACAGTAATCATGTAAGGCATCTTTTTCTCTTTTAGTAATTCAGCAATTTCTTTCAATTGATTTATATCTGCTGCGGGGTGAACATCCTCAAGGCGTAAATAAGCTTCAACTTTATTTTTCGTTGGTTTTTGGCTGAAATAAGAAAATAACATTTCACCGACGTAATGAGACATCCAGTCAAAGAGGTTAGGTGTTGCAACATAATAAGATGTTTCATGCTGAACGATTAGTGGGTTAGTGTTATTTGAGCTTAAGGCGTTAGCAAGCACAGTTCCATTCGTATCAAATGATTGAATTAATCGTTCCTCCTCTAAGGTATTTTTTAGCTTCTTGTCTGGATATTCAATTTTATTAACTCGTATATCATCACTATTCAAAGTAATGAAAGAAAAACGCTTAGATAATTGTTCAACATTTTGTCCTAATACTAATACAGGGCCGGAGAAGTTTTCTAGAAATTGTTTCGTTTCATCAGAAAACGCTTCTTTTGTTTCACCGATATAAACAATATGTGTATAGGAGGATACGTTATTAATTGAAGTTGCTTCTTTTAAGTTTTTTACGGTTATATCATTTGTAAAATGTCCTAATTGAGTATTAAGGATTTGGACATTATTTGAAAATTTATCGTCTTGTGTACTATACAAAACAAGTACTTTTGGTTTTGATGATGTTTGTGCAGAGGTGTAGGTAGGGATGAGTAGTAAAATGCTGAACAAGAGTGTTAGGCATTTTTTCATTTTGTATGCTCCTATTCTATATATAGAGTTCAGTTTACAATTATATACAATAAATGCGTTATAGTCTATGAAAGTTACATTTTTGTACGTATTTACCAGCTGTTTTTTCACAAAATCGGTCTAAAGCATGATGATAATATGTATAGTTATTTGCTATGATAAAAGAGTAATAGAATGTAGGTAATTGTAAAGGGAAGGCTGAAAGGGGACAAATTTCAGCGGAGAAAGAGGTAGAGGTAGTGAAGAAATTCTTTGTAGGATTTTTAGTTGTTCTTGGAGTATATTTATATTTCCAAGGAAAGTCTGAAGGAATGGATAAGCTAGTGAATGGAACAAGCTATGTTGATTCAGAAGAAGCAAAACAGATGAAACAAATCATTATAGAGGAAGCGAAGAAAGTAAATCTTCCGGAATGGATACCTCTTGCAATTGCTGAGCATGAAAGTCGATTAAATCCAAGAAGTGTTGGAGATAATGGAACTTCATTCGGATTGTTTCAACTACACCGCGGCGGCGGGCTTGCACCAGAGCATTTAACTGATGATGAGCTGAAAGATCCACGTACAAATGCGCAAATTGCAATGCCGCATTTAATGAAAGGATATAAGCGTGGGGTGCAAAAAGGTTTGACTGATTTTGCATTACTGAAATATATAGCGAATACATCTGGATGGCCAGGGAATTTAGGGCCAGAGTGGACGGATAATAACATGAAGTATAACATCGGATTAGAAGATGTGTACTATCGAAATAAAGGTGTAATAAAAGAGTAGGTTTTGATACCTACTCTATTTTTTTTGATAATCGTGTCATTTTGTGAAATACTCCGCTAGTTGTATTTTTACGTCTTCTAGTTTTGTAGAAACTTGCGGTATTTTATATCCTACATACAGCGGTGAAACGACAAACCTAGGAACAACTTTACAAATAATTTTTCCATTTAAGTAATAGAAGAATAAGTTATAACTACTGCATCCTTTATGAAAATCTATCAGTATGTAACGTACAGTTTGCTGAATGTAATTTGCCATTTCATCTATATATGAAATATTATCAATGATTATATTGAATTCAGTGAAGCCAATAATGGGACGCTCTGAAATATTAAGCTCAATGCGTTCATTTTTTTGAACAATTACTCCTTGGAAATTTTCCTCTTTAATATTTTCAAGATAATCTACATATTTCATTCCGATAATTTGCATGTGTGCATGATGCAAACTTCCACCTGAAAATGGACCGTGATTTTTATATAAAATCACAGATGCGAACTCTTCGTTCTTCTGTAAGTGTAACCAATGTTGAATAGAAAATTGCATTAATTTTCTCATATGTTCTTCTGTATATGTTGCGATATGATCTTCGCAATTATCGGTTTCGATTAACACTGTTTGAAATGTATCTTGTAATGTAGGAAATTTATTTTTTAACCAAATAATAGAACCATCAGTTGCTAAAATATCCGTTAATTGTTCTTTATCGCAAAATGGACATGCAGCGCTTCTATTCCGAATACTTTCTGGTTTTTGTTTACCGATATCGTTTAAAAAATATAGTTGTTGTGTATCCATTTGTATATATGCCCCTTTAAAATATGTGTAAAAATCCCGCTTAATACATTCGGGAAAAGGAGAAGGAAATCCTCTAAAGGAATAGGGGAAAAATAAAAGACAAGATATCCTCATTACGATAGGGTACCTTGTCTTTTATTTTTTCTCTAATAGTGTGTATGGATAATATAGAACATTTTCATTATTTTTCTTTTTTCTCTTTTTTATTGTGTATAAGGTAATTGCTGTGCTTGCAATTATAATAATGGCTTTCTTCATATTCATATACCCCTTTTTATTGTTGGTTTAATTCTTGGCTAACTGCTTTTGCATCGACTAAAGCGTGTAAAATCATTTTCACCATGTTCATCATATTTCTTCACTCCTTTTTATAGTTCATTTAGTTCTTTTACAACTGCTTGTCCGTTCACTAATACCTCAAAGATTGCTTTTACGATTTCTTTCATCATGTTTGTTTCCTCCTTTTGTTTGTCTCGCTTGTTTACATCTTTATTGTATAGGGAGGCATCTTTTCGTACTATCGCTTTCCATTACGTGAACATAACAGTTTTGTAAGATTTGATGTCACTTATTGAAATGTTTAGTCTATCTTCATTATTTTCAGAAAAATGACTATTCAAACATGAAATTGGAAAGTATAATAAAGAAGTAAGTATTAAATTCCGTACGAAAGGGGTGAATGAGATGAAACGTTCTTTAGCTGCGCGTGCCAAATTTTTAGATTTTATTTATTTTTGTCGTGCGATTTTTCATGATGTAGTTGTTAACGGGATACGTATGCCCTTTTTTAACAATTGCATAGTGACTATTGAACGATAGAAATCTCTTCACCCATTTTTAATAAACGTGTGAAAAGGGAGCTATTTGGCTTCCTTTTTCTATGCCGAAAACCATGGGGAATGTTTCTTTCTCATGGTTTTTTATATTGAAAGGAGTACGGAAAATGACTATTTGTAGTGTAAATAATGTAATGAAATCTTTTGGTGGAAACATCATATTTGAAAATATATCGCTTGAAATAAAGAATGGTGAACGTGTTGGGTTAGTTGGTCGTAACGGTAGTGGGAAGACAACAATCTTTGGACTTCTAACGGGAAAGGAGAGTTTGGATGCAGGAGCCATCCATATGAAGAAAGGTACACGTATTGGTCATGTCGCACAAATTCCGAAGTTTGATGAGGTTATGACTGTATATGATGTATTGAGTTCTGCTTTTAAAGTAGAAAAGGAATTAGAAAAAGAAATGCATGCTTTAGAAAAAAATATGGCGGTGGAACAGGAACAATCTGCTTTGGAAAAGCTAATGGAGAGGTACGGAGTCATTCAAGAAAAATTTGCATTTCTCGGTGGTTATGAAATCGAGGCAAATATAATGAAGGTAGCAAATGGCTTACAAGTGACAGACTTATTTTCAAGAGTATTTACGGAATTAAGTGGAGGAGAACAGACGAAAGTAAGCCTTGCATATATGCTATTGCAGAAACCAGATTTACTTCTATTAGATGAACCAACAAATCATTTAGATTTATTTGCAGTTGAATGGTTAGAGCAATTTTTAAAAGAATACACTGGAACAGTTATAGTTATTTCACATGATCGCTATTTCCTTGATGAAGTTGTAACGAAAATTTTTGATTTGGAAGATGGAGAGATTCACGTGTACCATACGAATTATTCTCAGTTCGTTGAGGAGAAGGAAGAAAGATTACTTCAAGAGTTTCAAGCTTATCAGGAGCAACAAAAGAAAATAAAGAAAATGAAAGAAGCAATTAAGCGTCTACGTGAATGGGCAAATCAAGCGAACCCTCCGAATGAAGGATTGCATAAAAGAGCGAGAAATATGGAACGTGCGTTAGAACGTATAGAGAAATTAAAGAGGCCAATTTTAGAACGAAAACAGATGGGTCTTCAGTTTGAAGGGCAAGAGAGAAGCGGGAAAGATGTTGTTGTAATGAAAGAAGTGAGTAAAGGTTTTGCTGGACGACCTTTATTTGAACAAGCGAATTTACATGTTCGTTTTCAAGAGCGTGCGGCCATCGTTGGTTGTAATGGTACAGGAAAGACAACGCTACTAAAATTATTATTAGAAGAAATAGAACCAGACGCGGGAGAAATTCGAATTGGTAGTAGTGTGAAAATCGGTTATTTATCCCAGCATGCGTACGGAAATATGAAGAGTAATGTATTAGAGGCTTTTAGAGAATATGTAGCTGTAACAGAGGGAGAAGCGAGACATATATTGGCTAAGTTTTTATTTTATGGTCCAGCGGTGTTTAAGAAAGTAACGCAACTGAGCGGTGGAGAAAAAATGAGGTTAAGACTTGCGCAACTTATGTATCAAGACATCAATTTTCTAATTCTAGATGAGCCGACAAACCATCTTGATATTGAATCAAGGGAAGTTTTAGAGGAAGCCCTTGAGCAATATAATGGAACAATCCTAGCTGTTTCACATGATCGTTATTTTTTAAATAAGTTATTTGAAAAGACGTACTGGATTGATGAATGTAAATTATTTGAGTTTGCAGGAAACTATGCATGGGCTCGTCAAAAATGGGAAGAAAAGCTTGAGAAGCAAGTAATAAAGCAAAAACGCCAAGGGAGAAAGAGTGTTGAAATGGTTCCAGTAAAAGAGAAAAAAGCTAGGAATCTTGAAGAGATTGAAAATGAGTTAATGCATGTAGAAGAAGATATATATGCAATAGAATGTGAAATGGAACATGTAGCTGATGTTGAAAGACTTAAAAAATTATATGAGGAAAAAACGATGAAAGAGTTGTTACGAGCGAAGTTATATAGTGAGTTAGAGAATATTGTGGAGTAAAGAGTAGAAAGCCACTTCCTTTCAGTTTTGTTGGAGGAAGTGGCTTTTTTCATAATGATATTTTGCTTTAAAGATTAAATGAAGCGGTGTGTTTCACGTGAAACAGTAACTTAGATAAATCCGTGTTCCTCAATTTGCATAGTTTGTGAAACATATGAAAATGATAAGGTGAAAAAGAAATGTCATTAGTGGCTTTTCGATAGGAGTAATTACAAAAACAAAGGCTAATTATTTCCCGAGAGATAAAGTGAAACTTTAATCAGTGGGGGTTTTACTGCCCGGCAAATAGCGGAATAAATATGTGTAACAGAGACTAGTGAATGAAAACAAAAAGAGAGCAAAGTTACAGCTTTACGCGCTGAACTCTGCTCTCTTTTTGCGTGGCATCTTCTCTCGTTGAAATTATAATAGCGATCCCGAGCATGATAAAAAAAGCTAAAAAGAGGACGAACTTTGGGAAGAACGGGAATAGTAATAGCGCTCCGACTATCATAATTGTTAATAATACGTAGTGCAGGACGTATTGGAATAGGTTGTCCATATTTTCGCCCCCTTTTTTGTAATTGGTTATTAGTATTCTATGTTTCATGCTGAAGGAATAGAAGTAGATTTTTAAGTTTTAATACGAATTATAGCTGAGTTTTCTTAAAGTATAAATGTAGAGTGATAATTTTGGAAAAATTCTCAAAATATTTATTTAGAAAGAATTGACAAAACATAATGAACGATATAAGCTAATAACCATAAAGTCTACCGGAAAGGTCGGAATAAGGTTGTTACCCCTCAAAAACATCTATTTTTTTACGATTAAAACCGACTTTTCCGATTGGCTATAAATGTTGCTGTGGGAGGCATACATAAGGTAATTCGTTCAGAGGGTATAATCATAAAAAGTTAGGGTGGGGACAATGAAGAAAAAGACAAAAAAATGGGCTGGTGTATTTTCGGTATTAATGAGTAGTTCGCTTGTGTTGTCTGCTTGTGGGGGACAGGAGGATACGGCTTCTACAGAGCCGGTTAAACAGCAGGATTTAAAAAATGTGAAAATTGAAAAGATCGCTGCGACAGATAAAACGAAAGTGCCAGACAAAGCGAAGAATAGAAAAGATACGTTAGTAGTTGGTATTAGTAAGCCAGGCGGCGTATTTTTGCCATACTTCCAACAAAATGGTTGGGATGGAAACGTAACTTCAGTTATTTTTGCATCTCTCGTATCAACCGATAAACAAGGGAAACCAATTCCAGAATTAGCTGAGAAGTGGGACGTTTCTTCTGATCAGTTAACATATACATTCCATTTACGTAAAGATTTGAAATTTAGTGATGGATCGCCATTAACGGCGGATGATGTAGCTTTCACATTGACGCTTTTACATGATAAGGCATATGAAGGTGAAGTAGATATCTCTCAATATGCGGTTAAAGGTGGTAAAGAATATAAGGAAGGAAAAGCAACTTCAATTGAAGGTATTCAAGTTGTTGATCCACAAACAATTAAAATTACAACTGAAAAAGTGAATTCACAAGCTATATTTGTTTTAGGAGGTACAGTACTATCAAAAGCTTATTATGGAAAAGATTATAAGCAAAATACAAGCTTAGATTACTTAAAAGATTTATATGGAAAGCCATTAGCTGCGGGTCCATATAAATTTGAAAAGTATATTCCAGGTCAAGAAGTTCGTTTTGTAGCAAACGAAAATTATTATGCGGGTAAACCAAAAATTCAAAACTTCATTTATAAAATTACTTCTGGTGATACGAAGCTTCAGTTATTCCAAACAGGAGAAGTTGACCATACTGGCTTAGGTACTGGTGATGAGGTTCTTGAACAGGCTAAGGCTTTAGAATTCGCCAATATCCAAATCGAAACAGCACCGTCATTTAGTTATATTTATATGAATAATAATAAGCCTTACTTAAAGGATAAAAAGGTTCGCCAAGCACTTATTTACGGATTAGACCGCAAAAAATATGTTGATACAGCGTTAAAAGGATACGGTACAGTAGCCAATGTACCAATTCATCCAACTTCTTGGGCTTATACGGAAGAAGGAGTTAATAAATACGAATACGATAAAGAAAAAGCGAAAAAATTATTAGATGAAGCAGGGTGGAAAGTTGGTTCGGATGGAATTCGTGAAAAAGATGGTCAAAAATTAAAACTTTCTTATTTCGGTCCAAGTTCGGCTAAAGATAGTGATTTATTAATTCCGATTGCGAAAGAGAATTATAAAGAAATAGGTGTAGAGTTTAATCCTGAATTTATGGACTTTAATACGATGCTTTCTAAGGTAAACAAAGGGGATTATGATTTAGCTTCTGTTTCGACACCGATTACAAGTGATCCGAGTGAAACAGCTGGTGAATATTTGTCTACTGCAAATGAAACTAGTCTTGGTTATAAGAATGCAAAAGTAGATGAGCTAATTCAAAAAGGTATTGAAACTGTAGATATCGAAAAGCGTAAACCTATTTATAAAGAATTGTATAAAGAATTAAGTGATGATCCACCAGTAATTCTATTAAACTACCGTAGAACAATTACTGGTTATAACGGGAATATAAAAGGAATTGATCCTGAAAAGTACAACAGTATTAGTGCAAACTTACCAGTATTATCATTTGAAAAATAACGATAAGAATGTATAAGTAGAAGACATTTTTTCATTCGGTTAGTAATGTGCCGCTTTGAAAAAATGTTCTTCTATTTTAAGCATAAGATTGGAGAGAAAAAGGGTGAAAACATATATTGTTCGTAGGTTGTTACAAATGATTCCTACACTGCTTGGTACATCAATTATTATCTTCGTCCTGTTCGCACTTCTTCCTGGGGATTATATTGATTCAAACCCGAAAATTACACCGGAAAGAGCAGCTGAACTGAGGGAGTTATATGGGTTGAACAAACCAATTGTTGAGCGTTATTTTCATTGGTTAGGTAATGCATTGCAAGGGGACTTTGGCTTCTCACTTCAATATCAAGAGCCTGTAACGTCATTATTAAATAAATTTATTTGGAATTCCTTTAGTGTAGCAATTATTGCATTGTTTTTTATTTGGCTAATTGCACTTATTATCGGTGTATTCTCGGCGACGAAGCAACATTCTTTATTCGATAAACTTGTAACAATCGGTGTTTTTGCAGCAATGTCATTCCCTTCATTCTTTATCGGTTTGTTTTTAATTAAGGTGTTTGCGGTTGACTTTAAGTTATTACCGATAGGTGGAATGATTGATGTTGGCAGTAATTCAACAGGATTTGCTTACGTGATAGAAGTTGCAAAACATATGATTTTACCAGTATTTATTTTGACACTTCTTGGGGTCGGCTCGCTAACTCGTTATTTTAGAACAAGTATGTTAGAGGTTGTAAGACAAGATTACATACGAACAGCAAGAGCGAAAGGTTTGAAGGAGAAGACGGTTATTTATAAGCATGCATTAAAAAATGCAATTTTACCGGCAATTACGTTATTAGCATTTGAATTACCTGGATTGTTTTCTGGGGCAATTATTATTGAACAAATTTTTAACTGGCCAGGGATTGGTAATATTCAATTAGAAGCATTAAATTTCCGTGACTATACAGTATTGATGGCATTTACGATGTTTCTTTCTTGTTTAACAATCGTTTCAAACTTTTTAGCAGATATCGTATATGCAGTTGTTGATCCAAGAATTCGGTTGAAGTAAGGGGGGAAAGAAATGGAGACTGTTACAGTAATTACAGAAAAAAAAGAAAAAAAGAGAAGAAATGAATCATCACCATGGCGACAAGCTTTTAAAAAGATAAAGAAAAATAAGATGGCACTTGTAGGGTTTTATGCATTAATTTTTATGTTTTTATTTTGTTTTATCGGTCCGTTCTTTTCTCCATATGCATCAGGAAAAATACAAGTTGCGCTCATTAACAAACCACCTAGTTTTTCTCATTGGCTTGGTACAGATCAATTAGGAAGAGATATTTTAACAAGGCTTATGCAAGCGGGACGTATTTCATTAACCATTGGTTTAGCTTCAATGGTTTTATCGGTTATACTTGGAGCTTTATTAGGAGCGATTGCAGGTTTTTATCGTGGTATTGTGGACAATATTATTATGCGACTTGCAGATATTTTAATGTCGATGCCAGGATTACCGTTACTTATTATAATGGGTGCGATTTTATCAGAGTGGAAAGTACCGTCTGATTATCGTTTGTATGTCATTATGATTATTTTAAGTTTAGTAGGTTGGCCAGGGCTTGCACGCCTTGTAAGAGGGCAAATTTTATCACTTAGGGAGCAAGCATTTATGCAAGCTGCGGATGTGTTAGGAATAAAAGATTACCGGAAAATTATATATCACTTAATACCTAATGTTTTACCCATTTTAATTGTCGTATCTACATTAGGTGTTGCAGGTTCTATTTTGGGAGAATCCGCACTAAGTTACTTAGGTCTCGGAGTCGTTCCACCTACACCATCATGGGGGAACATGATTAGCGCAGCTAACTCATTAATCGATTTCCAAAAGCGTCCATGGTTATGGATTCCGCCTGGTTTTGCAATCTTTATAACAGTTGTATCAATTAATTTACTTGGTGATGCACTTCGTGATGCATTAGATCCAAAGATGAGACGGTAGGTGAGGAGATATGAGTAAAGCGGTAATAGAGCTGAAAGATTTACAAACACACTTTCAGACAGAAGAAGGGACAGTAAAAGCTGTGAATCATGTTAGTTTTTCTGTTCGAGAAGGTGAAACTGTTTGTGTTGTAGGTGAATCTGGTTGCGGAAAAAGTGTAACGGCGTTATCTGTTATGGGACTTATTGCTGAATCAGGCAGTGTAGTAGGTGGAGATATTTTATATGAAGGAAAAAGTCTTTTAGGAATGAAAGAGAAAGAGCTTCGTAGTTTACGAGGGAATGATATTGCGATGATTTTCCAAGAACCGATGACATCGCTAAACCCCGTCTTCACTGTAGGAGAGCAAATTGTAGAAACGTTAAGGGAGCATGAATTACTTAGTAAAAATGAAGCATATAAGAAGGCAATTGAGTTAATTCGTAAAGTTGGCATAGCCCGCGCTGATGAAATCGTCCATTCTTATCCGCATGAACTGAGTGGCGGGATGTTACAACGTATTATGATTGCTGTTGCACTTAGTTGTAATCCTAAGTTATTAATTGCGGATGAACCAACAACAGCTCTTGATGTTACTATTCAGGCTCAAATATTGGATCTACTAAGACAAGTGAAAGAAGAATTTAAAACGTCGATTTTATTAATTACACATGACTTAGGTGTCGTAGCGGAAATGGCTGATTATGTTGTCGTTATGTATGGCGGGAAAGTTATTGAAGAAGCCCCAGTACTAGAGATATTCCAAAATCCAAAACATCCTTATACGAAAGGATTATTGAAATCAAAACCAGTAATGGGAAAACGAATAGATAAACTATATTCTATTCCAGGGCAAGTTCCGAATTTAGTTGGTTTAGGTGAGTTTTGCTACTTTAGTGGGCGTTGTGAGCATTGTATGGAAATATGTGGAAAAGAAGCCCCGAATCTAAATGTAAATGATGAAAATCATAAAGTAGCTTGCTGGCTATATGAGGAGCGTGCGGAACAATGATTGAACCATTATTAGAGGTGAAAAATCTAAAGACATATTTTCCAATTAAGGGTGGCGTATTTAGTAGAACAATTGGGCATGTAAAAGCGGTTGATGGAGTAAGTTTTACTATTAATAAAGGTGAAGTGTTTGGTCTCGTTGGCGAATCAGGGAGCGGAAAAACAACAATAGGAAAAACAATTTTACGCCTCGTTCAAAAAACGGAGGGAGAAGTGAAGTTTAAAGGGAAAGATGTTCATTCTTTATCCAAGGATGAATTAAGAAAACATCGCCCTAATATGCAGCTCGTTTTCCAAGATCCATTTAGCTCATTAAATCCGAGAATGAGAATTGGAGAAGCGCTTGGAGAGCCAATGTTGGCCCACGGATTAGCGACGAAAGAAAATGTTCGTGAAAAGGTAATTGAAGTATTGGAGTTATGTGGGTTAGCTCCTTATCATATTGACCGGTATCCCCATGAGTTTTCTGGTGGACAACGTCAGCGTATCGTAATCGCAAGAGCTATGGTATTAAATCCGGAATTTATTGTAGCTGATGAACCTGTGGCGGCACTAGATGTATCTATCCAAGCACAAATTATTAATTTATTTAGTGAGTTACAAGAGAAAAAGGGATTATCTTATTTATTCATTTCGCATGATTTAAGTGTAGTAGAACATTTATGTACGAAAATCGGAATTATGTATTTAGGTACGATTGTGGAGACAGCACCGCGTGATGAGTTATTTACCAATCCGCTACATCCTTATACGAAAGCATTGTTATCAGCTGTTCCAATACCAGATCCAACAGTGAAGCGAGAGCGAATTATACTAGAAGGGGATATTCCAAGTCCAGCAAATCCACCTTCGGGCTGTCGTTTTCATACACGTTGCCCATTTGCGACGGATGTTTGTAAAAAAATAGTACCAGAATTCCATAATGTTGGTGCAGAGCATTTTGTTGCTTGTCATCACGTATAAAAAAGGACTCTTTCAAATTGAAAGAGTCCTTTTTTTATTTAATAGATGAAGTTTGTTTCAATACAAATTGCTCGATTGCGTGAGCAACACCATGTTCATTGTTTGTTAGTGTTACAACATCACATAGCTTTTTTACATCTTCTTCAGCGTTGCCCATTGCAACAGATAAGCCTGCTACTTCTAACATCGGTACATCATTAAAATTATCACCAATAGCAACTGTATCTTCAATAGGGATATTAAAATGAGCTGCCATCTGCTGTATCCCGTTTCCTTTATGTCCATTCTTATCCATAATTTCTAAGTTAGTAGGAGCCGATGCTGTAACCATAATATCAGCATCTTCTTGTAATATACTTAATAGTTGTGCGCGATGCGCTGCATTAAACGTTAAAATGAAGAATTTAGATATTTCTAGTTCTTGGTTATTTACAACATCTTCTATTTTTTTGAAATCAGTAATTAGGTTCGATTTCTTTTGCTTTTCTGTAATTCGTTCAAGTTCCTCTAATGTAACATCAAGCGCATGCTTATTTTCTTCGAATGCTTGCATCACTTGATCTTGCCATGTATATGGAGAATAAACTCCTTTATTCGTATATAGCTTATATGGGAAACCTTCAGATTCTAGTAATTTTGCAAGTTTGTACACTTTGTCGTTTTGTATACAACGCGAGTTAATTACTTTTCCATCCACATAAACAATAGCCCCATTGCTTGCTCCGACTGGAAGAGATAATTTATATTCTTCCAATAGCTTTAAAGCATCCTCTTTCGCACGACCAGAACAGATCATTACAATATGACCAGCTTCTTGTGCAGTTTGGATTGCTTGTAGGTTTTCTTTGGAGATTTCAAGATTAGATGATAGTAGTGTACCATCCATATCTAATGCGATTAATTTCAAAATGACCACCTCTTTGTTTTTATTATACATAGTTATATAGAGGAAACATATAAACTTATCTTGGAAAGACGGTATTTTATCTCATATTAAAAGTAAGTAAAGATTAGATAGGTTTAGTGTCACTAAATAAACGATTTGTAACAAAAATAGAGAGGGATATGACGACATTTCACTTTATGACTGTAATGTTACACGAATGTTACAAACGTGAACTAAGTGAAAAACGCATTAAATAAAGGTTTTTGAGGGTTATTATAAAAAAACGTAAAAAAAGTGTAATAAATTTTACGTAATTATATTGCAACGTAATAATAGTTATGTTACATTAATGTTACAAACGTTACGTTATCAAATTTAATGTAACGTTAACATAAAAACTATGAAATAAACATTTCTTAGAAATTACATATAGATAACTTATAAAAAGGGAGGATAAATGATATGAAAGAGCAAGTATTACAAGTAACAAAAGGTGATTTCGTAGGATCAGCAAGTGGAGCGGTAGTATTAACAGCATTAATCGTATTTCTATCAAGCGTATTAGTATAATAGAAGCTTTGTAACAAAAGAAAAGGAAGGGAGGATAAATGATATGAAAGAGCAAGTATTACAAGTAACAAAAGGTGATTTCGTAGGATCAGCAAGTGGAGCGGTAGTATTAACAGCGTTAATCGTATTTCTATCAAGCGTATTAGTATAATAGAAGCTTTGTAACAAAAGAAAAGGAAGGGAGAATGAAAGATATGAAAGAGCAAGTATTACAAGTAACAAAAGGTGACTTCGTAGGATCAGCAAGTGGAGCAGTAGTATTAACAGCGTTAATCGTATTTCTATCAAGCGTATTAGTATAATAGAAGCTTTGTAACAAAAGAAAAGGAAGGGAGAATGAAAGATATGAAAGAGCAAGTATTACAAGTAACAAAAGGTGACTTCGTAGGATCAGCAAGTGGAGCGGTAGTATTAACAGCATTAATCGTATTTTTATCAAGTGTATTAGTATAATAGAAGTTTTAAATCAAACAAAAAAGGAAGGAGAATGAGGGATATGAACAGTGAACAAGTGTTTCAAGTAACAAAAATAGATTTATTAGGATCCTTAGGTGGAGCGGTAATATTAACATCATTTATTCTATTCCTTGCAAATGTATTAGTATGAGATATATAAATACAATCATTCAAAAAAAATAAAGACTCTAACGTATTAGTAAGTAGTTAATATGTTGGAGTCTTTTTTATATTCTTCTTATATCCCCTCAAGTATTAAAGTTACCTCATTATCCAGCATGCATGGCTAATTAAACGTTGCGGTTGAAACTTGATTCAACGAATAATCAAAAATCCACTGAATAAAATCCCGCTTTATTTCAAAGAGAAAAAAGTCGAATTTTATATGTAAGAAAAAAAGAGGAATTTGACAGAAAAGATAGAAAATTTTAAAGGTCAGAATTTGTTAGCTTGCTAACTAATTTCTATTAATTAACGTTGGAAGCGTTTTCGGTTGGTTTTAAGTATGGACCATTTAATCTATTTACAGGGGGATGAAGATATTATGAAACAAAAATCTATGGATACGCTAGCTGCACAAATGGAGGACTTTTTTCCAGTACGTGATGTAGATCATTTGGAATTTTACGTAGGGAATGCAAAGCAATCGAGTTATTATCTTGCGAGAGCGTTCGGATTCAAAATTGTGGCTTACTCTGGATTAGAAACTGGAAACCGTGAAAAGGTATCTTATGTTCTTGTGCAAAAAAATATGCGTTTCGTTGTGTCTGGAGCTTTAAGTAGTGAAAATCGTATTGCAGAGTTTGTAAAGACTCATGGTGATGGCGTGAAGGATGTGGCACTACTTGTTGATGATGTTGATAAAGCATACTCAGAAGCAGTGAAACGTGGTGCCGTCGCAATTGCTCCACCGCAGGAATTAACAGATGAGGACGGTACATTGAAAAAAGCAGTTATTGGTACGTATGGTGATACAATTCATACGCTTGTAGAGCGTAAAAATTATAAAGGGGCATTTATGCCAGGATTCCAAAAGGTAGAATTTAATATTCCATTTGAAGAGTCTGGTTTAATTGCTGTTGATCATGTAGTTGGTAATGTTGAAAAAATGGAAGAGTGGGTTAGTTATTACGAGAATGTTATGGGCTTTAAACAAATGATTCATTTTGATGATGACGATATTAGTACAGAGTATTCGGCGTTAATGTCGAAAGTTATGACGAATGGAAGTCGTATTAAGTTTCCTATTAACGAACCAGCAGACGGAAAGAGAAAGTCACAAATTCAAGAGTATCTAGAATTCTATAATGGAGCTGGTGTACAACATCTTGCTTTATTAACAAGTGATATTGTTAAAACAGTTGAAGCGCTTCGTGCAAATGGGGTGGAGTTTTTAGATACACCTGATACTTATTATGATGAGTTAACTGCACGAGTTGGAAAAATCGATGAAGAAATTGATAAGTTAAAAGAATTAAAGATTTTAGTAGATCGTGATGATGAAGGTTACTTACTACAAATCTTTACGAAACCAATTGTAGATCGCCCGACTTTATTTATTGAAATCATTCAACGTAAAGGTTCTCGTGGATTTGGTGAAGGAAACTTTAAAGCGTTATTCGAATCAATTGAAAGAGAACAAGAGCGTCGCGGAAACTTATAAGATTTATATCCACCAGCAAAAGTCCCTTTGCTGGTGGAAATTTCATTTTTATAAGGAGGAATCAGGATGAAATTTGTTACATTTTGTCTTCCTTCAAAAGAACTACGGGCTGGATGGCTTGAAGGTGACAAAGTAATAGATATGAATCTTGCTAGTGAAGGGAAAATCCCTTCTTCTATGATGGCTTTTTTAGAGAAAGCGGATGAGTATGTAGAAGTAGTGCGGAATATTAAGAATCCAAATAAGGGTATATATGCTTTAGAAGAAGTACAATTGACAGCTGCTCTTCCTAATCCGAGTAGTATTCGAGATTTTTACGCATTTGAACAACATGTAAAAACAGCTCGCGGACGAAGAGGATTAGATGTTGTGCCCGAATGGTATGATATTCCGGTTTTTTATTTTACTAATCATCGTGCTGTAATTGGTTCCGGTGATTTTGTAATTGGTCCGAAAAAGTCTAAAAAGCTTGATTATGAGTTGGAGATTGCTTGCGTAATGGGAAAAGAAGGGCGAAATATTTCTCGTGAGCAAGCAGAGGAATATATTTTTGGTTATTGTATTATGAACGACTGGAGTGCGAGAGACTTACAAGCAACAGAAATGAAAGTAGGTCTCGGTCCAGCGAAAGGAAAAGACTTTGCAACTTCTTTAGGAGCACATCTTGTTACGAAAGAGGAATTAGACGTTTATCGTAATGGTGATCGATATAATTTAGAAATGACTGCTCATGTAAATGGAAAACTATTATCAAAAGGAAACTTCCAAGATATTTATTATACATTTGCTGAAATGATTGAACGTGCTTCAGAGGACGTTACGTTATATCCAGGAGATGTGATTGGTTCTGGGACAGTAGGAACAGGATGTATTTTAGAACTGGGTACAGAAGAGTGGCTACAAGATGGAGATGTTGTAGAACTGTCGATTACTGGTTTAGGTACACTACGTAATACGATCAAAAAAGAAAAGGAAGCGGGTGATGGGCATGTTTTATCGTCACATGGGAGAACTACCTCATAAACGACATGTACAATTTCGTAAAAAAGATGGATCGCTTTATCGTGAACAGGTAATGGGAACAAAAGGTTTTTCTGGTACGCAGTCTATTTTGTATCATCATTATATGCCAACAGAAGTAGGTCATTCTGCATTATCGCATTCTTGTCAGTTGCAGTATGAAGAGGATGTTGCTCTTTCTCATCGCCACTTTCGAACGAAAGAAAGTAAAAAAAGTGGTGATGCAATAAGTGGACGGAATTTCATACTTGGAAATGAAGATTTATTAATTGGAGTAGTGAGTCCAACAGAAAAAATGGATTATTTCTATCGTAATGGTGATGGCGACGAAATGTTATTTGTTCATTATGGAACAGGGAAAATTGAAACGATGTTTGGAACGATTCACTATAGAAAAGGCGACTATGTAACGATCCCAATTGGAACGATTTATCGTGTTATTCCAGATGAAGGAGAGACTAAGTTTCTTGTTGTAGAGGCGAATAGCCAAATTACAACGCCGCGTCGTTATCGAAATGAATACGGACAATTGTTAGAACATAGTCCGTTTTGTGAAAGAGATCTTCGTGGTCCAGAAAAATTAGAGACATATGATGAAAAAGGCGAGTTTGTCGTAATGACAAAATCAAGAGGCTATATGCATAAACATGTTTTAGGACACCACCCGTTAGATGTTGTGGGATGGGATGGCTATTTATATCCGTGGGTATTTAATGTAGAGGATTTTGAACCAATTACAGGGCGCATTCATCAGCCACCGCCAGTACATCAAACATTTGAAGGACATAATTTTGTTATTTGCTCTTTCGTACCACGTTTATACGATTATCATCCAGAGTCAATTCCGGCACCATATTATCATAGTAATGTTAATAGTGATGAAGTTCTTTACTATGTAGAAGGAAACTTTATGAGTCGCAAAGGTGTGGAAGAAGGTTCTATTACACTTCATCCGAGCGGGATTCCCCATGGACCGCATCCGGGGAAAACAGAGGCAAGTATAGGGAAGAAAGAGACGCTTGAATTAGCTGTTATGATAGACACATTCCGTCCGCTTCGTATTGTAAAACAAGCACATGAAACAGAAGATGAAAAGTATATGTATAGCTGGATTGAACAAGGTTCATATACTGTGAAATAAGTAAAAAGGCATGCTCTCAATAAGGGGGCATGCCTTTTTCACGGAATCGACATGTATAATAATACCAAAAAAATAATGGAAAGATATATAGAAAGAATAATAAGGATTGTGCATATTCAGAAGAATTTCTACTTGTTTCGACAAAAGTATTGACTAGGAAAAGCGTAATGAGTAAAATAAAAAAGCGAATTAAAAATTTTCAGAAAATTTAAAACTTGGAGGAGTGAAAGATGAAGCAAATTTTTCAAAAGAAGCCAATTGCAAAGTTAATGCAAGAAAGTAAGCAAAAAACGTTAGCAAGAACATTGGGCGCGCTAGATTTAACTATGCTTGGAATCGGAGCAATTGTTGGAACTGGTATTTTTGTTCTAACGGGTGTTGTGGCAGCGAAACATTCTGGGCCAGCTATTATATTATCATTTGCGATTGCCGCTCTAGCTTGTGCCTTTGCTGCATTTTGTTATGCTGAATTTGCTTCTTCAGTTCCTGTCTCGGGCAGTGTGTATACGTATACATACGCGACGATGGGGGAAGTATTCGCATTTTTAATTGGCTGGGACTTAATGCTGGAATATTTACTTGCTACATCTGCTGTAGCGAACGGTTGGTCTGCATATTTTCAATCTTTATTAAAGGGGTTTGGAATTCATATTCCGACTATTCTCTCCTCGGCTCCTGGTACAGGTAAGGGTGGAATAATTGATCTACCTGCAGTTCTAATTATTTTAGTGATGACAGTTCTTTTATCTAGGGGTGTTCGTGAAAGTGCACGAGTAAATAACATTATGGTATTTATTAAAATAGCAGTTGTTCTTATTTTTATCTTTGCTGGTTTTAATTATGTGAAACCTGAAAACTGGACGCCTTTTATGCCATTTGGTTTAGATGGTGTAATGGCTGGAGCGGCTACAGTATTCTTCGCATTTATAGGATTTGATGCAGTTTCAACAGCGGCAGAAGAAGTGAAACGTCCGCAACGTGATTTACCAATTGGTATTATTGCATCGTTATTAATTTGTACAGTTCTTTATATCGTTGTTTCGCTTATTTTGACAGGAATTGTTCCATACGGACAGCTAAATATATCAGATCCAGTTGCTTTTGCACTTCAATTTATTGGACAAGATGGTTTAGCGGGGGTAATTTCAGTAGGAGCAATTACAGGGATTACAACAGTAATGCTAGTTATGATGTATGGGCAAGTTCGTGTTTCTTATGCGATGAGCCGAGATGGTTTACTGCCGAAACGTCTTGCTAAAGTTCATCCGAAATTTAAAACGCCATTTTTAAATACATGGACAACGGGAATTATTGCGGCACTGATTTCAGGATTAATAGATTTAAATGTTTTAGCACATCTTGTAAATATGGGGACATTGTCAGCATTTGCACTCGTAGCTGTTGCGGTAATCGTAATGAGAAGAACACATCCAGACTTACCAAGGGCATTTAAGGCTCCGCTTGTACCATTTTTACCAGCATTAACAGTGATCTTCTGTTTATACTTAATGCTTCAATTATCGGGGACAGCATGGATTAGTTTTGGGATATGGATGGTTATTGGTATAGCGGTTTACTTCTTATATAGCCGAAAACATAGTGCTTTAAATAATAGTAAAAAAGAAGAAGATGTTGCAAATTTATAAGTGAAAAAATCCATTCTAATTCTGTTAGAATGGATTTTTTTATTTGAAAATTTACATTTTTCTGAACTTATTATAAGATAATTGTTGGCTAACTAAAGGGGTGAAATGATGAAAAATACGTGGCGTGAGTTAAGGGAGATGGACCGTAACGTATGGATTCGATTTATTGGAGAGACGTTAAATGGAATTGCAATGATGATGTTAATGCCTTTTTTTGCATTATATTTAAAAGATAAGGTAGATTCGTTGTTGGAAGTTGGGGTTATTATGGCGCTTTCTCCAATTGCTGCAAGTTTTGGATCACTTATAGGAGGGAGAATTGCTGACATATATGGAAGAAAGCCTATTATGATATTTTCTATGGCAAGTAATGCATTATTAATGCTCGGTTTTCTATTTATAGAAGGATTTATTCCATATGCAATTTTATCTATTTTTTTAGGGTTGAGTAATTCTTTATTTCATCCAGCTGCATCAGCTATGGTCGCGGATGTAACGGCACCAGAAAAAAGAACAGAGGCATATGGTTTATTACGAATGGGACACAATATAGGTGCTGCGATTGGTCCGATAATGGGAGCATCAGTAGTTGTGTTGTCAAAGAACCTTGTGTTTATTATTGCCTCTTCTACAATGCTATTTTATGCGTTACTTGTATTACTTCTTATTCAAGAGACGATGCCAAAAAGGACAGATAAGGAAGAACATAAAGAAAAGGAAACTGGGGCAGTTTGGAAAATTGTAATGCGAGATAAGGTACTAATGATTTACTTATTAGCAGGCATTATCATTTCGATGGGGTTTTCTCAAACCGAAGGCATGTTGCCACTACATTTTGATAATGAAATGAAGCATATTTTTGGAACGAATAATCCATATCCATATTTAATGGCGTTAAACGGACTATTAGTTGTTTTATTCCAGTTTCAAATTTCAAAATGGGCTACGGATAAACCGGTCGGGAAGACGATGTTATATGGTGCATGTTTATTCGGGATTGGATTATTTTTTATAGGGTGGTTACCGAAGTGGTTTGGAGAATTTAATACAAATGCTACAATTATTTTAATAATACTACTGTTCGTTTATGCTATATATACGTTAGGTGAGATGATTATGTCGCCTGTACAGATGACATTTGTAGCAAATTTGGCCCCTGAGCATTTGAGAGGGACTTATATGGGAGCTGCAAGTTTGCAGTGGATTACAGGAAGCGCATTTGGTCCACTTTTGGGCGGTTTTTTATTAGATCGATTACTTGGTCACTTTCTATTTACAATTTTAGCTGTAGGATGTGTAGTTGCAGGTATTGTATATGTTTCTTTAGATCGCCTTGTGGAGCAAAGGCAAAAAGACACACTAACCAAACAATCTTCTTAGTGAATAGGTGACATACACAAAAAAGGGGATTTCTACATATTTTAGGTACATAACTAGATTAGATTGCCATTTTATTTTGTGTAGTTATATAGAAAATGAAATGAAAAACCAATAAGTGATGTTATTTAATTATTTATGGAAGTTACATTTTATTTCAAATAGGAACTACCTATTTTTATAAAAAGTGCTAAAATAGAAAAATGAAAACAATTGGTTAGGGTGATTTCATTGACGAAAATTAAATTAGGTTTATTATATGGTGGAAAATCAGCTGAGCATCAAGTTTCGCTACAGACGGCTCTTGCTGCTATTAAAGCGTTAAATCAAGATAAATTCGAGATTCATCCAATTTATATTACTGAACAAGGTCAATGGGTACGCGGTGAGCGTATTGAAGGTGAAGTAACAGATGTTGAAGCTTTAAAAATGAGCGGTGCAGAAAATGCGATTTCTCCGTTATCATTAAGTACAGAAATTATCCCATCTGCAGCTTCTGAGGAGAACGCTATTGACGTTATTTTCCCATTACTACATGGACCAAACGGTGAAGATGGAACGGTTCAAGGACTATTAGAATTAATGAATATCCCTTATGTAGGAAATGGTGTTCTAGCATCATCTGCTGGTATGGATAAAGTTGTTATGAAAAACATCTTTGCAGAGGCTGGTTTAAAACAAGCAAAATATGCATCCTTCATTCGTAGTGCATGGGAAAAAAATCGTGAGGAAGCTTATTCTAAAGTAGAAGATAAGTTAGGATATCCTTGCTTCGTAAAACCAGCGAACCTTGGTTCAAGTGTTGGTATTAATAAGTGTAAAAATCGTGAAGAACTTGAGGATGCATTTGTAGAGGCATTCCAATTTGATCGCAAAATTATTGTAGAAGAAAATATTGTAGGTCGTGAAGTAGAAGTTGGGGTACTAGGTAATGATGAGCCGAAATGTTCAGTTGTAGGTGAAATCGTTCCGAAAAAGGACTTCTATGATTATAAGTCGAAATATATCGATGGTGATACGGCGCTAATTATTCCAGCTGAAATGACAGAAGAAGAATCTAATGTAATTAAGCGTGATGCGATTATTGCATTCCAATCATTAGACGGTGCAGGTTTAACGCGAGCTGATTTCTTCTTAACGAAAGATGGAGAAGTGTATATTAACGAAGTAAACACAATGCCAGGATTTACACCGTTCAGTATGTTCCCTCTATTATGGCAACATACTGGGTTACCATATCCAGAATTAATCGAAGAGCTAATTCGTTTAGCGATTGAACGTCACGAAGAAAAACAAAAAATTAAATATACAATCTAACAAAAAAGGAGGAAGCACTATTCATAGGAATAGTGCTTCCTCTATGTAAGGAGCGTTTATATATGATAAAGCGAATGTTAAAGCAAGTGGAACAGATGGTAAATGGTACTGAATTAGCAGAGCAATATGAGGGAATTACTATTCAAGGCGTGTCTATTGATACGAGAAAAATTGAAAAAGGAAACTTGTATGTTCCGATTCAAGGGGAGCGCTTCGATGGACATGCTTTTGTAGATAAAGCTGTTGAAAATGGAGCTGTGGCTACATTATGGATGAAAGATGTAGCGAATCCACCTGAGAATCTCCCGGTTATTTTTGTAGAAGACACGCTATCGGCATTGCAAATGTTAGCGAAAAACTATCGCGATCAATTGGATGTTAAAGTTGTAGGTGTAACGGGTAGTAACGGTAAAACATCTACGAAAGATATTGTAACAAGTCTTCTTGCGACTAAATTCAAAGTGCAAAAAACAGAAGGGAACTTCAATAACCATATCGGATTACCTCTTACCATTTTAAACTTAGAAGAAAATACAGAAGTAGCAGTATTAGAGATGGGTATGTCAAGCCGAGGCGAAATTGAATTCTTATCTAAGTTAGCTCGTCCTAATGCAGCTATCATTACAAATATTGGTGAGGCACATTTAATGGATTTAGGATCTCGTGAGGCAATTGCTGAAGCGAAATTAGAAATTGTTACAGGATTACAAGAAGGTGGCGTGTTCGTATATAACGGAGATGAGCCTTTATTAACGAATCGTGTTCCTGGAATGAATTTAGCAGCAGAAACGGTTACGTTTGGTGATGCAAGAGCAAACGATTATTATCCAACGACTGTAACATTACAAGCAACTGGGACACATTTCAAAATGAATAGAGATGAAAATATTTCATTCTACTTACCGGTGTTAGGAAAACATAATGTGTATAATACACTTGCTTCAATGGCAATTGCGAAACATTTTGGTGTAACGTGGGAAGAGATGAAAGAAGGTTTAGTAACACTTCAAATGACGGGCATGCGTATGGAAATTGTGAAAACAAATAGTGGTTTAACAATTATCAACGATGCTTATAATGCAAGCCCGACGGCTATGGAAGCAGCATTCCATTTAATGAATGGTTTAGATGGTTTTGCTAAAAAAATCGTTGTGCTCGGTGATATGTTAGAACTTGGAGATCAAGAAGTACAGTTCCATTATGAGGTAGGAAAATTAATCGATCCAGCAAAAATCTCACATGTATTCACATACGGTAGATTAGGGGCTCAAATTGCTGAAGGAGCAAAAATTAATTTCCCTAATGAACGTGTAAAGGCGTATGATAATAAAGAAGAGTTAGTAAAAGATTTACAAGCAGTAGTCGATGTGAAAGATGTTGTATTAATAAAAGCATCTCGCGGTATGAAATTAGAAGAAGTAATTACGATGTTGAAATAATTGGTGTATATAAATAGGGATGATAGTTACGAAAATAGAAGAAACTTATAATAAGCGCTTACAGTAAATATAAAAAAATAAAAGTGAAGAAAAAAACTCTGAATATGAAAATAAGGTAACAGTTGGGTTTGCTTTTTACACATACAAAACTTATAATTGATAAAGTGTAATAACGTTTAGAAGTATTTTCGTGAAGAATATACGCCCGTTTATATACGTGAGCATTCAGGAAAAGGGCTTTTCCGCAAATTCGGAAAACGCCTTTTTTTAAATGATAAGTATAGGATAGAAAAGGAGAAGTAACATTGACAACATTTCGAGAATTAGGATTAAGTGATTCTTTACTGCAATCTGTTGAAAGTATGGGCTTTGAAGAGGCTACACCAATTCAAGCTGAAACAATTCCACATGCATTGCAAGGTAAAGATATTATTGGACAAGCGCAAACAGGTACAGGGAAAACAGCAGCATTCGGATTACCACTATTAGATAAAGTGGATACACATAAAGAATCGGTTCAAGGTATTGTTATCGCGCCAACGCGTGAATTAGCAATTCAAGTTGGAGAAGAATTATACAAAATTGGTAAGCATAAACGCGTTCGTATTTTACCGATTTATGGTGGTCAAGATATTAACCGCCAAATTCGTGCTCTAAAAAAACACCCACACATTATTGTTGGTACGCCGGGTCGTATTTTAGATCATATTAACCGTAAAACACTTCGTCTGCAAAACGTAGAGACAGTTGTTCTTGACGAAGCGGATGAAATGTTAAACATGGGCTTCATTGAAGACATTGAAGCAATTTTAACAGATGTGCCAGAAACACATCAAACATTACTATTCTCAGCGACAATGCCGGATCCAATCCGCCGTATTGCTGAGCGTTTCATGACTGAGCCTCAACACATTAAAGTAAAAGCAAAAGAAGTAACAATGCCAAACATTCAGCAGTTCTATTTAGAAGTGCAAGAAAAGAAAAAGTTTGACGTGTTAACACGCTTATTAGATATTCAATCTCCAGAGCTTGCAATCGTATTTGGTCGTACAAAGCGTCGTGTTGATGAATTATCAGAAGCATTAAACTTACGTGGTTATGCTGCAGAAGGTATTCACGGTGATTTAACTCAGGCGAAACGTATGTCTGTATTACGTAAATTTAAAGAAGGTTCTATTGAAGTTCTTGTTGCAACAGACGTTGCTGCGCGTGGTCTTGATATTTCAGGCGTAACGCACGTATATAACTTCGATATTCCACAAGATCCAGAATCATACGTTCACCGTATCGGTCGTACTGGTCGTG
This sequence comes from Bacillus cereus group sp. MYBK95-2, assembly GCF_051915225.1. Classification (NCBI taxonomy): domain Bacteria; kingdom Bacillati; phylum Bacillota; class Bacilli; order Caryophanales; family Bacillaceae; genus Bacillus; species Bacillus cereus group sp. MYBK95-2. The sequence goes on along the minus strand of NZ_JBQAEH010000013.1, from coordinate 10,492 downwards.
CAGGTAAAAAAGGTATTGCAATGCTATTTGTAACACCACGTGAATCAGGACAATTAAAAAATATCGAGCGTACAACAAAACGTAAAATGGACCGTATGGATGCACCGACACTTGACGAGGCATTAGAAGGTCAACAACGTTTAATCGCTGAAAAGCTTCAAAGCACAATTGAAAATGAAAACTTAGCATACTACAAGCGTATTGCAGAAGAAATGTTAGAAGAAAATGACTCTGTAACAGTAGTAGCTGCTGCTTTAAAAATGATGACTAAAGAGCCGGATACAACTCCGATCGCTTTAACATCAGAACCACCTGTTGTTTCAAGAGGCGGCGGTTCTAAAAAACGCGGCGGTAACGGAGGCGGATACCGTGATGGTAACCGTAATCGTAGTCGTGATGGACGCGGCGGTGGCGATGGACGTAATCGTGACCGTAACCGTGATGGACGTAATCGTGACGGAAACCGTGATCGCAATCGTGATGGTAACCGCGATCGTAATCGTGATGGTGGTAGTCGTGGTCGTAGAGGTGAAGGTCAAGGTCGCCCTGGTTCTTCAAATGGACGCGGCGAAAGAAAACATCATAGCCGTCCACAAGCTTAATAAAAAAAAGAGAATGCCCTTTGCGGGCATTCTCTTTTTTTATTTCTATAATTGTGCATACTACATAATAGTTATGATAGAAAAGGGGCTGTTATATGCTTGTAAGGCTTGGTTACGTTGCGATGAGTGTGCATTTGAAGAATGCATCTCCATCTCAAACGATGACGTATGCACAGTTTCAGAAATTAGATGATCGTGATGCTGCAATTCGTAAGCTTGAAAGAATTGCTAATTCCAATTTAGAAAATTGTTTACGTTTATTAAAGCATAATAAAGGGCATGACATATCTTTCTTTCGGCTCAGTTCAAAGCTCATTCCTTTAGCGAATCATGAGGAATTGCTAGAGTGGAACTATATTCGTCCGTTAAAAGAAAATTTAAAAAAACTAGGTGAATATGCAGTTCATATGAATATGAGAATTGATTTCCATCCAGATCATTTTGTTGTACTAAATTCACCTGAAGAGAGTGTTTTTAAACAATCTGTAAAAACATTGCAGATGCACAAAAAATTATTAAAAGGCATGGGGATTGAACATAAGCAACGATGTGTACTGCATGTTGGAGGAGGATATAAAGATAAAGAACTTGCATTAGAGCGCTTTATAGAGAATTGGTCGAATGTCCCAAGGGGTATTCAAGAAATGATTATATTAGAAAATGATGATACAACCTTTACGTTAGAGGAAACATTATATTTAGGAGAAAAATTAGATATTCCCGTCGTATTTGACTTGCATCACCATATGATGAATAATGAGCAAGAAGATTGGTATGAAGATTGGGCACGTGTTGTTCATACGTGGGAAACGTCTTTGTTGCCGATTAAAATGCATATCTCTAGCCCTAGAGAGGGAAAAGATCCAAGAGCTCATGCAGATTATATTAATGTAGACGCATTTTTATCTTTTTTAAGAAGGATAAAGGGAAGTGTTCCGCAAATTGATTGTATGATTGAGGCGAAGATGAAGGATGAGTCTTTATTTCAATTAATGAGAGATTTAAGTGAACAAGTAGATGTAGAAATTATCGATGGTGCAAGCTTTTATATTAAATAAGCTTTGCACCATCGTTTTTTTTTGTTAAAAAAGGGGTTAAAATGCCACCGGTTATTAAACCTGTTAAATGACTGATCGGATTGGCAGAAGGGTTAAAGAAAGTAAATAGCAGTAATAGAAGTATCATAATTGAGAAAATGGCAATTTCTTTTGGTTTTGAAGAGCGGTATCGATTGTACAATAAAAATAACTGTGCACCTAATAGTCCGAAAATACCACCTGATGCACCTGCGTGAATATATTCAAGCGGCATAATAATATAAGAAGAAATATTTCCAGAAATTCCAGAGAGAAAAAATAGAATAAAAAAAGAAAAGTGTCCGAGTTGCTTTTCGATAGAAGAACCAAGAGCAAACAAAAAAATACTATTAGAAAGAAAATGTTGTAAGTCTACGTGTACGAGAAGAGAAGTTATGACACGCCACCATTCTCCTTTCGCGATATATTCATTAGAGGCTGCCAGTGGTAAGAGAAAAAAGTCGCCTAATATCATCATGACTAAATGAATAAGCAGTAAGGTAAGAATAGTCGGTTGTAAAGAAATATGAGTGGATCTTATTAGCATACGGTTACTATCACCCCTTTTGCATCAGAAAGATTCTCTGTTATTCTTATCAATATGAAAGAAGAAAGTTAAATAGAAGAAGGGGATTTTGAAATGATTATAGGGATTGGTATCGATATTATTGAATTAAATCGTATTGAAAAAATGCTAGATGGAAAGCTTAAATTTATGGAACGTATTTTAACGGAAAATGAACGTAATGTTGCTATGGAGCTGAAAGGAAGTCGCCTTACAGAGTTTGTAGCTGGAAGGTTTGCAGCGAAAGAGGCGTATTCAAAAGCTGTAGGTACTGGTATCGGAAAAGAAGTGAGTTTTTTAGATATTGAAGTGAAAAATGATGAAAGAGGTAAGCCAATTCTGATTACAAGTACAGAGTATATTGTTCATTTATCAATTAGTCATAGTAAGGAATTTGCTGTTGCTCAAGTTGTTTTAGAAAGCTTGTCACGCTAGTCTGCATATTTTATATCTTTGTCTCATATATTTGAGGTAGCGATAAGGAAGGTACATCTTCCATTCATTTATAGGGGCAAAGGGGCTGAATTGATGAAAAGGCGTCTGTTTTTAGTTCTTGTCGGTTTGTTGACCGTTTTTGTGTTGGCGGGTTGTATGGAAAAGAAGCAAGATGATGTCGTGAGAGATTTAGAATCAAAAGTAAAAGGGATGAAAAGTTATCAAGCTGAGGCAAAATTATCTATTAAAACAGGCAATGAGCCTCAAGAGTATAACGTAGAGATTTGGCACAAGGAACCGTCTTTTTATCGTGTGAATTTAAAAAATGCAAAAAAAGATCAGAGCCAAATTATTTTGAGAAATGAAGAAGGTGTATTTGTATTAACGCCAGCACTTAATAAGAGCTTCCGTTTTCAAAGTGATTGGCCGCAAAATAGTAGCCAGGCTTATTTATATGAATCACTTGTAAGAGATATTTTGCAGGACAAGAAAAACCTTACTTTTGAGAAAACAGATAAGTATTATATTTTTAAAACAAAAACAAACTATCAACATCAAAATATGTTGCCGAGACAAGAGATTACATTGAATAAGAGCGACTTGACTCCAGTTTCAGTGAAGTTAATGGATAATGATCAAAATGTTCTTGTGAAAGTAGATTTCTCTAAAGTGAAATTCGATGCGAAATTTGATAAAGGTGCATTTGATACGAAACAAAATATGTCTAGAGCGCAGGTAGATGTTCAAACAACAGCGAAAGAAGACAAACCGTTTGCTATTTTGTATCCACTTGATACACCACAAGGTATGACTCTGCAAGATGAAAAAGAGTTGAAGACAGACAGTGGCAAGCGTGCGATACTCACATACACTGGAAATAAGAAATCCTTTACTTTAATACAAGAAAAGGCAAAAGTTGCAGAGGCATCATCAGCGGTAAGTGTAAGTGGAGAACCAGTTGATCTTGGGTTTACGATTGGTGCATTAACGAAAGACTCTGTAACGTGGTCGCATAACGGAGTAGAATATATGCTCGTGTCTAAAGGTTTAGAGCCGAAGGAGCTGTTAATGGTTGCTCGTTCAGTTACAGCGAAGCAGGTGAAGTAAACTTCTTAGACGTGGTGATATATGTGCACCACGTCTTTTCTTAGTTTGAAGGTGGATTTCATAAAAGAAGCATATAAAAGAATAAGCTTCGCATATCGTGTATAAGGAAGTGTATTTATGGAAGAAGCACCATTTTACCGTGACACTTGGGTGGAAGTGGATTTAGATGCCATTTATAACAACGTTACACATATTAAAGAGTTCATCCCAAGTAATGTAGAGATTTTTGCTGTAGTTAAAGCAAACGCATATGGGCACGATTATGTACCGGTGGCTAAAACGGCATTAGAAGCAGGTGCAACAAGGTTAGCTGTTGCTTTTTTAGATGAAGCTTTAGTGCTTCGGAGGGCTGGTATTACTGAGCCGATTTTAGTGTTAGGTCCCTCGCCGCCGCGTGATGTAAATGTAGCTGCTGAAAATGATGTAGCGCTAACGGTTTTTCAAAAAGAATGGGTGGACGAAGCAATTAAACTTTGGGATGGTTCATCTGTAATGAAATTCCATATTAACTTTGATAGTGGTATGGGGAGAATTGGAATACGTGAAAGAAAAGAGCTAAAAGAATTTTTAAAGAGTTTAGAGGGTGCACCGTTTTTAGAGTTAGAAGGAGTATACACGCATTTTGCAACGGCAGATGAAGTTGAGACTTCGTATTTTGATAAGCAATATAACACGTTCTTAGAGCAGTTAAGTTGGTTGAAAGAATTCGGAGTGGATCCTAAGTTTGTTCATACAGCTAATAGTGCTGCGACGTTACGTTTTCAAGGGATTACATTTAATGCAGTGCGAATTGGGATTGCAATGTATGGATTATCTCCTTCTGTAGAAATACGTCCTTTTTTACCATTTGAATTAGAACCGGCGCTATCACTTCATACGAAAGTCGCTCATATTAAACAGGTAATTAAAGGTGATGGAATTAGTTATAACGTCACCTACCGAACGAAAACTGAAGAATGGATTGCGACTGTAGCGATTGGCTATGCAGATGGGTGGCTTAGGAGGTTACAAGGATTTGAAGTGCTTATAAATGGTAAAAGGGTACCGATTGTAGGGCGAGTAACAATGGATCAGTTCATGATTCATCTTCCTTGTGAAGTGCCACTTGGTACGAAAGTTACGCTTATTGGAAGGCAAGGAGATGAGTATATTAGCGCTACAGAGGTTGCGGAATACTCAGGGACTATTAATTATGAAATTATTGCAACGATCAGTTTCCGTGTGCCGAGAATATTTATACGGAATGGTAAGGTTGTAGAGATAATTAATTACTTGAACAATATATAGAAGGTAGTATGATTGCTTCTTGTCATTGGAGTGACTGTTCATTGCTGGATAATAAGCTCTTTTTGATGAGAAGCTTTTTACTTATAATCATTTTTTATATAAGTTGCACGTAAGTTTTGAAGAGGAGTTCTATTGTTTTTAGTTAGTTATGAGATAAAAAATTTAAGAAGATGAATGTTTTGTTTGTGAATTGGAAAACATAAGCAAGGAATAAGGAAGTCTTTGCAACAGGCTCCATACAATGGTATTATTACAATAGGTGTCATATATATATTTGGGTGTGTAGTTGACGGTGGAGGTGTATTTTTGTGTCCGAATCAAGTGTAACTACTGAAATCGTGGTTCGGTTGCCAAAGCAAATGGTAACGGAATTGGACGGAATTGGAAAACAAGAGAATAAGAATCGCCATGAACTAATTTGCCAGGCAACACAATTGTTATTGCGTCAACATAAGACGAAGAAACGCTACCAACATGAATCAATGCGACGTGGGTACATTGAAATGGGAAAAATTAATCTTGGTATTGCATCTGAAGCTTTCTTAGCAGAGTATGAAGCAGCTCATACAGTAGAACGCTTAGTTAGCGGGGGGTAATATTTTGATTGTAAAACGCGGCGACGTGTATTTTGCAGACCTTTCCCCAGTTGTTGGTTCTGAGCAAGGAGGCGTTCGTCCGGTTCTTGTCATTCAAAATGACATCGGAAATCGTTTTAGTCCAACGGTGATTGTAGCGGCTATTACTGCACAGATTCAAAAAGCGAAATTACCCACTCATGTGGAAATTGATGCGAAAAAGTACGGTTTTGAGAGAGATTCTGTTATTTTACTTGAGCAGATTCGAACAATCGATAAGCAGCGCTTAACGGACAAAATCACTCACTTAGATGAAGTGATGATGATTCGTGTAGATGAAGCGCTACAAATTAGTTTAGGACTAATAGATTTTTAAATCGGCAGTTTAAGTTGCTCTCTTTGAAGGGCAACTTTTTTTATTATAGAGGAGGTTACGGTTGTATATGGAAATGGTAGATAATCGACAAGCGTTAATGAAAATGTTAGTGAAAGAATTAGGCTTTACCGAAAAGCAAGTTCGTCATGTTATTCAATTAACAGAAGAAGGTAACACAGTTCCATTTATTGCTCGTTACCGAAAAGAATGGACAGGCTCTTTAGATGAGGTGCAAATTCGTACGATTTTAGAGAGATGGCAATATATGATGCAACTTGAAGATAGGAAGGAAGAAGTTCTTCGTCTTATTGATGAGAAGGGGAAACTGACAGAAGAGCTACGACAGCAAATTGTTAAAGCTACAAAGTTGCAAGAAGTAGAAGATCTATATCGTCCATATAAAGAGAAAAGAAGAACGAAAGCGACAGTTGCTAAAGAAAAAGGATTAGAACCATTAGCTGAATGGTTATTGTTATATAAGAAAGAAGATCCGGCTAAAAAGGCAGTGGAATTTATTAATGTAGAGAAAGAAGTGCAATCTGCAGAAGAAGCTTTACAAGGTGCACAAGACATTATTGCAGAAATGGTTTCAGATGAAGCTGCGTATCGTAGTTGGATTCGAAATGTTACTTTTAGAAAAGGTGTTATGTCTTCTTCCGTGAAAGATGAAGAAAAAGATGAAAAGAATATATATGAAATGTATTACAGTTATGAAGAACCATTGCAAAAAGTAGTACCACATCGTGTATTAGCAATGAATCGTGGCGAGAAAGAAGATATATTGAGAGTTGCTGTTGTTCCGCCAGTAGATGAGATAGTAACCTTCTTAAATAAGAAAGTAATTCGTGATAACGATTCGAAAAGTGCACATTATGTACAATTAGCGATTGAAGATGGTTATAAACGATTAATTCAATCTTCAATCGAAAGAGAGATTCGTAAAGAATTAACAGAAACAGCTGAAGAACAAGCAATACATATTTTCTCTGAGAACTTACGTAACTTATTATTACAACCTCCGATGAAAGGGAAAGTCGTGCTAGCGGTAGATCCGGCATATAGAACTGGTTGTAAATTGTCTGTAGTAGATGATACGGGGAAAGTACTACATATCGATGTTATTTATCCGCATCCACCTGTTCGTAAATATGATGATGCAAAAACGAAAGTTCTTTCTATTATAGATAAATATCAAGTTGAAATGATTGCAATTGGTAATGGGACAGCATCTAGAGAAACAGAAGAGTTTATAGTAGATGTATTACAAAGTGTGAACCGAGATGTCTTTTATATTATTGTAAATGAAGCGGGTGCTAGTGTATATTCAGCTTCTGATTTAGCCCGTGAGGAATTCCCAAATTTACAAGTTGAAGAGAGAAGTGCCGTTTCTATTGGGAGACGTCTGCAAGATCCACTTGCTGAACTTGTGAAAATTGATCCTAAATCAGTTGGGGTTGGACAATACCAACATGATGTATCTCAAAAGAGACTGAATGAGTCATTAACATTTGTAGTAGAAACAGCTGTTAACCAAGTTGGGGTTAATGTAAATACGGCTTCGGTTGCATTGTTACAATATGTTTCAGGTTTATCGAAAACTGTTGCGAAAAATATTGTAGCAAAGAGAGAAGAAGATGGGAAATTCACGAAGCGCACGGAATTAAAGAAAATCCCACGTTTAGGTGCAAAGACTTATGAACAATGTATAGGTTTCTTACGTATACTAGAAGGAGCGAATCCATTAGATCGAACAGGTATTCACCCAGAGCAATATAAAAATGTTGAATTGTTATTGAAGAGTCTAGGGTTATCGATAGATGACGTAGGACAACCGCAATTACAAAAGAGATTGGAAGAAGTAGAGATTTCTAAGTTATCTCAAGAAACAGGAGTTGGGGAGCCGACGTTAGTTGATATTATAGATGCGCTTATTAGTCCTGAACGAGATATGAGGGATGAGTTGCCTAAACCACTTTTGAAAAAAGGGATTTTGAAATTAGAAGATTTAAAACGTGGTATGGAACTAGAAGGAACAGTTCGTAACGTTGTTGATTTTGGTGCTTTTGTTGATGTTGGTGTAAAGCAAGATGGTTTAGTACATATTTCTAAACTTAGCAAACAGTTTGTAAAGCATCCGTTAGATGTTGTATCAGTAGGGCAAATTGTAAAAGTATGGGTAGATGATATTGATACAAAAAAAGGACGCGTTGCACTATCTATGTTGCCGATTGAATAGTAAGAGAAGAGAGCAGATGAAACTGCTCTTTTTTTATGAAATAAAAAGTGTAATGGATTATGAGCTTTGATGTATTTTGCTATAATAAAACCAGCATTCATTTAATAACTTAATTTGATACCGGTTTTTTTCGAAATATGCACGTTGCATTTGTTTTTTTAGCCACGTAGGCATAGGAATCCCTCCTTGTTTAATCCTGCTCTCAAAAATCTAAAATGCTATTGATGAGAGGTTGGTGAGTGGATTTCTATTCATGTTTTGTTTTTAGAAACCACGCTTCTTACATGAGGATGGGTATATGTACTATTTAATATATGTATAAGAAGGGAGAAAAGTGTAAAAATATTTTTTTGTTTAGGAGGAATGAGAGTGGATGAGCAAGAAATTCAGCGACTAGTGGAAGAAGTGTCACTACAATACTTTGAGATGCCGTTCTTACATAAAGCGGTGTTTAATAATAGATTACGTACAACTGGTGGGCGTTATTTATTGAAGAGTCATAATATCGAACTGAATTATCGATATTACGAATTGTATGGTGAAGAAGAGTTAGTCGGGATTATTAAACATGAGCTTTGTCATTATCACTTACATATTGCAGGAAGAGGGTATAAGCACAGGGACAGGGATTTTCGTGAGTTGTTAAAGAAAGTTGATGCACCACGTTTTTGTAAACGAATGATTAATGAAGAGAAGGAAAAAAAGATTTATAAGTATGAATGTATGGAGTGTTCACTTCAATATGTAAGAAGGCGTCAAATAAATATAAAAAGATATGTCTGTGGAAAGTGTAAAGGGAAACTCAAACCGATATCGAAAACATCTTGACAGTAAAAACGCAATCCAGTATATTATAAACATGTCACGTTTGAACAAGATGTTGTTAAAAACTTCTTGACTTACAGAGAGAATTTTTATAAGATACAAATTGTCTTCATTATTCCGCAGTAGCTCAGTGGTAGAGCTATCGGCTGTTAACCGATCGGTCGTAGGTTCGAGTCCTACCTGCGGAGCCATACAGAGAAGTACCCAAGTGGCTCAAGGGGCTCCCCTGCTAAGGGAGTAGATCGCTAACGCGGTGCGAGGGTTCGAATCCCTTCTTCTCTGCCATACATATTGGCCCGTTGGTCAAGTGGTTAAGACACCGCCCTTTCACGGCGGTAACACGGGTTCGAATCCCGTACGGGTCACCACTTCGGAGGATTAGCTCAGCTGGGAGAGCACCTGCCTTACAAGCAGGGGGTCGGCGGTTCGATCCCGTCATCCTCCACCATATAATTTTATATGAATAGTATTGTCGCGGGGTGGAGCAGCACGGTAGCTCGTCGGGCTCATAACCCGAAGGTCGCAGGTTCAAATCCTGTCCCCGCAACCAAATGGTCCCGTGGTGTAGTGGTTAACATGCCTGCCTGTCACGCAGGAGATCGCCGGTTCGACCCCGGTCGGGACCGCCATTTTAACTTCTGCTATATAGCAGTTGTTTTTTATTGGACATTATGTTACAATAACATTTGTCTTTGGAAAGAAGATAATTATTTCGATGGGCTATAGCCAAGCGGTAAGGCAACGGACTTTGACTCCGTCATGCGCTGGTTCGAATCCAGCTAGCCCAGCCATTTACGAGCCATTAGCTCAGTTGGTAGAGCATCTGACTTTTAATCAGAGGGTCGAAGGTTCGAGTCCTTCATGGCTCACTTTTGTTTTTTCCACGCGGTCGTGGCGGAACGGCAGACGCGCTAGGTTGAGGGCCTAGTGGGGGAAACCCCGTGGAGGTTCAAGTCCTCTCGGCCGCATCAAAAAAATCTTAAAAAAGTGCTTGCATTTGAAAATGTAGTATGATAAGATAATTGAGTCGCCAAATTACAACGACGAAAAAAACATCATGAATAAGCGCCCGTAGCTCAATTGGATAGAGCGTTTGACTACGGATCAAGAGGTTAGGGGTTCGACTCCTCTCGGGCGCGCCAATTACGGGAAGTGGCTCAGCTTGGTAGAGCACCTGGTTTGGGACCAGGGGGTCGCAGGTTCAAATCCTGTCTTCCCGACCACGCGGGTGTAGTTTAGTGGTAAAACAAGAGCCTTCCAAGCTCTGGTCGAGAGTTCGATTCTCTTCACCCGCTTTTAGTTCTTTGAAAACTGAACGAAACAAACAACGTGAAACGTCAATTTTTATTTTAGATGCTAGACAAACTAACTTTATTGGAGAGTTTGATCCTGGCTCAGGATGAACGCT
>NZ_JBQAEH010000012.1:0-106607 GCF_051915225.1 Bacillus cereus group sp. MYBK95-2 | reverse complement strand
GGCCTCTCTTCCATCTAAAAAGATGCTTTTTATTCTTCATCTGCTTTCCTTCTAAACTAGAGAGTTCTCCTCACTACTTTTCCTTTATCCTCTTCATATCTCTGGTTTTCCCCCAGGCGAGAATAAAAAAGGCCCTGACCGCTTCTATCCACGGTTCGGGCCTCTCTTCCATCTTAAAAAGATGCTTTTTATTCTTTTTATTCTTTTTATTCTTTATCTGCTTTCCCGAGCTCATAGGCCTCGTTCATAACTTTCATTAACAACTCTAACACCGGCTGTGCCTTCTCCATATCAAGTGCAATTCCATTATCATCTAAAATTGCCTTTGCTTCCGGTAAATGCTTCATTGCGATTTGTAAAAACTGCATGCTTTTTTCGTTCATATTATGCTCTTCCTCTCCATTAAAACTTTCACATACAATAGTGTAACACGCGTACTACCCTTCGTATAACTCTTTATATTTTTTCATGTGTGCCAGTTGCTTATTTAAACCGTATTCTAACGGAGTATTTCTTTTTATTGAAATTACCTCGATAGCCTCATCTCTTACTTCGTTATTATTTTTATTTACTTTATCATCCGCGCGTAAAAGATTCATACCTTTTTCCCATAATGACTGTTTACCACTAAGTAAATTGTATATACCAAGATGCGCCCCGTTCGTTCCATTTTCCCATAAGTATTCACATACATCTTCAACGTAAAGTAAATCATTCCCCTTTTCCTCAATCGTACAACGGCACTCTTTTTCACCTAATTCTGATAAAATAAGCTGATGAAACATCATAAAGGACGGTTGCCACGGTCCATATAATGTTGGAACTCGAAATACACTATATTGTAAATTCCCTTTTTTCAATCCTTCTTCTACTTTCAAAAATAGTCGCTTATTTTCGGATTCATCTGTACTGCCTACTTCAATAGAAGAAATTAAATTTAACTTCACTTTTTGTTCTTCACACATTCTTATAATTCGCTTTAAATATTGTAATATGACTCTTTCATTCCGAAATCCACTTTGCTGATTTGGCTCATATAAGCAAAAGTAAACAGTATCGAATCTCTCTTCCTCAACCGATCTCCATCCATCTTCATCTCTTATCGAATAATACGTAAATAATGCATTTCGCCCAATTAATAATAACTTCTCTTCATTAATTTTCGTCATACTATCGAATTCATCAAAATCAAGACCATATACTTCCACTTCTTCTGCAATCATTTTATTTACAAGGTGATAACCTACAAACGTAAGTGCACCTACAATTAGCACGCGTTCCATACCACCAACCCTTTCCCTCTGAAACAAATAGCTCCTCATTTATGTATATGGGAGCTTCATAATTCTTCTTCATATTTTTTAAAGAAATCGGTCGTTTGCCTAACCATTTTATATTTCACATCTTGCAGATGGAACAAGACAGAAGTATCACATTGATTTAGTTGCCTCATTTTCTCATATCTACGCAACTGCTGTTTTCTTCCTCTTTTTTCTTGTGTTGATACGAAAATTTTAACAGGTACACAAGATGGAAGAAGCGTAAATGATTTCTTATTTATTTTTGATTCTAATTCTTCTTCTTTGGCATCATACGCCAAACTTAATTCCTTCACGAGTCTCTTGTAAAAAAACTTATGCTCTTTCTCAAACTCCACATATTCTGGTAAATCTAAACACGGATTTAACATAATGACAGAGCGTATACACTCAGGGTATTTGTTCATCATTTCGAGTGCTACAAGTGCTCCCATACCATCTGCCATAATGTGCATTTTCGCATTCAATGTCTCTTTTCTCAACACAACGTCATATAAACGTTTCGCTAGACGAACAGATTGGTCGTTTCCCCAATGTCTTCCGTATAAATTAGAAGAAAAGACTGTGTAGCCTTGCTCAATAAGGCCATGTAAAAAATAAGATCTACCCGCATGCTGTGTCCATAAACTTGTACCATTCTCAATAAAGTAGTTATAATCACCGAGGAGCATAACAGAAAATCCATTTGGCTTCTCCGGTAAATAAATGACACATGGTTCTTTTTCTAAGTAAAAAAAACGTTCCGTAATACTCATTTTTCCCCCGCCTTATTTTCTAAACATATAAAACCACTCTTTTATAATGTATGAACGGAATGCAAATTTGCGTTGAAAAATCTACAAATATTTTTCTATATTCTTTTTTCAATTGTGTTACAATAAGGACAGATTGAACGAATAGAGGTGTAAAATATGCGTTTCATTTGGGCATTAATTTGGTCGTTCTTACTTGTACATATGATGAGCTATGTAATCGGCTCTATGACTGGCGGTACATACGACTTTAACCAAGCGTCTATTTTCTCAGTTGTTCTTGCTGTGTTAGTACTAGCAATTTCAGCTGCAATTCCAAACGAGCCAGTAGAACAACACTAAAAAAAGAGTCCGGATTTTATCCGAACTCTTTTTTATTTTTATTTCACATGAACGACTAATTCGTTATTTTCTACATCAACAACTACGTGACTATTATCAGTAATTGTTCCTGCAATTAATTCTCGTGCTAATTTCGTTTCCACTTGACGCTGTACGTATCGTTTTAATGGACGAGCTCCGTACATTGGGTCGAAACCGGCTTCCACAACAAATTCTTTTGCTGCATCTGTTAATTCTACTGTAATGTGACGGTCAGCTAGACGACCTTGTAGTTCTTTTACAATTTTATCAACAATGCCTTTAATTTCATTCGTTGTAAGAGGTTTGAATAAAATAATTTCATCCACACGGTTTAAAAATTCAGGGCGGAAATGTCCTCTTAATTGCCCCATTACAAGGTCTCTTGATTCCTCTTTAATGGAACCATCTTCTTCTAATCCATCTAGTAAATGAGCAGATCCAATATTTGAAGTCATAATAATAACTGTATTTTTAAAGTCCACTGTACGACCTTGCGAATCTGTAATGCGTCCATCATCTAACATTTGTAATAAAATGTTGAATACTTCTGGATGTGCTTTTTCAATTTCATCTAATAAAACAACGGAATATGGTTTACGTCTTACCGCTTCTGTTAATTGACCGCCTTCTTCATATCCTACATATCCAGGAGGTGCACCAATTAAGCGAGACACGGCGTGTTTTTCCATATACTCAGACATGTCAATGCGAATCATTTGCTCTTCACTATCGAATAAAGACTGGGCTAACGTTTTTGCAAGTTCTGTTTTACCAACACCTGTTGGTCCTAAGAAGATGAAAGAACCAATCGGGCGGTTCGGATCTTTAATACCAGCGCGAGCACGAAGAACTGCGTCTGACACTAAGCTTACTGCTTCCTCTTGTCCGATGACACGCTCTGATAAGATTTGCTCTAAGCGTAATAATTTCTCGCGTTCACCTTCCACGAGTTTCGCAACAGGAATACCAGTCCAGCGTGAAACAATATCTGCAATTTCTTCTTCACTTACTTCCTCACGTAATAAACGAGTTTCTTGTTTATTATGCGCGCCCATTTCTTCCGCTTCTTTTAACTCTTTTTCAATTGCGGGAATTTTCCCGTGACGAAGTTCGGCTGCTTTATTTAAATCGTAATTGCCTTCTGCTTCTTCTAATTCACGACGCAAACGTTCTAAATGTTCACGTAAGTCACGAACTTTGTGAATGTCTTCTTTTTCTTTCTCCCATTTCGCTCTCATGCCACTTGCAACTTCTTTTAAATCCGATAATTCACGTTGCAATGTTTTTAGACGCTCTTGGCTACCACGATCCGTTTCTTTCCCAAGAGCCGCTTCTTCAATTTCCAGCTGCATAATGCGGCGCGTTACTTCATCTAATTCTGTTGGCATAGAATCAATTTCTGTACGAATTGTTGCACACGCTTCATCAACAAGGTCAATTGCTTTATCAGGTAAGAAGCGATCTGAAATATATCGATCTGATAAAACTGACGCTGCTACAATCGCACGGTCATGAATATTTACACCGTGATAAATTTCAAAGCGTTCTTTTAATCCACGTAAAATGGAAATTGTATCTTCAACAGTTGGTTCTTCTGCTAATACTTGTTGGAAACGTCTTTCTAGCGCTGGATCTTTCTCAATATATTTGCGATATTCATCGAGCGTCGTCGCCCCGATACAATGCAGTTCACCGCGCGCAAGCATCGGTTTTAACATATTTCCTGCATCCATGGCTCCCTCTGTTTTACCAGCTCCAACTATTGTATGAAGTTCATCAATGAATAATAAAATGCGTCCTTCACTCTTTTTAATTTCATTTAATACAGCTTGCAGACGCTCTTCGAACTCACCACGGAATTTCGCACCTGCTACGAGCGCACTCATATCTAACGCAAAAATCGTTCTATCTTTCAATCCTTCAGGTACATCCTTTTTCACGATACGCTGTGCTAGCCCTTCAACGATTGCTGTTTTACCAACACCTGGCTCCCCAATTAAAACAGGATTGTTTTTCGTTTTACGTGAAAGAATACGAATTACACGTCGTATTTCACTATCACGGCCGATTACAGGATCGATTTTCCCTGCTCTCACTTCCGCCACTAAATCACGGCCATATTTTTCTAACGCTTCATAAGTTGCTTCTGGATTTTGACTCGTCACTCTTTGATTCCCCCGAACTGTCATTAAAGACTGTAATAAGTTATCTTTCGTAATATGCAATCTTGTAAATAATTGATTTATATCGCCTTTTTCTTCAGAAAAAGCAAGCAATACATGTTCTACTGAAATGTAATCATCCTGCAGTTTTTCTGCTTCTTTTCCTGCTCTTACAAGAAGTTGTTGCAGAGCGCTCGTTACATACAATTTTCCAACTTCTGCACCGCTCCCCGTTACAGAAGGTTTCTTTTTAATTAAACTTTCAGCACCTTGCTTTAATGCTTCTATATCAACATTCATTTTTTGAAATATACGTACTGCTAATCCATCTTGCTCTTCTAATAATGCAAGTAATAGATGAACAGTATCCACCTCTTGGTGATGATGAGATACCGCTAAAGATTGGGCACTCATAATCGCCTCTTGTGTTTTTGTTGTCATTTGATTTAAGTCCATCTTTACAGCCCTCCAAAAGTTTGACTTTCTTTGACCTTTGATTTGATTATACGCCAACTGACTTTTTTATACAATAATTTTGCCTATGTATTTTCAAACTTATTATTTGAAAAAGAAAAAGAGAGCATTCATTATACTGCTAAAAAATACGGTAAATGAAATTACAATGTGTAACGACAAAAAAGCCGCAATAATGATTGCGGCTTCTGTTACGGTTTTCTTTTATATGTCCACTGGCGGTTATGATTCGTGTTATCCGGAAACTTTTCACCGGCAGTTAATTTCACCATTTGCGGATCTTTCACCATACTTCCCGTTTCACCAATTTCTACGTAAATGCCATCATTCGGCGCTTTTTGTCCAGAACGAAACCTGCGATTTTGTCCCATCTTCATTCTCCTTCCATGACGTCTTGCCTCATTAGTATATCCATTTTAAAAGAAAGCTTTTCTGTCATGTTTAGGAAACAGTACTACATCTCATTCTTGTACATATATATGAATGACACAAGCGTAAGCAGGGATTTCTTTCCTACCTGTAGAAAAAAAAAAGAAACCAACCTACTCTAGGCTAGTTTCAAAGGAGAGTCAAACATATACGAGAAGATTACATGTTCATTATATGCCTCATCACACGAGCAATGTAACCCTTTTCACAATTTGTACATAATGAAAGAAACATTGTTTGAACTTTCTAAAAAGATGTTGACTTTTCTTAATTTCCAACGATAAATAGTAGACACCACAGCACTTTGAGACGTAAGATGGATATATAGTGAAATTTCCATCTATGGTGATTTCACCGAGTCTAACCTCTTATTTCTGCATATTAAAAACGGAAATACAGATAGATACAAAAAAATTATTATAAGAGGTGAAATTATGAACAAACAACATTTAATCGCATTAGACTTAGACGGCACTTTATTAACAGACAACAAAATAATTTCCACTCGAACGAAACATACAATTGCAAAAGCAAAGGAACAGGGACATATTGTTGTTATTTCAACAGGACGTCCATTCCGTGCTAGTTATGATTACTATAAAGAACTTGATCTTAACACACCTATCGTAAACTTTAACGGCGCTTACGTACATCATCCTCTTGATTCAAACTGGGGAACACATCACTCTCCTCTTGAGCTAGCAACAGCGCAAGAAATTGTCCGAGCTTGCTTTGATTTTGGCGTAAAAAATATATACGCGGAAGTAATGGACGATGTGTATGTTCGTGAAATTGATGAAGATAAAAAACATATTTTCGAATTCGGCTCTCCTAAGATTTTTACGGGAGACTTATTAAATATTTTAAACGATCATCCAACTTGCTTATTAATTGACGCACATGACGAGCATTCTACTGCAATTCGTCAACATTTAACCGATATGCATGCGGAAGTAATTGACCATAGAAAATGGGGCGCACCTTGGCCGATTATTGAAATTGTGAAAAGCGGATTAAATAAAGCAGTTGGATTACAAAAAATTTCTAGTCATTACAACATTCCACAAGAGCGAATTATCGCTTTCGGTGATGAAGATAATGATTTTGAAATGATTGAATTTGCTGGTCACGGCATCGCAATGGGAAATGCCATCCCTGAATTAAAATCACTCGCAAACCATACGACGTTAACGAACGAAGAAGATGGTATTGCTTTATATTTAGAAGAGGTTCTTGGGTTGTAATCTAAAAATTCCCTACTTATAGTTTCCTGCCAAATGTCCATACTATAAGTAGACGCATGAGACATTGCGTCGATTGTTTTCAGCTAAATAAAGGGGGTTTTTCGAATGGGTAAAAAGAACAAATCAAAACGTTTTATCCAACAAGGAGCCGATGCTGTTATGAAGCATGATGCAAGATTCCCGTACAGAGGTACATTAGCTGAGGCAGAAAAAGCAAGAAGTAACTCTTCTTTTGGAGGGGTTTAAATGGGGAACTTACTATTCCAACAAGCTAGAGACGCTGTTGAAAATGCCGTATCTTGTTCAAGCGGTACTGAGCAACAAGATCTCGTGTATAGAGCAAAAAATGCTTTGCAATCCGCTTACGCAAACTCTTCAACTGCTGAAAAAGTTCAGCTCCGTGAAATGCAAGAGCAATTGCAAAACATTACGAATTTACATTAAAAAAGAGGACCAACTTTGGTCCTCTTTAATCTTTCCGAAACAATCCGAATACCCCAACTGTTTGCAGTATATTTGTAAATGCACCTGGGTCCACTTGTTTAATAATCCTCTCTAATTCGTATAACTCATAACGGGTAATAACCATCATTAACATTTCTTTATTTTCATTTGTATAAGCACCTGTTGCTGGTATCGTTGTAATCCCTCTTACTAATCGCGAGTGAATCGCCTTTCTTACGTCTGCCCCATTCTTCGTAACAATTAATGCTGTAATCTTTACATGGCGAGTATGAATTGCATCAATAATTCTCGTTGATACATATAAAGTCACTAGCGTATACAACGCTTTTTCCCATCCATATACATAGCCAGCAGCGATAATGATAATTGCATTAAAAAAGAAAAAGTATGTACCGACAGGCTTATCTTTTATTTTTGATAAAATCATGGCGATAATATCTAATCCACCTGTAGAAGCACCCCACTTTAAAGCAATCCCTACTCCAATTGCCGAAATAATCCCGCCAAAAATCGCATTTAATATGATATCATTCGAAACCGCTCTAACAGGGATGATTTCTAGAAACAAAGTCATAAATATAACACAAAGAAAACTAAAAAAGGTGAAGGCCTTTCCAACCTTTTTCCACGCTAAAATAACGACAGGAATATTAAATAAGCTAAACAATACTCCCGTAGATATGTGAATCGATAAAAAATCACCTAATATTTGTGATAATAATTGAGACAATCCAGCAAAGCCGCTCGCATACACTTTTGCTGGCGTTAAAAATAAATTCATCCCAATCGCGTTTAATAAACCTGCGATGATTACAACGATTAACTTCTTTATAAGTTCAGTATAATTCAACTTCAAATCCATTTCGAATCCACCTTTACCCTTCATAAATGCACCGCTATACATAGTCTTTACGAAAAAGGAAATGATAAACGTACAACGTTTAGAAATGGAGTTGATACATATGCCACATACGAGTGATAACGACAAAAAAGCACGTGATAATAACGCAAAACGCACACAAAAAAATGAGCAAGAGCAAAAAAATATTCAGCAAGGTAAACGTGCATACTCTAAAAAGACCGATCACCTTTGATTCCATCGTACATCAACAATTATGTTGATGTACTTTTTTACATTTTAAAGGAAAAAACATTAAAAATTCACTTCATGTTCACTTCTATATTCTACAATAGCGATAACATATTCGGATGAGGTGTTGGCATGAGAGGGAAACATATTTTCATTATTACTGCACTAATAAGTATATTGATGCTATCTGCTTGCGGACAAAAGAATGGCTCAGCTACAGTCGCTACAGCAACAGACTCCACCATTACAAAGGATAACTTCGAAAAACAATTGAAAGATCGTTACGGAAAAGACATGCTATACGAAATGATGGCACAAGACGTCATCACAAAAAAATATAAAGTACCTGATGAAGAGGTAAATAAAGAAGTAGAAAAAGTAAAAAAACAATATGGAGATCAATTCAAAAAAGTATTAGAAAATTATGGTTTAAAAGATGAAGAGGATTTCAAAAATCAAATTAAGTTCAAACTTGCTATGAATGAAGCGATTAAGAAAAGCATTACAGAAAAAGACGTAAAAGACCATTATAAGCCAGAAATTAAAGCGAGTCACATTTTAGTAAGTGACGAAAATGAAGCGAAAGAAATAAAGAGTAAACTAGATGCTGGTGCTTCATTTGAAGAATTAGCAAAACAAGAATCACAAGATCTGCTATCAAAAGATAAAGGTGGAGACCTTGGATACTTCAATTCAGGTACAATGGCCCCTGAATTCGAAACCGCTGCCTACAAACTAAATGTTGGACAAATTAGCAATCCCGTAAAATCATCAAACGGTTATCACGTTATTAAATTAACTGATAAAAAAGCTTTAAAGCCTTATGATGAAGTGAAAGACTCTATTCGCAAAAACTTAGAGGAAGAACGTACTGCTGATCCTGTATTCAGCAAAAAATTGTTACAAGAGGAATTAAAAAAGGCAAATATTAAAATAAATGATAGTGATTTGAAAGATACGTTTACTCTTGTTTCTCCGCAAGGAAATTAAAAAAAAGCACAACCTTATCTTTTTACATAAGGTTGTGCTTTTTAATCTTCTATCTTATTTCTTAAAGTACGTCCAGCCTTCTTCTTGGTAAACCTTTTCTTCTTTCATCAACTTACCAAGTGCGCGCTTAAATGCAGCTTTACTCATGTTAAAGCGTTCTTTAATATCTTCTGGATGGCTCTTATCCCAAAACGGCATTGCTCCGCCTCGTTCTTCCATATATGCATAAATTACTGCAGCATCGTCTTCCATTCCTTCTTCTTTACGAGGAAGAAGTGAAATGTTAATTGTACCGTCATCTTTTACGTCAATAATACGGCCTGTTACACGCTGACCGATGCGGACTTGTTCTTTTCTTTCTGTATGGTGTAAGAAAGCACGGAAATGTTCATCTGTTAAAACGAATGAACCTACTTGAAGCGAACGATATACACGTCCATTTACGTTTTTATTACGCATAGATGGCGTTGCATCTACGATAATTTCTTGCATATCACTGTCTCTTGCCGGAAGAGCAATTAAACGATCACGATTCGTTAATTTTAACGTACAATATAATTCGTCGCCTACTTCTGGCCATACTGGCATATAAATCGGGAACTCATCAGCTGGAATTAGTATATCTTTTGACACACCAATATCAACAAACACACCTAAACTAGGAATAACTTCTACAACCTTTACCCAGTTCCAATCATAAGTTGTAATAATCGGTTCCTTCATTGTTGCTGAAATACGATTTTGGTGATCAAGGTATAAGAATACATCAATCGTATCGCCTTCTTCAATTTCTCCAGCTACTTCGTTTTTATGTAGGAAAATTTCCTCTTCTTCATTCCCAACCATATATCCGATTTCCGTTTCGCGTAAAACAGTTACCTGTTCAATCGATCCTATTTGCAAATACATATTTTTTAATTCCCTTCTATATATATAAAATTATCTTTTTTATCATTCCAAACAAAAGTTAATTATAACATGATTTTTCCTGTATTTGTCCAACTGCCCAAAATTCACTATAATAAAATGAGGTTACATGAATATAAGTACGAAAACACTTAAGTCTAGACTCGTTTTCAGCTATACTTTAGTATGTACAGTACATAACAAGATTAGAAATTTATTTGGAGGTGCTAACTATGGCAAAAGATAGTTCTTTTGACATCGTTTCGAAAGTAGAATTACCTGAAGTAACAAACGCAATTAATATCGCATTAAAAGAAATACAAAACCGATATGACTTTAAAGGAAGTAAAAGTGATATTAAATTAGAAAAAGAAGTACTTGTTTTAACTTCTGATGACGAGTTTAAATTAGAGCAAGTAAAAGACGTTCTTATCTCTAAACTTGTAAAACGTAACGTTCCAATTAAGAACTTAGATTACGGAAAAGTTGAAGCTGCAACTGGCAACACTGTTCGCCAACGCGCAACACTTCAACAAGGTATCGATAAAGATAACGCTAAAAAAATTAACAACATCATTAAAGAAATGAAATTAAAAGTAAAAACACAAGTACAAGATGATCAAGTACGTGTTACAGCGAAAAGCCGTGATGACTTACAAGCAGTAATCGCAGCTGTTCGTAGCGCTGATTTACCAATCGACGTACAGTTCATTAACTACCGCTAAAAAGAAAACTCCTCTTAATTAGAGGAGTTTTTTGTTTTGTAGAGACAATATTCCGAGAACAAACCATAGAAAAATGGTGTATGCGGTGAAAATCACTAAGTGAACAGAGTCTAACCATACGAATACTTTACAAGTGAGCGCATGATTAAACTAGGCCTTATTGTAGAATTTGTTTTATACATGTATTTAGCAGACCTTATTGAAAATAAGAAAAATATACCTTAAGACGTTTCCCCTTCAATTTGAATTACTTTTCTTAATAACCACATCCTGGGCCAAAGTCATCTTAAAAATCGCTGTAACTCATAATTCCTCTCCCCGCCAAAACGTAACAATTTATGAGTATAAGAATATTTCCCAACCTTTAATGTAATGTAAAATTAGTAAGGATCTAAAAAATGTTAATTAAAAAAGAGTTAGAAGTGGTTTTTTGAAGAAATTAATATTATGGTTTTTATTAGCCACATTCTCCCTAAATACTGTAGGATGTTCTAATAATACGAATACACTAACGGATAAATCTAACTGTATCAACAAAGCTTGGTACAAAAAAAATATGTCATGTAATCATTTAAAAAACATTAAATAGTTAATGATAAAGATCTAAAGAAAAGACACCCCAAAGTACCTTCCTCCGACTTGAACCAATAATATTCGGATGGATTTAAAAAGAAGCATACATCTTTAATAAAGATGTATGCTTCAAAATAAAAAAGTACGCTAAAGCGCTAAGTAAACTCTTATTCAAAAATTTATATTAAGCACTAATATTTTAGAAGCAAGTTTATAAGTATAAAACCTACAGAGATTTCCCCTGTAGGTTTTATTATATTTCAAGTGATTTCCAAATGAATTATGAGTGACTTTTTTCAGTTTGGTTTTCAAAATATTTTTCTTTAACCATTTTTATCAGATTTTCTTTTTCTGTTAGTTCAAATATAAATAATGCTTTTTTCATGTTATTTGCAACATCTTCTTCATTAGGTTGTTTAAGTTTCAATAAATTCCAAGCTTTTCCATAGTATAATTCACCTAGTAAATATAAAGTATTTAGATTAATAGCTAGTTTGATACCCATATCATTGTATTTTACTGCCTCTTCATGTTGATTTGCATGACCTAAAATTTTTGCTAAATTAAAAATAATTTTCAATTTAATTTCTTTATCTCTAGGAAAATCTAACTTATTAAAATTAGTTAAACACCTTCTTAATATATTAATACTTTTTTCATATTCTTTATTTTCCCCATGGAATATAGCAATTGTCTGCATAATATCTATTTCTCTTTCTGATAAAAAATCAGAATTAGTTACAGTTAATTTTAATGCATTATTTAAAAAATCTAAAGCAGTTTTTATTGATTTATCCACCATAAATATAGCAATCGCTTCATGCCATATTAAAAATTGTTTATCTTCTGTTGATTGGAAGTTATTTTCGTTTTTCTCTTTTTTCACTATTTCATAAAGTTCTTTGTATTGTTTTTGCTTTAAGCAATCTTTTATTACGCATTTTACATTTTCTACATATTTTAATTTTTTGTTTTGAGTTAATGCAAATATATTATTTGGGTCAATACCAAGTCTTTCTGATAATTGATATAACAATATACTAGATGGATAAATCACACCTTTTTCTATTTTGCTAATTTGACTTTGCGAACATATTCCATGACATAATTCGGATTGTGATATATTTTTTTTAATTCTAAGCTCTTTAATGGTAATACCCAAATCGTAAAACTCCATTTTCCCACCTACTATTTAGCACTGTATTAGTATAAGAGTATTCTCTAACTTTTAATGTAATGTAAAATTAATATAGTTGCAATTATTGATTGCTTCAAAGATTCTTCCCTATCGGTGCTAACACAAAAAACAGGTTAGGAAGAAAATCCTCTTCCTAACCTGGCCCTCCTCTCACTAGGGACGTTTTCATTCTCACATCGTTTCTCTTAAGAAATTTCATATCAACAGAATAACACTATTGCCCCACCGAACAAACTTACAAATACAATAAGAAGACATGAACATAGAGCGAGTAATTTCTCATCTCATCTACGCTTCCTTTTAACTGCAATTAGAAACGCAATAAATAATACATTCACACCGATTATTAAGGAGATAAATAACCAATTCACACCTGTTTCTCCGTTAACTTTATACACATTTGATTCTTCACGTTTTAAAACGAGATAAAACTTTCCGTTTTCCTCTCTTATAATTTCATCCTGTAACAATCCTCTTAACTCTTGTTTTTCACCAATTGCACTTGCAGGTAAGGAGACTTTTTGTGTTTCTTTCGTATTATTAATTGCTACTAAAGTTACTTCATCTTTATATTTTCGTTTTAGTATGCTCATCCCGCTCTTATCATACAGAAGCTCAAACGTACCGCGTCGTAAAGACGGTCTCGCCTGCCTAATTTCACCTAGTTTTGTTATGTGCTGCATAAATTTTTCGTCTGACTTAAAATCCATTAATCGTCTATTATCAGGTACACTTCCTCCATCTAATGCAATTTCCGTTCCGTAATAAAAATTCGGAATCCCAGGTGATGTTAACAAATAAGTAAGCGCCAGTTTTAAACGTGATGGCGGATAATACATATTTTCTTTTGCAATACGCGCATATCTTTTTGTTTCTTGATCATCTAAAAACGTAACAAATTCCCCTTCTTTTTTACTCACATCGTATAACGATTTCACCGATACATCCGCTTCGGAAAACGATTCTACGATTTTTTCGTTGTATTCGCTATCCTCCTTTGTCATAATACGAAAATCTTTCTTTATCACTTGCATATCTTTTTGCGCGTTATCCCAAAAGGAACGCGGCTTTTTTTCACTATGTATAACATAACTTCCGTCTAAATCAACTTCTTTTATCCACCATTTCATTGCGTCAATTACCTGTCGTTCGTTTTCTCCAAGCGGAAATTGAAATACAACTTTCATTCCTTTTGCATGAGCTTCTTTTACAAGTTCTTTCACATCATTGTCTGTCCCGAAATGTTCATTTACCTTTTTAAAATTTCGCACGTCTAATCCATCGTACTTTCCACTTTCAAAAAGCGGCGAAAGCATAACGGTAGTAAAACCCATTTCTTTTATGTAATCCAACCTTTTTATAATTCCTCTTATATCCCCGCCTTGATACCCTTCTAAATTACCAACTTCTAATTGTTTGTCATTTTTCGGTTCTCCATTATTGAAGCGATCAATCATAATGGAGTATATAACTTCATCTTTCCACTCTCTTTTTTCGTCTGCAAAAGTATGTATTGGTACAAACAAAACAAAAGCTAAGCAAAAACAAATGAATAGTTTCCTAGTCCGTATTTTTCCCACACGCATCCCCCAAGTTTTTAATTGTAAGAATATTATACCAATTATCCGAGAGAAACGCATATGTCGATTTCAATCCTCACAAAATAATCTATGTTACATTTTCTAACATCATGTATATATTTTTCTGAATTTTTAGTTGATTTTTAGTTCCTTTTCGAATATGATATGAAACATAACAAAACGATGTTATTTTTTCTAACATTATAGGAGGAGAGCTCATGAATATGGGAGATACAGTTTTTATGTTTGTGACGACGGTAATGGTCATGTTGATGACACCAGGATTGGCACTTTTTTATGGAGGTATGGTTCGCAGCAAAAATGTACTCAGTACAACGATGCATAGTTATAGTGCAATGGCTACCGTTTCGATTCAATGGATTGTTATCGGCTATTCTTTATCATTCGGACCAGATTGGCACGGGCTTATCGGTACACTTGATTGGTTCGGTCTAAACGGAGTTACCTACGCACCAAATCCAGACTACTCATCTACTATTCCTCACAATTTATTCATGATGTTTCAACTCATGTTCGCCATTTTAACTCCAGCTTTAATTTCAGGTGCATTTGCTGAAAGAATGCGATTTTCTGCCTTTCTTATTTTTATCCTTTTATGGACAACGATTGTTTACAATCCTGTCGCTCATTGGGTATGGGGCGTCGGCGGTTGGCTAAGGGAACTTGGCGCACTAGACTTCGCTGGCGGAAACGTCGTTCACATCACTTCCGGAGTTGCTGGTCTTGTATTAGCTATTTTCCTTGGAAAACGAAAAAACATAAATGGTTCTTCTCCTCATCATTTGCCATTTACAATGTTAGGCGCAGGCTTATTATGGTTTGGCTGGTTCGGTTTTAACGTCGGCAGCGCATTATCCTTAAACGACGTAGCTTTAACTGCATTTATTAATACAAATATAGCCGCTGCTGCCTCAGCATTAACTTGGATGCTTTCAGAGTGGTTCTTCCAATCAAAACCGACTGCGATGGGAGCTGCTTGTGGCGCCGTTTCCGGTCTAGTCGCTATTACACCAGCTTGCGGGTTCGTTACACCTTTCTCAGCTCTTCTTATCGGAGCAATTGGCGGCGTATTATGCTTCGGAGCGGTCTTTTTCTTAAAAACAAAATTCGGATACGACGATACACTCGATGCATTCGGATGTCACGGCATCGGTGGAACTTGGGGCGGTATTGCGACAGGATTATTTGCAACTACTGCCGTAAACGGCGATGGCGCTAACGGATTATTTTACGGAAACGCCTCGCTGCTGTTGAAACAACTTGTAGCGATCGGCGCAACATATGCGTTCACAATTATAATGACGTATGCCATTATTAAAGCAATCAACTTCTTCCTCCCTGTCCGGGTAGATGAGCACGAGGAACATATGGGACTTGATATTTCGATGCATGGGGAGAAAGCTTATGAGTATACTGAGCGAGTGAACTAAAAAAGAGATGCAATCTATTAGTAATAGATTGCATCTCTTTTTTGCGCACCGGGCAACATACCCCACCTAGTATAACTGGAAATATATTAACGGTTTTTTGGATATATCAACGATTTTTCAAATATATCGATTGTTCCTTTCAATATATCAACGTTTCGACACAAGATATCGATTTACCAACAAATTCCGACATAACGAAACTGAAGAATACCCGCGTGTAACTTTACACATAAAAAAGACGACCGAAACCCAGTCGTCTTTTCCGATTTATTTCGGAGCATTTCCTACATATTGCGTAATATCAACATTTAATACCTGCGCTAAACGCATACCGTATTCTTGATCTGCACGGAAGAAGTTACAAACAGCTAGTAATTTCGTGCGTTCATTTACGTCTTTTAAATCATTTGTTAAGTTTGCAATTAAGTTATCTTGCTCTTCTTTAGAGAATGAACGGTAACGCTCACCTGCTTGTTTGAAGTCATTTGGTTTGTCAATTTTTTCACGAGATACATAGCCTTCTACTTTCATAGTTGAATCGCGGTAAGCTGGGTCTTCAACTGGATTCTCTGCATGACGGCTCGGTTCGTAGTTGATTGTAGATGGGTTTTGATTCACTTGCATCGCACCATCACGCTGTTGATTATGAACAGCTGCGTATGGGCAGTTTACAGGAATTTGTAAGTAATTTGCACCAAGACGATAACGCTGTGTATCTGGGTAAGAGAATAAACGACCTTGTAATAATTTGTCTTCCGATGGCTCAATACCATTTACAGTTGCACTTGGAGAGAACGCTACTTGTTCTACTTCTGCAAAGAAGTTTTTCGGATTACGATTTAACGTCATTGTCCCTACTTCCATTAATGGGAAGCGATCTTCTGGCCACACTTTCGTTGGATCTAGTGGATCAAAGTCTAAAGAGTCCATTTCATCTAATTGCATAACTTGTACGTGTAAATCCCATTTCGGGTGATTTCCTTTTTCGATTGCGTCGAACAAGTCACGAGTTGCATGATTGAAGTCTTTCCCTTGTACTTCTTGCACTTCTTTCGCATTTAAGTTACGTACACCTTGCTGTGGTTTCCAGTGGTATTTAATATAAACAATTTTACCTTCTTCATTAATCCATTTAAATGAATGGACGCCGAAACCTTCCATCTCACGATAACTTGCTGGTGTACCGTAATCAGAAAATACCCATGTCATCATATGTGTAGATTCTGGAGTTAACGTCATGAAATCCCAGTAACGATCTGGCGTTTGAATATTCGTATCAGGTGCTGGTTTTAAAGAATGTACCATATCAGGGAATTTAATTGCATCACGAATGAAGAAAACTGGTAAATGATTACCTACGATATCGTAGTTTCCTTCTTCTGTATAAAATTTAACAGCGAACCCACGTGGGTCACGTGCTGTTTCAGGAGAACCTTGACCATGAATAACCGTTGAAAAACGAACAAATACAGGCGTTTCAGTTCCTTCATTTTGTAAAAATGCCGCTTTCGTATATTGTTTCATACTATTTTTCGTTACGAATACACCGTGAGCACCTGCACCACGTGCATGCACAACACGCTCCGGAATACGTTCACGATCAAAGTGCGCAAGTTTTTCTACTAAATGATAGTCTTCTAATAATACTGGTCCACGACGACCAGCTGTACGAGAATTTTGGTTATCTCCAACTGGAGCACCTTGGTTTGTTGTTAAGCGATTATTTGGATTCATCTAGGGGGATCCTCCTCTTTATTTCGTAGTAATTATTATTTATTTAAAATTATTATAAATTAATTATTATTCAAAACTAAATCTTTGTCAACTATTTCCTTCACTTTTTTGGAAACAATTTCAGCCAAACAGTCGATAAATGCTGATTGTGCATTCGGCATATTTGGTCTAAAATATTTGGCATTTAATTCATCAGTTACAACTTTACATTCATAATCGTTGTCATATAAAACTTCTAAATGCTCCGCTACAAAACCAACTGGGCAATATATGAAAGATTCGTACCCATGCTCTTCATATAAATCTTTCGTTAAATCTTGCACATCTGGACCAATCCACGGATCTGGAGTATTCCCAGCACTTTGCCAACCGATTGTATAGTTTTGAATATTTGCAGCTTCTGCAATTAAATCTGCCGTATGCTTTAGTTGTTCTACATAAGGGTCTCCTGCTGCAATAATTTTTTCTGGTAAACTATGCGCTGAAAAAATTACGACTGCTTTCTCTTTATTTATAATATTAGTAAACGTCTCTTTTATTTGGTCTGCCCAATACGAAATAAATTTCGGTTCATCATACCATTGTTCAATCGGTTCAATAACAGGACCACCGATTTCTTTTGAAAGACGAATAGCACGGTCATTATACGCTTTAATGCTAAATGTAGAATAGTGCGGTGCTAATACGATACTAATCGCTTGCTCGATCCCATCATGCTTCATTTCTTCTACAGCATCTTCTATAAATGGTGCAATATGTTTTAAACCTAAGTAACAAGTAAATTCATACTCTGTAAATATGTTATTCATTGAATCTGTTAATTTATGCGCCTGTTCTTTCGTAATTTTTGCAAGCGGTGAAATTCCACCAATCGCTTTATAGCGCCCAATTAAATCTTCAAGCGCTTCTTCTGATGGCGTACGCCCGTGACGGATATGTGTATAATATGCCTCTACATCGTCTAATGATTCTGGTGTTCCATACGCCATTACGAGTAAACCTATTCTTTTCTTTGTCATCTATCTAACACCTCAATTTTATAAATGAGAATCTTTTTCAGAACATTTGTTTCCAATTATAACAAGTAATAATAAGTACGTCAAAATAATAATTCTAATTAAGTATTATTTATAAGGTGATTTTGAATTTCATATGACAATTTCTTTAATAAAAAGCGACTTACATAATTGTAAGCCGCTTTTCCCTTATTCCTTAATATTTACCCCATATTCTTTAAACCAAACATGAATTTGTGCTAAATGAGCTAAAAGCTGTGGCCCAGTCATCAATTGACCAAACCATGGTGTTTGAAATGCACTGCCGCCAGACTGAATCAATCCGCTCAACTGCTCTTTATCAAACAGTTCGTGTAAAATTGAACCTTTATCCGTTAATAGATTTTGAAGCCATACTGTTACTGCTTTTGTATAGTGCGGATTGTGCGTTTTCGGATAAGGACTCTTCTTTCTATATAAGATGTCATGTGGAAGTACACCTTCTAACGCTTTACGTAATAGACCTTTTTCGCGGTTTTTATACATTTTCATTTCCCAAGGAATATTCCACGCATATTCGACAAGACGATGATCTGCAAATGGAACACGTACTTCTAAGCTCGCTCCCATACTCATGCGGTCTTTTCTGTCTAATAATGTTGTCATAAACCATACCATATTTAAATAAAATAATTGGCGTCTTTTTGCTTCTAGCGGACTTTCCCCCTCTAAAATAGGAACTTCTTGAATCGACTCTTCATAGCGCCTTTGTACATATTGTTGTAAATTTAATTTATTTCTCCATTCTTTTTTTAGAAGTTGTTCACGTGCCTCTGTAGAACGCATCCACGGAAATGCACTCGATTGTAAATCATCTTCTCTATAAAACCACGGATATCCACCAAATATTTCATCTGCACATTCTCCAGATAAGCCAACGACAAAATCTTGTTTAATTTCTCGGCAAAACCATAATAATGACGAATCGATATCTGCCATACCAGGCAAATCACGAACGAGTACTGCTTCAGTTAAATACTCTGCTAATTTTTCATTCGAAATGACGCAGCGATGATGGGTTGTTTGAAATGTCTCAGTCATTAAATTAATAAACGGAGCATCTGAATTTGGCTGGAATGCATTCGCTTTAAAGTATTTGTCATTATCTTCGTAATCAATAGAATACGTGTGTAATTGCCCTTTTCCTGATCTCTCATATTCTTTCGCTGCAATAGCTGTAATAGCGCTCGAATCTACACCACCCGATAAAAAAGTACATAGTGGTACATCAGAAACAAGCTGTCTTGTAATAGCATCTTGTAATAAAAAGCGCGTTTTCTCTACTGTTTCTTCAAAAGAGTCTTCATGTTTTTTACTTTCTACATTCCAATATCTCCATATACATAAACCGTTCTTTGAAAATGTCATTGCATGACCTGGACGCAATTCTTTTATACCAGCATAAATACCGTGGCCAGGCGTTCTTGACGGTCCGAGCCCGAATATTTCTGATAATCCTTCTAACGTTACTTCCACCTTCACATCTGGATGCGACAATATCGCTTTTAACTCCGAACCAAATAGTAAGCGTCCGCTATCATATTTATAAAAAAGTGGCTTTACACCTAATCGATCTCTCGCAATAAATACTTGTTCTTTCTGTTCGTCCCATACTGCAAACGCATATATACCGTTT
The DNA here is from genome assembly GCF_051915225.1 of Bacillus cereus group sp. MYBK95-2. Classification (NCBI taxonomy): domain Bacteria; kingdom Bacillati; phylum Bacillota; class Bacilli; order Caryophanales; family Bacillaceae; genus Bacillus; species Bacillus cereus group sp. MYBK95-2. The sequence goes on along the minus strand of NZ_JBQAEH010000012.1, from coordinate 86,461 downwards.
AAATGATCGACACATTCTTCTTTCCATTCAATATAAGAAGCTAATAATACTTCTGTATCAGAATGACCTTTGAACGTATATCCTCTTCTTAATAATTCCTTTCGAATGTCTTCTGTGTTATAAAGTTCACCGTTATAGCAAATGGCGTAATTCGTTTCACCTTTTAAACAAGTCATCGGCTGTTTACCGCCCTCAGGATCCACAACGATTAACCGCTTATGCCCAAATGCGACATTTCCTTTAATCCAAACTTTATTATCATCCGGCCCCCGTTTCGCTAACGTCTCAGCCATCTTCGTAACGACATCTCTTTCTCCTTCTAATGAGCGTTTATAATCCACCCATCCTGTAATCCCGCACATATAAATCATCCTTCCATCTTATTTCTTTTCTTGAACGTGCAGTAATCCCCACCCTAAGAGTGCGGATCAAAAAAATGAAAAACTTGACGATAACCTACTATCCACATATGGAATAGCATTTTCACTCAGTAAAACGTGTTTTATTGTATGCCCACCTATGTCTATATGTGTCTAGTTATAAAGAATGCACGAACTGTCTATAACAGGAATAACTACTTTTCATAAAGGAGAAATCGTGTATGATACAACGTAAACATATTTTATATAATCAGCCCCGTGCTCATACAGTCGGTAATGTAGAATATATAAACAATGAGTGGGTATTCTTTGATGATGAAAATGATGAAGCGTTTTTATTAGTAGATATTGCCGAAGATGGGTTTGAAATTTTGTATAATAACAATTGGCTACCAGCCCGTTTCTATGAACAAGATGTATTACAAATCGCCAACGAGCAACACCATTTGCAAAATGGTGAAATGATACGTATTCGAAAAAAGTTACTTCTTAGCTATAATGAATGGCTGGAGGAATTACCTGACTCTGTCTTCACATTATTAACCGAATCATTGCAATCACTTCACTACTCTTTATATGATTGCATGTATTGTCATAATTATTTATCTTTCTTACCGCAAGAGGAGTCACGCGAAGGAGTAAATATTCTTTTGTTTGATAACGAAGAAATGATCTGTACACTGCAGCACCATTTCGTCCGTCACACTACGTCAAATAAAAATATGTTCCGTTTTACGAAAGTAAATGGAGAAGAGTTGCATATCGATGCGACATAAAGTGAAACTTTAATCAGTGGGGTAGCCCACTGATTATTAGCCTTCACCAATCTGATGTTTACGGGATAAAGTAAAAAACCACCTTATAATCTCCCAAGTCTTTGAGATTATAAGGTGGCTTTATTTTTTATTAGAATACTTTCCAGCCAATCGGTAATTTCAGCCCAAGGTAAAATACTGCTACTAGCGCAACAATAAATAAGCCCCAAACCGCCCCTGTTGGTTTGTTTTTGCTCATTTTCACAAGAACCATTTCCATTCCACCGATAACTAAAATACCAGCTAACATTTTTAAGCCATACCACATGTGCATGCTACCTGTTGCTGTCTTCACAATACTCATGTACAACATGAAGCCTGTCACAATAATAATGATATACATTAGGCGAAGCCCCATATGTACACCTTTCCCTTTTCTTCCTGCTGAATAAAGTGAATACGCAACGAAGAATAAAATTAAACCTAACGCCCATGCTGTAATATGCATATGTACCATCGTATCCCTTACCTCCTCTTTTCACACTTTTTCACTCTATATGATAACATGTTCATTTATTTTCAGGAAATGTTTCGCTTTTTTACATTTAAATGCTATAATATTTAGAGTATTTACAAACTTCTTGTAATAACAAAAGGGGGAACAATCATGATTCAAACTAAGGATATTATCGAACTTACAGACACATACGGAGCAAATAACTATCACCCACTTCCAATCGTTATTTCTAAAGCAGAAGGTGTTTGGGTAGAAGATCCTGAAGGAAACCGCTATATGGACTTATTAAGTGCATATTCTGCAGTAAACCAAGGTCATCGTCACCCGAAAATTATTAACGCTTTAATTGACCAAGCTAATCGTGTTACGTTAACTTCTCGTGCTTTCCATAGCGATCAATTAGGTCCTTGGTACGAAAAAGTTGCGAAACTAACTAATAAAGAAATGGTACTTCCAATGAATACAGGTGCTGAAGCTGTTGAAACTGCAATTAAAACAGTTCGTCGCTGGGCTTATGATGTGAAGAAAGTGGAAGCAAACCGTGCTGAAATCATCGTTTGTGAAGATAACTTCCACGGACGTACAATGGGTTCTGTTTCTATGTCTTCAAATGAAGAGTACAAGCGTGGATTCGGTCCAATGCTTCCTGGCATCGTTGTAATTCCTTACGGTGATTTAGAAGCATTAAAAGCCGCAATTACACCAAACACAGCAGCATTCATTTTAGAGCCAATTCAAGGTGAAGCAGGAATTAATATCCCACCAGCTGGTTACTTAAAAGAAGCTTTTGAAGTATGTAAAAAAGAAAACGTTTTATTTGTAGCAGATGAAATCCAAACTGGCTTAGGCCGTACTGGTAAAGTATTTGCTTGTGACTGGGACAATGTAACTCCTGACATGTACATACTTGGTAAAGCACTTGGCGGCGGTGTGTTCCCAATCTCTTGCGTAGCAGCAAACCGCGACATTTTAGGTGTATTTGAACCAGGTTCTCACGGTTCTACATTCGGTGGTAATCCACTTGCATGTGCTGTTTCTATCGCGGCTCTTGAAGTGTTAGAAGAAGAAAAATTAACAGAGCGTTCTCTTCAATTAGGTGAAAAATTAGTTGGGCAATTAAAAGAGATTGATAACCCAATGGTCACTGAAGTTCGTGGTAAAGGTTTATTCATCGGTATCGAATTAAACGAGCCAGCTCGTCCTTACTGTGAACAACTAAAAGCAGCTGGTCTATTATGTAAAGAAACACACGAAAATGTAATTCGTATCGCACCACCTCTAGTAATCTCTGAAGAAGATTTAGAGTGGGCATTCCAAAAAATTAAAGCTGTATTATCGTAATGATAGAGAGGTTGTCCGACATGTTGGGACAACCTCTTTCTTTTTATATTCATTTATATTAAGATAAAATTGTAATTTTCTGTATTTTAAAATCGTAAAGGAGGTGCGACATGCTATTAAGATATGGTAAACATATTAACTATTTAGCTACAGCTTTTATTTTAGTTACATTCTTTGGTTTCCTACTTTCCACAACATGGCTTCATTACTCAACTCCTACTACACTCACACTACTGAAAGCATCATTTTGGACTGCTGTTATTCTTACTATCATTGGTTTTGGACGAGAAAAAAGCGCACTTACGGTTATACTATTTGGCATTTGTACACTTGCATTCATTGGTCTTTACACTTTTGCCGTTATCGATTACCTCTATAACCCAAGGCCATAAAAAAAGAGCTATCTTTTAACAAGATAGCTCTTTTCTTTATTTCACTACATTTCGTAAAGTACCAATTCCTTCTACTGTAATGACCACTTCATCACCAGCATGTAAAAACTTCGGTGGTGTAAAACCTTTTCCGACACCAGCCGGCGTTCCTGTTGCGATAATATCACCTGGTTCTAAAGTCATTCCTTTACTTATCGTTGAAATAATTTCTTCTATTGAAAAAATCATTTTATTTGTGTTAGAAGTTTGCCTTACTTCTCCATTTACTACCGTTTCAATGTGTAATGCATTCGGCGCATTAACCACCGATTTATGAATTAAATACGGTCCCATCGGACAAAATGTATCGAAGCTTTTCCCAAGGAAAAACTGTTTATGTTTTCTTTGAATGTCTCGAGCTGTTACATCATTGATAATCGTATAACCAAAAACATGCTCAAGCGCTTTTTCTTTTTTTATTTGCTTCCCTCGCTTACCAATAATGATAGCTAATTCTCCTTCATAATCTAGTTCGTCCGTTGCATGAGGGTGACCATTAATTTGCTCATTTATGCCAATAACTGTTGTTGGCGCTTTCGTAAAGATCATTATATTTTCTGGAATAGACTCTACTCCGCCCATTTCTACCGCATGCTCACGATAGTTTTTTCCAACGCACAAAATATTCTTTCTTGGCCTTGGAATCGGCGCTAATATTTTCACCTCTGTTAACGGATAATACGCCGCTTCCCCGTTCTCTTTTGCCCAATTTACAATTTCACATACTTTCTCAAAGCATTCAGTCCCTCTTTCAATACACTCTAACATTGTAATAGGGATTGTAACCTTTTCCCCTTTTTGTCTTTGCGCTTCTCTTAAGTGTAATACCTTTTCTTCTTCTTCATCTACAATACCTACAAATACCTTTTCTTCTTTCTTCGCCGTTACAAAACGCAATATTTCCACTCTCCATCCTAAAACTCATACCCTTTAATTGTATTCGCATCCGCAAGAAAAAAACCTTCTCATGCACGCTAATTTTTACAATATTCTTCTCATCCCCTATTCGTTACCCCTTTATCATTTGGCATAAAATGTAGAAATTTTACTTTTTTTAGCGAATGCATTTCTTTTTTATGAAGTTTTTGTATAATATGTACTACATATATACTAAAAATTTCATTTAGAGATGGAGCCGATTTCAATGTTTGAGCAAGCGATTGAAAAAAAACGTGAAAAAATGATTTATTTTGCTGAACGCTATGGAATGACTTCTCAAAAAACAGTGGATTGTAGCCAAGAACTGGACAGGCTCTTAAATGTAATTTGTCATGTACATACGGATTTACACCCTAATCAAACGTTCAAAACACACACGCAATAATGCGTGTGTTTCTTTTATTTCAAAAAAATACACATTTTATTGGAAACGCCCATACAATAGTAGAAAAGAAAATTTTAAAAACGAAGGGTGTTTTGTATGCCAGCTATGGTCGGACATATTCGTATCGTCAATATTGGATCAAGTGGTATTTTTCATATTGGAGATGTATTTGCGATTAGGCCTATTAGTTACTCACGTGCTTTCGCCGGGGCCGGCTCTTTCAACGTTGGAGATAATGTTTCTGTCTACAATTATCAAAGTGCAACGACTGTCAACGATTCAGATGTAATCGATCAAGCGATAATTGGCTCAACTTAAAGGAGGCAATTGCATTGAATTTTTATGTAAACCAAAGTATCATCATCAACAGTATTAAAATTGATAGCATTACAACCTCTTCTGTGTTCCAAATTGGTACTGCCGGAAGTATTAAAGCCCTATCTAAATTTTCAAATACGGGCGGATTTACGGAGCCGCTTCGCCCATTACAGGCGAAAGGACAAATTATTTCTATCAAACCATCAACTAGTTCTTCTTAAGACATCCTTGTCATAAATATATAGCAGGAATATTTTTACCCTCCCTATTGAAAAGGAGGTTTCACAAATGAATCAAGATATATATACTTACTTACACCAACTTCAACAAGCTCTTCAAACACAACAAGCAGCCATCTTGAATTTAGAAGATCAAGTGCGCCAACTCCAAGAAGAGCTTAACGAATTAAAAAATCGCCCCTCCTCTTCTGTAGGAAAAGTGGAATACAAATTCGATCAATTAAAAGTCGAAAATTTAAATGGTACTTTAAATATTGGTTTAAACCCATTTTCAGCAAAAGGACAACAAATTGAAGATTTTCAAGTGGATACAGAAACATTGAAGGTAAACCCTGAAACTGAAACAAACCCAGACTTTTATCAAGGTATCCTCCAAGAAATGCATCGATACTTAGATGAAGAAGCATATAATCGTATTCTCCATTTTGAACAAGAAGAGCGAACACCGCTTGATGAAATGTATCGACAAATGATGGTGGATGACATAAAAAAACAGATGGAGCATCGACTCCCTTATTATTTATCACAAGCGCAATCATATGAAGGTATTTCAACAGATCCAGATTATTTACGAGATATCATTATTCAGGCAATGAAACAAGATATTGACAAAGCCTTTCTCTCCTTTATTCAGCACATACCGGGAAATTTCCGAAAGGAGTAAGTATGTATGAACCTTAACGTTGTAAACCGTGAGTTAAAAGTCGGACAGATTAAAATGAACGGTGTATCGTCGTCCGCACTCTTTTTAATTGGAGATGCAAATCTCCTCATTCTATCTTCTATTCTCGATACACCATTTGAAACAGTTACAGAGGGTCCATTTGTACCATTAGTAACAGATGTCCCTCCTACTCCAGGTTAAGGAGACTGAGAAATTATGTTGCATCATGTGTCTATTGTCCAAAATGTTTCTATTATTTCTTTAGGGATTGCTGCTGTATTTCAAGTTGGAGATGCAAACCAAATGGAATTAAAAAGTAGAGCTATTGCCGTCCACCGTGAAATTCCTTTTTATATACGGGGAGAAGGTCGCTTTGATGCTTTTGAAATCTTTACAGATGAACACATTACAATTCCAAAACGAACGACAGATGTAAAATTAAATATTGTAAATGAATGCCCTTTTATTGAAGTGAATAACGTTGAATTGCGGACACTTTTAAATTCTGGTTGCTTTCAAATTGGAAATGTTGATTATGGTTTTAATAACTCTCGTATTATACAAATCCGCCAATATATTACGGATGAACCTTCCGCACAATAATTCATATAGTAATTAAAAAGCTTAGTAAAGTAGGTGGATGGTATGCCTTCAGTTGTAGGAAATCTCGTCGTGCAAAACAGTAACGGCTCTTTCAACTTAGGAGATTTTTATAACGTATCTCCGAAAGAAAACACGAAAGCCTATAACGGATCTGGAGCTTCCAATGTTGGGTTTGTCGTGAATACGTTTAACGGTGTTAGTGCAACGAATACATTTGATTCTGATGTGGCAGATCAAGATCAGATTGGAACAGCGTAAAAAAAGTAGGAGATATTCTCCTACTTTTTTCTTTTATGTAATTCAAAATTATTAAAATGAAATTTTAATAAGCAAGAGCTTCACTGTCCACAAATAGTGGTATAAACACGTAAGTAGTGAAGAGGCACTATTTCATTTTATTTAAATGATAACCCACTCTCCTCCAAAGCCTTCCTAAGCTTCGGCAAAGACGCAGGTCCCATACCATGCAGTTTTAAAATTTCTTTTTCACTATATTTTGAGAGTTCTTCTACAGTTTGAATTCCACGGTGCTCTAATGCCCTTCTTGCTGGCGCTGAAAGAAGAGAGAGAAAACCTTCTTTTGGTTTTCTCTCTTTCTCACAGACTGGGCAAGTTGGACAATCGCTACTTTTATAGTACTCGTGTCCCTGTTCACAAGTTCTTAACGTTTTTTCCGTTACCATTTTCAAGCCCCTCTATTCTTCAATATTTACAACGTGATTCCCATCAAAGAAGTATAAACATTTCTCTTTTACAGGATGTTGTAAGCTTTTCTCCAGTGCTTTTGCATATAACGAAAGCTGCACTTTATATCGATCTTCTAAAATTGGTTTCGCTTGTTCGAATCCGCCTGGGAATTTCCCTTCAATCGTATCTGTTTTGAAGTCGATTAACGTAATGCCATCTTCCTCTTCAATCATGCAGTCGATAACCCCTTGGACAAGAATCGTTTCTTCACTCTTCCCTTGCCAATCTTGATATGCTTCTTCTGCTGCAAGCATCATCGTAAATGGTACTTCACGCTCAACACTTTTCGCCGCTAATACCCTTTTACCTAAGTCACTGTCAAAGAATGAAATTACTTTTTCAATCGCTATTTCTTCCGCCTGCTCGAATGTTAATAATTCCTTATTTACCATTCCAGCAATTTGCTCTTGAAGAACTTCAACCGTAATCGGCTTCTTTAAATCAACATGCTGCATAACGGCATGGACTGCTGTTCCGCGCTCTGCGTACGTTAACCCTTTTTTCTCCATAAAGCGCGGGCGTGTTTTAATTGGTGCACGTAGTTTTTTAATAAAGGCGTTATCGCTACCTTCTTCAGATTGATAATTTCTCTTTATTTCTGTAACAGATTGCTTCGCACGATGAGATGTCGCATCCTCATATCCGTACTTCCACATTAATCTGTCGTACACTTCTTCTTTCCGTTCACTTTGCAGGGGAACAGCCTTTTTCTCACGAAGCGCTTCTAACAATTCTTGTTTCTCTTCTTGAACTGGCTCTGGTGCAAGTAGTGTGTTACCGTCCACAACTTCTACTTTCCAGCTAGTGTCATATCCGTAAATTTCATCTGGAATACTTCCTTGTCCTAATTCAAGAAGCATTTCACTATCACGGTGTCTATATAATGAAGGTGCAATCCAGTCTAAATAACAAGACGCTCCGGCACGTATGTGATCTGGTAATAACCATTCACTATGTTCCCTCGCATCAAGCCATTTTTCCATTTCCTTATTTGCATCCTTAACTGTTCCGATTAAAATTAACTTCTCTTTCGCACGCGTCAATGCTACGTATAGTACGCGCATTTCTTCCGCAATTAATTCCATTTTCATTTTACGCTTAATCGCAAGCTGTGATAATGTTGTATATTTAATTCGTTTACGCGGATCGATAAATTGCGAACCGAAACCGAAATCTTTATGCAGTAAGAAACGCTTCATTAAGTCTTGTGTATTAAAACGACGACCGAGTCCAGCTACAAATACGACCGGGAACTCTAGCCCTTTACTTTTATGAATCGTCATAATGCGAACAACGTCTTCTTGTTCACCTAGGGCTCTCGCCGTACCCATATCATCACCGCGTTCTAAAATACGTTCAATAAAACGTAAGAAGCGGAATAATCCTCTAAATGATGTTGCTTCATATTGTCTTGCGCGGTCATATAGTACGCGTAAGTTTGCCTGCCTTTGCTTTCCAGCTGGTAAACCGCCAACGAAGTCGTAATAACCTGTCTCACCGTACACTTTCCAAATTAAATCAGAAAGTGATTGTTGACGGGCGAATTCACGCCATCCTTGCAATAAGTTATAAAACCACTCTAATTTATCATGAAGTTCTTGCTCCTCTTCAAGCGGTGCCCCTTTTAAGAATGAGCTCATTACTTCATAAAACGAGCCTTTCTTTCCATGAGCACGAAGCGTTGCAAGTTCTTCATCGCTCAATCCAACGATTGGGGAACGAAGTACAGCGGCAAGCGGAATATCTTGCATCGGATTATCAATAACGCGGAATACGTTCATCATAATATTTACTTCCGTCGCTTCAAAATAACCAGTCGCGAGGTCAGCGTATACTGGAATTCCTTGTAATTTTAACTCTTCCATAATTTGCGGGGCCCACGGCATGGAGCGAAGTAAAATAACGAAATCGCGATATTGCACCGGACGCATACTATCATTTTTACGGTCATACACTTCATAACCGGAATCAACCATCGCTTTAATGCGCTGCGCCATAAGGCGAGCTTCAAGCTGTGCTTTTTCGACTTCTGCACCTTCTTCACCGTCTATTACTTCTTCTTCCGTTTGCTGAATACATAATAATTCTGCTGCTACATCTTCACCTTCTGGATAGGTAGCACCTAGCTTTAGTTCAGCGTCAGCATCGTAGTCAATTTCCCCAACTTCTTCGCACATAATTTGTTTAAAAATAAAGTTCGTACCTGCTAGTACTTCATGACGACTACGGAAGTTTTTCGCTAAGTCAATCTTCATTCCGCCGCCCAATCCTTCTTGTGTGAAGCGTTTATATTTTCCTAGGAATAGTCCTGGCTCGGCTAGTCGGAAACGATAAATCGACTGCTTTACGTCACCAACCATGAACAAGTTTCCTTCACTCTCAGAATCTTTCGTTACGAATTTAATAATGGATTCCTGTACAAAGTTCGTGTCTTGATATTCATCGACTAATACTTCAGCAAATTTATTACGATATTGGAGCGCCACTGCTGACGGATTCATTTCACCATTTTCACTTTGTTCACTTAAAATTTGTAAACAGAAATGCTCTAAATCTGTGAAATCGACCATTCCTTTATCTCGCTTCATCGCTTGGAAACGCTCTGTAAATACTTTTACAAGTTGAACAAGCTTTTCTAATACTGGGTGCATATCTTGAAAATCTCGTAAGAAACTTTCAGGTTTGCGGCTAAATAACTCTTCTTGTAATTTCTTCACTTCATCTTTCGCTTTATTACGAAGAGAGTCTACTTGTTTTACAACATCTTCATTGTAATCACTTTTCTTAATACGCTTTAACGTTTGCCACGATACGTTTTGCATCGCTTCATACACACTTGTCCACGACTCACGAGCAGCTGATGATAGCGTTCCAAGTAATGCTACATCTGCTTGCAGGGTTTCAATGCGAGGCGCTGGACCGTCAGGAAGCATTGCGAGTTCAGTTGCCTTACGAATATGCTGTTCCGCTGTTTCAAGCTGGAATTTCACATCTTCTAATAAATAAGAAGCATATACTAAATCTTCAATTGTCTTTCCTTCTACGTCATATGCTTCTACTAATTTATCAAGCCATTTTTCCGGATTTGGATGCGCTCTTGACTCTGTATGAAGCGCTAAAATCATACGTTGCAAGTCATCATCACTACGGTCACTCGTATAACGATCAACAAGTTCAAAGAAGATTGTATTATCTTCGATTCCGTACTCTTCTTCTAATATGTCATCTAGCACTTCTTCTTTTAACAATTCATTTTCTGTTTGATTCGCAATACGGAAACGAGGATCAACATCAAGCATGTAGTAATATCCTCTAATTACTTGTAAACAGAATGAGTGAATTGTTGAAATGGAAGCTTTATTTAATAGGCTCAGCTGCTTTCTTACGTGTTGAGAACCTGGTTCATCAATTAATACCTTTTCTAACGCTTCCCCGATTCGGTTTTTCATCTCTTGCGCTGCTGCATTCGTAAATGTTACAACGAGCAGGCGGTCGACATCGACTGGATTCTCTTCATTAATAATCTTTTTAATAATACGTTCAACTAATACTGCTGTTTTACCTGATCCAGCTGCAGCAGCAACTAAAATATCACGTCCGTTCGCTACAACAGCTTTCCACTGGTCATCTGTCCATTGACTACCTTCTGGTTTTTTAGGCCAATTTTCTATCATTCTCCGCCAACCTCCTCTCTTATTTTCTCCATCGCTTCGCTATCTTTCATATCTTTTAACGATCGGAACTGATTATCTTCCAGTGACTCATCAAACTGACAAACAGATTTGAAGTTACAGAACGTACATGCCGCTTTATTCCCCATTTTATAAGGAGCAATATCGATAACACCTTCTGTAATGTCTTTCCCGATGTTTTCAAACGTATGGTGTACGTATTTTTGAAGTACGTTAAACTCTTGCTCACTTGCAATACTTGAACGCGCACTAAAGCTACCGTCTTTTTTCAGACCAGCAGAAATAATATCTGAGCTTCCGGTTGAAAGTTTGTTATCCATTAAACGAACAACGTCAGCATCTCCTAGTACGAGTCCTTTCATTTTAAATTTCTTCAAAATTTCTTTTTCAATTTCTGCTTCCGTTGCGTCACCCTTCATCTCAACGATTGGATTATGAATATGGAAATACAATACACCAGCAGGTAATGCTGCATGGCCTTTTTTCATCCATGTCTGCGCATTTGAAGTAACAACATCTAAATACGTTAACATTTGAAGTGCTAATCCGTAATACACTTCCGTTAAATCTAACGCTTTTGAACTTGATTTATAATCAATAATACGTAAGAACGTCCCGTTTTCATCTTCTGCCTTATCAACACGGTCAATACGGCCGACTACTTCCATCTTCACACCATTTGGTAATGAGAATTCCATCGGCGGAAGTGATCCTGTACCACCCATACCGAACGGCACTTCTAAATCAACTGGTACGAATCCGCTTGACTTCGCATGTTCACGAAGAATGATTGACGTACGGAAAATGATTTGTTGTAGTTTTTGTTTTAAATAGAAATGACGGTTTGAACTTAATAAAATTTGTCGTTGTAATAACGGTGCGATTTCTTCTATTACTAAAACAGAAAGATGCTCACACTCTTTTATGGATAAATCCGCCCAAGTACGGTTTTCACGCAATAACTTGTCCGCAATTTTCTTTAATGCCGCATGGAATAATTCGCCGATGTCCGGCGCATCAAGCTTGAAAATATCACGCTCTCTAAGCGATAAACCGTGCTGCGCAAAATGAGCGTATGCACAACGGTTAAATAGTTCCATACGAGAGACGCTTCCTTTAATTATATCTCCGTATAAATCTCTACTTACTGCTGTACTTAATTTCTTCGCACGATTTCGATAGAATAAACTTGATAAGACGCGGCTACTTTTTTGTTTCCATTCATCTGAAGTTACGTAGAAATTATATACGTCCCACCAAAAGTCTAAATTCCCTTCAAATCCGTATCGCTTCCACGTTTGTAGTTGCTGCATAACGTAAGATAACGTTACTTCTGGCGTTGCTACATATGAAATTTGTTCTGAACGTGATAAATCATTTACGTCAGTCGTAATAAATGAATCTTTCACATTAGGGAACATTCTTTTTATTTTCTTAATAAAGCTAGACGCAAGTAACGTCTTTCCTTCTTCATCTGCAAGCGGGCATGAAATGTATAACTTCTCAGATGCTCTCGTTACCATTTGATACATAACGAACTGTTCTTCTAACAAAGTTTGTCTCGTCGTTGGCGCTAATTCAATCCCTGCCGCACCAAGAACTTCTCTTTCCTCATCAGAAAGCATACCTTCATCCATAGGTGCTGCTGGAATGACACCCTCATTTACACCTATAATAAACGTTGCTCTCACATCAGATAATCTGGAGTGATCAATATTAGCAATTAACACTTGGTCTAATGACGGCGGAATGTTAGCAAATTGAAGTGCCTCAAGACCAGTCGACATAACGTCAGTAAACATAGAAAGAGACATTTTCTCTTCCCCAAGCATCTCTACAAATGTATCAAGAAGGCTCATTACTTCTTCCCATACTTGTTCATGATCTGTCGCAAATAAGAAATCTCCACTTTCTTCTGCACGTATACGTAATTCTTCTAGTTTTTTCGGAACATCCAGTTCTTCTAAAAACAAGTAAACTGCTTCACACATTTGCATAACTGTTCCTGCACGCTTTAACCTTTTTTGCATGCGAATAACAGGTGTTCTTACAACGTCACGTAGCCTATTTATTTTCTCTTCCATTTCACGTTCACTGTCTGTAATCATCCCGTTCGTATCATCAAGAGAACGATAACGGCGATACATCCATGGATCTTCAGCAGTCCATCTCTTTCCTTGTACACCGTACGCTAAACAGTAATTTTCAAATTCATCCATTTCTTCACGCATCGCTTCTTTTCTTACGTCTAATGGATATAAAAGCTCTGTTTTCACGCAACGGAACACCGCATCATAACGCCAATTCCCACTAATAATCTCGAGTGCAGAACGAATACATTCTACCAATGGGTGATGTGACATTGGGCGCTTTTCATCGATGAAGTGCGGGATATTGTAATCTGTAAATAACGTTCGCATCACATCGTAATAACTTTCCCCATTACGAAGAAGCACTGCAATATCTCGGTAACGATATTTTTCATCCGCAACAAGTTTACGAATTTCACGAGCAACACCTTCTACCTCCGCTCGTAAATTCGCAGCTGTACTAATCGTTACACTCGCTTCACCGTTAAATTTTTCATTCGGACGCGCTTCATAATGAGCTTCTAAATGCGCTAATGCCGGAGAATGAAAACGCGGCTGTTCCATAAGTGGAATTGTTTTTTCAATTTCTATTTTCTCTTCACGCGCTACTTGTTTTATTTTTTCATACGTTAACGTCGTTTCATAAAATAAATCGAGTTCATTTACTGGCTGTGCTAACGTTTTTTCATCTATCGTTAACGTGATCGTAACTTTCGCTCCGCAAATCATAAGCTGTCTTACAATCTCTAACTCTTGCGGGGAGAATGAATGAAATCCATCTATATAAATTTCCGCACCATTTACATATTCAGACTGCGGAAGCTTTTCCACTAGCAATTGCAGGTAGTCTTCTGAATCTAAATATTTTCCAATTAAAGCACGTTCAAAATCATCGTATAACAGCTGTAAATCATACACTTTATTCGCTAGTAACTTTTGTTCGGCACTGCTACTATGCGCATCTAATTGTTGCCACATTTCATATACGTTAGATGGCGTTACATTGTAACGTTTAAACTCTGCAATCATACTACCAAGATGTTCAAAGAAACCGTTTTGCTCCGCTGCTTTTTGGAACACCGATAATCCATCTTTACGAGACTCTACAATTTTACGGAGTAACATATGTACACCAGCTTCATCAATATGAAGACGACTCGCTCCGCCAACTTCTTGCAGTACCTTCCACGCTAATCGTGAAAAACTAAAAACTTGTGCCCGAATAGAACCTCTTACATCCTCACTTCCAATTAACGCCTGCTGCGTCTGGAATGTCATCTGTTCTGGCACAAGATATAATATTGTTTTCCCTCTCGGGCGTTGTTTTAACTCTTCTTGCACTTCGCGTAAACAAAGTGTACTTTTTCCACTTCCCGCTCTACCAATCACAAATCGAAGTGACATGTAACCCCACCTTTCACTTACATAACGAACGTTAGTTTGCTACTATAATTGTATTATAGGACACGAAAAAAGACAAACTGAGTTGTTTGCCTTTTTCTATACTTCTATCTATTATATCAACCTTTTGAAAAATTCGTTTGCACCTCTTGAATTGGCCAATATCGCAAATCAACTTTACCGACGACTGTATCAGCTTTTACAAAGCCAAAGTGTCTACTATCCCAGCTCCCGAGCCGGTTATCACCTACTACAAAAATAAACCCAGGTGGCACCAGTTTTTCTTTCGTTAACTCTTCTAATGTAAAGTCGCCTGTTAGTTGCCTTCCGTTTATCTCTTTCTTATACTTCTCTAAATACGGCTCATCAATAAATTGACCGTTTATATATAACTTATCCTGCTTATATTCAATATGATCTCCAGGTAAACCGATAATCCGCTTTACATAGTCCTCTTTTTTATTCGCATGAAATACCACAACGTCAAATCTGTTCAAGTCCCCAACTTGATAACTCACCTTATTTACAACTAGCATATTGCCATCTTGCAATGTCGGCATCATTGACTTCCCCTCTACAACATACGTTGAAAAGAAAAACGTTCGAAAAAATACAGCTAATAATACACCAATTAAAATTGTTCGTATCCACTCCATGCCTTCTTTTTTCAAAGTTTTCTTCATCTGCTTCTCCCCTTATCCTTTAATACTGAAGCTTTCCTTTACAAAGAAGACTATTCTTAATGTAGTTCTAACTTTACTTCGATTTTCTTACCGACATACCATAAAATAAAAATACCAATCGCTACAATAACTGATTTCACCGGATTATGAATAAATGACATTAAATCATGACCGATATACGTTAAAATAAAAATCATCACAAGTTTTCCGAATGCTAACGCTAGACCAAACTGTTTTACACTAATTCGGGATAAACCAGCGACAACATTTATGAGCGCTGACGGTGTAAACGGAAAACAAAATATAACAAAAATCGGTGCGAATCCTTTCCTTTCAATCCACCCCATTGCTTTTCGTACTCTCTCATGCTTATTTACAAACGAAAAGAAACGACTGCGACCAAAATGGCGGATGATGAAAAAGACAAGTAATGCACCCATTACTGATCCAAGCCATGAATAAAGAAAACCGAGCCAAAAGCCAAATGCAACAGCATTCGCCAGTACAAATACGATAAGCGGTAATGCTGGAATCAACGCCTCTATCATCGGTAAACCAATACCAAGAAGTGGTCCGAACGCTTTATAACTCTCAACAATATGATCCATATTTTCTGGTGAAAAATACTCTTTGATTGTCTGAAAATCCATTCTACACTTTACCCCTTTACTCTAAATACTATCCCTACTGTATCATTGCTTATATGAAAGAGGAAATGGTAGATACGACATATGGAGATGTATTTATTAAAGTTTCCATATCTTTCATAAGAATTCCTTCATTATTTAGCTATGATAATCTATCAATATTCGACAGGACGTGTCATTCGTTTTGTTATTTAGATTGTTTTTTTGATTTTTTCGGTAAATGAAATTACAATGGTGATTTTCTAAATATAACAATTACAACTCGGTTTTTCTAATATATCGCCTTACCTACAAAGACTGATAAAGTGAAACTTTAATCAGTGGGGATTTTGTTGATCCCCCGCTTAACTTCTTTGCTTTCGCTGAATTTTGAGGCAGGGGTCTTACTGCCCACAAATAACAGGATAAACAAAAAAGAATGGGGATTCCCCCATCCTTTCACACTTCGCCTTCCTTCACAAAATACACACTCTCATAAGCGGGTCTTAATGTTGATTCCTCTTTTTTATCAACCTCTTTAAAACAAGGATTCCCTTGTTTTTTCCTACGATCTTCATATTCAGTACGTAATTTCGCTGTACGATTTTGTTGATTTTCAAAACTAGTTTTTGATATCTCTAATTTCACAGCAAAGCCATTTATAAATCTAATAATAAGATTTCCATCTTTTAATTCTTTATTACTTTCAATATAAAAATGAGACAACCAAGCACACTCTTTTCTAGAGTAAGAATAGGTAGGGAAAAAATAAAGTTGATCTGCTGGACTAATCGCAATCGGTGCTTTATGTGTAATATGAGTTAACTCTTTCGTTCCTTCTTTTCTGCCTAAGAAACTAGAGCCATGCTTGCGGCAACTTCTTTCTATAATATCTAGAGGTTTTTGAAATACGAAAAAAGAATCATTCATTTCAACGACTCGCGTAACAATTTTCTTTTCACTTAGAATAACAGGAAGTAAGGCCATCGTATTTTTCGTTACAACATAATTTTCGACATAGCGTTCCACTTTACTTTCCATACTCCATTATCTCCTTTTTTCCATTTATATTAGCAGCTGCATATATAATTTTAGCATCTATGAAAAGGAAATAGCTTACAAGTTCCGCTTTTTTACAATTTTTTATCATTTATCAAACATTTGTTAAATAAAAAAATCACGATATAGTAATGTTTTAATTTTAAAGTTATAAAAACAGCATTTATACTACCTATAAATATTTATTATCCCTTCCTATTTTCACATCATGAAAACAATTAACTTTGCTATAATTAAAATGTAAATCCAATATATGGAGGGCCACTATGGAGGAAAAAGAGATCCAACCATCGATTCAAATGAAAAATAGTAGCGTCATTATCGTGAAAAACTCAGCTAGTATTATATTTGGTTTATTTTTCATTCTGCTATTCTTTGCTAAACCGTTTCGTAAATCAAGATGTCCAGAATGTAAAAAACGTGAGAAGAAAAAATTAGAGCAAGAACAATAAAAGGCCTTCCTTTATGGATTGCCTTTTTACATTTGTAGCATCATTTTATTTATTCTTCTCCCTAAAAAAACAACTATATTTTCTCCCAAGGTTCTCTACATCTTTTTTGATTTGTAATATGATCCTTATATAAAACATGAGAAAGAGTATTACTTGTTACCCGCTTTTAATTTTTATTAAACACTTCAAATTTGTACATCTTTATCCATCACTAACAATTCGTTAATTAGTTAACTTTGTAATATAAGTTTTGTATATAATGTCATTCAAAAACACAATATATACAAGTAGCTATTTATAATTACATTGCTTTTTATCGAATTCCAAAAAGGAGCTGTATACTATGGACAAAGAAAATCTATTAAGCCAGCAGGTTAATAGCATCCCCTCAGATGCTCTGAATACCCCTAGTAAGGAACAAGAACAACTGTTAGAAACATCATCTCAAAACGTACAAAATTCCAACAACAATGCTAACAAAAAAGATGTTACTCAAGGTCTATCTGGAAAAGATTCCCCTATTTCAATAGAGAATACAAATTTATAGTTATTTACTATCATACGCAGCAAATGCTCTTGCTGAACTAATTCTTCTACAGAAACTAATACGCATTCCAGATAATTTTTCACCAGTTATAACATAGAAAAAGAGATTTAGATATAAAAACAAGCTCTGGGAAAACTTTCTCCACAACCTAAAAAAAGGATGGCATTAGCCATCCTTTTTTCCATCATCAACTATAAAATTATAGTTTGATTACGTTTTTAGCTTGAGGTCCACGGTTACCTTCTTCGATTTCGAAGCTAACTTTTTGGCCTTCTTCTAGAGATTTGAAACCTTCAGTTTCGATTGCAGAGAAGTGTACGAATACATCGTTTTCGCCTGGAACTTCGATGAAACCGAAGCCTTTTTCGTTGTTAAACCATTTTACTTGTCCTGTTACTGCCATGATTATTTCCTCCTAAGAAAATACAAATTTTTAATTTTTTAGTCTTCCTGTCTAAAAAAAGAATCCACACATTATCAAATACGAAACATAAACTAGTTCTCACATACTTTTTCTCGTTCGTTTTCAGCACTTGATAACATATGGATTGCTTAATTTAACTATTCAACTGACATCATCATAGCACATTAAAATAAAATGTACAATCTTTTTCGAAAATAGAATTTCTAATTTTTAGTATTTCTTATAAAATATAATTATCTCTATTCTAAATAAGGAGGAGTTTATGACCAATAAAATTCCTAGAAAAACATTAAAAAGAATTGAAGAGGATATTGAAAATAATAATCTTGGAAAAGCAAGAGATAGATTGCATGGCCTCATCTTTACATACCCAAATGAATTACATCTTCGAAAAAAACTCGGAGATATTTATTATACATTACAATATCCAGAAATGGCTGGACGTTACTGGTATCTAAAGGAGCATAAAGTGAAACTTTAATCAGTGGGGGTTTTGTTTATTCCCCACTGATTATTAGTTGAACCAATCGGGCTTTTCCGGGCAGTTGATCCCTCACCTAACTTCTTCGCTTTCGCTAAATTTTGAGGTGGGGGTCTTACTGCCCGTTAATGCGGGATAAAACAGACATTATGCATGAATCATGTTTATTATTTGAAAAATCAATGGGAAATAGTCCTCATCATATTGCACGTGCTTTAAAGTTTAAAGGCGATTCTAACCATATAAAAGGTTTGTATAAAGATCAACCTTTATCTTCAGTGCAGAAGAAAGTAGCAGAGGAGTTAATTTATGAGTATAAAGAAACATGGCAAGATAAGCTAGTTCCTTTTTGCTGTCTAGCATTGCTTGCTTCCCTTCTCTTTTCTGCCGTTGTTGGTCTATTTACTATTTGGAATTGGATTTTTTAATCACAGGGGGAATTTTCACATGTCAAACTACGCTAAAGAAGAAAGGCTAACAGGGGGAAACGTCTCAAGCGTATATCGTTCTGAAAATACTGTTCGGCGAGAGTTAAAGTCAAATAGTGAAAAGATTCATAAGTTATTGCAACATTTAGAAAATAAAGAATTCCATTATGCTCCAAAGTTTTTAGGTGTAGATGAAAAGGATAGAGAGATTTTATCCTTTATTGAAGGAGAAGCTGGCAATTATCCTTTAAAAGAATATATGCGATCTAATGATGTATTAAAAGAAATCGCAAAGATACTTCGCCTTTACCATGATGCTGTAAGTGATTTTCCGTTATTAGATGATTGGAAACCGATGGATCACACTCCAAATAACATTGAGGTTTTATGTCACAATGATTTTGCCATATATAACATTATTTTTAATAATGAGAAGCCAGTAGGGATTATTGATTTCGATGTTGCTGCTCCTGGTCCAAGACTATGGGATATCGCTTATACACTTTATACTTGTGTGCCTTTAAGTAGAGTGTATTATACAGAATCCGGTGAAGCTGTTCATTATGACTCATCGCAACATGCAGATCGTATTAAAGAGAGAATAAATTTGTTCGTTCAGTCCTATGATAAAAATATGAATGAAGATTACTTAGGAATGGTGTTGCTTCGATTAGAAGGATTATGTACATATATGAAACGAAAAGCGCAAGAAGGCGACTTGAATTTCCAAAGAATGATTGATGAAGGACATCTAGAGCATTATGAGAAAGATATAAAGTTTATTCGTGATCATAAGGCTGAGTGGAGTTGATTTGATTTAGTAATAAAGAAAAGGAAGTATCGTTTTTTGCCGACAACTCACTCTCTCTTTTCGAATCGTTTAGAAAATAACAAGGGGCACCCTTCAAAAAGGTGCCCCTTCCTTTTATTTCGTAAACTGTGCTTCTTCCGTAGATCCTTTTAACGCTGTCGTTGATGAAGTTCCGCCCGTAATCACTTGTGCAACTTCATCAAAGTAACCTGTTCCTACTTCGCGTTGATGACGTGTTGCAGAGTAGCCATGTTTTTCAGCTGCGAATTCTGCTTGTTGTAGTTCAGAGTATGCTGCCATGCCGCGCTCTTTATAGCCACGTGCTAGTTCAAACATACCGTAATTTAATGAATGGAATCCAGCAAGTGTTACGAATTGGAACTTGTAACCGTAAGATGCGATTTCCTTTTGGAAGCTTGCAATTGTTTTTTCATCTAGTTTTTGTTTCCAGTTGAATGAAGGTGAGCAGTTATATGCAAGTAGCTTCCCTGGATGCTCCTTATGAATTGCGTCCGCAAATCGTTTTGCATCTTCTAAATTTGGTTCTGACGTTTCACACCAAACGAGGTCTGCGTACGGTGCATACGCTAAACCGCGCGCAATTGCTTGATCAAGACCTGCATTCGTACGGTAAAACCCTTCTGGTGTTCTTTCTCCTGTAATAAATGCTTTATCAACAGGATCGATATCGCTCGTAATTAAATCAGCTGCATCCGCATCTGTTCTTGCAACGATAATTGTCGGCACTCCCATTACATCTGCTGCAAGGCGTGCAGAAATTAAATTGCGTACTGCTGTTTGCGTTGGTAGTAGTACTTTTCCACCTAAATGGCCACATTTTTTCTCTGAAGATAATTGATCTTCAAAATGCACACCTGATGCACCTGCTTCAATCATACCTTTCATCAGTTCGAATACATTTAATTGCCCACCAAATCCAGCTTCTGCATCTGCTACAATCGGTACGAAATAGTCTGTATCATCGCTTCCTTCCATATGCTGAATTTGATCCGCACGTTGAAGCGTTTGATTAATTCGTTTTACTACAGCAGGTACGCTGTTCGCTGGATATAAACTTTGGTCTGGATACATATGTCCAGAAAGGTTTGCATCAGCTGCTACTTGCCAACCACTTAAGTAAATCGCTTTTAACCCAGCTTTTACTTGTTGCATCGCTTGGTTTCCTGTTAATGCGCCAAGTGCGTTAATATAGTCTTCTGTATGAAGCGATGTCCAAAGCTTCTCAGCACCGCGACGCGCTAACGTATGTTCAATATCAATCGACCCGCGCAGGCGAATTACATCTTCTGCCGAATATGGACGTGTGATCCCTTTCCAACGCTCATCTAATTCCCAGCTTTCTTGTAACTTCTCGATTCTTTCGTTTTTCATTTGTTCCATCCCCTTTTCATTTTTTATAAAATTTCATAACCCGGTAATGTTAAAAATGGTACGAATTCATCATTTCGAACGAGATCTGTAAACAACGTTGTCGCCTCTTGGAATCTCCCTTTCTTAAAGGCTTCCTTACCAATCTCTCTTTCTATTTTTGCTAATTCTTCTTCTTTTAGCTCTTCCATTAATTCAAGCGTAATATTACGACCATCATTTAGTTTTCCACCTTCATGACGAATCCATTGCCATACTTGTGCTCTTGAAATTTCAGCTGTTGCCGCATCTTCCATTAAGTTATAAATGGGTGCTGCTCCCCGTCCGCTTAACCAAGATGCAATATATTGAATACCTACGCTAATATTCATGCGAAGGCCCTCTTCTGTAATCGTTCCCACCGGTACCTCTAGTAAATCGTTTTCTGTTACACATATTTCTTCACGTTTTCTAAAAATTTGATTTGGTGTTTTCATAATGTGATTAAACACTTCCATTGCAACCGGTACAAGTCCAGGGTGGGCAACCCAAGTCCCGTCATGACCGTCTAAAGCTTCGCGTTCCTTATCAGCACGCACTTTTTCAAAAGCTGCTTCATTTGCTTCTGGATTATTTTTAATCGGAATTTGTGCCGCCATTCCTCCAATTGCTGATGCATTACGGCGGTGACATGTTTGAATTACTTTCAAAGAATACGAACGCATAAATGGCGCCGTCATCGTGACTTGTGCTCTATCTGGTAGTAAGAATTTATTATGATTACGGAAACTCTTTAAAAAGCTAAAAATATAATCCCATCTTCCGCAATTTAAGCCAGCAGAATGATCTTTTAGCTCATATAAAATTTCATCCATTTCAAACGAAGCGTGAATCGTTTCTAGTAACACAGTTGCTTTAATCGTTCCGTTTGGAATGCCGATATATTTTTGAGCAAATACGAATACATCATTCCATAATCTCGCTTCTAAATAACTTTCCATTTTCGGTAAGTAAAAGTATGGGCCGCTCCCTTTTGCTAAAAGAGCTTTCGCATTATGGAAAAAATACAAGCCGAAATCTACTAAACTACCCGACATATTTTTCCCATCAACTTGCATATGCTTTTCCTCTAAATGCCATCCTCTTGGACGTACAATGAGTACAGCTGTTTTCTCATTTAATCTATATTCTTTCCCTTTATCATTTTCATGTGAAATCGTTCCCTTTACTGCATCTCGTAAATTGATTTGCCCTTCAACTGCGTTTTCCCAAGTTGGTGCATTCGAATCTTCAAAATCCGCCATAAAAAGATGCGCTCCTGAATTTAAAGCGTTAATGACCATCTTTCTATCTACCGGTCCAGTAATCTCTACGCGGCGATCCTCTAAGTCTTTTGGCAGCTTGGCAATTGTCCAATCCGCTTCACGTATGTGTTTTGTTTCTTCTAGAAACTTCGGAAACTCCCCTGCATCAATTCTCTTTTGTTTTTCTACACGTTTTTGTAAAAGTTCTATGCGGCGCTCATTAAAATTCTCATGTAGTTCCTTCAAAAAACTAAGCACCTCAGGTGTCAATATTTCGTTGTACGCTGGTAACATTTCTCCAACGAGTGTAACCCGTGAAGTTTGCGTCGACATATTAGCATCCCCTTCTTAAACTGTTTTATAACAGATTTGATTTCATGTTTTATATTATATAACAAATCTTCAGAAAAGGAAGTTTTTTTTGAAAATTCATTTCATTTTTTTTCAAAACGCCATTCTTTCGCGCTTTATTTCATACAAAAAAGGCCGCTGTTATACAACAACGACCTTTTTGTATTATTTTTAAATTTCACTTTGACTAGTTAAACTTTATTACTGCCCTTGTTCCATATCATGCAATATTGCTCTATGTAAAAACTGTGCGTATTGTTCTCTCGTTACCTTCATAGACGGACCGAATTTACCTTCTCCGATTCCCATTGTAATACCATTTGTTTGTACTGCACTAATTGCATTCGTTGCCCATGAATTTGTTGAAACATCATTAAAGTTATGAGATCCCTTTGCCTGTAAGTCAAAAGCATTCGTAAGAACTTGTGCCATTTCCGCACGCGTTAACGTCGCCTTCGGTCTAAAGTTTCCATTCTCGTCTCCCTGGAAAATTCCCATTTCCGTTAAAGCCAATATCTCCTCGATAAAGCTTGTTGAATTTTCATCAATATCTCCATATGGGTTTTCATATTCATCTTGTTCTTCCATATCAAACACACGGTAAATTAAAGCTGCAACTTGCTCACGTGTTACATTATCCCCAAAACCGAATATTCCATCGCCATATCCTAAAATAATTTCTTGTTCCGCTAATTCATGAATTGCCTCATACGCCCAATGCCCTTGTGGTACATCTTTAAATACAATTGTATTTGTTTTTTGCAACGGTGCACTTTCCGCTTTTACACTGTTACTCTCTGCTGAGAATAACACCCCACCCATAATTGTTAATGCTGTAGCTGTTTTTAATAATTTTTTGCTCATCAAATTATCTCCCCAATATGTATATGTTTTTTTAAAAATATACAGAATAAATGGTATAGTGACAATATATTTTTCGACACATTTCGTGACGGTTTTGTGAATCATATTAAACATCATGTCTTTTTCATCGGGTTGATTATAAAGCTTGTGTATAACCATAAAAATACATAAATACGAATAATAATTCTTTTTTAAACAAACAAAAAAGCACAAATATTTCTATTTGTGCTTTCATATTTCACTCTACTTCCAATCCTCTTTCAAATGATAATTAATAATCGCATTATTAATAAACTGAGCATATTGTTCTCTAGGTACAGGGCGATTTAATTCATACATGTCATTCCCAGTTCCTCTCACAACATTATTAGATTGTAACGCACTAATTGCATCTTCTGCCCAGTGGCCTTTTGGAATATCTTTAAATGTATGTTTTTGTTTCGTTTCAAAATGAAATGCTCGTTTTAAAATGACAGCCATTTCCGCTCTAGAGATTGGTGCTTTCGGCCTAAAATTCCCTTGGCCATCCCCTGAAAAAACACCACGTTTTGTTAACGCCAAAATTTCCTTTTTAAAAGTTGTTGTACTATCAGAAACATCTTTATATGGATTCGCTACTGGCCCTTCTTCTTTTATCTCAAGTGTTCTGTAAATAGTCCCAGCTACTTGTTCACGTGTTATAAGATCGCCAACACCATACTTCCCGTTTCCATACCCTAATATAATTTTATGATATGCTAAGTCCATAATAGCATCATATGCCCAAAATCCGTATGGAACATCTTCAAACACAATCATTTGTGGATACTCTTCCGCTTTTACAGGCGTCACATTCGTCCCTGCAAATATACCTCCTGCCATTGTCGCAATCATCATTACACCCAATATTTTTTTCTTCATTGTCCTCTCTCCCTAGTTCATTCAAATAAAATGAACTTCATTGTTTCAGGAGTATTATTTTTTGGTGAATGTAAGATAAAATGTAAATCTTCTAGAAGAAATATTTCCACTACCTTTCTGCTTTATACTCCCTTCTTTCTTTTTCAAAAAGGAAGTTTTCACATCTAAGGTGTTATATATTAAAACATTCTACAATCTCTTTATAAACTCCTTTTCACTTTATAACTTCCCTTTATTGGCACCTAAAGGAGATACCTAGTGGAGGCTACTATATTCATGGCTTATATTTCAGAGGTAGCATTCCCCTTCACTGATAACTCGTTTTCGCTGAATTTTGAGGTGGGGGTCTTACTGCCCAGCAAATAACGAGATAAAAAAATCATCCTCTTTTTTCTTAAAAGAGGATGATTTTTTTATCTTTATTAACACTCAAATATGCTACTACTTTTGAAGAGTAAATTGGGCAACTATTTGTTTTAGTTTTCCTGCTGCGTTATGCATATGTTCAATTGAAATCGAAATCTCTTGAACAGATTTTTCTTGCTGTTGAATAGACTCTTTTACCCTATCAGTTCGGTCAGATGATCTTTGAGAAATTTGAGCCATGTCTTCTGCAGAAGCCGAGATTTCCTCACTACTCGCTGCAATTTCATCTGTAGACATAGATACCGTTTGAATTTGCTCAGATACTTGCTGTACTTTTTCTGTAATTGTTCCAAATACTTTTTCTGTATGCATTACTACTTGTGTACCTGCCTGTACCTCATTATCTACTTTCCCCATCATATGTACCGTATGGTTCGTTGTTCCCATAACTTGAGTAATAAGATTCTCAATTTGTTTTGCAGAATCACTAGATTGTTCTGCTAATTTCCGCACTTCATCTGCCACAATTGCAAATCCTCTACCACTTTCACCAGCACGTGCAGCCTCAATTGCGGCGTTTAATGCTAATAAGTTAATCTGGGAGGTAATACCTTGCATAACATCAATGATTTTAACAATTTCTTCTGATTGTTCTTTCATAGTCTCTACTTGTTTCACACCGCTATGTACCGAATTTTGGATTGTATCCATCTGTTGAATCATTTGTTTCATTAATTTGTTACCACTCTCTGCATCTAATGCTGATTGAGCAGATAATTCATTTACAGAGGATGATGTATTGACTATACTCTGCATTCCTTGTGTCAACTCTTCCATCGCACCCGCAGTTTGTTCCATTGCTTGCATTTGACTCTCTGCACCATTTGCGACTTCTTCAATATCCATAGTGATTTTTTTGGCTGCACTACTAGATACTTCTGACGCAGATGCTACTCCGTCTGCATATTGGAATAGAAGCTGAATATTATTCTCTACTTCTTGCATATTTGTTCTTAGCCCTGCAATCATCTCATTAAAATTACTTACTAATACACCTAATTCATCCTTAGCAGTATAATCACCATGTACAGTTAAATCTCCTTCTTTCGCTCTTTCCATCATAC
Organism: Bacillus cereus group sp. MYBK95-2; assembly: GCF_051915225.1. Taxonomy (NCBI): domain Bacteria; kingdom Bacillati; phylum Bacillota; class Bacilli; order Caryophanales; family Bacillaceae; genus Bacillus; species Bacillus cereus group sp. MYBK95-2. The sequence continues at coordinate 60,171 of NZ_JBQAEH010000012.1, read as the reverse complement.
GACTAACCGTTTGTAAAGGAGCAACTATAAGCTTGCTAATAATATAACTTACTATACATATAACGATTGTAGTAACTACTACAAGAATGATAAAGGTAATAACGGAACGATCAATCATTTTTTGCGAATCTTTAAATACTTGGTCAGCTAAATTTGAAACATACGATTCTAAATCCACTGCATAACCAGCTAACTCTATTCCCTTCGGTTTTAATTCCTTCTGAAATTCATTTACCATTTGCGGCTCGTTTGTTGCCTTCGCCTTTTCAAATAATTTCTTATATGTATCTTTATAACTTGGTAAAGATTTCTTCATCTTCTGAAACAGTTCATCCTCTTGCTTACTTAAATTAAAACCATCATCATATTCTTTTAATAAAGAATCATATTTTTTAAGATCCTTTTCAATATTATTAATTATTCCCTCTTTATTTGCCACTTCATTTTGTGATGCCGTAATTAACTCTAATAAGTTATATTCTAGTGAATTTTGTGTGCGAAGCATTCCTTCTAATAAAATTGCAGAATATTGATAATCATCTACTACAACCTCTGTATCGTGCTTAATCTTATTAATAGAATGAATTGCTACACTGCTTATAATTACCATACCTAAAACTGCTAATGAAATAAGCGCTAATAATTTATATTTCACTTTTAAATTTTGTAAAAAATACATTTTTTCACCTTTATTCCTTTATATATAGATTTTTAGAATTTTATAGCTTATTATTTACAAAATCGCAATAAAAAGCAATGATAAATATTCCCAATATGAAACTTATATCTCTATAAAAAAAAGTAGCATAATAGCTACTCCTTTTTTCTTTGTTTCTCATATTGTTCAAACGTATGAATTCTTTCAAAAATTGGTGGGTGCGTGTATAAGAAAAATTTCACTAACGCAGGCGGATTCACTTGGCTTAAACTTGTTTTTGATAAATATTGAAAAGTTTTCACACCAGATTTTCCGTCCTTCGTCATATTTAAAGCATATTGATCTGCCGCTCTTTCTTCTATACGTGAAACATAGTTTGTTGCTGGTTGTACTGCAAATGAGAGTATAGAAGAAATTAAGAAAAATAAAGGTAAAATGGAGAAACATGCCACTTTTGAAATTTGCAATGTATCTCCCCATTTGCGAATACACATATTTATAATACGACTAATTAAAAACATACCTATAAACGATAGCAATACATAACTTGCAACGCCAAAATATATATGCTTCATAACATAATGCCCCATTTCATGGGCCATGATAAATAAAATCTCTTTATCTTTTAACTGCTTAAGCGTTGTATCCCACATTACAATACGGGCGTTAGGGCCAATTCCTGTTACGTAAGCATTTAATGCATTCGTTTTTTCTGACATATTTACTTCATATACGTGTTTAGCAGGAATGTCCGCTTTGTCTGCTATCGCTAAAATTTTCGTTTCTAATTCTTTATTTTTCAGCGTCGAGAAGTCGTTATAAAGCGGATCAATAACGACAGGCTGTATGAATGTTAAAAAGATTGTAAATGGAACAGAGAGTGCCCATCCTGCGAGCCACCATCTCTTCGGAAATTTACGGATAAGCCATAATAGAACGGTAACTACGATTAACATAGTCGCATAACTTTCCCAAAAACCGATAACATGATCTTTTATCCAGCTTTGTGTACTTTGCGTTGAAATGCCGTAATCAACGGACACTTTCCGGCCAATCCATTGCATCGGTAAGGCAAGCACTGTTGTCAGTAATGATAAATAAAAGAAATAAATCGCAACTTGCAAAACACTTATTTTAGTCGTTTCCTTCGACCATTTCTCAAACTTTCTTGAAATACCTAGCACAAGTACAAATAATAAAATAATCCATTCAAGAGGCGTCGCTAAAAAGTATAGTAAATTTTTCACGCGCGAATAATCTTGGCTTAGCGTAAGCTCTCTAGCACTCATAAACGTTTCTGGATCTGCACTCGTTCCCTTATACATGTCCGGAATAAGTTCATGATTCCATCCAAATAAATACCAATATATAAGTAACGCAAATCCAACGTACAAAAAAAGCGACCAACCAATAACCTTCCTCACGCTATTCCCTCCTCTATGCTGCCTGTCTATTATTATTGTAAGTTCGTACACGCTAAATTAGAACAAGCTTATTATGTGAATTGCTCTGAATCTTTTTATTTACATAAAAAAACTCTTCTACATAAGAAGAGTTTTACCTATCTTTAAACATTTTCTTCGGTTCACAATCCGTAATAAGGATCACACTTACAAACCAACACGTACCCTACTTGCTTTTTAGATAACATAAAAAGCCTCTTTAAGGAAGTACATCTATTAATAAACTAAAATCTTGTAAAGAGAAAGAACTATATTTCATAATACCCTGTACAGCTAAAAGTAAAACAAGACCGATCACACACATATAGTTAACGCTTTCTTCATTCTTTTTTTCAGTAACGACTCCACCACTTATACATAAAATCCCCAACAAATGGAGCGCTAAATACATGAAAAAGTAAGCTTCCTCCCAGCGCAAAATAACATTCACTGTCGTTATTAACACTAGACTAAGTAAAATCAAATAAAAAAACTTATTTGATGATATCGTTTCATTCATATAATTTTATACATCCCTTTCAAATTTCGAATTAATGATGTTTCAAAGCTATAAAGTAAATGATTGTTTTCATACCATAAAACAAAAGGAAAGCCACCATTACTTTCTCGAATACTTTATGAATCCACATATACTTCTCTTCATTCTTTTTGAAGATGCGCTTCATCATTTCTTCTACAATTAGACCAAATATTAGTAAAACCCCGAACACAATAAGAAGAGAAATAATATTTTCTTTTAAATGAGTACTAGAAAATACGTAATACTCTGGAAACACAATCGTATCTACTACAGGTTGAAGCCAATGACAAACGCTTTTATCACACATATCTGTAATAGACGTAGAATCTATAATGTCTTTTAATATTTTTTCAACCGTCTTCTTCATCTTATTTACTCCCGACTACATCTGAAAAGCTCTTTTTCTGCACTGCATATATAACTGGCACTTCTTTACTCCAATATTTGCGATTAACAAATAAAAAGATAAGTACTAAGTTTAATCCTGTTATAAAAATAATAAGTCCAGGAAAGAATGTCGTATAACTTGAGAAATCGGCAAAACTCATAATTTTTTCTCTACTTATTAGAAAAGACGCACCTATTACAAATGCATTGTTTAACATATGTATTGCAATTGGCATGAGTAAACTTTTCGTACGAATATATACGATTGACAATACGATGCTGAATATGGCTGCACCGAGGAAATCAACATGTAACAACGCAAACAATATTGCTACAACGATGGTCGCTATGCTCGTTCCCCATTTTGTTGCAAAACGTTGAAGTAAAAATCCGCGAAAAACAAATTCCCCGATAATTGGTGCGATGAATACGACCCTAATGACTTGAGATACATATCCCCCAGTACTATCTACAATTGGTTCATGCAGGGCGTTCATAATAAAGTCCGGTGTAATCCATGCAAAACTATACATATACAAAATAAGATACCCGTAACTAAACATGCATAACATAACCGTAATGTATAAAACTTGTACCAAGTTAAATGTTTCATTTTTATTAACAAATAATGAAAATGAAATGTGGTGCTTTCTATACTCATAAGAAATCCATACGACCGGAAGAATATAGAATATAAGGATATTTATAAAAGAAGAATTTTGTATATGAAATATACTTGTTAGCAAATCGCCACTACTTCTCGCTATTAAAATTAATAGTGCAAATACAATTAAAAAATATCTAGCTCGCATCACTTGAAACGGGTTCACACTCATCTCCTCCCCTATGTTACTTTTATCATATCATTTGATTCTTAATTTTTTGCGAAAGAAAACCTTAAAATTTCCTTAAAAATTCCATAAGTTACAAAATGATGATATGATATTCGAGAAAATTAGGAGGGATGTTTATGTACCAAGCAAATATTTTACTCGTTGATGATGAAACAGCAATTTTACAATTACTAACTACCATTCTTGAAAAAGAAGGCTTTTCTCATATTACAACTGCAACATCAGCTGAAATGGCTTTATCTCTAACTAAGCAAAACAATTACGATTTAATTATTTTAGATGTAATGCTTCCTGGACAATCTGGTTTTGATATTTGTCCAATCATTCGCCAACAAACAGATTGTCCAATTTTCTTCCTATCAGCAAAAGCATCTGATTTAGATAAAATATCCGGATTTTCATACGGTGCAGATGATTATATTACGAAACCATTTAATCCATTAGAAGTAGTAGCACGCATGAAAGCACAGCTTCGGAGACATATGAAACAAACCGTACCACACGAACAAAAATCACACTCGATTTCATTTGGAAGATTTGAAATTGATCAGCACTCTGCAGAACTAACAGTAGATGGGCACATTGTCGAATGCTCCGCTCAACTCTTTCAACTACTACTCTTCTTTTGCGAGAATCCGAACTACGTATTTTCGAAAGAGGAAATATACGAAAAAGTTTGGGGAGCACCTGCCTATAATGGCGATGACAACACTGTTATGGTCCACATTCGAAAACTACGTGAAAAAATTGAACATGATCCAAGTAAACCAGAATATATAAAAACCGTTCGCGGGCTTGGTTATAAGTTCGTTACAAAGTAGGGTGACGATATGAATTTTAATAAACGACTTATTATTCAATTTATCATGCAACACGTTTTTGTTTTAGTTACATTACTTATCGCTGTAGTTGCTGCTTTTACTTATTTAATTTTTCTTCTTACTAGTACTTTATACGAACCTAACATTCCAGATTCTGATAGTTTTACAATTTCAAGATACATCTCTTCAGAAGATGGGCATATTTCGTTACAATCTGAAGTGCAAGATTTAATAAAGGAGAAAAATGATTGGCTCCAAGTTGTAGATGAAAACGGAAAAATCCTCTACCACTTTAATACACCAAATGATGTTCCGAATGCTTATACGAAGACATCTTTAGTCGCATATATACAACATCATATCGAAAGTAATTATAAATTTACATATTGGGAAATTGAATTAGAAGAAAAGAAAGTACTTGTTATTTATGGTGGTATGTTAAAAAGCAATGCGTTACTGACAGCAATTCAAAAGGATCACTCCTCTTTAACGATGGATTCGTTCACATTAACAGATCAAGAAAAACAGTTACTGTCTAAAGAAAAAGCAGCACTTCAAATATTTAATCAAAATGGCGAAGAGGTTTTTGCCTATCCAGCTGGAAAGAAAAAAACATTTTCAGCAATACAAATCGCCCTTAATGAAAAAGAACCGTGGAATCATAAAGAAAATACGTCTAGCTTTTACGATGCAAATAGTGGCAACCTTCTCGTTGTAACTGCAAAAAATGAGCACTACTATCCAGGTGACGAAATTGAAGATGTATTTACTAAGAAGTTTCTCATCGGATGTGGATTAATCCTTCTTATCGTATTTGTTTATTTAGTCATTCTTTCTATTTGGTACGGTAATAAATTCGGGAAACCGTTATTACATGCGATGCGCTGGCTTAAAAATATCGCTGGTGGAAAGTATGAAGAACCTATTAGTAAAAAAGGAAAACCCGTCAGGTTCCGGCGATCTGGTAAAGAAAAATGGTCATTCCGTTTGTTTAGAGATGTAACAAGTTCACTAGAACACCTTTCTATTACACTCAAAAAAAATGATGCGATGAGGCAAGTCCTCCAGCAAACACGAGAAGAATGGATTACCGGTCTAACACACGACTTAAAAACACCACTTAGCTCTATATATGGCTACGCATTATTACTCGAATCGAATCAATATAACTGGACTGATCGTGATATTCAGCAATTTGGTAGTGTTATGAAAGAGAAATCTCAATATATGACAACATTAATTGATGATTTAAGCTTAACGTATCAATTAAAAAATAACAGCCTTCCTGCCCAACACGTAAACGTTGAAATCAATCAGTTCGTTCAAAAAGTGTTATTGCAATTTATTAACAATCCAACACTCCAAAATCAAAATATTGAATTCGTACCGAGCTCAAATAAAATTCAATATTTCATTGAAGAAAAATGGTTCCAGCGTATTATCGAAAACTTACTCGTAAATGCTGTAAAACATAATAATGAAACAACTACTGTCATCGTAAAACTATCACAAAACGCTAATTCCTTTACACTCTCCATTTCAGATGATGGAAAAGGAATGGATGAAAAAACGAAAGAACTTCTATTTGAACGATATTACCGCGGAACAAACACAGAAGAAAGCAACATCGGAACTGGACTTGGCCTAGCCATTACAAAACAGCTCGTTCATGCTCATAACGGAACAATTTCCGTTGATAGTGCACTCGGAAAAGGAACGACGATTATTCTTGTATTTCCGTTTCGTTCGTAGGAAAGACGCTATGTGGCGTCTTTTTTCTTTTCTGGGATGATTTTACAGTAATTGAAATTATGTGGATCGTTTTTTTGAGGTGTTTTATCGGTATATGAAATTATATCGGCGCAACTCGAATTATATCAGCGATTTTCTAGATATATCGACTTACCGACAAAAACCGACAATACTAACCTACTTCCCTACTATACAAAGTAAAAGTAAAAATAAAACTATTAACAAATACATTTCTAAACTGTTATACTATAAATAGAAGTATAAACTAACTAAGTTTTGCATAAAATGAAGTAGACGAGGTGCTTCCAACACCCCGTCACTGCAACTAATTACCGCAAGGTGGAAGGTTGCAACTAAAGCTTATTTGCGCTTAGAAGACTTCCCACGCTTCGCAGGCAGACGGGTGGTCTTCTTTTTGCGCTTTTTTGCCGTTAATTTCTTAAATCCAAAAACTATACCTTCTCTAGCTATAGTTTTTGTAATTTCCAACAAAATTTGCAAAAGAAATTCCATACGATTACACCTCCTTTCTTCACAAAATGAAGAAAGGGCATAACCTTCCACCCGCAATATTTAATTGCTACTTTATTTTACCATTTTCATATGTATTACAGATAAAACAATACAAATTTAACAATCCACTTATAAAAAAAGCGAACCATCTCCCAATGATTCGCTCTTACCCTATTATTTTTTCTTCACCGGTATCCAAAGCTCTACTTGTGCAAACTCACTCTTATCTTCGTGGCAACGCTCATCGTATAATTCAAACTCTGTAACGCCGCAATGTTCATAGCCTGAATGCGGAAACCATTCTGAGAATACTGCATTCCAAGTTTGGTGGATAGACGATACCATTTCTTCATGAGGAACTTTCGGCGTTGTAAATACTGCATATGTTGCTGCCGGGAAAGTACGCTTTGTAATTTCATTTGGTACATTTTCAAAGTCTGTAACTTCCATTCCGATAATATAAGTGAAGTCTCCTGTTTCTAAATTAAAATCAGTACATAATCCAAGCTCTACCCATTGGCTCGTATCTTTACGATTCGGAATCGTCGTTCCAAGATCTTTTTGTAAATATTCTTGCCAAAATGCTGGAATATCTTGATGGTTTTTCCCTTCTTTACTTGTCGTCTTCAGTTCATAACCCGCCACTAAAAATTCTGGTTTATTTACAATACGATATTCCATTTGTATGCCTCCTAAATACGGATTTAATTTTCTTTGCTTTACATTTACTCTGTAATACATCGGTGTTTCGATTTCTTGTTTTCGATATTCACTCGGTGTCATTTGAAATAATTTTTTAAAGGCTCTCGTGAACGTTTCGTGAGATTGAAAGCCATGTTCAAACGCGATATCAATAACTTTTTCATCCGTATGAGAAAGTTGATAAGCTGCCCGGGCTAACCTCCTCTTTCGAACATACTCCATTACCGTATCACCTACTAACGCCTGAAATACACGATGAAAATGAGACTCAGAAAAACCTGCAACCCGCGCTAAATTACGCAGCGTTTGTTTTTCCATTACATCTTCCTCAATATAATCAATTGACCTTTGAATTTGTGTTTCATAGCTTTCCATCTCTGTTCACCCGCCTTATATGTATTATGATAAAAGAGAACGCAATCCAATTCTTGACGTTTTTTACTATAATTCCATAAAAAATTGTAACTTTTTTATATGTATTTCGTTGTTATGTATGAAGGGAGGGAAATGTAGTGAAACGTAAACAATCATTAGAAGAAATTTACTCAGAGCATATGCAAGATTTATTTCGCTATCTTCTCTCCCTAACCGGAGATTCCCACTATGCGGAAGATCTCATGCAAGAAACATTTTACCGAATGCTCGTCCATATTGACTATTATAAAGGAGAAGAAATTAGGCCGTGGTTATTTACAATTGCCTACAATGCCTTTATCGATTGGTATCGAAAAGAAAAAAAGTATAAAACAACTACAGTGGAAGAATTCCATTTACCAAACGTGCCAAGTACAGAACATGAATATTTCGTAAAACATGAGATTGCTAGTTGGTTAGACAGTTTATACGCTCTTCCGCTCGAAAGACGAAATGTCCTACTACTACGAGATTACTATGGATTCTCCTATAAGGAAATAGCAGAAATGACTGGTCTCTCATTAGCGAAAGTGAAAATTGAATTACACAGGGGACGGAAAGACACGAAAAGCATAAAGGAGTGATACGGATGAGTTGTACAGAATTTAAAAAACTATGGAAGAAGTATGAAAATGGAACGCTCACGCATGATGAACAAGAACTGTTAGAAAGTCATATTGAGTCATGTGAAGAGTGTGAAGCTTACTTAGATGAGCTGTTAACAAAAACAGAACCAATTAAGAAAAAGTTACCTCCAAAAAATCTTAAAATTCCTTTTTGGAGAATTAAGTGGAAACATCGTTTACAAACGTTTGGTTTTATATTATCAATTTGCATCGTTATCTATATAATCGGCGGGGTATTATCAGCCTTTTATTTTCAAGCTAATAATGATAAAAGGCTAGAAGAAATTAGAGAGGTTCCTTCGCTTGCACTTGAAGCAACGATCCCAAATAGCCGTGTTATGGGAGGCGGAACAAGTGTAGAAGCTTTTTTCCGTACGAATAGCCAATTTGATTTAGTACGAACCGTCGGTAAAAAAGAAATGCCCCTCGGTACAATAGAAACAAAAAGCTTCTTATCATCTGTAGATGTTACGAAGCGAACTTGGATAAATCCGTTCTATCAACCAAAACTCTTCTTTGTTCATCCAAAAACAGAGCAGGGTGATTATTTAAAGGATTCATCAAAAAAAGTATGGGATACACTTGCAAAAGTACATGATGGAACCGTTGCAGAAGTAGCAATTTCTTTTGATAAAGCTTACACTTTAAAAGAATTAGAACCGCTTTTATATAGCACATTCGAGGCACAAGAACTCCCTCCAACTCCTTTATGGTACGCTTTAGATACAGGACAAGAAAGAAAAAATGTAGATGACTATATCCTACATGGCGGAGAAGCTATAGGGTTTCCAGAACATGTAAGATTCCTCGATAATGAAACTGACGGGCAGAAAACGCAAGAAGACAAAGTAACCGAAATGATGCGCGTCCTTTCTATCCATAAAAAAACGGTAAGCAAAATAGCAGCGCTTTCTGAGAAAGAACTAAACTTAGATAAACGTTATGAATATGTAAAAGAGAATGGCGTAAAAGTATACGGCATTGTCATTACTGGCCCGTCGAAAGAGTTATTAAAATTACAAAACTCCCCGCACGTACGTTATGCGACTCTTGGAGATATTGAGATTTGGAATTGGTTTGATCATTAATAAAAAAGAAGTAGCGCTCTAAAAACGATGCGCTACTTCTTTTTTAATTCGAAATCACTTTCACATACATCCCTCTCACCGCTTTTTCATAAGCAATATCACTCATCTGTCTTATGTTTTCTGACACAACAGATGCTGGAATAACTTCACCTTCACGAAGTAACGGAGGATCAATAAGACGGACTTTATTTTTCTGATACAAATCGTAATCGTCTCTATCTTCTTTTACTTTTACATTGGGATGAACTTTTCTTAATAAAGCATGGACTTCTGAATCATTACATTGCTGCAATTTCGAAATAAGCTCAGCATCTTCAAGAAGGAAATCATCTGCATGAATAACCTTTTTATGAAGAGCTAACTTTAACGTTTTCACTAACATATCATTTCCGTAAATATTCATTGGTTTCATAAAGAAATCGATTACTTCTTTGTAATACGTTTCTGTAAACCACTCTGCCATTTCGATACTTTGAAGGACCATTTTCCCCTCTACTGCGATAATATCCTCTAAAAATCTATGAACCTCTTCTAAAGAAATATATCCGTATGTATACATATCTCGTAACGTATAATCCACTCGATCTGCACATAATTCGGGCGCTGACCTTTCCAGTAATGTCCACTTCGAATCATCTAATAAAATATCTTCATAGTTATAACCATGCTTCGCAAGGATCGCTGGAATTTCTGAGTTTTTCACAACAGAACTAAATATCTCTTCATGATAACTTTCATCTTCATTATCAAAAACGTAATCAATCACGTGGGAAAAGGCAGTATGCGATACGTCATGCAGTAAACTAGCAATCTGTTCTTCTACTGAACCACCTAGTTTTTTAACTAATAACATAACACCAACTGAATGATCAAAGCGCGTTACATTCCATTTCTCGTTCACTAAGTAACTTGCGCCATTTTGATGAATTCCCTTTAGTCTTTGCATAGACTTACTTGAAATTAATTCTTCTACTACTTGATCCACTTCAAATTCTCCGTATAGTACATCTGATATGATCACTTACAATCCCCCTTTATTTTAATCGAGTCTTATAATCGTATCTCTTTTATGAAATTAGCACCAACATAAATATTTATTTTTATTTGTTTTTATTAAAAAAAATAGAGAGCCATCAACTCTCTATTTCATAACCCCTATTCAAACGTAACTTCTACCTGCACAATCTCCGACCTACTACCAAGTCTAAGCGGGGGTCCCCAAAATCCAAATCCAGAAGAAACAATTGCGTGGAACGCACCTTTTTGTGCGTATCCCCAGTCTAGCTCGTACATTCTTCTCGTTACAATATGATTGGGCGCCATTTGTCCGCGGTGCGTATGACCGGATAATAATAAATCTACACCTGCCGCTGCTGCTTGTTTCAATTCAAATGGCTGGTGATCCATTGCGATAACAGGCATCGATTTATCTACCGTACTCATTAATTGTTCAAAGCTTTGGCGATCTCGCTCTGTTTTATCTCTTCTTCCAATGAGATAAAAGTCATCTTCAATTGTAATCACTTCATCTAAAAGAATACGAATATCAATCTTATCCATCTCTTGTAAAAACTCTGGAACTGCTCTGCCGTAATATTCATGGTTTCCTAAAACGCCATATACGCCTAATGGAGCTTTCATTTGTTTCATGATTGGTCCCATATTCTTTTGAATGAACACACCTGGATGATCATCGATAATATCACCTGGCAGTAAAATAATATCAGGTTCCATCTCATTTACATGACGAACAAGTCTTTTTAAATGCGAAACGCCAGACAGTTTACCGAAATGCATATCAGAAGCCATCGCAATGCGTAAACTTTTACGCCCCTCTACCTTTTTCGGTATGTGCACCTCGTACTTTCTTACTACCGGACTATACGCATTAAATACTCCATACGCAAAGATAAAGATAAATGCAACTATCACAGCCGCCCCTGTCCAAATAATTGCCGCTTCTTTCTCTACTGAAAACTGTAAAAGAAAGACCATAATATCAGCTAATGGCAACAACATAAGCGCATATTGTATGACCGCAAACCAAATCGAACCTATCGTTCGCAGAAATGGCAAAAACTTAAACACTTGCACGAGAATGTACGCATATGAAATAAATGCGACTATGAAAGCATAATATCCCCAAGATTCCCAGCCAAATACCGCATGAAGCCAAACCCATCCGTTCCAGCCGATGTAAAACATAAGTAGTGTGTATATAATTAATATGGTAAATATATTGAGATAACGAAGATTCTTCACAGCCAGCCTCCTTATTGATTTCTTCTATTATAACTTGTTATGCACTTATAACGTAAATATTAAGCGCTTCGCTCATCATAGTAAAAACCTATAGTTGTTAGACTTGTATCTAACAACTATAGGCACCATTTATATCAACATTGTTTTTACAAATGCTCTTTATAAAAACTTGTTAATTTTTCAACTGCAATTCTTACTGGTTCTGGTTGGTCGTATAAATCGTAATGACTCGCACCTTCCACAACAAGTAAATCCTTTTTCTCTGAAGCTGCTTTCTCATAAAGCTCATGACCATCTTTATAAGAACCAAATGCACCTTGCTTACTGCCGACAATAATTTGCAGCGGCTGCGTTAATAACGTATCTGCTAAATGGAACGCATCAAAACCAATTACCGACCCCATACTCGTAAAGTTTAACTTATTTGGCGAGTTCACACTTTGACCTCGCGGCGTTGTGTAATACTCAACTGCTTCTACAATATCTATATCCGTCATACCTGCTGCCGCTAACTCTTCCTGATTTTTAGGAATCCAATTTGTAATCATTTTCTCTGCTCCGCGTGCTTCAGCAGTACGTTGTTTACCAATTGCCTCTAACACACCAATCGTGTTAGACTCACGATTTAAACGACCGATATTTGCACCAACAACTGTACCAACCGCTTTAATGCGGCGCTCTGTCATCGCAGCATTTACCGCATAACCACCGCCTGCACAAACCCCTAAGACACCGATACGTTCTTCATCTATATAAGGAAGAGTAGTTAAATAATCTACTGCTGAGCGAATATCCTCAACTCGCACAGCTGGCTCTTCAATATATCTCGGTGTACCTTCACTTTCACCTTGATATGACGCATCAAACGCAAGCGTGACATATCCTTGTTCCGCTAACTTCTCGGCATACAATCCTGCTGTCTGATCTTTACAGCTACTACCTGGATGCACACAAACAATCGCTGGATTTTGTTTCTTTTCCTCAGTACCTTCGGGAATGTTCAAAATACCTGCAACTTGTAAACCTCTTGCATAAAATCTTATATTTTCCTTCGTAACTGCCATATATAAAACCACCCTTATCTTATTATTAATTTTACACTTGTGAGAGTTATTACTCACGTGTATATTTATAATAAAATGAGTAGAACCTTGTTTCAATGACCACATTTACGCATTTGGGTGATAATACACACATAAAGAAATATGTGTATCAACAACGGAGGAACACGATATGGAGAAAATCGATAGAAGAATTATAAAATCACAAAACGCCATTCAATCGGCATTTATAGAAATGTTAATTACAGATGGATTTGATGAAATTACAGTTAAAAACATTACCGAAAAAGCAAACATCGGAAGAAAAACGTTTTACTTACACTATCTAGATAAGTACAATTTATTAGATAAAATTGTGGACGATCATTTAGACCAATTAAAAGAAATATGCTACGAGAAGCAAAACAAAGAATTTATAGAAGGAACAATCATATGGTTTGAATACTTCAAAGAACACAAACCATTTTTCGCGGCACTATTTAGAAGTAACAGCACCTTATCATTTCAAAAAAAATTACTAACTTTCATCATGGATGAAATAGAGAAAAAATTAAATACAGACACATCAGTAAATAAAAACATCGATAAACATATCGTCTTAAAATTTTTAGGAACAGCTGTAATGGGAATTTTAGAGTCTTACGTGTTGGATGAAATTGATAGTGATGTTGCGTTTGTTGCGACGCAAGTTGGAGAGTTGATTAGGAGGAATATATGAAATGCAACTTTAATCAGTGGGGATTTATTCATCCCCCACCTAACTTCTTTGCTTTCGCTTCATTTTGAGGTGGGGGTCATACTACCCAGTAAATAGGGGGGTAAAATAAAACCGCATCAATTTTCTTAATAAGGATTGATAAAATGCTATTATCGTTATCCTTCAAAACTCATCTATGCAATTATGCATAACCATCCATTCCGTTTTATTTTCATGTTACGATATAAATGTAATACGACATATATCGACAAAGATAAAAGGAAGTGATTGTATGAAACGTTCTAAAACATACTTAAAATGTTTAGCATTATCCGCTGTTTTTGCTAGTAGCGCTGTAACTCTTTCAACACCTGCTGCTTATGCTCAAACAACATCACAAGTTGTAACAGATATCGGACAAAATGCAAAAACACATACGAGCTATAATACATTTAATAATGATCAAGCTGATAATATGACAATGTCTTTAAAGGTAACTTTTATCGATGACCCAAGCGCTGATAAACAGATTGCCGTTATTAATACAACTGGTAGTTTTCTAAAAGCAAATCCTACTATAAGTGATGCACCTATTGATAACTACCCAATCCCTGGCGCTAGTGCAACATTACGTTATCCTTCACAATATGATGTTGCATTTAACCTTCAAGATAACAGCGCTCGTTTCTTTAACGTAGCACCTACAAATGCTGTAGAAGAAACGACTGTAACATCTAGTGTATCTTATCAACTTGGTGGCTCTGTTAAAGCTTCTGTAACGCCTAATGGACCTAGCGGTGAAGCTGGTGCAACTGGTCAAGTCACTTGGTCTGACTCTGTAAGCTATAAACAAACTAGTTATAAAACAAATTTAATTGACCAAACGAACAAAAACGTAAAGTGGAACGTATTCTTTAACGGATATAACAATCAAAACTGGGGTATTTACACACGTGACTCCTATCATTCTTTATATGGAAACCAATTGTTCATGTACTCTCGCACATACTTATATGAATCTGATGCAAAAGGTAATTTAATACCGATGGATCAACTTCCGGCATTAACAAATAGCGGTTTCTCTCCTGGTATGATTGCTGTTGTTATCTCTGAAAAAAATACAGATCAATCTAACTTACAAGTCGCTTATACAAAACACGCCGACGACTACCAACTTCGTCCAGGCTACACATTCGGAACTGCAAACTGGGTTGGAAACAACGTAAAAGACGTTGATCAAAAAACATTTAATAAATTTTTCACACTAGATTGGAAGAATAAAAAGTTAGTAGAGAAAAAATAAGTAAAAAAACGAAGGGACTATTTAGACTCTTCGTTTTTTTACTTATTCATAATAAGATCCCGCGAGTAATACCGTCGCTATGAAATTCCATGATATATTTTTAGGCATCTCTTCACCTTTATTTTGAAAAGCACCATCACAATCATTTAGCCATGCTTCCAATGATTCTAAGTAATCTTCTAACGTTATATTCTCCCACTCATCTTTATTTTCTTTAAAATCTTTTTGAAGATAAAACAGGAATTCTACTAATTTTTCTTTTGAATCTACACCAGTAGCTAGCTCATACATATCCATATTATTACTCCTTTCAAATACAAGTAAAATCCGCTATCTCTTCAACACAAAAACATTCTTTTTTATAAAACGCTATATTTCTCTTCCAACCAATCTTCTATAACATATTGTCCTGCTATCCCTGAAGGATTTTTAATTTTCTTACCTTCTTCTTCACTAACCATTTCAAAATCGATTAAAGGACCATCTGCTCTCCCTCGGCTCACAAAATAAGTCCCCTGATTCTTATTCTCAAACACAAAATCTGGAAGATTATACTCCCCCGGATCAAACAATTCCATTGGCAATCCACCAATAATTTTCCAATCACCATCTAACCAACCAGACCAGGCAGTATACGCCGTAAATAATACTTCTTTTTGATTCTTGTAATAGTTTTTAAACTCGCTTATTCGTATTTTTTCATCTGTAAATAAAGAAAAATATTCTATATATGTTTCCCCATCATATGGCCGCGTAACATTTTGGCCTTTCACTAACATTCCGTACCCATACTTATTAATATTTTTAAGATTTATCGCAAAAACTATCCCTGGCTTAAATGATTTTTTGCGACGTTTTTTTAATTTAAACTTACAATCTACTACTTCTTGTTCCTCTAAAGAAAAACTATCACTCTGCATTTCTAATGCATTTTTTAACATTATCTCTAACTCATTTAGATTTGGTAATCTGTGAGGCCCTTCATTATATATCTTTTCAATCTTTTGAAAAGCATCCATTAAAATATCAATGCTTTCATCACTTATAATCAATTTATCCCCTTTTATTTCCTCTTTATAAAAAGACATATTTTCTCTCCTTTACTCTCTTATACATATCCCTTGAAGACTCTCTTTTTCTTTCTATCACACTAAACCACGCACCACTTCTTCTAATAATAAATTCAACCATTCATCCAATTTGTTTTAAAACACTCTAATACACTCAGCTTTCTTTCCATAGTACTATTTCAACATTATACTCATTTTTTTAAATTGATAGGCTTCAACAATAGACTTAAGACTTATTAATTCTTTACATACAATATCTTTCATATATATCAAAAACCTCTCGTTTATTCTAAACATAAAAAATAAGCATCAAACTTCCTTAATATTAATAAGTTTGATGCTTACTCACAATTATTATTTAAAATATTTTTATCAAACCGTAGATAAACGATGTGGATCACAGAAAGTTTCTGTATCAATCTCTTTTTCCAGCCAAAGGTCAAAGAGCGCACTAATATCTCCATCTCCTTGTTCCATCATATACTCTTTTTCTGCTTGATGAATAGGTAATAACCAAAATAAATCAAGCTCCTTTTCTTCAAAAAACTCCATTAGCTCTGGAGACTCTCCTGCCTCAATAACTGCCGGGCTTACTAAAAGCACATTCATTGAAAAATCAGATTCAGCATCCGCATTAGAAATTGTATCCCCATAATCAAACGAGGTCTCATCTATAAATGGATAATGTGCTAATCCAGCAAGCAAATCAATTATTTTCTCATTTTGATTTGCATTTAACCAAATTAATTCTCCTTTAGCACCATTGGTCATATATTCAGCTGACATCCCTAATGTCACATATGTCCATACTGGCCTATCTTCATTTTTCGGGAATTCTAAAACGTATAGCATTCCTTTTTTTAGAGCGGTATTATCTAATTCTACTCTTTTAGCTCCTCTTTCACCCCAGGTATATTCAAGAATCTGACTAGGCTCTCCAAAATGTTCATAGTATTTTTTCTGAATGTCACTTAATTTATTTTTTCGAAAAAAATTCATTTATGCTCTACAACCCTCTTTCTACTATACAACCTTGTTATTAAAGATAGATTTCTTCTTTCCAACTACTGGATTTAGATTGAACTACTATTAGATTTTCACTTTCCCATTTTAATGTCCCTAAGAATCTAGAATATACCATTTCATTCCCTACCTCTTCCACCAATAGTTGGTCTCGAATCTTTAATCCCTTTTCATCATACACTTCACATCGTAGCTGGAAACCTTTAACACGATGAATTCCTTTTAATATCGCTATCTTCTTACGGCTTGGGCTTTTCTTAGGTGTCTTCCCAACTAAAAATATTCCTTCATAGTTTTGCTTCACAATTTCATCTAAAGATTCCTCTATATACCCTTTAACAACAGATGATGAAAGAGTAGAGTTTTCTTCAAGTCCAAGGACAACATATTGGCGTACTAATTTGCAAAACTCTTTGTATTTCTCTTCAACTGAATTTAATGCTAAAAAGTCCATAAAATCATATGGAACATATATACGAATTTCACCCAAAGCTCTATTCACTTCATATGAAATATCAGTGTTTTCGTTAGCTAAACAAAAGACAGTTACTTTTTCAATCTCTCTTAATCCCATCTCAAACTCGCTAACTTTCTTTGAAAAAATTAGCTCAAAAATTCTAATTTCATGTACAAGCAAATAATGTTTTTTAGGACGTTTTTTTTTCCAATCGTAAAACTTTACTTCAAGCAATATAATTCACTCCTTTAAATTTATCACCATGCATCGGGGACCTATGATACCTTTTATTAATTTATTAAACTGTACTCCTTATTCATTTTACCTTATCTATATTTTTCATATGCTCTACTCACAATGCATGCGGTGACATAACAGCTATAAACACATCACTTCTCTCACCTGGTGCCATATACATTCCTTCTGCATCCTAAATATTCAACGGAAAAGGCTGCTAGCTCATACGCCATTTCTTGATCGCATTCAAAAAGTGGATTTATAAAAACCTCACTTCCTGTAATCTTTTGTAAATCTTTCAAACAGTTAGACTTACTTCTTGCATAATCAGCCACATTCTCATTAGCCCAAGACCACATCCAACTGTTACTCTTTCCAGACCAAGACCCTATAAAAACAACACTAAATTCAAGTAACACTTGACCATTTTTTTTAAACTGTAATATACATCGATCTTGATCATAACAATACTCATCAAAGTTATAGATATTATAATCCGAAATGAATTTTTGCTGTTTACTTTCTAATTTGTCATAATACATAACAAGATAATTCTCGAATTGTTCATCCGTCATTGCCAATTATCACACGCTCCCTTCATTCAAGATCTCACTACAAACAATATATCTTATATCTTACTCTCTCAAAACCTATATAAAGTGAAACTTTAATTAGTCCTTACCAATCGGGCTTTTACCGGTAGCCCCCCGCCCACATATCATATACCTTTCTACCACTAAGATATCTTAATATATACAAAGAAAGAAGAACTTATATAAGCCCTTCTTTCCATAAATAGTTTCTTTACTCCGTCTAATTTATTTTATCACGATAATTAAATTCGCTATTACACAAATGCACCCCAACCATCTGTATATCCACCAAACTCTTCACCCAGTTTATTCAATTCCTTTTGCATCTCTACGATATCCTCATAAATTAAGAACATTTCTTTAGAACAAGTACATGTCCAATCTTCAAATTCTTCATTATAATCTAACTCACAATTTAAGCCCAGCGCTTGTAGTCTGCCAATTATTTTTTCTCCATTACCTTGATCAGGAATTGCAATAAAGAAATCTACTATATGTTTTTTATTAAAATCTATACCTTGTTTATATAATATATTTAATACTTGTCCATCTTCATCTTTTGGGAATTTCATTATAATACCCTCCTGTATACCATTAAAACTCTTATTTTTATGCGAATAATGCCTCTTATCCATAAAGCTACCAAATTCTATCCCTTTACAGACACTAAAATCATCATCTACAACATTACTTTCTGCAAAAGAGAACTACTTTAATCTACACAATGTTTCTATAAAACTTATTGTAATTACATCCCCACAACTAAAAATATTTAGGACCTCTAAATATTAAATAGCAGAAAAATCTTCAATTAGACCTTGCAGTAGCTTTAATTTTAATTCTTTTTTGTTCATATAATTCCTTCCCGTTCTCTATTTTGATTTATCCCACGAGGATTAGATACATGTCCTATCCTATATATAAAGAAAAAAGAGCCTATATTCGCTCTTCCTTCATACAAACATTTAACAAATGCATCTTTCTAACCACTAACTTTTCTGGTGATATATTAATAGCCTCTAAAAGCAAACTGAATATACATGTATGTACCAACACCATAAACAACAAAAGCAACTATAGTAATTAGCCAATTTTCACGAGTTTTTTGTACATACTTCGAGCATGCCCAAAAAAGAAGTAAAATAATTAATTGAATTGCAGTCACTTTTGAGACAGCAATTATAGTAGTTTCTGTAACATATAATATCCACACTCCTAGAGACATACGTATGATTGGAATAATAAACAAAAACCTATTCTTACTAATACTTTCTTTAATATCAAACAGATAATTTTCTTGAAAAAAAACGACCAATGTTAATATAAGACTTAAACTCAAAA
The DNA here is from genome assembly GCF_051915225.1 of Bacillus cereus group sp. MYBK95-2. Taxonomy (NCBI): domain Bacteria; kingdom Bacillati; phylum Bacillota; class Bacilli; order Caryophanales; family Bacillaceae; genus Bacillus; species Bacillus cereus group sp. MYBK95-2. Next base: position 40,329 of record NZ_JBQAEH010000012.1, on the reverse strand, counting down.
CTATAATAAACTCTAAAAATTCTAGAAACGCTATCCACATCAACAATTCCCTCTTTCTTTTCCTATAGCATAAGGTTCATTGTAAATTTTTAATGCAGCTATTCTATTTTTACTAGAAAGATTCAACAATCGTTTTGCATTCACATCATACTAATATGTAACATTACCATGCATCTTAAACTACCATTAATTTGTTATCAACATTATACCGATACGTAACAAGAATCCTTTGCTCCATATTTTTTTAATTACGTTGATATTCCTTCAGCATACACCATATTTTTTGGGATAGATTCAAAATACATAGAATTTAAGATAGTGTCATGGTTATGCGCCAAACGCCCTAATGCCTTCACTCTTTTTTTAGGTGAAGTTAGTTCAAAAATAATTCTATCCTGGATTTTTTTTTAAAAAAACTCCTAACTATGAGTTCTTCATATTCTTTATCCATGTATCTTTTATCCTCCTATATTCTTAAAGTTACCTTTTCTGAAAAATATAAGTGGTGCGACATATATATATTAATTAACTTTGGATATCTCCAGTATCTCCTTGCGCTAAAAAAATCATTTAATTACCTCTTATTATTTTCATGTTGCATAAATATCGAAATTATTACTAGCAATTGTTAAAAGCGCACCATCATATTGAATAAATGCACACGCCGATGATGGAACTAATTCGATTTGTGGTACAACACATTCTCCCATTAAACACTTCATCAATTTACTTTGATTTATTTCCTCTAGTTTAATACCAACGCTATTTCCTAAACTGATAATAGCAAAAGTATTTTCTATACTTACACCATAAAAATACTTGATTATATATGATACTTCTGTCCTTGGTATAGAATCAAAAACAAAGAAAATGTTCCTTCTTCCCGAATCAAAAACTGTGTAGGAAATGTTTTTAGACTCTATTTCTTCTTTCACATTTTTTTCCTCAGATTTATCTACATGTACAATAAACTGATTAATCCTCTCTTGAACAAGTAAACTTAAATTATCAACATTACGATTATAATCATCAAATAAATCTGTTTCATAAATATCAGTTATATTACTAACACGGTATATATTTGCATCTTCAATACGTTGAACCTTTTCGAATGTAAACTCCATAATACACCTTCTTTTCTCTCAAAGTTATATTTATCCCTATTCCATCCTACTATTCTCATTTAATAATATTAAGTTTATCTATTCCTATTTGTTTTTATAAATCAATAATAATCTAATTCTCCTCACAGAGAATCCGCTTTTCACCTTATAATACGCTACTTGTAGAGTACGCATACCGTTCCCTTTTCCATATCTGTTTCGTATAACGGATTAATGTTGTCTCCATTTAAATCAAAATTCCGAATTATAGGCATTTAAATCCCTAGCTTCTTTAAAGTAATTTCTAAATTTATCATCAATATTTATATCGTTACTTAATAACAACATTAAACTGGAATCCCAACAAACAATTTCAATTTTTGCTTGAGGGTGCTGAATATTTGGACTTGGTAGAGCCCTTCGTTTCCATTTGCATAGGGCTCTACAAGCAAATTATTAATATCAATGTTTATAGATTTATCAAACGCAGATAGTACACCCCAAATAAATTGAGGATTATATTTCTTTACGAGATTTGAAAGATCTTCACCTGCTATCCAAACTATTGGATGCGACATTTTAGGATAATCTCGGATAAGTTTCTCTTCCTGCTGTGCGACAATCTCCATGTCTGTTATAAGCCAATTAAACTCTTTTTCCCTACCTTGAAATGAGTCAAAAACGGAAGCCAAAACTGTATGTTTAGATCCATGTAAAATGAAGTTCATTCAATCCCTCCAATTAGTAACAATCGATAAGTTAGCCTTCTTGAACTTATTATGTGTAGATAATTAAACAAATACCAATGAATACTGTTACTATACACAATATAATAGTTGTTGCAGTATCTAGCAAAATGCTTACGGCTAGGAAAATTATTGATTTAAGGGCAAAAGAAGGTCCTTTTTCTTTCCATTGCCGATAGATTTGTATCATTGCATAAATTAATGGAATCATACCACCTATAATCAGAATAATCCCTATTATTTTCTCCATGTTTCCTCTCCTTTTAAAGATTCGAATCAATAAATATACTATATAATCATACGCCCTCAGAATATATCCTTATATTTTTGGAGTTATTCTACACATGCAAAACTCTCTAATCATAGCTACGCTCGTATTAAGCGCATTGTTAAAAATTATATAATCTTTCATTCTGTAATTAACGGAACTTTCCATCTGCTAAAAACGTTGCCATACAGCTTAACATTTTCTAAGGTATTAAATTTCCTAAGATATCAATTAGCTCTTCTAATGCTCTTCCCAAATCGTTTATATTGTCTCGTTCATCAAAACCTTTCTCCATTAATTCATGTACTATAATATCTCTCAATTTATTTATTTTTTCAGTTTCTATCATACTTAAGTCTTCATAAACATTTAACCATAGTAAATGTTTATTTTGTGATTCTAATGTCTGTTTCAATAAAATCTGCATCTCTTTATTTAATTTAAACAACCTTATCTTCTCCTTTCCCAGTTTATTTTGAACCCTTAGCAAAAGTTGTAATTACTTTACCTTTTTTATTTAAAACTACTACAGCCTGTTTACTAGTAGATTTAGCTCTACCACCACTTTGTATAACTTTTTCGCCAGTTTTAACGGCATTTAAAATGGCCTTAGATGATACTCCTACACCATTACGACTAATTGCCTATACCATTTCTTTTCTTTCATAAACTCACCTCGCTGAAATATTTTTTAACACAATAATGTTACATATCCAAATCTAAATAAAATAAAGAGTAAAGTAAATACAGTTTAAAAATAAATACATCTATCATAAAAAAGAAAAGACGATTTCTTTTCTCATTTATGCTTGTAGTATCCCAATCCGATTTAACGATTGATAAAATAAGACAAGGGCTTTTTTGGAATCATCGGTTAAACTTGCAATTTAGTTGAAGAAGGAACGTAACTGGTGATGCGGAAAAACGTAGTATATAGAAGACTATGTAAGGAGTTTGTCATATGATTGATAACAGAATTTCGAAAGATTATGATCATGAAATAGATGATTCTTTAAAAGAAATTACAGATACAACCATCTTACTTAATTTTCAAAAAGCGATTGTAAGTTTATACCCTCATCTAATACCAATTCATGCTTTTGCCTATGACGCATGGGATGATATTGTAATGCCATTGTTTTATGAAATGGTATATAAAACTTTTGCTTTTAAATACGGGATAGATATTAACTTTAAAGAAACTCATACCTATATGTTTTCGCTTAATAGTTATAAAGGAATACATCACATCGAGTGTGTTCCAAAGTGCACGACATTTAAGATTTATATTAACGAAGAATGGATTGAAATGGATAATAAAAGTTTGAAAGAAAATGTATTTGTATTTAAGTCATTTGGGGATGGATTGCATTTTCTAACTGGTGGAATTGAAATTGAAGATGCTTATCGTGTAGGATTTGACCTTGTTGAGGTTGATATTGTTTCTACCATAACAGGTCTTCCATCTAAAACAAGTATTTTTATTGATAAAGAGCATGTAGACTTTGTGTTTGTTGCAGAAACATATGATACAAATATCCAAAATTAAAAATTTTATGTAAGAACGTAGGAAGAATATCTTCATTACTACTCGTATCAAATAGTTGTTTGAACACGCTCCGCTATTATATATACAAACTTCCGACTACATTTCATATGAGAAAAAGTTATTACGATAAACAAAGAAAAGGCCTCCTAAAATATTTTTTAGGAGACCTTTTCTTATTAATAGATTTTGTAATTTAAGAGTAAACACTCTTAAATTACAAAATCTTCCGGAATAAACACCTTCACTTCTTTCGGCTGTACGTATACAACATCACCCGCTTGAATGCTGAGATGCTTGAACTGTTCTTTACTTATTTCTGCTTCTAAGTACTCATCTGTTCCATCTCGTTTTAATTCTACATATACGACAGGTCCGACTGCGTGAGAATAAGATACTTTTGCTGGGATTGCATCTATGCTTTGTTTCGTACGAGAGATTGATAAGTCATGCGGCCTTACGTAGGCTATTCCGTCTACGTTGGAAACGTGCTTATGCTCTGGTGCTTCTAGTTCGACCGATCCTACATTTAGCTTTCCTTTATGAACGCGCCCGTGAAATAAATTTACATTTCCTAAAAAGTCATATACAAACGGACTTGCTGGGTTTTCATATACTTCTTCCGGTGTTCCCATTTGTTCAATGCAACCTTCATTCATTACAACGATGCGGTCTGCAACGTCTAACGCTTCTTCTTGATCATGTGTTACGAATACGCTCGTAATTTGAAATTCGTCATGTAATTTTCGGAGCCATCTTCGTAATTCTTTTCTCACCTTTGCATCGAGTGCACCGAACGGTTCATCGAGTAATAAAATTTTCGGTTCGACTGCAAGTGCCCGGGCTAGTACAATACGTTGACGTTGTCCACCAGATAATTGCGCTGGATAACGTTTAGCAAAGCCATCCATTTTTACGAGCTTTAATAATTCTGTTACCTTTTCTTCTATCGCTTCTGCTGACGGTCTTAAGCTTTTCTTTCTTACTTTTAAACCGAAAGCGACATTCTCAAATACATTCATATGTTTAAAGAGCGCATAGTGCTGAAAGACGAAACCGACTTGCCTGTTTTTCACGTGAATGTCTGTTAAATCTTCTCCATCAAATGAAATAGAACCTTCATCCGCTTCTTCTAATCCTGCAATAATGCGTAATAACGTCGTTTTCCCAGAACCTGACGGGCCTAATAAGGCAACAAGTTCACCTTTTGGAATATCCAAATGAATGTCTGTTAGTGCTTGAAATGTACCATATTGCTTGGATACACCTTGAATTTGAATACTCACCGTAATCCCCCTCTTATTGTCGTTTTTCCATTCGCCATTCAATCCAGTTTTTTATAACGAGTGTAAACACTGCAATTAATGACATTAACGTCGCTACTGCAAATGCTGCTGAAAATTGATATTCATTGTACAAAATTTCAATATGGAGCGGCATCGTGTTCGTAATGCCACGCACGTGACCTGATACGACAGAAACGGCTCCAAACTCACCGATAGCACGGGCATTACATAGAATCATGCCGTATAAAAGACCTCATTTTATATTTGGAAGCGTAACGCGCCAAAACATTTTCCAGCCACTTGCGCCAAGTGATAAAGCTGCCTCTTCTTCACTTTTCCCTTGCGCCTGCATAACCGGAATTAATTCACGTGCAACGAACGGGAAGGTTACAAAGATTGTTGCGATAATAATGCCTGGTACAGAGAAAATGAGTTTCACTCCATGTTCAAGTAACCATTCGCCAAGAGCACCCCTCGGTGTGAAAAGTAAGACGAATACTAATCCTGCGATAACTGGTGACACAGCAAACGGCAGTTCAATAAGAGAGAGTAATACTTGTTTTCCTTTAAACTGAAACTTTGTAATAAGCCATGCCGCTGCGATTCCGAATACCGTATTCAGCGGTACAACGATTAACGCAACGAGAAGCGTTAATCTAATTGCTGAAAATGCTTCTTGATCTGTAATAGCGGCAATGTATACATCCATCCCTCTTTCAAAGGCTTTTAGAAAAATAGTTATGAGTGGCAGTAATAGAAAGAGAGATAAAAATAAAACTGTAATCGTAATTAATATGCCTGGTACAAGCTTAGATTCTTTTTTAGCTGATACGCTTTTTACTATTTTCTTTTCTAATAATGTTGGTTCCATTTTCTCTCCCCCTATTCACTTTTTAGTTCATGCCTTCTACTCCAGCTTTGAATCATATTAATAAGAAGAAGGAAAAGGAGGGAAATAATAAGCATCACGGTCGCTACAGCTGTTGCCCCCGCGTAATCATATTGTTCTAGTTTTGTCATAATCATGAGTGGTGCAATTTCTGTTTTCATCGGCATATTACCTGCGATGAAAACGACAGATCCGTATTCTCCTAATGCTCTTGCAAATGCGAGTGAAAAACCTGCAAGAAGAGCGGGAAAGATTTCTGGTAAAATGATTTTCACAAATATTTGCAAGCGGGATGCACCTAAGCTCGAAGCTGCCTCTTCTACTTCTTTATCAATATTTTGCAGCACTGGTTGCACCATTCGAACGACAAATGGTAAACCGATAAAAGTAAGCGCAACGATAATTCCGAGTGGTGTAAAAGCTACTTTTATATGCAACAGACCAAATATTTTCCCAATCCATCCATTTTCCGCATAAAGCGTTGTAAGTGTAATACCAGCTACAGCTGTCGGAAGTGCAAACGGTAAATCAATGAGTCCATCTAATAGTCGTTTCCCTGGAAACTTGTAGCGTACGAGCACCCAAGCTATTAATAAACCGAAAATGGCATTTACAATAGCAGCTGCAAATGAAGTTGTAAAACTAACTTGATAGGAATGCAACACACGCTCGTTCGTTATAACCCCAGCGAACTTCTTCCAACCTAACTGTGAAGTTTGAATAAATACGATAGAAAGTGGTATAAGTACGAATAAGCTCATGTACAACATTGTAAATCCAAGCGATAATCCAAACCCTGGTAAAACACGCTTCTTCCTCATCCTCTTTCACCTCATCCCCCTTTAGCAGTACGCATTATTTTTGATAAATTTTATCGAATACGCCGCCGTCATTAAAGTGTTTTTCTTGTGCTTTTTTCCAGCCACCAAATAGTTCATCTACTGTACATAATTGAACTTTCGGAAATTGAGATGCATATTTTTCTGCTACTTTTTCATTACGCGGACGATAAAAGTTTTTCGCCGCAATTTCCTGTCCTTTTTCTGAGTACAAATATTCAAGATACCCTTCTGCTACTTTTTTCGTTCCTTTTTTATCAACGACTTTATCTACAACCGCTACTGGTGGTTCTGCAAGTACACTAATAGAAGGGGTTACAATTTCAAATTTATCTTTTCCAAGCTCTTTTTGGGATAATAACGCTTCATTTTCCCATGCGATTAATACGTCACCAATTCCTTTTTCAACAAATGTTGTCGTTGCTCCGCGCGCTCCTGAATCTAATACTTCTACGTTTTTATAAATTTGGCTAACAAACTCTTTCGCCTTATCTTCACTATGATTATATTTTTTCAATGCGTATCCCCACGCCGCTAAATAGTTCCAACGTGCTCCGCCTGATGTTTTTGGGTTTGGTGTAATGACAGACACACCTTTTTTCGTTAAGTCATCCCAGTCTTTAATGCCTTTCGGGCTTCCTTTTCGAACAAGAAATACAATTGTTGACGTGTATGGAGTGGAATTATTCGCAAGTCGCTTCTGCCAATCTTCTGCTAATTGTTTTTTCTTGCTAATGGCATCAATATCATAAGCAAGTGCTAGTGTAACAACGTCTGCTTCTAAGCCATCAATAACAGAACGCGCCTGACTTCCAGATCCCCCGTGTGATTGTTTTACATTTACTGTTTGCCCGTGCTTCTCTTTCCAATACTTCGCAAAATCTTTATTAAAATCTTGATATAACTCCCTAGTTGGATCATAAGAAACATTTAAAAGCTCAACTGTTTTTTTATCCCCACTTCCTTCAGAATTACTAGTGGATGTTGCCGAACCACACCCTGATAAAAGTACAACTGCTGATAATAAAACACCTGTACTTTTCATAAACGCTGCCTTACCCCACTTTTTCATCGTTAAGCCCCCTTAGTTTATACAATAGAAAAAGGCACACAATATATTCACAAATGTGAACATTGTGCGCCTTCAGTTTATCTGATTAGCTTCTAATGTATTGTATTCGATTTCTTTTCATTTTAATTTTGTAATTCATATGTGTCAACTTGGATTTTAAATTTTTTTGCTAAACTAAAATATTGGCATACTTCGAGCCCAATGATTTTTCAAATCAGCAAATTCTTTTGGTAACTTACTATTTTCATTCCATTCTAATTTATATGCATTTACTAACACCGTAGCCATTGATTCACGGTTCATTACTCCATTTTGATTAAAATTACCGTTCTTATCATTTTCAGAGTTCATCCATAATTTTGCAAATAAGATATTGCACTCGCCGTAAGCGTTAATCCCTTCTGTTCTATGTATATCTCCTCCTTGTTGGTCATATGAAGCTTTAAATATATGGCACCACAGCTTAATCAATGCACAAAAAAATGAGGCAACCACCTTCAAAGATGGTTGCCTCATTTTTACACTTGCATCGCTTTCTCTCTCAATGCTCTTCTTAACAACTTACCAGTCGTATTCTTCGGTAATTCTATTAAAAACTCAATGCTTTTCGGCACTTTATATTTCGCTAAATGTAACGTACAGTAATGCATTAGTTCTTCTTCTGTTACGTTCGTTTGTTTCAGAACGACGTAAGCTCGCACTGCTTCTCCTAAGTTTTCATCAGGAACACCGATTACAACAACTTCCGCTACTGATTCGTGCGTATATAATACTTCTTCTACTTCACGAGGGTATACGTTATAACCGCCAACTAAGACGATATCTTTTTTACGATCAACGATATAGAAGTAACCTTCTTCATCCATTTTCGCCAAGTCACCTGTATATAGCCAGCCGTCTTTCAATGTCGCAGCTGTATCTTCTGGTGCATTATAGTATCCTTTCATAACGTTAGGTCCGCGAACGATTAATTCACCGACTGCGCCGACAGGTACTTCTTCCCCAAGTTCATTTACAATTTTATTTTCTACATGCCAAATATTTGTGCCAATCGACCCTGGTTTACGAGGACGATCTAGCGGATTGAAACAAGTAACTGGTGATGCTTCTGATAAACCGTATCCTTCTGAAACAATAACGTTAAAACGTTTTTCAAAGTTTTGCAGAAGAGCAACAGGCATCGATGCACCACCGGAAATACAAAGGCGAAGCGTCTTCACATCTTCTGCGCTTGCTTCTTCAAATAAATATAAATAATTGTACATCGTCGGTACGCCAGCAAAGATCGTTGGTTCATACGTACGACAAATACGGAATACTTCTTTCGGACTAAATTTCGGTAACATTAAAATCGTTGCCCCGTTCACAATCGGTGCATTTACCGCAACTGTTAAACAGAATACATGGAACATAGGCAGTGCCGCAACAACGCGGTCATCAGCCGTATATTGTAAATACGAAGCCACATCGCTCGCATTACTATATAAATTTTTATGTGTGAGCATAGCGCCTTTCGGTTTTCCAGTTGTGCCCGAAGTGTATAGGATAACCGCTACATCTTCTTCATCTAGTTCAGGACCTTCGTAAGTTGTATCTCCAGTCCCCACAAAACTAGTAAACGTTTTCATTTTTTCGGTTTCTGTATGGTTAAAATCTGATGAGGTTTCGCATATGATGATGTTTTCTAATGAAGGAAGTCTTGTTGTAAGAGATTGTATAACAGGTAGAAGGACGTCGAGTACGATGATTGTTTTTACATCTCCATTTTGTAAAATATAATGCATTTCGTCTGCTGTATAAATTGGATTAACTGGAATAACAGTTGCTCCGGCTTTCATTGTTCCGTATAAACCGACCAAAAAATGTGGTGAGTTCCCAACAACTAATGCGACATTGTCCCCTTTTCCAATGCCCATTTCTGCTAAATTGCTAGAAAACCTTGTGACCATTTTGTTTAATTGGTCATATGAGACCGACTGATCCATAAATATATAAGCCGGTTTATCCCCCTTCTTTTTTGCCGTTTCAGCCAAAGATTGAACGAGATTCACAAAAACCCCACCTTTATAAAATTTAGAATATTTAAAAATTCTAAATTAATTATATTAAAAGAAAATTAAAGTGGCAAGTGATATTCTATTAACTGCATATAGACAGCTCACCTTCTCTTAGTTTACTTTGGAAAAATAAGGGGATTTTATTTACAAGTAATTTATGAAACTAGACCAGAAATCATTTTAGGATAATATGCATTCATCTTTTCTCTAAGTTTATTAAGTTCCTCTTTATTTAACGTCGTATGCTCGCCGTGCAAGTTAAGAGCGTCCGCTCCATCTTCATGAAAATACACCGTAACATATAACGTCGGTAACCCTTTGTTGTTTTCATCTATTGATAAGACGACATCTGGCGTTTTATTAACAGTGCTGAATGTTTCATTTCTTTTCCACTTCTTATTTTGAAACATGTCTTGTATATCATGTATCTTTCGTTTGTTATCTGTATGCGTAAAATATATAACATTATCCTCAGCCGGTTTTCCGATAGACAAAATTGTACGACTTGAGGGCAATCCACTGTTACACGCTGTCATTCCGATGACGAAGCTGAGCAATAATATAACGTACATTACTCTTTTCATTTCGATTCGCCTCCTTTTCATATATATATTCCTTTATAAGAGGCAGATGTCCTGTAAGTATACATTTTGTGGTAAATGGAATTATATCGACAAAACTACAAAAAGAAAGAGGCTGCCTTTATGGCAGCCTCCCTCATTTTTAGAAGAATAAATGTAAGAAATCTTCTGTTGTAATGTTACCGAAGTAGCGTGCGATATCTACGCCTTCTAAAGCTGCAGTGAATGCATCTTTATCGAACTGAACGCCTGTTAGACGCTCTTCGATATCATGAACATCTAGTGAACCGAAGAAGTCGCCGTAAATTTTACATTCTGTTACTGTTCCTTTTTTCACTTCAAGACGAACATCAACTTGTCCAACTGGGAAGCGGTGTGAATGTTGTAAGTTGAACTTCGGTGATTTTCCATAGTTCCAATCCCAATTTTGGTAACGTTCTTCAGAAAGTTTATGGATCTCTTTCCAATCATTTTCTGTTAATTCGTACGTTGGGATTTCTGTTTCTCCTTCGAAAATTGTTTCTAGAAGAAGTTGTCTAAACTCTTCTGTCGTCATTTCTTCGTTTAGGAACTCTGTAATGTTCGCAACGCGGCTACGGATTGATTTAATACCTTTTGATTGAATCTTATCCATTTTTACTTTTAACGCTGATACGACGTGATCGATTTCAGAGTCAAATAGTAACGTACCGTGGCTGAACATACGACCTTTCGTTGAGAACTGCGCGTTACCTGAAATTTTTCTACCTTCAGCTAAAATGTCGTTACGACCACTTAGTTCTGCCTTTACACCTAATTTACTAAGCGCTTTCGTTACAGGCTCTGTGAATTTTTTGAAGTTGCTGAAACTGTCTCCATCATCTTTCGTAATAAAACTGAAGTTTAAGTTTCCTAAATCATGATATACTGCGCCTCCGCCTGATAGACGACGAACGACATGAATACCTTTTTCTTTTACGTAATCTGCATTAATTTCTTCTACTGTGTTTTGATTTTTACCAATGATAATCGAAGGCTCATTAATGTAGAACAGTAAATATGTTTCGTTAATATCTAAATTTTTCACACAATATTCTTCAATCGCTAAGTTTATTCTAGGGTCTGTAATTCCTTTATTATCAATAAATAACATCGTATCACCTCATGAGTTCCATACGTAGCCACTATGCGCTAGCGTAATATGGCCACTGAAAATTTGTTTTGCTTCTGTTACTAAATCAGATGGGTTGCCTGTATGCGGTAAGTGCGTTAATAAAAGTTCTTTTACATTCGCATCTTTTGCAATACTTGCTACTTCTGTACTATTCATATGCCCTGCTTTTGCAGCCTCTTGATGTGCATACATATTACACTCACAAATGAAAAGATCAGCATCTTTCGTGAATGGAATAAACTCAGGAATATAACTGGAATCAGCGCTGTATACTACGATATCACTACCTGCTGTAATGCGCATCGCAAAGCATGTAACAGGATGAACAGTTTTTAAGAATGAAATCGAGAACGGTCCAATTTGAAGTGTTTCTTCTGGATTGTACGCGATTCCTTTCGTATGCGGTTCATGTGTTAAAGAATGGAAACCATTCTCATCAAACGTATGACCGTATATTGGTAGTTCTGGTAGTTGCCTTGTTGTCGCGCTTGTAATTAATCTCGCATATTGCAATACCCCAATATCTGCAACATGATCGTGATGGTAGTGCGATAGTACAACTGCATCTATATCAGATGGTGTTATATATTTTTGAAGCTGTGCTAGTACACCACTACCACAGTCTACAAGTAAACGAAAACCATCGTGTTCAAACAAATACCCCGACGTTGCTTCTCCCGCTTCTGGAAAGCCGCCCCAAAAGCCGACAACAGTCATTTTCATATGTATCCATCCTTTCTAAAACCGAGTAGGAATGCATGTTTTACTTACATCCTACATTGTTAACTATAATCCATTTCCTAAACTTTTTCATTAATTTTCAATTTTGTTATAAAACAGTTGTTGACTTTTATTTTTTGTACTAATACAATGATAGTAAGAAATGGAAATGGAGGGATTGACATGATCGATCAACCAATGGAGTTTTTCAGAAATTTACCGACGAAAACTTGTGCGCACTGTGGGAAAGAAATTGATGAGCAACACGAAGCATACCATAACAAATGTGATGATTGCGTTCACGAAGAATAGTAGTTTGTGAACAGAAAAAAACCTAGCAGACATAGTCTACTAGGCTAATAACATCTTATCCTTCATCGTTGAACCTTTCACCAAGAGCTCCAGTTCAAACTCATACAATTCTTTTTTTCGATAATTTTTCGTATGGATTTTATCCATCATTAGGTCGACAACTTTTCGGGCCATTTCATCAATTGGCTGTTCAATTGTCGTAATACCTGGTTCTGTAATCTGCGATAATATTTGATTATCAAAACCGATAACAGCGAGATCATCTGGAATGCTCCAGTTATGGCGTTTCGCCTCTGAGATAATTCCAGCTGCTACCTCATCGCCTCCTGCCAAAATCGCGGTAGGATTTTTTTTGTCCTTTAATACTTCATGGAATATTCGTTTTCCATCTTCCCAAGAGAAAGCGTTTTCAAGAAAGTCAATCGCTTCTACTTGGCGGCTCTTCTCAGTTATTGCACGTAAAAAGCCCATTTTTCGCTGCTGGCTAACGACTTTGGTTTCGTTACCACGGCAAAAAATAAGATTACGATATCCTTGATCTAACACATGCTTCGCAGCTATGTATGCTCCTTGCGCATGATCAAACTTCACTGTTGGAATATTTGCTTCCTCAATATATTCATTACACAACACGATTGGACCGTGCTGTAAGTATGGCTCTACATCTTCCCACGGATTTTCTAGTGAACATAGAATAATCCCATCTACTTGCTTCGTAGATAATAATTGTAAATACTCCATCTCTTTTTCCGGTAAATATCTTGTTTGACAAATAATCAGTTTATATTTATGTTCAGAAGCAGCAATCTCGATTGCTTCGATAAATCTACTGAAGAAAGGATTTGTAATCCTTGGAACGAGCACCGCAATTGTTTCTGTTTTTTGTTTACGAAGCCTTCTCGCCGCAGAATTAGGAACGAAGCCTAAATGCTTCATTGCTAATTGAACCCTTTTTTTCTTCTCATCTGAAACATATGGATGATTATTAATCACCCTAGAAACCGTTGTCCTTGATAACCCCGCTAATTTCGCCACGTCCTCTATAGTCGACACGAAATTCTCCCCCTTTGCATGAAAACGTTTTCTTAAATTGATTATATAGTATATTATTGGAAACTGCAATATCGGTTGTTATGATTTTACTATATTAATATTATACATAGGTAAAAGTCTGTTAATGCAGGGGCAATATACTGCTTTTAGAAATTTACGTTATGTACATTCCTTTTCTTAATACCATATATCCTTTATTCAATATAAAACCCCATCAATACGTCATCTCCATATGATCCATCTTCATATTTAATTTGCTTTCGTTGTCTGCCTTCTTCTACAAAGCCCATACGTTTGTACACTTTAATTGCCCGATCATTAACAGAAACTACACCTAAACAAATTTTTTCTAAACCTTTCTGCCCTTTCGCCCAACTAATAAGAAATTCAATTAATTTCGTGCCTATGCCTTGATTACAATACGCCTCTTTAATCCCCATTCCCATTGTGCCTGCGTGTTGTAACCGTTCTAGTTCATATCGGTTGAAAAGTAAAAAGCCAACTACCTTCCCATCTACTTCATACACGATATAAAGATTACCTTTCTCATTACTTTTCCGTATCTTTTCTCTTTCTGCATTCATATCATTCGGTAACTTCTTTGGGGATACTATGAAAAATTTTGTAGTAGTTTCCGATAATATAATTTCTTTTCTAATATTCATAATTGCTTCTGCATCAGTCTCTTTTACTAACCGTATCATTGAATCACCTCGTACTTTTTCTTTTTAAAAATAATATTAAAACTATAAAACGGCCAATATGCAATATTACATATTGAGAATCTTTTTACTCTTGATACAATATTCATACATCAAAATAAAAGGAATGTATGCAATGAATCCAATCTTAACAGCTGCAAAACAACTATTACATAAAGAAGAAAAGATTTTATCTACTTTAAAATGTTCACTTACTGGCTATATGATTACGCATAAAGTCCCGTATCCTGGCATGTTACTTGCTACTAATCAAAGACTTCTCTTTTTTAGCCAATATAAAAACACATTCATTGCCGAATTTGATTATGAAAAAATTCTATCCATAGAAACGAAGAGAAGAATCTTTGACAAAAAAATAATATTTTACTATGAAGATGAATATATAACGCTTGGATACATTACAAGTTCGAATGTTGAAGCGTTCATAGACTTACTACATAGAATGTAAGTATTCCAAATGCATCTTTCATACTTGTATATACTTCTTTATCAAACAATATAGGTGAAAGGGCATAAACAAGAAAGATTATTAGCGGATTTACGATAAAATAATAAGTAAGATTGCCTTTCATCATATCAACTCCTCTACCCTATGTTTCTCTGTAAATTGTTGTAATTCCTTTTCTTTCGTTTTTATAGCTTTTAGAAAGATTTATAGATGAACTAAGGAAAAGATGTGCCCTCTATTAAAATAAAAAAGCACCAAAAAGGTGCTTTTATCTACGCTTCAACCGATTGATTTTCAGCAACATTTTTAAATTGTCGTTTGTGCATCAAAGTTAAGGAAGCGATCGTTCCAAGTGATAATACAACGATAAAGATCATGAGCATTCCTATGTTTTGCCACATGAAGTCAAAGTCTCCACTCGATACGACTGCTTTCAATCCTGATACAGAGTATGTCATCGGTAACCAAGCATTGAATGATTGTAAAAACTTCGGAATCAATTCTAGCGGGAATGTTCCGGCACTCGTTGTAAGCTGCATAATTAATGTGATAATGGCAATAAAACGGCCTGCATCACCGAATGCTGTTACTAAACATTGAATTAATGCGATAAATGCTAAACTTGTAATGATACTAAAGAGTATGAAGTATGGAATGCTTTGTACTTCTACACCCAATCCGAACAGTAATATAACATCTGCTACTATCGCTTGAATAATACCAACTGATAGTAAAACACCGAACTTACTAATAAACCAACTAAATCCTGATTTTGGAACTCCTACTGTATCACGTAATGGATATACGATTGATAATAGTAATGCCCCAACGAATAAACCGAGTGATAGGAAATACGGCGTAAATCCAGTTCCGTAGTTAGGAACTTCCGCCATTTTCTCCGTCTTCACTTTTACAGGACTTGCAAACATATCATACGTTTTATCTGTTCCTTTCACTTCACCAGTTTTCTCTGCCCCTTCGCCAAGTTTCTCTGCAAGTTCACTTGAACCATCGTTTACTTTCACTAGTCCATCAGTTACTTTTCCTGATCCGTCTGCTAGTTTATTTACTCCGTCGATTAGCTGGGTTGAGCCATTTGATAATGTGCCTAAGCCTGTTGTTACTTGACCGGAGCCATCTGCTAATTGATTTACTCCACCTGCCATTTGATTTGCTCCTACAGATAATGTACCTAAACCGCCTGTTACTTGGTTTGATCCATCTGCTAATTGATTGACTCCACCTGCCATTTGGTTTGCTCCTGCAGATAATTGACCTAGGCCGCCTGTTACTTGGCTTGATCCATCTGCTAATTGATTGACACCACCTGCCATTTGATTTGCTCCTGCAGATAATGTGTCTAAGCCTGTTGTTACTTGACCAGAGCCATCTGCTAATTGATTTATCGCATCTATTAATTGACCAGACTCGTTTTTAAATTTATTTGCGCCTTCTTTAGCAGTATTTAACTTCGCACCAAACCCTTGGAATTTTTCAACAAATCCTTTTTGTGCACTGGATAATTGCTCAATACCAGCAGTTAAGGATTGTAATTCCGCTGCATTCGGCAGTTTGCTTTGTCCATCACCTGTTTTTTGATTTATTTCGCTTTTTAATTGTTTTACTTCTTCATTTAATTTATTTGTTCCACCTGCTACTCCGGCAGCTTTTTGCTGAACTGTCGCTGTACTTTTTACAGCACTTGTTATGAATGGTTGTAACTGCTCTTGATATTCTTTCGGTAAACTTTCAATTTGCTTTTGTAAATTCGCTACCTCTTGTGCTGCATTTTTGGCATCTCCTGCTGTTGATTGTGTAAGTTCATTTAACTGATTTACATTCGCCCCAGCTCCATCTATTTTCTCATTTACTGTATTCAATATAGAAGGGCCTTTCGACTGTATTTCCTCTAAACCTGCAGCAGAACTTTTCACTTTACTATTTAAATCTTGCAAACCCTTTTCAATTTTTTGAGAAGCTACCTCTAATTGGTTTTGTCCCCCAACCAGTTGTTCCATACCATTTGATAGATCCGTTGTTCCTGTTTTTAATTCACCGGATTTACTTACTAATTTGTTCAAACCACCGGTCACTTTCTCAGATCCATCATGCAATTCACCAATTCCTTTTTGCATTTCACCCGTTTTGCTATTTAACGTATTTAAACCGTCTGTTACTTTTCCTGATCCATCTACTAATTTTCCGATACCTGCTTGCATCTCACTTGTTTTACTATTTAACGTATTTAAACCTGCTGTTACTTTCCCAGATCCATCAAATAGTTTCCCTACACCTGTCTGTATCTCCCCAGACTTCCCTTGAAGTGTATGAAGGCCATCCGTCACTTTACTTGAACCATCATGCAGCTCACTTGATCCGTCGTGTAGTTTACTTGCCCCTTCCGCTCCATCTGCTAATCCTTTTGAGACGTCTTTAATAGAATCGAACATTTTCTCTGCATATGTTTTCGTTAACGTGCTTGATACTTCAGTTTTAATCTTTTCAATGGCTGTTCCTCCAATTTGTGAAGATAAGAAGTTTAAACTTTCATTTGGAATGTACTCTAAGTTTAATGGCTTTGGATTGTCTTTTAGTAACGTTGTAGCGTTACTTGAGAAGTCATCTGGAATGCGCACTAACATGTAATACTTTCTACCTTCCATTCCTTTCTTCGCTTCTTTTTCACTTACGAACTCCCATTTAAAACTTTTATTATCTTTTAAATTATCAACGAGCCCTTTTCCGACCTCAATTGGTTTCCCATCAAATACTGCGCCTTTATCTAAATTGACTACTGCAACTGGTAAGTCATCTAACTGTTTATACGGATCCCAAAAGGCCCACAAAAACATCCCTGCATATAAAATCGGTACGAATAAGACCGCAATAATTGGAATTAATATTTTTTTACTTTTTATAATTTCCGTGAACTCTTTCCGAAGTAACTGATTCCCTTTCATAATTTCTCCCCCTTTTTATAAAATGACCAAAATGTTCATATAGTCATTTTTACCCAAACAAAAAGGCTATACTTGTTCATACATATGCCTTATCCCTGAATTTATTACTATGCAACTTTTTCTTATTATGATTATAATTTTTCTATATCCCCCCTTAACTTAAATATATGACCGTATTGTTCATTTGGTCATTTTTTATAAAATTAAA
This sequence comes from Bacillus cereus group sp. MYBK95-2, assembly GCF_051915225.1. Taxonomy (NCBI): domain Bacteria; kingdom Bacillati; phylum Bacillota; class Bacilli; order Caryophanales; family Bacillaceae; genus Bacillus; species Bacillus cereus group sp. MYBK95-2. The sequence goes on along the minus strand of NZ_JBQAEH010000012.1, from coordinate 22,366 downwards.
AGGATTATCTTAGTTTGACAATCCTTTTAATAAATAAAGTTCAAATAACTCTGCAATTTTTTCTTTTTCTAGCGGTTCGTGATTTTTTTCCCAATCAAAAATAAGCGATACATATAGACGCAGCATAATAAATGCTGTAATTTCTGGATCACATTTGCTAATTTCACCTTTTTCAATCGCAATCTTTAAATACGATTGAATAACAGAAACGATTTCCACATCAACTTGTTGCATAACTTCTTGTACTTCTTTCGTTCCCATATCGCGCTCTTCTTGAATTAATTTAATCATGAGCTGATGTTCTTTTCTAAATTCCAAGATGCTATATAATGCTCTATGTACATTTTCAAAAAATGAAACATCTGAACGAATTGCACTTTCTGCAACTTGCTTCATTTCTGTAATTAAATTAGAAATAATTTCACCAAATAGCTCTTCTTTATTTTTGAAAAAAGTATAAATCGTTCCTTTTCCTACATTCGCTAACTTCGCTACTTGATCCATCGTTGTTGCTTTATAACCGAACGCTGAAAAAGACTTTGTTGCAGCTTCAATAATAGAACGTTTTCGATCTATCGCCACATTGTCACCTCCAAAAATGACCAATTGGATAATATAGTCAATCAGTACATCTTTGATATTACCACACGCTTACATTCTATACAAGTTCTCTTTTTATTATTTCCAGTATAAAAGATTTCAGTCAAGTTATATCATACTTTCCATAGTTTATCAGAAGAAAAGAGAAAAGGAAAAGATGTTCTAGAGATATACATCTTAAGAACACCTTTTTGCTATTTCAACATAGAAAGCATAATTTTCTCTAATTCTTCTTTATTTACATTCTTATCGAATACTGCTTCTCCTTGGTTCTCTAAACTATGATTAATAATAACGATTTGGTATGCACTATTTTTCCCTTTTGCTGGAACAATCATCTTCATACCTTGTAAATTACTATCCGAGTGATGAGTAGCGTAGAATATTTGATTCCCTTCTAGTTCGTACTGTTCTATATTTTCAGGCACTACAAACTGGTGGCTAAATGGGTCTTTGCTTTCCCCAAAAACTTGCGATTGAGAAATTGTATAATTTCCTTTTCCGTTCGTATATTCTAATTCAATAGTGAATTCCGGCTTTATCTTAAGATAATAATTCACCCTTTCGTCTTTTTGGGTATATCCTTTAATTGTATAAGTTGGCCTCTTAATTTGGAAATCAACATGTTGCTGCACTTCTTCAACTGTATATGTTAAATACTTCCCTACCTTATCCTCATAAGGAGTTGTTTTATTACGAATTTCTTTTAATTTTTCACGATTTTCTGTACTTAAGCGCTCTTCTTTCACCTCTTTTATATCCCCTTGGAAATTTTCGGGTAAGTTTAATCTAACTAATCCTTTTTTCTCGATCTGTAATACCTCTTTATATAACTGCACATAATTCTCAAACTCTTCCTTTGTTAAAGCTTTTTCAGCATGATATAAAAAGGCTGTTCGGTTTTCATATTGCCAGTTTGACATTCCCCACTCTTTTCTCGCCTTTTCCTCTGTACCAAATAATGTATCTACAGCATTTTGGAAAGCATCCTTTGACTGCTCTACTTTATCCTCTTGCTTTTCTTTTCCTTCCGTTGTACGTGCGTTGAATAAAGAAAGGGATGCTATAGCAACTATAGCAATAATCCCAAGTAAAGAAAGGCGATACGATTTCTTTTGGAATTTTTTAATCATAACGATTCTCCTTTTTAGTGTTCGTTTATTTCTACTTAAATTTGCTAGGCTTGGTACTTGATAGGAATAGTGTTGTAGAAGGGTAATAATTGTATGTCCGTATGCAATTTGTTCCTCTTTATCTATAAAAGTAAGTGCATATGCATCACAGGCTAATTCTTGATCTTCTCGCATACAAAAATAGGCGTACCAAAGAATCGGATTGAACCAATTTAATAGGATTAAACTGTACATAATCCAATTTACAGCTACATCGTTTCTCTTAATATGAGCTAACTCATGGTAAAAGACATATTGTAATTGTTGTTTATTTAATACTTTCATATGTTTTTTTGATAGTAATACTTTCGGACGAAAGAAACTAAACACAGTTGGGCTCGCAATCTTTCCCGCTAGACGTAACGAAACTGCCTTCTTCATTTTCATAGATTGCTTACAGCGATTAAACACTGTAGCGACCTGTTCATCCGTAATATCCGGTTGTTTCTTTATGTACGAATATAAACGTCTATTTGTAAGAAACGTTATGACTGCTAATACGATTACCCCAGCTAGCCAAACATACAAAGCAAGTTGGTATAAAGAAAATGTAGTCTGTTTTTCCGAACTGACTTTTACTTCCGGTTCGCTAGTTTTTGTCACCATTTTAGAATTTGATTCCAATTCCACTTTACGGTCGCTTTCTATGTTTACTATATTCTCAGTAGCCGGCATATTTTTTGGAATAACTTCCGATACGCTAGAACTATAAGAAAGTAATGAGTAAATGCTATAAGAGCTATCTGGCGACCACGGTAAAAGGAGTCTTATCATTAATACGATCCACAGCATATATTGCCACCGGGGGGTTAATTTATTTCTAAATAGAACTTTTATACATAAAATAAATCCGACTAATATGCTAGCCATAAGTGACGTTTCTATAAGCCAATCAAAAAAATGAGGAAGGTATACATTTATAAGCGTGTCTATCATTTTTATCGATCCTTCCTCTTATTCTCCTCTGTCTTCTCATCTAAAATGCGTTTTAATTCATTAATATCTTCTGAAGATAATTTCTCCTCTTTTAAGAAATTAACAAGTAATGGCTTAAACGCTGCACCGCAAAAACGTTTTAGTAAAGATTTCGTTTCCACTTGCAAATAATTATCTTGTGATACTAACGGATAATAAGCGTACATACGCCCTTTATCTTGATGGTAAGAAACGGCTTCCTTTTGTACTAATCGATTAATTAATGTGCGGATTGTTTTCGGTTTCCAGTCCATTGCATCTTCCAGTTCTTCTATAATTTCATTCGCTGTTTGCGGAGAACTCGACCAAAGTACTTTCATAATTTCTAATTCCGCTTCAGATATTTTAGGTAATTGATTTGTCATCGTATGTTTCACTCCTAAGTATTACATTTGTAATCTATAATTAAGATTACAAATGTAATACTTAATTGTCAACCATATTTTAGAAAAATTAATTTCAGCTAAACCTTACTTCACAACAACAAAATTCCTCTTTTTCAAATAATCAAATAAAAAAACAAGAAAATCTTTACAATTAATAGTAATATAGAAAATAGACAAGTTTATCAAAATAGTGGAGGCTTTTTCAGTCATGATGCGTGCGCTTCGTTTAAATATAAAGCAAGCTTTTTGTAATCGTGTTTCTTTAATTATTATGTTTAGTGGATTTGTTCTTATTTGTATTTATCATTATTATTATGTAATTCGTTATTTAGGAGACGCTGCGAATGGACCTATATCGACGGATATTAAATGGATTGGATTTCGTGGAAATGAAATGGATGTTTATTTATTATTAATGCCAGTTATTGCAAGTCTTCCCTTTAGTACAAGTTATAACTCGGATAAGTCCGATGGTTTTAAACCGTTTGTCAGTAAAGAAATTTCTTTATTTTCTTATTCAGTAACGAAATATATCGTTACATTTTTTTGCGGCGGACTTCTTTATACATTTCCATTCATCTTATCGTTATTATTTTGCAAATTAACCATTCCAGACGGAGTACCAACGGCTGGTTCAGGCATTATAAATGATAACGGGATGTTCGCAAACTTATATGAAACTTCTCCCATCACTTACATTGCTGTATATATCGGAATTAATTTTTTATTTGCAGGTTTGATGGCTCTTTTAGGACTTGCTGCATCTGCATGGTCCCAAAAGGACTATATGGCGCTTCTATTTCCATTTGCAACTACCTCTATTCCTTACGTCCTGCTAAATACGGTACTCCCTACAATAGGCGGAGCACCTATTCATTTATATGATCCAAGGCAGCCGCTGCATGGCATGTCACCATATATTTTGACAATACAATGTGCCTTCTTCCTCCTCGTTAGCTTAATCATGTATATACAAGGAGTAAAACGTGATAGAAAAAAATATAGAAGAAGGTTGCAAAAAAGAGAGCGGTGTAGAAAGGCGTTTCAAGTATAATAAAACCCTAATTTCCTTACTATATTGGAAATTAGGGTTTTATTTACTATTCACTTACGGTGTACCAGCCAATCCCCATAAAATAACAACCGCTACAAAATAAATCGCTTTAATCACTACTACTAAACATAATGAAACAATTGCATATTTACTTAATTCTCTTCTTGCACCTATTAAAGTGAAAATAACCGCCAAACTAAATGTTATATAAGAAGTTGCAGTATGTATTAAGTTATACGTAATATCTAGATTGCTTGTAAGTCCTGTTATATCAGCTACAAACTGAAGCATGACGATCGTACTAAAAAAAATTGCAAACTGATTCATTACCTTTCCATTTATTTGTAACTGCATTGTTGTCCTCCTTATTGAAAAACTAAATATTCAATCAATTTTATCATTAGATTACAAAAAAAGGAATCATCTCTTTATACTATTCTATAACGATGCAAAAAAAGAACGCTTAGTCACCTAAGCGTTCCTTTCTTTAAGAAGCTTTCTTCAAATCAATTTGAGCAAGTACTGGGTCATGGTCGCTTACACGTCCGTGCTCTTTCATTATATTTGAGTTTAAGTGCACTGGATCTACAATTGTGTGTGGTGCGATATTATTTGTTACTAAAATATGATCTAACACTTGTGCATTTCCTTCGTGAATGTACGTGTAACGATTCTCTTTTGGCACTGTGTTTAACATATCTTTTAAGATTGTTCCCTCTAGTGTTTTTAGTGGTTTAGAGAATTCGAAATCGTTCATATCACCTAACACGACAACTGGTGCATTCGTATTCTTTTTCTGAATTCCTTGAACGAAATGATTTACCTCTTGTGCTAACTGAATTCGTTTGTCTTCACTTTTTAATACGAGCGGCTGCACTTTTCCAAATGGCGTTGCATCTCCTAGTTTTGAGTTTAAGTGATTTGCAACGACAACAATGTTTTGTCCTTGGAACGTAAATTCTGCCGCTAACGGTTTACGTGTACTTTCAAATAATGGATTTTCGTCTCCAATACGAACAACATTTTTATCAAGTAACTTTGGTACCGTCGCTAATTTCACGCGTGATGGATTATAGAAGAAGCCGACGCGAATATTCGCTCCTGGTGCTCCTCCGTCTTGATTATTGTTTGGAGCGATTTCTACATACTCATACTTCGGTCCACGAATTTCTAGCACTGCATCAATGATACGTTTTGCGCTTAATGACGCATCTGTTGTACCGTCATTAATTGATCCGTTATTATCTTGCATTTCCTCTACACCGATAATATCTGGCATTTTTAAGTTGTATTTAATAGAATACGCTAACGCTTTTACCTTTTCATCTGTTGTTTCTTTTTTATTCGCTGAGAAGTTTTCAATGTTATATGTAGCAACCGTTAACTTATCAAGACGTGGCTGAATATTTGCGCCTACTTGCTTAAATCCACCATCCACTACAGCTGGCAGTTCTGTTATTGGCGAAATACGGAAAGAACCGTAATCATATCCTACTACCCCTGTTATATCTCCAGTGAAAGTATCTCCTACTTTTGCTACATAATCACGAGGTACTTTTACAGAAAGGCGCTCTGGGTTTAATTGATTTTCATCTAATAGAGGTGTGCCATATTGTGTTACTACTTTATCTCCACCATTTTTTACTGTTACATATAAATTTCCGTTTTTCTGAGGTGCAATAATTTTTGGTGTTGGCATCGTAACACGCATACCTTCTATACTTTCATAAAAGTCGATTGCATCTTCATTTGGATCAAATAAACCGAATGCATCATTATCAATAATCTGGTCTGGGATTTTCACACCGTTTTCCCCAAGTACAATCGGTGCCGGCAAAGATTGATCTTTTGCGATTACAGCAACGCGACTCGCCTTAATTTCTGTCGTCGTTAAGTCTGTTTCAAATCGCTCTGCATATCCTGGTCCAACATATTCTTCTACTACTCCATCAACTTGAATAAGATCTCCTACTGCTACATTCGCATCTTTTTTATATACGTACATACCTTCTGAAGTAGCTGAATCATTATCCGGCTGATTATCTTCTATATAAAAGCCGTTTTTATCAAGCGCTGTGACAACGCCTTCCACATTGTTTACTTTCTTCCCGTTGTAAGGAGACATATGTGATTTTCCTTGAATGTCATGAATACGAACCTGTTCATTATTTACGATAATAAATGAAAATGTCGAAATTGCTGAAGAAGTAAGTCCTTCTTTTTCTGCGATTGCTTTCACTACACTATTTTCATTCACTATAATTTGTCCATTATAAAGAACGCTTTTATTAGTAGGATTAGAGCCATCTAACGTATAGTAGATTGTTGCGCCTTCTGTATTCGTCGTTAATGTTACCGCTGTTCCTTTAGCAACTTCTCCGCCGTTCGGTGAAGCTACTACATCGCTAACACGATTCTGTCCTTCACCTTGAAACTTATAAGCTGTTACTGATTTTAGGCCTGGGTTACTAAAATATAATTCAAGAGTCCCAGTCAAACTAACTTTCTTCCCGATATTTTCAGGGTGATCTTTTACATTCACTGCCGTTCTCACATCACCTTTTGGCAACTGAACGGGCATGATTTTGTCTGGATTCGTTTCGTTTGGCGAATCTGCAATTGCTACGTTTGTATCATCAAACTTAGCTGGATCCTTCGTATATTTAGAAGAACTTTGCGTATATCCGACAATATAGCCTTCCACAATCCCCTTCGTTTTTCCTTGCTGCTTAAATACTTGAATTGCTTTTTCTACTGACATAGAAGCAGTTTCTTCTGCTTGCGCTAAAGTTCCAGTAAATGAAAGCAATAGCAAGAATGATAAAAAGACGCTTAACAATTTCTTCACAGCCATTTTCCTCTCCCTATTTCATATTTTCTCAGCATTTCTATCATAACAAATGATTCGTTATATAGAACTATTTTTCGACAAATTTTACAAAAGATTTATTTAATTTACAAGCTTTCAAACTATAATACAAAATAATAATTTTACACCTTCTACAAATGCACTCTATAATGTTAGAGAGAGAAAACAGAAAATATCGACATTTGATTGGCATGTAAAATGGATTCATTTGAATAGGAGTGATTGGATGGAAGTGCAAACAGAAACATACCGCGCAGCTATGAATGGAACATTAGAACGTCATTTTTCAGATATGATTGCCGTTATACCAACTAGAATTACAATTGAGCAGTTAAAACAACGGCTAGAAACTATCGCTACTAAAGTTGATGAGTTAAAAATTGTTTATAGTGATGAGACAAGCCTTATTGTTGAGTTACATATGGATGAAACAATCATACCGTATGAACTGCATATTGATGAGGCGAATGACCCAGAAGAATATAAAATGTACAATAGACAAGATTCTACAATCGTAGATCGTAATTTTGAAGATGCGGCTTTCGGTACTGAAATTTTCACTCGTACGCTATTTGTAGGCGATGTACTCGACTGCTTTTTCCAGCAAATACAATTTTTATGGAACCTCGCCCCAGATTTGTTATTTGTAATCGATTCAAGTGCAGCAATGAAAGTGATATCTAGAAACTATATTGAATATCACGTTGAAAATGAATTATTACCTGACATTCCTGACTTATACGTTATTCATTCCGTTTATGAAGACGATAAAGAAGGCGAGCCTACGCAATATTGGTTTCATACACACGGCCTTTTAAGAGCGGGCGTAACTGAAATAGAGTTAATTATTCCAAATCGTATTTCTTCCTACTACGGCATTGGCGATCTCTTTCAAACATTTGCTAATAATGCCGTTGAGAATGGACAAGTCCCTATGAATGAGCCTATCGTTATCGCGCATAGTCAGCAAGGTTCTATACATACAGTCGCTGTTCCGTGGGAGAAAGGATTATCTTATATAGGGCATAAAACGAGTATGGACCAATTATCTTCAATCGAGGATGAAGAAGTGAAATTACAGCCAATAGATGCACAAAATACATTCTTAGGCGGAATGGATGCCCGAGATGAATACCATCAATCTCCATCCGTTCTCTTATTCAAATTTAATACTTCAGAAGAATATATTGAAAGTTTTTTCAAAGAACACGAGGAAGCTACAGGGCTCATGTTCTATAAAACAAATAGTGAAACCGATCGTATGGCTTATAATGCGAAAAATACTTTCGGGTATTTCAGCAACATTTTTCAAATTGAAAAATCCAATGAAGAGTTTCGTTTTCTCGCTAAGTTTGGTGTTTCCTATGAAGAGGGTAAAAGCGAACATATGTGGTTTGAAATGCAAAACATTACGGAAGATTTCATTCAAGGAATACTCATTAATGAACCATATTTTATAGAAGATATGAGTGAAGGAAATAGTTATCATTTAGATTTTGATAACTTAACAGAGTGGGTTATTTATGCAGGAGATGCTGTTATAAAGCCAAATAACTTATATATGTTTATTGGCGAATAAGTATTTTATATAATAAACGAAACGCCTTCAATATGATTGAAGGCGTTTCTTATAATTTATTGTGCGATTAATTCAGCATCTATTACTTTCTCCAAATGAGATAATACACGCTTTGCAGCTTCCTCACCTTGATTCATACAGTCTGGAAGTCCAGCACCAGCATAGGAGCTACCTGCCAAGTATATACCTGGCAACTCTTTCTCCATAAATGTTGTGAGCTTTTTCATTCGCTCGTTATGGCCCACTGTATATTGAGGCATCGCTTCTTTCCAGCGACTTACGATTGTAAACTCTGGATCCTCTGTAATATCCATCGTCTTCCTTAAATCTTCTAGTACGAGCTGAACGAGTTCTTCTTCAGTTTGTTCTACAACCGCTTCATCACCAGCACGTCCAACGTAACAGCGAAGGAGTGTTTTTCCTTCTGGCGTTGTATGTGGCCATTTTTTATGCGTCCACGTACATGCTGTAATGGTGTAATCGCTATTTCGTGATACGACAAATCCTGTACCATTAATATCGCGCTGGATTGCAGACTTTTGGAAAGCAAGTGCCACATTCGCAACGGATGTGGATGGAATATTACGGAAGAAACGAAACTGCTTGTACTGAGCAAACATGGACGGCAATACTTTATGCGAAGTTGCCACTACGATGGCGTCCGCTTCTATTTCTTTTCCGTTACTAAGAGTAATCGTATAACCATCACCCTGTTTCGCAACTTTTTCAATGCGAGTTCCCTTTATTATCGTACCTTCATGCATCTTTACTTCGAGAGATTTTACGATAGATTCTAAACCTGTTTTCACTGTCTGGAACATTCCCTTTTTCGGTTCAGCTCTCTCTTCTTTCGGAGCGAGCGTACGCATACCGAGTGAAATACTGCGATGTTTCTGCTCAATTTGATACATTTGCGGGAATGTTGACATTAAGCTCATTTCATCAATATCCCCTGCATAAATACCCGATAGTAACGGCTCTATTAAGTTTTCAACCACTTCGTTTCCAAGACGATGTCTGAAAAATTGTCCGAGTGATTGGTCAGATACTGGCTTTGACCTCGGCATTAATAGATCAAAGCCAGCTCTTAGTTTACCAATTGGGGAGAACAGCCCGGAAAATAGAAACGGCGTAATTTGCGTTGGAATTCCCATCATTGATCCATTCGGCATTTTATGTAACCGATTGTTTACAAGGATAAATGATTGACCGGCTTGATTATTTACAAGTTCATCGCCAAGACCTAATTCTTTCACTAATCTAGCTGCACTTTCTTTTCGTGCTAAGAAAGAATCTGGTCCGCGCTCAATTGTAAATCCATCTTTTCGAACGGTTTGAATTTTTCCGCCAAGTTTACCCGATGCTTCTATAAGTAATGTATCAATCGGCAAGTTTTTTTCATGAATATTTTTTTGTAAGTTATACATTGCTGTTAATCCAGTGATGCCTCCGCCGACGATCACAACTTTTTTCCTCAAGCAGGCTCCTCCTTTCTTCTTACAGTACAGATTCTTTTTTCTTTAATACAACATCTGTTAAACAATCAATAAATGCCTCCGATGCATTTGGCATTTCTGGACGATAATATTTTGCACCAATTTCATCCGTTACAACTTTACACTCAAAGTCGTTGTCATATAAAACTTCTAAATGTTCCGCAACAAATCCAACTGGTGCATATACGAATGAAGTATAACCGTGCTTTTCATTTAGTTCTCTCGTTAAATCTTGTACATCTGGACCAATCCAAGGATCTGGTGTGTTTCCTGCACTTTGCCAGCCTACTGCATAGTTTGCTACTTCAGCTCCGCGCGCGATATAGTCCGCTGTTTCATTTAATTGATCTGGATATGGATCGCCCATTGCAATAATTTTCTCTGGTAAGCTATGTGCAGATACGATTAATACTGCTTTTTCACGCTCTGCATCTGACATACCGTTATATATACCTTTCACTGCATCGACCCAGTACTGGATGAATTTCGGCTCTTTATACCAGCTATCAATGCCATGAATTGTTAAGTTTCCAAGTTTCTCAGCTTCTTCTTGTGCTCGTCCAACGTATGATTTCACGCTAAACGTAGAATAGTGAGGTGCAAGAACAAGTGCGATTGCATCTTGTATTCCGTCGTTATGCATATCTTTCACCGCATCTTCAATAAACGGTTCAATATGTTTTAAGCCAAGATACATATGGTACTCTACTTCATCTTGTACTTCATTTAAACGCTTCTCTAACTTCTTAGCTTGCTCTAATGTAATAGTAGCTAAAGGAGAAATACCACCAATTGCACGGTAACGCTCTGTTAAATCTTCCAGCATTTCAGGACTTGGCTTTCTTCCTCTACGAATATGTGTATAGTAACGTTCAATATCTTCTTCTTTATATGGCGTTCCGTATGCCATTACAAGCAAACCAATTTTCTTTTTCATACAGCAATGCTCCTTTACTTCGCTAACTGCCCTTTAGAGTATTCATGAATAAATGTAGTTAAACGTTTTAATGTATCTGGATTTACTTCTGGGAATACACCGTGACCTAGGTTAAAGATATAACCCGGCTGTTTCATCCCTTGATCTAAAATACCTTTTACATGTTCTTCAATAACAGACCATGGTGCAAGTAAGAATGAAGGGTCCATATTACCTTGTACCGCCTTATGAACGCCCCGTGCACGTGCTTCTTCAATCGGTAAGCGCCAATCTAAGCCGACTACATCAAGCGGTAAGTCGTGCCACTCATTCACTAAGTGTGCAGCTCCTACGCCGTGCATAATCATTGGAACACCCATCTTACGAACTTCTGCAAAAATACGCTCCATTGCTGGTTTAATAAATACGCGATAATCCGCTACATTTACTGTTCCAACCCAAGAATCGAAAATTTGAACTGCTTTTGCTCCTGCGTTAATTTGCGCTTTTAAATATGTAATAACCATATCTGCTAGTTTATCCATTAAAGCGAACCAAGCTTTCGGCTCTGCATACATGAACGCTTTCGTATTATGGTAGTTACGAGATGGACCGCCTTCAATCATATAGCTCGCTAATGTAAATGGAGCTCCTGAAAAACCGATTAACGGTACGTCTAACATTTCTGTCGTTAATAAACGAATTGTATCTAGTATGTACGGTACGTCATCTTCTGGATTGATTTCCCCTAGTTTTTCTACGTCTTGTAAAGAACGGATTGGGTTATCGATAACTGGGCCAATACCTGATTTAATTTCTACATCCACACCAATTGCAGGTAGTGGTGACATAATATCTTTATAAAGAATTGCTGCGTCTACGTTATACTGATCAACCGGCAATTTTGTAACGTAAGCACATAACTCTGGATTGTGTGTAATTTCAAATAAAGAATACTTTTCTTTAATCTTTCTATATTCCGGCTGTGAACGACCTGCTTGACGCATATACCATGCTGGTACATAATCGGTACGTTCCCCCCTACATGCTTTTAAAAATGTCTCATTTATAGTTCTTACCAAGACCCTTGCTCCCTTCCTTACCAATGCTTCGAATACGTTCGATATTTATCTTTTTTTACTATACAGCTTGTAAAAACAAAATGCATAATATTATGTACGTTGTTCATTAAATTGACACAAACATTCTTAAAAACGCTTACTATTTTCACAACATTCTTATTATAACACAGAGAAAAACTATGGTTTAGCTACTTTTGACTTTTCTCCTTCACGATTCGTTTGTGTATTATATGGTACAACGTAAAAGCTCGGTTTTGAAAATATGTTAACGAACTTTTCCTCATATTCCCCAGCACCATTTACAGTGCTAACATGCGTATGAATTCCGTTCTCCACTCTATAGATTCGGTACATAATTCTGTTATCTGGAAGTGGCGTCCAGCTTAATTTTGCTTTAAATAAACCGAAAGGGCTAAATGATAATTTCATTTTTACATCTTCAATTTTGCGCAGCCGAATCGGAGCGCCGATTGTTTCCACACCTTCAGGCTTCATAAACTTCTCTTTATGTTCTACATTAGCCTTCGTTAAAATTTTCTTAAACAATTTTGTCGCAGATGCACTTTCTCCTTGCAACTGATGCTCCTTATCCGTGCGGTCATAACCAATCCAAACAGCGCCTACTAAGTTTGGTGTATAGCCGACGAACCACATATCTCTTGCTCCCTTATCGTCATTTGGCAATGAAGTTGTACCCGTTTTTCCAGCTAACGCACCGTTATATACACCAACTCTCGCTGTTCCTTCCTTCACAACTCCTTCTAACATTTTCGTCATATACCATGCTGTCTGCTTCGAGAAGATTTTTGTCTCTACTTTTGGAGATTCCCCAATGACTGCACCGTGTCTATTTAATACTTTATCAATAACGTGCGGCTCGATAATATTTCCATTTGCTAAAAATGAACGATACATTTTTACAAGATCAAATGTTGAAACGCCATTTTTCAATCCGCCAAGCGCTGTACTTAAACCAGCATCTGCAATATGAACATTCCCTTTTTCTAAATATTGCTTTCCTTCTTCTACCCCTAACTCATTTAATAAAGAAACTGCCGGTACGTTTGCCGACTCTAAAATCGCATCATACATCGTCATTTCTTTTGAATACTCATGATTATAATTTCGAGGTTCATACCCTTCAAAAGAATTTCTTTCATTCGTTAATAAAGAATACGGATTATACTTTTTCGTTTCTAGTGCTGGTGCATAAACGATAAGTGGTTTTAAAACAGATCCAGGCTGCCTTTTGGCAAAAACACGATTAAATCCTCTCGGGACGTACTTTCTTCCCCCAATCGCCGCTTTAATCCCTCCCGTACGATTATCCATTAATAAGAAAGCACCTTGCGCCCCCTCTTCTTTCCCAGGGAAATTCCTTGCATCTTGAAACTGGTTATATGCTACCTTTTGAATCTTTTCATCCATAGGTACGACAAACGTATATCCTCCGCGAAGTACTTCTTGATGAGACAATCCGTATAAACGAGCGGCTTCATCTATGACCATATCAATATACGGCATATATGCAAGCTCATTCTCATCTAAATTTTTATATAGAGCAATTGTCTTCCCTTGATAACGAACGCTTTCTTCTGCAGTCAAATAGCCTTGTTTATGCATAAGTGACAACACTAGATCACGGCGTTCCTTACTCTTCTCTGCAGAATAGTACGGTGAATATCCGTTTGGTGACTTCGGAAGGCCTGCAAGCATTGCCCCCTCCTCTACTGTTAAATCCTCAACATTTTTATTAAAATACAACTTTGCTGCCGCTTGAATGCCGTAAGCCCCATGACCAAAATAAATATGATTCATATACATTTCAAGAATTTGTTGCTTCGTATATTTTTGCTCTAATTGAAGAGAAATTGCGACTTCCTTCAATTTGCGCGTAAATGTTTTTTCACGAGTTAAAAAGACGTTTTTAGCGAGTTGCTGCGTAATGGTACTACCGCCCTCTACCTTTTCTCCAGCTAACGTATCTTTATAAAGAGCACGGAATATAGACGGATAATCAATCCCTTGATGCTCATAAAAACGAGAATCTTCCACCGCAACAAACGCCTGCTGCACATACTTCGGAATTTGCTCGATTGGTACGAGCTCTCTATTTTCTACGTATAATTTCGTAATTTCTTTCCCTTTCTGGTCAACGATACGTGATGAAGAGTGGAAAACGAGCTGCTTTTCATCCATCATATAGCCACCAGCTAACACGATAAGTTTATAGATTACAATCGCTACTACGAACGTTGCGACGCCGCCTAATAAAGTCCACTTTACTTTCTTCATACATCGTCCTTCTTTCCAAATGATGGTACATTTATTATTTGAAAAAGAAGTATCTTTATGTATATAATCTTCGAAGTTTTTTAAGAGAGTTGATATAATAGAAACAAACTATTAAGGGGGCATTAAAATGAAGGCTATTATTTCATACGAAACACCTCTAGAACAAGCACATTTCACTGCAAAAAATGATGAAAAAAATATGTTTTATAAAGAAAATACAGAAGAATCTGTAGAAGGTTCACTTCAGTATGACGTACTAGATGCTGTCGGTGAATTTAAAGGACAACCTGGCTATATCGTTTGTAACAACATTTCTGTCACAGACGAAGGTCGCCCTGTATTTGAAAACCGTTTTAAAAACCGCGCAGGCCTTATTGAAAACGAACCAGGATTCCAAGCGATCCGTGTTCTACGCCCATTAAGTAACGATACATACGTCATCTTAACGATGTGGGAAACAGAGCAAAACTTTAAAGACTGGACAGAATCACGTTCATTCGAAAACGCTCATAAAAAACGTCCCACGCAAGCAGAAGGACAAGCTCCAGCGCATCCACATGCGGAACAGCAAAAGAGTATTTTCTCTCGTCCATCTTTTGTGACTACTTTTGATGTGTTAGTTTAATTAAAACATAATACAACACTAACAGTACGTGAAATTATATTAACGATTTTCCGAATATATCTATCATATCTTTGAATATATCAACGATTTTCCGAATATATCTATCACATCTTGAAATATATCAACGATTTTCCGAATATATCTATCATATCTTGAAATATATCAACGATTCGACTAAAGATATCCATTTAATAACAAAAAGGAAACACCATTACACACCGGTGTTTCCTTTTTCTTTGTACCAATTATATATACGAAGTGAATCTTTTTTTCTCATATGCTTTACTTCATAACCCCGCCCAGCTACCGCTACAAGAGTTGTACATAATTCATCTTTTCTTTGAAAATACGATTGATTATAACCTACTGCTTGAACATGTCTTCTTCGCATTATTCCTGTATATTTCGAAAAATTACGATATACAACCGTTAGTTGATTTTCTCTTAATTCATAACCGCCACTTTTATATCTAGCATACGCAAGTAACGAAAACACGATAAATAACGGTAAAATAACAAACAACGCAATATATTGTTTAAAATATATACTCACGCTGGCAATTAGAACTGTGAGTATGATACTTATTAACCAGCCCATAATGAAATAACGACGCAACGCTGTTTTTGGTAAGTAAACGATCTCCGCTTCGATTTCATATGGTAACTCTAAATATGTGATCAGGTGCTGTACATCTTTTTTCTTCATAAATGGATGCAACATTACTTCGTTACTTGCTGCTCCAATACTTTGAATTGCTTCCACTTCAACAGCACAATAGCCAAACGGCTGGCGAAGCATACCTTCTTTTACAGTAATCGCTTGAATGCGGTGCAATTTTAAGACAAACTCTTTCTTTTCAAATAATCCTTGAATGATACGAATCTCTTCCCCTTTTCGCTCAATTTTAAAGTTTGCATATTTCAACACATATCCAGCCGTGGAAATAATCCACGAAATTGCCATTAAAATTAATGCAATTACAATTAGTTTATAAACACCGTTTCCCATCACATACGCTTCTACTTTACTTGTGAATCCTTCAGGAAGAACAAAATCAAACTTTGTGTAAAAAAGTACTAGCCCAGAGAACACTAGTCCGAACCGACCAGATGTAATCGCTGCGGCTAAAACCTCTTTCGCTGTTAACTGATAAACCGTCTTGCTTTCTTCCTCTTCTATTTCTTCTTTTACAGTAGTTTCTTTCTTATGTAATAAAGAAATTAAATGTTTTGCCTCGTCTTCTTTAATACCAGCCAACATCACTTCTGGTTCATTACCACCACCGGCTACTTCTATATTTAACTTCATAAGTCCGAGCATTTGATAAATGATGTTAGAAGACGTACTAATATTTTGTACACGCTCTTTATTTAAATAGCTTTCCTTCTTTACAAAAACACCGTGCTTTATATGTAAAATATTATTCTCAATCCAGTACACTTTAAAATACCATTTAATTGCTGAAAAAATAGCCATGATGAATAAAACAACCAGAAGAAAAAGATAAAATAAATACCAAGGTTCCACTTGTTCATCAGGTTTAAATAAAACAAGAATAATAAGTGGCAACAAACTCGCAATCCTAATACCTAACAATATCGTAATCGGATGTTGCCTCTTATACATCCTTATCACTCACTTTCGCAAGTTCTCCAATTTGTCTTTTCAGCTGTTCTGCTTCTTCTTTCGTTAAACCTGGAATACTATGAGAAGTTGCGGCTGTTGAAATATGTAATTCTGCTAAATTATACTTTCTCATGATCGGCCCTTGCTCAATCGTTACGTGCTGCACACGGATCATCGGAATAAGTACGCGTTTTACAACAAACATTCCCTTTTGAATCTCAATCTCTTCTTCATTTAATCTGTAACTATAATAGCGTTGACGTAAATTTGGAAACACAAAATAATCAAGGGGAATAAATGTAATAGCTCCTGTTACTAATAGTCCGAACAACCAGCCCCACCAGTTAAAGTTAATCATAAAAAAGAAATACGCAATTACGACTGTTAGTATAACTACCGCCCCAATTAAAGCGTGCATCCTCCACACTTTCAGCATATTAGAATGAATCTCCCTTTCTAACGGCTGCATCTCATCACTCCAATTCTATGAATTTATTACTTATATATTATCAAAAAATAAGGTTTTATATACATTTTTGTAAATTTATAGTCAAATAAAAATAGTTGAATCAAAAGCATATTAAAGAAACACATACCTCAGTTTTGAAAATTATGTATTATAAATATGAATTATATTGAACTAAAATAAACCTTACATGATTCATGCAAGGTTTATCGTTTTATACACAATATATTTCATTATTGTTGAGATATACTAGCATCGCTTTCAATTCGCTTTTCTTTTTGGCTTAGTTTTTTATCTTTAGATTTTTTTAATGTTAAAGTCATGCCAATAAAAATAAAAAGAATTCCTGTTATTTGCATTAAAGTTGGACGGAATCCAGTAAGTACAGTATCTAATAATATTGCCACTGCCGGATCTAAAAAAACTAATATTGAGATGGTTTTTGTAGATAAATAGCGTAAACTATCAAAAAACAGATAATATACTATCCCTGTGTGAATAAAACCAGTAGCTATAATATATGTCCAATTACTTTGAGTGAGGCCACTAAAAGCATCTAAATCTATAAATGGTATTAAAAGAAATATCCCCAAGAATGTTTGTAAAAATGTCATTGCATACGCACTCATTTTGTTAATCCCTTTACCAAATAAAGTTGTAAATGCATAAAAGAGAGCCGCAAGAAATCCCCATATCATACCTGAAGACATTAATGAGCCGACAGAGAAGCTTCCATCAATACCAGCAATTAATAAAGCTCCTGCAAAACACACAATTATTGAAATGATAGATATGAATGTTAATTTTTCTTTAAAGACGATACTTCCAATTAACAGTACAATTACTGGTGCAAGATGATAAACTGATATAGCAATTGTAACTGACATATTTTCAAAGGCTTTAAATAAGAAAACCCAATTAAATACTAAGAAAAAGCCACATATTAAAACTTGAATAACTTCTTTTCGTTCCCATTTATCTTGTTTATATTGCCCTGTAAGCAACCAGCATACACTTAAAAATATTGTCGCAAAAATACACCTTACAAACACTAATTCAAACGAAGGTAAGTTTGTTTGAACCGAAAAAAATCCAACTGATCCAAAGATAACCATTGATGCTATCATCTTTAAGGCCGGTACCGTTTTCTCTTGCTTAAAACTCTTTTGAAGCAAATTAATCCCCCTCCAATAAAAACTCGGTTTATAGTGAGAAAAACACCAGCCTAAAAAAAGGACAGGTGCTTTTCCTCAAAAACACTCAATTATAAATTTTTCCCAGCAGTCCAACCACCATCAATTACAAAATTAGAACCAGTAATAAAGCGGGCCTGATCAGAAATCAAGTACTCAATACATGAAACAATATCCTGCGGCAACCCCCAAGTATCTAAAGATTGATTACTTTTTATCATAGACATCAAGGCTTTATTACTAAAGTATTCTTCTGTAAGTTCAGTTCTAATAACACCGGGAGAAATACTATTTACCCTTATATTTTGCTTCCCAAATTCCATAGCCATCTGTTTAGTCAATCCGATTAAAGCATGCTTTGATGCAACATAAGCAGCTCGCTCTGGTTCAGCCATTAATCCAGAAACCGATGCTATATTCACAATACAACCTTTTATTTTCGATTCACACCATCGCTTAGCTACTTCCCTAGAAAGGATAAATGGGGCTACTAAATTTACATCAATTACTTTTTTAAACATATCATCGGATAAATGTAAAACAGGTGTTATCTCTCGAATACCAGCTGCATTTATTAATATATCAGGAGAAAGCTTTTCTAAATCTAATTGAGTAAAAAGATTATGAATCGCTTCGCTATTACTTAAATCAATTTGCACTACTTTCAAAGGCATATCTGTTTTCATATAATCTATTAAATTATTATTATTAATATCAAGCGCTATTACATAAAATGATTTTTCTAAAAAGTATTTTATACAAGCATGACCTATACCGCTATTGGCTCCAGAAATCATAATTATTTTATTCTCTCTCATTTTGTCTCCTTATAAGAAAATGTTACTAATAAAATATCACGAAAAGCCTCCGTACTACATTCTGTTCCAAGTGGCGTTACGGCATGGAAGACCTTTTGTCCAAATACTAAAGTTTCTAAAGGCTCCTTCAAACTTATAAACTGATTAATTTCCCGAGGAGAATTAGCTATTAAATTATCTCCACCAATAGCTGTATTACTTAAATTCATAAGGTGTAAAAATACTACTGGTTCATCATCTTTATGTAACCAAATAGGTGAACTAAAAGATGGTCTTTCTTTAGTAGCTTTATATCTTACTTGATGTAAACCTATAATTAAGTCTTTACTTGTATCTATTATATTTGTTTTAAATGCAAATTCAGTATCGAAACGCACGATATTTTGAATTAAAGGATTGCATAAAAAGCTATCATTTATGCTATTGAACTGTCTAACTTTCCCGCCATCGTCATAGTTATATTCTTTAGATTGGAAGTAATCATTACTATTATCTAAAATATAATCTGGTGAATCAACATACTTTATATACCTTGAATAAGATCTAGCACGGCATTCACCGTACGCATCATCTTCCAAATTATAATAATCTAACTGTGCTTGTGTTAATAAACGATGATTCTCTTCCTCTTGTAAAAAGATTTCATTTGAGATTTCAAGGAATCCTTTAGATTCAAATTCATGTACCTTTTCTTCTATGCTAAACCCATTCATTTTACTAAGAACAAACGTCATTATAAAAACCTCCACACTATTGTATTTTTCTATCTCACCCTATGTTAGAAATGCAATAAGTAACCGAGATTCTTGCTTAATAAAATTTAAAATTATGATATTCAATTAATACACCAAATGAAATATATGTAATTCATTAAAATTATTTATTAAGCAATATTATATATCCTTTTGGGTATTTTTTCTAATTATCTGAAGATTTATCAACATTAGTCTTAATATTCGAAATTAAAGAAATGGATTTTTCAGAAAGATAAAACTGCGCGTATTGCAATTATTTATGTATATAACTTTTTTAAAAATTATATTTTAAATATAGCTAGTTTTTTATAAATTTTTTGATATAATTACATACGGGAAAAGGGAAGAATTTTGTCTTCCCTTGTGTTTTTATTTGCATCTAGTACTTTTGCTAGATGCTTTTTTTATGCTAAAAAAGGTATCCTCAAATACTTTGAGGATACCTTTTCACCTTTATTATCTCTGCTGTTTTCTACCTAATACGAGTAACCCAAAACTCATCATTACAAGAAGTGCTCCCATATATGGTTCCACAGGCATTTTCTGCCCTGTCTTCGGTAATTCTTTTTCAGGTTTCTCTGGATTCGGTGTCGCTGGCTTTTCTGGATCTGGTGTTCCAGGTTTTTCTGGATTCGGTGTTCTAGGTTTCTCCGGATCCGGTGTTCCAGGCTTTTCTGGATCTGGTGTTCCAGGTTTTTCTGGATCTGGTGTTCCAGGCTTTTCTGGATCTGGTGTTCCAGGCTTTTCTGGATCTGGTGTTTCTGGACCTGGTGGTGCTAAATGATTCAATTTGTTTAATACTTCTAATTGAACTGCATTTATCATTCCATTTGTAATTTCAAATGGAATTGGATTAGTTAATTTTTCATATCCCTTTGGTGCTTCTACTTCTACTAGTGTGTAGTTACCTACAGATAGATCTGTGATTTTTGCCTTTCCATCTTTATCTGTTGTTACTTTCACTACTACTTTTCCCTTTTCATCATGAACTTCAAACACAGCTCCTGATAAGACTTCCTTGCTTTCAGCGGCCATTTTTGTAATCTCCACTGCACCTTTGTCTAACTGTTCGTTCTCTACTTTCAATGATAAGACTTTTGTCATACCTTTTGTAATTTCGAATGATACTGGTTCCGTTAACTTTTTGTAACCTGGTAAGCTCTTCGTCTCTACTAATTTGTATTTTCCTACTGATAGATCTGAAACGTTTGCTTTTCCTTCTTTATCCGTCGTTACTTTCGCAACTACTTTTCCTTTTGAGTCACGTACTTCAAATACAACATTTTCTAATGGTGCTTTACTGTCTTTATCTATTTTTGTGATTTCTACATTCCCCGTATCTACCATTTCATTTTCTACAGTGAACGCTAAAGATTTTGTCATACCTTTTGTAATTTCAAATGGTACAGGCTTTTCTAATTTTTTGTAGCCTGGTAAACTCTCTACTTCTACTAGCTTGTACTTTCCTACTGATAAATCTGAAACTGTTGCTTTTCCAGCTTTATCTGTCGTTACTTTCGTTACTACCTTGCCTTTGTCGTCTTGTACTTCAAAGACTACACCTGCTAACGGTGCCTTATTATCTTTATCTATTTTTGTAATTTCTACATTTCCCGTATCTACCATTTCATTTTCTATTTTTAATGATAGAACTTCTGTCATACCTTTTGTAATTTCAAACGATACTGGTTCTGTTAATTGTTTGTAGCCTGGTAAGCTTTCTTTCTCTACTAATTTGTACTTTCCTACAGATAAGTCTGAGATTTTTGCTTTACCATTTTTATCTGTTTTTACTTCTGTTACTACTTTTCCTTTGTCGTCTTGAACTTCGAAGACTACGCCTTCTAATACTTTTTGACTATCTTTATCTACTTTTGTGATTTCTACTGAACCTTTGTCTAACTGTTCATTCTCTACTTTTAATGATAAGACTTCTATCATACCTTTTTTAATTTCGAATGATACTGGCTCTGTTAGCTTTTTGTAGCCTGGTAAGCTTTCTACTTCTACTAGTTTGTAATTCCCTACAGATAGATCTGAAATTTTCGCTTTTCCTTCTTTATCTGTTTTTACTTTCGTTACTACTTTGCCTTTTTCATCTTGCACTTCGAATGTTACGCCTTTTAATAACGCGCCACTTTCTTTGTCCACTTTTGTAATTTCTACTGAGCCTTTATCTACTAATTCGTTCTCTACTTTTAGTGATAAAACTTCTGTCATACCTTTTTTAATTTCAAACGATACTGGTTTCGCTAGTTTTTTATATCCTGGTAAGCTTTCTACCTCTACTAGCTTATATTTTCCTACTGGTAAATCTGAAATTGTTGCTTTTCCTTCTTTATCTGTTGTTACTTTTGTTACTACTTTATCTTTTTCATCTTGCACTTCGAATGTTACGCCCGCTAATACTGCGCCACTTTCTTTGTCTACTTTTGTAATCTCTACTGAACCTTTATCT
>NZ_JBQAEH010000011.1:0-187343 GCF_051915225.1 Bacillus cereus group sp. MYBK95-2 | reverse complement strand
GAGACATCTCCATAACGAGAATTTTACCTTTTTACAATTATTTATGCGAATTCGACTCATTTTTTTCGTTTTGGGGGACAATTAATTTCTTAAGTTGATGGTGATGGGGTACCGCCACATGCCCATCAAGCTATAATTTTGAAGTATCCCCAAAACGAAAATTTTATTATTTTACAGTTTTTTATGAGAATTCAACTCGTTTTTTTCGTATTGGGAAACAACCAATTTCTTGACTTGATTTGAAATTAAAAATATAAACCTTTGCCCATTGGCCGAACGGTTTCTAACACAGTTTCAACCATGTCTTCATTAATTAGGGTTCTTATAATCCAAGCTGAGAGATCTTGAGCAGCAAAACAACCTGCAGCAGTCGAGATATTTCCTTCGTTTACGACACTTTGCTCAATAACGTCTACATTAAATTCTTTCAGTTGTTCTACTACGGATGGATATGTAGTTGTTTTTTTACCTGTTAACAATTTTTTAGCTCCTAGTAGTAGTGAACCAGAACACATAGAGCCTATCAATTGTCTTTGAGAATCTACATGAATGCTATTAAGGTATTCTTGATTTTGATATAAATCTTGTACACCCTTACCACTTGCAAATATTACAGCGTCAGCGTAAGGAGTATCAGATATGCTTCCTGTCATGGGGATACGTAAGCCAGACATGGATATATGAGTTTTTCCGTTCCTAATAGTTGGACATTCCAATCAGAAATACCACCAACTAAACGTACACGATTTAATAAATCCCATGGTAAAAAAACATCTATATCAGTAAATTTATCAAAACAGACTATTGCAATTTTCATTCTCCACCTCTCCGTTATCTTAATATTAAAAATATTTTAATTATAACAATTTCAAGTGGAGGTAGCGAAGTTTAAATTGTTTAATAACTGGATATCACCCCCAGGGTTACTAAGCTAAAAAATTGTATCCAAAAAACGAAAAAAACGCCATCCTGGTCTGACCCCATTTGGTGAGACAAAGAAAAAACACCTAGATAACATGTTTCCTATAAGCTATAGGTGACATATTATCTAATCTTCTCTGAATCCGTTCATTATTATAGTAGTGGATGTATTCATCCACAGTTTGTATTATACTATCATTATTCGATTGTTTTATATTTTGCGCATAGAATCCTTCGAATTTCAAATGAGAATGAAAGGATTCTATGAGGGCATTATCATGGCCGTTTCCTGTACGAGACATGCTTGTGATAATGCCTTTTTCTTTGGCATATGTTTGAAATTGTTTTGATGTATACACCTTTCCTTGATCCGAATGTAAAATCGTATCAATCACATTTCGCTTTCTTAAAGCCTCTTTTAGAGTATCTAATACAAGAGAAACATCCTGTGTCTCAGCTATTTTATAACTTACAATTTCATTGTTAAACCCATCTATAATAGATGAAAAATAAAGAGTCTTATTACCGAACATCAAATACGTGATATCAGTGAACCATTTTTCATTAAGCTTGGTAGCTTTAAATTTCCGCTGTATTCTATTTTTAGCTACCACTGGTTCATGACCGAGCACAAATATCTTTTTCTTTTTTCTAACCCGAGATAATACGTTGTATTTTCTCATGATACGTAATACTTTTTTATGATTCATTACGATGTTAAATTGATCACGTAGGCAAGCTGTAACCCGACGATATCCATACCGATATTTATGATGTTGACATATTTCTATTACGGTTTTTTCTTCATGATTATTTACTGTTTTCTCCTGCTTTTTCCACCGATAATAAGTAGCACGTGAAATATTAAATATGGAACACAGTTCTGCAATTGTAAAAATTGATTGCCATTCCTTTATCATTTTCATTATTTCTTCTTTTCCTCCCACCTCCTTAAGATTTCTTGGCACTTTTCCAGCAATATAATCTTTGCCTTTAAATAACGTATTTCTAATTCTTTTTGTTCAAGTTCTGTTAACCTTTTTAAGCCTTTTCCATGTGTAGATTGTCTTCCGATAGATTGTTCAAACCGATAGGTTTCGCCTTCACGATACCATTTCATCCAAGTTTTAATTTGAGCCACATGTCTAATTCCTAAGGCATCCATAATTTCTTTATTTTTGAATCCTTGGTGTTTCATTTCAACTACTTTCCACTTTATTTCGGCGGGATAATGCGCCTTTTTCCCCATACGAAAAACACCTCCATTAAAATCATAACTGATACTTACGATTTAGAGAGGTGTTTTTTATCGTCTCATTCTCAGGGTTCACTCCATACAAAAAGGATAGCGTTTTTTGATTATATGATTACATATTATCCATTATTAGCTGAAGCCTCTCCTGTATTCCCATCATTACTTGGTGACGGTGGCGTTCCATGGTCATCCTCATTGTTTGGTGGTATTGTATTCCCTTGGTCACTACCACTTTTTGGTGGCGCTGTATTTCCTTGGCCATTACCATTGTTTGGTGGTGTTGTATTCCCTTGGTCACTGCCACTTTTTGGCGGCGTTTTATTTTCTTGGCTATTACCATTGTTTGGTGGTGTTGTATTCCCTTGGTCACTACCACTTTTTGGCGGCGTTTTATTTCCTTGGCTATTACCATTGTTTGGTGGTGTTGTATCTCCCTGGTCACTACCACTTTTTGGCGGCGTTTTATTTCCTTGGCCATTACCATTGTTTGGTGGTGTTTTATTTCCTAGGTCACTACCATTGTTTGGTTCACTTTGTTTTTGCTCTTCTAGTTTCTTTAATTCTTCTTGTTTCTTTTGCTTTTCTTTTTGCTTATTTTCACTCGGCTGTTCAGTCGTATTTGCTATTTTCGTATTTGGAGAAGAATCATGCTTCTCACCTTTAATGCGTAATTCGCTACCTTCTTGAACTACACTGTTTGGCATTTTAAATTGTGACTTATCTGTAGCAAACTTACTCATCATTTCTTTAAAAATCAATTGAGCTATTTTCGTATTTTTACTACTAATATAATCATCTTTACTATCCTTTGTATATCCGGTCCATACTGCCATCGTATATTGTGGTGTATAACCAGCAAACCAACTATCACGAGTTGCACTTTCTGGTAGATTATATTGTGCTATTTGTTCTAACGAATAGTTTGTTGTACCTGTTTTACCCGCTATATCTAAAGAACCTATATTAGCTGTTGTACCTAATCCAGATGAAACAAAAGTACGAAGCATATCAGTAATCATATATGCTGTTGAATCCTTCATAACTCGTTTTGACTTTTGCTCAAAGCTTTTTGATTTACCATCTGAATAAATGACTTTCTTAACAAAATGTGGCCTCGTATACTTACCATCATTACCAAATGCCGCATAAGCACCTGCAATTTCAGTCGGTGACGCTTCATTTGTACCAATCGCTGTTGATTCGGTCGGTGCTACATTAAATGTAATACCTAGCTTTTCAGAGAAAACTTTTGATTTATTAATTCCTACTTCTTTTGCAGTTTTTATTGCCGGGATATTTCGGGACGTTTTCAATGCATCGCGCATTGTAATTGGTCCTAAATGCTTTCTATCAGCATTTCTAACTTCTTGTCCTGTTGAGTACTTAAATGGAGAGTCATCAATTTGATGGTAAGTAGCCCATTTTAGATATTCAATTGCAGGAGCGTAATCAAAAATTGGTTTCATCGTTGAACCTGCTGAGCGATTTAATTCAATTGCAATATTATGTCCTTTAAAAACAGCTTTATTTTCACCACGCCCACTACCAATTGCACGTACTTCTCCTGTTTTCGTATCCATAAATGTGAAAGCCCCTTGGAATTTCTCATTTGGATAATTAATAATATCTTTATTTAAAAGTTTGTCTGCAAAATCCTGTGCCTTTGGATCTAATGTTGTATAAATTTCTAAACCGTCAGATCCGATATTAACATCTGGCAACTCTTTTTCAACTTCTTTCACAACCGCATCCATAAAAGCTGGATAGGGCATTTCTTTTTGTTCAGTTGCTTTCTTAAGTCCTTCTGTTACTGGAACTTTTGATGCTTCTTCCATTTCTTTTTTTGTAATATAACCATGTCGATTCATTAGTTTAAGTACAACATTTCTTCTTTCTGTTGCTTTTTTGATATTTTGTTCTTTCGTTGGATCATAGTTATTAGGAGCTTTCATTAAACCAGCAAGCATTGCAACTTCTGGTAGTGTTAAATCTTTTAATTCCTTACCATAGTAATTTTGGACTGCTGTTGCGATTCCGTATGAACGGTTACCTAAGTAAACTTTATTTAAATACATTTCTAAAATCTCATGTTTTGAATACTGTTGTTCTAGCTTATATGCTAAATATATTTCTTGCGCCTTTCTCTTTGACGTTTTTTTCATCGATAAGAAGTAATTTTTAATAACTTGTTGTGTAATCGTACTTCCACCTTGAGAGCCGTAATCCCCTTTTAAGCTGACTACGGCTGCACGTGCAGTACCTTTATAGTCTACTCCACTGTGCTCGTAAAAACGTGCATCTTCTGTTGCTAAAAACGCATTTTCTACTAACTTAGGAATCTGATCATACATAATATTCGTTCGTTTTTCTTTTCCATATTCATATATCAATTTCCCATCTTTATCATAAATTTTTGAGGATAACGGATTAACAAGTTTTGCTTTCTCAAGTTTTGGAGCATCTTTGATCATAACGAAAAAGGTAGCAACCCCTGCGACTAACCCCACAATACCAAGTAATAAACAACTAACTAAAAACTTACGAAAAAATGATGTTTTACCTTTTGCTTTTTGTTTCTTAGCAGCAGGCTGTTTTTTCTTTTTAACTTGTCGTCGCTCCTCTCGAGAACGATAATTTTCTGACATGCTACTTTCTCCTGCCTTTCAATTCTCCTCTTGATTTACTTAAAATTATTGAAGCCACTTTAAGAAATATATTCATATTTAAAAAGTGTACTAAATAGACAATTTAAGTAATAAATTTGTTCCACTTTAAGATGAGGAAGAAATTTGAGCTTATCTGATAACGAAACAGAAACGGTAATAGTGGCACAACTTAAAAAATGGAATTTCATAAAAAATCCATTTTTAGCTTGATCGGCATGTGGCTCTACCCCACATCCATCAACTTAAGGTATATTTTTATACAAAATGCGGTCTTTCCATATAGCTTTTTATTATCTTTTATAGATTTTATAAAAGTGGGCATATCAAATAAACCCTGACGGGCTTCAATTTTTTACTATGCTACATGATGAGTAGAAGTGGTATACTCATACACAACACCCAAAATATCAAAGACTGTCTTTTTCTCATATCGATGAGATTTTCGTCCGTTGTGCTGTAGGAGGTTAAACAGACGAAGGAGAACTTTTGATAATTCTTGGGTGTTTTTGTGTAATGCTTGGTAAAAAAGTGAAAAATAATCCTTAATTATGTACATCGCTTTATATTCACTTAGCTCTTTCTGTTTCTTCCGTAACAGGAGTTCTCGCATTTTAAACATGGTAGAAGAACATAATAGAATACTAATGAGTTGCCCATAAAGGTAACATTCTAATCGTTCTTGTTTAATAGATTTACAACGATGAATTTGAAACCAAGATTTCCATATTTTAAATAACAGTTCAATTTGCCAACGTAGTGAATATAAATCATAGATTTTCTCTTTTGGTACCCATTCCGTAGGAATGTTTGTCATATATACCGTAATACCTTGTAAAAGCTTCGTACGCTCTGTATAAGTAATTCCTTTTTTCTTTTCGCGAATAGCTCGGTCATGTAGGCGTTTCTGTTTTTGCTCCTCGGTACATCTATAAACCACAATGCGAGTAGGTAGTTTGTCTTTACTCCCTACATAAACATCATGTAATTCTTACACTTGGCCAGGTTGTAATTGTGTCATGATGTCTTCCAAATGAATTTGTATATATACCAGTCTCAATTGAGTGGGCTTTGTTTTAAATACAACTGTTTCGAACTCTTTTCTGTATATTTTAGTTGGTAACTTAAGACGTGATAAATAATATCCTTGCTTGTCTTGAATAGACTTAAAGTCTTGTAAACGAAAATATCCTAAGTCACGAATATATAGTTCATTCTTTTGTGCCATGCCTGTTCGAGTCGCACTATATGCCTGATCACTTCGTTTTCCTGGTTCAATTTCCACATCAGAAAATTCCCCACTCAACAAGTCATACTCTAGTTGAATTTTCACACCAGCTTTATGACTGCATCCTCCGGCACCAGGATAAGTAGCTGCGAATCGATCTGGAACTTGGAAAGTTGTAGAATCAAGGATGCGAATGCGCTCAAAGTAAGCTGAAAGAGAATGAGAAATCTTAGATAAACCTCCAATTTTAGCTTGTAGAAGTGTAGTAAATACAGTTCGAAAGAAAGCTACAGAAGCTGAGTTAAAGCGTCGATTAAGTCCCTCCGGACTTAATAAAATTCCTGTTGAGGTTTCTAACTGACTACAAAGTTGAGTAAGAGAGGTAGTAGCGACTTGTTGATTTAACCATACACACAAAGATAAGAAATGGTACCCATGGCACTTACGTTTTCGTTTCATCTCGCCTGCTTCTATAGCTAATTGATTAAGTGTAGCGGGAGACATATTTCGATATAACTCTTCGGCACATAAAGATAACTCTTGTTTTTGATGGATATTCATAAAAAGTACGTCACCCTTTCTCATTAATATAAGAGAATAGTAACGTGCTTTTAACTTCAAAAATAGTCTATATGCGGATTTGGAATAAAGTCACGAAGTTAAAAAAAGACGTGCTGTTTTAATAAAGTGCAACACTTTTGCTCGAGATTACTTATCTAGAGCTTGTTTTATTGAACTAACAGGGCAGGTTACTTCAATAAAAAGAGGGGTTTTAGTGACAAAAGCTAATTCTTATTGCTATAAACAATTATATAGGGGAGTGTTAACATTGATAAAATTTTTAAAATATAACTGGCAAGTAAGAGACGAATGGTTTGAATGGTGTAATCAACTATCAAATGAAGAGCTGATAAAAGAGCGAACTGGAGGAGTAGGAAGTATTTTATATACTCTTTTTCACATTATTGATGTTGAATATAGTTGGGTTCGTGGTATTCAAGGTAAAGAAGACCTAGTAGTTGAATTTGCTGATTATGATACACTTGAGAGGGTTAAATCTCTTTCAGATAGATTCCGGAATGAAATAGCTGAATTTCTAAAAAAAAATTTAGATGAATTAAAAGAGAAAGCTGTATGTGTTGCTTGGGATGAAGATAAATATACTGTTGAGGAAATATTACACCATATAATTGCTCATGAGATTCACCACATTGGTCAACTCTCTGTTTGGTCAAGAGAAATAGAACTCACCCCCGTACCTGCTAACTTTATCGGAAGAAAGTTTAAATCTATTCATTCTTATTAAACTAAATGGTGCGTTAGTGGTATAAGGAAAATAAAATTAATCAGACTTTTTTATAAAAAACAGTTCTGGAAAATAAAAGAGAGCCATCGTTTTGTTCAATTACTGTTTAAAACAATGGCTTTTTATATGCATTGAAATTATGGGTTTAGAATGATTCTTTAACCAAACTTTATTCTAAACTAGCACCAAATCCTTAAGTTGATGGATGTGTGGCTCTACCCCATTGCTATCAAGCTAAGCTCATACAACGTCAATTATAGTAAAAGTTGTTTCTTTTTTCTAAAGGCTAGGTGTAGGGAATTGAAAGATTTGCATACGAAATAAACCCTAATGGGTTTCATTTTTTTAATTTAAGCCGCTTGATTATTAGACATGGTACAATTGTAAACGACACCTAATATATCAAAGACTGTTTTCTTCTCATACCTATGAGATTTTCGCCCGTTTTGCTGTAGGAGGTTAAACAGACGAAGGAGAACCTTTGATAATTCTTGGTTGTCTTTCTGTATAGCTTGGAAAAGAAGAAGAAAGTAATCTTTAATCATATAGATGGCCTTATATTCACTCAGTTCTCGTTTCTTTTTTATAAGAAGTAATTGCCGCATTTGAAACATGGTAGAAGAACAGAGTAGAATGGCAATCAGTTGCCCATACAAATGGCATTCTAATCGTTCTCGTTTTATCTTTTTACAATGATGAATATGAAAGAATGATTTCCATGTTTTAAATATAATCTCGATTTGCCAACGTAAAGAGTACCAATCATGTACTTGTCCCATTGGGACAATATCTGTAGGGGTGTTTGTCATATATACATTGATACCGCTAAGTCGTTTACTACGAGCAGAATACTTCATACCTTTCTTTTTTTCTCTTACAGTTTGATCGTGTAATCGTTTTTGTTGTTGTTCTTCTGTTAGCCGATGAACAATAACACGAGTTGATAATTTATCAGTCATTCCTACATAAGCATCAGATATTTCATATGTTTGTCCTGGTTGAAGAGAGTTCATTAAGACCTCCATATCTATCTGTATATACTCTGTACCTTTCTTTATTCTTCCATCTTGAAAATAATCAGGTTTAGAATTTTTTTGATAAATACGTGTATTGGATTTAATACGAGAGATATAGTAAGCCTTTTTATCTTGTATGTGTTGAAGATCTTTCAAATGAAAATACCCTAAATCTCGGATACATAAATCATTCGCTGTTACAGTTGGAACACACAGGGAACCGTAGGTTCGATCATGTTGTTTCCCTGGACCTGTATGAATATGAAGGAACTGTCCACTTAATAAATCATACTCAAGCTGAATCTTTACTCCTGCTGTATGGCTACATCCCCCTGCACCTGGATAAACAGATGAAAAAGGATCTGGAAGTTGGAATGCAGTTGAATCTAAAATACGAATACGCTTGAAAACAGAAGTATATGGAGAAGAAATCGGCATAGATGAGGTCAATTTTTTGCTTAATAGTTCGACTAATAGGTGTTGTAAAAGTTGGACGGCCGCCTTATTAAATCGTTGATTCAGTCCCTCAGGACTGATAAGTACTGCTGTTGATGCTTCTAAACAGCTAGATAATTGAGCTAAAGAAGTCATAGCTACATTTTGGCTCACCCATACACATAAAGCTATTAAATCTTTTGCTTGGTACTTACTGGTTCGTTGTACGAAACCAACATCTCTAGCAAGATTCCGTAAGGTATTTGGAGATAAAAAACTTTGAATCTCTTGAGCAAATAGTTGTAATTCATCAGACACAGAAACAGACATAAAAAACGCCATCCTTTCCTATGATTCTACAGAAAGAATAGCGTATTTTTTCATTTTAAGAAAATTTAGTTTTGTTAGCTTAATAGCGATGAGGTAGTATCAACAAAATGCGAATTTTGTACGCTAAGAAAAATTTGAATGTAATAAAAACTTTCTGTAAGGTTCATTCCCTACAACTTCATTTAGAAACTTATAAATTTATTATTTTTATCTTTATTTACTCACATAATATCCAATTGTATAGATAATCCATAAGTGAACTGGATAGAAAATATAAAACATATATTTTGTGAATGCATTATTTAAACCACGCTCCCCGTTATATAAAAAGAAGAATGGTAACGCAAACACCATCATCCATTGATTATTGAAACCAAATAGGCCTGTATCTGTAAAGATTTCTCCAATCATAAGTAAAGTTGGAACCTCTGATAATGAAAGTAATACATATGTGATAATTAACCATATTTTCTTCTCTCTAAAGAAGTAGAAAATTAAAGTCATTGTTACTCCAAAAATACTGGCCTCTGTAAACATTCCTAATATAGCCATAAGAATGGTAGCTGGAATTCCTAGTAGATAGTTTTTTGTACGCTTTATATAATCAATCGCACATAATAACACGATTCCAAACCCAAGCGATAAGAAAATATTATTTGGTACCCCACCCTCTGTTGGGAAGATGTATTGAATAATAGCTGAACCTGCAAACATAATTGCTGCCCACATAAATACACGTGTAGCATACTTTGTACGATTTCGTGTATAGAAGAATCCTTCCACTACAAAATAGAAGAAAATGGGTGCTACAATACGTCCTGGATGATGCATCCACATTGGCATACCTGGAATGTAAGTATATACATGATCAATGACCATAAGGATCATTGCAAAAACTTTTAATTGAAAAGCATTTAACCTCATAAAATCTAAAACCTCCACCTTACCTGATACTTAGATACTATTAATCTTCCGGAAACACTCTTTTATTTTCATAAAAAGTATTAATTGTTTGTCTAGGAGGTTCTTTTATAAAAATAGAACCTCCTAAATAGTAAAACTTACTATATTATATTTAGATTAAGTAGCTAAACCATTAAACACATGTATTGTTAATTCATTAGTTTTTTCAAATAACTTCGTCGAATGATGAAAAAGCTAATAACAAATAGCAATAAAAATATCCCTACGCCTATCGCTGTGACGCCATAAAAGGCTGATGAAAAATGGCTACGCATCCCAAGTAGTGTCCCACATAGAAGTATAGATGCGAATGCAAACGGGATGAAAATTAAAGTTGCCAACTCCTTGGTCACAACAGTAATTAATTCTTTTACAGAAAAGCCGATTTTACGGATTCCTGCATATTTTTCTTTTTCTTCTTCAAATGACGTTTGAAGATAGAAATAGAGTATGCTCATTGCAGCGCTCAAAAAGATAATGCTCAGCATAAAACCAATAAAGAATAGAAGGCTTGCTGTAGTTTTTTCAGTCTCGTACAAATTAATTTTAGAAGATATCAGTCGCTCATCTGGTATTATTGAAACTTTTGAAAGAATTGTTTCAGACAGTTCAAGTTTTTCTGTCCAATGATTAACTTCATAAGCAAATACATTAAATACGGGATACTCAATTGCTTCATAAACCTTATCTGAAACAATATAATATACCTTTTGGAAACTTGAAGTTAAAATATTTCGTTTCTCAAGCCCCACATATTTAAGGTTTCCAAACGGATAATCATGAATATCCTCAATACTTGGAAGGACATCATAATTACCAGCAGCAACATAGTATTCATCATCCTTTAATGAAATCGCTTTGTGAGAGCCAAGTTCATTATAATTTGAAACTGACATAAACCCGATATTTTGCTGTTTATCTGTCTTAAACGCGGAATAATACGCATCATAACTACCTTGTTTGGATAGTGTAGATTCAATAAATGTAATATCCTCTTTTTCAACTTCCTTTTTATTTTCTGGAAGTGAAATATATTGAAAGCTATAAGGATATGCGGCTTCTGCATCCCCTTTTACATTATAATAGGAGCTGTACAATACGCTTGTACATACAAATACCCCTAATAACAATACTGTTAATAAATAGATAAGATTAGCATGTGAACGACCTTTGGATTTGAGATTCGAAACATAAAGCATATTTGTTTTTTTTAAGTATGACGGATGTTTTTGTAATGTATGAATCGCTAACAATGTTCCTTGCGTAATAATAAAGTAAATGGCTAATAGTGAGCTAACAAACAATCCAATGTAATAGATCATTCCAGATGATTCAATCCAATTCATTTCTAACAGGGGTGAGAGTATAAAGAATCCACTGGTAATTACGGATAGTAATAGCTTCCATGGCGCAGGCGCTATTAACTTTTCCTGTGTTACATCTGCTTTTAGCAAATGAATCGCTTCTTCTTTGTTAATAAAGCGTGTAGTAAATTTAGAAACGATAAAGAACAAAATTGTAAATAAGACAATTGTTAATAGAATGGATTGAATTGGTAAATACATACCGAAGCTATCAGCTTGTAACACTCTTTTAGTAACCATTAAAAATAAAGGGGCAATTATAAGTCCTAACACGATTGCTGTTATAATAGCCACACCAGCAATAAGCATATTTTCTCTAAAAACCATCTTACGTACTTGCTTCATGGATGCCCCAGTAATCATAAAGATACCAAGATTTTTCATTTTCTTTTTTAAAAACGCAAACAGCGAATAGATGATGAAAGCAAATGAAAAAATGTAAACAATGAAACTCATAAGCATCATGGTAAGACCAAGTGTACTCGATGTATCAACAATTTCCATCATTGGATGGAAGGCAATAATCGAAAATAAGAAGAATATTAAAATAGAAAATACACTGCTTAAAAAGTAAGAAATGTATGTCCACTTATCTCGCAAGATGTTTTGAAGGACTATATGATTAAAACTCATGCTGCCCACCACCTAAAAATGTAAGTGTGTCCATAATCTCCTGATAAAACTCCTTTTTATTATTGCCTCGATGCACTTCATTATAAAGGATACCATCTTTTATGAAGATTACGCGGTGAGCAAAACTTGCAACATAGGCATCATGTGTCACCATTAAAATGGCTGTATTAAAATTCTTATTAATTGATTCAAATAGCGTCATAACATCATTTACCGCTTTAGAATCTAGGTTTCCAGTCGGTTCGTCCGCTAATAATAATCCAGGTTCATGAATAACAGCTCGTGCTATTGCCACACGTTGTTTTTGTCCTCCTGAAATTTCAAATGTACGCTTCTTTAAAATCCCTTTAATTCCTAAGAAAGTTGTGACTTTTTCTAAACGCTTAGTCATTTCAGTAGCTTGTACAGAGTCGAGTGTCAACGGTAATAAGATATTTTCCTCTACTGTTAAAGTATGAACAAGGTTAAAATCTTGAAAGACAAACCCTAATTCTGTCCGACGAAACTTTGCTAGTTCAGTATCATTTAATTCATACGGATTTTTTGAATTAATCGTAACTAATCCCTTAGTTGGAGGATCAATTGTGGAAATACAGTTAAGGAATGTTGTTTTTCCGCTACCGGAAGGACCCATTACGGCAACAAATTCATTCTTTTCTAAATGAAAGTCAATCCCTTTTAATGCTTTATAAATAATTTCACCTGTATAGTCCTTTTGAAGCTTCTTTACATTCAAGACTGTGTTTGACATTAGTATTTCACTCCTTTGTATCTTTCAGTATTTTAGTATAAATATGCTTGTTGCTTCTTAACATCTCTCAATGTGACAGCAAGATGACAAAATTGTCACATTCAAAACGGCTACCTTATTTGGTAGCCGTTTCTATACTTCTTGAGAGATCTATTGTAAATGTTGTTTCATTATTTTTAGAATGTAGGTGGTATGGATGATTTAATGTAGTAAGGATACTTTTTACTAAATAAAGGCCGATACCAGTTGCTTCCCCTTTTATACGTCCTTTGGTTCCTGTATAAAATAATTCAAAAACACGTTTTATTTCACTTTCAGGTATCGTTTCTCCTTTATTTTTAATGAATAACTGTCCATTTTCATAATGAATCATAATAGCAGAGTGTTTTTCGCCATATTTAACTGCGTTACTTAATAACTGGTAAACCACAACCTTTAGCCATTTACGATCTGAATAAAGCAATATGTGCTCTGGTATAGTGCTTTTAGGAAAGATTTCTTCCTCAATAAAATAATCCCTTAAATCGTTAATGACTTCCTGTACAATAAGTTTTAACGGGATTGGTTCTATTTTTAAATCTGCTAATAATTTAGTAGAGCGACTATACGTTAGTAACTGATTTAAAGAGAAGTTCAATTTATCACATTCAACTTTTACTTTTTGCCATTCTGCAAGGGAATTGGGTTCCTTAAACTGATTGGACTGTATAAGCAGTTGAATGACAGAAAGTGGCGTTTTCATTTGATGAACTGCATGAGAAATCATTAATTGCTGATTATGTAAAGAACTCTTATATTCCTCTTCTTTTGATAAAAATAAGGATTGAATATATTGCAGCTGAGATGCGTATGCTTTTTCGTATGAAGCACTTGGCTGATAAATCATAAGACTGTCCGTATGGATGTTCTTGTTCTCAATATGTGCATACATTTTTTTACGACGTAAATAACGACAAAAAAGTAGTATGATTAATAGAGAGAAGGCTAGAAATATGAAATAGCTATAATGATTTTCAAAACCATCTAATCGATGAATCACAATTGGTAAGCTAATAAATGTAATGATATACAAAATAATAAAGCTCATATGGTCTTTTAAAAATAACTTCATGTGAGTTTCTCCGTTAATTGATAGCCAATTCCTCGTATAGTTGTAATTTCTAAAGTAGAATGAATGGCTTCTAATTTCTTTCGTACTCTTGCAATATTTACTGTTAAGGTATTTTCCTCAACAAATTCTTCCTCATCCCAAATGGCTGTAAGTAGTTGCTGTCGTGTTACAACATTAGGATACGCTTCAAAGAACATTGTACATAGCTGGAGTTCTTTTATCGTTAATAGCTCCTCCTGATTAGGTGTGCATAATCGTACAGTGTCCAGGGTTAAAGTTGTATTTCCTATTTTTATAATTTTCTCCTGTACATTTCTTGCATATTCGCCATATATACGACGAATTTGTCCATTAATTTTTGCAAGTACCACTCCTAATAGAAAAGGTTTAGTAATGAAATCATCAGCCCCATTTTCAATGCCATACACTTGATCCGCCTCACTCATACGAGCAGAGAGAATCAAAATAGGACAATTCGATATTTGTCTTATTTTACGGGACCAATAATAGCCATCAAAGGCTGGAAGGGTAACATCCATTATGACAAGGTGGGGTTGAAAATCTTGAAAAATTTCTAATACCTTTTGAAAATCTTCTACAATGAGGCAATGATATCCATATTTTTCAAGATGTTTTTTTAGCGTATATGCAATATTCATTTCATCTTCAACAATCAATAACTTATACATTTTATCCTCCGATTTATTTATTAACTTTGTCTCATACCTTAATTTTAAACCATTATTGCTTTTGCTCAAAATGAGACCATTCTTATACTAAATGGAGTAGCACCAAATGCCCATCAACTTAAAGGTTTTATAACATCCAAAAATGAAAAAATGGGCTTTTTTAATACAAGTTAGCACAAAATTTCGTTTGGGGGGTAGTTGTATTTTCTTAGCTTGATGGTGATGTGGCTCTACCCCTTGTATAAGAGTTTGTTTTTAAACAAACTCTGTCTCAATAGTATCCTGATATTACAAAAAAGAACTAAGATGTTTCATCCTAGCTCTTTTTTAGCACTATCAACTTATTATATACATTCATCAATCGTTATTTTACTTCATTGGCAACAAAGAAATGCTCACATACACTTGAAATACGTTTTAAATCCACATTGCCACCTGAAATAACCGCTACTACTTTTTTACCCTGTACATATTTATCAACTTTGCCTGCAAGAAGAGCGGCTGTTGCTAATGCTCCCGCACCTTCTACGACAGCCTTTCCGCGTTGCAATAAGTCTTTCATCGCTACTTCTAATTCTTCTTCCGAAACAGTTACAATTTCATCTACTAGGTTTTTTACAATTTCAAAGGTTAAATTTCCAGGTATTTTAACTGCACAACCATCCGCTATTGTTGGAGCTTTATAATGTGATACAATTTCTCCAGCATCATAAGAAGCTTTCATACCGTGTACGTTTTCAGCTTGAACTCCAATAATATTAATGGAGGGATTAAATGATTTCAGTGCTACAGCAATCCCTGAAATAATTCCTCCCCCACCAATCGGAACAATAACAGTATCAACATCCCACATATCATCCAGAATATCTAACCCAATTGTCCCTTGGCCAGCCATTACTTCTACATCATCATATGGATGTAGGTATGTTTCGCCTGTTTCTTTTATAATTTCTTCACATTTCGCTTTTGCATCATCAAATGTATCACCGTATAAAATAACTTCAGAACCATATCCTCTCGTCGCATCCACTTTAGCTTGCGGTGCAGAGGTTGGCATCACAATTTTGCTTTGAATTTTAAGTAAATGAGAAGATAATGCAACACCCTGTGCATGATTTCCAGCTGAACAAGCGATTACACCACGTTCTTTTTCTTCATTTGTTAGTTGGGAAATTTTATTAAATGCACCACGAAACTTGAATGAACCCGTTAACTGCATATTTTCTAACTTCAAATAAATTTCTCCACCGGTTTTACTGGTTAAATAGAAAGATTTAACCAAAGGCGTTTTTCTAGCATTTCCATCTAAAATTTTTTGTGCCTTTTTTATATTCCCAATGTTGAGTGGTAAAATCTCATTACTCATATTAACACTTCTTTCAATGGCTTATAATCTAACTCTAGTGTTGCACCTAAATTCTCATAAGTTATAGTACCCTTGTAAATATTTATCCCCGTCGCTAAAGCCGGTTTATTTTGGATTGCATTCTCTAATCCATTTTTAGCTATTTCTAGTAAATACTCAATATTTCCATTTGCCAACGCCATAGTTGAAGTACGTGGAGTAGCACCAGGCATATTTGGTACTGCATAATGGACTACATCATGTTTAACAAATATAGGATTATCATGAGTTGTATAATGATCGACTGTCTCTACCGTACCACCTTGATCTATTGCAATATCCACAATCACACTTCCTGGCTTCATAGATTGAACCATATACTCTTTAACAATTTTAGGAGGACGAGATCCTGGTATTAAAATTGTTGAAATAAATAAATCTGCTTCTTTAATCGTTCGCTCTAGATTTTCAGTATTAGATTCAATTATATTTACTTCTTCTGTTGCGTATTGCTTTCTTAAATATGCAATTCTTTCTTGATTAACCTCTAGGATTGTAACACTACATCCAATTCCAATTGCCATATCACAGGCATTAGTTGCAGCATTTCCTCCACCTAAAATAACTACATTTCCGGCAGGAATTCCCTCAATACCTGATAATAAAATCCCTTCTCCTTGATGTTGTTTTTCTAAATAATATGCTCCCATGAATACAGCACGACGCCCAGCAATTGCACTCATTGGCTTTAATAATGTCAAAACACCATCTTCGCTAATTGTTTCTCCTGCAATTGCAGTAGTACCAGCATTTCTCATTGCTTCTACGCATTCTTTCGACGCAGCCAAATGTAAAAAACCCCAGATTATAAGATCTTTTTTAAAGTAACGATATTCTTCAGGTAATGGTTCTTTTACTTTAACTACCATATCAACTTCCCAAGCTTCTCCTTGTGCTACTAAATTTGCACCTGCGCCTGTATATTCATCATTTGTATATCCTGATCCAATACCTGCATCTTTTTCTACTAAGATTTGATGCCCTTCTTCAACTAACTTCCGAACATTTTCAGGGGTCATTCCTACACGTGCTTCTCCCTTTTTTATCTCTTTAACTACTCCAATTCTCACTTCTAACACATCCTTTTATAAGCAATATAATACCTAGGATTAAAAAAGTAATACGCGAATTTACCAAACTTATTATGTCCATTCATGTTATTTTTATCGCCTAACTAGCTTTTAAGGTAGAAAACATTCAATATCAATTATTGTTATATGGATATGTAAACATTTTTGAAATCCTAGGTAATATTCCTCCTTCCAAAAGTATGTGGAATTGATTCGGCGACTAAAGAGACGATGCACTGAAAGAATGTATGTACTGAAATTGTCGCGAAAACAGCATTGCTACTTGTATTAATAACAGAAACTGTATTAGAATTCACATTGGCAAAATAATATATTAACTAATTCAGTCAATGATGACCTCATAAACGTAGATTTAAATTAAGAAACCTCTTTAGAGAAAAAAACCCTAATTAGGGGCTGTTACTGTGCTTTTACAACAAGGCTATTCAAGAAATTACTAATTGAAGAAGCTTGAAAAATACGTAGGCTAAAAGAGCTGATATTATAATACTTTTCAGTAATTATAAGTATTGATGGAAAGTATTTAGATTCTTTTGGCTGCCAAGATTCGTTATGCCATTCCTGACTGTGGAAGTATAATTCATACCTATTTATTTTATCTTGCATAACTTTTTTGCTGTAAACTGACCTCTGGACTTCAATGAAGAATGGAGATCTACGCCAAATTGTAAATGCATCAGGTTCCATGAATTCTTTACCGTACTTTGGCTCCACTTTAAACAGTTTAGGTTTTTCATAATAGATAAGCTGTTTATATACATCTAATATGCCTAGAAAGTGGGGAATCTTTTGGCTAGTTTTGCGAAGTGTGCTGGATTGAGGGAAGTAAATGTATGGCTGTTGCGAGATATTGGCATCCACATGACCATCTCTTCTTAATCGCTTCATCACCGTATTACAGCATGTCACCGCGTTCTTTAATCCTTGAAAATGCAAATCAATAATGTCATCACGAGACATACATCTAAAACGCTTCAAATTGTTTAGTATGGCTTTGTCTCTATTCCTCATAATCTAACACCCCGAAT
This sequence comes from Bacillus cereus group sp. MYBK95-2, assembly GCF_051915225.1. Taxonomy (NCBI): domain Bacteria; kingdom Bacillati; phylum Bacillota; class Bacilli; order Caryophanales; family Bacillaceae; genus Bacillus; species Bacillus cereus group sp. MYBK95-2. The sequence continues at coordinate 169,154 of NZ_JBQAEH010000011.1, read as the reverse complement.
AATTGATTTTCTTCTTGTGGTAGGTTTTGCAACTTTATATTCTCTTTCGGAACGCGATAAGGTTCAACTATCTTCTTGGCTTTACTTAATTCTAAATAAGGAGATTGTACTTTCTTTAATCCATTTAACTTTAATATCATTTGGCCAGATTGCTCCAAGCGTTCTGAACCAGGAGTACCCATAATATTACTGTTAATTGTACTATCACATTTAAAGCCCATTCTAACCGTCATATTGAGCTTTAACTTACCATCCAGTACTTTTGCATCAGGGCGTTGCATACTTAGCATTAAAAAAACTCCAAGTGCCCTTCCGACTGCCGATATTTTTTCAACTATAGACATACATTCTTTTTCATCTTGCAACATGACCACTTCGTCGATAGCAAGTAAGATATATGGTTTCTGATTATCAGGATTTAATTTGTTGTATTCGTCAATATGATCTACTTCATACTCTTCCATCAATTTTCTACGTTCGCGTATTTCCCTCCACACTTTCTGCAGCATAATCTTCATTTCTATTTCTTCCATGCAAACCTCTTTTACGTGTTTCACCCTTCGCAAGAAATGAAATTCGGAATTCTTCAAATCACCCAGGTACAAATGTAATTTATCAGGAGACATATATTGAATGAGTGTGGACAGTACAACGCGTACCATACTACTTTTTCCGCTCCCTGTCTCTCCTGCAATTAGAAGATGCGGCGTGTTTGAAGCAATCATGTCATACGTAATCGTATTTCCAAATTGGTCACGCCCTACAATTACGGGAAGATGATGTTGTATAAGTAATGGTTGCCACTTCTTATAACTGTAATTGTATGCTTGTAGCCCAGCATCCGAATGAAACACATTAAGTACAAACCTTTTAATATCACCTTCAATTGCTACATTACGCCCTAATATTTGTTGAAAGCAAAACCACTTCTTTTCAATGTTTTTCGGATCTAATCCGTTTGGAATGGTAAATATGTATCGAACCTTTTCTTTCGAGGAAAAAATGTCATGTATCTTCGGGTAAATGGGTACTTTTCCACCTCTTGTTTGATGGTCTACATATAAACCTGCCTTTACAAATACCTCTATAAGTCGATTCTTCAAACTTTGTTTATGAAGCCAATCCTTTAAAATCCCCATGTAATTTCCTCCCTAAAACATCTCCACAATTTGAATGAATACATAACCAATGAAACAAACTCCACCTATCCTCATTCCATAATATATTCCATCACTTAAAAGTTTCGCTGCTGCAACATGATCATTTTTCACAAGATGCTTTTCTAACAACGCTCCTCCAATTGTCGTTACTCCTAAAGCTCCTAAAGAGATAAATGTAGTTAACATATAAATCTCCCCTTTATAAACAGAATTTTGAATGTTGATGATACATGGGCTTACAAACTTAGAAATTTGGTAGAGTTACCTTGATAGCTAATTTGGTAGCAACCTTGATACATCTTATTGTGAATAGCTTGTACAATATGCAAATTTTTCTTTGCAATTGCGTATAGTTTTTTGCATTTTGGACAAGGATGATTAAAAAAGATTATGGAGGAGATTAGCGTGTGGGGTAGAGGTATTGGGAGACATAGAACAAAGCTAGCTAAATTTTTAGCTAGCTACGATTACTCAATTCAGGATTTTTCTAAAGCTAGTAAAGTAAACAGAAATACATTAGGCCAACTGTGTAATGACAAGGATTATGTACCATCACCAAATACAATGCAAAAAATAATGAAGATTGTTAGAAAACATGATTCTCGAAAACAAGTAACTGACTTTTGGCATATATAAAGAGAATAAACTCTTTATATATCATTCCTTATGCAAGCTTGATATTAATTTTTATAGGGATACGGTAACGATTCCTTATAGGCATTTCCTTACTGCCCTCTCGTTCTCGCACTAAGCCTTAATTAATTTTTTAGTAGTGGAAGATTGTTTTCTTTTATTAAATCATAAATGAATTTTTCTAATACACTTTCAGCTGCTTCTCGCATTTGATCCGGTGTTGAATCATTAAACACCTTTTCTATCTCCCTAAGTAGTTGTTTTAAAGAATGGTTTTCCTTGCTATTTTCCAGGAATTCTTCACCTAACCCTTGAACAAATGTACTAATAACAATTACCTTTTCCAATTTAGTTAGTTCCACCTCTATTCCTCCTAATCAGATTATCATTCTCATCAAACATGACCTCTCCCCTAATTAATAAAGAGTTACAAAAAGTCTTGTTGTTATGACAAGATATGCATAGATATTGTCTATTCTCATGATTTAAGTATTATATATATCCTGCGGTCTAGTCTTAACGAAATGCTCAGGAACTTCCCTAAATCGTATAATTTTCATAATAGACCAGTAAAAGTCTCTAAAGGTATTACTTTAAATTCAAATCACACGTTTGTTAGGATCTATAAATCCACACTAGAGGTAAAAAGTGGATTTATAGATCCGTATTTTTGGACAAATTTACCGGCTGAATTAACAGAAACTTTGTGTTACTCTGAACTTGTTGAATATCCCAATACATTCAACAATGCTCAAAATTGCATATTTACTATGCAACCATCCACCCAGATACCTTAGTTAATACTTCTCCCTAATTGTCGTTATTGCTAAGGTATCTTTTTAGATGCCCTGTGTGCAGGGCTTTTTCTCTCAGTGATAAAATTATTTCTTCCTTTATATAATCAAATTTTTTAGTACACTTTCTTAATAAAATTCAGATTTGGTATTTTTACTACCATTTACTTTATATACAGATTTTAAGTTTTTAAGTTTTCCCCTTACAATTTTGCAATCTTCTGCTAAAATCTAAACATATTTTTGCGACCACTAAACGAATATATAAAAATTAAGTAAAAGACTTTTATATCATTTTAAATGGTTGCCATAAAGATAGGGCAAATATCCAAGTAGGATCTCCATTTCCTTGATAGCTTTGAACCGCTTCATAAAATTTCCCTTGATACTCTACTTTATCTCCTTTTGTATATGCCTTTTTGGGATCCCATTTTTCATACGTTACATTTTGACTCTTTGTTGTTACTGGAAGGATATCGCTTTGAACCGAGATATTTCCAGCCGCATCTACAGCCTTTACAGTATATTTATATTCTTTATTAGCTGTAAGGTTTTGATCAGTAAACTGTGTTTCTTGTACAGTTTGAATCAATTGTCCATCACGTAACACTTGATATTCTTTTACACCCACATTGTCTGTAGAAGGATTCCATTTTAACTCTACACTGTTTGTTGTAACATCACTTGCATATAATCCTAATGGCTGTGTAGGAGCTTCTGTGTCCGGTTTAGGAATAACAATTTGATTTACTTTCTTCAGACCATCCTTTGTAACTTCATATATTACTTTTTTATCAAAACTTTCGCGTTTATTATTATCTAAATTTGTTAATATTGCTCTCTCTTCACCTTCTAGGTGTGTAAGTTCAATAAAATTGCCCACTTTTACTGGGACTGTTTTTGATTCAGCTTTTTGTTGGGTATTCCCATAAACCTCTTTGCTATATACCACTTTCCCTGATGTATCCTGTACTTTAATACTTGCATACGTACTATCAAAATAATTGTGTGGTGTACCTGCTATTAAACTAACTTGCAATTCTTCTGTTGATTTATTTAAATCAAGTTTTGCAAATTCAAAATCTCCTATACCCTTCATCGACCATGCGAAACGATCCCCTTCTAAAATGTTTGGAGATTCATTTTTGATTTTCACCTTTTTTTCCACAGTTTGATCAAATATATCTGTTAATACAATTTTTGCATAAGTATTTGTTGGTAATGATATAGATTGACTGATTCCATTTTGGTATGATTTAATATCATTAATTACGTTAATCGGTTGGCCCGTCATATTTTCATTATTATAAATTTCAATTTTCCCCTTAAATTGAGGGGTACTACTATCTTTTAATTGCCAAGTTATATTTAATTTTTCATTTTCATAATACATAGACTTTACATCATAATCTAGTTTTCCTATTTCAGGTTGGCTAGGTTGATTTAACGTAAATGTTTTTCCTGTTCCAATAGTTGATCGAGAGTCTCCCCCAGCCTTAAACCAAAGATATTCTGAAGTAGCTCCCCCATCCCAATTATTATTCAATGGCTCTTGCCCCTCTATTGATTGAGTATTCCAAGATGTCCATTTTTTATCTGAGATATTTCTTCCATATCCATTTTTTACACGTGCCTCTCTTACATCTTGTCCATTACCAAGCCAGTCTTCTTGAAACAGCGTTTGTCCATAGTTAAATGTAACGTTAGGAACTGGAAAGTCCATAATCCCAATAAGCTTCCATTGGTTTTTTGAAACATCTTTTAACCACTGTCCAAATTTTGTGTGTCCATTCTCTTGCCAAGAACGCATTGTCATGCGATACCAATTATAATTCTTCCAATCATATGTCGTCTGAATTTTAAGACCTGTTCCTTCTCCACCAAAATTACTTGCAACTGATGTAGGGGATACATATTCTGCTTTTATTGCCTCCTTAGAAGAAATAGGATCCCAAACTGCAAAGTGTAAAGTACGCTTTCCATTTTCATCAAAACCGCTTTGTTGTTGGAATCCAGCATACCCACCAGCTTCTCCCCCCTGGTTCCAGTTATGTACAGCCCAATATGTATAAGGTGCTGTTTGAACAGGAGACCAGTCTATACTAATAATATCTGAAGAAACACTATTTTTAGGTGTAACATAAACTCCTGGAGCAGACGCCGCCTCTATGATAGAAATTGATGATCCAAACATCGAAAACACCGTACTAGCTGCTGTAATTGCTAGGATTTTTTTGACGCCATTTCTTGTTCTTTGATTGAACATAATTTTCCCTCTCCTCTTTCGTTATTAATAACTATTTAAAATAATATCTCTCTATATACAATTGAACAAATTTCCCATGAATGTAGTACTATTTTAATAAAATGGATATATTTGATGTTATTTTCACTGTTATTCCATAAGCATTTATAGTATTTCGTTATAAATTTAAGTTATATATCGCTGAATTTATCCTATTAACAATAGAAAAATTCATAAAAATAAAAATATTCCAGAACTTTTTAAGCACTTATTAATTAAAAACCCCCATTTTTCTACAAATGAGGGCGTAATGCGTTGAAAATCTTATAGTTTACTTTCTACATCTTGCTTGTCTAAAAAATATTGAATTCATTTTTAAGTATTTGATGATATTGTTTTTCTGTTATTTCTTTTTTAATTTTCTTTCCATGCCGGGTTTCTGTAAAACTTTGCTTAGTAAGTGCAATATGCCCGTGTTCAATTAATTTGCAAATAATATTCGCCTTATTTACTGGTGATTCTGGATGCTCTATAACCATGTTTTGTATAGCATTCACTTTCTTTTCATTAATTGCATTTAAATAAAAAGCATAACCGATAGACCAGGTATCACTAAGATCAGAATCAAAAAAATGTGAAGTTTCTCCATTTTCCCCTTTTTTCATTTCTAATACATGCGTTCCTTTCTCCGTATTTTGTTTGCGAACACGATATTCGCCAGTTACAGAAGTCACACTGTCACCGTGAAAAGGAACAGGATGTAAAGGGAGATAGGATGCAAAACCGGCGTCTATAATATAGTTTTCATATTTGTGTTGTAAAACGATAAGTGCGTGGCCATCGTCAGGGTTCCACTTTCTTGTTTTTGGATCATATAGAGTTCCAGCTATTCGATACACATTAAATCCACAATCACACAAAAAATAATATAATAAAGAATTAATTTCATAGCATAATCCGCCACGTTTCTTTAAAAGCAGCTTTTCTTCAATATTTTCTCTAGAAAATTCTTTCGTATTTCCTTCCATGATGTCTATGTTTTCATAAGGTAATAAGTGCCCCATCTGCAAAAGAATTGTATGTAAATCTTCAAATTTCACATTTTCTCTTGGGGGAATTTTTAATTTTGAGAAAAACTTTTTTTGTAATTCAGTTAACATTATATATCTCCTCCATTTGCAGAAATCATATATATTTACCTATATATTAAGACTATTAATTATATATGGTGTACAGCTTGATTAATACATTTCATAAGAGTGTGCAGCACTAACCATATTAGCGACAATTAAGGAGCAAGTGCGCAAAAATCCCTTAATATTTATTCAAATGTATCTTTTTGATATTTTGGCATCTTTACTAATCCCCCAAAGCTGAGTTGATAAGAATTTTAAATGTAATGTCTAAATGTGTACTTTGTGATAAATCGAAAAATAGAGAATCTTAGATGCAGTTATTATTCAGATAAACAACTATATAGCCTTTAATCCTTCTATTTATACATATAATACTCTTTATATCGTTCAAACCTCGATTTTTTTGTTTTTGCTGATACTATGGGTGACCTTAATGTTTTAGAGGATGCTGCTTGCTTTGGCATTTGTAATACTCCACGTTTCTTGAGCTCTCTATACAAACTACTCACTTTGCACCCTACTATTTTCGCAATATCTGGATATTCTGTCCCTTGATTAAATAATTGAACTGCTCGTTTACATCTTTCATCCCATTTTTCTTCTGTGGTTCGATTTTTAACTGTTTTTTGGTCTAGCTTGATACACTCTCTTTCTATATTACACTGCTCAGCATTATACTGTTCTGCGTCTGCTTGACGATTACAATGCTCCTCCCCCTGTAAGGGTATCATTTTTTCTTTTTTCACAACTTCTTTCATGTTTCATTCACCTCATTTTGTTTGATAAATTCTCGCAGCCTACTGCGTTATCTGCAATTCCCGCTAGTTTCTAAGATAATTATTATAAAAAAGACCATTAACGCTCCTTTTCCTTATCCCTACTATGCATAGTTTTAATCTGCTATTTACACGCCATATTGTTTTAGTTGTTTACGCAAACTACTTACATGACATCTGAATTGATGTGCATTTTTAAAATTTGGAAATATCTTCTTTTCCTTAATACAAGCACTTTCTAATATTAGTAGATTTGATTGATCTCATTTGAACCAGTCTATCTATTTTTGAACCTAAATCCAAACAACCCTACAATTACTTTCATAAAACAAATTTTAAAATCTGAATTTACCAATTAATTTTCTAAACAAATGTTAACGATGTGGCAAAATTAAAAATGAAAAAGAGTATGGCTTCCTTCTTGTTGGCAAATGAAACAAAAATTTCTTTAAATCTTTATTAGGAATAAGTTTTAAAGTAAAACTCGCCTTGGTTATAGTTTTACATAATTGTAAACTATAGTAAATTGATATTATTAATATTGAATATTCTTAACATTAATCCCATTTATACCCATCAACAAACAAAACATTAATATTAATTCCTACTATGAGTGAATTATCGCTGTGATATCTTGGGTCACTAGTTCAGGAATAGATAATCCGTAGCCTATATGCTAGATGTTTTTTAGGAGGGTTATCCTATAGTAATAGGTTAGCTTTTATTTGCTACTTTCTCCTCGAAAACTTTATCGATAAGATTATCAATAACTTCCGTGCATCTTATAATAAAATCCGCATCCTCACGAGTAGTATCACTATTGCTAATACGTTCAATTACTTCTGTTCCATATTCCCTATCCTCATCTGTTTTTGCTAAATACCTTTTGTAAGCCCTTACAACTAGTATTGCGTCTTTTTGATCCATATCAATTTGGCGTAGCTCATCATCAAAGTCTTCCAATGAAATCCCTCCTGTTTGTAAATAATGAAGTCTATTTAATTATATTACAATATAAAAATTTATTGTTGTAATTATTTTTGTGAACCTGTGTAAAAGTGTAAATGTCCACGTTTACACTTTTACACATTAAGAACGAAATTAAATGGAAGAATATGAAGTTGGATATAAAGAGCCATATTCATTTAACACTTGTAAAGAAGGATTTATAGAAGGTGAATATAACAGAGGCTTTTAGATTAAACAATATTTATTATATATCGAGTCCATATTATAACTCGATGCTGCTGAAAACGGGATATAGTATTTAAATCAAAGGAGTGGGAAAATGAGTACACAATATAAATAAGAGAACTAAAATATCTAATGGATCTCACAAATAGTATAGGTAATGTATATAAAAAGAACACTTGTCTTGGAAACAAGTGTTCTTTTCATTAGATAAATTGCTACTTGCCAACAGCAGGTAGTTGTTATCCTATTCATATGTTCAATAAGATTATAACACATATTCTAGTTATGTAGTCGGAATTGTTTCTTTTTATTATTTTTTTACTTGCTAATCCATTTGGAGATAATAGGATAATGAAAATCTTTTCCTTGTAATACATATAAAATTCCTTTAAGGGGCCCGAAACCTAATAAAATAGTTAGGATTATATAAATTGGGGCTGTCCACAATATCATGGACATATTACTCACATTCATATCAGAATGGAACATAGAAAGCATTAAAGTCCTCATTACAAAAGTATTCCATATCAATACAATAATCCAAGTGAATAGCTGATAAACAGCTGTTTCAATAGCAATGATACGAAGTTCTTTTGATTTAAATATGAAATAAAAAATTAAGGGTATATAAAAAATTGTAATGCTAAAAAAAGTGAGAATGACGAAAGATAGTAAAGTAATAGTATGCATCATTAATTTTAGTTTTTTTTCCTGAGATAAACTCACTTAAACCCCTCCTATATATAGATTTGGTTCTCTTAAAGTTAACGCTAACTCATTATAACACGCTAACCAACGTAACAAAACATATTTATTTAGTTGTATTTTGTTACATTTTTTATTTTGAAATATGAAATATCCTAACCGTTGAATTTGCTGTAACTATGATTAACGATACAATAATACCAATAGGAAGGTTGCGTTGTGGATCTTTTACTTCTTCTGCCGAAGTTGCTAATATATCAAATCCCACAAAAGTAAAGAATTCAGCTGCCCCACTAGCTAAAAGGCCACTTACACCATATGTTGTAAACGTTACCCAGTTCCCCGGCTTTATATAGAATACACCGACTATAATAAACAATATAACCATTCCAATTTTAATTAACACCATTATATTATGGTAGATTCATCATACCACCTTGAGATGGAATCATTAACAGTGATTTGGGCATCTCCAAACCCAATCCACTTATTAAAGTGTGAAAATAACCTGTCCCCCCACTAGCAACCGCTGCTGTTGCTAAAATATATATTGAAAGTAGCATCCGACCAACTAAATGTGCAACTAATTCACCAATTGTTGCATAGGCATACGTATATACACTTCCTGAAACCGTAAGTATAGAAGCAATCTCTGCGTGACATAAAGCTATAAATCCACATACAATTGCCGCCAATACAAATGAAAAAACAACTGCTGGTCCGGCGTCTCTTACTGCTACTAATCCTGCTAACACAAGAACCCCCTTCCAATTATTAAACCTAATCCTAACATAACTAAATCAAATGAACCCAATTTTTTCATTAAGGTTTTACTCTTATTAGGTTCTAATAATTGTGTAACAGATTTCTTTTTAAACAACTTACTCATATCTTCTGTATCCCCTTTGAAAAATAAGGTGTATTCTTCTCATTCTTATGTCATGTACGTGTATATAGATATTGGCTAATTCACAATATATGTTGTAAAATTATGAAAAAAAATCAAAGATATATTTCTGTGAAAAATTATAGAAATCGATTCCATAAACACTATTCCATTTATTCGATAGGTTAATAAGCTTTTCAAACGCCATTCCGCGGTTTCCTTGTCTCATCTTTATTCCTCATTTTCTGTTAAAAAGATTATTTTGTTCAATTATTTTTCATTAATCAGAAAAATTTGTTACATCCTTCTTATACATTGGCATTACAAATATCACTTCATTTCTTAATAGTTAGAACTCTACACATCGTTTTTCTTTGTTCCACCCGTAACATGCCATAGATACATTATTGGTTCCTTTCTTTCTTCTATTTCCCTCAACCCTTTGAATAAAAACTTAATATTCCGTTAATAATGCAGACACATGGTTATCTTTCTCCGATTCCCTTATATCAGCAGTTAGCTATTGCTAGCTGCTTTTTTACTTATCCCATGTAATAACCTTGTTCTTTTACCTTTTCCCATTTATCAACATCAAAAATTGGGTCTTCATTGCGTTTCCGAACATAGCAATTGGTAACCAACTTTACCTTTACAAATTTTTTATCAAAATCTTTTGTCCATTCCTCAGTGTACAGTTCCTCACTGATCACTTCTTCAATGTATTGCTCTAATAAATTTATATCCATTCCCCTTTTCTAATAAAATAGCGTTTTTATTAAAAGTTCTTTGGAATTCAATAATTTAAAATGAGTGTATTTAAATTCTCTTTTCCGTTAAAATAAAAAAGATTAAATAAACGTTTTAGAAGGGATTATTAATGACACGAATTATACTTTTTGATGGGGACTGCAATTTATGTAATCAAAGTGTTCAGTTTATTATTAAAAGAGATCCTAAAGAATATTTTAAATTTGCATCACGCCAAAGTAGTATTGGCATTCAGTTATTAAATCAATACAACATTAGCGAAACAATAGATAGTGTGATATTAATTGATAATAATAGGGCTTATACAGGATCCGATGCCATACTGAATATTTGTAAATACTTAAAAGGAAGTTGTAAATTATTATTTATCCTTTTAATAATTCCAAAACCTATTCGAAACTTTTATTACAAAAAAGTTGCAGAAAATAGATACAAATGGTTTGGCAAACAAAACCAATGTCTTATTCCTACTCCGGATATCAAGAAAAGATTTTTAAGCTAGTTGAAAATATAAACATTTTCAAAAGTCTCTCAATGAGAGGCTTTTTTTCATTTTTATAGCTTACTATTCCTCATAGTTGTGTTTTCTTCTATGACTTTTATAAAGTTAAAGTGTCCATCAAGATAACAATCATTGATATAATCCCAAAAATATATTTCATTAACTTCGCTTAAAGTAAAATTTTCATTTTTTCATTCAACCAAGTTCATAACATATTCTTTTCCCCCGATAAAATAATGATTAGGTGTCCCATGCCCATTTTATCCACTGGAAATAATATCTTTCACGTACTTACATATTAGAAACTTCATTTCTGATTCTTCTGCAATAGCAATTTTGTTCACTTTTTTGATACATTTATGAAACATTCACATGGTATCTTCAATATGTTCTATTCTTTTTGAAAAACCATGTGAGAATACCAAAACAAGAAGCCCTAGAGCCCTAACTCTAGGGCTTCTTGTTTTCAAATAAGGGTTTTGTTAAATATTCAATTGAACCTTTTTATACTCTCTGTATTACTAGCCCCCAAGATATTCAAAAACCATATAAATCGGTAATACTAATGTAAGGTTTCCCAATATGAACTAATGTATTTATGTTGTAAACTATCTATCGGCAATAAATATAAAAGGAGAAACATTTATGACTTTTGAGGATAACCGTAAATTAGGCATTCAACAAGGATGTATAGTAATTACAGAACAATCGCAATATCTTGTTGTTAAAAAGAATGAAAATTATTCTTTATTAAACATCACAACTGCAGAATGTATAAACTTTGAAGTTTCACTTGAACACCTTGAAGAAATGGTTCAAGTAGATTTAAAAGAAAAAATCCAGGATATCATTCCACCAGAGAATATTAAAATCGTAGCTCAAAACAAAATATAAAACGTATCTTCTAAGAGCACTTTCGATAGTGCTCTTTTTTCATAAACAGTTTCAAATAACTATTTTGTTAAGTTTTATTAATCCCTACATTCTCTTAATAAGTTCCGTATAGAAGAAACTCATTCAAAATGGAAGAGTGGGGAAATCACTGCTGTTATGTTTATGGAAATGTTAGAGCTAAAGAAAAACACGTTTTATAAAATAATGAAGGAATATGAAGAGAACAAATTACAGACCAAATAAAACATATGAGCCGAATATTCCTTAGAGTAGGAAATTCGGCTCATTTTATGTCGAATTTTGCTTAACGTATATTTTCGTTAAAATGTGGGCGGTACCCCTTCTTGAACTGTTTTCCTTTAAAGTATCTCATGCATCATGCTCCCCGAATCATTTTTCTTACATTTTAATTTCGCTTAGAAAACTTTGCAACAGAACCCTAGTTACTATGCTCTATGACCCACTGTGTCTTAGAAATATCCTCTTCACTTAGCCAACCTTTTGTATATAAGAACTCCTTTAATTTATCATGCTCCTGAAGAGATTGATTTTTATCCTTCGATTTTTCTAAAGAGATTTCAATAATCGATTCAGAATATCCTTCCAATGTCCAAAGCTCTATATTGACACTTGTACTTTCCCATGTGCCCTCATACTTCTTAGCCTTTACAGGACCGTAGACTTTTGAATTTTGAATTTGATTCTCGCCCCACTTTTCAACTTGCCAGTTTAGAAAAATCTCCGGAGCATTGTCAAGAAACATTGTTCTTAACTCTTTAATATCAGGTAAATTCGAGATTGAAGAATCAGGTATGGGTTCCTTCTTTTCACAAGAAACACTTAATGTTTGTTTATGTAACCCCCATTCAACCTCTACCGCAAAATTTTCACTTGAATCATGAAAGCCATCTGATAGCACTTGCTTTAATGTCTCATCTATATTTCCATTATCAATAGGGTACCTTTTTTTATAGGTTAATTCATAATTTCTATTATTTTTTTTACGGTTACGCAATATCCAACCTTCCTTATAGATATCTTGTCCCATTGTATCAATAAATTGAATATCTAGTTGTTTAAAATCATTATTTGATATGTTAAACTCCTTTGTTACACAATCCTGCAAATTATTCGCTGTATCAAGAACCTTATTTATCTTAAGAAAAAATTTAACTTCATACTCATATTCCTGATTTATTAACATAATTTCCTCCTCAAACAACTATTCAAATAATTATTACATAATACTTTACAAAGATACGATCCGTAATAAGAAATGCATCTTTAGTTTCAATCCGATAATATGCATGGTAAGTTGGAGCAATTTCTCTTGCTTTATCCATCAAAAACTCAAAATTTTTTCATTTGTAGTAATACGAAAAGACTTAGAGGACACTTGTTCAACTTTCAAAAGCTCATGTCCTTCTTTGAAATGGTTTAGACTTGTTCTAATTACAAATTGATTATTTTGTTTTTGAAGCATAACCTGTTCCCGCACGATACGTATACAATGCTTAGATCACCTGACTATTGTCTCCTAGTTTTAAACGGAATACTAACACTCTTTATGGTTCTAAATATATTAAAAAATATAGATTCCTCTTATTGAAATTTACTTTTTCTCTAAAAAGAGTAATTTCAATAAGAGGGACTATTTTTAATATTAGGTAAAGCTTGCTACTATATTTAAGAGAAAAACTTTTCACACTGTACGATTTTCATCTGACCATTTCATAAATTGTTCTAAAGTTATTAAACCTTTAAATTGATATCCTTCTCCAGGTCCGTTGGGTTTTAACACAACCATCCCCATATATGGAAGATCATTTTGCGCAGCATCAAACAAATGCAAATGAGCGATAAGTACCTTATTTAATCCGTCAGAAGGGGGTGTTTCCAAAGTATGAATTAACTCTTCCTTTATTTTTTGTTGTTCAATCTCCAAATTCTCTTCTTTCAAGTAATGGATATCCCTTAGACTACCTTGGACTTCGATATGCTCTGGTTTAAACGCAATTATTCCTGTTTCCTTCGTACGCTGCGTAGGGCTCACCAGAACTTGATATTGAATAGGTATCTTTCGTTCTTGAAAAATCTTTCCGATTTGTTTAGCCTGTTGTTTCCCTTCTTCAACTAATATATCTTCGGAGCTATCTGGTTTAGCATGTCTGAAATACAGGATATATCCACCACCTTGAATTTCTTTAAGCAGTTCATACTCTTGTATTTCATGATTTTGAGATTCCGTATTTAACATCACGATTTACCTACCTCCTTATTCATTTACAAATCATGTTTACTCTTTTCCAAATAAACAGTATTTATACACATAAAAATAAATGGTTCTGTTGCAAAGTTTTTAAATGAAGCTACACTCTAGAAAATAGGATTTAGGAGAATCAGACATGAGATGTTTTAAAGGAAAACTGGAGTGAACCCTGAGAATGAGACGATAAAAAACACCTCTCTAAATCGTAAGTATCAGTTATGATTTTAATGGAGGTGTTTTTTATGTCTGTTTCTGTGTCTGACGAATTACAACTATTTGCTCAAGAGATAAAACGCTTAATTTGGGTCTGAACGACTATATAAGTATTAACCAAAAGAGGAGGAATCCAAATGAAATATATAAGTTATAAATAAGCAGATGGAAACACTGGTTATTATATTGATGAACCAGGTGTAGGTTGGAAATATGCACATGGAAATGCTGATAGGCATCACCTTCCAGACAGGGCGGTCATTAACAAATAACACCTACAGATATATCTGTAGGTGTTATTTGTTAATTTATTTATGATTGTAAAATTGCTTGTATTTCTTCAATACGTAAATTCGTAAACTTTGCAATATCTTCCATTGGCATTCCGTTTTTATGCATACCACGTATCAGTTGCATTTTCCCTTTTTCCATCCCTTTTTCCATCCCTTTTTGTTCTGCATGAGCAAATTTTGCGGCCTCATCCATAAGAACTTTTTCCCTTGCTTCATACGCTTGTCGGAAAGAAGAATCTTGACTCATACGTTCCCATTTATTCATTGCTTTTTGTAAAATCGGGTCTTGGTTCATCGCAATATCCTCCAATGTTTGGGTTAAGTGTTCATCCTCATTCGCTGGAAGTAATAACAACCATCGAACAAATGAATCTTCCCAGGGATTAACTTGTTCATTCCGCCACTGTTGCATGAGTTTTGGAATCTCCACAATATGGATTTCAATATCATCACTCAATACCTTCTGTTGTTGCTGATTCCATAGAATTCCTGTTGTATGGAATGCCTCGTATTCAGGACACATAACGAAATTTAACAAATTAATCGTAATTGTTTTATAAAGAGAACTATATGGTATTCCTTTTTGAAGTTGGGATGTGTATAGCCTTCCCCAGTAATATAAACTTCTCTTAATCATATCATGATTATTATTTAGCTGTATTTCCACATTTACCTTTGTTCCCGTATCTAATGTTGCGGAAATATCTAAAATCGATAATTTATCCTCTTCATGTTCTCGGTGCAAGTCCGGGTCTTCTAACTGTAATGAATCAATCGGTGACTCTAACGAGTCTTGTAACATAGCATTTAAAAAAGCAATTAGAATATCTTCATTTCCACTTGTACCAAATAATTGTTTAAAAGCAAAATCAATACGCAAATTCACTAACTGTTGGTTAGACATGGGTTTTCCTCTCCCCACCCCATACGATGTTTTTCTTTTATTGTACAAAATAGAGTGGTAACCATGCAAATAAGTCCTTATCACCACAGACATAAGAACTTACCCCGATATTTATAATATATCACTGATTCTCATCAATTTAACATTTTGTATGTTTTGTAAAACTAGTTTATTAAATAAAAAAATCCCTTCACCATTTGTGAAGAGGTCAGTATACAGTGAAAGGGTACTTCCATTTTAATATGTAAAAGAAAAAACTCGTATTGATAAAATTAATCTTTTTATTTTTGCCGCTTTTAATTCACTATAAAGAAACTATAAGGATTAAACTCATCCTATATGGAGTTTTTATGTTCCTCATTAGACATGTATATTTGATAAATTATAATCTTTTATGCAATATTGCATAAAAAAACACCTGTTACTCTTGCTATAATTTTGAATGTAAACTGTTGCATCCAACATTTTATAATCTTCTATATTCATTAATATAGAAACCCTAATTACAGGCAAAAGGTGAAGAATATTGGTGGTTCTTCCCCTTTTGCTTATTTTTCTATCAGTCTAATGATTCATTCTATAGTCTAAAAATTTTAGTTAGCAAACTAGCGATAAATACTTTCTTATTGTTTCTGTTGCTTTTAAATAAAGTCACGGTGTTTATAAAAAAGACGTGATGTTTTGCCCCATTGGATCTGTTTATCTAAAGGGTCGTTAATGAAAAATATTGTAAATTAGATTTAGATTAAACATTAAAATATATATTTCAAAACTTATACAATTATATCGATATATTTCAAATATAGCTAAATTGTATTTTTGAAATAACATATAAATTTATAATGAATCAATCTTATTCCCCCTTTTCGGGGATTTGAGCAAAATTACCCTATGTTAAATATTTTCTTAGTTATTTTAATCCTAACTTTGCACATAATCGATACAAAAAGTATAGTCCATGTAACTGTTCTTGATTACGTTTATTTAAATGCTGTTGGCACTCCTCGACAATGCTTTTTGCCCCTTCAATGTTGCATTCCTCCAAATCTCTAATAGATTTTTTTAATTGAACAATTTCGTGTGAATACACAGCGTTTTGTGTAAGCTTCATTAACAAAATTTTAATAATCTGATATGAATTAAAATAGCGATAATTATTTTCACCTCTCTTTGAATTAACATATCTCTCTTTTTCCCAATATCGTATAGTAGAGGTAGAAATTTTTGTTTTATTTGCTACTTCTCCAATCGTCATTAAGTTATTTGCTATCGATTGAGAATCAATGATATTGTTTAGGTCTTTTATTATTCTAGTAGCTAACTCTTTTTCTTGATAGGTGACTGCTTGTATCTCGTTGATTATCCAGAGGGCAGAATTTAAATTTTTTTGTTGCAGTTTTTTTAATACAGCTGTTGTTATCTCCATTCCAAACCCGGGTGACATGGCTACTATACATTCAAAATATGCTAAATGTTCCTCCGTATAGATTCGATATCCTGTACCCACCCTTTCTGTGGGTGGGATAATCCCCCTTGTTTCGTAACTTCTTAAGGTGCTAGTACTTAAATTTAACCTTTTCGCAATATCAATAGGCCTTATATTACTTTTCATTCTTTTTCATCCCTATCAACATTAAATTTATTACAAAGTTTATCATTTAATCCCCTCTAAAATAAGTATATACAATTGAAAACTTTATAATTGGCTTTAATGTTATAAGATTAAGGAGTACGTAATAAAAAATGATGGAGGGATCTAAGTGTCAAAATTAAACATTCAACCCGAAATGTCAATTGAAGAGTTAGGACAAAAAGTATCTGGCTATTTAAAGGACCATTGGGAAGAAGTTCTTGCAAATACTATTGAGGAACTCCAAAAATTATTTCCGAAGTATGAAGATGCCACCTATGGTATGTACTTAGATAACCTACTTCCTCCAGCATGGAAAGAGCTTGAGAAAGCAGGTTTTCAGTCTGCTGAAAAAACAAAGGAAGATGACTTTATTATTGCTGGGTGCTTAAATTTTAGAAATTCTATTGAAAAAGCAAAATGGGGAACGCCTGATCATGACAAACGTATCTTTTGGATTGTAATTGAAAACCAAAATAAACAATTAATTGGTACTTTTCTTTTTGAATTATCTCATTCTCATGTAAATTTCAACCTCCCTTCAGCTCCAAAACTAATGATTTTTACAAGTACTGAAAGAAATGAAATTACAAAAAAAATTCTAAGCCTAAACGAAAATTCTTGATTAATGTAACAAGAGGCTGTCTAAAAAGGGCTTGATGATGCATTCAAAGAAAAACAGCGGGAAATAAAAAAACAAAAAGCTAAACAAAAGCATAAAGGGCGATAGATTTTTCAAAAATCAGGCGCAATTATGGGGCAACACAGGTAGAAAATAATCAGACTTTTTTATAAAACCGAAACATAAATTTGCTGAATAAGAATCCATTTTGATCAATCTTTTTCAAAATGGATTCTTTTTATTTACCGTAGAATATGGATTAACACGATATTTTTAATCAAACTTTATTTTAAAGCTACAGTTTCTACCCTAATTACAATAAGAAAAACAAAAAGAACTTGTAGGAATTCTACAAGTTCTTTTTTAAATAATGTAAAAATTTAAGACAAACTATCTCATAATTTATAAAGAGAAAATCATACTAATTAGCTTGATTCCATAAAACTATTATTCAATCTATCGACCTTCTACTACGGTCTCACCAGAATAATAAAATTTCCCGTTTTTAGCTTGTGCATATGCATACACTGTTAAGCCTTCGTATATCTCTGGTACATCTTCTAACCGTTCAGTTATTTCCACTGTATTCGTTCCATCGCTCAAATCAGTTGGAGGAGCCCATGCAGTTGTAATATATCTATTAGGTCCATATTTCTCTGATACAGTACTTGGCTTTTCTACTGACCATACAATTCTTTCGTAATATTCCATATTAAATGGATTTTGTAATTTCCAAACTCTAAATGTTACCTCATCGCCATAAATTCTCACAGAAGTTTTTGCTTGATTACCAAATTGTGCAATAAATAAACCCACATTTTTATTCAAATAACTTGATGGTAATGTAACAGCTTCTTGTTCTGCTGCACTTGCCTTCGTTGTAACTACAGTTCCTAACCCACCAATACCGATTGCTCCTGCTAAAGCTCCTACAACTAGTTTTTTTAACATATAACCATCTCCTTTTTTCAATAAAATTTTTGGTACAAATTAAGCATATTCTACCTTTTAATTTATGTAAATATTTAGAGTATTTAGAAATAAAACCCTGAACATTCACCATTTTCTGGATATATTGTAGAAAAATTAAATTAATAAGACGGACATAATAACTGCAGTCAGCTTAATGATTGTGCAAATAATATGGATAATATTTACATCAAAGGAAATCCGAAAAGGAGAAAGACCACTAAAATAGTGGTCTTTCTCCTTTTCGGATTTAAATATTAACGTAATCAGATATTGTAGCATGTCCATCTTCAGAACTAATTGGCCTCACCATATCCAAAAAGAAAATTTTACGTTTAGACACATTTTGGACATAAATAACCGATTCCCTGTATGCTAAGCAATTTTTCACATAGAAAAAGCCGATTTCCTAAACGCTAAGGGCTAATCAGCTTTTTAAGGAATTTAGGTGAGATACATATAAAAAATGGATTTTAGCATAGATTTTATTCTTATTAGATTATCCTTCTATTTCGAATACAGTCTCATCGCCATTAAGCCAAAAGCCCCGTTGTTTCTCAAAACATAAAGCGGGCTAAATTTTTAGCATAAACAAATAACGCAGCACGTGTTGCTTACTATAAGTAACATGTTTATTATCCCTTTCTAACTTGCTGGCCATAATACTTCCCTCTAGGGTTGCGATAATAAAGGAAGCTACCGCCTTTGTATCGATATCCGGTTTTAACTCCTTGTTCTGAATCCCTTCTACTATAATCCCTTCAATCATATTGAGAAATGTATAGAAAACTTCAAGTGCCTTTTCCCTTAACAGTAGATTCGTATCATCACTGTCTACAGCAGTATTCAGTAAAGGACACCCCCCTTTTATTGGTGGGTTATTTATTACATCTTCATATACATTAAAAAAAGCACCAACCTTTTCTAATGTTGTATTAGCATTGCATATCGCCTCAGAAAAATGTTGAGAGACAGTCTCAATCGCATATTCAAATGCCTCTAAAGCAATCTCATCTTTACTTTTAAAATTACGATAAATCCCCCCTTTTTGTAGCCCTGTAGCCTCCATAATGTCATTCATCGAACAGCCAGCATAGCCTTTTTGATTAAACAGTTCTGCCGATTTTAAAACAATGTTTCTTCGTGTTTGTTCACCTTTTTGCATAATATCCTCCATTATTATTGTTGAAAAATTGTAATATGTTTTAGTTGTACATTAACATATAATAAGTTACCTTAAAAGAGACCGTTCGGTCTTTTTTTGATATAAGATTAGAATTTCTAAAAGGAGATAGTGAGAGAGTTAGCATTTGGTTAGCATGTAACATTCTTATCATGCTAATGGTATCTGACATGAATTTATTGAAGATAATTAAAACTAAGGAGGAAATTATGCATAACATTATTATTCCAGATAGTAAAGTAGCAATAGAAGCTACTCAATTGGTTTACGAGATTTCTCCAGAATTTCTTTATAATCATTGTTTACGAACATATGCTTTTGGTGATGCATTGGGAAAAAAATATGGATTTAAATATGATCAGGAGTTATTTTATCTTGCTTCTATTTTACATGATGTTGGCCTTACAGAGCATGTATGTTGTAAACATTCATTTGAATATGAAGGTGCTGATCATGCAGAAAAATTCCTTCATTCCTATGGTTTTTCACAAGATAAAATTGATGTGGTACGTGAAGCTATTATTCTACACACCTCAGAAATTGCTAAAGAAAAACAACCAGAGATTGCGTTAGTTCATTTCGGGGCGGGAATGGATGTAGTTGGTTTACGTATAGAAGACATTCCGGAGGAAACATTTAATTTTATAATTGAGGTTTATCCTCGATTAGGTTTCAAAAAAGCTATGATTGAACTTATTAAATATGATTCCAATCTAAAAAATACACAGCAACAGCCAAATAATTTGAGTTCTTCTATGCTTCGTATGGGGTTTTCAGATTGGGTGATGAATGCTCCTTTTAAAGATTAGAGAATAAAGAATTAGAATGGCATGGATACAGGCCACAAAACGGATAAAAACCACGCTATGCAAAGAACTAGCCTCTACAAAAGAGGCTAGTTGACGTAAAATTCGATATAGGAAGTTAATTTTAGAAGTTATTGAATATAATCATAAATATTTTTTGCTAATAATAAACAAGTTACTGTTATGAAAAGGGCACGAACATACCCACTTCCCTTTTTTATAGCAAATTTAGATCCGATAATCCCTCCAGCAATTTGTGCAATTCCCATTATGAAACCATACGCATAGTTTACTTGTCCTACATACATAAACATTAACAATGCACCCATATCGCTTCCTAAATTAAGCAACTTCGCATTACCTGCTGCTTTTAAAAAATCATACCCAATAAATAAAAGCGAAAACATTAAGAATGAACCTGTGCCAGGACCTAGAAATCCATCATAAAAACCAATAACAAAAACAAAAACAGTAAAAATAATGAAGTGTCGACCGGACAATTTCTTATGAGTGGAAATACTCCCCCAATCCTTTTTGAATATCGTATAAATAGCAACAGCACCAAGCATGATCAGCATCAATGGCTTCAGTACCTCTGGGTTCATTAAATGAACGGTCCATGCACCTATTATGGAACCTATAAAAGTGAGTGGGAATAATCTAAACCCTGATTTCAAATCCAGGTTACCAGAACGATAAAACACAATATTACTAGTTACACACCCCATTGTCGATGCTAATTTATTCGTGGCTACTGCACTTGCTGGATTCAGCCCTGTAAATAATAAAGCTGGTAAAGCAATGAGTCCACCACCACCTACAACTGAATCAATAAATGCAGCTACAAATCCAAAAACAATCAAAATCATTAATACAGATGGGTCTAAATAAAAATCCATACTATTAACCCCCCTTTAGTCACTATTCGAATAGTAACTAATAATTTGCTAAATGTAAACAGTTATTGTAACGTTGAAATATAAAAGCAAACATCGGAGGACGAAAAAAGTGGACTACATAGTGCAACAGCTTAAAAAAATTGGTTTCAATGAATATGAAGCTAAATCTTATGTATCTCTTGTTAAACAAGGGCCTGTCACAGCCTACCAAGTAAGTAAAGATTCAGGTGTCCCAAGAGCGCGAATTTATGAGATTTTAGGTAACCTTGTAGAAAAAGGAATTGTCATGAAGGAAGAAATAAATGACACCACTCGCTATTCACCTCTGCCTGTTGAAATCTTTTTACAAAAGGCGCAATCAGAATGGCAGTCTACTTATGAAGGAATCAGTGATTCATTAAAAACACTAGAAACTTCCGAGGAAAAAACGGATAATCGAGTCATTACTTTAAAAGACAATAAAACAATCATTAGCTATTGTCAGGCATTAATAAAAAAAGCAGAACGACGTATTGTCATTTCAATGTGGGATGAGATGTATGAAGCGTTAAAAGAAGATCTATGTGAAGTAGCTGATAAAGTTACAATACAAGGTATTACCCTGCATGTTGAAAATCCCATTAAAAATCTAGAAGCCCATCGCATAACACCTTATACAGAAACCCTGTCTACAGAACATTGGTTTATTGTATCGATAGATTCTAAAGAGATGATTTATGGACCATCACTTGAAAAGCGTAATATTGCTTTTTATACAGATGACCCCGTTCATATATACTTATTAGAGGATTATGTATGGCATGATGTGTTAGTGAATCGACTTGTTCGACGTAGCCAAGACAATTTGGAGAATTGGATTGCTACAGAGCGAAAAGCATTCTTTACGGAAGAATAAGAAGCATTATTTAAATTAGCGTTCTTTGTTCAACCTGACTGTTGAACAAAGAATCATGTATATTCTATATACATTTGATTAACATAACGTCCCATTATCGGTAGCAAGAAAAAAGACGAATCCCTACTTCAAAAGGAATTCGTCTTTTCTTTTCTCTATAACCCTATTCATCTTTTTATACATTCCTATCCTCTTGTGGGTTTAGAGTTCTTGTTTGTTACTGTTTTAGCCAAAAAACTGTATAAAATCTTGCATACTCTTAGCGTGGGTTTTTTCAAAAATGCTGCCGGTACCCCGAGTAAAAGGAACTATATTTTATACAAAACTTTAAACAATGTATCATGCAATTCTTTTTTTAAGTTCTCATCTGATACTACATACATGTGATCTACGAATTTAGTAATTAAGTCGAAGTTATAAGCTAATTTAAAAAGAAATACATCTAGATCTAAAAGCATGCCCTTCATATGCACAAATGAAGGTAAAACATATGCTAAGATTTGATGATTCCCTTTTTTATAAGCTCTAGCAATGCGATGGTTTCCATCGATAATGACTCCCCTGTAATTGTTATTTGCGACAGGGTGCTGGGCTATTATAATAGGTTCATTATTTTCTCTATTCATATCAATTGTATTTAAATTCACATCATTATTTAGTGCTTCATCTACTAAGTTGTCTACAATGAGTGTGTTTGGAATAATTTCGTTTTCTCGAATGAGTTCTTTTAATTTTGGAATATCCCAAGTTAAGTAATAGTAACCCAATTCTTGCCTTTCTCCGTAGAAAAACGGCTTTGTAAAACATTGATTATTTATTTTTGAAGAGATATCTTCAGAGGAGTATTTCTTCAAAGTTTCTTCGAAAAAACTTCCAAAACTCCACAATTTCTGTTTGTGCGCCCGAATAACCTTTTGAATTTTAGGATAATCAGATAATTTTTTTGATGATTCATTTAAATATCTATCCAAATCACAGTAAACTAACTTTTGAAAATTTTTAGTTGTATCCAACATACTGAACACCCCATTTTATATTAATATCCTAATTTTATCAAAAATTCGAAATAAAACATATTTTTATGATGGTATTTTTAGGGTACAAATTCAAAAAAACGAATCGTTATCATATGTATTAAGTGTAACTAGAAAACTATATGGTAATTTGGATTCAACCTCATTATTATCCCATGCCTAAAAGCGATGAGCTTTCTCGTTTGAAAATGATTGTAATTGAATTTCGATAATAACTTGTGTTCCGTTATCTAGATATTAATAAGTCTAAAATAGATAACTTATCATCTTCATAATAAAAACCAAGTATAATTACTTGGTTTTTATTTAAAATATTTAATTTTCAATGTTAGCTTGTGTATGATCACAAAATTCTGTTGGAAAACCACGATCATCTGTACACCATGATTGAGATTGAAAAGCTAAAAAGATAGCAACCCAGTGATTGTCGTTATACTGGATTAAAATCCCTCCATCATGGTATATCCCGTTATCTTTTGCGTGATCTTTTATTCCTGGAGGTTTATCTTCATTTCCTTGGTTCATATGAACATTATGCATACCCTTTACTGGTTTGAAACCAAAAACTTTGTCTTTTTTTTCTCGCTTATTAGAAAATTTCGAGCCGTAGATATATATTGTTGCTTCTTCATTTATAGCTTTTGGGATGTACTTATTAAATAAATCGTGTAAATCATTATTTTTACCTTCGAGATCAGAAGGTAATATTTTCATCTTAGCGGGATCAAATAATTGGCTACGTATATAATCTAGTGAGATTTCTTTATTATTTTCATCAATTGATTTAAAGCCATTATCCATTGTAGGAAGAATTGTAATTGCTGATGCATCAAATTCTTCATCTACTAAATATAAAAGTTCTGGTTGCTCAGCAATAGATTGTGCATTAACAGCAATGCGATATTTTACATTTTCTTCACCAATCATAAGAATCTGGTAATGAGGAGATTCTAAATCATCTCTTTCCTCTTCTTTGTCAATTGCAATACCTTTTAATACGCCATAATGTTCTACAGGCATAGTTGTACCTCCTAATGATAAATTTTCACTCAAGTTATTGTTTGCGAAAAGTTTATATATATATATTCTTTTTGTGTCTTGGAACTTTAAAGAAATATATATATAATCAATTTTCAGCATTTATTTGTGTATGATCATAATCTTTTATCGTTTTCTGACAGAAGACTTCTTCCTCAAAAATGTGAAGGTGTGAAACACCAATTTTAGATGGAAGATGAATGTCGGTTGGTATAAGCCAACATGCTTGCTAACATACACTTGTAAGGGTGCTATAACAAGGTACTTGTGCAAAAAAGCTGCTTCACGTTATTGTGAAGCAGCTTTTCCACCAAATTTAACTTTATAATTGATTTCTATTTGGGAAAGTTCTATAACCCTCTGTTAAATCTAATAATCCATTACCTTCGATTCTACGGTCAAGTCCTAATGAGACTGTACGTTTGATAAGTTGAGCATAAATTTCAGTTTCGGTTAAAGTTCGTCCAAAGTCAGTTTCACATTGCTTAATAATAAGCGCTGCGGCTCCTGATACATGCGGTGCTGCCATAGAAGTTCCGTTAAATGTAGCATAACCATCTTTAACTCCATCGTTATTATCCTTATTTTTAGGAACAGTCGATAAAATACCGAATCCAGGAGCTGTTAAATCATTATCTAGGTTTGTGTTTGAGAAAGGTACAAATGAACGATCTAATTTAATTGCTGCAACAGATATAACCTCTGGATGCCTAGCTGGATAACCATACTCATCTTTCGCAGCGCTAGAATCTCCACCGCTACGGGGATCCCCTTCGTTCCCAGCAGCACAAATAACTAAAATTTCATTCTTAACCGCTTCTTGTATAGCTTTATGAAGATTTTCATCAGGACGTGGACCACCAAGCGACATATTTATAATACGAATGTGATCTTTTTTATTATGTTCTTGATTCCACTTGATGCAGTCTTTAATCGCTGCAATTATATGTTCATTAAATGCTGCAGGGCGATTAGGATCTTCAGTTGGAGTGAACACTCTATAAATAGCAAGTCTTGCTTGAGGAGCAACTCCAAAAATCCCTGTCCCATTTGCTGCAATTGTTCCTGCAACATGAGTACCATGGTCGGCGATATCGGAAAAATCAGACTCATCACCATGTTCTGTAGTATTTTTCCCAAAAAGAATACGATTTTGTAAATCAGGATGATTTTTATCACATCCTGTGTCTAAAATAGCAACTACGATACCTTTACCCTGCATACTATCATCCCAAACTTCAGGAGCTTTAATCATCTCCACTCCTGGTGGTGTTTTTTCTGCTCTGTCGTCTGCTGGTTCAATTGTATAAGGTGCTAGTCGATAAGTAGTCATTGTAAATACCTCCTTTTATTAACAAACATCAATTAGCATACTCATTTAAATTATATTTATTCTAGATATTTGGAAGAAAAAATAAAAGGATTTAAGGCATCGTAGTATGGTTAAACCAAAATAATAATAGGAGAATTATTCAATGGCAGTTAATAGATAAATGTTTTTTAACCTTCAGTTATTTGTATCAGAATGGGATTAAATCCACTTTTTAAAGAATATCATTAGTTTGTGATGCGAATAAGAACGGCTTAATAGCAATAGGTACAATTTCAACATTAAAAGTAATGAGCTTGAAGAGGATATCAAAACTATACAATGTTGTAGTTCTTTAAAGAGACATAGACTTTCTTGTAGAATATAGAAAGTGAATTCCTCCTTCAAGATTTTCGAAGTTTAATCACTTCAAAAATTTCTATATTTAGGGGGGAATTTTTTTATGCCCTTAGAGTTTTTATAGCTTTTGGAGTGAAAAACGTGCAAAATACTCAAATAGATATAGAAAAACCGGTTTCAAATGTTAGAACCGGTTTTTCTACGACTTCAATTTATCTTTATATTTTTCACTTTATTTTTACCTTTTTTAATACTTTAAAACTACCTAAGTATAGAAATAGTCGATCAAAAGTGATTAGATAAAGTCCAATAAATACAAACCCTGTTAAAGATACAATAAGAAATGGTAATAGGTTTATCAAGAACCATACAGAAAGAATTCTTTGTGAAAAAAATTTTAATCCTTTGTATACAATAAAGAGGGTGATGAAAAGGAGAATCAATAATAATAATTGACCTTTTGATATTGATTCATTTGCCCAGTAAATAAACTTTGAACCGAAAGTACTTATAATAGTTCCACATATAAGTACAACCAATAAAATAGTTATAAACTTTACCAACAAATTTATTCTAATAGCCTTAAAAAATCGTTTGCTTGCAGTTTCAAGGAGATTTTTATAATAAGAATCAATAACAGGTGATGAAATCCAAGAATCCATCTTAAAGAATTGATATCTTTCCACTTTTAATGCAGTATTTGTAACAAAATTTTTTATATTTACTTTATCCAATTCATATTGACTTATTCTATAGCCGTTAAGCATTAAAGAAAAAGCTTCTACTTCTGAAAAAGAGTCCAAATCTGTTCTAATACCAGAAAGGAGGTTTTGAACATCTGTATTGACCCCGAAAGTCTCGCAGGTTTGTTCCGTGTTATAAAGTTTCGATTCTTCTTTAAGATTGTGTCTCTCATCAAAGTAGGAAACTTCCTTTACGGGCAATCCCTTCTTTAAATGTACTAGGGCAACATTATCTGAATGTTCCTTAATTATATTGGACAATTGCTGTTCTCGTAGGTTGTCCGATAGTATACTATTTGAACGTTTGATTACATTGGATATCTGTACATTAGGCTCCCTTTCATCTTTTAATTGTGCTGATGCATCACTTAATATAAAATGTGTGCAATTTAAGCGTTTATCTAGTAATCCTCTAATTCCTTGATTATCGTGGACACCGCCATCAACTAATTGTAATCGTACCTTCTCATCATAAAGATTACTAATAGCAAGAGGGGCAAAAATTCCAGGCACACAGGCCGAAGCGGCAACGGCTACACCCAATTCAAAATCTTCGTGTTTGTATATGTCATCATACGATTCTATTCTTTTTAGTCGAAAGTTTTTATCAAATTTTTTTCTAGATTGGTCAATTTGTGTTTCGCCCATATCCGAAGCACTAAAACACCAGTTATGTCCATTATTTAAGATAGTTGCATTAATAAGAAGTATTGGTACTTTTGCACTTCTATTTTCATTATCCTTAAGTGGGTGAAAAGAATTACTCTCACAGCAGGGTTTGATAATTAACTCCTTCATTTTTATAGGCTTGGTGTTATTTGTATCAAGAACTTTTCTGTATAAAAATTTATCATAAAGCTCTCCAATATGATCACTTCGTGAGTAATTAGGAAGAATCATTTTTATATTTTTTACTGGATTAAGAAAGGTTCTTAAACGCAAATTCTTTTGGACTACTCTTAGAAAATCAACTTCAATTTTTGCAACAATCGTCTGGTAGTCTTCATCTTTAATTTCAACATCTCTCTTTTCTTCCAGTAGTTTTTTTAAATGAAGGTAATAAAGCGCGCCAATAATAGAGCCACCTGAAACCGTAGAAATTAATTCAACAGAACGAAGTAACCCCAAATCAGCCAACCTTGCGAGTACTCCAATATGATAGAAAGATGCTCTAAATCCCCCACCAGAAAGGGCAAGTCCTAATTTTTTATTATTTTCCTCTTTCATAACCAAAGTCACCTTTTTCTTTCTTTAAAACTTCAATATTAATAACTAAAATTTATGTTTTCTTTTTTTATAAATTTTATGCTATGAACACATCAATTTTCTGGAGGGTTTAGCTTAGCTACTGACTCTCGTGTAATGCTCCGTTCATCTCGTGTAATGCTCCGTTCATCTCGTGTATCGTTGGGTTTCTGTATACCGAATGGGTAGAACAATTTTTAAAAGAATTTCTTCAGTCAATGCTATGTTCATAGCATCGATTGGTCTGACTCGAAATCGAAATGTTTTCGGGCATAAAAATAGCTAGTTATCTAAAATTCTGATTCCTTTTTAAGTTCTCTTAGTTCAAATAATTTTATACTAGGGGATTCCTATTGAATGAATTATACATATACAAGCTGTATAAAATTCCGAGTGTATTTTTCAGCAAACATGTGTAAATTAAAGATAATGATATCAATAAAAAATATTAGAGGTTTTCCATACTATTAACATACCCTTTATTACGGAATATGCTTTCTGCTAACACATGTCGGTATTACAAATTACATAACTAAAGAAGGTGAAAGCTTATGCAAATTCGCTGTGGGACATTTAATTTATTTCAATTTGTTGAACCTCCTTTCGCATGGTATGAGCGAGATAGCTGCTATTCAGCTGATGAGTGGTTAATGAAAAAAGAATGGATAAAAAAACAAATATCAGACATGAATTGCGATGTTATTGGTTTCCAAGAAGTATTCAGTACAAATGCTTTGAAAAACTTAGTTGAGGAAATAGGGTTTACTCATTTTACAACAGTAGAATCTCCTGTTACAGATATAAATGAACCATTAGTATTTATAAAACCCGTAGTTGCTATAGCTTCAAAATATCCAATACTCTTAGTAAGTCCAGTTAAAGTTCCCGATTCCATTACCGAAGAAATCCCCTTAGGAAAAACTTTCAAATTCAGTCGAATTCCTATAAAAGCTACGATACGTATTGATAGCTCTAGGGATATCGTTTGTTATGTTTCACATTTAAAATCAAAAAAACCAGCCATGAAAGATATCGTTTATAATCCAAGTGAAATGTGGGATAGTCAAATACTAGAAACTTTACGTGCACGTTCAATGGGGCATGTAGCATCTTTACTACAACGTGGGACGGAAGCAGCAATCTTATATCATGAAATATCAGAAACTCTACACAGTAATAAGGAACTTCCAATTATCTTACTTGGTGATTTCAATGATGATGAACACTCTATTCCTATAGAAGCATTAACAAATAGAGAAAAACTTTCAAAAATAGGAGATACACAAATCCCTATCGAGAAACAACCGATTGTCTACGATTATAAACTTTATGATGCTTTTGACTTAGCTCCAAATCAAAGCGGACAAAAAAGATTGCCTACACATTATTATGGAAAATTAGGAAATGTATTAGACTTTATTTTTGTATCTAATTCACTTAATGAGAAAAATAAAGAATACATTGGTCGAGTAAGTGAATATAAGGTGTTTGACAGGCATTTAAAATGTGATGATATTGAAAATAAGACACAATCTGATCATGCTCAAGTAGTTGCCACTATAAAATTCAAAGAAAATTAATACTCATTATAAAAGATGTAAATGCTGCAATGACAGTTCTCTGCATGAGCGAACTTATCGGCCTCATCTATAAGGGATTTTTCCTTTGCTTCATACGCTTGTCGGAAAGAAAAATCTTGATTCATACGTTCCCATTTATTCATTGCTTTTTGTAAAATAGGGTCTTGGTTCATCGCAATATCCTCCAATGTTTGGGTTAAGTGTTCATCTTCATTCGCTGGTAGTAGTAATACCCAACGAACAAAGGAATCTTCCCAGGGATTTACTTGTTCATTACGCCACTGTTGCATGAGTTTTGGGATCTCTACAATATGAATTTCTATGTCATCACTTAATACCTTCTGTTGTTGTTGATTCCATAGAATTCCTGTTGTATGGAATGCCTCGTATTCAGAAAACATAACGAAATTTAACAAATTAATTGTAATTGTTTTATGGAGCGAACTATATGGCATTCGCTTTGTCTTGATATTGCACTTAGCTTATCAAAATGGCCACTTTTCTCCGAAAAATCACTTTTTTACTTCTAAGTATGTTTTTGTTATACTTTCAATTAAGTATTACCAGTAATACTTGAGTAATAATTATAAGAAAAGAGAGATGTTGGCGCATCTCTCTTGGTAACTGATAATGTAAATTAATCGGTTGCTAAAATATATTATTTTTTTCGTTTAGAACTGCCCTTATGCTTCCCGGCTCTAGGTGCAGTTCTTTTATTTGATCTACTTTTAATATTATCTGCTAGTCGTTCTCCGTATGCTGTTAAAATTATTGTCAAAAACCCCTGTATAGGATCATGTAATAAATCGGATAAGTAATCACATAGTTCTATTAGTCCCATCTTCCTCCCCTCCTTTCTCTACAAAAAATATCAGAGAAAAGCGAGCAATTCGATCAATTACATATCAATTGGAATTTATCATAACATGAAAAACAATAAGTTTAATGATCCTAATTAATAAAAAGCCGCTAATATTTAACTTTTTTATGGTTTTTTTCTATTTTTGTTTAATATGCAGTAAAATCAAGTTGTGTTCCTTGAAAATTCCTTAGCGTACGAAATTGGCGTTTTGTTGGTGGAACTTCTATAAAGAATAGTTGATAATCATTTTGAACCCCCAAATTTAATTTTAAGGTAAAAAGCCTTTATAGATTTTTGCATGATATAAAAATCCTCCTTTCCATGATTAACTATTAAAGCAATTGCAGCTAAAATTTAGCTATCTCACATCATAATCATTTTGAGTTTATATTTTAATAGCAATTTAAAAATATTTTTAAAAAACTCTTTAAAATATTAAAGAATTCTTTTATTGGTAGCTAATTCATATAGGAGTAGAGTCAGAAAAACAAAAAGAACTTGTAGGAATCCCTACAAGTTCTTTTTTAGATAATGTAAAAAAGTTAAATTTGAATCGGAGCAAACACTATAACCACGAGTTGATTTTATTATACACCAAATTCTAACATATGCACTTTTATATTTGAAAATTACGTTAATTTAGAAAAGTAAAATATAAAGCTATGATAAATCCCCCAAAATACCGATTTAATATTTTGAACAAAATGATTTAAATCAATATGCATTTTATAATAAATGATGAAAAATATACGTATAGGTAAATAGAGAAGAATGGTGCATTCTTACAATTCATTTTATTTATATGGAATATGTTTTTATCTGTCTGTACATCTTCAACATTTTCTCCATCTACTAATAATCTCCTGTACTTAAAAGAGTGCCCTGTTAATACTGTTGTAACCCCCCCTTTTTTTGTTTGATTACTCGTATCATAAAACAAGTATCTGAAGTTTATATGTAGTCTATCTAGAGTCTATGTAAATCAAAAAATTTCTAACAAACTGTTTGTATTGTAACGTTACCACCAAAACTATTGCTCTAAACACCATAATTTGAAGAAACAGTACCCTATGTTCTAATCCTCAATTCCTCCTACTGCTTATGTTGAGTAAAACTAGTTAATCCCTATAATATAAAAAGAGCATCCCTTTTTGGATGCTCTTTGTTATAACTATATATTATTTAATTTTCTTCATTTGTTGGTACCATTTTTCCTTGTTGAGAATCCGTACCTGTACCTTCTGATTTTTCAACAGTTCTTGCATGTTTTCCAGATTGTGATTCTGTACCTTCTTTTGTTTCTACCATTTTTCCTTCTTGAGAATCTGTACCTGTACCTGTACCTTTTGATTTTTCAACAGTTTTTACATCTCCTTTAGATGCTGGCACTGCATCTTTAGGTAAATCAAAGTTTTGTGAGGAAGACATTGTTCCATCTGCACTCTGTGTAATTACTTGATTTGAATTTTCATTTGACTTTAAATTGTCCGTTTTCGCATCATCTGCACCAATTGTACCACTCGCTAATAATCCTGTACTTAAAAATGCACCTGCTAATAATGTTTTAATCATTTTTCATTACCTCCTGTTTATTTGTAATATTCATCAAAAAAGTATCTAGAGTTAATGTTTTATTCATTATCTTTATCTACTTGCTTTTTGATTACATTTAGCATAAGGCAAGAATCTATAGTTAATATGGACTGTATCTGGAGATTATGTAAAGAAAAATAGATGATCAATTGTATATCCTAATGGATGCTTAGACAATATTAAAATTTTATATGAGTTTGATAGTTGAATTACCCTTTGTTTTTGATCGTAAGGTTTATCGCTGGGGTAAAGCCTATTGAGGACCTAATCTTTTCTAATTTGGAAGTAAACTTTTGGCTAAAAATTTACTTTCATTTTATTTAAACATCAAGTTCTTCCTCAAATTAAAGTGGAACAATTTTATTACTTAGGTTGTCTATTAAATGTGTTCCTAAAATTAGATGTTCAATTTAGATATAATAAATCCCGTTTGAAATCTATTTTTAAGTATTACAAAAATATGAAAGGACTTTTTATTTTGCAAAGGAAAAGGATGCAAAAGAAGGATGAGTATTTAAGAGATACAAGCTTAATCCTTTTACAGGTAAAGCATTGCAAGTCAGATTGAAGAAGGAATAACTTAAACAATAGCTTATCAATCATATAAACATCTTGCATGTGCTTTGAGCTATAAAATTTTAGCTGTAGAAGTATTGTTACCCCATATTCTCTTTACTTACATCAGTATGAAAAACCTAGGAAAAAACCATATATTCTTGAAAGAGGTTGAAAATTTATGTTCATATTAAGCAAGTTCTTTAACATTACATATTACAAAAAGATTGTATCTGTCGTATTACTTTCATGTGTAACACTAATAGGCTGTTCCAATAGTAATACTCCATCTGAATCACCTAAACAAACGAAACAAACAAATCCAATTAAACAAGAAAATACTGGTGATAATTCTTTTGCTAAACTTGAAAAAGAATATGATGCCAAGCTTGGTATTTATGCACTGGATACTGGTACGAATCAAACTGTTTCTTATCGATCAGATGATCGTTTTGCATTTGCCTCTACATCTAAATCATTAGCAGTGGGCGCTCTTTTACGCCAGAACTCAATAGAAGCTCTTGATGAAAGGATTACGTATACGCGTGAAGACCTTTCTAATTATAATCCAATTACTGAAAAGCATGTGGATACAGGAATGACATTAAAAGAACTTGCAGATGCTTCTGTTCGATATAGTGACAGTACAGCACATAATTTAATTCTTAAAAAATTAGGTGGTCCATCTGCATTTGAAAAAATCTTGAAGGAAATTGGTGATACTGTTACTATTTCCGAGCGATTTGAACCTGAATTAAATGAAGTAAATCCAGGAGAAACACATGATACGAGTACACCAAAAGCAATCGCTAAGACACTTCAGTCTTTTACATTAGGAACTGTACTACCATCTGAGAAACGTGAACTATTAGTAGATTGGATGAAGAGAAATACGACTGGGGATAAATTAATTCGTGCGGGCGTACCAAAAGGATGGGAAGTAGCTGATAAAACAGGTGCAGGTTCTTATGGAACAAGGAATGATATTGCAGTTATTTGGCCACCAAATAAAAAACCAATTGTTCTTGCCATCCTCTCTAATCATGACAAAGAAGATGCTGAATACGATGATAAACTTATTGCAGATGCAACCAAAACCGTTTTAAATATTTTAAAAGCTACAAATAAATAATAATAGTAATACATTAATACTTTTCCATGTTTCCGTCACATTACTGTGACGGTTTTTTTAGGTATGTTACAAAAAATTGACCATTTAATGTTACGGAAGCAATTCAAAAAATTAACCGTTACAACTAAAAAACTTTTCAATTTAGACAGATATTTTTCTTATAGGGGGCACCTCATATACGTACTGACTTAAGAAATTAATTGTTCCCAAACGAAAATAAAACACGCCAAAGCCTCATACATAACTGGGTACAACTAAAAAACCATCTGAGATTCTATTAGAGGTTCTAAAGGGAAGTTACATACCCTTTATTGCAGAATTTGATTGCTGCCATACTCACCCGATGTTAATTGTCCCAATGGATTTCAAAATAGAGATGGATGCAACAAATAAAACATTAACAATTCTTGAAGAATGGATTAATTAAATCCATTGATATTAAAAGACTGATTAATCTAAGCATGGATTAATCAGTCTTTTTAATATCAAAATTTTCTTAGCGTGTTTTTTTCCAAAATGCTGGCGGGACCTCATATCCATCAAGCTAATAAAAAACTGTGTTCCAAAAGGAAAATTAAAGAAAAGAATCTCATTGATTTACCGATCCCAGCATTATAATGAATCCTTCCTTCTCCTCTTTTTATCAGTATTGGTAAGTAAAGGGGGCCAGGCATAAAAACAGGTTGTGGAGAAAGTCTTCTTCACAACCTGAGAGTAAATTATATATCCAAATATGATTTGTTCTTTTAACTATTAAGTCTTTTATAATCTGTTATAGTCAATATAACTAGAGTCATAATAAATCCACTGACCTGTTCCAATTCTTAGCCAGCCGTTCTTTTCTTCATATACTGTAACTTTTTCGCCTTTACTTGTCTTTCTAACAATAGAATAGTTTGTACCTGATCCGCTTCGAACATTTACCCCAATACCATTAATTTGAGCCGTTCCAATTACCTTTTCAACACTACCATTTTCAATTACTTGTAGCATATTTAGAATAAATGTTGCTGTTTCACCACGAGTTGTTGTTCCTTTAGGGTCGTATTGATTGTCACCCTTACCTCTTACAATACCTAGGCCATATAATCTTTGTACGTCTTCTTTATAGCTAATTTGGTCTTTGTCTGAGAATGGTAGGTTTACAACTGGTCCCCATATACCTTTATACTGTAAAGCCTTGTTTACAATAATTGCTGATTCTTCTCGTGTAATAGGTGTGTTTGGGTCAAAATAACCATCTCCTCTACCTTGAATGATGCCTGCACTTGCAGTACGTTTAATACCATCTCGTAAAGTTGAGTTTGCATCGTTTAGGTCTTTAAATGAAGCATCTCCAGCTGGCAGGTTTAGAGATTTAGAGATTAATTGAGCAAATTCGGCTCTTGTTATCGCTCTATTGGGTGCGAAAACTCCGTTTCCTTCCCCTATCATAATACCTCTTCTATTTAACTCTCGAATAGCTTCTTCATACCAGCCTCCTGTAATGTCATCTTTTGGTTGATAAAGGTTATTATAATACCCACCAACTCCATTTACGAATGCATCCCATTGGCCATTATTAATCATGTTAGCAGGGCAAATTTTACCGCTCCATTTTTGGTGTTTTACAATGTTATTTAACGGTACACCAGTTTCTTTCATTAAATAAGCTACAAGTTTCTTAGCGTTATCTACCGCTTTACTATAGTTACCGTCACTGTTAACTGCGATTTCAATTGCAATAGATTCTCTATTACCTGGACCATCACCGTCTCCTGCGTGCCATCCGTTCTCGTTTAATGGTAGGTGTTGATAAATCTCCTTATCGTCTACTGTAAAATGCCAAGATGCAGCTCGGTCTGTACTGCCTACTGCTTGGTTATATAGGTATTGAGCGTGGTTTCTAGCACCTGCTCCTACACTTGTATTATCAGTCTCATGAATTGTAATATACTTTGGACTCATATAGTTTTGAGGACGAATATTATCGTTACCTGCTGGAACAATCCATTCCGTGAATGGAACACCATTTATTGTACTAGAGGTGCTAGGTGATATGGGAGACAGACTACGTTTTGTTCTGTTTGAATTGTTAGGAACCGTTAATGTACCTGTTTCTTCATGAATGCCCTCTGAACGTTGAAGACTATCTACTTTCTTATTTTCGACAGTACCTCCACCACGTCCGTCTACCCCTTCAAAACTAGCTTCAATACTTTTTAAAGCCTGTTCATCTGTTGTTTGACGTTGGTCTGTGTTACCTTGCACTTGAAGGTTTGTAGATTGCTTATTGTTTACTGATTGTTGTTCCTCTGCAAACGATACCAATGGTGAAGATAATACCGTTAATCCTGCCGTGAATGCTACTACTTTTTTATTAAATTTAATATTCATTTTGAATTTGGTATACCTCACTATTTTAATAGATATACCTTCCTCCTTGTACTTCTTTTAGTGTGAATAATAGTCTGAATAATGGTAGCCTGAACCTCAAAAATAATGGCTTAATTTTTCATTTCATATGATAAACTGAAATCTATAAGTCCTACTAGATATATCAGTATTTCAGAATTATAACACAGCACAATTGCAAAAATATAATTAAAAAACATAAATATCCTTTAATGTATAAAAGGGTTCTGGTGCAAAAATCCCAAAACTCTTACAAGTAATATCCTAATCTTGGACATACTAATAGTATGACTCTAAAAAAGGTGCATAATCAGTATGGAAAAGGAAAATTTATTTAAATGGAAGCATTATCAGCATGAACTAATCTTATTAACAGTAAATTCGGTACATACGAGACAATTTGAGCTTCCGTAACCTGGTGTTATGTGACTTAAACAACAAAAGTACATGAATAACATAGTAAAACAAGAGCATTGCTTAATTAAGAAGCAATGTTATTATTTTATGCTAGGGTTCAAATATTTTGACACAACTACATTCACTCTTTCTGGAGTAGAATCCGTTCATATTCTTAAAAAGAACAGATTAATCTATTACTGATCCAGTCTGTCGAAAACCCAAACAATTACTAGATCAATTGTTTGTACTTGCAGCAAAAAACACAACCCTTCTTTTCATTATATTATTTCTTTTTACCTAGCGATTTAAGACCACGTTTAATAACATCATAGAAACTTAGAGATTGTGCCATATGACCTGGATCTACATATTCTCGTATAGCCCGAAGAACTTTCTTAGGTTCCTTAGAAGAAAAGGTGAAGACCCCATTTCTCTTGGTTTCAATAGCATAACGTGGAATCCATTTCCCCTTAAACATTACAGAAGCTATAACGTAATCTACCTCCTCCCACGGAATCTGAATAAATTTACGCGTATCACGAGAATTATAAAATTCAAACCCTTTATCACCAATCATAATTTTCCCATAGTCCGTAAGTCCCGTAAAAGCGGTAGCATCTATTACTAAATCTACCCTTGTATTAATTGATTGAACCATCATATCCACTCCATTTCATTTATCCTATTTATAATTCGTAACTTCAAACAATAAGATCAATACAAAAAGTGGCTGAAACAATAATCCCCAGCCACTTTTTTATACGAACTATTATCAATTCACAGGCTACTAATCTACACCTCAATCTCAACAATTCCTAAATAATATATCTTAAGAATTGAAAACGTGAGCAACTTAAATTATAAAAGTCCAATTACGTGACCAACTACCCCAACTACGAATAATGAAAGAATAATAACAATTGGGCTGACTTTTTTCTTCAACAACCACATGCAGAAGAATGTCAGAAGTAATGCAGCTAAACCAGGAATCAATTGATCTAAGTTATCTTGCAAGGTAGTTACTTTCGTAGGTGACAGTGCCATTCCTGAGTTTACTTGTTCAAAAGATTGACGAATCCCTTCACCATTTCCAGGAAGTTTGTCCCACTCAACATACGCACCTTTATCTAACTGAACTTCAGATACAACTGGCTTGAATTTAATTGATACCCACCGTTCCACCAAGGCTGCAAGTACAAACATACCAAGGATAGATGCACCTTTTGTAATATCTTGTAATAATCCACCTGAAAGATCATCAGTGATTTTAGAACCAGCTTTATAACCAAATTCTTGTGTATACCACATAAATCCCCAACGAACCAGATTCCAGGCTAAGAAGAAAAGGATTGGCCCAAGGATATTCCCCCCCATTGCTAATGATGCTCCTAAAGCACCTAACATCGGACGTAAAGTAAACCAGAATACCGGATCACCAACACCGGCTAAAGGACCCATCATCCCAACTTTAACCCCCTGAATTGCCACATCATCAACTTCTGCACCATTAGCACGTTCTTCTTCAAGTGCTAATGTAACTCCTAGAATTGGTGAAGCAATATAAGGATGTGTATTGAAGAATTCCAAGTGACGTTTTAATGCTGCTTTTCGATCTTCTTTTGATTTATATAACTTTTTAATCGCTGGAATCATCGAGAAGGCCCAACCACCATTTTGCATACGTTCATAGTTCCAAGAGCCCTGAATAAATGTAGATCGCCATGCAACGGCTAAACGATCTCTTTTTGTTAATTGTATTTTCTCTGCCATTTGTCTTCTCCTCCTCCTGAATTAATAATCGTTTAAGATATCGTCAAGCGGGTCACCAGAGTTACCTCCACCACCATTTGAAGAACCACCCATTTTAGAAAGGCTCAAATAAATAAGAGCTAAAGCCACACCCAATGCACCAAGAGCAATAAGTGTTAATTGAGAAATCGCAGCTATTACGAAACCAATAATGAAGAATGGCCATACTTCTTTTGTTGCCATCATATTAATAACTAGTGCATAACCAACAGCAACAACCATTCCGCCACCAATAGCCATTCCATCAGTTAACCATGCAGGCATTGATTCCAAGAATCCTTGAACGCTTTGTGCAGGGATAAATAAAAGTGCTCCAGCAGGAATTGCAATTCGGATACCTTGTAAACACACCGCAGCGATGTGTAACACTTCAATTTTTTTTATATTTCCTTCTTCAGCTGCCGTATCCATCATGTGTACAATAGGAACAGCAAGTGTACGAACAATCATTGTTAAGAAAAGTCCTGCTACTGCAAGTGGTACCGCTACTGCAATTGCTGATGCAACACCGCTAACACCTTGTCCGCCTAATACTAAAATGATCGCTGATGCAACTGATGCCAATGCAGCATCTGGCGCTACGGCTGCTCCAATATTTGCCCATCCAAGTGCAATCATTTGAAGTGTACCGCCAAGAACTATACCAGCCTCCAGGTTACCTGTTACTAAACCGATTAGTGTACATGCCACTAGTGGTTGATGGAATTGAAATTCATCTAATATTCCTTCCATACCGGCTAGAAATGCAATTAGTATCACTAAAATTATTTCTATAGTAGACATTATGATCCCCCATTTCATTTAAATTTGCTATGTAACTACGATAATTCAACCTTCGCTTTTTTTAGAATATCTTCCATGTTTGCACGAGAATCATTAGGTACTTTACGTACATCAAAATGAATGCCTTTTGCTTTCATTTTCTCGAAAGCCTCAACATCTTCTCTTCCCATAGAAAGAACCTTATTAACAACAACCTTTCCAGTTGAATGAGCCATAGAACCAACGTTAACTTCTTTAATATCCACACCACCCTCTATAACTCTCAGGACATCTAGTGGGTTTTCAAATAATACCAGTGCATTGGTATTACCAAAACGGGGATCTTTTTCAACTTCAATCATTTTGCTGATTGGAATAACATTGGCCTTAACCCCTGGTGGTGCCGCCTGTTCGATTAATTTTTTACGAAGATCGTCTTTAGACACTGCATCCGAAACTACGATAATACGATTTGGTTGTGTAGACTTTGTCCATGCAGTCGCTACCTGACCATGCAATAAACGAGAATCCACACGGATTAAAACGAACTTGATTTTCCCATCACCAACTACTGTACCGGGAGCTAGTCTGCCTTTTGCTTTTCCATCTTTAGCAACTGCAATATCAGTATTTTCTTTTGGTTCCAGCTCTTCAGGTTTAATTCTGACCCCTTCCTTCGCTGTTTTAACGATATGTGCTGCGATTTCTTGAGCAGACGTAATTGATAAACGGGATGCATAAG
Source organism: Bacillus cereus group sp. MYBK95-2 (assembly GCF_051915225.1). Taxonomy (NCBI): domain Bacteria; kingdom Bacillati; phylum Bacillota; class Bacilli; order Caryophanales; family Bacillaceae; genus Bacillus; species Bacillus cereus group sp. MYBK95-2. The sequence continues at coordinate 129,221 of NZ_JBQAEH010000011.1, read as the reverse complement.
CTTCAATCACCATAGGTAAGTTCAAGCCAGCAACGATTGCCCAATTGTCTTTGTGCTCTTCATACAAGCCATTAGCTTGATTGAATGGAGTACCGCCCCATAGATCGACTAAAAATAATACCTCATCTTGATTATCAAAAGATGCAATTGCTGCTTCCATTTTTGCTCTCAAATCGTCTGGCCCTTCGTTTGGCATTAAGGTAACAGCCTTAACATTCTCTTGCTCTCCAAAAATCATTGCGCCAGATTGTAAAATGCCTTCAGCAAATTGGCCATGGCTTGCTAGGATAATCCCTACCATCTCTCTACCTCCTAAATATTTCATCCTAATTTTTTCTGAATTGACGCAACCAACACAACTTTTCTTCTTCATTTCATCAATCTTTAACTATTAAAAACCAACTTTTTCTATCCTTGAGAAAACCACCTCCTAGGCTATTTAAATCTCACTTCTTTTATAAAATTTTGTTTACTACTAAAAATGAGTTTGTGAATCTCCAATTCATCATTTTTCACATCATTACTTAAAACACATAATTTCTTAAGTAAAAGGTTCATAATCTTATAAAATAACCCACTACAAGAAAACGCTTTCAAAATATAGAAAAAACATACCGTTGAAAATCATTGTTTCAAATACACTTACTCTAAACCTAACCAACTATAAATAGACTGAGTTGCGTCAAACCAAAATAGGAGTAAAACTCCATTTGCGAATTGCCTCATTGATAAGGAAAGCGTTTATCTCGAAAAACATGATTATCAATGCAAACGAACATGACAGAAAACAATTTAAAGTTCTTTCGAATGATAAAAATACCATGTAAGTTTTTATTACGCATATGTTACTTACCAAAAGTTCAATAGAATGAAAGAGTATACACATTTCTCCTTTTCCCAACTAAAGAAAAGCACTGTTATTCGCATAATGAAATCGATTCCATTTACTAAAAACATTGCCGTTCTATCTGATAAGATGATTTATATCGCCTGCATACAAAATAGCAAACAAAAAAACAATAACCCCTTCTTACGAGTCAGAATTTTGCTAAAGATAGCTATCCAGAAAACAGTTTATAGTTGGAGACAGAAATTTGATATAAGAGTTGATTCGTCGCAAAAGAATAAAACCACTATCATCCTCTACAACCGTTATATATTCATTATATCCATTGTGAATTTTTTCACAATGGATATAAATTGAACATTTTATGAATAAAACAATTCCACATTATAAGAAATGTATAGTGATTTTTTTAGTATACATTTTTTACTTAGATACCCCTTCGCATTACATGATTGATAGTAAATGTGGTTAACTAATTACTTTCTAATTGAATTTTAATATATTAAGTGCTTAATAAATCAATTGAAAACCTATAGCTCCTATGATTCCTCCTATGGTACTACCAATTATGGGAATCCATGCGTATCCCCAATCCGAAGAACCTTTATTACATATTGGTAAGATTTGATGTGCTAGCCTTGGCCCAAAATCTCGAGCCGGATTTAAAGCAAATCCAGTTGTTCCACCAAGAGATAAACCTATAGATACTATTAACGCTCCTATTATTATTGGAAGTAGTCCATCTGTAACTTTATTATGACTTATAGCTAAAATTGAAAATACAAATACCGCAGTGCCAATAATTTCACTTAACAAATTGGAAGGCCAACTTTTTATTGCAGGGCTTGTAGAAAACACCGATAATATAATTTCTTGATTTTTAGTTTCTTTCCAATGTGGAAAATACTGGATCCAGACAAATATTGAACCTAAAAAAGCCCCAATCAACTGTGCACCAATATAGGAAGGAACTTCACTCCAAGGAAATACCCCTATACAAGCAAAAGCAATTGTAACTGCAGGATTCAAATGTGCACCACTTATGTTATCTACTATATATATAGCGAATGTAACTGCTAATCCCCAGCCAAGAGTAATTGCAACCCATCCGGAATTTTGTGCTTTGGATTTTTTCAGCAAAGTACCTGCTACAACGCCGTTCCCTAATAAAATAAGAACCAAGGTTCCAATTAATTCCCCCATAAATGGAGACATATTTATGACCCCCTTTGTTATTTCAAAAACCATTGTATAAACACAAGGGCATCATCAGCATCTTCTCCATCAAGAATTACATGTATTTCTGCCCCTCTTTTTACTGCTAAATCGATTAATTGAAGAGTACTTTTTGCATTAACTTTTTTATCTTTAAATATAAACTGAACCGAACAATCATAATCCCTTAAGCCATCTACAATTTCACTTGCTGATTTTGCATGAATTCCATCCTTACGAGTTACAATTAATTTTCTTTCGATTCTCATAAGATTAGCTCCTTTTATATTTTTATAATGGTTTTCGCTTCAAGTACAGCCTTAAATCTTATATATTTCTTGTGATATTTTGCCAATCCCTAATTCAACAACTGCTACGTAGGACCCTCTATTAATGGTCAATCTGCTATTTTGATTTAATCACTCTTAATTAGAGCGCCTCCCAAATTTACGAATACAATTACAACTCGTTCATTATAAATAGCCTCTTGAATTTATCTGACGCTTCTACCTACTTCATCGTTATCTACTCCTCCTACAGAAACTATTAAAACACCGGAACTTAATTTGGCGAGTAAAGCTTTTAAATCTCTGAACTTGTAGATAACCATGAGAAATTAAAGCTAATCCTACATTACTCATCACAATTGCTCCCTCAGTTCATTAACAATATCTTTTTCACCTATAAGAGATAAACATAGAGTTTCAAAGATAATAAAAGATGAGACTGCTCCTGGATCTAAATGACCAATAGACCTTTCTCCTAGAAAGGAAGCACGCCCTTTTTTAGCTAATAATGGCTTAGTCTTTTCCATTTGTTCTCTTGCAAAAATGATAAGACCAATAGGTTTTATTTTTTCTCCATTTCTTTGGATATACTTCAAAACAGGATCCCAAACATCAAGCATTGTTTTATCTCCTATCTGAGTTTTTCCTCTTAGACAGATGCCATCTACAGATTCTTGAAAAGCAATCCCCAATTCATTGATTGTAATTTTATTTTTCCCTTTCAAAACACTACCAGCCCTTAAAAATGCTGTTCCATATAAAGGCCCTGATGCACCGCCAACCTTTGAAATAAGTATCATTCCAATATCATGAAATACATTTCCAATATCATCATAAGCTGTATATGATATCTTTTTTTCAACCTCTTTAAACCCTCTATTCATATTAATACCATGATCTCCGTCACCTATAAATTGATCAAGTTGCGTTAGATTTTTTTTTTGATACTCAAGTTGTTTTGCAGTGAGTTGCATCCAATTGATGATATGTCTTGGTGTAATATACATGTTGGCCCTCCTATTGTACACGCCAGTTAGTCGTATTTGCTGGATCATTAAGCAAAGCAGATAATTGTCCATCTAGTTTTAATAAAGTAATAGAAAAACCGGCCATATCAATCGCTGTCATGTATTCCCCAACATATGTTTTACAGATATCGATACCAATTTTGTTTAATATTGTGTTAACCATTTTATTTAAAATATATAATTCCATTAACGGCGTTCCACCTAATCCATTTACCATTACTGCAACTTTGTCACCAATTTCCAATTGCATATCACTTAAAATATCCTCTAAAAGGAGTTCAGCCATTTCATTAGCTGATATCATACTAATACGATGTGTTCCTGGTTCACCGTGAATACCTATACCAACCTCTACTTCATTTTCATCAATTTTATAACCGACTGTACCAGCTCCAGGTATAGTGCACGTTTTTAATGCCATGCCCATACTACGTATATTAGCAATTACTTTATTTGCAACATCTTCAACTTCTTTAAGCGATGCTCCTTTCTCAGCCATTGCTCCAGCTATTTTATGTACAAAGATTGTTCCAGAAATCCCTCTTCTTCTCATAGTGTATGAACTATTATCCATAGCAATATCATCATTAACAATGACTGTAGCAATCGGGATTCCCTGTGCTTCAGCCATTTCAGCAGCCATTTCAAAATTCATTATGTCTCCTGAGTAGTTTTTTACAATTAACAAAACCCCACTTCCAGTATCCACTTTTTGAATCGCTTTCAAAATCTGGTCTGGTGTAGGAGAAGTAAAAATCTCGCCCATTACAGCAGCATCAAGCATTCCTTTACCAACAAATCCTATATGCGCTGGTTCATGCCCACTCCCGCCTCCACTGACAATTGCCACTTTTCCTTGAAATGGACTATTAGCTCGAATAATTATATTTGTTTCAGGCATATTTTGTAGTTTATCAGAATGTGCAAACAACATTCCGTCAATCATATCCCTAACTACTTTTTCTGGATTATTAATAAATTTTTTCATGGCATCTATTCCTTTCCATTAGTCACCGCTATACCCAAGCATTTAATTTTATAGTTTTATTCCCCCCTACAATTCCCTTTTATTATAAAAACCTATAATGATTTCAATTGGACATTTAGCTTTAAGCCTCCAATTTCATCTAAAAAGATTGTTCCAATGTTTGCTTGCTCAAATTTCCCTTTCCTCATGTGAAGTGTTCCAGTGAATACTCCTTTTTCATGCTCAAATAGCTCACTTTCAATTAAATTAGGGGAGATAGCCGCACAATTTACCAGAATAAACAACTTATCTTTTCTGAAACCAGCTTTATGGATAACTTTAGCTATACGTTCTTCTCCTGTTTCACTTTCTCCAGTAATAAGAATCGTAGAATCTAATTCTGTCACTTTATTCGCAACAAAGAGCGTCTTCATTAAAGTGGCACTATAACTAATAATGTCTGGAAAAGAGTTTTTTAGTTTTTTAGTTTTTTAGTTTTTTATATTTCGACAATTCACTTTCTAAATACTTTATTCTTTTCTTTTCAAGAGTCAATTGGTCTAATAATGACTGTGTTTCATGAATAGATTCATCCTTAAGAATATTCCGCTCAATTTTGCTATAAGTGTAACTGCGACTCGAGCATGTGGACCATTTTTAGTATGAATATTAATTTCAATCCTTTGCATCATAAGAACCTACCCCATAACAATACATGCATAAAAATACATAAAATTCAACCAGTGAATTTTATGTATTTTTATTTTCATTATTAAAACTCTAACTATAATATAATAAGATTATTTATACAAAACCTGATAATATAGGTTTTTAATACTATTTTTCCCATTTTATCTTTCTTAAGAAATAGTATTTGATTTTTGATAATCATAACACTATCTTTTAATCCGTCATATAACAGACGAAAAATATACATAAAATATTCATAATTCTGTACTCAGAATTTTGATAACATTAGATTCAAGGCTAGATTTTCAGCTTACTTACAAAAAAATCAAGGAGTGATTATCATGGAACGTATCCTAATTAGCCCGCAAAAATATATTCAGGGAAGAAATGTAATTAAAAAAATTGGAGAGTATGTAAAACCTCTAGGAACCAATTTATTAGTTATTGCAGATGAATGTGTTTGGCATCTTGTTGGTGAAAAAGTTATGGAAAGCTTTCATAAACAAAATCTAAGCTTTGAAAAAGTCGGTTTTAATGGTGAAAGTTCTGAAAATGAAATTACAAGAATTGAGAAAATAGGAAAAGAATTTGGTGCTGATGTAATCATTGGTATTGGTGGTGGTAAATCAGTAGACACAGCAAAAGCGGTAGGAGAAATTCTTTCGGCCAAAGTTGTAAGCGTTCCCACTATTGCCTCAACAGATGCACCAACCAGTTCTCTTTCTGTTATTTACTCTGATGATGGAGTATTTGAGAAATACAAATTTTATTTAAAAAATCCGGATATTATTTTAGTAGATTCCCAAGTCATTGCACAAGCTCCATCCAGATTTTTAGCTGCTGGGATTGGAGACGGAATGGCTACATGGATTGAAGCTAGAGCAAATTTAGAATCACGAAAACCCGCTATGGCTGGAGGACTCTCTACCCTAGCAGCTGCTAAGATTGCAGAACTCTGTTGGGATACCTTATTTCAATATGGAGAAGCTGCTCTTTTAGCAGTTAAACAAAAAACTGTTACTCCAGCAGTTGAAGCCGTAATAGAGGCAAACACCTTGCTTAGTGGCCTTGGATTTGAAAGTGTGGGGTTAGCTGCAGCTCATGCCATCCATAATGGTTTTACTGTTTTACATGATAAGACTCATGATTTGATGCATGGAGAAAAGGTTGCATTTGGCACATTAGTACAAATGGCATTGGAATCTTGGACAACTGAAGAACTATATAACTACATTGATTTCTGTATCAAGCTTGGCTTACCTACTACACTTGAAGATCTGAACCTAGGTGATGCAAGTAAAGAAGAATTGATGAAAGTGGCTGAGGCTGCCTGTCAAGATGGTGAAACTATACATAATATGCCATTTGAAATTTCACCAGAAATGGTTTTTGATGCAATTATTGCTGCTGATGCTTATGCTACTAAGTATAAATTAAAAAAATTAGTTCAAAATTACAATCCCAAAAATTAATTAAGTGTATATTACACATTATTTAATTTTGTATGTGTCCTTTTAAGAATTTAGCAAAATTACAATACTATATATTAAAAACTAAATAAGTATTAAAATTGTATATATCATGAAATAATCTGAAGACTTCATCCAACATATAAGAGCACGAAATATTTAAATGAATCCTAGCATTATGTCAAAAATAATTTTGCAACTGAATTTTCACACCAAAGATAAATATAGAAATAAAAAAAACCTCTTTTTTATGAGGTTTTTTCTAGTCCTATACTTTTGAGAATAAAATAAGCTGTTTTATTATAAACAATAGGTTAGCAACACTAATCTTAACATATAAAAACAAAAAATCTATGTGTCAATTTTTCAAACATCCTATAGTTTTTATGAGAAGACTAAAAAGATATAATTCATAAAAAATGTAGGAGAAGTAATGGACTTAATTTATGCTGTTTCCAGTTTACCTACTCAACTAAAGTAAGAAAATTTTAGAAAACCTAAAAAAAATAATCTCATTTTATTACTAAAAAATACAACAAATCATTTAGATTTAGTAATAAAAGTAGTTATTCTTGTACTCAAGATAAAAATTTTTCAGCCAAACTAGATTACTAGAATCGACACTTTTGTGTACATTTATATTACTTCTAGCTCACTATTCATCCCCACCTTACAAAAATGGTATATATATATACATTTTAATTAGATTTCCTGTAGTTTATGAGAAGAAATATATTGTTTTTGAATGAATATTATTATATTTCCCTCTAATTTGTTTCATTTTTTGTAAGTTGTTATCCTACTAAATGAGGGTAATCATCACGTATAAAAATATCAGTATCGGAAGTTACGGCAATAATTCTTCATAATATATATTAAAAGAATTTTAATAATGCCTAATATAATTTCTTTTTTTTTATTATAAATTAGAAGTGAGGAGATATTATTATGATTAGAAAAAAACATCCATTTTGTACTCTAGCAAAAACAGCTGTTGCATTAACTATGATTATTCCTACATCCCAAGCCATTAACCATACGTTTGCCTACGCTCAAGAAAATATAGTGAATGCTCAACAACAAGTAGCGCCATTTTGGAATAAAAATAAAGATTATCCAGGTGAATCTTACGTTACATATGAAGGTAAGATTTATCATTCTGTATATTGGGTAAATGCAGGCACATTACCTACCCAACAATTTAGCGGTTGGGAATTATATACTGGTTCAGAATATATACCTGACAATAGTGATCCAAATGATTTATTTGGTGAAGGAATAACTTGGCCAACTCATGTCTTTGCACCATATGTAGATAACGGCATGAATCCTCAAAATCTATTAAAATATGCCCAAGAAACAAATACTAGTTTCTTCACGCTTTCGTTTATAGTGGCTGATAAAAATGGAAATCCAGTATGGGGAGGAAGTCATACCCCTATTGGAGATGGTAACTTAGATGATCAAATTAAACAAATTAGAAAAATAGGTGGCGATGTTAAAGTATCTTTTGGTGGAGCAAATGCTGGTAATATACCTGGATTAGGTGCAGATCTTGCCGCAGCTATTACAGATGTGAATAAATTAAAAGATGCTTATAAAAGTGTAATTAACACATTACATTTAACACACATGGATTTTGATATTGAAGGCGTCTTAGTTGCTCACCCAGAATCTATCGAAAGAAGATCAAAAGCAATTGCGTTATTACAAAAGGAATTAAAAGCTGAAGGTAAAGATGTAAAAATTGGTTATACCTTACCAGTAATGCCATATGGCCTAACTAATGATGGACTAAATGTGATTCAAAGCGCTATAAAACATGATGTAGATTTAAATTCAGTTAATATTATGACTATGGATTACGGACAACAAAACCAACAAATGGGACAAGCTGCGATAGATGCTATTAATAGCTTGCATGGACAATTAACTAATTTATATAAAGGTACTATTAAAGATTCTGACATTTGGAAAATGATTGCTGTTACACCTATGATAGGAAAAAACGATACTCAAAATGAAACTTTCACATTAAATAATGCAAAAGAATTGTTCCAATTTGCCAAAGAAAAAGGTATTGGGGAAATTAGTATGTGGTCAGTGTATCGTGATAAAAAAGCTACTGAAAGTTGGCAAATCGGTCAGGCAACTGGAGATGCTTCTGGATTACCCGATGTAGACGACGGTGCCTTTTCTAAACTATTTTCTGCTTTTAATAGTAGTACTGAAATTGACGTAATCGCTCCAACAGCTCCTTCTAACCTACGCTCTGTTAATAAAACAACAACAACTGTTGAGCTACAGTGGGAGGCTTCCACAGATAATATTGGTGTGAAAGAATATGAAGTTTATCGTGATGGAAAAAAAGTAGGGACAACAAAAACAACACGTTATGAAGATGCGGGATTACAAGCCAATACAAAATATAATTATACAATTAAAGCTACAGATGCAGCAGGAAATAAGTCAAAAAGTAGCAATGAAATTTCAGTTACAACAAAGGAAGAGAATCCAGAACAAATAGCTCCAACACCTCCAACAGGATTACAAGCATCAGAAACTAATACAAACAGTGTTCATTTAATATGGAAAGAATCCATAAGTAATGTTGGTATAAAAGAATATGAGATTTATCGTAACGGTACGAAAATAGCTACAAGTCCTTCAACTTACTATACAGATGAAAATTTACTGGCTAGTACAGAATATAGATATATGGTAAAAGCTATAGATACTCAAGGAAAAGTTTCAGTTGCGAGTAGTGAAATCAAAATCACAACAAAAGATACCCCCTCTTCTGAGTATAAGGCATGGGATTCGTATGCTGCATATAAAAAAGGAGATAGAGTAGAACATCAAGGTAAAATTTATGAAGCAGTTCAAAGTTATCAAGGATACGGTGATCCAAATTGGATTTTCTCATTAGCTTTATGGAAAATAATTAAATAAACCGTAATACTATTAAATAAAAAGACATCTTTCTTTTCAGATTGATGTCTTTTATGAATTAAAAATTATATTTTACAAATCTATTCTTTCATTTGCCCTAGACAATATATTTCTATAGGTAATTCTTATTTTACATTACTATGATTTGATTAAGCATCATATTTTCTAAGTTAAGACAGATTTTACAATTTTAATAGTTCGGACGAAAGTCCTAACATTAAAATTTATTTAACTACATATACAATTAAAAGAAGGTTTTAAGATGCAGACGAACACTAATACTATAGAGGACATCTATCAGGAGATATTAGATGGAAAAAGAAATAGATTTCCACCAAATACTTGGAAATTAGATAGAAATAATCAATTGGCCAGAAGAGTAACAAAGTATTTAGTAACAAAAATTTTGAATTGGAATGAAGAAGAGATAAAACAGAATTGGAATAACAAATTGATTGCAAAGTATCGATTACGTGGTGTATTGAAGCACAAATATAATAATAGTCCATTTGCGATGATTAATGATTTATATCCGAATCAATTTAAAGAATGGGAATTTAGAATGACACCACTAAATTTTTGGACGAAAGAAAAGGCCCTACAATTATTAAAATGGTTAATTGAAGAAGAGGAGAAATTACCACCACAAAAACTCTTACAAATTTATGGGCAAAAATGGTTAATTGAACATCGACTAAGTGCACCACTAAGGGTGATTTGGAATGGAAGCCCGTTTGCGATGATTAATGATTTATATCCAAATCGATTTAAAGAATGGGAATTTAATAAGGCTCCTAATAAGTTTTGGACGAAAGAAAAAACATTACAAGCACTAAAATGGACAATTGAAGAAAAAGAAAAATTAAATCTGGATCAATTGAAGAATATATACGAAAATAAATGGTTAGCCCAATCAAGATTGCGTGGAGCTTGTCAATTATATTGGAATGATAGTCCATATGCAATGATTAATGATTTATATCCAAATCAATTTAAAGAATGGGAATTTAAGATGACACCTAGTGGTTTTTGGACGAGAGAAAAAGCGCTAGAAGCATTACGCTGGACAATTGAAGAAAAAGAAAAGCTGACAGATAATCAATTATTACAGCAATACACAATGCAGTGGCTTAAAAGTCATAGACTATGGACACCTGTAGTAAGATACTGGAATGGAAGCCCATATGCAATGATTAATGATCTATATCCAAATAAATATATAAAAAGTTCATTCAGAGGATATATAAATAAGGCTTAATATTATTAGACATAACTTAATTAAAATGAAAGCTTACTTGATAAACAGCAAACTATATTTTCTTAATGAGAGAAATATTTAATGAATAATTAGATCAATTAATAACAATATAAAAACAGTAAATAAATGCTATTGGTTTAAAAATGAATTTAAGGTTTTAGAGGAGGATATTTATGCAAGCAAAAAAAATTCTATTTATTTTTAAAGTAATTAGGCTACTAGCAATAGTTATCTTATTTCTTCTCTTTTATTTTACACATCAATTATCTTATCTCTATTTTTCAATTCCTTTCATTCTTGAAAGGTTCACTAGAAATATTTAAAAAAACAAAGTTTTATAGATGAAAACAAGCTAGCAACTTCAGCAATGAAGCAATAGCTTGTTTTCATCTATCCTTAACCCCCATTTTTATATATTTATTACTCTTTTTCATATGTCTCACAAGTCATTAATATAACTCCACCATTTAAGCTCTTCTGCCCCAGTATCTAAAACTTAAGATTTTAGCATTATATTAATAAAAAAAGTAAGAAATTTATATGAGGATTTCGTTATAGATTTTCCTAAAATGAAAATTTTGTGAACTTTATAACAAGATAACTTGTTAAACCATTTTCAATAACTTATAATCTTAACTGTGTATGGTGTGTATGGTGTGCATCATAAACAGTCACACTTGTCGATGGAGAGGTATTTAAATGAAAATTATTTTAAATAATGCATCAAATCAACCTTTATATCAACAAATAAAGGAACAAATTAAAGATTCTATATTTAATAATGAATTGACAGAAGGTGAACAATTACCATCAATCCGTGTATTGGCTAATGATTTACATGTAAGTATGTTAACCACTAAAAGAGTTTATGCGGAACTAGAATCCGAAGGGTTTATCGTTACCAGGGTTGGAAAAGGTACTTATGTAGCATCTACAAACTTGGAATTATTAATGGAATCTAAGCGTCATATGGTTGAAGTAAAATTGACAGAAGTGTGCAAAATGGCTCGAAGTATTGGAATCCATAATGAGGAACTCTATTCGATGTTAGATTTAATCTTAAAGGAGGAAAATGAAAAATGAATGTAGTGTTAGAAGTGAAGAATCTAAACAAAGCTTATGGGAATTTTTCATTAAAAGACGTGACATTTTCACTTAGCCAGGACTGTATAACTGGTTTTATTGGTACTAATGGTTCTGGGAAAACTACTACTATTAAAGCTATCCTCGGGCTCGTACTCAAAGATTCGGGTAAAATTAATTTTTTAGAAAAGGATATAGATAAACATGAGCGAAAATCCAAAAATAAAATTGGTGTCGTGTTAGACGAAGGGTACTTTTACGATGAATTAACATTAAAAGAAATGAAGAATGTAATCGCCCCTTCCTATACTGAATGGGATGAGCAAGTTTTTTTAAAGTATATTAAACGATTTAATTTAAATCTAGGACAAAAAATTTCTACTCTCTCCAAAGGAATGCGAATGAAATTTGCAGTTGCTCTAGCTTTATCCCACCACGCAGATTTATTAATAATGGATGAACCCACAAGTGGACTTGATCCATTGGTTCGAAGTGAACTAATAGACATACTTCTAGATTTTATGAAAGAACCAGGAAAAAGTGTCTTCTTTTCTACTCATATTACCTCAGATCTAGATAAAATAGCAGACATGATTATTTTGATAGATGATGGTCAAATATTAATTGATGAAGAAAAAGATGCACTAGTGGAAACACATGCATTAGTAAAAGGTGATAATCAATTGATTAATAATCAAACAGAAAAACTCTTTTTGAATTTGAGTCAAACTAAATATGGATTTGAAGGGATTACTCATAAAATAGATGATGTGTGCCGGCTTATGCCTGGTGTTTTGATGGAAAGACCAACTATAGAAGATATAATGCTTTCTTATATTGGAGGAAATACATATGCTTATTAATCTTGTTGTAAAAGACATAATGTTAGTCAAAAAATATTTTTCTATTTTACTTGTTTTTGCAGCCATTGCACCAATCTATCTTTCTACTCAATTAAAACTTAACGATGGTGGGCTTATTGGTTTTCTTTTAACAGTAGTTTTTATGGAACATATTTTGTTTGGTACAATATCCAAGTTCGAAGACCAATACAAAGGAGCAACTCTACTTTGTGCAACACCATATACTAGAAGTGCCTTTGTAAAGGCAAAATATCTCTTTCTATTGGTAGTTTTTCTTTGTGCCTCAATTATTCGAATGATAACTTCAATTATTATACCATCTGGTATCGAGAATCTTAGTATAAATGCTCTCGGAATAACATTCTTAGTTGTTAGTACTTTGTTTGGAATACTACTCCCTTTCCAATTTAAATTTGGTTTTGATAAAACAAGAATGATTTCTTTTATTGTTGTCTTTTTGACACCTTTTGTAGCTCCTACTCTTATAAAAGAAATTCAGTTAAGCCATCTGAATTTTACACTCCCTCTTCCATTCCCATCAATTATTATGGCATGGATGCCTTGTCTCATTTCAATAGTTATTAGCATTATATCAATGATAATTTCACTGAAGATATATGCAAAAAAAGATTTATAATTAGTTTAAGGGGCATTTTAAAAAATATGTTTTATCGCCCCATACTTATCGAAGTTACGTCAACACACAAGATACTTTAGTTCTCAGCGTAGGAACTACTGACAAAGCCTACTAAGAAAACTGGTAAATACATCGATGTTAGCAGATATCTGTCACTTCGAACATTTCGTTATTTACTTTCTAAATCTTGAGCATTGATCTATGCCTCAATTAAAGTGCATCCCTTGTCAATTAAGTGATGTATTTTAGATACTTATTTGTTAAAAAAGGAAGGATGAATGTTCAATCAACCGACACAACTACTTCTTAGGAAGTGTGTTATAGTTAATTCAGAATCAATACTGCTTAGCAGCATTAATTCTCACCTATCTTTTATTTATTTGTTTTTACACCAACTTAAAGGAAAGACCAACTATATTTTTAGTTGGTCTTTCCTCTTGTTATTAGAACACGATTAAGAATCGCTTAGTTTATATACAAATTACTATTTATTTTACGATAATGTGCATATACTTCCGATAGAATTCTACCGTACTCTTGATAAAATAGGAAAAACATAGCTAGTTAAGGTATCTTTCAAAAAAAATCGAAACAAAAAGAACTTGTAATATATAATTACAAGTTCTTTTTATCGTAGCTTCAACACATTGGAACTATAAACTTGTAAACAACAACATTAGAGGAAGGGGTGAATTATTCCCTTAAAATGATTATATAACTAATATTCATATTTTAAGATTGAAACCTTGAACATTTCGTTAATTTTAATAATCACTTCAATATTCTCCATTTTTAATTTCCATAAACATTTATAATTAAAATAAAATAACCCAAAAATAAAAATATATGTGAATTTTTTTATATTTTTTTTGAGATCAATTGAATATTTTATGATTATCATTTCATTTTCATTCTAATATTGCCATGTTTGTAGATTACTATTAAAGATTTACCTTCTAAAACTTACTTAAAATTGGTTAATATTGAATACATTTACTGAAAATTGAGAAATTAAGTGCATATTGATACTATTATGCTATAAATTATCTGTCAGTCTCACTTCCATTACCCACAATAACGTTTTTCTATATATGTATAGAAATAATTTATCTGTCAGTAATTTATAGTTTATTATCATACATTAAAAAGGAGGAAGTAAAATTATGAAGAAGAAAATTATTACAGCAACTGCTCTGGCTGCAACATTAGCTACAGGGGCATTACCTACAACATCAGTATTTGCTGCTGAGACAGTTGCTCCTATCCAACAACAGGAATCACAAGTTAGTATTCAACCGTTTGCACAAAGTAATCTAGAAACGGCTGTTCAAGCTGCATTAAATGGTCCCGAAGTAAAAAAAATAAAAGTATTTGAGCATGAATTTAATGTAAAAGAAATTGAAGTTGTGGATCGAGGTGCAGCCGGTAAAGATGTATACGGACAAATCTCTCATCACTTAAGCTTCCGTCCAGATGATCAACTTTACTATAAATTCACAAAAAAAGATGGTGAGGTAACGGGATTCGAATTCCATATTGATAGAGGCGGCTGGACACCAATTGTAGCTCCACTCTTATCACTTCTTGCTGCATATAACGGAATTCCTGTTAATCCAAATGATTTAAATTCACTCGGTCAACAACTTGGAAAAGTTATCGATGGTAGTTGGGAACATGCAGGACAATCTATTGCTACTGCAGTTAGTTTAAGCTTTAATGAGAAATAAGCTTATAGGCATTATTTAGGATTACAGAGAAGTATTATTCGTAAATTTTTCTAAAATGAGATTATATGTAACAAATCCATTTCTAACTTTAATGCAGTAATAAGAGAGAGACTCTCCCCAAAAGTCTTTTGATCTCAGATATGGAATTCATATAATTTTGTCTTATAATATCTACATTAATTTACATTAAGAATTATGTAAATATTACCGATTTTAATAATTCATTGTACTTCGGAAAACAGACGTCTAGTTTAAGACTTCTGTTTTCTTTGTATAATATTAGATTTGAATTGTATGCCTTATAAAGTACATGAAGTATGATAATATACTTTTTCATCATTTCACTAAACTTGCACATGATTATTTTGGCCTTTCCACCCTTTTATGATTACATTTCTAAACTTATGTTCCCAGTGCACGATGGCTTTTGAGCAAATCGAAATGAGAATATCCCACTCTAAATTTTAAAGCTAACACAATATTTTAAGGCAAATGAAAATAGTAAATCTGATGGTAGCTAACATATTATCTTATTTGACTTACTTTCTTTTTAACTTTACAAACCTTTTGGTGCCTATTATAAATTTGGCACTATTTATAAAAACTAAATTTTCAAATTAATACAGTCTATTATTCTCATGCTGGACTTTATGCATATGGTAAAAGCACCTAAATTATTATATAAGACTAATCTGTTTAAAATCAGGAGAGATATAATGAAGAAAATAAAGATTATAAAACACTTAAAATTCGGGATTCTTACTTGTTTTACACTAGCGAGTTTATGTACAACTTCAATAGTATTTGCTGATAGACATTCAGGTTATTCATATGACTCCGATTTAGGTTATCGAAATCCAAACTGGATGTCAAAATTGGAAGATACAAAAAGAATAAGCGAATTATCTATTCCAGGTACTCATGGTTCTATGGCTTTACATGGAGCGAGTTTTATTGATGAGAATTTGACAAGAAATCAAACAATGCCCCTACCTCAGCAGTTCAATGCAGGAATACGGTATGTAGACATGCGTGTTAAACGTGTGAAAAATTCTTTTGCCATGCAGCATGGTATCGTGAATCAAAAAGCAATGTTTGAAGATGTATTAAAAGAAACAATCCAATTTTTAAGAGAAAACCCTCAAGAAACAATTTTAATGCGTTTAAAAGAGGAAACTGATCCAGAGAACGGCTCACAGTCATTCGAGGAGATATTTAAAAGTTATAAAGACCGTAATGTGTCCTATTTTTGGGAACCTAATTCTGTGCCATTTTCAGAAAGAAATAACCCTAAGTTAGGAGATATCCGTGGAAAAATTGTAATACTACAAAACTTCTCAGCAGTTGAAGAATACGGAATTAATTATGAATCATTAGATATCCAAGATAATTTTGAAGTTAGCGCTGGACCGGATGGAATGTATGAGAAATGGAATGCAGTAAAAAACCAGCTTCTAAAGGCAAATAAAGATTCTAACAAGAATCATATCTATCTCAACCATTTTAGCGGTACAGGTGGCGCTACAGCATTATGGAATAATTATTATCCTTGGTTTGTTGCAAGTGGAAAGGAAAATCGAGATACTGGTAGTAACCCACAGTTAATTCAAAAAAATACAACAAATGAATGGAAAGACTTCCCTCGTGATACAAATGGTCAAGTATTTTATGGTGGGATGAATACAATGGGGACAGATTTCATACTACAAGGTGGGATTAGACATTCTGGTATCATTGCAGCTGATTTTCCAGGTCCAGGTTTAATAGATAGTATCATTAAATTAAATGGAATAAACGTTAATGAAAAAGAAATATTAATTTCCCAAATTTCTTCTGACTCTAAGCCATTGCCTGGAGAAAAGAACCGATCCAGCCAAAACTTTAGTATAAATAATTTACCCCCAGGGACACTGGGTTTAAAATGGATTATTGAACCTACCCAGGGAGAGGCTTCTGACAGTATCTCTTTCAATATTATGGTCGATGTTTCTCTGGGGCTAGATCGTGTTAGTTGGAGCAATATTTCAAATGAGTCCAGGACTGCAGCAAATACGAATTCGAAATACTATATCGCAAATCCAAATGGTGCAAATCAACAATTTACAGTAAAAATATATGCTATCACCAATTAATTTTTTTGAAGGATTCCTTTATCCCTCCGTAGGCTGAAGAAGTTCAATTACCTTATATATCAAAAGAGTATTCTCTCCAGGTATGCTATATTAAAGGAAATAAAGAATCCAGCGAACTTAAAAAAATTTCATGTGACATATCTTTAGGATTTTGAACTACCCCCACTTTCACTTCGTTTAGAAGTGGGGGATTCCTAAGTAAAGAGTTCTATCGAACTCTAATTGATTAGGCTAACCCCGCAGTCCTTGCGGTTAGAAGCCTTATCGCTTCATTCTTTAGATTGATACTTGCGTTAATATCCCTATCATGGTGTGTACGACAAGAAGGACAGTCCCATTCACGTAGGTTTAGATTTTTAACGTCTTTATTTTGATATCCACAACAAGAACATAATTGGCTGGAAGCAAATGTTTTCGATACGACAATGACTTGTTTGCCATACCATTTTGCTTTGTATTCTAACATGAATCGAAATTGCGACCAAGATACTTCACTAATTGCTTTTGCTAACTTATGATTCTTTAACATATTTGATACTTGCAAATCCTCTATACCGATAACATCGTGGCTTTTGATGATTTCAGTTGAGATTTTGTCTAAGTAATCTTTTCTAGCATTTGATATGTATTCATGAATTCTAGCTACTTTTACTCGTTGTTTATTCCAGCGAGAAGATCCTTTCATTCTTCTAGAAAGAACACGCTGTGCTTTCGCCAACTTATCTTCTAATGATCGGAAAAACTTCGGATTTTCATAGGGTGTTCCATCTGACAAAATGGCGAAATCTTTTAGTCCTACATCTATCCCAATGTAAGAATGTGTTTTCGGAAGTTCTTGTACTTCTGTTTCAACTAATAGTGACACAAAATATCTACCAGAAGGGTTTCGTCTAACAGTCGCATTTACAATACGTCCCTCTACTTCAAGACTTTTGGCAAATCGAACAAGGCCTAGTTTGGGCAACTTTATTTTGTTCCCTACAACGGCAATATTTTCATTTGTTTGTTTTGTGGTATAAGATTGTACGTTATTCTTCTTGGATTTGAAACGCGGGGCACTATTTTATTTTTTGAAAAATCGTGTATATGCGTCCGCAAGGTTGCGAACAGACGACTGAATCGCAATACTATCCACTTCTTTGAGCCAAACGAACTCTTTCTTCATGGTAGGAAGTTTGGCAGAGCATGTACCATATGTTAAACCTTTTCCAGTCTCTTTGTATGCGTGATCCCATAGGGATAGGAAATGATTGAATACAAAGCGAGAACAACCTATCGTTTTGTTAATTAAAATTGCTTGTGCTTGATTTGGATAGATACGAAACTTATAAGCTTTATTAATTATCATTTGATTCACCTCCATTTCGGTATATGACTATTATATACCAAACGTACATTCGATAGGTGGTGGAGTAAAACTTTCTGTAAATTGAACAATTAAGATGGCTTCCTGCCATCCCTTGTTCGAAGCCAATTCATCTCCCACCTACTCACTGGACTGTGACCCTTCACGCTCCTTGAGGAAGGAGTCTTCTTGGCTAAAATGATAAAAATTTGAATTTCAAAACACCCAGGAATACAATGAATATAGTATATACCTTATTTTTTAGAAAGAAGGATTGAACATGAAAACCAAAGTAGCTAAATCAATTCAAAATTTGCAATTGAAATCATTTGAAATGATGACAAATTCTGTTTCTTTTAAATCTATTTTGCGTGGAACTGGTATGACTTTTGTAATTATTTTTGGATCATCTTTGATTAACGATTCTTCTTTATTTTCATTAAATTCTTTGATGGTGATATTGGGTTTCTTTTTAATCTTTACGCCATATATTTTTAATATTGCTGAGAATTCTAATATATAACTTAATTTCCGACTTTTAATCATTGACTTAAAAATTATTAAGCACCCAAAACAAGAAATTCACACACTTTTAATTAAAAGGTGTGAATTTTTTTGTTTGGGTCTATTTGCTCTTAAATTTATAGTTAAGTGATACTACTTCAATTAATTAATTTTTATTTCTAGTTTAAAATTATGCAAATGGGTAGCCTGTATCTTCTCTACAATACAATTCCCCTTATTTAACTATTTATATAGTATAGATTTAAAAGTAAACATACCTAATCCCCCTATACAAAACTGTAAGAGTATCTTCAACCTTTTAATATTATATTTATATAAATTTTACCCTTTCTTGAAAACATACTATACTATAAAATTAAATTAACAAATATTATTTAATGGGGGTTCATAATGAATAAAGCAGAACTAATTAACCAAGTATCTGAGAAAACATCTCTTACTAAAAAAGATGCTACCGCATCTGTACAAGCTATCCTAGATCAAATTACACAATCTCTTCAAAAAGAGGAATCCGTACAGTTAATTGGATTTGGTACATTTGAAGTACGTGAGCGTTCTGCACGTACTGGGCGCAATCCCCAAACGGGCGAAGAAATGCATATCCCAGGAGGAAAAGTACCTGCATTTAAAGCTGGGAAAGCTTTAAAAGAGGCTGTTAAATAAGGATTAAATTATCTATCTAAAAAGGAATGGAGATAAAAATCTCCATTCCTTTTTAGATTAATCATATATTTTTTCGGAAAATAATTAACTAGTTTTTTATCATTTTCACGATTTCCATACCCTGCAAACTCTTCTAATCATAGAATTTGTTTTTTAGATGCTAGATGCATCTTTTACGGCTAATTTTTTCTTATTTAAATAAACAGCTCGATCTGATTTTTTTGCAACTTCTTGTGAATGCGTCACAACAATTACACATTTATTCTCTTGATGAGCGAGCTCCTGAAATAAATCAATAATATCATTTGCTGTTTCTTCATCAAGGTTTCCTGTCGGCTCATCCGCAATTAGTAAATCAACATTACAAGATAGTGCTCGAGCAATTGCTACACGTTGTTGTTGCCCGCCGCTTAGTTGCAAGACATTTCGTTTCGCTTCTATTTCTGTGAGTCCTACCTTCTCTAATAATTCTAATGCCCTTGCTTTTTTATTTTTTACCTTCACACCTGTAATTTCCATTGCCGTTAATACATTCTGAAGAGCAGTCATATAGGTAATCAAATTATAAGATTGGAAAATTACAGATACATTTTGATTACGGTATCGATCCAAACCAATTTTTCGAATATCCTTGCCATTATACAGTACATAACCATTTTTAGGTATATCCAGCCCACAACCTAAGCTAAGAGTTGTAGTTTTACCAGATCCAGATGGTCCTAAAATCGTGTAGAAATGCCCTTTTTGAAAAGAAAAATTAACATTATCTAGTATCGTTACTTTTTTTCCGTTACTTTCATAATAATAATCTAAGTTTTTAAATTGTAAAATTGTCTCCATATCGATCCTCCTTATTCATCTTTTAAAAGAATTTGTTTTGGATTTAAGCGTAGAATAGATAATGCCGGAAGAAGCGTTGCTAATATAGCAATAGCTAGTCCAATCCCCCCCATTTTCCCTACATCTTCTCCTGTTACACTTACATCAATTTTATCAATTGGCTCTTCTTTTTGGTCTTGTAGCGTACCACCAGGTCCAGACATCATTACAGTACCATGTTGCGAGGTATCTGTTTCTTCGCTTGCTGTAGCAATTTCACTCGAAAGTAAGTTATCCCCTACGAATTGAGATACTTTAGCCCCTGTTGTTATGGATAATCCAAATGCTAAAATAGCAATACATACTACTTCTACTACAAACTGCGCCATCAGTTTCCATTTTTTCTCTCCAATGGACAATAAAATCCCCATTTCCTTACGACGTGCTTTAATCGATAACATAATGATTAATCCTAAAATAATTGCACCTGCAATCGATACCATATAGATAATCATTTGAGAAGTAGAAGCAATATTTTCGATAGGACCAATCATTTGTTTGTACAATGAATCATGCGCATCTAATTTATAATAATTAAAATCAATGTTAGATTTTTTTGCTTCTTTTTTAAATGCATCAATATATTGTGGGTCATTCAAGAAATACACGACTTGAACACTACTTATACCTTGGTCTACTTCTAATTTTTTCATAGTTGAATGCGGCATATATAGTTTATTAGCTGGATCCATTATAGGAGGAGCCTGTTGAACCATTGCTTGCTCATTTGTTTCGTAAATACCGATAATTTCAACCTCAAGGGTTTCCTTCTTATCCCCTGATTGCACTTTAACTTTGTCTCCTACTTTCAAATTGTTTAATTCCGCTAATCGTTTTTCCATTAAAGCTACATTCTGATCCTTCATTTGCTCTGTAATTGGTTTTCCATCAATGATTTTACTTTTTCCGTTTTTAAAGCTTTCTTGTAATGTAGTCTTGCGGACCCCCTCAATCATAAAAGAAGCATTTATATCTATTTCTGTACCAGAGCTTGAACCGCCTCGCACAGCTGCCATTCCGACTTTACCTTTTCCTTCTTCTTCCCCTTCTGAAGCTCCTACTAGTTTAAGACCATCAGAAAGACCGAAAGTGCTAGCTATGTAATTATAGTCTTTTACATACTTGGATTTCGCTAATTGATCTGTTTCTTTTGTATCTAGCTGCGGCGGATTTGGCATTTCTCCAGTTTCCTTAGCTTTTTGACCTAATTTGTCGAAATCAAGACCTAAAGTAACATCTGCACCAAGTTTTTTTCTCGCAGCATCCGCAGCTTTTTTTGATGCATTTTGAATTGTGAATCCTGCCAACACTAAATTTGTAACAATCAGAAAGACCGCCATCAAAATTAATGATGTTCCTATTCTTTTTTTCATACTGAGAATTGCGCGTTTTATAAAATTCATTATTCCTAACCTCCTTGATAGTTGTTATTCTAAATACACTATCTGGAGTTTATATGAAGATATTCAGTAGATTATCTAAAGATATTAGGGCTTATCTGGAGTGCATATGTAGTGATTCGTTAATATAGTCAAGAAAAGCTGGAACACGAATTAAAATATGTAATCGATTTTGAACATTGGTAAAGAGTCAGTCCATTTAATGTAGAATGAGGACAAATGGAATAATAATAGGTATGAAATATTAGTCACCAACCAATTAACTTGAGGAAGGGATACAAACACGGGATAACTCCCTTTATTTATGACTCATACAGTACAAGATGAGATGCTATCGCTAGAAAAATTAGCCTCCTGCTTGGAATCACAATGTGGGCATTCTTTTTGCTTCATGACATTTACCACCTCTGATATATCTAGTACCCACACAAAAAGCACATATAAAAAAACCACCGAAAGGTGGCTATATTTTTAAGCGGCACGTGTTTGATCCGTTAATTTCACGTTTTTTGTTAGTTTTTCACCATTTCGATAAACGGTTACTTTAATTGTATCCCCCAATTTTTTCTTTTCATATAAATATTTACGGAATTGAACGACATTTTCTATTTTTTGTTCATCCAATGCAATCACAACATCATACTGTTGTAATCCGCCGTTTTCTGCTGGTGATTGACTTGAAATATTCCCCAACATGGCACCACTTGTTATCTCTTTTGGTAATTTTAATTGATTACGTGCAGAATCTGTCATTTTCTCCACATCTAATAACTGTACACCCATCATCGGACGTTTAACTGTTCCATCTTTCTCAAGAGACTCTAAGATCGTTTTGGCTATATGAATCGGAATTGCAAATCCAATTCCTTCAACAGCTTGTTGTGCAATTTTACTCGAATTAATTCCAATGACTTCACCCTGTTCATTAAACAAAGCTCCTCCACTATTCCCAGGATTAATAGCTGCATCTGTTTGAATTACCTGCGCTTGCCAATCAACTTGTTGATTTCCAAGGGTACTAACAGGTATTTCTCGTTCCTTACTACTAATAATCCCCTTTGTTACACTACCTTCTAACCCCAATGGATTCCCAATAGCTATTACCGTTTCCCCTGTACGAATTTTTTCTGAGTCTCCAAGTGTTGCGACTCTTTTTACATCTGTCCCTTCAATTTCTAATACCGCTAAATCTAATAATGGATCTGTCCCTACTACTTTAGCGGGAACCTTTTTACCATTATTCAATTTCACTTCTACTTTATTCGCACCGTCTATCACATGATTATTTGTAACAATAAAAGCCTTATTGCCGTTTTTTTTATATATGACCCCTGATCCCGAACCAGCTTCTTCTGATTGATCTTGCGTATTAAATGGATCTACATTTTGTTTATAGTTAATGACACCTACAACAACTTCTTTTGCAGATTCAATCATATTTTGAGGATTGCTTACATCTTCTGATTTGTAAGAGATTGGCGTAGCCTGATTTACTTCGTTATGCTTAGGAGATTGACCTACACTTCCTTTGATTTCATTTATATAAGGAGTGGTCAATCCAATGGTAATTACACCAATCACTGCACCAATTATTCCTGTGAAAAAATATCCTGTTTTTTTATAGACTTTATTCCTATTGCTTTCTGTTTGATTTGTATCATAGTGTCCCATTGTGAACATCCCTTTCTCCTTTAATTTACAATTGAATTTTTTCATCTTAATATTTGAAATACGATGTATGAATATAATATTTAAGAATCACCATTTCAAAAAAAATTTTACCTTTAGGCATGGTTTAAACATAAATCAACTGTTTTTTCGTAGGGGTAACATTATATTTGAAATTTCCTATGAATATATGTATGACGATATTCAAACCCACTTCGAGCTTGTCTCTAAAAAAAGAGCCTATTCGGCTCTCAACAAATAGAGTATCAATGTACAAAATAGGATACGTGTTTATACAGATGATTTGCAAAAATAGAGACAAGAGACAATAAACATCCATTAGCTTATTTAGTCTTTTGTTATAAACTTAGATCCTAGCATTCTCGTGAGAATAGATGGTAATAGGTTTGTGTGTAAATAAGAAGGAAGGGATAAAATTTGATAGATTGTGTAAATCGTCAACATCATGTATCATTCCTTTCTATTTGGTACATGTATCATACAAACTTAATCTGTATTCTATATGGAGTTAATCTAGAGTTATAGTAAAGACTTTCAGTACCTAATTATGGAATACAAAAATAGAGAGAATCAATTTGATCCTCCCTATTTTTATTCACTAGACTTATATAGCTTTCTTTTATTTACACTTTTGTATTTGTTTAAGCAAGATGCTGGTTTCAATTTTTGTTTTTTCTCTTTTATGCGTCTATTATTCAAATGAGAAGCTATCCACAGTTGTACATCTAATATAGAAAGAATGATGTTTGCTTCTAGTGACATCTTAATTACCTCCCTCTGTCTTGTTATGTATATAACCTATCTCATGCATCTGGAGCTAATTTGAAATACATGTAGTTTTCTTGTGAAGTTTTTATAGTGTTTCCAATACGTCTCCACATCAACTCCAGATTAGAAGGTTATAATGACTATAAGAGGTGATATTATGAAGAACTATCACATTCTGGTGGTAGAAGATGATCAAGAAATACAAGAATTAATCAAACAATTTTTAATGACACAACAGTATAAAGTTATAGTTGCATCAGACGGATTAGAGGGCATGAAACAATTTAATAAGCAGTCCTTCGATTTAATTCTTCTCGATGTGATGATGCCAAACCTGAATGGATTTGAAGTTGCAAAAATGATTCGAAGTCAGTCAAATATACCAATTATTATGCTAACTGCGTTAGAAGAAGAACAAGATCAAATGAAAGGATTTGATCTTGGAATCGATGATTATATTACAAAACCTTTTTCTTTTCATGTTTTGATGAGACGAGTCGAAGCGGTACTGAGAAGAAGTAATAATCAAAGTACGGATAATCATTTTGTATTTAGAGAACTACATGTCGATGGCAATGCATATAAAGTATATGTAAATAAAGTCGAGGTTCCCCTAACGACAAAAGAATTTGAAATTTTGCAACTACTAATCCAAAATGAAAAAAAGGTACTCACAAGAGAAAATATCGTAGAAAAAATTTGGGGATATGAGTATGCCGGAGACACACGAATGATTGATACACATATGAAAAACATACGAAAAAAATTAGATATATCCTATATTAAAACAGTAAAGGGCATTGGTTATAAAATCGATGAATAAAATTGTAAAGATCATGAAGATGAAGAGAATTACCTATAAACTCTTTATGACTACATCACTCATTTTGTTAGCCTTTGCAACCTTAATTTATGTAATTTTATACTTCTTTCTCCCTAAATTTTATGAGAAATACAAAACAGATCAGCTTCAAACGGGAATCGAAGAAATAATTGATAAATCTAAAGATCTTACGCTTCAAAATGCAACATCACTTGTTGATGAATACGCACAAAAAAATAATGCAGTGATATATCTTCAAGATAATCAGGGAAGGATTATTTATTATCCTTTTCTTCAAAGTACTATTCAAGAGGGTACTGTTTTTGAGGGGACTGTTCAGGGGGGGACTCCAGCAAAAGGTTTTGTTACTTCAGTACCAATAAAGGGTTTGGCTCAATCTCGTAATTCATATGAGGCTACCAAGCCAATACAATTCCAAGATGTTAACTTAACGCTTGTGGTGTTCGCAACATTTCAACCAATCGATGAAGCTTCACAGGTCTTGGTACGTTTTCTACCTTATATTAGTATCATTGTACTGGTTATTGGTTTAGGAAGTGCTTATCTCTATTCAAGGTTTATTACTAAACCACTTATTTATATTAATAAAGGTGCACAAAAGATGGCAAACTTGGATTTCTCCGAAAAAATTGAGGTTCGTTCTATGGATGAATTAGGGGAATTGTCCAGTAGCTTGAATGATATGTCCATAAATTTACAACAGGCGATTTTTGATTTACAAAAAGCGAATCAGCAATTAAAAAGTGATATTGAAAAAGAAAGAGAATTAGAAACTAAGCGAAGGGAATTCTTTGCTATTGTAGCACATGAATTAAAAACCCCTCTTACTGTTATGAAAGGATACCTAGAAGGCATGATATATAATATCGGCCCTTATCAAAATCGTGACCAGTATTTAAAGAAAAATTATCAGATAATTGAAAGTCTGGAACAACTGGTTCGCGAAATTTTAAGCATGTCTAAATTAGAACAACATACCTTTAAACTTCAAGTGGAAGAAGTAAATCTTTCGAAATCAATAGATACAATCACAAAAAAACTCGAATTTTTTGCTTCTCAAAAAAGCATTCAAATAATAAAGGAAGTAGATTCTGACATTTTTGTTTATACGGATTATGTTCTTTTAGAAAAAGCTTGTAAAAACATCATTCATAATGCGATTATGTATTCACCGTATAACGAAAAAGTCTATATAAAGTTAACAAAGGATTCTAAACAAAACAACATCCAAATGCGAGTTATCAATACAGGTGTCAAAATAAAAGAAGAAGATATACAACATATTTTCAAACCATTTTATCGAATCGAAAAGTCAAGAAATCGAAATACAGGAGGGAGTGGCTTAGGGTTATATATTGTAAAACAAATTTTTGAATCCCTTTTTATCACGTATTCTATAAATAATACCAAACAAGGCGTAGAATTTTTAGTTACCATTCCATTATCTAGCAAATAAACAACAAAAGAGTCTCAATCTCATTTCATCCTATAAAAATGAGATTGAGATTTTTCATATTATGTTGGGTATGGCAATCCAAACATAATATAGGGTACAGAGATATTAAAGTTGTTTAAATTACAGTGAACTACCCGCAACCTAACGTCCTAACGGACTGTTTGAAGTTGGGGCTTCTCGGTTAGTCGTTACTTTTGGTAGCTAACGAATTCATCCTAAGACAGCCGAGCTAACTCCCTTGTTCCAAGGGTTATTTTATTGCTATCTATGCTAACGCCAATAGGCGTATTGCTTCATTTTTGATATTGATAGCTGCGTTATAATCTCTATCGAGATTTACACCGCATATACAAGAATAGACTCGCTCAGACAATGACATATTTTTCACATTTCCACAACTGCTACATGTTTTTGTGGAGAGAAACCATTTGTCTATTTTCACAAGCTGTTTGCCTTGTTCTAACTTATAATTCCATATTTATGGACAAAAGTTTAAATTTATGGAATTTTGTACAAGCTATTTATACGCTATTTTTAATTAGGAGGGATTCTTTATGTTTGGTCTAGGAAAAAAAAGAACTCCATTTGGGGAGTATTTAGATCACAGAGGAATCAAACAACAATGGCTTGTACAAAGAACTGGATTAAGTAAATCTCTGATAAGTGATTTAGCAAATAAAAAGGATCGTATTCCCACTTTAACATCTGCAACTAAAATCATTAGAATACTAAAAAAATTTGATAAGCATATTGATTATCAAGATTTTTGGAATATTGATATTTAATACCTCTAAAATGTACTACACATCTAATTGTCTCTAATCCAATTATGTAGATTACTAAAAAAATAGATTTTTCCCTTTATAACTAATGATTATTTAACACTTATAATACAAAAAGTCCTTTTATTAAAAAGAATATAAATTTCTATTTAGCTCTGTTCATATCCCCACTCAAAATAATTAATGATTACATCCCACTCCATTTTTGACAAATCAATTCTTTAAGACATTTTTTATTGGAAAATCTAAAATTCATTGTTTTTTTATCCAGAAGCCTAAATACACATTTGATATTATTCTAAAGTTTATAGCGCACTATTCGAACATTTTGTGAAAATCAACAAAAAACATCACAAACTACTAGTAGTAGGTATTAATTTCCTAGTGTTTGTTCCAATCACTGTGTTAAACTGAGAGGGTTTAACAGATCTACTCTAATAACATTAATGAAATGGGGTATTTACTTGAACTTTCCACAATTAAAAATCGGTCATATGATGCCACAGGTCCCAATTATGCAGGGAGGAATGGGCGTAGGCATTTCATTAAGTAAACTTGCATCTGCAGTTGCTAATGCTGGAGGAATTGGGATTATATCAGGAACTGGTATTTCCATAGATGAAATGAGAATGCATATTAGGAAGGCGAAAGAAAAGATCCGGAATACTGGTTATATTGGAGTAAATGTCCTTTTTGCTATGAATGATTTTGCTGAAAAAATGAAAGCAGCTATTGAGGAAAAAGTTGATTTCATCATATCTGGTGCTGGCATTTCACGAGATATGTATACTTGGGGAAAAAATGCCGACATACCAGTTATTTCAATAGTATCCTCAGCCAAACTCGCTAGATTATCTGAACGCTTGGGTGCGGCCGCTGTTGTAGTAGAGGGTCATGAAGCAGGAGGACATCTGGGTACCGATCGACCTTTATTCGATATATTACCGGAAGTAGTTGCAGCAGTCGAAATTCCCGTAATTGCTGCTGGAGGAATTATGACTGGAAAAGATATTGCGCATGCCTTAAAAATGGGTGCATCTGGTGTGCAAATGGGCACAAGATTCGTTGCAAGTAATGAGTGTGATGCACCACTATCCTTTAAGGAAAAATATATAAATGCTCGATTAGAAGATACTATATTAGTCAAAACAACTGTCGGTCTCCAAGGTCGTGCGGTTAAAAATAACTTTACTACATTAATAGCTGATAATAATAAAAAGATAAAAATAAAAAAGTGTATAAATTGCTTAAAAAACTGTTCTTATCGTTTCTGCACGCTAGATTCTTTGATAACCTCTATGGATGGTGATTGTGAAAATGGTCTTGTTTTCGCAGGTGCACGAGTAAATGAAGTCAAAGAGATTTTGCCCGTCCAAACAATTATTAACAATATTATGATGGAATATAGAGCATGTATTTAAGGTAGAATCCATGTATAGTTCTTTAAAAATTATTTAATGTTGTAAGTTCTTATTTTCCTGACGATACATCAACTAATAATTATACTCCGGACATTATTGGTCATAAAAAAGAACACCTACAAATGCTGTAGGTGTTCTTTTTAATTTATAATTGGATAATTTCTCTTATTTCTTCTATAGGTAACTTCGTAAATTTCGCAATATCCTCTACAGACATTCCGTTTTTATACATACCACATACCAATTGTATACGTTCGGCTTTTTTGCCTTCTTCAATACCCTTTTCAATACCTTTTTTGATTCCTTGCTCCTCTGCGTGAGCAAACTTTGCAGCTTCATCCATTAGGGTTTTTTCCCTCGCTTCATAGGCTTGTCGGAATGTCGAATCTTGACTCATTCGCTCCCACTTATTCATTGCTTTTTGTAAAATCGGATCTTGATTCATCGCAATGTCCTCCAATGTTTGAGTTAAGTGTTCATCTTCATTTGCCGGAAGTAATAACAGCCAACGAACAAATGAATCTTCCCACGGATTAACTTTCTCTTCCCGCCATTGTTCCATTAGTTTAGGAAGCTCTATAACATGAATCTCTATATCATCACTAAACTGCTTTTGCTGTTGTACATTCCATAGCTTTCCCGTTGTATGAAATTCCTCATATTCGGGAAAAAGTACGAAGTTTAACAAATTAATGGTAATTGTTTTACTAAGAGAGCTGTAAGGCATCCCTTTTTGTAACTGTGAAGTATATAATTTACCCCAGTAATACAAACTTCGTTTAATCATGTCGTGATTATTATTCAGCTGAATTTCTACGTTTACTTTAGTACCTGTGTCTAATGTGGCTGAGACATCTAAAATTGATAATTTATCATCCTCGTGTTCTCGATGTAAATGTGGATCCTCTAATTGTAGTGACATAATAGGTGATTCTAATGAATTCTTTAACATGGCATTTAAAAATGTGATAAGAATATCCTCACTACCACTTGTCCCAAATAATTGCTTAAAAGCAAAATCAATTCGTAAATTTACTAATGACTTGGTCATGACTTTCCTCTTCCTGTCTAAGAAACTCTCTTTTCTTTATTGTACATAAAAATTAGGTAATCATGCAAATAGGAACATTTACAAAAGATAACGCTATCATTCTTTTCAAAAATATATATTCACTAGAAGATAAAGGTACAATTAATAGTTAATTTGGTGAATTATAACATATATTATCTTTAAATAATACCCATTAAAAAAAACAATGGATTATTTGTGACATAATTGTTAAATTTAGGGATATAAAAAGGCTTTCTATATAAAAAATAGAAAGGTGATGGTGTACGGATAAAATATAAGGGGGATTTATATTATGTTTTCAAAAAAGCAAAAATTAGTAACAGTGGTTACCACTCTGACGCTAGGATGTGGATTAGCTTTCGGATTAACTCCTACTTCGGCAGATTCTATAAGTAACCCTACTCCTATTAAGGAAGAACAAGTCAGAATACAGATACCTTTCACTGGATATGTTATTTCAGCAGATGATAATTATTTGGTTGTAGCTGACACTAATACAAAAGAGGAGGCACTTTCTTATCAAAATAATTGGTGGGAATTAGCTTCTCAGAATAAAATTTTACGTGTTCCTATTACTAGCAAAGATAACTATAGCGTAGGTGAAAAACTAAATATATTTTCCGTAGGATGGACTCACTCTATTCCACCAATCGCTGTTATGCCTGTTATCGAAAAAATAATTGAATAAATTATATATTTTTTACAAAAGAAGATAGCCATTACAAATGGCTATCTTCTTTTAAACTCATTTATTCTAAATTGGACTAAAGAATTTTTGTTTGTAACTATCTTTATAAATTTATGCTATAACAACGCTTGTGCACTTTTGTATTTACTGAACTATGGCTTGTTCTTCCTTCTTCATAGCTCTAATGGATTGAGCTACTTTAACCATCATAGAACATTCTATCCTCTTGCGGAAGATTTTACAGCTGAACCCATGTGTTCCCTTAAGGGAACCCGTTGCATGTATTGTATTAGCTGGGCAACCGCCGCTACAGTAAAACTGTGCCCAACATTCCTGACATTCCGGTTTTGAATAGCAATTACTCTTCTTAAATTGAGACTGTATCTCTGTTTTTGTAATGCCATCCCAGATATTCCCCATACTATATTCTTCTTCCCCAACAAACTGATGACAAGGAAATATCTCCCCCCATGGGGTAATAGCAAGGTATTCAGTCCCAGAACCGCAACCAGAAATTCTCTTTTGAATACATGGACCTTCTGAAAGGTCAAGCATGTAATGATAGAAAGTAAAACCGCTTCCTTTTTCCTCACGGTTTAGCATTTCCTTCGAGAGAATTTCATATTGATTGTAAATTTCCAAAAGATCTTCTTCACCGAGCGCATGTGGTTCTCTTGGATTACAGATAACTGGTTCCATTGATATCTTATTAAAACCTAGATCAGCGATGTGATAAATATCATTGGTAAAATCGACATTATTATGGGTATAGGTTCCACGTACATAATATTCTTTATCTCCACGCTTCTCAACAAATTCCTGAAACTTTGGAACAATATGATTGTAGCTACCCTTCCCATTGACAGTTTTACGTAGATAATCATGAACTTTTTTTCTTCCATCAAGGCTTAATACAACATTGTGCATTTCCTGATTCAAGAAGTCAGTAATTTCATTATTAAGCAGCATACCATTTGTAGTAAAGGTAAAACGAAAAGTTTTTTTGTACTCTTTTTCTTTATTTCTTGCATAGGCGACAATCTGTTTGACAGTCTTCCACGCCATGAGTGGCTCCCCACCAAAAAAATCAACATCGAGATTTCGATGATTACCTGAGTTTTCTAATAGAAAATCGATGGCTCTTTTTCCAACTTCATAACTCATGATGGCTCTTTTTCCATTGTATTTTCCTTGGCTAGCAAAGCAGTATTCACACGACAGATTACATGTATGCGCGACATTAAGACAAAGAGCCTTCACATAAGTGGGACGATTTATCAAATCAATTGAAAGGTCCTTATAATCATCATCGGTAAAAAGCTTCCCATCTCTTTTTAGTTCTTCAATATCCGTAATTGTTTCTCGAATTTCCTTCTCGGAAACGTGGAAATCATATTTATACTTTTCCTGCATCATTGACAGGATTTCTTCCATAGGAGTATTCTCATATAGCATAATTATTTCATAAGCAAGATCGTCAACAACATGTACCGAACCGCTATAAGTATCTAATACGATATTGTATCCATTTAATTTATATTGATGAATCATACTGGATAATCAAACTCCTTTTTCATAAAGATTGCCCGCCCATATAAAATATAACTGCGTACAATACTACTTGTTTCCTATCTATTTATTGTATTTTCACACTTTTGATTTGCAACTCCACATGAAGTTTTACAAGCGGATTGACAAGATGTCTGACATGCACCACATCCACCATGTTTTATAGTATCTTGCAGTTTACAAGTGCTCAGTGTTATAATTCTTTTCATTATCTATAACCTCCTTCTTCAATTTTGGTGTATTAATTCTATTCATGCTTTTAAAAACACTTCGATTTTCCACCAAATATTACTAATACCTTTATATATTAACAAGCTACTTTTACTGTCTTTTCTTTTAACCATAATTTAAAATATCACGAGAATATCAAATATTATCTATTCAAAAGTTATATACTATAAAAGCTACATATAGACTAATGTTTGTTGTAATTATTTATATTTTCATAAATACGGTACGTGAAATTACAACATTTATCCTATAAAAAAATATGGACGTTTATAGCTTTCTGCTACAACTATAAAAAGTCAACCCCAATGGAATTGACCTTTTATAGACTGTGGCAACAGAAGGATGTCATAAAACTAGGATTTGATATTGTAGCGTTTCACTTGTGAAAAGTATAACATGATTAAACAAAAATAGATGTGTCGATCCTTGGAACATTAGTTATAACTTAATTTTTTGATTATGTATAGATATATATAATATTTAATGGGCCTATAGAATTCATCATACATCACTATCAATAATTAATGCTTTTTTAATAATAAAAAAGATGTCCAAAAAAATTCTATTTTTTTAGACATCCTTTTAATCTATTTTATTAATAATCCCGTAGGAGTAACTTGATATGTTTTTTTCTTACCCACAAATTCCTGTTTACTATTCTCAATATTTGTAAGTGTGGCACGTGTCTTTTCCTTTTGTGCTTCTCCCTCTATATGAGTAAACTCAATATAATCTCCTACTTTGACGGGAACGGTTTGGTTTTCAGCAGCTTGTTGTCTATTTCCTACAATTTCTTTATTATACAAAATATTGCCCGACGAGTTTTGAACTTTAATGCTTGCATACGTACTAGTAAAATAGGAATGGGGTATACCCGCTTCTAATTTAATCTGCATTTTTTCTGTTGCTTTGTTATACTCTACTTTTGCGATTTCTCGATCATTATATCCTTTTAAAGACCACGCAAATTGATTTCCATCTAAAACTGTTGTTTCTGGCATTTTCTCTACTTTCTTCAGGCCTTCTTTTGTAACTTCGTACATGGCTTTTTTTCCAAAACTCTCTTGTTTACTATTATCTACATTTGTGAGAGTAGCTCTATGCACACCTTCTAGATGTGTTAACTCTATATAGTCTCCTACCTTAACCGAAACTTTTTGCGATTCAGCATTTTGTTGTTTGTTTCCGTAAATATCCTTATTGTATACTACTTTCCCTGATGCATTTTGTACTTTAATACTCGCATATGTTTCATTAAAATAATGATGTGGTATGCCTGATTTTAAATCAACTTGCATTTCTTCTGTCGACTTATTGAAATTGATTTTAGCAAACTCAAAATCACTGATTCCTTTTAGCGACCATGCAAATTGATTTCCATCTAGAATTGTTGCTTCTGGCATTTTTTCTACTTTCTTCAGGCCTTCTTTTGTAACTTCGTATATGGCTTTTTTTCCAAAGCTCTCTTGTTTACTATTATCTACATTTGTGAGAGTAGCTCTATGCACACCTTCTAGATGTGTTAACTCTATATAGTCTCCTACCTTAACCGAAACTTTTTGCGATTCAGCATTTTGTTGTTTGTTTCCATAAATCTCTTTGTTATAGACCACTTTACCTGATGTGTTTTGCACTTTAATACTTGCATATGTACGATCAAAGTAGTTATGTGGTACACCTGCTTTTAAATCAATTTGCATTTCTTCTGTAGATTTATTTAAATTTACTTTTGCAAATTCAAAATCTCCAATCCCTTTCAGCGACCATGCAAACTGCTTTCCTTCTAAAATACTAGAAGAGTTCGGTATATCTGAATTAAAACCTAAGTTATCTAATATAGATTTTAGATCAGGTAAAACACCTATTCTATCATTCCACGGATCTTGAGATTTTGTTCCTGTATTTGGATTACTTAAGATATTTCTTAATTCGGCTGGTGTATAAGGAGAACCTCGATGTTCTTTAGCAATACCTTGAATCGAAGTTGCTGCTCCAGCAATAATTGGTGAAGCACTTGATGTTCCACTAAATGTTGATGTATATAAATTTGTAGTATTTTGACTTGGATTTGCTGATGTTGTATCAACATTCTCTCCCCATCCATATACATCTAATCGACTTCCATAATTTGAAAACCATAAACGTTTATGTGGAACAGTTGATGATCCCGCCCCAACCATAATAGCACCTGAATCCTTGAAGTCTGGACTATTTCGATTTAAAATCTTTTTTCCATTACGATCTTTAAAATTATCTAAGTCGTTTGAACCATTTGCGCCAGCTTCTATAATAATAATCCCTTTATCTGCACCAACACGAATTGCATCAAAAATATCTGGATGTACTTCTACAGGTAAATATTTATCCCCATACCCATCATACGAAGCTTGTGCCTCTAATAAAAGAATATCTCCCGCTTGTAAATTATGTACAGCACTTAAAATAGCATCCGCTGTATTATAAATTCCATTATCCCTGATCTGGGATATTACTTTTACATTTGCTTTTGGTGCAATTCCAATATTTCCAATTTGATTATCTTCAGATGAAACAATTCCTAATACAGAAGTCCCATGAGCTCTATGCTGGCTTATATTTTGTCCCGACATAAGCTTAATATTTTTATTAACTAAATCCTCATGGTTCAATAACCATCCATATTCCATATCCACAAAAGTTGTATCCTTCCCGTCACCACCTTTAATGCTCCAAGC
Organism: Bacillus cereus group sp. MYBK95-2; assembly: GCF_051915225.1. Classification (NCBI taxonomy): domain Bacteria; kingdom Bacillati; phylum Bacillota; class Bacilli; order Caryophanales; family Bacillaceae; genus Bacillus; species Bacillus cereus group sp. MYBK95-2. The sequence goes on along the minus strand of NZ_JBQAEH010000011.1, from coordinate 94,020 downwards.
ATGCGAGGCATTAATTCCCTTTGGTGCCGCTTCAAGATATCCTTGATTTTTAAATCTAGGATCATCGTACGGATTAACAGATAAATTTGGTAACTGTATTTCAGGGGGTGTCAAAATTTGTTTTTCTTGTATATAAGCCTCCTCTACGAGAGGAGATGTTTCAAATTTTTTCAGTAATAATTCTATTTCTATGTTATTAGGAGCTTGTACAATATAATAATTTAATAAATTATTAGCTGATTCATTAGCAACTGATTTAGATTGTACTGATAACTTTTCAATCTCTATTGGATTTACAGATGAGAACAGACGATTCAAAGTAAGTTCTGTATTTTCGGAAAATAACTTCTTTAAATTGTTATCATAATCTCCATTTTTTATTCGTTTCTCAATACCATCTTCATAAGGTAAGTCAATTTGATTTTTAAACTTTACAATTAATCTTTCTTCCTGTGAATCTCTTTCTTTGTATGTGACATTATAAGATTCAGCGTAAACTTTATTATGAATATTATCATTTTTTAGGATTAGATCTGTTCCTACAAATGTGGTCATTGCAATTGATGAAATTAGAAACCCTTTGAATATGTTCATACTATACCCGCCAATCTATTTTCTGTTGAAAATTTTTTAATACGTATAATAGTTAAGATTTTTATATAATATATAAATTAATAATTTAAGTTTTGTAATGAAATCTATGACTTTATTACTAATCCCATAGAGGTAACCTGATATATTTTTTTCTTCCCTATATATTCCTGCTTACTATTCTCAAGATTAGTAAGTGTGGCGCGTGTCTTTTCCTTTTGTGTTTCTCCCTCTATATGAGTAAACTCAATACAATCCCCTACTTTGACGGGTACAGTTTGGCTCTCAGCAGCTTGTTGTCTATTTCCTATAATTTCTTTATTGTACAAAATATTACCGGATGAATTCTGGACTTTAATGCTTGCATACGTATCGGTAAAATAGGAATGTGGTATACCCACTTCTAATTTAATCTGCATTTTTTCTGTTGTTTTGTTATAGTCTACTTTTGCAATTTCTCTATCACTATATCCTTTTAGAGACCAAGTAAATTGATTTCCATCTAAAACTGTTGTTTCTGGCATTTTTTCTACTTTCTTCAGGCCTTCTTTTGTAACTTGATATCTTGCCGTTTTTCCAATGGTTTCATTTTTGTTATTTTCAATGTTAGTTAAAGTTGCTCGCGTTTTTTCCTTTGTTGCTTCTCCTTCTATATGGGTAAATTCAATGTAATCCCCTACCTTGACGGGCACAGTTTGGCTTTCAGCATTTTGTTGTTTATTTCCTACGATCTCTTTATTGTACAGAACGTTACCAGAAGAATTCTGGACCTTAATACTCGCATACGTACTAGCAAAATAGGAATGTGGTACACCTGCTTCTAGTTTTACCTTCATCTCTTCTACCGTTTTATCATAATCTACTTTTGCAATTTCTCTATCACTATATCCTTTTAATGACCATGCAAACTTGTTTCCTTCTAAAATTGTTGCTTCTGGCATTTTTTCTACTTTCTTCAGGCCTTCCTTTGTAACTTCGTATATGGCTTTTTTTCCAAAGCTCTCTTGTTTACTATTATCCACATTTGTAAGAGTAGCTCTATGTACACCTTCTAGATGTGTTAACTCTATATAATCGCCTACTTTAACTGGAACTTTTTGCGATTCAGCATTTTGCGGTTTGTTTCCATAAATCTCTTTGTTATAGACCACTTTACCTGATGTGTTTTGCACTTTAATACTTGCATATGTACTATCAAAGTAGTCATGTGGTACACCTGCTTTTAGATCAATTTGCATTTCTTCTGTTGATTTATTTAAATTTACTTTCGCAAATTCAAAATCTCCTATACCCTTCAGTGACCATGCAAATGTATCCCCTTCTAAAATGTTTAGAGATTCATTTTTGATTTGCACCTTTTTTTCCACAGTTTGATCAAATATATCCGTTAATACAATTTTTGCATAAGTATTTGTTGGTAATGATATAGATTGACTGATTCCATTTTGATAAGATTTAATATCATTAATTACGTTAATCGGTTGGCCCGTCATATTTTCATTATCATAAATTTCAATTTTCCCCTTAAATTGAGGTGTACTACTATCTTTTAGTTGCCAAGATATATTTAATTTTTCATTTTCATAATACATAGACTTTATATCATAATCTAGTTTTCCTATTTCAGGTTGGCTAGGTTGATTTAACGTGAATGTTTTTCCTGACCCAATAGTAGACTGCGTATTACCTCCTGCTTTGACCCATACATATTCTGAAGTAGATCCCCCATCATATTGATAAGTGTTATCATGCGTTCCAGAAATACTTTGATTATTCCAAGAACTCCATTGTTTATCAACTAACTTTCGGCTATAACCATTTTTCAGGCGCGCTTCTCGAACATTCTGTCCACTATCAGCCCAGTCCTCTTGAAACATTCCTAATCCATGATTAAATGCAACATTAGCAACCGGAAAGTCCATAATTGCAATTTGATGCCATTTATTCTTTGTTACATCTTTCATCCATTGTCCAAATTTAGTATGACCATTTTCTTGCCATGAACGCATTGTCATTGTGTACCAATTGTAGTCTTTCCAACCATAAGTTGTTTGAACCTTCATTCCTGTTCCTTCTCCTCCAAAGGGTCCAGCTTGGGAATTCGGAGATAAGTATTCGGCCTTTATTGCTTCTTTAGAGGAAATTGGATCCCATAAGGCAAAATGTAAGGTACGTTTTCCATTTTCATCAAACCCACTTTGTTGTTGAAAACCAGCATATCCTCCAGCTTCACCACCTGCATTCCAGTTGTGTACAGCCCAGTACGTATAAGGTGGTGTCTGAACTGGTGACCAGTCTATACTAATAATATCTGAGGCAGGTATATTTTGGGGACTCACATAAACTGCTGGAGCAGCTGAATGTGTTGCAGCTTTAGTGTGTAAAATAGACGTTCCAAACATAGAAATCATGCTACATGCTGCGGTCATTATAATAACTTTATTAAATCTTTTCTTCGTTTTCTGACTAATCACTAATCTACATCCTTTTCTAATTTTTATTATTGAATAATAACTTAGTAGAGAAATCTATCAAAATTCAAATAACATCCAGTAATTCTTTAAATTACTGGATGTTGTTCTATCTTCACATCTGATTCTTACATATTAATTGATTGTAATGGGTTTCCATAACGATAGTGCAAATATCCAATTCAGGTCACCATTTCCTTGATGACTTTGAACAGCTTCATACACTGTCCCTTGATGTTCTACTTTATCGCCCTTTGTATATGCCTTCTTTGGATCCCATTTTTCATAAGATACATTTTGATCTTTGGTTTTTACAAGAAGAATTTCACTTTGGATTGATGTATTTCCAGCTGCATCTACAGCCTTCACTGCATATTTATATTCCTTATTAGCTGTTAAGTTTTGATCAATAAATGTCGTTCCTTGTACAGTTTGAATCAATTGTCCATCGCGTAATACCTGATATTCTTTTACACCTACATTATCTGTAGAAGGGTTCCATTTTAGCTCTACACTGTTAGAAGTAAGGTTACTTGCATATAATCCTTGTGGCTGTGTTGGAGCTTCTGTGTCCGGTTTCGGATTAACAATTTGATTTACTTTCTTCAGTCCATCCTTTGTAACTTCGTAAATGGCTTTTTTTCCAAAGCTCTCTTGTTTACTATTATCTAAATTTGTGAGAGTAGCTCTATGCACACCTTCTAGATGTGTTAACTCAATATAATCTCCTACTTTGACTGAAACTTTTTGCGATTCAGCATTTTGTTGTTTATTTCCATAAATGTCTTTATTGTATACTACTTTTCCTGATGCATTTTGTACTTTAATACTCGAATATGTTTCATTAAAATAATGATGTGGTACGCCTGCTTTTAAGTCCACTTGCATTTCTTCTGTTGATTTATTGAAATTAATTTTAGCAAACTCGAAATCACCAATTCCTTTTAGTGACCATTCAAACTGGTTTCCTTCTAAAATATTGTTTACATTAGGCATATCTGGTTTAATTGGATTAGAATCCGTACCCTTCCAAATCTCTGCAGTTAAAATTGGATACCCTAATGCAGCCACTTTTTGAATCGTATCGTTATTTGGACGTAATCCCCACTTCTCAAAGAAAGGAATCAAATTTTGTTTTGCTGCCTTTGATGCTGAAATCATAAATAATTGTTTTTTCGTTTCATCAGTTTGTGGAATCTCATTTGAAGGCATGTCTCTATACAATTGATGCAATTTAGGATAGAAATCCTCTCCATACGCTAACTGTAGTTGCCAAAGCATAACAAGTTTAACAAAAACATCACTAATTTCGTCATAATTTTTATCCGTTTGTTCTAGATATTGAAAGGCTTTCGTATAAGTTCCGCTTTTTTCCAAATTTGATGGTTGATTAAATGCTTTTTCTACAGCGAGACTGTAAATATTATTTTGAACTTCGCCCATATTATAGAATCTCCAAGGAATCTGTTGTCTCAAATGTCCAGCTTCATGCCAAGGTCCCCATCCATCCGTAGTAAATTTATTGATATCTAATACATATTGAATGGCATCTCCTACATAAGCGGTTCGATAAGGATATGCATACATATAATAATCGGGAGAATGATTTTCTTCTACGTAATGAATATAGTGCTTATCTACTTGTTCCTCGGATAACCCAGCTACTTTGTCCTGAATTCGAGTAGCTTCATCCATCTTTTTTAAGAGTTGTACAGGATCTGTATTAGAACCCAACAAATATTTCTTAACACGTGCAGGGCTGGCCGTAATTAATACACGTTCGCCTTTTAACTCCACTGCATGTGCATTAGGATATTGGTCCAGCATGTTTATTAAATCTTGTTTCGTATGCTTTCCTAGTTCAAAGAAAGGCGTAGTCGTTCCACCTGTTGTAATTGTCGTTCGAATGCTACCTCCTTGCTGTTTATTATAAAAATAAATCAGCCCCCCATTTGGAGATTGGATTGTGTTTACACCAGGTTTTAATGTAAATGATTTTATCTTAGAATCTTCTCTCCAAGAAGCATCATACGAATACGTTCCAATGTATGCTTGAATATCTTGATTACCTTCTACATTAATCGTTATTTGTTCATTTGGCTTTGCATATAAACCCGTTGGTTCATATGGACTAAATGCCATACTTTTTCTCTCCTGTTGTTTCAGTACCTCAACATCCCCTTTTCCTGGGACTGTAAATGTTCTATTTTCTGATTTAACTGACTTTTCACTTTGCAGTGATGTCAATAAACTTTTTTGCTGTTGCGTTTCCTCTGCAAAGACATCTGATGAAGAAGCCATTCCAGAAGCAATTATAGTTAATGTTGCAGTAGCTACAAGTATTCTTTTAGTTTTATGCTTTGATTTATTCCCCATAGTATCTCCCTCTCATTTCCTTAATAAATTTAATAGTTTTGGTTTCTTTAGCATGTACTGACGTGCAAAAACAGTTCATGAACTTGTATTTATTACTTTTTTACATAGTCCTCCCTTATTCTATTTATAATTATATTTTGATATTATTTTATGACACATATTAATACAACTTTATAAAATATCAATCAATAATGAGCTTTTATGTTTTGATTTGGTATTCTTAACTATCTTATAAATCAAATAAATTATATAAAGGTAGTCATTTAGTGTGAATATTACTTTAAATTTAATTAATTACAGACTAATAATTCACAAAAAATTAATATTATGTAAAATGAAATAAAGGAAATATCTATAGGATTCATATATACATGGACACTGCTAAGTCATTTACTACCATCAGCATACTTCATTCCTTTTCTCTTACAGTTTGTGTTTGTAAGTTATTAGGAAATAAAAACGCTATCTTTTCCTAGGATTCCGTAGAAAAGATAGCGTAGTTTTTATACTTTATCAACCCCCTACTATTTTTAGAATAATAGAGGAACTTTTGTATTCAATGTTAGAAATATTATTTGTTTGTATTTAAAAATTCAAGAACTTTATTGAAAGTTTCTCGACCTGCTGGTGTATTCATTTTAAATTGAAATTCATGAGCCAACTCACCAGAAATATTTTTATCAAAGAAGAGTTTTTCTATAGGTACTCCTTTACTTTCTAACTCAGACGCTAATGCTTTGGCTTGATCTTCGAATGATGCAGTATTTCCATCTGTAATAAATGTTGGTGGATAATCTTTTGTAACGTGTTTAATGATAGAAGCAATTTCTATTTCAGGTAATGTTTCAAAATCCTTTTTCCCAAAGTAAGCCCAACCAGTGGTACGCATAAAATCTTGTACTTCTTTAGTTGTTTCCATTTTAGCTAATGCAGGCATATTATATGGACCACAAAATAGTAAAGTACCTTTAATTGTAGCAGGCTCAACAACAGGATCAATTTTAGTTAACCTTGTATAATTGACAGATGTTTGAATATTAACGAATTGTCCAGATATTTGTGCTCCAGCAGAATCTCCTGCAAAATAAACCTGTTCAAGTTTTAAATTATATTTCTTTGCATTTTCTTTTATATATTCATAAGCCTCACCAAGTTGGAATACTGGTGTAGGATATTTCATCTTAGGTGCAAGAGCATAATTTATATTTATCACTGCATACCCCTTAGCAGCCAATTCTACTGCATAACCAGTGATATCGGATTTATCCCCACCTACAAATCCACCCCCATGCACCCAAAAAATAACAGGTGTATTATCAGTATGGTTTTTCGGATAAATAATGTCTAACATACCATCGGGAAATTTAGAATTATAATTGATGTCCTTAACAATTTGTGTTTCTTTTAAAGCGTTTTGATAATTATCCGATTGAACAAACATTCCACCTTCAAATGCTTTTTTTATGAGAAACGCTTTTGGAGTAGGTGAAAGGTTCCAATAACTAACTCCTGCAATAATCAATCCGAAAACAATCAAAAGAAATATTAATATTCTTTTTTTCCATACCCCTTTATGATTTGACTGGTTTATTTTCATAAACACATACTCTCCATTCGTTTTTAGTAACTAACCATACAAAAAAATAAAACGTGAGTTATTATTTTTAAGATAAATATATTTTTGCTTCCTGATGTGTATTTGTATACAAAGGGTTATTTGTTCTTATTATGTACATGCTTGGTACTTTATATCTATTTGTTATTTCAAAATATCACCTTGATAGCGTTTAGATAGATTTCTTGCTCATAGATTTAAGAATTTTCACTATTCCAAAGGAAAAAATATAAGCGGATATTAACCACACATCTCTTAAATATGGAATGTCCCTAAAAAAACGAATCTATTTTAAAAATAGATTCGTTTTTTTACGTATAACATAAACTTTCAAGTTCTTTTGATTAAATTTTTTATAAAAAGAAAAGGTACATCCCAAATGAGAAGAATCCTACTTGTCCAAACATGTAGGGTATGGTACCCTTTGTCTCTGATATATCTCATTTATAGTTTGTTTAATTGACTATGTCTTTTAGAATACATAAAATATACTATTACCCCTATAAATAACCAAATACCGAAATAAACCCAAGTTTTTAAAGGAAGATTTACCATTAAAAATAAGCAAAATGTTATTGAAATAATCGGTAAGATTGGTACCAGTGGTACCATGAAACCACGTTTTAAATTTGGATGTGTTTTACGAAGAATAATAACTGACACACCAACCATCGCAAATGTTAATAACGCTCCAATATTTGCTAAATTCGATAGTTCTTTTAAATCGATAAATCCAGCAATTAAAGCACTACCAATACCTGTTAACCAAGTTGAGAATACGGGTGCTTCTGTCTTCTTATTAATTTTCGCAAACGATTTTGGTAATAAACCGTCACGACTCATCGCAAAGAATACACGTGTTGTTGCATAAATGTAAGCGAAAATTACAGCCATAATACCAATTACAGCTCCAACTGCGATTATACCCGCTACTTTATCTTGTCCTACAACTTCTAATACGTAGGCCATTGCTTCTGGTACATCTAATTCCTTATAAGAAACCATACCAGTCATAACAAGGCAAACTATAACATAAATAATTGTACAAATAACTAGCGAAGCAATAATACCAATCGGTAAATCACGTTGTGGATTTTTTACTTCTTCAGCAGACGTTGCTAACGCATCAAATCCTAAAAAGGCAAAAAATACTGCAGCTCCTCCGGCAAAGATTCCGCTTATACCATAAGGTGCAAACGGGATCCAGTTTTCTGGTTTTACGTAAAATATACCAACTGAAATGAATAAAACAACAATACCAATTTTTATTAATACCATTGCGTTATTCACTCGCTTACTTTCTTTCGTGCCTTTTGATAATAACCAAGTTAATACCAAAGTAATGATTACTGCTGGTAAGTTAACGATTCCACCTTGTGTTGGAATTGTTAAAAGTGATCTTGGTATCTCAATCCCAAATCCGTTTACTAAGTTGTGAAAATAGCCTGTCCATCCACCCGCTACTGCGGCAGTTGTAACTATATATACAGACAATAAAGTCCATCCCATTAAGTGGGCTACAAACTCACCAATCGTCGCATATGAATAGGTGTATACACTACCCGAGACTGGAAGAGCAGATGCGATTTCCGCATAACATAGGGCTGCAAACCCACAAACAATTGCGGCAATCATAAATGAAAAAATAACTGCTGGACCCGCATCTCTTGCGGCTACTAATCCAGTTAATACAAGTACTCCTGTACCAATTATTGCACCTATCCCTAGCATGGTAAGGTCAAATGCGCCCAATGTTTTTGTCAAAGTCTTACTTTCACTATCTTGCAACAATTTCCTTACTGATTTTTTCCTAAATAAGTTGGCCATAACACACGCCTCCATTTATTTAAAAAGGAGCTAAGATATCGTCTCCTAGCTCCCCTTAAGTAAATAATTTTATTTTATAAGATTATTCAATCGTTATTTTACCTCATTGGCAACAAAGAAATGCTCACATACACTTGAAATACGTTTTAAATCCACATTGCCACCTGAAATAACCGCTACTACTTTTTTACCCTGTACATATTTATCAACTTTTCCTGCAAGAAGAGCGGCTGTGGCTAATGCTCCCGCGCCTTCTACGACAGCTTTTCCGCGTTGCATTAAGTCTTTCATTGCTACTTCTAATTCTTCTTCCGATACAGTTACAATTTCATCTACTAGGTTTTTTACAATTTCAAAGGTTAAATTTCCAGGTATTTTTACTGCACAACCATCCGCTATTGTTGGTGCTTGATAGTGTTCCAAAATTCTCCCCGCATCATAAGAAGCTTTCATTCCATGAACATTATCAGCTTGAACCCCAATAATATTAATGGAGGGATTAAATGATTTCAGTGCTACAGCAATTCCTGAAATAATTCCTCCTCCACCAATAGGTACAATAACAGTATCAACATCCCACATATCATCCAGAATATCTAACCCAATTGTCCCTTGACCAGCCATTACTTCTACATCATCATATGGATGTAGGTATGTTTCCCCTGTTTCTTTTATAATCTCTTCACATTTCGCTTTTGCATCATCAAACGTATCACCGTATAAAATAACTTCCGAACCATATCCTCTAGTCGCATCCACTTTAGCTTGCGGTGCAGAGGTTGGCATCACAATTTTACTTTTGATTCCAAGTAAATGAGAAGATAATGCGACACCTTGTGCATGATTTCCAGCTGAGCAGGCGATTACACCACGTTCTTTTTCTTCATTTGTAAGTTGAGAAATTTTATTAAATGCACCACGAAACTTGAATGAACCTGTTAACTGCATGTTTTCCAACTTTAAATAAATTTCTCCACCGGTTTTACTAGTTAAATAGAAAGATTTAACCAAAGGTGTTTTTCGAGCATTTACATCAAGAATTTCTTTGGCTTTTTTAATGTCAGTGATATCTAACAATACGTTTTTGGTAATCATACTAACACTTCTTTCAATTGTTTAAAGTCCAAACCTAGCGTCATACCTAAATTTTCGTAGGTAATAATACCTTTATATACATTTATCCCAGATGCTAATGATGATTTATTTTGAATTGCAATTTCTAATCCATCTTTAGAAATTGCTAGTAAATACTCAATATTTCCATTTGCCAACGCCATAGTTGAAGTACGTGGGGTGGCACCAGGCATATTTGGTACTGCATAATGAATTACGTCATGTTTAATAAATACAGGATTATCATGAGTTGTATAATGATCAATAGTTTCTACTGTACCACCTTGATCTATTGCGATATCCACAATGACACTTCCTGGCTTCATAGATTGAACCATATACTCTTTAACAATTTTAGGAGGGCGAGATCCTGGTATTAAAATTGTTGAAATAAATAAATCTGCTTCTTTAATCGTTCGTTCTAGATTTTCAGTATTAGATTCAATTATATTTACTTCTTCTGTTGCGTATTGCTTTCTTAAATATGCAATTCTTTCTTGATTAACCTCTAGGATTGTAACACTACATCCAATTCCAAGTGCCATATCACAGGCATTAGTTGCAGCATTCCCTCCACCTAGGATTACAACTTTTCCGGCTGGGATTCCCTCAATACCTGATAATAAAATCCCTTCTCCTTGATGTTGTTTCTCTAAATAATATGCTCCCATAAATACCGCACGTCTTCCAGCAATTGCACTCATAGGTTTTAATAATGCTAAATTTCCATCCTCACTAATAGTTTCACCAGCAATCGCAGTAGTTCCAGCTTTTCTCATCGCTTCTACACACTCTTTCGACGCAGCCAGATGTAAAAAGCCCCATACAATTAGATCCTTTTTAAAGTAATGGTATTCTGCAGGTAGTGGTTCTTTTACCTTTACTACCATATCAACATCCCATGCCTGGCCTTGATTTACTATGCTTGCTCCTGCATTTATATATTCATCATTTGTATAACCAGAACCTAATCCAGCATCTTTTTGTACTAAAACTTCATTTCCAGCTGAAACTAATTTTTGAACATTTTCTGGAGTCATCCCTACACGAGCTTCCCCTTTTTTTATCTCTTTCACTACACCAATTTTCATATCTACACATCCTTTTTTAGAGTGAGTTATAAATTAAATTAATTATTGTCAGATAAATATAAGATTCGAAATATTCACCCTTACAATATTTTTCAAATATAATTTAATTTATAACATTGGATTGCACCTACAAGATAACATTAGTAAAAATAAGAGGTCAACAATTTTGTGAAACATTTCACAAAATGTTTTATTTAGTTGATTTTCTGTATTTTATATCGAAAATATGATTGAATCCCTCAATACTTTGTGATATTCTTCACAAGAATATATCTTCTCTTTTGAATTTTGATTTACCACTTTACTATATCAAAATATTAAAATACCTCATTTATCCTTATTATTCATATAAAAGAAATTTCGTTTTTAACTTCATGTTTCGGGTTAAATTAAAGAATTTCTTTTAATGTATAATTCATGGAATTTTACTCGCCTCAAATCATGTGAAAATTTTCACATGATTTGAGGCGAAATTAAACTTTCTTTACTTATACGTTTAATTTCTTTTTTATTTAGTATCTGAAATGTATTCAAATTCTCTAGCTGGTAAGGATGAGGGGCGGCTATTTGTATGGATACAGGATATACTATCAAATAATTTAACAAACAGGATAAAGAATTCATAAGAGAATTTATATATTTTTCTAATTGGGAGTGATTATTTTGTCACAACAACAACTAAAAAAGGATATTGGTTTCTTTGCAGCATTAACCACAGTTATTGGTACCGTTATCGGCGCCGGAGTATTTTTCAAGCCCACTGCATTATATGGAGTAACAGGAACAGCTAGCCTAGGATTACTTGCATGGGTAATTGGTGGTATCTTGACCGTTTGCGCAGGACTAACTGCTGCTGAACTATCTGCCGCTATTCCTGAAACGGGGGGAATGATGGCATATTTAAAGAGGACTTATGGAAACTTAACTGCTTTCTTGCTTGGCTGGGCACAAACTGTCATATACTTCCCTGCAAATATTGCAGCTCTTGCTATTATTTTCGGGACACAAACGGTTAGTTTATTTGGCCTAAATGTTAATGAACACAAAATGCTAATTATCGCAATTGCAATTATCACAGCAACATTTGTAACTCTTATGAACTTTTTAGGAGCTAAAGCGGCTGGCGGTATCCAAATGGCTTCAACTATATGTAAATTGCTTCCACTAGCATTAATTATTATTTTTGGTTTACTACACAAAAGTGACGTTACTTTTCAGCTTTTTCCAATTGAGGCAGGGCCAAACAAATCTATGATATCTGCACTTGGATCTGGTTTACTCGCAACGATGTTCGCCTATGATGGCTGGATTCATGTAGGGAACATTGCTGGAGAAATGAAAAACCCTAAAAAAGACTTACCTAAAGCAATCGTATTAGGATTATCAACAGTAATGGTTGTGTATTTATTAATTAATGTCGCGTTCCTAATGGTCATGTCTGCAACATCACTCGCAGGTACTGATACACCAGCCTCTCAAGTAGCTACAATCCTTTTTGGGGCTATGGGAGGAAAACTAGTTACCATCGGTATTTTAATTTCCGTATTTGGAACGATTAATGGTTATATTATGACGGGAATGCGAATTCCTTATGCCATGGCTATTGAGAACAAATTACCATTTAGTAAATGGTTTGCTACTTTATCTAAAAATAGTCGTGTCCCTTATAATTCTGGTCTATTTATGCTATTTATTTCAATTATTATGATGGCCGTCGGCGGATTCAATACTCTTACTGATATGTTGGTATTTGTAATATGGATATTCTACACAATGACATTCCTTGCTGTATTCATCTTACGAAAAAGGGAACCCGAACTTGTGCGACCTTATAAAGTTCCATTGTATCCTTTTATACCATTAGTTGCTATTATTGGCGGATTGTTCATTGTTATTAATACCTTATTCACTCAACCTCTGCTAGCTTTATGTGGAATAGGTCTAACTGCACTCGGCCTCCCTATTTATTACACTATGCGTAAAAAGGGACAATTTGGTTTAGAAAATCATAACGAGTAGAACAGTCTTTCTTAAAGATGTGATACAAAATTTTATGATTAGATTGCAATTAATAAATAGTATATTTTACTTCTTTATCCTTCTAAAAGATACATTAGTCTAACAAATAATAAACAAGGAGAACCCTTTTTGGGTTCTCCTTGTTTATTATTTGACAGTGTTCTAGTTCTTTATCCTAAGTTAATTTACGCTTTATCCATGTTGCATTTCTACCTTTAGAAACTAATTTAATGTATCCCTGTGAATTTAAAGCGTGTAATGTTTTATTTATAGTACTTTCGCTTATGTCTGGATACATGTTTCGAATATTTTCTTTAGTAAAAGGATTATCTTGTCTGTCTATGTATTTTTCAATTCTTTTTCTTTTAGTATGAGTGCTAATACAATTTTTTATTACACAATATAATTCTTTATATGCAATTAAAACAATATCTAAAAAAATTTTCATCCAGAAAACTACATTATGATCGCCTTGATACCAGTGAGCTGCAGATTTATACAGAGCATCATAATAATCTGATTCATATTCTTTGAAATATTTATCTATACATGTATATTTTACAAATGTAAATCCACTTTCAATTAATAACCATTGAATTAATATTTTTGCTAACTTGCCATTCCCTTTATTAAATGGATAAATACATAGGAAATTTAAGATAAATTGAGGAATTAGTAGGAGCGGATGAAAATTCCCTTTAGCCCTTAATGTATTATACTGTTCGCATAAATGATACAAATATTGCGGAACCATATCATATAAAACAACTGTACGTAATTTAAAGTGATCTTTTAACTTTGGAATAGAAGATAATACAAGTTCGCTTTTTCTCCAATTACCACTTTCAGAAGTTGAATAATTCATTAATTGGAAGTGCAATTCTTGAATTGTTTGCGGTTTAATAGGTAATTTGTGGTTTTCTTTTTGCACAAGTTCTAATGTTTTACAATAACAAAATAAAGCGTCCTCTTCCAATGTTTGAGGGCTAGCATGATAATCAACTAATTTTTTTAACTGTTTATTTGAGAATGTAAACTTTTCATATATATTAGGAAAAGTTTTAATATATTGCAGTGATATACTCTTTTCCAAAAGATTAAATATCTCTGGTTTTTGAGTTTGATATGCTGATATTGCTCCTTTATATTCACTGATTTTACTTATAATATTTATTAGTTCTCTTTTAAATTCTAAATTTGTATATTTTTCTTCAAAGAAATTTCTCATCTCGTTCCCTCCTATCCCTAAGGTTTATTACCAACTTTGTATGCTCCATTATCCCCCTAATTTTCACATTACCTACTGTATGCTCGTTATTTTATAAAAGTCCAATAAGAATGTAATCAAACGATAGCCAGATGCACATAGAAATCACTCTCTTCCATAAATGTATGTAATTTAATAGATTTCTAATGTTTATTAACAAATAAAAAGGCACTTCCTTAAACTTCTAAAAAAGTGCTTTTTATTTAATCAAATATATCTGTCTTTAGTGACTTAAAGGAAACTATGCACAAAAGGTATCAACATTTTGTGAAAATCATAACATATTTAGCTATAAATAATTATGTCGCTTCTAAAAACGTTCAATCTTGATATGTTATAAACTAATTTCGTACAGAATCTTAACTTCTTAATAATGTTTATAAAATGATTCTTTACAAGATGAAAGTACTTTATTTCTATTTAAACAAACATTTTTTCTATACTATTTGCTTTCAAAGTATATTAGATTAGGTACCTTTAAACTGTTGCTAAGTATTTATATATTCGACATAATGTTATACGATAAATTCATCTTATAGTATTGGTGACATGGTATCTTTTAATGTATGTACAGAATGATTAAAGTTAAACTTTTCTTCCGCATTTAACTCAATTTCTATAATTTCTCGAATACCTTCGCGATTAATAACAGCAGGAACTCCTATATATACATCATTATGACCATATTCATTTTCAAGGTATGCAGATACTGTTAATACACTATTTTCATGATGTAGAATTGCCTTTGTTATACGTAATAAAGACATTCCAATTCCATAACAGGTCGCTCCCTTACGTTCAATTATATGATAGGCCGCATCACGTGAACGAACAAAAATTTCGTCTAAGTCACTTTGATTATACTGACTTTTATTTTCTAAAATGGTTTGTAGCTTTTGAACGCCAACTGACACATGACTCCAAACCGGAAGCTCCGTATCACCATGTTCACCAATTATATAAGCATGAACATTATGAGGATCGATCTTAAAATATTCTCCTAACATGTAACGGAAACGTGCAGAATCAAGTGTTGTGCCTGAACCAATTACGCGTTCTTTCGGCAACCCAGATTCTTTCCAAGTTACATATGTTAAAATGTCCACTGGATTTGTTGCAATTAAGAAAATACCATTGAATCCGCTTGACATAACATTACGTATAATCTCTTTAAAAATCTTAGTATTTTTTTCAACTAAGTCTAAACGTGTTTCACCTGGTCTCTGTGGTAATCCAGCTGTAATTACAACTATTTGCGCATCTTTACAGTCCTCACAGCTACCCTTCCAAACTTTTGTTGGTGATGGTGAAAAAGGAATTGCGTGACTTAAATCCATTGCTTCTCCTTCTGCTCTTGCTTCATTTACATCTACAAGAACGAATTCTTCTGCCAACCCCTGATTAATCATACAATATGCATAACTACACCCTACGGCCCCTGTACCAATTAAAACCACACGATTAATATTTTTGTTCATTTATAGATCCCTCACTATTTTTGTTTATTATGTTTTTGTACATTTCCGTTGTTCTAATAAAAAAGAGATTTAATTAATTTTGAATGAGCAAGTAATAAACTCGAAATACATTTATGTTAAATACCAAATAGTTAAACTTAAATTCCTTTTCATATGTATTTCCAGCAAATATTGCTCCAACATTATTTCTTATTTAACTCAAAAAAATATTATGTATAGCTTCACTAGATAAGATAATTTTTGTTTATCTACATTTCAAAGATTCGTTGATATTCTGTGAAAAATTTAGTTTATACATCTAGTTAAACAAAATTGTTAACGCTTACATTTTTATTAAGATTCACTAACGGATTATCACTTTTCATAATGACATTCATGCTTATATTATCTTCATTCAAATCTAATTACCGCAAATTTTAATTTTGTATATCGAAGGTTATCTCACCTAGTTTAGCAATAACCCCCTAAAAGCACTTCTATACCAAACAAACTTTTTCAAAATTCATTTTCTAATAAACCTCCCACTAATTTTTTAGAGTTTTCTGTAATAAATTCGACATGTGATCTTGCATTTTATATTAACAAATTTAAGTCACATAAGTTGTGAATGTTTTTTGTATATTTCCCTTCCCTTATATGTCTAACAAAAACAAATAATATATTTTATAAAAGAAAAAAATATATTTAAAAAGATTATTAAAACGGTATTTCCAGCTAATTAGGCCAACTGATATAAAAATAACATTCAAAATAATTATGTTATTTTTATACGAAAAAGATTATATTAGTAGCTCAAATTTTTATTTGTGTTTGTAATGGGATGTTTTCCTCACATTGAGATTCAACTAAATCGCCCTTCTCTTCAGGGATAGGGTTGTTTTGGGTTATATAATGATATACCATGCCAACAAATACAGATCCACCAATAATATTTCCAATTGTAACTGGAATTAAATTATAAATAGCCCCACTAAAAGAAATTGTATTAGGATGTGGCGATACCAGGGAGATTGCAAATAGCGATAAATTTGCAATGCTATGTTCATATCCAGATAAAAAGAAAGTAAAAACCAATAACATCATAACAATTATTTTTGCTGTATCCCCTTTTACTTGAGAAGGAAGGAAACATGCTAGGCAAACAAGCCAATTACATAAAATAGCTTTGAAAAAAAGCTGTATTGTCGGAGTATTCATTTTTACTTCAACAACATTACTTATCAAATGTTCATATTCAATTTGATCAAAAATACCAGTACCATAAAATAATAATGCAAAAAATATTGCACCTACCAGATTACCTAAAAAACAAGCACCCCAGTTACGACAAGTATCTAAGACCGTTGTTTTTTTTCGTAAGGTCGAAATTGTAAAATACATTGTATTCCCAGTAAATAATTCCGCTCCACCATATATTATTAATATAAGTGCAATTCCAAAAAATAAAGAAGCACTTAAATAAGTTGCAGGTGAATTTACAACGTGAAAAAAATCCCCTAATTTAAAACATAATACTATAATAAATCCAATATAGATGCCGGCTAGTAATGCACGAACAAAATATTGTATTGGGTTTATATCTAATATTTGTTTCTTCTTTTGTGCAAGTTTTATAGCATCAGCTATCCCTTGTTCTAACATAAAATTACACACTCCTTTAGTTCATGGTTTTTATAAATAATCCTAAGAATAAACTACATGTTTCAATATTCACTTTCAAGATTTTGTTCAATATTTCACAAAATAAACATACTCACTTTACAAAATGATTCAAATGATGTGCAATCTGCTATATTCACTAAATCCTAGAAGGTGCATAATACACGAATATACCTAGTCAATATAGAATAAAAGAATAATTAATCTGGTATAAAAAGTTTTAATTTATCATGTTTAGGAAAAGCACTTCATCTTAATTTTTACTTACTTGTATAGTGACCTATCAGGAAATTATTCGCATTTATACATAAAAAAACTTTAATTATAAGGTTACAGTGCATTTGTATGCGTTATTCTTTAAAAATTGAAGAAATACTACTATCAGCAAACATATTCAACATTTTCCATCTGAAATATCTTAGTAACATTTTTAAAATTCACCTCTAACCTATGAGTTTAATGGGATCATCTTTTGTATCTCATTACCCGAATAAAGATAATTTGTGACATATTTTAAAATAAACTATATATCAAGCAATCTGCTTTTTAAAATTGTTATAATATGAACGAACATCTTTGCTCAACACTTCACAATCGTAAGGAGAAATTGATATGAGAAAGCGAAAACGCTTAGTAATAATCGGTAATAGTATATCTAGTTTACGCTGTATTGAACAGATTTTAATACAAAATCCTAATATGTATAGCATTTCTATTTTCAGTGATGAACTCTATCCTCTCTACAATCAAATAAACACTATTTCATTACAATTAGATATTAAAAATAGAATACAAAAGCAATATAATTGGTACAAACAACATAATATTAAGCTTTTTACAAACGAAAAGGTAATAGAAATTGATCGTGAGGACGAGGTCATTGTTACAGATAAACGCCGTATTGTTTTCTACGATAAACTCATCATTGCAACAGGATCTACTGCTTTTATTTTTCCCGTTAAAGGACTGCAATTATTGGGAGTAAATAAACTTAGAACAACTGAAGAAATCCAATTTCTATTAAATATTAAGAAGCATGCAAAAAAAGCTATTATTATTGGTAATGGCATGCTCGGTCTAAAAATTGCACAAAAATTATTTGATTTTGGAATAGACGTCCACGTAGTTCATTTCAGTTCACACTTAATGGCAAAACAAGATATCTTGGCTTGTTCATTACTATGTAACAAGCTAAAAGCAAAAGGGATTCAATTTCTCATGGAAAAAAACATGGTTAAAATCCTAGGTACAGACTATGCAGAGGGGATCCAATTCGAAGATGGCACTATTAAAAAATACGATTTAATTGTAATACCTATTGGTAGGCGACCTAATACACATTTAGCAAAAAAAGCTGGCTTATATGTTAAACGTGGCATAGTTGTTAATAAGTATATGCAAACAAATGATAAATTAATTTATGCAATTGGTGAATGCACTGAACACAATGGTATTACATTAGGATTTCCAGCCCCCCTCCACGCACAAGCTACTGTATTAGCCGAGCATATAACGAATGTATAGACAAATACTCTTTTTGCATAATTTCTTAGTTAATTAAAACTAATTCTTTATAACTTTTATCTAAAAAACTCTTCTTAATAATTGTTTAAGAAGAGTTTTAATCCTTTGAAAACGAATTAAAGAGAACACTTTAATATTGACACATTTGCAACCCCGTTACGTATTAAATTAAAGTATTAACTTAATTAAGGAGACATACTAAAATGCAACGACACAAAAATATTTATCTATTAATTATTTTATGCACGGTATTATGTATAATAACTCTAGCCCATAAAGGTGAAAATAATAGCGTTAAAAATACAACATATGAGATGGATAAACTTGTTAAAATCGATGAAAAAAAACTATCTTCTAAAGAGAATAATCCTTTAGAAGTCCCTTTGATTTTACAAAATCCAGAATTAGAACGTGGATGCGAAGTTACAAGTTTAGCAATGCTTTTAAATTTTAACGGTCTATCCGTTGATAAATTAGAGTTAGCTGAAAATATTAAATATGTACCTTTTCAAAACAATGGATTTATGGGAAATATGGACGAAGGATTTGTTGGAGATATGTATGACATAGATATGCCTGGTTTAGGTGTGCATATTAAGCCAATTTTAGAGTTAGCCAAATTATACATATCAGAGAATTGTATTATAGACTTAACCGGAAGTAATCCTGAGGATTTATATAAGGCAATTGATAAAGAACACCCTGTTTGGATTTTAACAAACGCGAGCTTTCGCAAACTACCTGATTATGAATTTCGTACTTGGAAAACAAATATGGGTGAGAGACAGGTTACATACCGTCAACATAGTGTTTTACTAACTGGATACACCGATCAATATGTATATATTAATGATCCATTAGATACGGAAAAAAATAAAAGAATTGATAAGAAGGATTTTGAAGAAGCATGGGTTCAATTAGGCAGACAAGCCCTAACTATCATTCCTTAAAAAAACACAGAGCTATAAGATTTGAGATAAACTTTAAATTACTAATTTCTCATTATATAATTATTATATAATAATCCCTAGTTTACACGAGAATCACTAACGTTATTTAATTATATAAAGTTAAAGGACACACCTATACCATTGGAGTGGTATGTAAGGTGTGTCCTCACATAAATCAAAAATATAAGATAAAATATTTAAATACTATTATTGTTGTATTGAACTACCCCCACTTTCACTTCGTTTAGAAGTGAGAGATTCCTAAGTAAAGAGTTCTATCGAACTCTAGTTGATTAGGCTAACCCCGCAGTCCTTGCGGTTAGAAGCCTTATCGCTTCATTCTTTAGATTGATACTTGCGTTAATATCCCTATCATGGTGTGTACGGCAAGAAGGACAGTTCCATTCACGTAGGTTTAAATTTTTAACGTCTTTATTTCGATATCCACAACAAGAACATAATTGGCTGGAAGGAAATGTTTTCGATACGACAATGACTTGTTTGCCATACCATTTTGCTTTGTATTCTAACATGGATCGAAATTGCGACCAAGATACTTCACTAATTGCTTTTGCTAACTTATGATTCTTTAACATATTTGATACTTGCAAATCCTCAATACCGATAACATCGTGGTTTTTGATGATGTCAGTTGAGATTTTATCCAAGTAATCTTTTCTAGCATTTGATATGTATTCATGAATTCTAGCTACCTTGACTCGTTGTTTATTCCAGCGAGAAGATCCTTTCATTCTTCTAGAAAGAACACGCTGTGCTTTCGCCAACTTATCTTCCAATGATCGGAAAAACTTCGGATTTTTATAGGGTTTTCCATCTGACAAAATAGCGAAATCTTTTAGTCCTACATCTATTCCAATGTAAGAATGTGTTTTCGGAAGTTCTTGTACTTCTGTTTCAACTAATAGTGACACAAAATATCTGCCAGAAGGGTTTCGTCTAACAGTCGCATTTACAATACGTCCCTCTACTTCGCGACTTTTGCCAAATCGAACAAGGCCTAGTTTCGGCAACTTTATTTTGTTCCCTACAACGGCAATATTTTCATTTGTTTGTTTTGTGGTATAAGATTGTACGTTATTCTTCTTGGATTTGAAACGCGGGGCACTATTTTGTTTTTTGAAAAATCGTGTATATGCATCCGCAAGGTTGCGAACAGACGACTGAATCGCAATACTATCCACTTCTTTGAGCCAAACAAACTCTTTCTTCATGGCAGGAAGTTTGGCAGAGCATGTACCATATGTTAAACCTTTTCCAGTCTCTTTGTATGCGTAATCCCATAGGGATAGGAAATGATTGAATACAAAGCGAGAACAACCTATTGTTTTGTTAATTAGAATTGTTTGTGCTTGATTTGGATAGATACGAAACTTATAGGCTTTATTAATTATCATTTGATTCACCTCCATTTCGGTATATGACTATTATACACCGAACATATATTTGGTGTATAGTGAAGTAACACTTTATGTATGTCGAACAATTAAGATGGCTTTCTGCCATCCCTTGTTCGAAGCCAATTCATCTCCCACCTACTCACTTCGCGTTCCTTGAGGAAGGAGTCTTCTTGGCAAAATGATAAAATATAAAAATGTTATAGTCGCTATTATCAATATATTTTTATCGACTGTTTTCATTGTGAAGTAATAACTTATAATGCCCCCTATACAAAACAAAAGAATTGCACATACATCATTTAATAAGGCTCGTTCATTTTTTTTGCTAGAAAAATAAATGTTTATACAAAAAAACGGGAGCATAATAATAGAAAAGTAAACTATACGCCATTCATAACTAAGAGCAATAGCTGTACATATACAAGCCTCACCAAAGTAAAGAAAAAAATAATATAAATAATACTTCTTCCGCGGCTGTTTTACATACATTAATAAGGGATATGTAGCTAAATACACAAAAAACCACGCTAAAAAGAGAGGTATATGATACCATGTCCATTTACCAGTTAAAATACCTAAAACAAATGGAATAAGCAGCATTCCCCAGGCTCCATGCTGCTTTGGAATAATTAACTTCATTCTTCCACACCTCACATTTAATTTTTTATCAAAATGTTACGTAAAAATGATAATAAGTAGCATATATATCATTAAATTTATAGATAAAAAACTTTACCAGTGAGAGAATCCCCCCACTGGTAATCATACTCCACCAATTTAGGGAATACCCATCCCAAATAGTAAAATATAATGAATTTCTCATACTCACTCTTCTCTTATAAGATAAACTATGTTTTAAAAAAATACTGTGAGTGAAATCACTGCATTCTATTTTTATACCTTTTATTTTGTAAAATAAAACATTGTTCAGTGTGTTTTTACCCTCTATTGATATCCTCACCCTTTGAACCTAAAACAAAATAATTTTTATCTATAAATAATTGAATCATTCTATATCTTTTCATTTTTTATGAGCAAGGTAATACGATAAACTTCTAGATTTAGTCTCTTCTAAACAGAAAAGATTACATACTTCATTTATTAGTACCATTGCAGAAATGCACTGTATATAGTATCATTTATCAATGTTAGATACTATATATTGATCGGGAGTGAATTTGATGAACAACTCAGACAATGTAAAACAGCAAAAAAATACTTTATGGACAACTTTTGATAAAATTATAAAAAGTAACGATCAAGACTTAATGCAAGAAAATGCAAATGTTGATGGTCGATCTCCAATGGGAATGATGGGAACATTTGCATCAGAGAGCGCAAAACTTTATGTAACGGAACATTTGCTTTCTAAACAAGTAAAAGAAGCTATTAATCAAAATATTTTATACCCACACGATTTAGATTTTTATGCAACAGGAACAACCACGTGTTCACAAATTCCTTTAGCACAGTTACTGAAAAAAGGGTTCCACACTGGACATGGCCATATGAGACAACCACAAGATATTAAAAGTGCATTAGCACTCTCGTCTATTATTCTTCAAGCTAATCAAAATATGCAGCATGGTGGGCAATCTCTTGCCATGTTTGATATAGATTTAGCACCCTATGTGAGGAAAACATTTGAAAAAAACAAAAAAAAGTTAATAGACTATCCGCTAACAAAGGAACAAATCGAAGTGTTTGCATGGAAAGAAACAGAAAACGATACATATCAAGCATGTGAGGCATTTATTCATAATTCCAATAGTATGCATAGCCGTGGTGGTGGACAAGTTCCGTTTATTTCAATTAATTACGGAACGGACACATCAAACGAAGGAAGGCTATTAATTAAACAATTACTACAGGCAACACAAGCGGGATTAGGAAAAAGCGAAACACCTATTTTCCCCATTCAAATTTTCAAATTAAAAAAAGGCGTAAATTTTGAAGAAAAAGATCCAAATTATGATTTATTTGAACTTGCATTAGAAACAACAGCGAAACGATTGTTCCCTAACTTTTCATTTTTAGATGCGCCATTTAATGCAGCGTATTATAATGGGCACCCAGAAAGTGAAGTATGTTATATGGGGTGTCGTACTCGGGTGATGTCTAATATTCATGGTGAGGAGACAGCAATTGGCAGAGGAAATCTATCATTTACCTCTATTAATCTAGTAAAATTGGCTTTAATGAATGATTCAAAAGAAGGATTTTTCAAATCGTTAAACCATTATATCGAACTTGGCATTCGTCAATTGCTAGAAAGATATTCTTATCAATGCACAAAAAAAGCAAGAGATTTTCAATTCCTATATTCACAAGGGATTTGGCGCAATGGAGAAAAACTACAACC
The DNA here is from genome assembly GCF_051915225.1 of Bacillus cereus group sp. MYBK95-2. Lineage (NCBI taxonomy): Bacteria > Bacillati > Bacillota > Bacilli > Caryophanales > Bacillaceae > Bacillus > Bacillus cereus group sp. MYBK95-2. The sequence goes on along the minus strand of NZ_JBQAEH010000011.1, from coordinate 70,259 downwards.
AGAAGATTCAGTTACTGAGATTTTAAAGCAAGGAACATTGAGCCTTGGTTTTATTGGACTTGCGGAATGCTTGGTTGCCTTAACAGGAAAACACCATGGGGAAGATAAAGATTCATGGCAACTTGGAAAAGAAATTGTTACCTTTATGAGAAATAAGATGGACCAAGCAACAGAAGAGCATTGCTTGAATTTCACCTTAATTGCAACTCCTGCCGAGGGACTATCAGGGAAGTTTATCAAAAAGGATCGTGCTGAGTTTGGAACTATTACAGGTGTAACCAATCATGATTATTATACAAATTCATTTCATATTCCAGTTTATTACCCTATTCAAGCAATTAATAAAATACGTTTAGAAGGACCGTTTCATGCTCTTTGCAACGGTGGTCATATTACGTATATTGAACTAGATGGGGCGGCAGCACATAATCTGATAGCTTTAAAACAGATTGTTCAAGCAATGGCACATTATGAAGTAGGATATGGTTCAATTAATCATCCAGTGGATCGTTGTAAATGTTGTGACTATAATGGAGTTATTGAAAATGAATGCCCCAGCTGTGGAAATATAGAAAACCTTCATATTGAAAGAATTCGCCGTATTACTGGATATCTTGTGGGAGACATGTCAAAATGGAACAATGCAAAGCGTAGTGAAGAAGCAGATCGTGTGAAACATAAATGAAGGTAATGAATATTATTCATGATAGTGTAATAGATGGTGAAGGGTTACGGACAGTTGTGTTTTTTGCCGGTTGTCCGCATCATTGTTTAGGTTGCCATAACCCCAAATCATGGAATCTTTATAATGGTACCGAGATGAGTGTGAAAGAAATTATAAAAGAAATTTCCAAAAATCCTCTAACTGATATAACATTTTCAGGTGGTGACCCATTTTTTCAAGCTATCGAGGTCAAAGAAGTTGCAAAGGCTGTAAAAAGTTTAAACAAAAATCTTTGGATTTACACTGGCTATACATTAGAAGAGATACAAAACTCACAAAACAAAGATATGATTGAGCTGTTACATTATGGAGATGTTTTAGTTGATGGAAGATTTGAAATCGAAAAAAGAGATTTGACTCTTCCATTTCGCGGAAGCTCAAATCAACGTATTATACGCCTAAAATAACTATAATTTCTTTGCTTTTTTTCAATTATTAGTCATCACTAATCCAATATTTATGAGCAGAAAGTATCTGCTCATAAATACTGGAAATATACAATAAGAAAATTTATAAAAACAGGTTATAAAAGAGGGACATGCTCAATTCTTACACTTTTTTGCAATGCTCTTGGAACATATACACAAAAAGGTTCGCTTTCCATGTAATCCCCCGTCATCGCAAATGCCCTAGAACGAGATCCCCCACAAACATATCGAAACTCACAAACACCGCATTTGCCTTTATAATTGTCTGGATTACGAAGGCTTTGAAAAACAGGAGAGTTTCGATAAATTTCAGCTATCGGTGCTGATTTAATATTCCCGGTTTTAATCGGCAATAGCCCACTTGGGTATACATCTCCAATATGAGAAATAAATACAACTCCATTTCCATCATTTACTCCTTTTGGAGCGCGTCCAAATTCATTAACTCCGTCCGTCATCCCTTCCATCAGTACATCTCTATATTGAATAATTTGATCTATCTTTTTAATTCCCTTCATTTTTTCTTGAAGAACAACGCGTCTATAGTGCTGAGCAGCTGTGGTTTTTATATCAAAAGAAACAGTTTTACTAAGCTGATATAGCCAGCGAAACACTCTTTCATGTTGAATTGGTGAAATCATATCTTTCTCTTTACCACGTCCTGTTGGGACTAAGAAAAATACACTCCACAACACACAACCTAATTCTTCTACTAAATTTGCGATATCTTTAAGTACACTCAAATTATAATTAGACACAACTGTATTAATTTGAATAGGGATTTTTAATTCATTTAAATGATGAATTGCATCCATTGTTAATTTAAATGACCCCTCTGTTCCTCTAAAATGATCGTGTACTTCAGCTGTTGGTCCATCTATACTAAATGCCCATCTAGCAATCCCAACATCTTTTGCTTTTTTTATCGCTTCTTTAGTAACCTTTGGAGTAGCACTGGGTGTCATGGAAACCCGAATACCTTTCTTCACCGCGTATTCAGCAATATCATATATATCCGAACGCATTAATGGATCCCCACCAGTAAAAACCAGCATCGGATTATCCATTTCATATATATCATCAATTAGCTTTTTTCCTTCTTCTAATGTTAACTCAAAAGGATCGCGATAATGCTGAGCTTCAGCACGACAATGTAGACATTTTAATTCGCATGCTCTTGTTAACTCCCATATTACAATAAATGGGTTTTTATTATAATCACGATTTATCAAAAAGAAAGCCTCCCATCAACTTACATACTATATTGTAAAATTATATGTGCATTTATGTTGTGAGATTTATCACGCATAAGTTTTTAGCATTTAAAAAATCCCTCCTAAAATAGATGAAATTAAGATAAAAAAGCACTCTCCTATTTATAGGGGAGTGCTTTTTATTTTAAATATATCTTAAATATTTATATTTTATTGCTTTTTTATATAAATTTGATTTACTTATTATTTCTATTAGATTTCATCAAATCATTTAGTAATAAATCTAATTCTCTACTATAACAAATTACCTTTTCATGAGTGAATCCATACTGCTTAACAAGCGATATTAATTCTTCTTTTTTTCAATTACTTGATTTAACTTCTTATAATTAGACATAGTTTTTGTACAATCCCGTCTTACCTACATACAGGTCATCTAGGCAGCATTTTTGTTAGATGCTCTATTTAGAACACAGCTCTTTATAATATTTATTTCCCCTTAACACCCATATACAATATATTTACAAATATCAAATACAAAATCTATGAACTAAAAAAGTTATACCTACTTAACTTATTACACACCTTTATATGCTTGTTTATATACTTCTTTTAATTCTGAAATCAATGGAAGTTTCGGATTTGCTGGTGTACATTGATCTTCAAATGCTCTTTCCGATAAAACATCCACAACATTTTCAAATGCTTCTTGTTTTACTCCTTGTCCTGCAATACTCATATTAATATTCAATTCTTTTCCAAGGCTGATAATTGCTTGCACAAGAGATTCTACCCCTTCTTCCACTGTACTTGCTGGCAGCTCCAATGTTCTTGCAATATATGCATAACGTTCATCTGCCACAAAATGCTCATATTTTGGGAACAATGCATGTTTTCTCGGCTTAATAGCATTATAGCGAATTACATGCGGCATTAAGATTGCGTTAGCGCGTCCATGTGGAATGTGAAATTCTGGTCCAAGCTTATGCGCCAAACTATGATTAATACCAAGAAATGCATTTGCAAAAGCCATACCTGCAATTGCAGAAGCATTATGCATTTTCTCACGTGCTTCTTCATCATTTCCATTTTTATATGCTCTCGGTAAATATTTAAATACTAGATCAATGGCTTTTAAGGCCAATCCATCTGTATAGTCATTTGCCATAATAGACACGTATGCTTCAATTGCATGTGTTAACACATCCATTCCAGTGTCTGCTGTTACATGAGGTGGCACTGTCATTACAAACTGTGGATCAATAATCGCTACATCTGGTGTTAATTCATAATCAGCAAGTGGATATTTTATATTATTTTTTTTATCTGTAATAACCGCGAATGGTGTCACTTCTGACCCTGTTCCTGATGTTGTTGGAATCGCAACAAATTGTGCTTTTTGCCCTAGTGTTGGAAATTTACATGTACGTTTTCTAATATCTAAAAACTTTTGTTTGATTCCAAAGAATTTTGTTTCTGGATATTCATAAAATAGCCACATTCCTTTTGCTGCATCCATTGCTGAACCTCCGCCCAATGCAATAATTACATCCGGTTTGAAGCTTCTCATCATCTCAGCCCCCTTGAATACTGTTTCATCTGATGGATCTGGTTCTACCTCTGAGAAAACACCTACTTTTACATCATTTAAATGCTGTTGTAAGTAATGTGTAACTGTATCAACATATCCCAGTTCTACCATTCCTGGATCCGTTACAATGAATGCTCGTGAAATGTTTGGCATCTTAGCTAAATATTGTGTCGCATGTTTTTCAAAAAAAACCTTAGGTGGTAATTTGAACCATTGCATATTATTTTTTCTATTCGCCAAACGCTTTACATTTATTAAATGTGTAGCTGTTACGTTTTGAGAAACAGAATTTTTACCGTATGATCCACAACCTAATGTTAAAGATGGAATAAATGCGTTATATATATCACCAATCCCACCTTGTGCTGACGGTGAATTTACAATAAGGCGACAAGCTTTCATTCTTAAACCAAATTGTTTTTGTACTTCTTTATTTGTAGAATGAATAACCGCTGAATGCCCTAAGCCACCTAAATTTAACATTTCTTCACAGAATTTAAATCCTTCTTCTCGTGAATTTGCTTTGATACAGGCTAATACTGGACTCAATTTTTCACGTGATAGTGGATATTCTGCACCCACTCCCTTAATTTCAGCTACAAGTATTTTTGTATCTTCTGGTACCTTAATGCCTACTAATGATGCAATATAATGTGCTGATTTCCCAACGATATCACTATTTACTGCACAAGTATTTTCATTAATAACAAGCTTCTCTAATTTTATTCTCTCTTCCTCGGTAACAAAATAACAATTGTTGTCTTGCATTTCTTTTTTTACACTATTATAGATTTCTTTATCTACAATGATTGCTTGTTCAGAGGCACAAATCATACCATTATCAAATGTTTTTGATAAAATTAAATCATTTACAGCTCGTTTTACATGTGCTGATTTCTCTAAATAACAAGGTACATTCCCAGGTCCTACTCCTAAGGCCGGTTTCCCTGTAGAATATGCTGATTTCACCATTCCAGCACCTCCGGTTGCAAGAACAAGTGCAACCCCCTCATGGTTCATTAATCTTTTTGTTGCCTCAACAGAAGGTTTTTCGATCCATTGAATGCAATTCTCCGGTGCCCCTGCCTTAATTGCAGCATCTCTTAAAATTTTAGCCGCTGCAACAGAGCATTGCTGAGCAGATGGATGAAAAGCGAAAATAATTGGGTTTCGTGTTTTCATTGCAATAATTGCTTTAAACATAGTTGTTGAAGTAGGATTCGTTACTGGTGTCACACCAGCAACTACACCTACTGGTTCGGCAATTTCGATGACTTCTTCATGCGGATCTTCATGAATAATTCCTACAGTCTTATCTTTTTTTATGCTATGCCAAATATATTCAGTCGCAAATATGTTCTTTGTACATTTATCCTCATACACACCTCGACCAGTTTCCTCAACCGCCATTTTTGCTAATGGCATATGTTGATCTAATCCAGATAGTGCCATTTCATGAACAATATGATCTACTTGCTCTTGCGTATAAGATTCTAGTGCTTTTAGAGCTTCTTTTCCATTTTCAACTAAATTATTAACAACTTCTTGTACTTCATTTTCATCTTTAATTACTACGTTGACCATTGCTTGTACTTCTTTTTCATCTGTCTTGTTTGTCATATTAAAGCCTCCAGATCACTATAAAAATAGATTTAAAATGTTGGAACTTATTGTTTTCATCTTGCCTATTAAGTAAATGCTTAAATCATGTGAAGTATTTCACAAATAATAATGTGAAATTTTCAACTACTCCTACTATACATGAAATGACTATTTTTTATTGTGTATTTTTTGTGAAGTATTTCACAAATATTTATAATAATTATAATCAATAATTACTTATTTACACCATCAATATATACAATTACATTCTCAGTTGTATTATTTCTCAATTCAATGTACACCTCAGCATTAAAATACAATATTTGTTGATGCCTTAATATCTCAATTTCATTATCAATTATAACCATTGTTTCACCGAAAACTGCATACATACATATATCCTTGTTTAAATATTTTGGTATGACAACATTACCTGACGGATTAATGAAAAAAAATGATGGAAATGTATTTTCAGTTTTATTAATAATTGTTTTGAATACCTCATCATTTAATCCCATAGGTGTTACATTTTTTAGTTGCATAAATATCACTCCTATTCATGTATGAAAAATTAAATAAAGTATAATAAATATATACTCTATTTTTACAAGCTTATAGCTAGGATCTCGACTTTGCCTATAAGTTTATAACTATTAATTTCCTAAAGCAACAGTAATTCATCTCTTTGTAAAGGACTATTAATTTGTTATAGTATGTAAATCTCTTTGTTGTGATAACTCTACTAAAGAAGACTCTTAACACTTATATATAATTTATCTAGTAGTATTTTATGCGTATAGTAGTTAGAACTTTTTATTAATAAATTTTGAAAACATTAGTATATATAATATAAATTATTTTTTTATTTAAAAATATTTTGTTTGTCCCCATCCTCTCTAAAATATTCCCCCTTTTCTTAAAATCTTATATAAATATATATCTTATATATATTAAAAATATAAAGATAAAACTTTTATAGGTTCATAAAATATAGAATAAAGCTTGCTATGCCAATGTTTTTAACATGCCCTACTGTAAAAAATCATAAATGGTATGTAATGGGAGTGTAAAAATAGACTTTGTTGTACCATCCTTTCTACATAAAATCATAAAATAATACCACTATACCTACATAAAAAATGAAGAAAAATAATTCGGCAATAAGTATATTTATTCATTCGTAAATAAGAAGACATTCTCGATATTTGTCCCCAATTTGTAGTCATTTGTACACAATCTATACACAATGATCATTATTTAATCCACTTAATTCAGTTATTCATATTTAATCACATAAAACTTGATGAATTTTAGTAGATTTACTTATAGAACCCTTATATAGCAACAATAGTATGATATTTTTATTCACAAATAATCCTTTTTATAAACATATCCACTAAAAATTTAATTTTTCTTATGATTTTATGTAGAGTAAAATCTTTATTTATATAAGTATTGGATGCCTTTTCAAGTTACTATTGTGGAAATTAAGAATGATGAATAATTTTTATTGTATAGAAGTGCATAAAAAAAGATTCTATTTTCAATAGAATCTTTTAGAAAAGTATATAAATGTATCTAATAGAAAGACTTTGAATGATAGAGCCAACACGAATAGCCCTCTACTTTGATTTTTTTTCAAATATAGAGAGCTGAAAATGATTACATTTCTTCCATTACCTTTAATACCTGTTCAGTTGATGTTACTTGAATCCCAGCACGTATCAGCTGTTCCAACGCACGTATAAAGGTAATTAAATTTATACTACCAGGTACTTCAATTACCCTTAGCTTTTCTTTTGGTAATTTATCTATCTTTTCAATGAACAATTCACGTACATCACTAGGAATAAAGCGTTCTTTATGTCCTTTTATTTTTAGAAGTTCACGCATTTCTATTTCTAAAGCCATATAAGCATTTAGATTTGCACCTTGTTCATAAGCGTATTTTCTAAATAATGTTTCTTCTTGATATCTTAGATAATTACGATGGTAAGATTCCTCTGTAACAGGTACGGCAAATTTGTTCTTTAATAACTCAAATGTTTTACGGAACAGCTTCTTGATGCTTCGGCGAGAGTACATAGAGAAATGCAATCCGAAATCAAATATAGCTTGTTCTTTTTGTTTTGCGGGTACGTGCTGTGTAATAAGAGGATAAATCCCTTCTTTAGCTGCGGTATCAAGAATATGATACTGTGATGTTTGATTCAGTAATTTTTTCAGTGTATATACTAACTTGCTTGGATATTTTTCAGTGCGATCAATCATGTCACGCAAACTATGTATTACACTACGGATTTGTCGATGACAGGTATTTTTAAGTACATGAATAAATTTATTCATGTCTCGTGTAAATTCCCCAATATGCATTTCTTGTAGTGTAGATTCAATAAATCGGGCTTTACGGGCATACGTAACCTTTGGAGTAAAAGGATCACGATACTGTAGTTCGCCTGATTCTTTTCCACATAAGAAGTCTGGATGAATAGATAAAAATAAAGTCGTGTATTTTTTCTTGTTTTGAACCCCTTTTTGTAGTTTACAGATTTTGAATAGTGGAGTTCCTGTACAAGGCAATACAGTCGTTAGTTCTTTCATAACTGCACGAATTTGATGTGGATACTTCTTATGTAGAAAGCGGTACATCCCACCAAAGTGAGTCTTATTACCTCTTTCATCCTGTTTGTCTAAAGAACGTTTTAATGTAGTTTCTCTATGCTGTTGCATAGCAATATCTAAGAATAGCTTCTTAGATGCTACTGAAAGTTCAAAGAAAGCTTTTGTAAAGACTACAGGACTAATGTAAACATAAGGATTTGCTTTTTCTGTTTCTTCATTCATAAAATGAGTTATTTTAATTGTGTATCGACTATCTAATTCATTTTCAATCGTAATAATGTTATGTAGGCTTAATTTTTTTAGTGCAATATAGAATTGAGAATGCTGTATACATGCCAATTCTTCTTTGTATTGCTTATAGTCTTCCCAAAGCATATGTACTGTTACGTTTGGAATAATACCATTCGTATAGCATTTTTTATGTAGGTAAAGGAATACTTCAAGATCTGCATTTGTAATACCGTACAATTTATGTTTTCTTCCCATTGTTTTTGAAATAGTATGACGTGAAAAAGATGGCTTTGCTTTTGCAACAAATCCATCGATATCCGCAATACGTTCTTCATACGACATTTGATTAATAATATCTTCAAGGTATGTATCTTTATAGCTATAGTATTTTCCTTCCAATGCATCAACAAGTGCTTGCCAAGATTTTAATGTAACTATAACCGCATTAGTAGATTGTCCATTTAGACTACGTTGATTACGAATAACAAATGATTTGCTCATCTTTTTCACCTCCTATACAAATTAAAATATACATATCCGTACAATATAAAATATACCGATTTTAATTATAGCAAATCAAAATTCGATGAAATGGGCCCCTTTAAGAGCAAACATGAAAAAATGAAATGTACGTTAATCCCTTTCATATCAAGGGGTTTCGGGTTTTGTTCTATTTTTTTTATGGACATGATATCACTATGGATTTTCATGTTCCGAATAAACAAGAAAATGAGTTATAAACTGCTAATAAACGTTGTTCTAATGGGATTGGAAGCTTATTTTCACAAAAATATAAGGGACATGATAGGGCTGTGGATTTTCATATTTCTATTTATTACAATTCACATGAAAATCGTTAATAAACATTGATGTTAAAGGGATTTATATGAAATTTGGCATTTATAAAAGGAACATGATACCGCTAGGAGTGATTCATCTTTTCAGATAGAAAGGGACATGATACCGCTATAAATTTTCATGTTTTATAATCCCCTGAAATTTGAGAAGATGTGGTATAAATGTATGGTATATAAGGGATTTAAGAGGATTTATGAAACACGAAAGGGACATGATACCGCTATAAATTTTCTTGTTTCATACCTTGAATATAGAAGAAACCCTTTTGTATCAAGGATAGAAAAGATTATGAAAAAATATATAGTTTAATTTCATGAAACATTTTAGGCTGGATTTTTTTCATGTTTTAATCAAAAGGGACATGATACCGCTATAAATTTTCACTTTGTATGCAAAATTTAATGAGTTTTACCATATATACAGCGAAACTGTTAAAACATGAATAACCTAGCTTTTTCATGTTTAGTCAAAAGGGACATGATATCGCAAAAGAATTTCATGTTTCAGCTAATCCCTTGAAAAATATTGGTTTTCATATAACGTCTTACCTTTTCCAAATGGATACAGTCTTGTATAATCAGTAAAAGAGGTGGTTATAAGCATACGTGCTAGATTATCACTAAGGGATGGTTGGATAGAACTTACTGTATTCTTTTTTATTTTCATGAATAGGAACATCATAAGGCTATATAGATTTAAGTTTAAATCATTCTCAATTGTAAATTAAATAAGGAGAAGGATGTATATGGATAATGTTCTACAATTGTTTAAAGATGCATTAGTAATATCAGCACCTATCTATAAACATAATGAACAATTGTGGTATAAATGGAATGCTTATTACTTAGAAGTTAAAGAAGATACTAGTAGGATCGTAACTTCGGACTATTTTTCCCCATCATTTTCAATGCTTGTACAGTGGCTTGAACAGCAACAAAAAAAGGGAATCTCCTCTTTGGAAATATTCACCAACATAGAAGCTTACCAAATTGAAATTGATGTGGCGATAGGATTATTTGTGGAGCAAGAGTTTTCAAGAGCTAACAATGAAACCTTGCAGCAACCAAAGGAATCTAATACAGGTTTAGAGCATGAGAATTATTATGAAGTAAATAATTCTGCGGTTTATTATAAATTAAGAGATGGTATAGCAAAGAATCAATTTGAAGAAGATGAAAATACAAAGTTGAAATCTTATCCAATTGAAACGAAAGATAGTAGTGGAGTTGCACAACTTTCTTCACATAAGGATGAAGATTTAAGATTAATAAATATTGAAGAAGCTGCTCGTTGGAATACATTGGTTGATGGTGTAATGAGTAATATGGATGATTTAACTGCTGACTGTCTAGATGCAATTACTATCCAATGGTTAAATGAGGCAAAGTCCCCTGATGAATTCATAGACTTTTCATATAATCAGGTATTAGAAATGTGTAGCATACCTAAAGCAAAGGCTAATAACACAGAATATTATCGAGCAGAAGATAAAATAAAGGTTGCCAAACGTATTGCTGCCTTAGCAAGTATTTTTATCTATTTAAATGATGATAATGAGGTAGTTGTATTAAATGATCGAGCTGAAGCAGGTAAACATTATGAAGTAAAGCGAGAAGTTATAAAGAGGCTTTTTGTATTAGATTCTGTGGTACTCTGGAGAGATACTAACACTAACGAATATATGGGGATAGAATCTTGCAGGATTAAGCCAGGGAGCTTCTTATCAAGTTATTTATATGGTTCTAGTAGTACTACGGCACTATTATCAAAAAAAGCGTTAGAATATAATAGTTATAGACATAAATATCATAAGAGATTGATTCGTTATTTAACTTGGCAATGGAGAATTCGTCAAATGTTCTCTAGTTTAAAAAGGCCTTACTCTATAGGAGGAGATAAGGGATTACTGGCTGTCATGGGTATAAATCAAAATCAAAAGCCAAATCGTATTCGTGAACAGTTAGAAAATGTTCTTATTGATTTAGAGAAGGAAAAGGTAATATCACATTGGGAGTACAGTGAAGATTTAAAAGAGGAAATGTTAACAAAGAAGAATTGGTTTAAGAACTATTATGCTCAGTTAGGTATAATAATTTTACCGCCGAAAGAATTAATGAATTCAATAGAAAAAATAGCGAAGAAAAAAACAGTAGAGATCATACAAGAAGAGTCTCCAGTGAAAATAGAAAATAACACTTTAGATGTGGATGATTATGAAAATTCAATTAGAGAAAAAATATCATTCTTCCATATGAATAAAAATATTACAATGCGAGAACTTTCAAAAGAAATAGGTATATCACAACCTACCCTTTCTAGGTTTTATAATAAGAAAACAAAACGCCTTTCAGGCACGGCTAAAGATAAATTAAATCAGTGGTATAAAAGACAAATTATTATTGATAAGATGTAGAAAAACTTAAATCCATGATAAAAAAGAGTCCCTAAAATAGGGACTCTTTTTTATCATGGATTTATAACGTTAGTTACCAAATAAATTGGCTGTATCCAGGTCTTCATATTCATCTTTAAGTACCGCTTTTTCAGCTGTGGATTCATTTTCTATATGTGTATCTTTAGAAGTAGAATTTTTTTCATTAGATGAGATTATTCTATTTGAATCGGCTACCTCTTCTTCATTTGCTTGGCTTTCTTTTTGAATAGTAAGGTTTGAATTATTTAAAAGTATACGCTTAACATCATTTAAAAAGTCTTTATCTTGAAGTAAAATTTCTTTTTGCATTTGTTGCTGTATCTTATAATCAGCCACGTCTTGTAATCCGTGTTTATCAATAAAATAGCAAACAAGTTTATACAAAGAATCGGCTATATTGCTTTGTGACTCGAACCATTTAAAGAATTCTTCATTCTCAATCTTCTTGAGGTTCCAGAAGAAGGATTCTCTTTTTTTGTCGGACATACTATTTCACCTTTTTTCGAGAAAGAATTTTCTTGATAATTTGCATCCCCTTAGCATTCATATCTACAGCGTATTTCTCTGGAATCCACAATAAGTACATTCCAACTCGCTCACAATACTCTAATAATTGATTATATAATTCATCTTTAAAAGTAATACTTCCCCCACCATACACACATAAAACTTCAGCTTCACTGGCTGTATTGTTTACATATTTTTCATCTGTATCTTCTAGGATTAGTTCAGCTTGTTCCACTTTTGTAATATTAAAGTGGGTTGTTGCCTCTTCATGGTATTTATGATCTATATCTTGAAGAATCTGAGAGAATTGTTGGCGTTTAATGTTTGTGCCACGTTCTTGATTTAATAATTTTACAGCTTCTTCTGTAGCATGGCCGACACCGCGTCTTTCACCGCTACAAGCATCAATTACTGGATTTACGCCAACTGTGTAGATATACTCAGTTGTTCCATCCCCAATATCAGAATGTAGAATTTTTTTGTTTTTAAAGAAAGAGCCGTCAATTTTTTTGATTTCAAGTTTTTTTGCATATAGTTTAGTGAAATCAGTAAACATCTCCTCTTCCCCTTCAAGAATTGCAAATAACGGAGGAACACCCTCTTGTGTAATGTTTGCACTATTAAATGTTAAGCTAACCGTTACCTGCTCTTCTCCTACATAAACCACTACAACATGATTTGAATTAGTAAAACGTTGTTCTAAATGTTTAGCGTTTACAGGTGTCCATTGGCTTGCTGGGATAGCTGAAATAAGGTCAACAGTCACATTGATTGATTGTGGCAGTTGTTCTGTTCGTTCCCATTCAAGTTGAACTGATTTGTTTGCGATTAATCCTAGCATATTAATTAGTGGTAAATCATCATTGTATTTTTGACCGACTTTAATGTTCATGTTTTTAGGGTTTTTCCCTGTTAACATCGCACGATTTCCAATGAAATACATCCCGGATCTTCGAATTGATTTACTAGCAATATTCACGAACATATTATCTACTAAATTAATTACGTTTTTTTGGATGTTTGTCTCTGTAACATTAGGCATTGAGTAAACATTTTGATATACATTTTTCATTTTTATGTATTCACCATTGATGTAACCTTTAAATGAATCGTTTCCAATATCACCTTCTATGTCTATATGAAGAGTTTTGCCTTTTAAACTTGCCATTATACATCACCTCTATGAAATTTATTTCTAATTTATATCTAATAAATATATTATAACCTATAAAACCTTTAACAACAAGGGTTTTATAAGGTTTATGAATGTAAAATATAATTAAAATATAAAATAGATATAAAATAAATATGAAATAGATAATAAATCAAGGTGAGTTGGGTTATTTCAGGACATTTCTGACCCTTTATTTTTATAGATATATATTAGATATCTTTTAAAAATCAATAAAATATAAAAGGCGTTATTGGTTGGAGGAATACGTTTGTCGAAGATGCCTTTTAAAATATCATGTTGTTTCTATGGTTTATGGATAGACTATTGATGATATATTTTGGGGATCCAAGGGATATCTAGTGGAATGAGGTATACATTTCAATCAGGACAAAGAAAATTAGAATGCAAATAAGATTAATTACAAATATGACTTATACATACTTGAATAGTTAAAATGGTTAGCCGAATAAACGTTATAAAGGTGTTATTTCAGTGTTTGATATTATGTGAACGCTAGGCGTTATTAATGCGTTAAACCCCTCTATATCAATGATTTTAATATTTTTTATAAACCAATAGCTGATAAAAGAAATGAGGTTGGAAGATTAGATGTTTTTTGGTGTAGTAACGCATTGAAAGACGGTTTTAAACTGAGATCTTTATTATAGTAAGTTTGTTTTTGGCTATTTTGATGATAACTATAACTAAAAGACTAAAAAGTAGTATGCAAATTACCCCTCTATATATCAAGTTACAATATGTATTTTTGTTGTATATGTTCTATTTGTATCTGCAGCACTCCTTTAAAAGAATAGAGAATCTATGAAATTTGATTTGAATATAAAAATTGAACAGAATTAATTACAGATTCATATTTATTCGCTAAACAAACGTTATTATGGTGTTTATCTGGCGAACTTAACAGATGAACACTAGGCGTTTTTAAAGCGTTAAACATTGTAATAGCAACATTTAAAGGTGGTTTTAAAGGGAAAATGATTTACGTAATGATAAAACCTATAAATTTATTTTTCGAGCTCAATAATAAAAAAAGTAGTTTGTATAGGCTGTAAAGAATTTCAATTGAAGTATTTCTATATAAAAAATCACATAGATATCAAAGTAGTCTCTACATACATACTTAGATCATAGTGGCAATATAAAGCTATGTTGAAAAGGTGTTTTTTTAGGAGATCCATTGGTAACATACTTTAAAAAATAAAACTTCTTTCTGAAGGAACTAATATAATATGATTTAGGATTGGTTATATATCTAGGCTGCTGATTGGTTGGTATACTTTTACTGTTTATAGTAGGAATGTAGTAATTGATTCTCCGTGAACGCTATGCGTTCACGGAGAATCGCAGGAATGCTGGCTTAAAGTTTAAAAGTAAGATATTTAAATAGATAATGAATAACCTTTATTGCTCTTGTTTTATTTTTGAAATTAACTCTAAATTTTTATGGTAAGACATCAAATTTTTTAACCAAAATTATATATTTAAGTTTCTTAAGTTACATTGAATACAATAGTTTTATTATATGAACGTTTTAGAAGTGTTATTTAGGCGTTGTTATTTTGTAATGGGGTCTACTTGAATCAATTTTTAGTTGCATATTTACATATTAATTAATTGGATGTTTTTGATGGATAGAGCAGAAGCTTTGGTAAAGAGATAATATGAGTGTAATTTAAAAGAATCTTCTTTTTTATATAAGGAGATTCAAGATAGAAATCTTAGTCCGGAGAGAAGTACGATGGATATAAGCATATGTTTTTTGAAATGAATTACTCTAGTCCAAACAAAATAAAATTCTACAAAAGAAACAAACGAACGGAAATATGGTTATAATAGGTGATCAAACAAAAATATCTATAATCTATAGTGGAACGCTGTTTGCAAAGCCTATGAATTAGTACGACTGTTAGATGATACATAAAAGAATTAATGAAAATTGGTACTTCTGTTGAGAATGATGTGGGATTAGGAATTAAAGAAGTCTTTTTATTTATAAAAAAGCTAAATTTGTTCCAACAGTAGAAACTAGCTAATAAAAACAAAACGTATTCTTTTCAGAAGAACGAATGATACTTTGAACTGGCATATGTAGTCTAAAGAAGGCAATAATTTTTTGATGTATCTTAGATATAATTTCAATAACGTTGGAGTCGAAGGCAAAATGTAATGAGGAGAAAGTTATAGTTGTATTTAATCGCATGCTTTAGGCACTTATTTTAGAGGTTTTACGAATGAATTGTTCATTATTATGGCATATTCCATAATAGATATATTAATCAAGGATTAACTAAAAAAAATAAATCAATTCATTTCTAGCTTTACAATATAATTATAAAAAAATAGAAAAATTTTATAATGGGATTTATGATTGTAACGAAAGTTACTATCACACACTGAGGGTTTCATGAACGTTATAAAAACGGTCATGAAACCCTCAGAAAATATTTTTAACACTACTAACAATTTTTTGTATAGGATGTATTTAATATGAGAATACTATTTATGTGAAACTGTGACCTCTTAACAATATTGCGATCTATTTAATATATGAGATTACTGTTTTATCCTGTTTTTCATAATTTCGTCAAGCATGGGACGATAGTTTACAATTGCAATGAGTTTTCTGCAACCAACATCCTATCTTAAGAATTCATAAAAAGCAATATCTACAATTATATGATAACAAGCCAAGCATTTTGGCTTACGTCAATTGGCATACACCTACCACGTTCACATTTTTGAGGAAATAGTTCTTTGTCAGAGATTGATAAAATTTATGCAATAATTTTGAGAATGCTACTTTTAAGCAACTATGCTTTTAAATGATGTTACCAAATCGAAGACGTTATAAATTTAAATTATTGATCCTAACTATAATCTATAAAGGTTAAGTGAATATTTTAAGGCATCGGGATTCTTGGAGAATCTAAACGTTATCAAAGTGTTATTTTAGTGTTTATTTTCACGTGAACGCTATCCGTTATTTTACCGACTAATCCCTTAACTACAACGTTAGGAGTTATTTAAAGAGCGTTATAACTAACAGATGTATGAATAAATAAAATAAGTATTCATATGATGTTTTGTTCCATTTCAATGATAAAAATAAAATATATCTATATACAAATTAGTATTATATATTGTTTAATTATTATAATATAATATATTGTTTTTATAACTAGTACTAAATGTTATAAAAACAATTTCAATTAAATGAAGTAAAAATATATCGTATTAAATTCTTTAAACAGGGATCAACTTGCAAGAAGCAAAGCATAATCTTCTAAGGGCGTATTTCAAGAAATCTCCTAATTTTAGCCGTGTTATAGATGTTCATGAGAGTTTCATTCTTATAACACACATTATGATAAAGGTATTAACACAAGTTTAAATCATAAGAACGAAGTATTTTATTTATAAAGTATATGAATTACGAGAATAGCCACCTAACAAATAAGAAATGGAGTGTCTTTTTATTTAGTAATCTTGCGCCTCCAAACATCCTTACAGGCTGTTTGAGGCGCAAGATGTTTAATACTGTAGGAATAAAAAATGAACGCTTACGAAACGTTAATTTAACGGTTTGCGAAACGTGAACGCTATGCGTTCACAAGGAATTCGGTACATTAATATTATACGTTTAGATATATTTATATCTAAACGTATAATGTGGCTTTAGGATAGATATGTCTTATTTAACAGTGTTGATAACGCGTATAAATTAGTAATAATGAATGCTGCGATGGTATGGTGCTTTTTTATTATTACAAATCTTAAGATTTATCCTAAGTTAATGTTAAGCTTAATATAACAAATACAATCTGATAAATTTATTAAAGTAGGCTGGAGATATATGAAGTATCTTTGGAATCCATAAGGCAGGACAAAGAGATAAGTAGTTGTGATTATGCTAAAATCTTTTTTAACTTAAGTTTTATTGAGTGTTTTTATGTGAACACTACCCGTTTTTTTGGCGTTTACCTCTTTAATATCAATATCCTGAGTTGTTTAAAGGATACAATTTATGCTAAAGCAATATATAAAATCTGATAGGGTGTATCAATTTATAGTCCATAATAAAGTTGTATGTTTCTATGTTGTACTAATTAATGAACGTTATAATAACGACCCTGACTATGCTATATATGTCATAAAGTATTTTAAGCAAGTGGTATGAAATAAGGTAGTTGATGTTAGTAGACTATGTTCGAAGTATGATTACGGAAATATAGACATTAATTGGCGTGTTCTTCCTGTGGTACATATCTTATTAGCAAAGTTTTAAATTATAAGAGCGATAAGAATCGTCTAAAAGGCCTAGGAGCTATGTGATAGCGGCCTAACAAATTAAAGAATGGAAAATTTTCTGTGTTTAGTGTTTTGAATTTGAAACGATCTGTAAGGATATTAGATGGCAAGTATTGTAATACAATAAAAAAACGATATGAGCGCTTACAAAACGTTAATTTAACGTTTTGTAAATAATGAACGCATAGCGTTCATTAGAGATTTAGTGCATAAATATAGTAGTTTTCCTTTAAGGACGACATAATGTAACTTTAGAAGTAAAGATATGGCCTTTAATAATAGCGTTTATAACGCATAGGATTTAATAATAATGAATGCTGTGATTGATGGCATTTATATGAAAAAATTTAGTCTGGCAAAATGAATTAAAGGAGACTAGAAAAAGCATGGAGTTTCCTATACAGGTTTATTATGTGGTTAAGAAATTAGAGGATTTGTCAATCTTCCCTGAAAATTGACAAAGTAAACACTTAGCTAATTTTAGGAAATAGGATTAACATGTTTTTATTAGCGATATAGAGAGTTTTTGGAATCCATAAGAAAGGTCCAATAAGATATGTTAAGAAAAATATATTGGACAACTGAGTACTTAGTATCCTTGAGGTAATGGATACCTAAGTACAGAAGCCAAACGGTTTCTAATTCAGTAGGCTATCCCGATAGTTCTTACGTTTAGCTTCATTTCTAAGATTGAGCGCTGTGTTACGATCTCTATCATGACGTGTGCCACAATAAGGATAATCCTACTCACGAATGTTTAGATTTTTAGCATCTATGTTTTTATAGTTGCAATTGGAACATAATTGACTAGAAGCAAATGTTTTAGATATTACAACTAATTGTTCACTACACCACTTTACTTTATATTTCAACATTGTTTGAAATTGTGACCAAGACATGTCACTAATCGCTTTTACAAGCTTTCTATTTTTGAGCATACCACTGAATTATAAGTATTCTTTACCAATGACATGATGCTTTTTGATGATTTTAGTAGAAAGTTTATGTAATTAATCAACCCTTATAATAGCATCATGTATCACAGGCTATTTATTCTAGTTAGGATTAGTAACACATGTTGTAAAAAACTACATATTCGTGTTGTAAAGATGAGCAAAAAAAAACGGTAGCTACCGCTTTTTTTTTTGCTCAATTAGATATATTTGATAAAAAACGTATATCTGATTTAATTTAAATTAAATAAACGTTGAATGAACGTTTTTTTGGTGTTATCTTGCTGTTCTTGGCGATCTTCATTTAATAGTTCAATTGCTTTATCCAGTTTTTCTTGTAATAACTGAATCTGTAGATCTTTGTCTTCTTTTTCTGAGCGTTCCTGTAATAACAATTTAATGATATCTTGGTTTTGTTGTACAATTTTGTCTTGTTGCTCAAGCATGTGAGAAAATTTTTCTTGAATCATCAAAATATCAGTTTCTGAACGTTTTCTGAGCGTTACTTGAACTTCATTTTCCTCATGAACGCTATCCGTTTTCCGAGCGTTCTCTTCAGTATTTTCCATGCTTTCCATGCTTCTTGTTGCAGCTTCTTCTAGTTTCCAGTTTTGATTTAAGTATTCTTTCATTTGCTTTAAGATATCTATATCATTCTCATAGTAAATTCGTTGATTACGCTCATTTCTTTCAAATATATATTCCATTTTTTCTAGTTCAATTGACCATCTGCGAAGTGTATTGGTGTTTATATCTAGTTGTTTTGCTACTTCTTGTGCAAAATATCCATATTCCAAACTTCACACCTCCATTATTTGTATGTTAGATATTGATTCGTTCTTGAAAAGATCTTTCCTTTAAGAGTAGAAATTTTTATAGGCAGCCATCTAATCATTTGTACTCATATCAGTTTGTTTGTATACATACTTATATATTAAGTCAGTCTATACATCTAGCGTTAATGTTTTTTCAATAATGAACGCTATTCGTTCTAATAGCGTTCATTGTTGGAAATGAACAAGTATTTATACAACATTAATGTACATAGGAAACTATTTTAAAACTAACTATTAATATTAGAAGTTTGTTGCTGATATAAGAATTTTACTAGATATTTGCAATAGAATCAAAGCTTTCATTAATAGAATTAGCAATTAAGTACGGTTTTTATAGTACATATGCCTAAAAAGCAAATAAAAAGCTTTTTTTATGTGAACGCTATGCGTTAAAGTAGCGTTTTATTGTTGTATAGAATCTTGCATAGGTGTTGTTTGAATTTTTAAAAGATGCTGATATTATTTGTTGGGTTTTGAATCTCGAACAGGGTTATTTTTACAAGTAAAAGTAATGAGGATATTGGGAGATGAAATATATTAATTAAATATTAAATAATTATAGCTAAAAAAATTTAATTTGAAGTTTTATTTGTATTAGTATGGACCAGATTTCTGAATAATATACATCATAAATTTGATATGAAATGTAGATGTGTATAGGAAGATGAAAAGGGGGGCAATAGATCTATCTAGACGTTTATTAATTTTACTAGTAATTAGGGTGAAGGATTTCAAGAGTCGTTAAGAGTAATAAAACAGATGTTAGAACAAAATGTAGATTGTACAATAGTTGAAGAAGGGGACGAAGACGCTTGTATAATGAAATCAGTTGTTAAGACAGTGCGTGAAATAAGCTATTATACCTTTTAAAGAGTGAAATCAATGAGTACGAAGATTTTAAAGAACATAGATAATTTAGAAAAAATCAATTCAATATTATTGATCAATTTTGATGAATAACAAAAGACCACTGTATTGACATAACTGATAGAATCATATTTTAATCGATTGTTTAAAATATAAATTATGCCAAATTATATAAAAAATTAGGGAATCTTTTAGAAAATATGCTAAGCCTCCCTAAAAAGTTACAAATAGATGCAGAGTACTATATTTAATAAATCTTGTTTTAGAAATTAAAATAAATAAAAACATTAGAATTAATATTTGGGCCATAATAGTTATTGTATCAAGGTATTGGAGATTTTTGCTTAGTAAATTTCTAAGTAAATAGTTTAGTAAATAATAATTGAATATACTAGATTCATAAGGTTTAAATTTTATAGTTGAATTAAAAAGAAAAAATTATAGTACATAGAAAATATATATGATTTATGAATTATTTTATTGAAGACCAATAAGGTTATAAAGAACTATAGGAAGACATTACAAATAGCCTTGCTGTATATGTTTTTTTTCAGCAAGGCTATTTGTAATTGGATTTTTTTGATTTTAATCGTGTTCTTCTAAAAAATTATAGAATACAAATGTATGACTATTAGTTGTATCTAAGAGTGAGCTTGTATTTTGTGCATTACGCTTTCTACGTTCTTGCTTCTGTTTAGACTTTTGATTAAACATTTTTATGAAATGTGCAGGATTACTGTTTTCAGCTTTATTAAACTGGAACCATTGCACACATTCTTCAAAATCCCATCTTGTGTAGCGATCAATATCTGGTGGCAATCTTAAAGCAATTGTATACGCATCATTTTCAGATAGGTATGTTAGCTCTTGACTCAAAATGTAGTAATACGCTCTTTTCTGATCTTCACTCAAATAATCATTTAAGTCTTGTAATCTATTATTTTTCCCTTGTTTCTCATGATTGACAGCAGGTTTTGATTGCTCTTCAATGCCGAAAAAATCTAAGGAAGTTGAAGGTTTAAAATTGTTTTTTTGCATAAATTCAAGATCTGTTACATCAGACTTTTTACTAATTTTGTTCTTTAAAAATCTAGTAAAAGTAGCACAAACATCAATTGCTACAGCCCATTTTATCTTGAAATATTCAACAATTTTTAAATAGTTATTATGTATTGTTAAGATGTAAACAGAGGGAGCAATCTTTCCATGCCGTCTTACCTTTATTTGTTGGCATACTCCTAAATCTTGCAGCCAATTAAAAACGTAATTAATAATAGGTTTTGAAATTCCAGATTTTTTGCTGATGTGTTCTTGTCTAACTTGACTATATCCTTCTTGTACTAAATAAGATAAAACAGTCTCTAAAGCTTCGTATTTCCTTTTGGTAAGATAATCTTTTGTGGTAGCACCTTCACACTCTAGGACAATACTATTGATATAAGAAATTATTTTCTTGATTTCTTGATTGATAGCTCCAGGAGTTTTAGATAAGTGATGAATGTGGGGACTTAGTTCCGCTTTTGCTCGACTTAACAAAAAGTTTCGTGAAATCACAAAAAAACCTCCTATTTCTCCCACTAAACACATACAGAAAAAACATGGAAAAATAGAGGTTCTTATTCACATTAAATTCACCTTATGTTATAATTATCGTCATAAGTGAACATTAAAAATGTTAAATAAGACCCTTGCTATTCTAGGAGTTTTAAATTGGTTCATGTCGCCAAACTAGAGACCAATTTAAAACTGAGTATAGTGGGGTTTTTTTTCTGTCTACTATTAAAAAAAACATTTTTTCTTCAAAATACAATCTTTCTTTTTATCTTATATTGTTATTAAAATAATATCAATCCCCTCAAGTAGCTTTTGTTATCCCATCTGTAAAAAACACGTGAATTTATTCACTCTAAAAGCATATCTGAATTTAAAAGTTTGTATTTTCTTATTAAATTTTTAATTTTCCGATAAATAAATATAAAATTTTTATAATGGGCACTTTACACATAACTATAAGACCTTCGTGTTAAAATATTTCTAATTATACAATTTATGAGAAAAATATTAAGTTATATAATATAATGACAAGTTTTGATTACCCGATTATAAAAATTAATTATTAACCTCCAAGAATATATCGAAATACTAAACTATAGATTAAAATGTCTTTTTAATAATTTATATTGGGTGATGTGTCTTGTGCTTGGAAGGGGGCTTTACATTGAAGAATTTAATGGGGAAATTGTCAAAAATTAAAACTGAAAAGAAAATAAGTAGTAGACAACTAGCAAAGGAAATTGGAACAAGTAAAACAACAATTGATAACGGACTTCAATGTAAAACAGAAGAGTTTAAATTTGAGATTTTCATAAAGTTAGTTCAAGCCATTTGTGATAGTTCGGAGGAGCAAGGAAAAATCATTCATGAATATATTCTTCTTTGTAAAACACCATTAAATGTGCAAAAAGCATTATGCTATTGCCAAGCAATGGGAGAATATAAATTAATAGCAGATATTATAGAAAAACATTCAGATACAAAAGGATTAAAGAAGTACTTAGCGGTTTATAAAATACAGAACAAAAGGAATCAAAACATAGCAAGAGGTCAGCAACTATTGGATGAGATGTATGTTAAAGATTTCTCTTCAGATACGGTGTGCCAAGCAGCCTTAAACATTTTATATATGGAAGCTATGTATGATAAGCAAAATTATAATGCTGTTATCCCTTATGCTGATCGCACAGATGTTATTTTAAAAGAAGTAAAACAGGAGTACGTTAAGCAATGCTTGGAAATGAAATATAAAGAGCGTTTGGCTTATATATACTTAATGAGAAATGACTTAGAAAGATGTCGCAATATATGCTATGAAATTCTAGATTCTGAATTAGATATTTCTATTATTAAAGCTACAGCTTGGTGTTGTTTAGGAGAAAGTTTCACATTTGAATGCCCATCTACAGCTGAGAAGTATATTAAGAAAGCTATTTTTCTTTGTGAAAGTATTCAAGTTCCACAAAAAACACAAAAATATGTAGCGTTTCATACTACACTAGCGCATTTATATATAGAAAATGGTGTTAATTTGGATAAGATAAGATTTGATCTTATTCATTTATCTGAGAAGGCTTTTTTTGAATGTATGCATGGTGATAGGGAAACAGGAATTAAGCTATATGAAGAACTGAGAAAAGATGGCAAAAAATTTACGGCTTTTCAACAGTATTCGTTTTCGAAAATAAATAATGATATAATAGGATTAAAAGAATCCTTAGAATCTTTCGAATTGACAGGTAATATTTTTTATTCGCAATACGTCAAGAAAGAGCTATTAAAAGAAGAGGTGAAGTCAAGTGAATAAATTTTTAGCGGTTACGTTATATACCGTAATGCTATTGACATCGTTTTTTCAATTAGAAACACCAGATTCACAACATGCAAAAGTGCAAGATACAAATAAATATGTTATGCAAAGAATGGTCGACCCCGGCGGTGGTTAAGCCGTTTAAGCAAGAAAGACGCTACTAAAAGGTAGCGTCTTTCGTACTTTATAATGGTGGTTCATTATTTAAAAGCGTAAAAATTTCGTGCCACTAACACATGAAAATATAAAAAATTCACGTAAATACGGGAGGGTTACAAAATGAATCTTAATCAAGAATGGTTTAATGAAATGATTGACCAGGACAATCAAATTTTAGAAACTTATCGTGAATTATTACTGTTAATTGGAAACTTCCAAGAAGAATAATGGATTTCAGCTATCTTTTAGTTTATTTTTAGTCTCAATTCTATGCGTTAAATATTTTGCATACTCAATCAATTCATTTTCTAATAGTGGTTTATCTTTATCAGGAACATTTTTATAACTTTCGTACAAATCTTGGGCTAAACGTTCTACAATTATTTTTCGATCTTCTGTTGTAAGAGCTTCACTATCACCAATTTTATGATTTAGGAGTCGATCAGTACTTACATTAAAATAAATGGAAATCTTTTGGAGCGTTTCAAAACTTGGCTCTTTCCTGTTATTTTCCCAGTTGGAAATAGTACTACTAGCGACTCCTAAAACATCACCAAGTTCCTTCATATTTAATCCTTTAAGTGTTCTTAGAATTCTAACATTTTCCCCGAAATAATTCTGTATCATATATTTCACTCCAATCGATATATTCACCTTTGGGATAAAAAAGTTTCCCGAAAGGATTGACATTCTACTTTAAGGAGAATAGAATGTGATTAAGGGGGTGAGAAATTGACTGTTATACGCAATATTAGAGAATCAAAAGGGTTAACAATTCAAGAGCTGTCGGAGGCTTCTGAAATACCCGTGAAAACTCTGTATCACATTGAAACTGGTACAAAAGGAGTTATTGAAAATAGGGCGAAACTTCTTGCCGATATTTTCAATGAACCAATTGAAAAACTTTTTTTTGCTACGTACTATCGAGCAAGATTAGAATGAAACAAATTTTATTTACTCGTTAAACAATAATTATACATCTATATTGTAAATGAACAATACAGAAAAGGGATAACTTAATTAGTATTTTTCAAGTTAATAAGACTGAAAATTTTGTTTTTAGTGATCTTTGAAAACTGCATATCATATGAGGGAGCTGTTAGTCATGTTGAAACGTTCGTATCAAATGCTACTCATTACAATGAGTACGCTTCTTGTAGCAATAAACTTCCTATTTCCGTTTACTAAGGTAAGTGCTGAAGTAATTCAGCGTGAGCAATATAAATTGGATTGGAGTTATAGCCATCAATATGGGAAAGATATTCGAACGGAACTCCTCAAAAATTCTAATGGGCAAATTGCGTACTGTCTTACATATGGACTACGTTCACCGAATGGTGAGGATCTTCCAGAAGTAGGGCGAACAGATAATGTGGTATATAGAGTTTTGATGAATGGATACCCACAGAAATCTCCACAAGAATTAGGTGTTTCAAATTGGAAGGAAGCTCATTATGCAACGCAATTAGCGGTTTGGAATGCATTAGGACAATTATCTATTTCGGAGCTTGAGCATCGTAATGCTAATGTTGAAAAAGCAGCTAAGGGAATTATTTATGCGGCCAATCATAGTAACGCAACACAAGAAACTTACATGAATGTAATTCCAACTGATAATCAAGAAGCAAAACTTTATGGTGAGTACTTTGAAACGAGTTTGTACCAAGTAGAAAGTAACGCTAAAAATGGTGTATTCGCTGTAAACCTTACAAATGAACCGAATGGTACAAAAATTGTTTCCGAGAATGGAGAAATGAAAAAACAATTCCAATTAGGAGAGAAATTCCGTATTTTGGTTCCGAAATCCTCCAATACAGGTAACCTTTCCTTAAATATTAATTCTAATTTAGTCAATTTACATGCAGTTGCTTACAAAGGAACTGATAAAATTCAAGATGCTACCGTTCTATTAGAGCGTAATGAAGAAAAAGTAAGTGCAAATTTAAATATGAATTGGAAGTCAGTAGGTCAATTAGAAGTTATTAAAGTAGGAGAACAAAAAGAGGTATTACAAGATGCTGTATTTGATGTGTTTAATAGTATGAATGAAAAGGTTGGTACTATTACTACAAATGAACAAGGAATTGCTAGCCTTTCTAGTTTAGAAATCGGAACTTATACTCTTAAAGAGGTAAAATCACCTACTGGTTATGTAATGAATGAACAGCTACAACAGATTGAAGTTAAAACAGGTGAGATTGCAAGAGTTACAGTACAAAATAATAAAGTAATAGGGAATATCGAGATTAAGAAATTAAGTGACAGCGGAAAAACTCTTTCAAAAGTAGAGTTTACAGTGTTCACAGCAGAGGGAAAAGAAATCACAAAAACAACTACAAACGAGCAAGGGATTGCACAAGTGAAGAATCTTCCGTATGGAAAGTATTATTTTGTTGAGACAAAAGGGGTAGAAGGATACCTTCTTAATCAAACAAAATATCCATTCGAGATTAAAGAGCAAGGAAAAACGCTAACATTCACAGTCGAAAATAAAGAAGTAAAAGGAAACGTGCAACTTCTAAAAGTAGATGGAGAGAATCCAGATAAAAAATTAGAAGGTGCAGTGTTCGTTCTTCAAGATAGTAAAGGGAAGAAAATAAGTGAACACAAAAGTGATAAAAACGGTTTGATTGAAGTGAAAGACTTACCATTTGGAGCATACTCATTTGTTGAGAAGCAAGCACCAACTGGCTATGTTTTAACGAAAGAATCTATTCCTTTTAGTATTTCGGAACAAGAAAAGACAATCATGCTAACAGCGAAAAATAAGCACATCACAGGAGAATTAGAGATTAGCAAGGTAGATATTGCAGATGGCAACAATAAGCTTCCGAACGCTGAATTTACTATCTTTAACGAGCAAGGAAAAGAAGTTGCAAAAGGAAAAACGGATGAAAACGGCATTGCAAAATTCAAGATTCCATATGGAAAGTACACGTATAAAGAAACATTCGCACCAGACGGCTATTTACTGAATGAAGAAATATTCTCTTTTGAAATTAAAGAGGATGGTCAAATTATTAAGCACACGGTGAAGGATCAGAAGAAACCGACATCACCTACACCAGAGACACCAAAACCAGAACAGCCAGAACAACCACAAATACCACAAAAGCCAGAGCAACCAGAAGCACCACAACCGCAGGTACCGGAACAACCAAAAGTAACCGAAAAACCTGTCATTCCACAACTAGAGAAACCACAACAAGAACAAACGCCAAAGAAAATTGAAACGTATCTTCCGACAACAGGCGGTAAAGCCGAAAATCCATACATAAAATGGATTGGTCTTGCATGTGTCGTACTTGGCTTAATAGGAGCCCTATTTGCAGTAAGAAACCGTAAGAAAGCTCAATCTTAATATGAAAGAATATGAAGCTCATTTTAGCGAAATTGATGAAAATCCGTTAGGCTTCGCTATTGGATGTCGAAATGCATGTATATTCGTAATTCCCATTTGGACAGTTGTTCTTTGGATAGGGAGCAAGATATAAGAAACCGAGAGGGAGATGGAATGAAATGTCAGAAATCTACGTCGGTAAAATGAAAAATTTAGGGAAACCTGGGGAAGGCGTTGTGCGGCGCAAGAGTGCTTGGTTGTCTGAAGAATTGATGCAAGCAATTTCAATCGCTCAAACTGTAATTAAACCATTAAAACAACATGATTATTGGATAGAGTCCGCTACGAAATTATTAGCAGGAAGTATTTTATATTTGAATCAACGGCATAAAAACTTATACTACCTAGATGTGAAGAAAGTTATTCAGTTCATGGAAAAAATCTATGAGAGCGAAGCGAACTTGGTAGAAGTAGTGGATTCGCTCGAGAATGAGCATCCAGCTTATCATATCTTCCATGAGCTAGGTCTTTATTCAAAAGAAACAAGGGATACGTTAACTATCACTTTGCTATACATTCTTGAAAAACATCAACGTGAAAAGCAAGGGGAACAAAAAGAGTATTTTTGGTTTCAGTAGTAGTCAGAAGAGGGAAATGAAATAGAAAGGAGTGCAATACATGTTAGGCGTAGCTAAGAAGTATACAAAGGTGATTAGAGCGTTGAAAGAACTGAATGAAGGAGAAAAGGTTGCAGGTATCATAAAAGCTCGTTTTGGAGCTTACAAATCGGTCATAGAAGATGTGCAGGAAACAACCAATGATTTTATTTTTATTTTTGATCCAAAAGGCATCTTTTATGAAGATACACATCATGAAAAACGAGAACAAGGGTATCGCATCATCAAACATGATTTATTAACTGGTTATGAAACGCTACAAATGGATCTAAAACAAAAATCCGTTGTGTACATCAGTGTAGAAACGGAAATAAGTACGTATCAAGAGAGAGGAGAAGCATTATCTAAATTTCTTCAGTATCTAACAGAATGCAAGAATATAAGACCAATTCACCTGGTATTTCATCAATATGATTTGTACCCGATCCCTCATATGGAGCAGTTTTTGAAAGAAAGCGCAACATACCACATTAAGCATTCAATCGTAGTTGAATCTCAATCCGCATTACAACACATATACGGAAAAGAGGCAGCACAACGCATCATAACCTCGTATAACACAACAATCCTAGCATGATATGAAGCACTCGTTCACTATTTCATCCTATATAGATGGCTAGAAAACTAGACAAGGGAGAAGCGTTTTTCTCCCTTCTTTATCAAAAATAGGAGGCGTTCATATGGGAAAAGAAAAAAGACTCACGTTTTATGATATTGCCGCATCACAAGCTCATAGTGTTAAAACTTTTGATGGAAAAACATACGAACTGAAAGGTACCATCGCAATTGAAAATAGCACAGGAAGCATCGAAAAGGTAGCTCAAATTTATTATCAAGTGCGCTCGGTTAGAGATGAACATCAAAACTTAATTGCTAAACGAAAAAATAAACATGCGGAATTAGTAGCTGTAAAACAAAAATGTAAATAAAAAAAGCGATTTTGAAGTGTGCTGAGAACATAGCACAAAGCATAAAGTAAGTTGCTCTTTGACAATTTAGATATATATTGTGTACCTCTTCCTTTCAGTAATGATGTAGAAAGGTGAAATATACAATATATATGCGTGCCTCCCCTCAAAAGGTCACTAGGGGGGTTAGGTATACGATTATCGTTGGGTGAGTAAGATCGTAAAACTCATCTGTGACCACTGGGAAATGCATTGTATCAAAGACCTGTTTGTGTCAGTACTCGTGAGGAATATCCCATTTTGACATTCTGAAGAAGCGAGGAACATCACAACAGTAGATACATAAGGTTCTACGTTCACGCCAAAATACGTAGTGCGGTATTGGGCATATAGAAACTAGGTCGGGATTAGTCTCTATACGCATGCCAATACAGGGTTCGTCATTCCAGCCATAAATGATATTTCCATTTTCTATCCCACTTTCCTTTAAATGTTATAAAATAAAGACAGATGTTGGAGTTTAAAAGTGTCTCATCACACTTCAAAATCGCTTATAAAACTATGACATAGGGAGGAACATGCATGAGTCGAAAAGGGTGGATCATTTCCGCTGTTGTTGGACTGTTAATTGCAATTGGTATTGGTTCAACATTTGTCTTTGGTTCGGGAAAAGGGGAAGTAATGGAACTTAGTCCGTTAGAAATGAAGAAATTTATGAGTGAGGATGGAACAGGTTTTGTTATGCTAAATTCCACTAAGAAGAAAAGAGAGAATTGGCTTCATATTATAAAAAAAGCAGCGCAGCAAGAAAAAGTACAGATACAAGAGTTAGATGAAGAAAGTGAGGAGGTTCCACCTTCAAGTAATCCTTATGATTGGGGATTATCACAAAGAAGAGATGCGCTTGCTTATTATGAAAAAGGAAAATTGAAAAAAGATATTGATTTTTCCACATTTAAAGAATCCGAACTTGAAAAAGAAGTTACCTATTTCATCCGAAATTGCAAAGAACAATATCAGAAGTAATTACATAATCATTGAAAGGTGGTGATATAGTGGCGATTACACAGAGGGAATTAAAAAAAGAAAAAGATATGGTAGCAAACCTACTAAGAGCCAATGGTCAGGATTATAACCATTGGCTTCATTTACATCATCAGAAATACATTGAAGAAAATCAAGATTTAGTAATGAAAGCCTTACAAGCTTATAAAGCAACATCAACAGAAGTAAAAGAAGACAGCAAGGCGAATGAATCAAGTCAGCTTAGTAACGTATAGCATTTAAAAATGAAAAGGGAGTGAATGTATATGTCAATGTTGGAAACATTATCTCAAATGTTAGTGTTAGGTGATGCGATGGATGGTCTAATTAATACAGGTAATTCTTTTATTGCATGGATGCAAAGAGGGGCAATGGTTAGTACAGCGATTGTATTTTGCTGGGGCGCTTATCTATTAATTTGGGGCGGTGAACGAGGAAGACATAAATGTATTTGGTGGTTTCTTGGTGGGGCAGCCGGACTCGTTATTGTAATGGGATGCCAATACTTAGCAGAGAGCGTAAATAGCAATGTAAAATTTGGTCAAATCTTATTCCCATTTCTTTGGATGAAATAGTGAAAAAATATAATTAAGGCAATGAGGAGGCTATGCAAAGGGTATGGCTTTTTTTGTTGCCTTTTTTTCATGGAATTTTAGTTTTATTAAGCAATCGGGGTGTTAATTATGAGATTACCAAGTGTATTGGAGAGCGTTTCGGTTATTGGTGATATACAACCGATTATGACAGTACCAACAACAGAAGGGCTGTTAAGAGCTTTGATATTCTTCATCGTTATTTGGGTATTGATTTCTGTTTTTTGTATCTATCATAAGTACGCAACCAATAAAGCAGAAAATAATAATTCAAGAAATCAGTGGAAGTGAATTTAAATTAAACGGAAGAAAGGAGAAGCCATGTTTGTCATTTTTAAGAGTAGCAATGGAACAGAAATTGAGTCGGGTAAGCAATATTCGTTTCATGAAGCTTATATCTTAACAAAGCGATTAGAACGAGTTTATAGAGAGGCAGGGCGGCAAGAACATATTGATTTCGATTTGTTAGATGGTCATTCTAATGAAATTTATAACGGTACGTTATCACTTGGTTCGAGATATGCAGATCACATTTTTGATCACATTTCTAAAAAAATGAATGTGATGCAATTAGATCCGGAACAAGAGGAACAAAAAAAGGAGCTGTTAGAAACGTTAGAAAGGGAAATCAATGATTCTCCCTTTCATGAAGAATATGAATATCAAGAAGAATTACCAGTAAGAAAGGAAGAACCCTCTTACAGTCCATCGAATGAAATAGAGCCACAAGTAAAGCCTGGAAAGGAAAATAGAAAAGGATTTAAGATTATTGCGAGTGTCATAGGAAGCGTCGTGTTAATTGGAGCTGGTGCCATATTTGCCTTTAAGTTATTCTCTTCCGAGCCAGTTTCGAGTGCAAATGCTGGCTCGGAACAATATGTAGTAAAAGGGTTACAACAGGCAGCTATTCAGCAGTATGGAGAAGCCGTTAAATACTTCGATAAGGTCAATTACTCAGAATTAGATAAAGATAGTCAGAAGGCAGTTTTATTTACTTATTTATTAAACGGAAAGGCAAATAAAGCATTACAATATGAGCCGAAATTTGCAGAAAGTGTGGTTGCTTATTTTATTGGGATAGACAACATGAATAAAATCAATGAAATTGATGTCAAAAATGATGTAATCGACTTTGAAAAGGCAGCACTTAATAAGAAATATGAGGAGGTAATTAAGCTTAAGGGGAAAGTCAATATGGACGGTAGACGTGAAAAACTCATTGTTGAA
This sequence comes from Bacillus cereus group sp. MYBK95-2, assembly GCF_051915225.1. Taxonomy (NCBI): domain Bacteria; kingdom Bacillati; phylum Bacillota; class Bacilli; order Caryophanales; family Bacillaceae; genus Bacillus; species Bacillus cereus group sp. MYBK95-2. The sequence continues at coordinate 38,577 of NZ_JBQAEH010000011.1, read as the reverse complement.
GCTTTTGTAAATCTAAAAAAATATGAAGAGTGTTATTCCTTTGCTAAAACGCAAGGAAATAAAAATGTAATGAAAGAGGTCAAAGAATTAGAGAAACGAGATATTCAACAATCTACGATAAGTGAAGAGGAAAAGAAAGCTAAGATTGAAAAAATTGATAAAGATCTACAGAACATCTAAGGGGGAGAGAATAACATGCCTTTAAATTATGAGAATCTGTACAAAAAAATGGGAATTGTTTTTCTTGGTGGTTCATTGATATTAAGTACGACAGGTTGCAGTTGGTTTGGAAGTAAGGAATCATCAAAAAGTAGATCAGCTATTACAAAAAAAGTAGATAAGAATAAGCCGGAGGAAAAGAAAGAAGATCTGAACAAACAAGATTTTGAAGCAATTACAGAGAATGCAATTCAAAGTAAGGATAATGAAGTTGCTTATGTACTCGAAGAGCTGGATAAATCAAAAATTAATTTTAAAGAAAAATCTATTGTAAGTAATCTTCAAAATGGGGATGACACCACTTCTCGTGTTCTAGCACTCTTTGATAAAGAAACAACAGATAAAACACTTCAAGATACAACAAAAGATAATGGGATTGCAGCTATTACAGATAATAAGCCACAAGTCACCGTGAAGGGAGATCATTTTGCATTTGGTGATCAAAATATTGATTCTTCAGTAGCGAGTATAGGTGATATTCTTCCACCAGAGAAGAAACCAGATACAATTGTGAACCCACCAATTATAACGGAGGGTGAGAATGGTAATACGGAAAATACAGGGACAGAAAAACCAAAGCCACCAACAGAACCGGAAAAACCAACAAATCCAGAGAAACCGAAAGAGCCGGAAAAACCAACAGAGCCGGAAAAACCAACAGAGCCGGAAAAACCAACAGAGCCAGGTAAACCAACAGAACCAGAGAAACCAACAGAACCAGAGAAACCAACAGAACCAGAGAAGCCAACAGAACCAGAGAAGCCAACAGAACCAGAGAAACCAAGAGAACCAGAGAAGCCAACAGAACCGGAAAAACCAACAGAACCAGAAAAGCCAACAAACCCAGAGAAACCAACAGAACCGGAAAAACCAACAAACCCAGAGAAACCGACAGAGCCGGAAAAACCAACAAACCCAGAGAAGCCAACAGAACCGGAAAAACCAACAAATCCAGAAAAACCAACAGAACCAGAGAAAACAACGAATCCAGAAAAGCCAGTTCTGAAACAAAATGAAAAGATGGTAGCGAGTAAATAAAGAAAAACCAACTGATATTGCCAAAAAGGTACTCATAAAAAGAGTACCTTTTTAATTTGAAGCTAGATTGAACAGAGGTGATGCTTTGATATGTATAGTGAAAAAATATCAATCAAATATAAATTAGCTGAAAAAGAAGTACTCATTCCATTGAGTGCTTTTTTGTTTGTTGGAATGTTATTGATTGCTAATTTTTTACTCAACTTATCATTAGAGCTGATAGAAACAACTTTTAGTGATTTATTACATCCCAAACCGTTTCATATGGAGATAGGATTTCTTTTTCGGATGCCAATTGCAGACCATCCAATATACTACTTGCTTGTTTTCCTTGTAGTGATTGGAACTATAGCGAGAACAGTGTACAAATTGAAATCTTCCTTTAAAAACTTAAATAATCATGAGAAAGGATCTAGTCGTTTTACAACAGTTGAAGAGCTGAAAAAGCAGTACCGAGCTGTACCGGATCGAGAGGAAGCATTTAAAGGTGGCGGTGGTGTTGTTATCTCCCGATTAGGTGACAAGGTATTTATTGATGATAGCCCGGTAAACAATTTAATCATTGGTACAACTCGCTCTGGTAAAGGGGAAACTTATGTATTTCCTACAATTGATGTCTATTCTAGAGCGGAACATAAACCATCATTAATACTGAACGACCCCAAGGGCGAGCTATTTAGTGCCTCAAAAGAAACGTTGGAAAAACGAGGGTATCACATTGAAGTCTTGAATTTGTTAAACCCACTCGATTCTATGAGCTATAACTTATTGCAGCTTGTCAAAGATGCCTATAAAGATGGAGACTATTCAACAGCACAGGCATTATGTAAAACACTTTCTCACACATTGTATTACAACCCAACTGTAAAAGATCCTTTTTGGCAACAGTGCGCTATGAGTTTGTGTAACGCCATGATATTAGCCGTTACAGATAAATGCATTGCGGAAGGTACAGAAGAAAAAATCACAATGTATGCAGTTGCAAATATGTTATCAGAACTTGGTTCAAAAGAGGTAATCGTAGACCCGGAAGCTGATCCACAAAATGCATTAGATTTATACTTTGAAGGCTTACCAGCGGATAGTGTTGCGAAAATGCAATACGCAACCTCAAACTTCTCGAAAGGAACGACAAGAGGCGGGATTTTCACCCAAACAATGAACGGACTTTCTATTTTTACATTTGATGAAATCGCTAAAATGACCGCAAAAAATAGTGTAGATTTAAAACGTGTCGGTTTTGGAAAAACGATAAAAGGAAAAGTAACACCTAGAAAACGAGTAGAAATTATATTTCCGGATGGCTCAAAGGAGTCTATCAAGGCTGATATTACAGGGCGTTTTGCATTAGATTTCAAACAAGTAATAAAAGTTGGAGATACTATTCAATGTAATGAAAAGGAAAATCCTCAAACGAAAACATCTATTACTATTATAAAAATAGATGAAAAAACGGGGCATACAGAATTTAAAATAATAGAAGACAATGAAGATATACAAGTAATAACAGTGGATTATTTCGATAAACCAGTCGCTATTTTTATGATTACACCAGACTTTGATTCTTCGAATCATGTGATAGCTTCTATATTTGTAAGACAACTCTATTTTATATTAGCCAAAGGTGCATCCCTTGCCCGTGGTGGGAAATGTCACCGTGAGGTGGTTTTTATCTTAGATGAGTTTGGCAATATGCCGAGTATCGAAGGAATGGCAAATATTATTACGGTCTGTCTTGGTAGAAATGTTCGCTTTAACCTGGTAATCCAGGCATATGCACAATTGAAAAATAAGTATGGTGAGGATGCAGATACGATTGACGGAAACTGTGGGAATACAATTTACATTCTAACTAACGATCAAGAAACCGCCGAAAAAGTGTCCAAAAAACTAGGGAATCAGACGATTAATCTATCTTCCCGAAGCGGAAAAGGTCTTTCTACTGATAAAAATAAAACGGAAAGTCTAGATCAACGACCACTGTTAACATCAAATGAACTTATGAATTTTAAAGAAGGAGAAAGTGCCGTTATTCGTGTCATAAAACGTCAGGATAATAACCGAAAACGGATCAGACCTCGCCCGATCTATAATACGGGGGAAACAGCTTTAAAATACAGATGGGAGTACTTAGGAGTAGAATTCGATACAGATAAATCTATATTAGATATAGATATTGATTCTCTACATGATGATGTAAATCCAAAATCACTTATTGTAGATTTTCTAGGAGAGAGAAAAGCAGAACAAATTGAGAAAAAAACATCAGAACCAGAACAAGTACAAGAACAAGAAGCTTCTTCCCAAATAGAGACACCGCAGCCAGTAGAAGAACCAACAATGATGGGAATTGATGAAGAGATTCTGGAAGAGGCGTTTCAGCAGGAAGATAGCCCGTTTGATTCCCTTTCCATTGAAAATTGGAAGGAAAAAACGGTTAATGAATTTTTTGAATCTGATTTAGCGGTTTTGAAACTGGTTGATAAGTTCTTTTTAGCGCAGTTAGGCAAGTCATTAGATGAAGTTGAAAATCAAGAAATGGGCGAGTTTTACAGTGAATTTCAAATGTTGGCTCACAATGACCACATCGACAAAAGTGTTTATCAAGCAGTCGAAAATAAGATTAATCGAATCTTGCGTGATTTAGAAGAAAAAGAACAAGTAACAAGTTAGAAAGCACTCAAATGATTGAGTGCTTTTTTGAATCCAAATATAAAGGGGGAAGAGGTAATGGGTGTACCGACAATAACGGATAAAATGCAATTGATTTTAGATAGCTACTCGCCATTTGTGACAGAGGAAAATGAGATCATTCTTGGGCTAGAAGATGCGGTTCTTTTCCTTTCAGTAGATCGGGAACAAAAAGGGAAATTGATTATTCGTATTGATAGACTGAATGAAAGGGTGAATTGGACAGCAAAGGAAGTATTAGGGCAGTAGTAAACAAGAGAGGAGGATAAATGGTGAAAGATGAAGAGATTTTAAAAACTATAGAAGCGTTCTCGGATTATCTTCAAGTAGGAGATATCGTGAATTATGTATTACGTTGGTTAGGATGGTTCCTAATTGTAGGCTTATCTTTAGTTGTAGATGCTTTAGAAGGTGTGACAGATGCCATACTAGGGATTAAAGGATTCTTTAATTCACCGGAAATACAAAATTTTGTTGATATGTTATATCCATTGTTTGTCGTTCTTTTAGCCATATCATTTTTATATATTGGCTACATGTTCATTATGAACAAACAAATGAATCGTTCTCAGATTATCATCAATATTTTTGTAACACTGAGTGTACTTTGTTTGTTAAGTACGGGTATGACAAAGGTTGATAAGTTCACCGATGATGCAATAGCAGTTGTAAAATCAGAACAAAAAAGCTCTTTGAGTGATGAAATTATTAAGAAGAACATAACGGATATTGCAGTAATAGATGAAAATAAATGGAAAAAGAAAGAAGACATGAATCCGAAGAATCATATTCCAGAAAAAAACATCAGGCAGATAGATATTACTGAAAAAATAGATAAAGATTTTGAATTTGCAAAGGATAAAAAGTTATCAGATGAGGGACAAAAAATATTGAAAAATAAAAGAGTAATGGATGGGATGGGAGTTGCATCTCTTGCAGAATTGAAAGATGGATGGTTTGATTTCTTCCCCGAAAAGTATTATCGCTGGCATTGGAACTTTTGGAATATATTCTTTACTTTGCTGATAACAGGATTAACGTTGTTATTAGTAAGTATTAAGTTAGCTAGATTATTTTATGAATTGGCATTTAACTATTTGTTAGCGAACATATTAGCACCAGCCGATGTTGCGAATGGTCAAAAGTTAAAAGCCGTGTTGTCTAATATCATCAATATATTTGTAGCAACGATTATGATATTCCTATCTTTGAAGCTATATCTAATGGGTACGGCATTCCTCCATGACAAACTAAATGGTGTACCGTATCTGATTGCATTAGCGGCATTTAGTATGGCAGTTCTAGATGGTACGGCAGTCGTAGAAAGGTTATTTGGAATAGATATTGGATTAAAGAGCAGTTGGGGCATGTTAGTAGGTGGTTTCGCACTTGGTAAAGGAATTGGCAGTCTCGCTAATTCAAAACCAATGAAGAGTCTCGGAAATATGATTGGAAAAGGAGCGAAAGGTGCAGCAGAAGGAACTGGTGTTGCAGCAGCTAAAACAGCAAGTGCGGCAGCGATGGCAACAGGTGGCGTGGCAGGGCTTATAAGCGGTTTGAAAAAAGGGAATGAGTCTGAAAATAAAGAGTCCTTGCAAGATCAAATGAAAAAAGCGGATCAGAAAAAAGCAAATGGTAATGATTTAGCAAAAAATGAAAAAGAAAAAGGTAACTTAAATAAGGAAAAAAATAAAAAGAATGGTGGTACGCCATCTATTCAAGAAGACATGAAAAAAGGAGGGAACGAAAACCCAGGGGGAGCGAATGGGCAAGAATTGGGAACAACAAGTCTTCAAGATGAAATGAAAGAAGCTGGAAAATCAAATGGAGCAAATGAAGGAGGTCAAACACCAGGAACAGTAAGACAAGGAGCGAGTGAAGGAGGTCAAACACCAGGAACAGTAAGGCAAGGAACAAGTGAAGGAAGTCAAACACCAGGAACAGTAAGACATGGAGCAAATGAAGGAAGTCAAACACCGGGAACAGTAAGACAAGGAGCAAATGAAGGAAATCAAACACGAGGAATAGTAAGACATGGAGCAAATGAAGGAAGTCAAACACCGGGAACAGTAAGACAAGGAGCAAATGAAGGAAATCAACCACCAGGAACAGTAAGACAAGGAGCAAATGAAGGAAATCAACCACCAGGAACAGTAAGACAAGGAGCAAATGAAGGAAATCAACCACCGGGAACAGTAAGACAAGGAGCAAATGAAGGAAATCAACCACCAGGAACAGTAAGACAGGGAGCAAATGAAGGAGGTCAAACACCAGGAACAGTAAGACAGGGAGCGAGTGAAGGATGTCAAACATCAAGCCCGGCATCAATGGAAACATCAAGACCAGTACCGAGTGGAGGAAGCCCGGCACCAGTAGAAACATCAAGACCAGTGCCAAGTGGAGGAAGCCCGGCACCAGTAGAAACATCAAGACCAGTGCCAAGTGGAGGAAGTCCGGCACCAGTAGAAACATCAAGATCAGTACCAAGTGGAAGTAGCCCAGCACCAGTGAAAACACAAAGATCAGTACCAAGTGGAGGAAGCCCGGCACCAGTGGAAGCGCCAAAATCAGCACCAAGCGGAGGAAGTCCGGCATCAGCCGACATCGTAACGGTGACACATAGTAGCCCAATTATTCCTTATGAAAGTGATAAAGAAGTGGCAGCAAGTAGAAGTCAAGAAACACGGACATTAGGACAATATACAACCGATAAAGTTAAAAATACGACATCATCGGTGAAACAAAAAGTAAGAGGAGTACAAGAACGAATTAATACTTCTGAAACGGTACAAAATACAAAGCGTTTTTATCAGATGGGGCAAAACACGGGTAAAAGTTGGAGAGATATTGTAAACAAAAATAAAAATAATACAGATAAAAAATAAGCGTACGATTACGCTTATTTTTTATTGTCGAAAAGGAGGGAATCCCGATGAGAAGCTATCGGATTCCGAAGGAAATCAGTACAGAATTACGGATTAATAAAGTGCTTTATTTAATAGATTTCTTTTTATTAATTGGCTTATTAGTTGTAACGATGATTCTTAGGAATTTTGTACATGATTCCTTTCAATTACCATTTGTTATTTTCATGGCAGTTATTGCAATTATCATGATTTGGCGACCAAGTACGAATCCTCAAAAACGAATGTATGAAGTATTGATTATTACATTGCTAAGAAGAAAAGGTGCATATTGCGCCATTGATAACGATCAATAAGGGAGGGATCACATATGGCGTTATTCAGCGAAAAAGATGTAGAGAAAGAAGAGCCAAAACAACTAGAAAGACCGAAGAAAAATGCATTTCGATTTAACGAAAAAAATGTAAAAGAATCAATTTCTGAACCAAAAGAAATTGTGAAGGTGGTACCAAGCAAAAAGAAAGAAGAGAAACCAAAGGTAGAACCAAAAGTAAAAAAACAGAAGAAAGAAAAGCCAAAGAAAGACGTTTCGAAAAAGAAAAATCCAAAACTGTTTGGTTTTTTATCTAGAAAAAAGAAAGAAGCGCCACCAAAGGTAAAGAAAAGTATTGCGGAAATTATGCAAATTGTAGACATGACGGAGGATGGCATATTTGAACTGAAAAATGAGGAGTTTTTAGAAATTCTTCAAGTAGAAGGTGACGATATGTTTTCTAAGAATAGCGATGAACAAGCATTTGTTATATTCTCACATGCGTATTTTTATCAAGCCTACAAACAGTCCATTAAACTCGTTTTTTTAAACTTCCCATGTCAAACAACCGAACAACAACGTTATATAGAGAAGAAAATTAAAGAATGTACCAGTCCTTTGTATGAACGGATTTTAAATCAGAAGTTAAAAGAACTTCAGTTTTTAGAATGGGGCAGAACAAATCGGGAAGCCTTCTTATTTATTTATGGAGAAACGGAATTAATCGTAAAAGAACGTGTAGATGCAGCAAAACGATATATCAAGCGCTCTACTGAACTATTAGAGGTGGATGAAGAGAAAAAGTTAGAGCTTATGTTTAAATTGTTCAATCAAAATGCAAAATTAGGAACGAAAAATATATGGTAGTAAGGGGGAAACAATATGTTTGCGTTCAAAAGTAAAAAATCCAAAAAGGAAAAACAAGAAGAACTAAAAAAGAAGAAAGGTTACAATCCTTATTTAGTGGCTAGAGTTCAGCCACAAGGGGGAATTAGTTTTAAAGAAAGTTATTTTCAAACAGGTGATGGATTAGGTACTTGTGTTCATGTTTTTGACTTTCCAACAGAGGTAAATGATTTTTGGTTAGAGCAAATTATGAATATGCCAAATGTGATCACAACATTAGATGTAATGAGTGATGACCGAAAAGAGGTCGTTGAATCTATTAATAAATCCATGAGTGAACAAAGTGTTCGGCATGATACAGCAAAGGATAATATAGATCGGATTGATGCGAAAAATGAATTTTTAGAGCTGGAAGCTCTCTATACGGATTTGAAACAAGGTGAGGTCATGAAACGTATTCATATCCGTATCTATGTTTCCGCTAGAACAATAGATGAGCTAGAAAAACAAGTAAAAGAGATCCTGGAAACATTAGAATCTTATAACTTTCGAGGAGCTGTCTTTTTAAATGAACAAGAGTATGAGTGGGATGCACTCGTAACGAGCTTTGATACACAAAAAAATTATGTGAACCGAAGAAAAGGGAAAGAAATTCCGGCAGTCAGCTTGGCTGGTGGGTGTCCGTTTCATTATTCCTATTTGCACGATCCATACGGTACGTATTATGGAACAACGAAAACAAAAGGAAATGTTATTTTTGATATCTTCCATAAAGACAATCAAAGAAAGAGTTATAACGGTGTAATGATTGGAAAGTCTGGTGCGGGGAAATCAACGTTGTTAAAAAAGAAAACGGTGGATTATGCAAGTAAGGGTCACTTTGTTCGGGTATTTGATGTTGTAGAAGAGTTTACAGATACGGTAGAAGAGCTAGGTGGAAAGACAATTGCGTTAGATGGTTCACAAGGTCAGATTAACCCACTTCAAGTATATAAGACGGCAGAAAGTGAGGAAGTTAGTTTTACTCAGCATTTATCTAAACTGACAATTATTTATCGGTTCATTGCGCCAGAAGCAAAAGATGATGAAATTAAAGAATATGAAAATTTACTTCGTAAATTATATATTCGTATGGGATTATGGAATGACGAAAAAGGAGCGAAAAATGAAATTACAACAAGAAAATCGAAAGAATATCCGATCTTCTCTGACTTTTTAAAGTTTGTTCGCAAAGAGTTATATCAAGATGTAGCAGCTAGAAAGCATCATGATAATTTAGGGGACAGCAGACTTCATCGTTTAGAATTAATTGAATTAAATCTTACGAATTTAGTAGAAGCATATGCAGAATTATTTGATGGGCATACTACCATTGAAGATTTCAAGAAAGAACAGGTTGTATCTTTTTCTTTACGGAATATATCCAGTTTTAAACCAGAGGTATTCCAGGCACAGATCTTTAATGTGTTGAATCTCCTTTGGAATGAAATGATTTCAAATGGTGCGCCTCAATTAAAAGCCTTTAACAAAAAGCAACTTGCTTTTGAAGATGTAACTCGTTATTTCATTATTATTGACGAGGCGCATCATATCATAAACACGAAAAAAGAAAGCGCTCATGCTCTACAATTTTTAACGAAACTTAGCCGAGAAGATCGAAAATACTTTGCAGGGCTTTTATATGCAAGTCACACGATTCGAGATTTTGTACCGGAAGGATCTTCACAAGAAATGATTGATGAAATTAAAAAACTATTTGAACTTACACAGTACAAATTTATCATGCAGCAAGATAATAATAGTTTAGATATGTTACGAAAAGTATTTGCAGGACAGTTAAGTGAAAGTGAAATTGCAGCGATTCCACATTTGCCAACAGGGGATGTGATTTTAAGTATTGGGGCTGTAAAAAACATTCACTTCCATGTAGAAGTAACAGATGAAGAATTGATGTTATTCGGGGGAGGTGCTTAATACCATGCATCTAGTTTTAAAGGTTATACCAAAGAAATGGCTCATCACTTTAGCACTACTTGTGATGGGTCTTTTTTCTTTTCTTTTACTTGGAATCGTAAGCATTTTTATTGCAGCGATGGGGAGCGATAGCGGAACAGACGCAGGTGATATTACGTATACAGGTGAAGGGCAAGTCATGAATGTTTCGCCTGAAGTTCTAAAATGGGAACCTACGATTCGTAAGCATGCGAAAGCCTTTGGGGTGGAACCGTTTGTCGCTTTAATGCTTGCTCAAATGATGCAAGAAAGCGGAGGACGTGGCAGCGATCCAATGCAGAGTTCCGAAGGCGCATTTAATACGAAGTATTGTAAATCACCAAACTGTATTACAGATCCAGATTACAGTATTTGGGCAGGTGTACAGGAGTTTAAACATGCGATAGAAAGAGCTGGTGTAACGAGTCCAGGGGACATGGATCATATCAAAACAGCCCTTCAAGCGTACAATTTTGGAACAGGATTTTTTGATTTTGTTGGCGCAAATGGTGGCAAGTATACGAAAAAATTAGCAATTAAATTTTCACAACAACAGTATCAAAAAGTAAAACATACTGGCATGTATCATTGTCTTAGACCAGAAGCCGTACCATATCAAGCGTGCTACGGCGATATTTTGTACGTTGACGCAGTTTTAAAATATTATCAGCCGGGTTCTGTCGTTTCTGGTGGAGGAGGAAATCCAGGAAGTGGAGGCAGTAGCGGTTCAAAAGTTGCCGATGTAGGTCGCCAATGGATAGGGCGTTCTACCTATGTATTTGGTGGAGGACGTAACACAAATGACATCGCAAGAGGGATTTTTGATTGTTCAAGTTTTGTACGCTGGGCATTCGAACAAGTAGGGATGTATACCAGTCCGATAGGAGCTGTAAGTACGGAAACATTAAACAAAATTGGTACAAAAGTATCAGTAAATGATATGAAACCGGGTGATGTTATTTTCTTTGATACCTACAAACATGACGGACACGTTGGCATTGTAATTGATAAGAATACTTTCATAGGATGCCAAACGAATAAAGGTGTTTCTATTGAAGATTTAAATAATCCGTATTGGAAAAAAGTCTTTTCTGGTCATGTAAGAAGGTTCTAAAAACCGAAGGAATAGGAGACTGTAAGAATGAAAGATAAACGAAAATCTTTGTTTATTGTGTTTGTCATTTTAGTTGTGTGTGTGACAGCTTTTAATATCTATTTGAGCAAAAAGTCAATGAGTGATGGCAAAGAAAAACAGTTAAAACTTTCAAATGAATTACTAACAAAACAAAATGAAGACTTAAAAAAACGACTAGATAAGGTACTTCCTTCCGCACAGGAACAACAAAGAAGGGCGTACTTATTGACAGCCGAAACGTTTATACAATTATCATTTCACCGAGAAAAAGAAGGGTACAGTGAGCGAAAAGAAAAGGCAAAAACGATTATGAGCGAAGAACTTTTACAACAATTTTATCCAACAGATAAATACGAATTAGGAGATACGTATAAAACAAAACCAATAGAAATGAAGTTTTATTTACAAGAAAATGAACCCAATAAAGAGGAGGTAAATGTACTAGCTGAATTTATAAATGTCACGACAGATTCAACGCAAAATCGAGAAGAAAAAGTAAACAATGTGTTGCGAATCATCATGAAAAAGGATAAGGAAACATGGCGAGTTACAAGTGTGGAAGAACTAAATATGAAAGTTTTATAACGAAAAAGGTGGGGTGAGAGTGTGATAGGTGCAATTGGTAAGAAGAGTGAAAGAATCAATCTAAGAAAAAATAAGTCATGGGTCTACCTAACAATTATCAGCTTTCTATTTTTTGGTTTTTTCGCTTTCTTGACATCTAAAATTTACATGCCAAACGATGAAAAACTATTCCATACAGAGACAAATAAAGTAATTAAGTTGTCGGGTATGGGGAAATTGATTGTAGAAAAAAGGGAATACAATCCACACAAAAACTTTATACAAATTTACTTTCGATTAGAAGGATATGAGGAAACAGGATATACATTTAAGGCACAGCAAAAAACAAATCCAGATGTTCAGTTACCTGTCAAAGTATTGTATGAAGAGAACGGGAAATACGTTGTAGAAGTAAAAGAGTTATCTCCGAATTGGGGAGCGTTAGCTTTCGATATTTACAATAAAAACGGTGAGAAAGAGCAAATGGATATTCGTAAATTCACACAAGATGTGAACGAATATGAAGAAGAAAATGCAGCAACAAAAAGTCCGAATAAATTAGTTCAGACGATTTTTACCGATCAAAATAAAACAAAAGCAAATGATGAATTGTTAGCTGAAGATAAAAAAACATATGAGCTAGATTTTATAGAAAGAGACAAAAAGGATATCGAAACAAAGATAAAAAATTATGGGAAAGCAATTAAACTAGAAGAAGAAAATGCGAAGACAGTTTATGAAAAAGTAAAAGAATTACAAGATGAAATGAAGTACCAAACGGAAGCAGAAAAAACGGAAACACAATCAAAAATAGCATCCTTAGAATCTAAAATAAAATCATCAGAAAAGAACGTGGAATTGTTTAAAGGAGAACAAAAAATTGCACGAGATAAGATCAAAAAGTTAGAGCAAAAGGAACAAGAAATTAATAAAAAGTGAAAAAAGATATAGGGACACAATGGGGACATTGAGGTCAAATAAGGGGACATGAAAGGGACGTTAAGAAAAAATAACGGGACATGATGGAGACATTAATAAAAAAGATAGGGACGTAATGGGGACATTCAACTTCTTTCCTTGTTCCCATCGTTTTGCTAGGCTCCGCCTAGCTTCACACCTTAGGTGGGAACAAAAACCCCTTATGCTCTTCTCACTATTTTTTGATCTCTACCCAGATTTACAGAAAGGAGAGGGAAAAGTGGAAATCAGAATTAGAGAAGTAGATCCAATTGCCGTAAAGAAAATAGATGAAATGGCAAAGAGAAAGGGAATATCCCGACAAAAATTTTTGAAAGCTCAAATTGAAATGCTGGCATTTTTTCAGCAGCAAAATAAAAGAGAAATGGAATTGGAAAACCTCATTGAAAAGAACATCCATATGATGAGTGATTGTTATAGCGCAATGGAAAAAATGAATGAGTTTATTCAAATGATGATGCAGGATGTTGAAAATGAGTAATGCGGTTCCTGTTCAATCTTCCGTCACACCGGGTGTTGTTTTAAAAACGAAATTTGTGTTACCAAGTTCCGATGCGTTTCAGAACTATATTGATTATGTAGATCGGGAGGAAGCGAAAAGTGAAGTGAAGTTGAATCCGAAAATGTTCGAAACATATCAAGACTATATGGGGAATTCAGAAAAGACCTCGGCACTATTTACGGAACACGCAAATCGTTTAACAGAAAGTGAAAAAAAGTCCTTAAAGGAAATGTTTAAAACCGCTCATGAGAATGGAAGTATCATGTGGCAAGATGTCATTTCTTTTCATAATCCCTGGTTAGAAAAACAAGGGATTTATGATGAGAAAACAAAAACGTTGGATGAAAAAAAGTTAATGGATGTAACACGGCTTGCGATGAAAGAAATGCAAAAAAGAGAGGGGCTGGAAAAAAGCTCTATCTGGTCGGCAGCCATTCATTTTAATACGGATAATATTCATATTCATGTCGCAACTGTTGAGCCATTTCCAACGAGAGAACGTGGCAAAAGAAAACCCAAAACGTTAGATGCGATGAAGGGGAAAGTCGTAAATAATTTGTTAGATCGTAAGCAGGAACAAAAACAAATTAATGATCTAATTCGAAACAATATGGTGGGAAGGAAAAAAGAAGATTCCGTTTTTGATTGGCGTAATCAACATTTGAAGCCATTGTTTTTACAAATCTATAAACAGTTACCAAGTGATAAAAGACAGTGGCAATATAGCTACAACACGATTCAACCATTAAAGCCGCAAATTGATGAATTAAGCAGTCGGTATATTCAACATCATCATAAAAAAGATTACGATCAGTTTCTCAAAAAGTTAGATAAAGAGGTGCAAGTTTTTAAAGAAGCTTATGGGGAAGGAAAGTATGATAAGAAGCAATATGAAAATTATAAAACGAATAAAATTAATGACCTATATAAAAGAATGGGTAACGCCTTTTTACAAGAAATGAAGGCATATGATAAAGAACAAAAAAGAATCCATCACATGAAAAAATCAAAGTCATTTCGAAAATTTCAGCAGAATGTATCTATTCAGTATTCTATGAGAAAAGTGGAAGGCGCTTTTAAAAGTGAATATGAAAGTTGGAAAAATCAAAAGTATTATGAGCGTATGCAAAGGGAAAATGCATATGAAAATGAGAGGAGTTAGATCATGGAGAATAAAAAAATACGAATGAAGTTATCGTTGAATGAAAATGTCCATCAATACATTCAAGACTACATGGATGAAAATAATATTACTCATCCTGGTGATGCTATATCGAAAATTTGTATGGAGCATCAAGCATCAAAAAGTTCAGAATGGTCATTGAATTATATTTCCGAAATTGTATCAAAGAATCTACACGATGTGTTGAAAAGTGAACTAACAAAAATTCGTCTTGGTGCAAATAGTGCGGATAGAAATACGCAAATTTTAATTGAGTTATTAAATGGTTATTTCTTTTTAGAGGGTGTAGATAGTCTTATTACGACTGATAAACAAGAGATGGGAAGTGTGAAGATAGCAAAAGAAGTCGTAGCGGAACGGATTAGTAACGCAAGACAAAAACGTTTAGATCATGAGGCATCAAAGAACAATGTAACGTAAGCTACATTGTTTCTTTTTATAAAAAAACAGGAGGTTAGTAGGATGTTATTATTTCGTGAAGATATCGCATTAGGAGTCATTAAAGAGGTTGGAGAAGGTGAACTTGTTTTACTTGTAAAAGAGGAAGAACTAACAATCAAAATTACACGAGAACAAGAGGAAGAACTTGCAGTCCATGTTATGAATCAAGAAAATATGTTAGTTCCGGTTAATGTAAAAACTCATGAGATTTTCTTTGATACAGCTGAGAGATGGAATGAAGAAGAAATGGAGGAATTACAAAAAGCGAGTGAAAGAGTAGGAGAAGATCATGAGTAAAAGTTATAAGAAAAAGTATCAAACGAAATCACCAGAAGAAAAGAAAGAAGCGGTGCAAGCTTTAACAAAAAAGATGGAAAAAAGCGTAGAAGGTTATTTTCGTACACCGGGAGATTTAAAAGAGTACTTAACGTTTATGGCAAAGTTTTATCACTATTCACCATCTAATATTTCATTAATACAGAGTCAATTCCAGGGAGCCAATGCAGTTGGTTCCTTTTCTTTTTGGAAAGAAAAAGGATTTCCGGTTAAGAAGGGTGAGAAAGGAATTAAAATTCTTGTTCCAAACCGAACTGTAGCAAAATTTAAAGACAAAGAAGGCACTTGGAAAACAGTAACTAAAGCAAATGAGGAAGAGAAGAAACAAATTGAATCTAAAAGCGTAGAAGTGATGCCTGGTCGCTTATATTTTGCTGTCGGTCATGTGTTTGATGTGTCCCAAACGAACGCAAAAGCGGAAGATCTTCCTCGTATTTTTCCGAATCGTTGGCTAGAAGGGAGCGTTACAGATTACCAGAGTTTGTACAAGGGAATGGAAGCCATTGCGGAAAAAAACGGAGTGAAAATTATTGCACCAAAATCAGAGTTGGGCGTTGCAAAGGGCGTAAGTTACCCCCTAACAAAAGAGGTCGCTTTGAATCCACGAAATAGTGAATTACAAAATGTAAAAACACTTCTTCATGAATTGGCACATGCCAAACTTCATACAGCAGAGACACGTATGAATTACACAGCACCAGAAAAAGAGTTTCAAGCAGAAATGACAGCTTACGCCGTTTCTTCTTATTTTGGGATTGATACAAGTGAATATTCGTTAGGGTATTTAGCGAGCTGGACACAAGGAAAAGAAATGAAAGATAAAACGAAGTTGTTGAAAGAAGTACATGAAACTTCAATTGAATTTATTGAAACAATTGAAAGCTCGTTGGAAAAAGAAAAAACAAACGAAAAAGGAGTAGATCATATGGCAAAACAAGTGTTTGAAAATAAAGATGGAAATGTAAGAGACAATTTCGAAGTTTTAACAGGCATCCAACAAAATGCGCAGCGACTTATCAATGAAAGGCTTGGATTAAATTTTGAAAAACATTGGGAAAACTATGAAATTCAACTTTCAGAAGATAATCGTGTATTAGAAGAAATAAATCCTAATATTCGTTTGAATTTAGGGGAGATGGAACAGATTGTTTATGAATTTGGTACAAACAGAGAACAAGATACATTTAAAAAAATTGTGGATACATTAGAGCCATATTATGAAGCTGATTTGTTAGAAGATAGTTTCAATGATATACCAATCGCTAAGGTTTCATTAGATCGTGAAAAGCGTTTAAAAGTCGATTGTGTTAATGAGCATGTGAAAGAAAATCATAAGGATTTTTGGTTTCAAAATTCAGTGAGTTTGGCTTTGAATGTAATTAATCATCGAATTTCAACAGCACATAAAGAAGTAATGAATAATGAGATTGAATATAAAGGACTATATCCCAAATCTGAATCAGAAGTGATTTATTGCCAAGAAACAGGTAAGCCATTACAGCACAATGAAGAAGTTTTTCATGTCGAGGGTCATGGATATACAGTAGCAGAAGAGGCAAGTTTTAAAGGTTTGGATAAAGAGGATGGGTATTATACAACGATTGAATATGAGCAGGTTGAAGAAAAAATACTTGCACCAATTGGACTAGAAAAAAATGCTCGACCTAGCTTTGCAAATGAAAAACAGAATGAAAAAAATATTTTATTGGTGGAATACATGAGTTTAAGTAATACGACACAAGAGCTTGTTTCTGTTGCAGAGTTAAGGGAACAAGCAGATAGGAATCATGCGTTTGAACCAATAGAAGGTGCAGAAAAATTGAGTGATAAAGAATTTATTGATGCATTTAACGAGGCGAATCAAGAAAAGTTTGCAGCAATAAATCAAAATGAAATTAATCGTCCAACTATGCTAGTTCAATGGAGCGACAATGAAACTTTTAAGAATAATCAACTGATTCCATTTGGAGAAGCCAATGAAAAAATGGCTGAAGTTATTGCAAGTATTGAAAAAGCAAGGGAAGAAGCTAGAAAAAGAGGTGAAACCATCCCTTACGATCAAGCTCGTTATCATATTGCCATTCCAAAAGAAGTCGATAGAGATTTTGGAAGAATGGAGCTTGTGAGTATGGATCGTATGAATATGGGGGATGGGGACTACAAGACACCGTATGAACAAGTATTAAACGAGAAAAGGTATTTATCGGATGAAGTAAAACAAGCGTTACGAGATGAGGTAGTGAATCATAGAAATAACAAAGAAATACCGATGGAAAAAGTACAAGAAAATCCATTAGAAAAATCAAAAGAGACACCCAACCACTTAGTTACAATTGAAGTATTAGCAAATGGTATGCAAGATGAAGAACTGGCAAGAATCCACATGATGGATGCCGTTACGAAAGATATAAATCATTTGTCTGTATGGAATCAAGATAAAACAAATCGGGACGATTTATATGTTTCCCTCATGGAAAAGAACGGGAAACGAGAAAATGTCTATTTAGATAACATTTTGAAACCAGATTTATATGAAAAGGTTCAAAGTTCTATCTTTGACGGGAGAGGAAATTTGTCATTTGTTGTTTATGAAAAGGATGCAAATATGAGTCTAGATGAATTGGTAAAAGATGAAAGATATGGACACTTAGTTGATAAAGCGGAAGCACAAAAAGATTACTCGTTTAATGAAAAAGAAGTGGAATTGTATAAAGAAATGAAAAAGGAAGGATATGCACCTATTGTCTCTTTAGATCAACAAATTCAGCCTTCAAAAGAAAAAGAATCAGCTAACTTAGATAAGGACTTAAGCCGAAAATTCGAAGCATACAGACGTTCACAATATGAAGAGACACCAGATAATATTGATAGCATTGTCACTCGTGTAAAAGCTGAAGAGCGATATTATACAACAAAGTATGTTTCGATTGATAATGAGCTAGTAAGCCAGGAACATATAGTGAAATTAGAAAACCAGGTGGATGAGAAACTTGGGAAAGAGGGAATAACGGTGAATCAGTCTACAACTTCAAAGGAAACGGATTTTGATAAAAAGTTTCAGCCGGTGAATGGAAAAAAAACGAATGATAAAGAAAAAGAAAAGGAAATAGCTCCTGGTAATGTAGATCAGTCGAAGTCTACAAAGAAATCGGGTAGAAAAAAAGAAACAATGGAAATGGAACGATGAAAAATTTTATAACAGGAACACCAGATTAAATCATTTTTTGTTACTCAATTGAGATAACAGAGAGTGATTTTTTTATATCTAAAAATGAAAGAGGGCAAAAGAAAAAGCCCTCTTTCTTATTTATAGAACGGAAAGGAGAGAATGCCATGAATGCATGGTTGTTTGCGGGCTGTATGTTCCTTGTAGCTGTCTTTTTGAACATGTTTCTATTGTTTGGTCACAGAATGATGAAAAAGCGGAGAAATAAGAAATGGAAGCGTGAAACTGAAATTGCAGATTAATAGGAGGTAGTACTTATGGGGAAAACATTATTTATTGCTGAAAAACAGAAGGTAGCTGTTGAATTATTAAAATCACCTAGATTTAGAAACTCTCAAAAGTATTCGGGAAGTATGCCGTATTATGGCTACTATGAAAATGAAAATTACATTATTAGTTGGTGCCGGGGGCATTTATTAGAGTTAAAACATCCGGAAGAGATGGATTCCAAGTATAAGGTATTTAAATTGGAACATTTACCCTTAATTTATCAGCCAGTTTATAAAGTAAAAAAAGAGTATGCTGAGCAACTACAAACACTTGTTAAACTGTTGCAGCGTCATGATGTTGACCACGTGGTAAACATATGTGACGCTGATCGAGAGGGAGAATTAATCTATAGGGAAGTATACGAGTACGCTGGGGTAAATAAAAAGCAATCTCGTGTATACAAGTCATCTTTTGAGGCAGCAGAATTAGAAGGAGCATTGAATCGATTAGAACCATTAACGGATTATGATGGGCTTGCAAAGTCGGCTAAAGCAAGGCAATACCTGGATTATATTCTAGGGATTAATGTTACAAGAGGATGTACATCCAAACTAGCAAAAAATCAATTTTTATTGGCTTCTGGTCGTGTTCAAATGTGTATCTTGAATGAAATCCGTCAGAGGGAAATCGCTATTCAAAATTATAAAGAACAAACCTATTACAATTTGAAGCTACTAACGGAAAACGGTTTATCACCAGTAATGAAAACAGAAGATCAACTGATAGATCCATTGCCACTACAAAAGCTTGGAGATAGCTTGAAAGAAACGAATGTAATTGTAACGGAATTTAAAGAGAGTACGAGAAAAAAGAAACCAAAATTATTATATAACTTAACGGATATCTACAAAGATGCTCACGCCAAACTGAAGATAAATGCGGAAACAGCAAAAAAACACATTCAGAGTTTGTATGAAGAAGGCTTTATTACTTATCCTCGTTCTTCATCCAGGCATTTACCTACTGAGCAAGTGGATCGAGTGAAAGAAGTAATGGCAGCATTAGAAAAAAGCACCTATGCAAATCTCGTACAACAAGTAATCCCATCTTCTATTACAAAAAAACACACTACATTTAATGATGAATTAGTCAGTAGTCACTTTGCTATCATCCCAACAACAAAGTTATATGCCGGAACCAACCGAGAACCATTAGAAAAACAGTTATATGACTTAATTGTAAAACGATTTATCGGGAATTTTATGAAACCAGCAATCTACCTGGTAAGAGAAGTGCATTTTATAGATCAAGAGGGCAACACATACAGTACAAAAGAAAAGATCCTACAAGAGAAAGGGTTTCTAAGTGTGTTTCAAGAGGATATAGAAGAGGGATCAGTTGAAGCATTCCAGATACCTATTTTACAAGAAGGAGATTCTTTCAGAATCGTTCAGTATGACTTGATTGAGTCTCGAACGAAGAAACCAGCCTTTCATACGGAAAGTTCCATTTTAACCTTTATGGAGAC
Organism: Bacillus cereus group sp. MYBK95-2; assembly: GCF_051915225.1. NCBI lineage: Bacteria > Bacillati > Bacillota > Bacilli > Caryophanales > Bacillaceae > Bacillus > Bacillus cereus group sp. MYBK95-2. Next base: position 18,511 of record NZ_JBQAEH010000011.1, on the reverse strand, counting down.
GGCAGGGCGTAAATTAGATGATGAACATTTGAAAGAACTTATGAAAGGAAAACGGATTGGGACAGTCGCAACGGAAGAAACGTTTATTCCAAAACTGTTAGAGCGAAGCTATATTGATGTTACCAACAGTCAGATTCGAACTACTAATATTGGTCGTGCGTTTATAGATGCTTTTCCGGTAGGTGAAATCAAAAATCCAGCTTATACGGCTGAAATGGAAGGGATGATCTACATGATCGAAAAGAATGAAATGAAATATGAGGAATTTGTGGAGAAAACAAATACGTTTGTAAAAGACACAGTGGAACAATTAGGCGCAATGGATGATAAGGTGTCGGATAGCATTATTAATACCTGGAATCAGCAGATTGAGGTGTGCAAATGCCCTTGTAGAAAAGGAAAAATCCTTCATAAAGGAAACTTTTACGGGTGCAGTAATTATCCGGAATGTGAAATCTCCTTACCGAAAAAAATTAAAGAAAAAGCGATTCCAGAAGCGCAAGCGAAAAAGCTTTTTGAGGATAAAAAAACAGATCTTTTAAAAGGATTTAAGTCCAATGAGAAGGAGTTTTCCGCTTATTTAGTGTTACATGAAGGAAAAGTTAAATTTCAGTTCCCAACACAAGAAGAGCTGTCATTTGGTAAATGTCCAAAATGTAAAAAAGGGGATATGCTTCATCGTAAAACATTTTATGGATGCACAGAGCATAAAAATGGATGTGATTTTATGTTACCAGCCAAAATGAAAGGGAAAGTAATCCCTGGTAATCAAATGAAGAAGCTACTTCAGTATAAAACAACAGATTTTATCAACGGCTTTCAAGGAGAAAAGGGAGAATTTACAGCAGCTATCTATATGGAAGCGGACGGAAGTTTGAAATTCCGTTTTCCAACGACTGAAGATCGTACCATTGGTAAATGTCCATTGTGTAAGAGTAGGGTTCTTGTAGGGAAAAGTAACTACTTATGTGAGAAATACAAAAAAGGCTGTGACTTCATTATTTTTGGTACATTCTCTGGTAAAAATTTAAGTAGTAACCATGTGAAAAAGTTATTAGAAAAGAATGTAACGGATCAGATTAAAGGGTTTATCTCGAACAAAAACGGAAAGAAATTTGACGCTCGCTTATCATACAGCGTACAGGAGAAGCGATTAAAATTCTTATTCGGCAAATAAAAATGAAATGTATCAACTATAAATGTAACAAGATAAAAGAGTTCTTTACTATATAGGAAAAATAACGCAAAAGCACACATGACAAACCTATTATCATTCATATTATACGAGGTTAAGTAGAAAATTACTTATAGAGGGAGTATCTCAAAACATGCGTCATAAATACACTAATTTCTTACATATAAATGGTATAAGGCTTGTCTTATAAAATTAGTTTTTGCAAGAAAGGAGATATACCTTGAAGAAAGTATTGTTATTTGGCGATCCAGGTATTGATGATTCTCTAGCTATCATATATGGTCTACTAAATCCTAAGATTGAAATTGTTGGAATTGTTACAAGTTACGGTAATGTTACCAAAGAACAAACAACTCGAAATGCCTTATACCTTTTGCAATTGGCTGGAAGACAAGATATCCCTGTTATAAGTGGTGCAACTTTGCCATTTTCCAATGGGTTTACTACTTATTATCCAGAAATCCATGGCGCAGAAGGGCTTGGTCCTATTCGGCCCCCTGAAAGTATAAAAACTATGTCTGTTCATGATTTTAGCTTAATCCCTAAAATTATTGAAAAGTACAAGGAAGAGTTAACAATTATTGATGTAGGAAGATCTACTTCCCTTGCGATGGTATTAAATATTTGGAAAGAACTAATGCAAAGTGTAAAGGAAGTATATATCATGTCGGGAGTGTTCTTACAACCAGGAAATGTCACATCTGTAGCGGAAGCCAATGCGTATGGTGATCCTGTTTCAACACAGTTTGTAATTAATCAGTCAAAAAATTTAACAATGATTCCTTTAAATGTAACAAATTCGGCTGTATTGCTCCCGAACGAAGTGAATTATATTGTGGAATATACAAATAGTCCATTCAAATCACTAATAAAACCAATTTATGATTATTATTACAGTGCCTATAAAAAATTGAATAAAAGTATTAAAGGGGCTCCTTTACATGATGTAGTTGCAATGAGTGCAATAGCTGATCCTAGTTTTGTTCAATATGTGTATCGTAAAGTAGAAGTTGATGTAAAATCTTTCAAAGGACAAACGATTGCTGATTTCCGTCCAGGTGCAGAAGCTACAGGGGTTCGCATTGGGTTAAAATTAAATCAAAAAAACTTTATTAATGATTTTATAGAGACAATGGTTGGGAATCACAGATATTAAATAGAACAATTCATTTCCCTATATAGTAAAACCCTGTGAAAAGTTAAATTTGAGGCCGACGATAATTATATAGTAAGAAATAAAAAAATCTAAACTCATTCAAAAATGCGGTGATTAAGCGTCTTGTTAGTAAAGATTTTTTTATAAAGACAGCAATTAAAAATTGAATATATCAACTATAAGTAGCAAAAGAGGACTAGGAAACGGAATAGTCCTCTTTTTTATTTCATTTTATAGAGTAAAGGGGGGATTCCGTAATGGCATATGTCAGTGCGGAGGATGCGATGAAAGCAAGAAACGTTGACTTGATTTCATATCTGGAAGCAAAAGGAGAAACGTTTAAGAAAGAAGGAAACTATTATCGTCATACGGAACATGACAGTCTCATCATTAAAGGGAATCAGTACGCCTGGAATAGCCGAGGGGAAAAAGGGTATGGAGCGATTAGCTTTGCCATGATGTACTATGACATGACATTCCCACAAGCCGTGATGGACATTCAGAAGGGGGATTACAAAGAGTTTGATCGTTCAAAAGCGGAAGAGGAGCGCAAAAAAGAGCAGCAGCCGTTTAGTTATCCCAAACACTTAGAGGTGCCGAAGCAAACAGAAATCAAGCGATATTTAATTGACGAACGGAAAATAGATCCTCGCTTGGTGAATTGGTTGATTAAAAAGGATCTCATCGCCCAGGATAAGAAAAATAACGTAGTGTTTAAATGGAGGGAAGAAGGGGGCAAAGGGAAAATCATTGGAATGAACCGCCAGGGTACGGTCAAAATGGAGAATAAAAGGGGAAGTTTTAAGCAAATTGTCCCGAATTATGAAAAAATCAATGCCGGTTTTACGGTTGATGTAGGTAAACCCGATAAGATTTATTTTTATGAAGATCCAATCGACATGTTATCTCATTGGAGTATCAAGCAAAATAAGATACAAAACGCTCGCCTGGTTTCTATGCATGGATTGAAGTCAAAAACAGTGATTCAATCTTTAATGGATGCGAAAAAAGAAGGGCACGATATTAAAGAGGTCATTATGGCAGTTGATAATGATAAAGCTGGGAAAGACTTCATTCAGACAATGAAATGCTTTGTCGATCTTAAAGAGGATATCCCAACGAATGAAAAGGATTGGAACGATGTCCGGAAGAAACAAGTGAGTGAGCAACAGGCAAAAGAAACAGCCCAACCAAAGAAAATGAAACCAATTAAAGAGGTGGAGCGAAGTGTCTAATCTACCAGAAATGCCAAACATATTACAAATTTTGATATATGGTTTTATCCTTTATGTTCTTTTTCGTATTTGTAAATTCATGTACCGGAAGATCCAGGAGCGAAGAATATTAAAGCGAATGGCTAAGTCCGGTATTCGTTATATAGACAAAATGGACGGACATCAATTCGAAGTGTACCTAAAAGCTCTCTTTCGAGAGTTGGGTTATTCTCCAACAGTTACAAAACAGTCAAATGATTTCGGAGCGGATCTGGTGTTAAAGGGGAAAAATCGTATTGTAATCCAGGCAAAACGCTACGGGATGAAAAATAGAGTTGGCATTAGTGCTGTACAAGAGATATATGCAGCACAAGCCTATTACAAAGCACACGAAAGCTGGGTTGTAACAAACAGTGTATATACAAGACAAGCGAAAGAATTAGCGGAAGCTTGCAATGTAAAACTAATAGATCGTGTAGAACTTCAGAAATTGATTAATAAAATCAATCCCGAATATTCGGCTGAAGATGTGTATCAAGGGGTAAAACCTGCAGAACGGAAATGTCCAACATGTAAACATGATTTAGTCATTCGAAATTCGAATAAAACAGGTAATAAGTTTTTTGGCTGTTCACAATATCCCACATGTACACATACAGAACCAATTAATACATGAGCTGTGATGAAAATCCAGCTCTATTTCTTTTTATTTAGGCTCTGTTAAAAATACTGCAAATGAATAATTCGCTATTATTTGCGCACTCTAATCCATATTATGCAGTAAGTTTGGAGTCAATTTTATGTTTAAACGGAAACTTTTAATGGCATTTTGTGGAGTTATAATGGTGGTTTTATTTACATCCCCAATAGAAGGAAAGGCTGAAAATATATCTAATAAAAATTTTTATGATTCTTATAATACTTTATTAGCTCCATACGCAAGTAAAACTATCCGAAGTAAACTTGGGCCAGATCACCAGTATAGTTTAACGGATGCAAAAATTATAAAAATTGAGCGTTCTCAAAAATATACCTTTACCTTTATTGTAGTAGCTAAATATAGAACGTATACCAACGCTCACAATCCACCTAATCATATTGTAACAATAACTTATAATGTTAGTCCAAGTGGAGTAAAAGTTATTGATTTCAAACAAAAAAGAAAGTAAATGAATTTTCCGCTGAAGATGTGTATCAAGGGGTAAAACCTGCAGAACGGAAATGTCCAACATGTAAACATGATTTAGTCGTTCGTAATTCAAATAAAACAGGAAATAAGTTTTTTGGTTGTACTCAATATCCTACATGTACACATACAGAACCAATCAATACATGAGCTGTGAGGAAAATCCGGCTCTTTTTTTATTTGCTTAAAGAATACATGAAAAAATTAGTTTAACTAAAAAATAACCCTTCAGATTTGCTTGTATGGGGTTTTGATGAAATTATTAATATAATAAGTCATTTTCGTTGTAAAAATGCATGTAAAGGGAATTAGGGGATTTAAATGCGTTTTTAAGTTTTTTAGGGAAAATAAAAAGGGTAGCCATTATTTATGACTGAACCCTTTGTCTACGATCTGACGAATTGCTTCGTTTCGGTTCTTCAGCTTATTTTCATGCCAATAATTTTCTATTTGTTCTACTTGTTCTTTTGTAAAAGTAACTAAAATTTGAGTGTACTTGTCTTTATTAACAGCCATATTACAACCTCCCCTATAAAAACAATTATAAGTTATATAACTTTATTGAGGAGGTTATTATATGGAACGGAAAGTTAAAAAGATGATGGCTGATCTTCAATTTATTATGAATCATGGTCAAATCAGTGTAGATTTTATGGATTTAGGTTATCAAAGAATGCTTTTTAGTGCATTAGAAGCTACCGGAAAAAAGTTTAATGTGCATACCAATGAACATAATGAAACAACGTTGTTCTTAGAGGTAGTTTAGTAAATTTACGCAATGAGGAGCTGTTAATAATGGAGCAGTTAACCATTTTTGACGTAATGGATGAAACTAAAAATAAGCTTTATGAGGTATTAGAGAAAAATGGATTAAATTATAAGATTCGTAAGTACTATTTATATTCAGATTACCAGGGAGCTGTTCAATATTACTATGTAAGAACAACTGATAATACAATTATTGACTTGTGTCTCTCGGATTTTCCAGAAATCTTCGCTGTCCATGAAGGATTTAGTGATAAACAAATTAGAAAGATTTACAACTGGAACTTATAAGTTATATAAATGACAAATTTAATTATTGGAGGAATGGAAAATGAAGATTGCTGTATCGGAATGGAAAGCATTGAAAAAAGAAACAAAGTTAAAGTTATTGCGTTATGCGATGTTAGAAAGCAAGTATAAGTATGCAAAATAAAAGCTCTTCATTTGCAAAAGCAAACAAAGAGCAAAGACATGAGTGACCATCTGGGAAAGAAATTGGCACATTTCTTTCCCTCTTATTTTAACATATAAAAAGTTGTAGAGAAAAGGGGCATGTAGAATGGAAGAAGGTCGTATTTCCTTTCAGCAAAGGGTTAAAGAAGTACTTGTTATGATCGTCAGTTTTTGGGTCATTATGTTTCTTATGTATGGCGAAATCCTGTTACAATAGTTAAGAATAACTTGGTACAAATTAATAATGAAATGGAGAAAGATACTAGATGAAAGCAACCGGAATGACTAGAAAAGTAGATGAATTAGGACGTTTAGTACTTCCAAAGGAACTTAGAAATACACTTGGTATTAAAGAAAAATCACCATTAGAGATTTTTGTAGAAGGGGAAGATATTATTTTACAGAAGTATCAGCCTGGTGGTGTTTGTGCATTAACAGGAGAAGTGTCAAATCGTAACATGGCATTAGCAAATGGTAAGATAACATTAAGTCCAGAAGGTGCAGAACTATTACTAAAAGAAATAGAACAGTATCTTGTAAAATAAGTGCTCCTTTCAAGGGGCTTTTTTTATGGTTAATATAATAATTTCACGTACCGTAATAATTTAAAAAACAAGAAAATACAATAATAGTCTACATTTAATCTTGTGTAGAATTAATCAGTTAAATGGAGAATGTATATTATATTGGGGATAGATTTCTTGCGAAATATGTACCTAGAGCAGTATTTCGATTTAAATGTGATACGATAGTGATATATTCGTTTTGCTAGTAAAAGGGGATGAGTTTCGATGAAAAACCATATAAAAGTAAATGGAAAAATCCTTCAAACAAATAAAAAATGGTCACATCTCAAGCAAAAACAAAAAGAACATATTTCTAATTGGTTACGTAGAGAATATACACAGTTTGTAAAAACACATCATAGAAAACCTAAAAGGTATGAACATGATGAGATTCTTCATGAAGTGATGAATCAAATACAGGAACGTGAAATTTGGATTCCTTATGGTGAAGTAAAAAAATATTATCTAAGCAAAATAGGAAGATGGTTTAGAAAAATAGAAAGTGAATGGGAATCACAAATATCCAACAGTGAAAAGCAACAGGTATTAGAAGAAAAGTAAATACAAAGAAACCAGGGGGGCGCATTTCATGTTTAATTTACAAGAAGATATGTACGAACAATTGAAAGAAAAAAAAGGGGAAGTTACTGTATATTTAAAGAATGGCGTTCCAGTACGTGGGCAGATCCTTGCAACAGATAAATTTACCCTCTTAATGATGGTTCATGGTAAACAACAACTAATCTACAAACAAGCAATCTCTACACTTGCTATATAAAAAATGATTGTATGCTATTAAAGGAGAGGAATATATTGATTTTTTTATTTCGATTTGACATAAAAGATGATGGAATGGATTTTATCTTAAACGAAAAAATAGCTGAAGATATGGTTCCTTACTATGATGAAATGCTTAGACCGCTTGCCGCTTCTTTAAGTCAAACATTAAACTTTTATCGAGCTTTTAGTAAACACCCTACCATTCTATCTTGTCGAATTTTAGATAATAATGAACTGGAAATTATGTTGAGTAAAGGATTGGGACAGTATATAGATCCATACACTAAAAACCAAATTATTTTCGAAAATGGAAAATTAATAGCAGATATCTTAATGGAAGTTATGAACCACCAAACTATATACCGTTAAATTATATTATAAGGGGTCATCATACATGCCCATCGACTTAAGAAATTAGGATTTCCGTTCTTAAGTCAATGGGCATGGGTTCACCATATTAAAAAAAGAAAATTGTACGTTTAGATACAATTTTGACACGTTTCGAGACGTTGGTGTACGTTAAGGCTAATTTTTAGCTAAATAAGGACTATCCGGCACTGGATATTCTAAATCAAAACCCTTTCATTATTTTCCCTGTAAAATCCTTAGTAATTCCAAAAAAACGTTTTTTAAACGAAATTTCTTGATAAAAATTTCGGATAAGTGTTGGATGGATATCATCATATACCAGCTTATTAATTAAAGCTATTACTAATTCCATAAGCATAATATATCTATCGTCATCATACCGAGTAATTTTCCCCTCTATTTCATTGCACAAACTAGGACTACTTGCAACAAAATGGGATTTACATTTAAAAGGTCTAACGCTATAAATTGAACATTCTCCCTTTGTAATATTAATAAAAGGGCAGGGCTCCATAGAATTTTTTCTATCTCTCCAAAGTGATGAAGGAATTTCCTCTCTGACTTTCTTTTCTTTTAAATTATGCTTAATATTTTTTTTGATTTGTTTATCCATATATCTACTAATTCTTTGTACTTCTATTTTTTGAAGTGCAACATCCTGAAAACAACATGCAGTACACCCTTTTTGACACGGGGCATTTTTTTGTAATTGTCGTATTGCTGGATCATATACTGTGTATAACTCCTCGATGAGTTCTAAACCAACCTCTTCATCTATAGAGTTACAGTATTTCAATTTTAATAAAATTTCTTTAATAGTTTCAAGTAAATTTATAGTTAAACTCACATTTTCATACAAGAAATTCCCATCATCAAATTCAAAGCCTTTCACCCATTTATCTCCTGAATCCTTATGACAATTTTTAAATTTCAATCCAGAACCACAAGGGCAGGGATCATTTCTTTTGATTTCTATAACATCTCTATAATTATCCCGAATTGCAATTGCTGTTAAATATTCCAATTGTGTCATGCCTTCCATTTTTCCAACTCACCTCTCGAATAAATTTCCTGATATATACTTTCATTCAATTATAAGTCATAACATTAACAATTTTCAGATGCTTAATGGATTCAGTCTCGTCTATTTTGGATACTATCTTATGTGAAATGGCGATATTATTTTTATATTGGATAGATTTCTTGCGAAATATTTACCTAGAGTCGTATTTCAATTTAAATATGATAGTATTACACTTAGTATGAGCCTTATATTTTATTATTTTGTACTAATCATGGGGGAAGTATATGCGTAAATTGTTCAGTGGAAAACGTGTACTAGAAAGAGAAACAAACGAAGGTTCATCGTATTTTGTGGTACCAGAAGAGAAATTTCAGAAGTATGTGGTGCTATGGGGATATTTAATCCCACACGGAGTTTTCAATCAGCCTAATAAATGGGTAAATACATATACGATAAACCCTTTGGATACATATGTTTTAGTAACAGAATTCAATCCTAAAGAGTATGAATATATGATTTATGAAGAAACAAGGGTTGCTAGACAATTGCATCAAATATTAGAACCTTATGGAATAGATATTAATAATGAATTTGAAAAGTTCGTAGAGTTAGAAGAGATTCCTGAAGCAGCCATAAGCAAAGTAAAGGATTGCTTAATGGAAAAAAGGTGTATGAATGATTATCCAGAAGACTTTCCAGTAGTCGACGGCTATGAATATATAATTGAGGGCGAGAAAAAGAAACTCATTATTGAAACTGAAACTTATCATAATGATGATACACTATATGACCAAACGGGGTATTTTGATCGCAGTTATATCGTTGAAACTTATCGTAAGACAGTTACAAATGGATTTATTTATGTATTTAAAACACATGACAATAGCTGGTATCAATATTATGCAGAAGGCGCAAGTAAAGACTGTTGGATCATGAAAGAAGTATATGATGATGAGTTAGACGATTTACCAATTTCATCTTATGAACTTATTGAAACAGAGAAACGTGAAATTCCAGAAGAAGATTTAAAAGCTAATATTAGTTGGGAAGAATTACTCGATCCGAATAGGGAATGTGATTTCTATTACTCTGATAAAATGTTTGCAATGAGTTTCTTAGCTAATGAGGGAAGATATAATGTAGTAAACACTGACGGGGAATGGAAAAGATATAGTGAAATGGTCTTTAAAGGAGAAGAACCGTTTTCTAAATGGGATGATTTAGTATATATTGGGACGGCTAAACAAGGGGCAACTGAAGGAAGACAATTTACCCAAAAAGAAATGATGCAATTTGCAGTATATATGCGAGAAAAGAGAGAGAAGTCATCATTGCATTAATCAAAAGGAGTGTACAAATATGGACTTTTTGTACTTATTACCATTTATTGTTATAGTATTTGTTATTTTAATGTTTATATTTCAAGTTCGTCAGCAAAAAAAAATTAGAGAACAAATTTTCGGATTAGCTAATAATACTTTAGAGTTAACGACTAAGGAATTTTTAGAAATGAGAAATAAAAGTTTCGGTGGAAAAGGAAGAGCGTTGTATTCTAATAATTATAACTTCGCAGGAGTGTATATATTACATAATAAATCTAAAGATTTATATTATGTGGGACAAGGAAAGCAGGTTTTAAATCGAGTGAACAATCATTTCACTGGAAAGGGTAATGGAGATGTTTATGCAGATTACAAATACGGAGATTATTGGACAATCAAGATGATAGCTCTTGAAAAAAGTGGTTTTAATACTTTGAATGAATTAGAAAGGTATGCAATTGAAACCTACGATGCTTATAAAAGAGGCTATAATAAAACCAGAGGAAATAAATAATATGTTTTAATTAATTTGGTTCATGGTAAACAACAACTAATCTACAAACAAGCAATCTCTACACTTACTATGTAAACTATAATATAAGGTGCCCCGCCAGCATTTCGGTAAAAAACCACGCTAAGAGTATACAAAGTTTTATGCAAAAAATAGGGAGACATAGGGAACTATAGGGAAGCCAAAAGTTGCCCTAAAATAGGAATGTATAAAAAGATGCATAGATCCATAGAACAAAAAAAGGAGGAACCCTTGTTAGAGTAGGGTTCCTCCTTTATCCTTGCTACCGATAATAGGACGTTATGTTAACCGATCGTGAATAAAATATACATATTAAAATGAACTATCTTATAAACAAATTCATGTGTAAACTTTAAATGAGCAACAATTTCTACAGGGGGGAAATAATATGATGTTTCCAATAGGAGAACAGCCAAAAATTATTAAGTACTTAAAAACATTAGAAAATATACCTGATGAGTTAGCGATAGATGGAAAAACCAAAAATCTAGAAAAACTGGCATCATTCTCTGAAATCAATAAATTATGGATTTTTACAGTGAATCAAAAACAATTCGAGACGATCCTCAATTACATAAAGCCCAAAATTCTTTACATTTATGAAATGAGAGTAGAAGATTTATCACCACTTGAAAAACTCACTGACATTGAAGAATTACACATGTGTTGGAATACAAAAGCAACAACATTATGGGATTTGACTCAAAACATTAAACTCATCTCATTATCAATAGAAGATTTCTCAAAACTAGACAATGTAGAACCCTTAATACATTGTGAAAATCTTAAAAAGCTTAATTTATCAGGAGGAATATGGAAATCACTCAATATTTATACATTAGAACCTTTAAAATATCTGGCTAACCTTAAGGAGCTTACTTTAATGAATATTAAAGTAAAAGATGAATCTTTAAAACCCCTGTCATACTTGTATCAACTACAAAAACTAAACATATCAAATCAGTTTCCAACTGAGGAGTATGCAAGGCTTTCAGTAATTCTTAAAAATACTAAATGTGATTTCTTTCAACCTTACATTAATTTTCCAGATGATTCTATTGATGATAAAAACATAATGGTAGTTGGAAAGCGTAAACCTTTTCTCAACTCTGACACTGATTTAAAGAAAATTAAGAAGTACGAAGAACAATTTAAGATATTCCAAGACAAATATAAGAACATATTGGTTGATGATATTTAACTTCCGAGAATGAGACGTCATGTTAACCTATCATGAATAAAGTATGCATTATTTCTAACATGGTATTATAAAAATAAAAATACCTACTTTAAGGGGAGATAACAGTTTACATGGTAACGCAGAACATACTAGATCAAATTATTAAACACACCATAGTTCCTACTATGAAAAACGAAGAGTTTAAAAAGTCAGGAAAGAATTTTTATAAAGGATTACAAGAGTTGGGCTGGTGTTTGCAGCTTCAGTCAAATAAATGGAATACAGTTGAACAAGTAGAAATGAGGATTAATACTGGAATTTTTATTCCCTTTTTATATAAATTAGAGTGGAAACAACCCTTGCCAAAGTTTCCTAAAGAATATGATTGTATAGGACGAAAAAGTGTAGGTGAATTAAAAAGCTTAAAACAAGATTATTGGTATCAAATCGACACAAGTACCGATATAGATCAGCTTTCTCAAAAAATTAAAGACGACTTGGAAAATACAGTTTTACCATATTTTGAAGACTATCAAACACTTCATGGAGTCGTTGAAGGTATTCAAAATAAAAAACTAAGTCCAGGCGGCTTCCTTAACTATGCCATATTACTAGCTATGATTGGGGAAATTGAAACAGCAAAACGATTACTTGAAAAGGAATATAGAAGTACATCATACGGTTCACAAAGAGCTGTAATAAAAAGAATTTCTAAAGAATTAAGCATTGAATTACAACTTACGAAATAACATATCTTTTACTTCCGGTAACGAGAGGATTATGTGAACACAAAAGTCTTCCAGTTAAACGATCTGGGGGACTTTTAATAGTCTTCTAAATACATTGAATCCTAATAATGATACATTATGTTAACCGTTTTAAATATGATATACATTAAATGGCTTCTCTTGTAGAAACTATTTGTTTTTTTGTTTTAAAATACCCTTTAATAGAATAATTAATGGAGTGATATGAACATGGGAATTTTAATAACTGTAGGATTAATATTGTTAGGTCTCATTTTTATTTGTCTAAGTATTTATAAATTTGTAAAAGAAATTAAAGAACAAACAGTAAAGAAAAATAAATGGGATATTGTATGGGGAAGTATTTTAGAATTATTTAATAATCCGCTATATGGAGCACCATTTTATTTTCTTTTGGGAGGATTTTCTTTGATAATAGGTTTTTTGCTCCTATTTATGGGTATAGGATGGATAGAAATATAAATTGGATAACTTTGCCCATCCACCGAAAAAAGGGAATAAGCTTAATTCATAAGAAAGTTAAGTGCTATGTCAAAAAGTGTACTTTGTGACATAGCTAAAAATGTAGAATTTTTTATTTCAAAAATACAACTTATCTATATTTGAAACATGTCATTCCAATTGTAGAAGATTTGAAATGCATATTTTAAAGTTTAATCTAAGTCTAATTTGGAATATTTTGTCTTAATCCCCCTTTTCGGGGGATGGGCAAAAACATCCATATTACAAATTAACAAATAAAAAAAGATAAGATCGGAGAGTAGGATCTTATCTTTTTCCCAAGGAGAAAAATATTAAAACTATCTTATTATTCATAATATTATATTAAAAGCTGAATTTCTATATACATTCTAGATTTTAATATAATATCTATATTGAGAAATATATTGGAAATCCGACCATAAATAATTTTCAAAACCCAATGTAAACTTTTACCCATTAGTTTACTTTCAAATTTGTTAAAAGAAAAAAAGACAACTTTACATTAGTCGCCCTTTTTCTAAAAAATCATGTTAAACCAATTGAATGATTAAGCATTTATTTTATTTAAGATTGAAACCTTATTTGTAGTAAATAATACATAATCTTGCTTTTTAGTTTTAATTACGATGCGATCAGTTGTGTTATAAGCTGTCCCAATTCGAATTGCATCTAATTTTTCAACACCAGCATAAGTATCATCTTCAGTAACTTCAATAATTTCATTTAATGGAATACTAACTTTTGCTAATTGCCATTTAATAATTAATTCCTCTGTTGTTTTTATAACATCAATACCCAACATATTACCAAGACCTTTCCATTCTATTTTCTAAATATAATTATAAATCAAATAATTGCATTTGTAATTAAGTATCTTTATTGAATATTTATGTTTATTAATGATATGAATACAAAATTTTTTACCCATTTCCCAATGTAAACTTTTATCAAAAAGTTTACTTTCATTTCCCCTTAAACATTAACTTTTATCTAGTTATATCGATGTTATAAAAAAAGACAAAAAACTATACATTCAAATCACTGAAAATAAAGGTATTGAAAAGTAGATGGATAAAAAGAAACATTTAATTGATTTACAACCAATTCGGAGCATAGAACAGCTCGAAGATATGAAATGGTCTCTTAAACGTCATTGTTCAGATTGTGATATTTTTTCCTACTTGGGATTAATACCAGATTACGTGTAAGTTACATCTAAATTCAATACGATCGAGTTTAGAATGTAAAAAGAAAAAATGTAACAGAAATGTTCGTTTTTATTACAACGGTTAACTTAGCAAAGATAGGCACTTACAGCAAAATGAATAATTGGGTAAAAGAAGGAATACTTTTGTATTTCAAAGAATTTTATACTTATTGAATATTTAATAAGTAAGGGGCTTACTGCCAGTTAATATAAGTTTCACTATTAAAAAAGGAGGTAAATTAGAGTCAATAATGAAGAAAGAAACAAACTTTAATTCATCGTTGAAATCGAATGCGCAAAGCAGAAATCTAGTTTCAACAATTACACATTTCCCTAGTACCTACGTAATTTTTGTTTTTGGTTTACTGATTTCCAGAATGGGTGATTCCCTTTATACGTTTGCTCTTCCTTGGATTGCCTACAAGTTAACTGGATCAGCAATAATCATGAGTTCACTTTTTGCTATCGGTGTATTACCTATTGTTTTATTTGGTCCAATCGTAGGAGTATTAGTGGATCGTTTTGATCGGCGCAAATTAATGTTGGTTGCTGATTTAGGATGTATTATTTTAGTAGCCTTAATTCCTATCCTGTATAACTTGAGTGTACTTCAACTTTGGCATCTATATGTTGTTTCTTTTATTTTAGCCGTACTATCGATGTTATTTGACGTAGCGACTATTACAGTAATTCCACAAATCACAGGTCAATCGTTAACAAGGGCCAATTCCGCATACCAAATGGTTAATCAAATTGCTAGTTTAGCAGGACCCGCATTAGCAGGTATTGTAATTGCTATAATAGGTGGGATTAATGCTCTCTGGATAAATGCTATTTCATTTATAGCTACTTTAGTTGCTGTATTACTATTGCCGACATTAGAAAAGAAGAAACCTACAGATAGAGCAAGAACACTATTGCAAACTATAAGGAACGATATGAGAGAAGGGCTTAAATGGTTAATGAATGATCGCCTTAACCTTGCTTTATCTCTTCAAGCAATGGTGGGAAACTTTGGCGCTAGTGCTGTATTAGGTGGGCTTATGTATTATTTGCTTTCTACATTAAATCTATCTGCTGAAGAAAGTGGGATTAATTATACTTTAATCGGGGTAGGTGGTCTTTTAGGAGGTATCATTGTTATTCCACTTGAACAATGCTTTCGAAGGGGAATCCTTATTCCAACCCTTCTTGCTGTGGGAGCGATTGGATTGACCTATGCAATATGGAGTGAATATTGGCTTGCGCCAGGGATTTCATTTGGTCTTGCTATGATTTGTAATATAGCCTGGAATACTATTGTAGCATCCGTCCGACAGGAAACAGTCCCCACCGATATGCAGGGAAGAGTTTTAGGGTTTTCGCGTGTGCTTACTCGTTTGGCTATGCCATTAGGAGCATTAGTAGGTGGATTAATTTCCGATTTTAATCCGGTTGCAATATTTGTTTTGGCATCAACTACAAAGATCATTGAAGTTATTATCGCCCTTACTAGTCCTATTCGTAAACTATGAGAAAAAAGCCAATTTCCCTAACATGCGGGAAATTGGCTTTTTGTTTATCGTGATGTAGCATTTTTACTTGAAAAACTAATGATGAAATTATAATACAGCTTATAATCCGTTATTACACGTATCTCGGCTGAATCCCAATCTATTTAGTATTTAATTGGTATATTTTGTCTTATTCACCCTTTTCGAGGGATGGGCAAAAACACCCAGGATATGATAAAATTAAGAATATACGTTCGGTCGTTGTAGGGTTATTATAATTTAAAGGGGGAGAAATATTCACAAGTTTGGAACTTAGATAACCTATTCCCAGGTGGAAGTGAATCATCTCAATTAAGTGAACATATAAAAGATTTAGATGTTGAGGTCAATAAATTTGAAGAAAAACTGAATTTTTTTAATACTCCACGAAACATAAATGAATCAGAAAAAGTTGCAGATTTACTTGATTACATAGGAGACATTCAAATTCATATATCACAAGCTAATTCTTTTATAACCTGTCTTCTTGCTCAAAATCCTAAGGATCAACATGCTATAACATTAAAAGGAAAAATAACAACAATACATACTCGTTTTGAATCTGCATTGAAAAAAGTGAAAAATACTTTAATAAAAACGAATCAATTTTTGTGGGCTGACTTACTTAATACTGATGTTTTAGCAAATTACAAGTTCATACTAAATGAATGGCGTAAGGATACTAAAATGAAACTTTCAGATGAAGAACAAGATTTAGTGTCAGACCTTATGGTAGATGGGTATCATGCTTGGGGGCAATTTTATAATTCGTTTATGAGCAATATTAGAATTAAAGTTCAAATAAATGGTCAACAAAACGAATTATCAGTGGGGCAAGCTATAAATTTACGTTCACATCCTAACGAAGAAGTTTGTAAAGAATCTCATATTGCTTTAGAAAAGAAGTGGAGAGAAAACGAAGAATTATTTGCGAAAATATTAAATCATATTGCAGGATTTCGATTATAAGTTTACAAAAATTGTGGCTTAGATAATGTAATAGAAGAACCCTTAATGAAAAATCGAATGAAAAAGGAAACACTAAATGCAATGTGGTCTGCGGTTAATAAATTCAAAGCCCCCTTCACTAACTACTTAAATCAAAAAGCAAAAATGAATGGTCATGAAAAAATGAAATCATTTAACTTTTGGGCGCCTGTTACAAAGAGTGATCAAAAAATAGAATACGAAGATATTGTTGATTTCATATTGGAGCATTTTAGTCAGTTTGGAACGGAACTAGAGAATTTTGCTAAACAGGCTTTCAATAAAGGTTGGATAGAATCAGAAAATCGCTCTAATAAGTCAGCTGTTGCTTTTTGTGCCGGGTTTCCACTTTCGAAAGAATCAAGAGTTTTTGTGACATATGACGGTACGTTTACAAATCTATTAACACTAGTTCATGAGTTAGGTCATGCCTTTCATAACCATGCAATGAAACCAATTAATGGAATGAATAAACAGTATCCAATGAGTATTGCCGAAACTGCTTCAACATTTTCTGAGATGATTATTTTAGATGCTGCAATGAAAAAAGCGGAATCTACTAATGAAAAATTGTTTTTACTTGATGAGAAATTAAAGCGTAGCGTCATGAATTTTATGAATATTCATTCTAGATTTTTGTTTGAAAAGAAATTTTATGAGGAACGTAAAAAAGGAATTGTTTCATCATCACGCTTAAATGAAATAATGCAAGAAGCAATAGATATAGGGTATGCTGGTTCCCTTGATAATGCTTCACTCCATTCATGGATATGGACACCACATTATTATATTACACAATCTCCTTTTTACAATTTCCCTTATACATTTGGATATTTATTTGTATTAAGTATATTTGCAAACGCAAAAGAAAAAGGGAAAGAATTTGAAAAAGACTATTTAAAATTGCTTCGTGATTCAGGAAGTATGTCGACAGAAGATTTAGTAATGAAACACTTAGGAGAAGATATCACATTAGAAACCTTTTGGGAAAAAGGGATAAAATTATGTGTTAAAGATGCTAATGAATTCTTAAAATTAACTTCTTCACAAAGTAAAGTGTTTCAATAAATATAAAATACTGGAGGAAATAAAATGACTCAAAATGGGATTGTTTTAGTAGTTAGTATATCAGTATTTAAAGATGATAAAGTCTTAATAATAAAAGAAAATAAACCAACTGCCATTGAGAAGTGGAATTTTCCAAGTGGACGTATTGAATATGGTGAAGACATTTTCTATTCAGCTTGCAGGGAAGTAAAAGAGGAAACAGGCTTTGATGTAAAACTTAATAGCACAACTGGTGTATATAATTTTATCAGCAGTACAAACACTCAAGTTGTCCTATTTCATTTTAATGCCGAGGTTACTGGTGGTTCATTGTACCTTGAAGAAGAAATCTTAGATAGTAAGTGGATTGATATAAATGAGCTAGTGAAATTTGATAATAAAGAACTACGCGAGCCAAGGGTATTAAAGCAAATAATAGATAATTTATTAGCAGAAAAGGTACATTCAATTAATATTTATAATAAACAATTGGGTAAATAATGATGATTTTGCTAATTGTAGAATTCTAATTTAATAGAAATCCCAAAAGTCAGTTTCTTAAGGTATAGGAAATCGGCTTTTTCTTTATAAAATTTTGCTTAGCGTACGAAATTCGCGTTTTGTTGGTGCTACCCCATCGCTATCAAGCTAAGCTCATACAACGTCAATCATAGTAGAGGTTGCTTTTTTTTCTAAAGGCTACGTGTAGGAAATTTAAAGATTTGCATATGAAATAAACCCTAACG
>NZ_JBQAEH010000010.1:0-205432 GCF_051915225.1 Bacillus cereus group sp. MYBK95-2 | reverse complement strand
ATGATGGCAGAGAGGTCACACCCGTTCCCATACCGAACACGGAAGTTAAGCTCTCTAGCGCCGATGGTAGTTGGGACCTTGTCCCTGTGAGAGTAGGACGTTGCCAGGCAATATTATTCCGCAGTAGCTCAGCGGTAGAGCTATCGGCTGTTAACCGATCGGTCGTAGGTTCGATTCCTACCTGCGGAGCCATTGGAGAGCTGTCCGAGTTGGCCGAAGGAGCACGATTGGAAATCGTGTATACGTCACAAGCGTATCAAGGGTTCGAATCCCTTGCTCTCCGCCATAGGATTTATAATATTTGGCCCGTTGGTCAAGTGGTTAAGACACCGCCCTTTCACGGCGGTAACACGGGTTCGAATCCCGTACGGGTCACCACTTTGGAGGATTAGCTCAGCTGGGAGAGCACCTGCCTTACAAGCAGGGGGTCGGCGGTTCGATCCCGTCATCCTCCACCATATAAATTTTATATGAATAGTATTATCGCGGGGTGGAGCAGCACGGTAGCTCGTCGGGCTCATAACCCGAAGGTCGCAGGTTCAAATCCTGTCCCCGCAACCAAATGGTCCCGTGGTGTAGTGGTTAACATGCCTGCCTGTCACGCAGGAGATCGCCGGTTCGACCCCGGTCGGGACCGCCATTTTAATAAGGCTCGGTAGCTCAGTCGGTAGAGCAGAGGACTGAAAATCCTCGTGTCGGCGGTTCGATTCCGTCCCGAGCCACCATTTATTTTAATAAAATACGCCGGCTTAGCTCAATTGGTAGAGCAACTGACTTGTAATCAGTAGGTTGGGGGTTCAAGTCCTCTAGCCGGCACCATGTAAGTTTCGGAGGGGTAGCGAAGTGGCTAAACGCGGCGGACTGTAAATCCGCTCCTTCGGGTTCGGCAGTTCGAATCTGCCCCCCTCCACCATTTACATAGGGGCATAGTTTAAAGGTAGAACTGAGGTCTCCAAAACCTCCAGTGTGGGTTCGATTCCTACTGCCCCTGCCAAATATATTTACACAACATGGCGGTTGTGGCGAAGTGGTTAACGCACCGGATTGTGGCTCCGGCATTCGTGGGTTCGATTCCCATCAGTCGCCCCATTTTTATTTTAAAAATTACAAATAATCTAATGGATACTTACATATAATTAAGTAAGAATTCGATGGGCTATAGCCAAGCGGTAAGGCAACGGACTTTGACTCCGTCATGCGCTGGTTCGAATCCAGCTAGCCCAGCCATTTTTGCGGAAGTAGTTCAGTGGTAGAATACAACCTTGCCAAGGTTGGGGTCGCGGGTTCGAATCCCGTCTTCCGCTCCAATAAAATTTTATATGGCGGCATAGCCAAGTGGTAAGGCAGAGGTCTGCAAAACCTTTATCACCGGTTCAAATCCGGTTGCCGCCTTTTCTTTTGTGCCGATGTGGCGGAATTGGCAGACGCGCACGACTCAAAATCGTGTTCCTTCGGGAGTGTCGGTTCGACCCCGACCATCGGTATCATGAACGGCGTAATAAAAGACTCTACACCAAATGTGTAGAGTCTTTTTATATTTTCATCACACTATAAAATAAGCAAAATGGTGTGTTGATGAAATGGTTATAAATGATTAAGGTAAACTTATTCATTTAGTACATGCGATACAGTTGGGGAAAGCTACAAAACAATAAAGGGATAAATTTTTATCCCTTTATATAATTTCATTATTTTATAGAGAATTTCTCCAACCTGGTGACATGAAGTTAAATCCGACGCCACCAGTAGATATTAGTACATGATCAGCTGTTAATTTCGTAATTTCTAAGAACTTCTTTTCAAACTCTTCTCTGTTGTATTTGTACATAGTTGAGTGGCATGACCACATGTGCGTTGAAGTACTCAACCAGTCTCCTAATTCCTTTAATTCAGGAAACGACTCAAATCGAATTGGTTCATCTAATTTCATGAATCTCACTTGATAGATAGTTGGGTTTAATTTTTCTCCTATTCCTTTAAAAGCATGTGATTTTTTGTCTTTGGAATGTGTCATAATTCACCCTCCATCTTTTCTTCAAATTTTTTCCTATTTTTATTATACAACAATAGAAAACAATTATGGGAATAATATGGAAATCTTTATTGGCAATATAAAAAGACTGTAACAGAAATGTTAGAGTCTTTTTGTTAAATTATACTATGTGCTTCTAAAATTCGTAATAAACGTAGGAATTCATGTATAATATAACTTGTCGAAAGAACAAAATGATAGTGATTTATATTATGTCTGTAATATGAATCAAAAATGAACTTTTTATATTTCTTTTAAAAATGTGTTGAACACACATTATATTTCATATTAATATTTTTATGTAGATTTAAAACGGGAAAGAGAGTGGAAAGTATGGGCCGTAAATGGAACAATATTAAAGACAAAAAAGCATCAAAAGATGCAAATACAAGCCGTATATACGCGAAATTTGGGCGTGAAATTTATGTGGCAGCAAAACAAGGCGAGCCAGATCCAGAATCAAACCAAGCACTAAGAGTTGTATTAGAGCGTGCGAAAACATACAATGTTCCAAGAACAATTATTGATCGTGCAGTTGAAAAAGCAAAAGGCGGTTCAGAAGAAAATTATGACGAGCTTCGTTATGAAGGATTCGGACCAAATGGAGCTATGGTTATTGTAGATACACTTACAAATAACGTAAACCGTACTGCAGCAGATGTACGAGCTGCATTTAGCAAAAACAGTGGTAATATGGGTGTGAACGGTTCTGTAGCTTACATGTTTGATGCGACAGCTGTTATCGGCCTTGAAGGTAAAACATCAGATGAAGTTCTTGAAATTTTAATGGAAGCAGATGTAGATGCACGTGACATTCTAGAAGAAGAAGATTCTGTTATCGTGTATGCTGAACCAGATCAATTTCATGCAGTACAATCTGCACTTAAAGGTGCTGGCGTTGAGGAGTTTACAGTTGCAGAATTAACAATGCTTGCACAAAGTGATGTAACACTTCCTGAAGATGCTCAAGCACAATTTGAGAAAATGGTTGATGCATTAGAAGATTTAGAAGATGTTCAACAAGTTTATCACAACGTAGACTTAGGAGAGTAATACGATAGATGACCCTTTTCGCTTAGCGGATAGGGTCTTTTTTATGAAGTTAATTAAGGTGATGAAGTATTAAAGGTATTTTGTTGTAGGTAGGGAATATGATTATAGGGATATATAAAATATTCATTATCTCTAGGAGGCTTAATATGGAACATAAGACACCAAAGCATATCGTTGCTGTAGCAGGTTATTTAACAAATGAAAAAAATGAAGTGTTATTAACAAAAGTGCACTGGCGAGCTGATACGTGGGAGTTGCCAGGAGGACAGGTAGAAGAAGGCGAAGCGCTCGATCAAGCTGTCTGTAGGGAAATAAAAGAGGAAACAGGGTTAACGGTGAAGCCTATCGGAATTACAGGCGTTTATTATAATACTTCTATGCATATTCTAGCTGTCGTTTTTAAAGTAGCATATATAAGTGGTGAAATAAAAATTCAACCTGAAGAAATACAAGAGGCTAAATTTGTTGATTTAAATGAAGAGAACATAGATGAGTATATAACGCGTCCTCATATGAAATCCAGAACGCTTGATGCAATGAGAGCAACACATTTTATTCCGTATGAAACGTGGGAAGTACAGCCGTATAATTTAATAGGAAGATTGTAAAGAAAAGAGTAGCCGATTTGAGATACATTCGAATCACTACTCTTTTTTTGTATACTGTTTAAGAAAAAGGTCAAAATAATAATAGCACTAGTATTGATTTTGGGAACGTTTGTTCTGTATAATAAATCTATATGTTATATACATTTAGATTACTAGATAGTCAAAAGTATATATATTTGTAGATGATATAATTAAAGTGTAAAGTGAAAATATAATAGTCTTAAGGGTTTCTCTTTTATTGGTTATTCGTACTTTAACATAACCTATATTCAATATTTCAGATGAATAGTAGATAAAAAAAGACTGTGATACAATACTTTTTTATCCCACTATTTGCTGGGCAGTAAGCTTGATTAATGAGGACCGATTAAAGTTTCACTTTATACCTTACAATGATGTAAGGTACGTGTAAGAGAAATCGATGGGATATTTTTTTACAATAATGTATTCTTAAAGTAAGAGTTATATGCTGTGTGGAAAAGAGGTGTTCAAGATGAAAGAACGAGTATTATCTAGGGTGAACTATCATCAAAAAGTTGCATTAAATCCAATGACTAAACTTTTTTATAAAGCCATTATATTATTATTATTGTTAAGTTGTACGTTATTATTCATTGGAAATGTAATGATTGAGAAAAGTGATATTAGTAAATTACATGTACCGGCTAAGTTAGAGGTGCCAGAATCATTAACACATGCATTTATTGCGACAGAAGATAAAAGATTTTATCATCATAACGGTTTAGATTATATAGCAATTATTAGGGCCTCTGTTGAGAATATAAAGGCTGGTGGTGTCGTGCAAGGAGGAAGCACAATTACACAGCAGCTATCTAAAAATGCCTTTTTAACGAATGAACGTACATTTTCTCGGAAGTGGAAAGAGATTTTTTATACGAAAAAAATTGAACGCACATTTACGAAGGATGAAATATTAAAATTATATGTAAGCAATATTTATTATGGAGAAGGAGCATGGGGAATTGAAAAAGCAGCAAACCTTTACTTCGGTAAAAAGGTGAACCAATTAACGTTGGCTGAAAGTGCAATGATGGCTGCTGTAGTAAAAGCACCTGCTTATTACTCACCTGCCCAAAATTATGATAAAGCAGTAGAGAGACGTAATGTCGTTTTGAGACTAATGGAGAAAGAAGGCTATATAAGCCATGATGAGTATGTTCAAGCAGTTAGTGAGAAATTGGTAATTCGTCATGATATAAAAATAGAGCAGTCGATGTTAAATAGCGCGCGTAAAAAAGCAGTAAGTTAAGAGAAGTTCCTATAGAGGAGCTTCTTTTTTTGAATAAATTGTGACAAATTGTGACACAATATCGTCACAATTATTGTGTTTTTGTAATTTATGTGAGCGTGTTCATTGCGTGACGTATATAAGTGTTGATATTATGTGTATTGTGTACAATGCTGTATACAGAATATGAATTTAAAGAGGAATGTATATGAAATCAAATAAACTCATGGCTCTTGGTATAGTTTTTTCTATCGCAGTATTGATTGTAATTGGAACAATTGCGTATAGCATCATAAATGACAAAAAAGATAAAGGGAATGAGATGTTTGCTTATTCTACGCAACAATCTTTAGGGAAAGATGATGCTCCAGTTAAGGTAGTTGAATTTGGAGACTTTAAATGTCCTGCTTGTCGTACTTGGGATGTAACAGTATTACCTCGATTAAAAGAAGAGTATATTGATAAAGGCAAAGTGCAGTTATATTTTATTAACTTCCCATTTATCGGAAAAGACTCAGATTTAGGTGCAGCAGCTGGTGAAGCAATTTATAAACAAGATAAAGATTCATTCTGGATTTTCTATGATGAGATTTATCAAAATCAAAAGAAAGATACGGAAGAATGGATTACAGAAGATTTGCTTCTTAGCATTGTGAAAGAGAAACTTCCAAAAGTTGATGTAGAGCAATTTAAGAAAGATTTACACAGTAAAGACATTAAAGAAAAAGTAAGTAAAGATTCAGATCGTGCTCAAAAATTAAAAGTTCAAGGTGCTCCTTCTGTATATGTAAACGGAAATCTTGCAAATCCTGATTTTGATAGTATGAAGAAGGCAATTGATAAAGAATTGAAAAAGTGATGAGGTCTCTCATCACTTTTTCGACTTTTTTCGATAAAATTCTTGCCTCTACTTTTTTTACATGCTATACTATTTTACATAAGTTATTCTAATATCTTATATGTAATTCATATTTGCGGGTGTAGTTTAGTGGTAAAACAAGAGCCTTCCAAGCTCTGGTCGAGAGTTCGATTCTCTTCACCCGCTCCAAATTTTATTAAAAGTTTTTCTATAAATTGTGATCAACGCAGTGTTTCGTTTCCGAGATAAACGAGGCATTGCGTTTTTTAATGTTTGAAAAATATAATTACATGCGAAAATAGAAGTAAATGATAGTATTCCAAACGTGAATTACTAACCAATAGAGTGGTTACATAAGGGGTGGATTCATCTGAGGAGGCGATTAAGAGTGGATTTTGAACAATTAAAGCAAGATGTAATTGCGTATAGTAAAACAATTGGCATAGATAAAATAGGCTTTGCGAGCGCTTCTCCTTTTGAGGAATTAAAGCAGCGCTTAATCCAGCAACAACAATTAAATTATCAATCTGGATTTGAAGAGCCTGATATAGAGAAGAGAACGAATCCGCAACTGTTATTACCGGGTGCTAAATCAATTATTGCGATTGCTTTAGCATATCCTTCAAAATTAAAAAATGCACCATTAAGTAAGCGTGGAGAACGCCGTGGGATTTTTTGTCGTGCTTCTTGGGGACAAGATTATCATCTTGTTTTACGAGATCGTTTGCAAAAATTAGAGGCATATTTAATTGAAAAACTTCCCGATATAGAAGTGAAGTCCATGGTTGATACAGGTGAATTAAGTGATCGAGCTGTATCAGAGCGTGCTGGTATTGGATGGAGCGGTAAAAACTGCTCTATTATTACACCTGAATTTGGTTCGTACGTATACTTAGGGGAAATGATTACAAATGTTCCATTCCCGCCAGATAAGCCGATAGAAGATCAATGCGGAGGCTGTACGAAATGTATCGATATTTGCCCTACCGGTGCTTTAATACAGGGGGGACAGTTAGATTCGAAGAAGTGCATTGCGTTTTTAACACAAACGAAAGGATTCCTACCTGAAGAATATCGCGATAAAATAGGAAATCGCATATATGGATGTGATACGTGTCAGACTGTTTGTCCGAAAAACAAAGGAATGGATTTTCATAATCATCCTGAGATGGAGCCGGATCCTGAGCTAGTTAAACCATTATTAACGCCACTTTTAACAATTAGTAATCGTGATTTTAAAGAGAAATATGGGATTATGTCAGGGTCATGGAGAGGGAAAAAACCACTGCAAAGAAATGCGATTTTAGCATTAGCACATTTTAAAGAAGCATCGGCAATTCCAGATTTAATTGGTGTTATGAAAGATGACCCAAGACCGGTACTACGCGGAACGGCAGCATGGGCACTTGGGAAAATTGGCGGAGATGGAGTAGGCGAAGCGATTGAGAAAGCGATGGAACGTGAGAAAGATGAAGAAGTGCTTCATGAAATGAATCGCGGGCTTGAATTGTTAGCACAGAAAAAAGAGTAGATAATATTTCCCTTTTTCATATTGTAATATGGGAGGGAGACAGAATGGTTGTAAAAACGAAGATTGAAAACCAAGTACAACAATTTTTAGCATATATAACGGAGAAAAGAACGAATGTGGATGGTATTGCTGAGGATTTACTACAAATGGCACTGAGAAAGAAACAATTGTTTCAAAGGCGTAGTGCACATATAGTGAAAGCAACTGCGGATGTTTCTTTCATTAGACAATTAAATAGTAATGACCATCAAGAAATTGATTATCAAATACATTTTAAATATTTAATTAAGCATAAAGAATTATTTTATATTGAAGAGGAACAATTAAAACGAAGAGTTTGTTTAAATAATAGTCGAATTATAGGCGATTCTGCTATTGAAGTGTCAGAAGAAATTAGAATGGGTGAGACATTAGAAAGGGATATTACGAAAGAGAAGTACGGTTCTTATCAGTATAATCGTTTAGAGGCAGTGAAATATGCAGAGCGTTGGTGGGATGACCGGAATCCTATGTATCGTAATTTCCCTGATAATTGTACGAATTTCATTTCTCAATGTCTTCATACTGGAGAAGTACCTATGAACGGGTATCCTAATATTCGTAAAGGATGGTGGCAAAGGGAGAATCAGTGGAGTTGGAGCTGGGCTGTTGCACATTCTTTTTATTGGTATTTGTCAGGTGCTACAACAGGACTTCGAGCAGAGGCGGTAGAGAGGCCAGAAGAACTTATTCTTGGAGATGTCATTGCTTATGATTTCGAGGATGACGGAAGATGGAATCATACGACGATTGTAGTAGCAAAAGATGCAGATGGTATGCCGCTTGTAAATGCACATTCAGCGAATAGCCGTCGACGTTATTGGAACTATGAAGACTCTAGTAAATATACACCACAAATGAAATATAAATTCTTTCATATTATTAATGGGTAGAGATTTTTCGCTCAAGTGGTATAATACGTAGTAGACAAAAAACAGAGGTGAATATCGCGTGGGAGTACATGTTGTTTTATATCAGCCAGAAATTCCAGCAAATACAGGGAATATTGCTCGTACTTGTGCAGCAACTGGAACAGAATTACATTTGATTAGACCGCTTGGATTTTCAACGGATGATAAAATGTTAAAGCGTGCAGGATTAGATTATTGGCAGCACGTAAAAATTACGTATTATGATTCAATTGAAGAATTTTATGAAAAAAATAAAGACGGTGAATTCTTCTATTTAACAAAGTATGGCGAGAAAGCTCATACAGCGTTTGACTATAGCAAGCGTGAGAAGGATTACTATTTTGTATTTGGAAGAGAAACAAACGGCTTACCAGCTAATGTAATCGAAGAAAACTTTGATCATTGTTTACGTATTCCAATGACAGATAAAGTACGTTCATTAAATTTATCTAATACAGCAGCAATTTTAATTTATGAAGCGTTCCGTCAACAAAATTACCCTGGATTAGATTTAGAAATCGTTTATTAAAAGTCGCCATATGGCGACTTTTTTTTATAAAATAAAAATAATATATAATCATACATTTAAAAGAGAGGACATAATCATATAGAATGGGATATATGATTAAAAATAGATAAGACGGGTTGAGATAAATATGAAGGAAGAATATAGTAATCAAAATACCTTTTTAAGTATGATAGATATGGATTTAATTAGACAAGGATTATTACATGCTATTCAAGATTTAGTATTCATATTGAAAGTTATTGATAATGAAACGTTTCAATATATGTATGTGAATAAAATAGGAATGGATTATGCTAGGTTAAGCGAAGAGTGCTATGGAAAAACTTTTGCAGAAGTATTACCAAAAGATATAGCGGGGATATTGCAAAGGCAATATGCAAAAGTAGTGAGAGAAGCGAAAGCACACACCTTTTGTGATGTAGTCAATTTACCAAAAGGTGAGATACATTATGAATCTTCACTTAATCCTGTCTGCGACGAAGAAGGAATATGTCAATTTGTTATTTGCATTACAAGAGATATTACAGCTCAAATTGAGGAGAAGACAAAGATAGAGGAAAAACAAATGTTATTTAAGTCGTTACTGGAATATAATAATGACTCAATTATATCTATAGATTCTATAGGGAGAGTTACATATGCAAATCCGGCAACGTATGAAATATTTGGATACCGGTATGAGGAATTAAATAATAAATTTATTTTTGAATTCATTAATAAAGAATATGAAAAAGATTTTCAAATTATATTTAAGGGATCGATGCAAGGAAAAGCAAAACAAATTGTTTCAAAGAAATATGTTCATAAAGAAGGGTACGAGCTATATATTTCTTTGAGAACTATCCCGATTATTGTGAACGGTGAAATTGTTGGGATTTATATTGTTACGAGAGATGTTACAAGGCAAGTATTAAACGAAATGCGAACAGAATATTTAGCTTACTATGACCAGTTAACGGGATTAATGAATAGAATTTCATGTACAAATAAGTTAAATACTTTTTTAAATGAGAGTGTAAATTTTGCGCTTGTATTTATAGATTTAGATGAGTTTCATCGTATTAATGATACATTTGGTCATAAAGAGGGAGATAAAGTATTACAAAAAGTTACAGAATGTTTAAGCAATCTAAAAATAGAAGGTATGCACTTATTTAGAGAACACGATGATCAATTTGTTATGTTGATAGAAAATATAAAGAAAGAATATGTAGAGGAAGTTGCAAAAAGCATACTGAAAAATATTAGTGAATATTTTGTAATCGAAGAAGAAGATGTATATTTAAGTGCATCAATTGGAATTGTAATGGCTCCAGCAGATGGAGAAGATGAAAAAATACTATTTCAGAGGGTCGATGCTGCTTTAGAAAAAGCAAAAGAAAAAGGAAAAGGACATTATCATTTTTATTGTAGTGGATTAGACTGTGAGCGTGAACAAAGGTTTATAATAGAAAACCAGTTACATCGTGCTATAGAAAAAAATGAATTTTTCTTATATTATCAGCCACAAATTAATATTGAAACGAAAAAAATAGCTAGTATGGAAGCTTTAATAAGGTGGGAGAATAAGGAATTAGGATTTGTTTCTCCAAACCAATTTATTCCGTTGGCAGAAAGAACAGGATTTATTATTAAGCTCGATGAATGGGTAGTAAATCAAGTGTGTCAGCAACTGCGCGAATGGTTAAATAAAGGATATGAAGTGGTCCCAATTGCGGTTAATATTTCAGCTAGACACTTTCGTTCTATTACATTAATAGAGATGATTACACGGGCTTTAAATAAGTACAATGTATCAGCTCATTTATTAGCGATAGAGGTTACAGAAGGAGCTCTTATACATAAAGATATATCAAAGAGAGTGTTACTACAATTAAAAGAACAAAATTTAAAGATTCATTTAGATGATTTTGGAACAGGCTATTCATCTTTAAGTTATTTAAAAACATATCCAATTGATACTTTAAAAATTGATCGTTCTTTTATGGAAGGTATACATATAGATGAACGTGATACGAATATTACAGCTGCAATTATTCATTTAGCTCATACTTTAGAATTGAATATAATTGCAGAAGGAGTAGAAAAAAAGGAGCAAATACAGTTTTTGAAAGAAAAGAATGTGAAGCTTGTACAAGGTTATTATTATAGCCGACCACTATCCAAATATGATATGGAAAATATGTATTATAAATAAAAAAATGATGTGCTAAAAGCACATCATTTTTTATGTGTACCTGGTTTGTCATTGTAACCGGATGTAAAAATAGCTGTAAGAAATGTGAGTGATACACCTAAAATTAATAATAATTTCATACTAATATCCTCCTTACTGTTTTCGGTTTATGAGTTTTATTTATTATCCAAAATGTATGTAAGGTTCTTAGAAGAAAAGAATTTATTTATAATGAATAGCAGTGTAAAAATGTTAATACCTATATTATACAGAATTTTCTTTGAATTTTGGAGAGAATTTTAGCGTGCTATTATATATTTCGTTTTGATTTAAAGAATGTTTAAGGACATCCTAGCATACCTTTTATAATAATCCGATTGAACAAGGAGATGGGGGAGGAGCTATAATGGATATTCTAAAAAAGATTGAACAGCATCGAGCAGCAGAAGAACGTTTACAATGGGAAGGTACGTTTGCGGAGTATTTGGAGCTTGTGAAAGAAAGACCATGGGTGGCTCAAACAGCACACTCTCGCATTTACAATATGATAAAAGACGCTGGAATTGAAGAAGTTGATGGTAGAAGAAAGTATAACTTCTTTAGTAATCAGCTCTTTGGATTAGAGGATGCTCTAGAACGTCTTGTAGAGGAATATTTTCATCCATCTGCAAAACGATTAGATGTTAGAAAAAGAATTTTATTATTAATGGGTCCTGTTAGTGGAGGGAAATCAACGTTAGTTACAATGTTGAAACGAGGATTAGAAACATATTCAAGAACAGATCGCGGAGCAATTTTTGCAATTAAAGGATGCCCAATGCACGAGGATCCACTGCATTTAATTCCACATCATTTACGAGATGATTTCTTTGATGAGTATGGGGTTAGAATTGAAGGGAATTTATCACCACTAAATGTCATGCGTTTAGAGCAAGAATACGGATCAAGAATTGAGGATGTAGTTGTAGAGCGTATTTTCTTCTCTGAAGATCGCCGTACAGGGATTGGTACATTTAGCCCGTCTGATCCAAAATCACAGGATATTGCAGATTTAACAGGTAGTCTGGACTTTTCTACGATTGCAGAATATGGTTCAGAATCAGATCCGCGTGCGTATCGATTTGATGGAGAGTTAAATAAGGCAAACCGAGGAATGATGGAGTTCCAAGAGATGTTAAAATGCGATGAGAAGTTTTTATGGCACTTATTATCGCTTACGCAAGAAGGGAATTTCAAAGCGGGAAGATTTGCGCTTATTTCAGCAGATGAATTAATTGTAGCGCATACGAATGAAACAGAGTATCGCTCATTTATAGCAAATAAGAAAAATGAAGCATTGCACTCAAGAATTATTGTAATGCCAGTTCCTTATAATTTACGAGTAAGTGAAGAAGAACATATTTATGAAAAAATGATTCGTGAAAGTGATGTATCGAATGTTCACATTGCACCACACACACTTCGCGTTGCA
This sequence comes from Bacillus cereus group sp. MYBK95-2, assembly GCF_051915225.1. Classification (NCBI taxonomy): domain Bacteria; kingdom Bacillati; phylum Bacillota; class Bacilli; order Caryophanales; family Bacillaceae; genus Bacillus; species Bacillus cereus group sp. MYBK95-2. Next base: position 192,974 of record NZ_JBQAEH010000010.1, on the reverse strand, counting down.
GCAATGTTCACTATTTTAACTCGTTTAAAAGATCCGAAGCGTCCGGATATTGATTTAATTAAAAAGATGCGTTTGTATGATGGAGAAACGGTAGAAGGTTATAATGCGATTGATGTAGAAGAATTACAACGCGAATATCAAGATGAAGGTATGAAGGGTATTGATCCTCGTTATGTCATTAACCGAATTTCGTCTACAATCATTCGAAAAGAGGTACCATCTATTAACGCGTTAGATGTACTTAGATCTTTAAAAGATGGGCTAGATCAGCATCCATCCATTAGTAATGAAGACCGTGAACGTTACATGAACTTCATCTCATTAGCGAGAAAAGAATACGATGAAATCGCGAAGAAAGAAGTACAAAAAGCGTTTGTTTATTCATATGAAGAATCAGCTAAGACGCTTATGGATAATTACTTAGATAACGTTGAGGCGTACTGCAATAAATCGAAATTACGTGATCCGTTAACAGGAGAAGAAATGAGTCCAGATGAAAAATTAATGCGCTCAATTGAAGAGCAAATTGGAATTTCAGAAAATGCTAAGAAAGCGTTCCGTGAAGAGATTTTAATTCGCATTTCTGCTTATGCCCGTAAAGGAAAACGCTTTGATTATAATTCACATGAACGTCTTCGTGAAGCGATTCAGAAAAAACTATTTGCTGATTTAAAAGATATAGTGAAAATTACAACATCAACGAAAACGCCGGACGAAAATCAGCTTAAGAAAATCAATGATGTTGTTGCGCGTTTAATTGATGAGCATGGCTATAATTCTTCTTCAGCAAACGAATTACTACGCTATGTAGGTAGCTTGTTAAACAGATAGTTTGATAACAAAACGCTGTCTCTTGTATTTTGCGGGACAGCGTTTTATTATCCGTTCATATGTGTATAAAGTGTCATACCTTGTCCAAATGTAATAAATTAAGATGCAATTTCATGAATTTATTGTCAATTATTTTTACAATATGCATATGATAGAGTAACCAACCATTCATACGAAAAAAGCCAACACAATACAATATGTTGCAAAGTAAAAATGTGTGCAACAATGCATTGTGTTTCTTTCTTATCAGTGGCTGAATATTTCTTTCTATTATGTGAGTGGCAAAATTTTGTTTAGGATGCTCGGGGTATTGTATGAAAAACGTTATAAATGTTTATGGGATGATTTTCTGTGGGCAGTTACCTTTCAAACATTCTAGCTTGCACATTACAGAACAAAATTTATAGATTGCTGTTCATACAGGAAGACAATTACAGTAAGGAGGGAAAGGAATGGGCGAAGAAAATCAACCAAATTATACGATTTCACAGGAAAACTGGTCCCTCCATCGCAAAGGATATGACGACCAACAGCGCCATCAAGAAAAAGTACAAGAGGCAATTAAGAATAATTTACCCGATCTTGTAACAGAAGAAAGTATAGTTATGTCTAATGGCAAGGATGTTGTAAAAATACCAATTCGTTCTCTAGATGAATATAAGATTAGATACAATTATGATAAAAATAAACATGTTGGGCAAGGAAACGGTGACAGCAAAGTTGGTGATGTCGTTGCGAGAGATGGATCAGGTGGTCAAAAACAAAAAGGGCCAGGAAAAGGGCAAGGAGCAGGAGATGCAGCTGGGGAAGATTACTATGAAGCTGAAGTCTCTATTTTAGAATTAGAGCAAGCGTTTTTCAGAGAGTTAGAACTGCCTAATTTAAAGAGAAAAGAAATGGATGAAAACCGGATTGAACATGTTGAATTTAATGACATTAGAAAAACAGGATTATGGGGAAATATCGATAAGAAACGAACAATGATATCCGCATATAAACGAAATGCGATGGGTGGTAAAGCATCTTTTCATCCAATTCATCAAGAAGACTTAAAGTTCCGCACTTGGAATGAAGTATTAAAGCCAGATTCAAAAGCTGTTGTATTAGCGATGATGGATACGAGTGGATCGATGGGAATATGGGAGAAATATATGGCACGTAGCTTCTTTTTCTGGATGACAAGATTTTTACGCACAAAGTATGAAACAGTTGATATTGAATTTATTGCTCATCATACAGAAGCGAAAGTCGTTACAGAAGAAGAATTTTTCTCAAAAGGAGAAAGTGGCGGAACAATATGTTCTTCCGTATATAAAAAAGCATTAGAACTTATCGATAATAAATATTCACCTGACCGCTATAATATTTATCCATTCCATTTTTCAGATGGTGATAATTTAACATCAGATAATGCTAGATGTGTAAAACTTGTTGAAGAGCTAATGAAGAAGTGTAATATGTTTGGGTATGGGGAAGTGAATCAGTACAACCGCCACAGTACACTCATGTCAGCCTATAAAAATATTAAAGATGAAAACTTTAGATACTATATTTTAAAGCAAAAAGCAGACGTATTTCATGCGATGAAAAGCTTTTTTAGAGAAGAATCAGGTGAGAAAATGGCATAACCTCTTTTAAAGAGGTTCTTTTTTTGTAAACTTTTTATTTTTTCAGTTGACAACGATAATGAAAATCATTATCATTTATTCGAGAAATGATTACATTTTGAATTATATATTTCGGAGGAGATGTAAAGTTGAAACAAAATAAAAGAAAACGTATAAATGCAATGATTATAGCGGCGGCGTTATCACTTCCGTTTGCTGTGTATTCAACACCTGCTTTAGCGGCAGTAGCAATTGAGGTGAATAAAACTGGACAAGGTTTAGAAGATGGTACATATGACGCTGTTATTAAAGCGTATAAAGATAAAACGAATGAAGAGTCTATGGCAGCTGTTTATATAAAGGATCCGAAATTAACAATTGAGAATGGAAAGAAAATTGTAACAGCAACGTTAAGTGATAGTGATTTCTTTCAATACTTGAAGACAGAGGATATTCACACTCCAGGTGTGTTTCATGATGTGAAAGTAATATCAGAAGACAAAAAGAAAAATGGAACGAAAGTGATTCAGTTTGAAGTAGGGGAATTAGGAAAAAGGTATAATATGCGAATGCATATTTATATTCCAACAATGTCCTATGACAATAAGTACCAAGTACAGTTTGAAGTAAATACATTGAATTTAGAGAACAATGTTCCAGAAAAACAAAAGAAAAATAAAGAGGAGCAACAAGATGAAAACGGAAATGTAATATTAGATAAGCAATTACAAAAATATATTAATAAATATAACTTAAATAGAGATAATGTAGATGCGCCAATCACAAAGAAAGATTTATTACAAATTAAAACTTTATCCATTTATTCAGGTAAAGGAATAAATAAAATAACTGGTTTAGAGTATATGACAAATTTAGAGAAGTTGACGTTACGAGAGTCTAATGTAAAAGACATATCAGCCATCTCGAAGTTGAGAGGTTTGAAGTACGTTGATTTAACGTCTAATTCAATTGAAAGTATTCACCCAATTGAGCAGTTAGAGAATATTAATATGCTTTTTTTAAGAGATAATAAAATTTCTGATCTTACACCATTAAGTAAAATGAAAAAAATTAAAACATTAGATTTAATCGGTAATAACATTAAAGATATCCAGCCATTATTTACATTATCAACTATGAAACAATTATACTTAGCAAATAATCAAATCAGTGATCTTACGGGAATTGATCGATTAAATAATGTGGAACTATTATGGATAGGGAACAATAAAATTAATAATGTTGAATCTATTAGTAAAATGAGTAATCTTATTGAACTAGAAATTTCTGATAGTGAAATAAAAGATATATCACCATTATCTCAATTAGGAAATTTACAAGTGCTGAATTTAGAAGAGAATTATATCTCTGATATATCGCCGTTGAGCACTTTAACAAATTTACATGAGATAAATCTTGGAGCTAATGAAATTTTTGACGTAAGGCCTGTTGAGGAATTAGGTAAGCGAATTTCAATTGACATTCAAAGACAAAAAATCTTTTTAAATGAAGCAAGTGTAGATGAAGAAATAAAAATCCCAGTATACAACCTTAAAGGAGAGCCACTTCAAAATATTAATCTACAAAGTGAGGGGGCTACTCTGAATAACGGATTTATAAAATGGAATAGTCCTGGAGAAAAAATATATGAATTTAAACTAGATACTAATTCTACTGAAAGTAAAATAAGATTTAATGGCACGGTTATACAGAATATAGTTGAAAAACAAAAAGAAAGTCAAAATGTAATTCTCGATAAAACTTTACAACAACATATTAATAAAGAGAATTTAGGTAGAGAGAATGTAAACGCTCCTATCACAAAAGAAGATTTATTACAGATTAAAAAATTAGAGATACTTAAAGAAAAAGGAAATGAGATAAAAGATATAACAGGTTTAGAATACATGACGAACTTAGAAAACCTCACTTTAGAAGGAGTAGGCCTGAAAAATATTGAGTTTATCTCAAACTTGAAACAATTGAATAATGTGAATGTATCTCATAATCAAATTGAAGATATAACACCACTATCTTCATTGGAAAATTTACAGTGGTTAAATCTTGCGGACAATCATATTAAAGATGTAACGGTTATTGGTTCCATGCTAAACTTATTTAGCTTAAATTTAGCTGGAAATGAGATTCGTGATGTAAGGCCGTTAATACAATTAGGTCAGTGGTTTACAATTGATGTTGGAAGACAAAATATCATTTTAAATGATGCAAAAATAAACGAAGAAATTCAAGTTCCTGTATATGATTTAGAAGGAGAAAGTATTGAAAATATTCAATTGGCAAGTGAGGGAGGGACGTTTAATAACGGAGTAATAAAATGGAATACCCTAGGTGAAAAGGTGTATAAATTTGATTTAGATTCTGATGAAATTAGCATCAGGTTTAACGGAACAGTTATACAGAATATAGTGGAAAAAGAAGAAGTTGAAGAAACAAAAGAAGAAGTGAAAGAACCGGTAAAAGAAGTTGAAAGTACAAAAGAAGAAGTGAAAGAACCGGTAAAAGAAGTTGAAAGTACAAAAGAAGAAGTGAAAGAGCCAGTAAAAGAAGTTGAAAGTACAAAAGAAGAAGTGAAAGAGCCAGTAAAAGAAGTTGAAAGTACAAAAGAAGAAGTGAAAGAACCGGTAAAAGAAGTTGAAGAAACAAAAGAAGAAGTGAAAGAACCGATAAAAGAAGTTGAAGGTAAAAAAGAAGAAGTGAAAGAACCGGTAAAAGAAGTTGAAGGTAAAAAAGAAGAAGTGAAAGAACCGGTAAAAGAAGTAAAAGAGGAAGTAAAAGAGCCAACGAAAGAAGTTGAAGAAGCGAAAGAGGAAGTGGACGAGCCAACAACAGGAGTTGAAGGATCGAAAGCGGAGGTAAAAGAAACAGGAAAAGAAATTGAAGGTTCAAAAGACGCGGTAAATCAATCAGTAGTAGTCCAAGAACAAAACGTGAATAATCAAGTTGTGAAAGAAAATAAACCAGCTGTTAATAAGCAAGAAGAAAGTAAGAAATCATTAGGAGCAACAGGTGGACAAGAGAATACATCAACATTACTTTCAGGCATAGCGTTAGTTCTTTCAGCACTGAGTATGTTTGTATTTAGAAAGAGATTATTTAAGAAATAAAAAACGTTTTATCTTATTATAACGTAAGATGATTATATGAGTTTTTGAGAAGACATTATCATGGCGATTTCATTTTGAAATATGCTTATGGTGATGTCTTTTTTAGAAGGATATAAATGGAAAAGGTGTGAATATATTAGTGAAGGAGGAGAGGTTATGTATGTCAGTTCTATTTTGAAAATTGAAGAGGTGGCAGCATTTATTGCGAATATGAATAAAGATGCTACTCATCATGTTGGCTATTGTGGAGATGAGAAAGAGGAGTTGTTACAGACAATTATTCATGATTTTTCAGATATAGGCTGGGAACAATCTTTTGTTGCTACTTATGAGAATAATAATTTAATAGGTTTATTAGGATTTGATGTGGATGAAGTAAAGAAATGTGCAGAGATATGGGGGCCGTTTATTATCGCAGAGAATTGGGAAGAAGTTGCTTTACATATGTGGAAGGAACTTATAGAAAAGGTGCCTTTTCATATTGAGAGATTTTATGGTTTTTATCATGTGGAAAATAATAATTGTGCCCGTTTAATGAGGAATTTACATGCAAAAGAACAAGGTCGACATAGTATTCTCGTTTTAAATAATATTGTGGAGCACCGTATTATATGTAATGTAGAAGAGGCTTTACCACAAGTGTTTGAGCAGTTTATCGCTTTACACAATCATGTGTTTTCTAATACGTATTATGACGGAAACAAAATTATTGAACGTTTAAGTAATACGAATAAATTATTTGTAAGTATGAAGAATGATAAGTTAGAAGGTTATGTATATGTGGAAGTAAATCCAGAGTTTCAAGAAGCGAATATCGAATTTATTGCAACCGCTGAAAATAGTAGAAGAAAAGGTGTCGGAGAGCGGTTATTACAAAAGGCAATTCAGTATATTATTTCCTTCCAAGGAATGAAGGAGATAGAATTATGTTTGAATACGAATAATGATCGTGCGATGAAATTGTACAAGAAAGTAGGATTTGAGGAGAAGGCATGTTTACAACACTATATAATAGAGTGAAAACCCATTCGTATGAAAATTATATTTCATACGAATGGGTTTTATTAATCTACTTTTCCCTCAGTTGTTACGGATTCAGAAGTAATTTGAGGTGCTAATCGTTACATAACCTTTTTTATTTTTTGAGATACTTCTTTTGTTTGCAAATTAACATCTTCTTTTCGCAGCTCCTTAAAGAGCGAAATGACCATAAGAACGACTACGATAGAAAATGGTAGTGCTGCGATGATAGCTGCGATTTGTAGTGCATTTAATCCTCCAGCTTGTAATAAAATAGCGGCAATTATCGCGATTGTTAATCCCCATATAAGTTTTAAACTATTTTTCGGTGATAAGCTTCCGTTACTCGTTTGCATTGAAACAACAAATGTTGCTGAATCGGCAGAAGTAACGAAAAATGTGGCTACTAAAATTAACCCGATAATCGTTAAAAATGTAGAGAATGGTAGATGTGAAATAACAGCAAATAATCCAATCTCTGTACCATTTTTTGCAATTTCATCAGCTATTCCAAGCGATTGGAACATTTCCATATGAATTGCGGTACCACCAAATACTGCAAACCAAAATGTACAGATAAGGGTTGGGACTAATACAACTCCAAAAATAAATTCTTTTATTGTGCGTCCTTTAGAAATACGAGCGATGAATGTACCGACGAATGGAGACCAAGAGATCCACCATCCCCAATAGAAAATAGTCCAGTTTTCAATCCAAGCAGAAGATTTTTCATTAAATGCTCCTAAATTTAATCCCATACTAGGTAAAGCTCCAATATAAGAACCGAGTGTAGATGTGAAATATTTCATAATAAATACAGTTGGTCCTAAAAATAAGAAAGAGATGAGTAAAATACCTGCAAGAGAGAAATTCAAGTTACTCAAATATTTAATCCCACGATCTAAGCCAGTTTGTGCACTTGTTAAATATAAAACAGCGAAGGTAGCTATAAGTACGAGCTGGGTAAGTAAAGTGTTATGAATGGAAGGGAATAAATAGCTTAATCCTCCAGCAATTTGTTGAGCACCAATCCCAACAGATGGTACAATGCCAAACACTGTGGCTAAAACAGCTAAAATATCAACTGTTTTTCCGATACGAGAATTTTTCGATCGATTAAATAATGGAGTAACTGTAGCCCCGATAGTGCTACCTTTTTGTTTGCGGAATGTGAAATATGCAATTGTTAAAGCGACCATTGCGTATAGTGACCACGGAAAGAGTCCCCAGTGGAAAAATGAATATTGCATAGCGAGTTTGGCGCTTTCTTCTGTACCTGCTTTTCCTGTTAACGGATCTGTAAAATGTGAAATCGGTTCAGCGATTCCATAAAAGAGGAGTCCAATTCCCATTCCTGCCCCAAACAACATGGATAGCCAAGATGGATAATTATATTTTGGCTTTTCTCCATCTTTACCGAGACGAATAGAACCGTACTTGGAAAATGCTAAATAAGCAGCCAAAATAATCATTGTAGTCATAAGTAGAGAGTAAAACCATCCAAATTTATTGAGGATAAATGAGTTTAAAGAAGATGTAACACTTTGTAAATCGTAGCCTTGTATCCAACTTGCTGGGGTAATTCCCCATATAATGAATAATGTTGTTAGCAAGAAGGAGATATAAAATACACTGTTTTCTTTTTTTATCATAGAATCCCACCCTTATTTAATAAAGTTAACAATTATAATAATCATAACAATTAAGTTTTTAATTGTCAAAAAATTCCCTTTTTATAATGTGAAAGGATGCAATTTGTTTTAGGGAGGTAAAGAGCAATGCGTTCACGATATGTACAAATTATAGGAAGAAATAATATGAAATATTGCATTTTATATTGTTACATCCAGATTTTATGTTAAATTCTTGAATGGAATATTAAAATAGGGGGTCAGGATATGAACAAGAAATCAAAGATCAATAAAGTGATGCTTAGCATCAGTACAATGGCTTTATCGTTAGGCGCACTTCAAACTCATGCAGCAGCGGAAGAAAAAGTACCGTATAACGTGTTAAAAACGAAACCGGTTGGAATTGAAAAGTCGGTAGATGAAGTTGGACATATTTCAAAAGTTGATGAAACTTTATCATTTCAAGAACGTTTAAAAGTAGGAGATTTTTCACAGCGACCAGCATCTATTACGAAGAAAACTGCAGTAAAGCAGGTTAAAGAAAGCTATTCAATGGCTGATTTAAACAAAATGAATGACCAAGAATTAGTTGAAACGTTAGGCAGTATTAAATGGCACCAAATTACAGACTTATTCCAGTTTAATGAAGATGCAAAGGCTTTTTATAAAGATAAAGGAAAAATGCAAGTCATTATAGATGAATTAGCTCATAGAGGTAGTACATTTACGAAAGATGATTCAAAAGGAATTCAAACGTTTACTGAAGTGCTGCGTTCAGCTTTTTATCTTGCATTTTATAATAGTGAATTAAGCGACTTAAATGAAAGAAGCTTCCAGGATAAATGTTTACCTGCTTTAAAAGCAATCGCAAAAAATCCAAACTTTAAGCTTGGTACAGTTGAACAAGATACAGTCGTATCTGCATACGGTAAATTAATTAGTAATGCTTCAAGCGATGTTGAAACGGTTCAATACGCATCGAATATTTTAAAGCAATACAATGATAATTATACTACTTATGTAAATGATCGAATGAAGGGACAAGCAATATACGATATTATGCAAGGTATTGACTATGATATACAGTCGTACTTAACTGAGGCTCGTAAAGAAGCGAATGAAACGATGTGGTATGGAAAAGTAGATGGGTTTATTAATGAAATAAATCGTATTGCTCTTCTAAATGAAGTAACGTCAGAAAATAAATGGCTCGTTAATAATGGAATTTATTTTGCTAGCCGTTTAGGGAAGTTTCATAGCAATCCAAATAAAGGATTAGAGGTTGTTACACAAGCAATGCATATGTACCCGCGCTTAAGTGAACCGTATTTTGTTGCGGTAGAACAAATTACAACAAATTATAATGGTAAAGATTATAGCGGGAATACAGTAGATTTAGAGAAAATACGTAAAGAAGGAAAAGAGCAATACTTACCAAAAACATATACATTCGACGATGGATCAATTGTGTTCAAAACAGGAGATAAAGTATCAGAAGAAAAAATTAAGAGACTATATTGGGCTGCGAAGGAAGTAAAGGCACAGTATCACCGTGTAATTGGAAATGACAAAGCGTTAGAGCCAGGAAATGCGGATGATGTATTAACGATTGTAATTTATAATAGTCCAGATGAATATCAGTTAAATAGACAATTGTATGGATATGAAACAAACAATGGTGGAATTTATATTGAAGAGACAGGTACATTCTTTACATATGAGCGTACACCAGAGCAAAGTATTTATAGTTTAGAAGAGTTATTCCGTCATGAATTTACTCATTATCTGCAAGGGAGATATGAAGTTCCTGGTTTATTTGGAAGAGGAGATATGTATCAAAATGAAAGGCTAACTTGGTTCCAAGAAGGAAATGCAGAGTTTTTCGCAGGATCTACTCGTACGAATAACGTTGTACCAAGAAAGAGTATAATTAGCGGATTATCATCTGATCCTGCAAGCCGTTATACAGCAGAGCGTACACTATTTGCTAAATACGGTTCTTGGGATTTCTATAATTACTCGTTCGCATTGCAGTCTTACTTATATACGCATCAGTTTGAAACATTTGATAAAATTCAAGATTTGATTCGTGCGAATGACGTGAAAAATTATGATGCATATCGTGAAAATCTAAGTAAAGATCCTAAGTTAAATAAAGAGTATCAAGAGTATATGCAGCAGTTAATTGATAATCAAGATAAATATAATGTACCGGAAGTAGCAGATGATTATTTAGCTGAACATGCACCGAAATCGTTAACTGAAGTGAAAAAAGAAATTAGTGATACGTTGCCTATGAATGATACAAAAATGACAAAACATAATTCTCAATTCTTTAATACATTTACATTAGAAGGTACGTATACAGGTAGTGTCACAAAAGGTGAATCAGAAGATTGGAAAGCAATGAGTAAAAGAGTAAATGAATCTTTAGAACAATTGGCGCAAAAAGAATGGAGTGGCTACAAAACTGTTACAGCATACTTCGTCAATTATCGTGTGAATAGCTCAAATGAATTTGAATATGATGTAGTCTTCCATGGAATCGCAAAAGATGATGGAGAAAATAAAGCTCCAACGGTTAATATAAATGGCCCTTATAGCGGTCTTGTAAAAGAGGGAATTCAATTTAAAAGTGATGGCTCAAACGATGAAGATGGAAAAATTGTTTCTTATTTATGGGAATTTGGAGATGGAAGCACAAGTGTAGAAGTGAATCCAGTACATGTATATGAAAGAGAAGGTTCTTATAAAGTATCGTTAAGAGTAAAAGATGATAAAGGCAAAGAGAGCAGAAGCGAAACAACTGTTACGATTAAAGATGGAAGTTTAACAGAATCAGAACCAAATAATCGTCCAGAGGAAGCAAATCGTATCGGGCTAAATAGTACGATAAAAGGTCATCTTATTGGCGAGGACCACACTGATGTTTATACATTTAATGTAGCGTCAGCGAAAGATATCGACATTTCTGTTTTAAATGAGTATGGAATTGGGATGACATGGGTACTTCACCATGAATCAGATATGCAAAATTATGCAGCTTACGGTCAAGCCAATGGGAATCATATAGAAGCGAAATTTAATGCAAAACCAGGCAAGTATTACTTGTATGTATATAAATATGATAATGGCGATGGAACGTACTCATTATCAGTAAAGTGAAACTTTAATCATTCATCCCCCAATGATTATTAGCCCACACCAATCGGGGGAAAATAAGCGCTTTTCCAGTGTATGTTTAACTTTACTTTTTGTGGAAAATAGTATATTATATAGATATATAATATATCGGTTATTTTCTAGGAGGAGCCTGTCACAATAGGTTTCTCCTGTTCTTTTTTAGGGGCCTGTTTTACAGGCTTTTCTTTAAAGAGTAAATAACTGAAAATTAAGAACTATAATCTTTGAAAGAGGTGGGGCATACACATAACAAAAAAGGGATTGTTTAAGAAAGGGGGATAAGAAATGGTCTTGTTTGGTTATCCACTTGAAACAATTTATTTATATGGATTTATTATTGCTACTATACTCACTGTTATTTATATCTTCTTTGGAGATATATTTGAATCGATATTTAGTTTTGGGGGCGGATCTGTATCCGTTGTTACTTTATTACTTAGTTTCTTCGCCATGTTATGTGGGCTTAGTTATATAGGAGAGTACTTATTTTCCTTTAATAGTATTACTATTTTCGGGGCTGCATTTGCTATATCTTTTATCGGTGTTTTCATCATGAAAATACTAATTTTAAAACCGATTGCAGAAGCAGAACAAAATACCGTACAACGTATGGATGAATTTATCGGTTGCAAAGGAGAAGTCATTACGACAATTCCTACAGAAGGATTTGGTGAAGTATTAATTTTATCCCAATTTGGAAGTAATGCAATCCCAGCTAAAACTGTTGGAAAAAAAGATATTTCGCAAGGAACAGAGGTTATTATCGAGGGAGTCCAAGATGGTGTTTTACTTGTACAAAACATCGCTTATTCTTTAAAAAAACCAAAATTATAAGGGGGAATTTACATGACGATTCCATTAATTATCGGTGGAGTTTTACTGGCAATTTTAATTCTACTCATTTTAGTATTCATTACGAAGTATCGTACGGTTGGTCCAGATGAAGCGTTAATTGTTACAGGGAACTGGCTTGGTGGAGGAAAGAATGTTGTTACCACTGATGATGGAAAGAAGATTAAGATTATCCGCGGGGGCGGTACTTTCGTAGTTCCAATTATGCAAAGAGCAGAGCCTTTAAGCCTATTAAACTACAAATTAGAAGTTGGTACACGTGATACGTATACGAAGCAAGGTGTTCCAGTTACAGTAAATGGTGTTTCTATTATTAAAGTAGGTTCTACAATTGAAGAAGTATCTACTGCAGCTGAGCAATATTTAGGAAAAGAAACAGAAGAGTTAAAAGTAGAAGCAAAAGAGGTTTTAGAAGGTCACTTACGTGCAATCTTATCTTCTATGACAGTAGAGGATGCGTATAGTAATAGAGAGCAATTTGCTCAAAAGGTACATGAAGTAGCTTCTACAGATTTAAAGAAGATGGGACTTCGCATTGTTTCTTTCACAATTAAAGAAATAATGGATAAAAACGGATACTTAGATGCGCTTGGTCAGCCGCAAATTGCGACAGTTAAGCGTGATGCAACAATTGCAAATGCAGAGCGTGAAAAAGAAGCACGTATTGAAAAAGCACGTGCTGAAAAAGAGGCAAAAGAAGCAGAATATCAACGTGATGCACAAATCGCTGAAGCTGAAAAACATAAAGAATTAAAAGTACAGTCCTATAAGAGAGAACAAGAGCAAGCACGTGCAGATGCGGATCTTTCTTACGAATTACAACAAGCGAAAGCACAACAAGGTGTTACAGAAGAGCAAATGCGCGTTAAAATCATTGAGCGTGAAAAGCAAATCGAGTTAGAAGAAAAAGAGATTGCGCGTCGTGAAAAGCAATACGATGCAGAAGTTAAGAAAAAAGCAGATGCAGATCGTTATGCTGTTGAGCAATCAGCAGAAGCAGAAAAAGTAAAACAAATTAAAAAGGCAGATGCGGATCAATATAAGATTGAAGCTGAAGCGAGAGCTCGTGCGGAAGAAGTACGTGTGGAAGGTTTAGCGAAGGCGGAAATCGAAAAAGCGCAAGGTCAAGCGAAAGCGGAAGTACAAAAAGCGCAAGGTACAGCAGAAGCAGATGTTATTAGATTAAAAGGTTTAGCAGAAGCAGAAGCGAAACAAAAAATTGCTGAAGCATTTGAATTATATGGTCAAGCGGCAATTATGGATATGGTTCTTAAAATGCTTCCAAGTTATGCGAAGGAAGTTGCAAGTCCGCTTAGTAATATTGATAAAATCACAGTTGTCGATACAGGCGGCGGTGGTAAAAATAGCGGGGCCGGAAAAGTTGCGGGCTATGCGACTGATTTAATGGCAACGATGCAAGAAACGTTAAAGGCTTCTTCTGGAATTGACTTAAAAGAGCTATTAGAAGGATTTGCAGGAAAAGGAGCAGTGCAACAATTATCAAGTGATAAACCTGTTGTATCTGTAGTAGAAGATAAGAAAAAAGAAGTAGAAAAAGATAAAGAATAATAAGGTGGAAAGAACCTCTAGTAAGTGAAATACTAGAGGTTCTCCTATGAATTATAATATTTCGAATAATATACATTTTTATACATTGTTTTAATTATTTAATTTATATAGAATGAAAAAGATATGTATCAATTCTTTATGATGTAGAAAAAGATAGAGAGTCTCATCGATACATTTAAATCGTATTATTTTTATAGAAAGATTAAATGTTAATTAATTACATTTAAAACGGTATGGAGGGGTAGAAGTATGTTTCAAGGGAAATTAAGGAGTAGTAGTTTAAAAACAAAGTTACTTGTATCATTTATTATTATTTTAGTTCTTCCAAGTATTGTAATTGGTTGGACGTCTTATCAACAGGCGAAGACGAATTTTAATGAAACGATTTTAAACTCGGCGAAAGATAATATAAAAATTTTGGATAATGTAATTAATAAAGAATTGGATAGTAAAAAAGTAGATGCAACTTATTTTACGAAATTATTCACACAATCAAGTTACCAAGCAGATCAAATTCAAAACATACAAAATAAACTAGAAGAATACAATAAACTGCATCCAGAAATGGAAGCAATCTATACAGGATCTAGTAATGGACAGTTCATTCAATCACCAGCTATTCAGATGCCAGATGGATATAATCCTACAGAAAGAGATTGGTATAAAGAGGCCGTGAAGAAAAGTGGAGAGGTAATTGTAACTGCTCCATATAAGTCAAAAACGACAGGGAATATTGTTATTACACTAGCAAAACAAAACGAGGATAAAAGTGGAGTTCTTGGGATTGACTTAATCATTAATAATATTGTTACTACTTCTAAGATGGTTAATATTGGTAAGGAAGGGTATGTAGCGATATTTGATCAAGATAAAAATGTAGTAGCGCACCCGAAAATGAAGCCAGGAGAGAAATTAGAAGAGAAACTTAGTAAAGAATTGTATAAACAGGAAGCTGGGGATTTTCATTATTCATTAGATGGTGAAGATCGCAATATCACTTTTAAAACGAATAAGAAAACTGGGTGGAAAATAGCAGGAATTATGCCTTCCAAAGAAATTATCGAAGCGGCTGAACCTATTTTCTATAAAACAGTAACTGTTCTTGGAATTTCACTAATAATCGGTGGGATTGTAATTTACTTCATAATTGCGTCTATTATTAAACCGTTAAAACAACTTGTCATATCATCGAAGAAGATTAGTGAAGGTGATTTAACAGAATCAATTACAGTTCATTCTAAAGATGAAATTGGACAGCTAGGAGAAAGTTTTAACGAGATGGCTGCATCGTTACAAAGTGTCATTTCCAATATAAACACTTCAGCAAGTCATGTAGCGGCATCTTCAGAAGAATTAACAGCTAGTATGAAGCAGACAAGCGAAGCAACGGAACAAATTACACAGGCGATAGAGCAAGTATCAAGTGGTGCAGAAATACAAACGAAAGAAGTTGAAGAAGGAGCAACATTGTTAGAAGAAGTTACAGAAGGAATTCAGCGTGTTGCAGATAGTTCTTCATTAGTATCTACAGCCTCTATGTATACGAAGAAAAAAGCTGAAAATGGTGGGAAGTTAGTTGAACAAACTGTGAATCAAATGCAATTAATTCATGAGTCTGTTTCACAGTCAGACAAAATCATTGGTTTGTTAGACGATAAGTCGAAACAAATTGGAGCAATCCTTGAAGTGATTCAACATATTGCAGAACAGACAAATTTATTAGCGTTAAATGCGGCAATTGAGGCTGCGAGAGCTGGAGAGCAAGGAAGAGGATTTGCAATTGTAGCAGATGAAGTGCGAAAGCTAGCAGAACAATCAGGACAGTCTTCTACGGAAATTGGGAAACTAGTGAAAGAGATTCAATTTGATATAAAAGAAACAGTAAGCTCTATGAATCAAGTTGGAGCAGAAGTACAATCAGGACTTGTAGTTGCAAATGAAACGAAGCAAAGCTTTGCCGAAATATTGAAGTCTACAAATGATACAGTTGTACAAATTGATAGCATGGTAGATGTAGCAAAACAAATGACGGTAGATGCAAAACAAGTAAGTGCATCTATTAATGAAATTGCAGCTACAATTGAAGAAAATGCAGCAAGCGTTCAAAATATTGCTGGTTCTTCAGAAGAACAATTAGCTTCAGTAGATGAAATAAATGCAGCAGCAGTCCATCTATCACAAATGGCAGAAGAATTACAAGAGATGATTAGTAAGTTTAAAGTGTAATAACAAATATTAAGAAACGAGGTAATAATTTTACTTCGTTTCTTTTTTTATGAGAAGAAAAAGAAAGAAATATAGAGTAACCGTGTTATGATTAAGTATAATTAAAGAGACTGTATATTCTTTAAATTCTATCTTTAATCATGTTAGGGGAATGGTTTTGAAATTTAAAAAATTAAAACTCCAACCGAGAATTACATTAACTATTAGTACACTTATTTTAGTGGTACTTCTGCTAACGAGTTATTTATTTTATTACATATTATCTGAAACGGTAGAAGAGCAAATTGGGAAACGGGCTTTGCATGTTGCGAAAACAGTTGCCGCGATACCAGAAATTCAGGAAGCTTTTCAAAAAGAAAATCCAGCTTCTATTATTCAGCCAATCGCAGAAAAAATTCGAATGGATACAGAGGCTGACTTCATTGTAGTTGGAAACAAAGAGGGGATTCGTTATGCGCATCCTGAGCGAGATAAAATAGGAGAAAAAATGGTTGGCGGAGATAATAAAGGCGTTTTATTAGAAGGAAAATCATATGTTTCGAAAGCAACTGGATCATTAGGCCCTTCATTACGCGGAAAAGTTCCAATCCGTAATCAGGAAAATGAAATCATTGGTGTGGTGTCTGTTGGATTTTCAATGGCTGATATTCATGGAGCGGTAGAAGTGTATGGAAAGCGTGTATTTTGGATTACAATAATAGGGCTATTAATTGGAGTAATCGGCTCTATATATTTAGCGGCAAGTATAAAAAGAATGATGTTCGGGATGGAACCAGAAGAAATTTCATCTTTATATGAAGAGCATAGTACAGTGATTCAATCTGTACGTGAAGGGATTATTGTAATCGATAAAAATGGCATGATTAGTTTAGTCAATCAAGCAGCTTATGATATTCTTTCGCTAGATAAACAACAAAATATTATTGGGGAATTTATTTTAAATGTAATTCCTAATTCAACGATACTAGATGTACTTCAAACTGGTGAAGAACAGTTTGATCGCCAATTAAATATAAAAGGACAGGCTGTTATTGCGAACCGTCTACCTATTAAAGTAAAGAATAAAGTAACTGGCGTTGTATCGAGCTTACGTTTGAAATCTGAAATGGATCAGTTAACAGCAGAATTATCTCAGACGAAGCAATATACAGAGGCATTACGAGCGCAAGCACACGAATATAATAATTTATTGTATACGCTTTCAGGTCTTATTCAATTAGAATCATACGAAGATGCTTTAGAGCTTATTCATAAGGAAACAGCGGTATATCAAGATTTTGTTCAATTTATTATGAAGCGGATTCAAAATCCATGGCTAGGTGGAATTTTAATTGGATTTTATAATAGAGCACGAGAGTTGAAGATTGATTTTATGCTAGATAGAGAAAGTGGTTTAGAAAAATTAAGTCCACATATTGAGAGTAATTATGTCGTTTCTATTTTAGGAAATTTAATTACGAATGCATTTGAAGCAATTGAAAAAAATGAAGAGAATGATAAGAAAGTAAGGATGTTTGTAACTGATATTGGAGAAGAAATATTAATTGAAGTGGAAGATTCAGGGCAAGGGATTCATGATGAAATAATTACTAGCATATTCTATAAAGGCTTTTCGACGAAAGAAGGAGGAGAGCGAGGATATGGATTAGCAAAAGTGAAAGAGTTAGTAGAAGATTTAAATGGAAGTATTGCAATTGAAAAAGGGGATTTAGGTGGTGCGTTATTTATTATTGCACTACCGAAAGAGAGAGGCGAATAGTAATGGGTGAGGAGATTGAAGTATTAATTGTAGAAGATGATATTCGGATTGCTGACATTCATCGTCGTTTTACTGAGAAAATTGAGGGATTTAAAGTAATTGGAACGGCAACGACTGGAGAACAAGCGAAAGAATGGCTAGAGCTTGTGAAGCCACAGCTTGTTTTATTAGATGTGTACTTACCTGATATGCAAGGAACGGAACTTGTCACATATATTAGGCATCATTTGCACGATACAGATATTATTATGATTACAGCGGCATCGGAAACAGCTGTAGTGAGGCACGCCCTGCGGGGCGGAGTAACAGATTATATCGTAAAGCCACTAATGTTTGACCGATTTAAAGCAAGTCTGGAAGGCTATCAAAAAAAGATTATACAGTTAAAGAAAAATAATCAATTATCTACGGAGCAAATTGAATATTTATGGTCTCAAAGAGGGGGGAAGGGAGATCAAATAGAATATGCCCCGAAAGGGATAGATCCTTTAACTTTAGCGAAAATAAAAAAGCATATGTTAACAGTTAATGAAGATGGGATTACAGCAGAGGTGCTAAGTTCAATGGTAGGCGTAAGCCGATCAACGGCAAGGCGTTATTTAGAGTATTTGATATCTGGGAAGAAAGTCCACGCAGAGCTAATATATGGAAGTGTTGGGAGACCCGAGAGACGTTATTTTCTTGTTTCTTCATAATAAAAAACAGTAGAGGATTTTTATTCCTTCTACTGTTTTTTTTTGCATCTTATATTGGAATAATCCCAATTACAATTCCGGTAATTAACATAACCATTGTCGTTCCAACGGCCCACAATAAAGTGAAGCGTTGATGTTCACCGAAATCAACTTTTGCCATTCCGACCAATAAATAAGTGGAAGCGACAAGAGGACTTAATAAGTGAACGGGTTGCCCAAGTAAGGAAGCACGTCCCATTTCAGCTGCACTAATTCCGTAAGTAGCAGCAGCTTTCGTCAAAATAGGTAATACCCCGAAGTAAAATGCATCATTAGACATGAAAAATGTGAATGGCATACTGAGAAGTGCTGTAATAATTGGCAATTGTGGTCCAAGTGCATCTGGTATAAGAGTTACTACACTGTTAGCCATTGCATCTACCATTTTTGTTCCAGATAAAATACCAGTGAAAATACCGGCAGCAAATACGAGAGAAACAACTGCTAATACATTCCCAGCATGAGAAGCAATACGTTCTTTCTGTTGCTCTAAGTTTGGATAGTTAATCATAACAGCGATAGCAAAAGCGACTGTAAATAAAACAGGTAATGGCATAACTTCTAGTATGAGACAGACAAGTAATGTGGCGGTTAATAAAAAGTTAATCCATAGAAGTTTAGGGCGTTTATGCACTGCTGCTTCGACAGTTGCAGCTTGCTCATCCATTGTTTGCATTTGTTTTAAATACTGTACATCCATAATTCCTAAACGTTTTCTTTCTTTTTTTCCAAGATAGTAGGCAACGAAAACAACCCAAATTGCACCAGCAATCATTCCTGGAATAAGAGGTGTAAATAATTCGGAAGCCTCAAGCCCAAGTGCGCTCATAACACGAGCTGTGGGTCCACCCCAAGGTGTAAGATTTGTTACCCCTGCCCCTAACATAACAACTCCAGCTAATATGAGGGGGTTCATTCCAAGGCGCTTATATAGTGGATACATTGCGGAAACTGTAATCATGTATGTTGTTGTACCATCACCATCTAGAGAAACGATAATAGTTAATATAGCCGTTCCGACAACGATTTTTAAAGGATCTCCTTTTACAAATTTTAAAATCTTACTAATGACAGGATCGAATAAACCGCTATCAATCATAATCCCAAAATATAAAATAGCGAACATAAGCATAATACCAGTAGGTGCTAATTTTTGGATCCCCTCTAACATCATAGGCCCCATATCGGCATAGAATCCGCCAATTAATGCAAAAACACTCGGAATTAATATTAATGCTACTAGCGCTGACATACGTTTCGTCATAATTAAAAACATAAAGACAAATACCATCGCAAATCCAAGTAGTGCTAACATGTAATTTCCCCCTCAAAAGAATGATTGCGCTTTCAAAATAGAATAAAAATTCAGAAAAAGGTTTTTTATTTATAATAAAAGCATCTATTCAAATGGTAAATAATTTGAAAAATAACATCATTAGAAGCATAATTTTTATTTTGTTCATTTTGTTCACGGTAGTTAATTTGAATTTTTAAAAAGTAAGCTGCTTCTCGTAAGAATGGTAGAATAAGATGAAAATAGTGAAGTGTGAAATAGGGAGTAGATGTTATATGAAAACGAGAATTGAAGAGATTTATAGCTCTTATGAAGGAAAAGTAGAGGAGATTTTTATTAATGAATCTTCTTACGTATATGAATGGGAAAAATTACTGATGATCCGAAAAAATGACGGTGAGCTTAAAAAAATTGCAGTCGGGATTAGTGGAAATATAAGATTGGTAAATGTAGAAGTTGGACAGGAAATTAGTGCGGATACATTATTAGTTAAATTAGAAGATGATTTGTTAATTACAGGTTGCGAGTGATGAGAGATGTGTAGAAATAACTACACATCTTTTTTTGTTTCCTATATTACAAAAAGCACATTGTTTTTTCACAAATCTCACACAACCTTTTGGTATTCTTTTCGTGGAGTATACGGTTTCTAGGGAGGAATATTGATGAAAGTAAAATATGTCGTACTTGCTATATGTTTATGTTTCGTATTTACGGTAGTCGGGTGTGGGAAAAAGGAAACAGCAGCTGTTGCCATTGATGAGAAACATGATAAATGTGATATTTGCCAAATTGGGGTAACAGATAATCAATTTGCAACAGAAATTATTTTAGAAAATGGAAAAGCGTTAAAGTTTGATGATATCGGTTGTATGTATAAATGGATGGAGATCAACTCAGATGAAAAGACGAAAGAGAAATTTGTCCGAGATTATGATTCGAAAGATTGGATTTCGTTAGAAGACGCTACTTACGTATATGATAAAACAATAACGACACCGATGGCTTATAATGTCATTTCATTTAAAAATAAAAAAGGTGCAGAGAGCTTTGTATCTAACTATAAGGGGAAAGTTCTTTCGTATAAAGAGCTAGCAGAGCATAAATGGGAAATGAATAAAGAGATGATGGGGAAACCGAAAGCAGGAAATCATGGTGGACATCATTAATAGAAAAAGACAACTATGTAGTTGTCTTTTTCTATTATTACTCAGGTGCAAATATAGAAAAGGTGTAAAATTTTTAGCAGAACGGTTACAATGGAATATAGTAACCTAAAGCAATCATTTATGTACTTTTTAGAAATGTATACAAATGCGGTAAAAACGTGCTAAACTAATTGCTTCATAATGTTAATGATGGGGCCATCAGGCGTATCATTTCAATAGGTTGAGAAACATAGTATAAGCTTAAGATAATCCGATTAAAGAAGGAATCTAAAGGGCTTATGGATAAATGTACTCAAGAAGAGTTATTGTATGTGATGGAGGAATGGTTAAGAAAACATTATCTTTCATAGGAGCTGTAGTTGTGAGAAAACAAAAAATTTTATTATGTATTTTATTAGGACTTTTAATGACGGTAGTGGCTTGCGATAAGCAAGAAGAACCAGAATCGAAACCGGTTCATGTGAAAAATGAGAAGAAAAAAGAGAAGCATAAAGAACAGGAAGAATCTAAAGAAGAGAAAAGTATAAATTTAATGGACAAACAGTTGTTACTTTCAGCTACTCTTGGAGACACAGAGACAGCTATGAAGTTGATTCAGGATGGAGCGAATATAAACGTAGAAGGTGACAACGGAGAAACGCCTGTCCTTGCAGCGACGTACCAAAATCATGTAGAGACAGTTAAAGCATTAATTGGTGCAGGTGCTAATATTGAAATTAAAGATGAGAAAAAAAGTAATCCACTTCTTTATGCAAGTAGAGAAGGATATACGGATATTGTAAAAGTATTAATTAATGCAGGAGTTAATACGAAAGAAACGACTAGGTCAGGTGGGACAGCACTTATTTCTGCATCTGAGCGTGGCCATGTAGAGGTTGTTAAAGAATTATTAGAGCATACAGATATTGATGTGAATTATAAAAATGAACGTGGTGGAACAGCGTTATTAGAAGCAATTGTATTAGGAAATGGTAGTGAAAATCATAAGAAAGTAATTCAATTACTTATTGATCACGGTGCAGATGTAAACATGGCTAACAAGGAACATCTGACGCCACTGCAATACGCTGAAAAAAGAGGTTTTAAAGATATTGTAAATATGTTGAGGGTAGCTGGAGCGAATGAAGTAGTACAGCCACAACAACCAGTAGAGTAAAAAACGAAAAATAATCCCATTTAGATAGACAGAATGAAGAAATCAGTTAGTATGATGGATTCAGTAATGTGTATTTGAATGGGATTTTTATTTTGAACATGAAAAATAGATTATGAATGGATGGTAAATGGAGTAAATAAGGAGGCAACCTTATTTGGCAATTGTAAAAAATGAAAAAGTAGTTTCTGTTTGTTGCAGTGCCAGAAGTACGCCCGTAGCTGCTGAGGCAAGTGTGGAAACTTTAGCGGAGTTTCAAGGGAACGGATATGGTACTGATGTTGTTACAGCCTGGGCCATATCAATACAAGAGAAAAGGCGCATTCCACTTTATAGTACTGCTTGGGATAACTTTAGTTTGCAAGCAGTGGCAAGCAAACTAAAAATCATTAACTATGGAATGAATTTACATATTGATTGAATTTTAAGTATTGTTTCGTTCTATTTATTTATATTTTAATATCTAGATTAATGTAAATAATGATATGGTGAATATTAACATTCGATTAACACCTAATTAACAATCTATCAAAACTGACTTAATAAATGCGTAATATAGTAAAGGTAACAAAATAACTAGGGTAGAGAACATTTGAGAACACCCACTTACATATAATGTGCCACTTTCTTAGGTGTGCTCTATTCCCTAGAGTTCAAATAAGGAGAAAGGCGTTCTATGTAAGTAGGTGTTTTTAGTTTGGATAAAAATAGAACAGTTAGGTGGAATAAATGTTTAAAGAACCTTATATTGCGATGATAAAGGATTGGAAAGGATACAAAGCATACAAAAAATTGCCGAAAACAGTTTTTCTTATGACTGGTTCAATGCTGGAATTACCAGAGCGTGTATATGAATTGCAGAAACATGGACATGATGTATTTCTTCATTGTGATTTTATACAAGGCTTAAATACGAATACAGAGGAAGCGCTTTTGTATATTCAAGATGTTATCGGGGCACAAGGTATTATTTCAACAAAGGGTTCAACAATTCGAAATGCTAATAAAATTGGATTGAAAACAATTCAACGTATTTTTATTGTAGATACTTTATCTCTTACTAAATCAATTGAAAATTGTAAAACGACTAAACCAAATGCAGTAGAGATTATGCCGGGGATTATGCCTTCTATTATTAAGCAGCTAGTAGAGGAAATAGAGTTTCCTATTATTGCAGGAGGGCTGATTCAAACGCGAGAAGATGCGGAAATTGCAATTCGTGCAGGAGCAAGTGCGATTTCAACAAGTCATTATGAAGTATGGATACAAGAAGAAAAAAGGAGTGCAACCTTGTGATTGAATTGAAAAATGTTTCAAAGGTATATAAAAATGCAGAAGAGACAGCGGTTAAAGGCGTATCGGTTCATATTAAGAAGGGTGAATTTTTTGTTTTAGTTGGACCTTCGGGATGCGGGAAAAGCACATTATTACGAATGATCGCTGGCTTAGAAGAGATTTCTTCAGGAGATTTAATTATTAATGAACGTGTTGCAAATGATCTAGAGCCGAAAGACCGTAATCTATCAATGGTATTTCAAAATTATGCATTATATCCACACTTATCTGTAGAAGAAAATATTTTATTTGGACTTAAGGTAAGAAAAGTACAAAAAGAAGAGCGACAAAAGCGATTAATGGAAGCTATTGAAATGGTAGGACTGAAAGAGTATGTGAAAATGAAACCAGGCCAATTATCAGGCGGACAAAGACAGCGTGTTGCACTTGCCAGGGCAATTGTGAGTCAAGCGCCAATCTGTTTAATGGATGAACCACTTTCGAATTTGGATGCGAAATTACGTGCGCAAATGAGAATTGAAATTAGAGAAATTCAGCAGCGATTAGGAATTACGATGATTTACGTTACCCACGATCAAATAGAAGCGATGACTATGGGTGATCGTATCATGGTTTTAAATAAAGGAAGTATACAGCAAGTTGGAACACCACTTAACATATATAACGAACCAGCAAACGAATTTGTTGCAAGCTTTATAGGTTCTCCTTCTATGAATATAAATGATGGGGAAGTAAATAAAGAAAAAGGTGTATTACATATAGGACAATTGCAAATTCCATTATCTATTAGACAGTTAAAGCAATTACCAGAAGGAACAATTCGCATAGGCATGCGCCCTGAGCATATTGCACTGTCTGAGGAGGGACAAGAAGTGACGTTGCAATCTGTAGAAGTATTAGGGAATGAATCTATATTGAACTTTGCGGTAAATGGAACAACTTGGAGTGCGAAAGTTATCGGACAGTTACTCCTGAACAAAGGTGACAAAGTAAAATTATTATTCTCGCAAGAAAAGTTATGCTTCTTTAACGAAAACACGAATGAACGCTTAAAAGTGGTAGCTGAAGAAGAGTTGAAAGTGGTGGCGAAATAATGATCGAAGTAAGTAAGTTACCAGTTCAAACAAAGGTGTCAAAAAAGAAAAAATTATGGGAGAGAACGAAAGATTTAAGAATAGGATTATTGTTTTTGGCGCCATCTATTTTGCTATTTTCGATTTTTCTGTTCTATCCATTGTTTAGGACGATTTATTATAGTTTTTATTTAACCGATATACATGGAGAAGCTAATCTTTTCGTTGGCTTAGAAAATTATCAATATTTATTCTCTGATCCAGCCTTCTACAAAAGTATAAAATCAACTTTATTATTTGTTTTATATACAGTTCCTACGAGTATTATATTTGCTTTGTTTCTTGCATTGATTGCAAATGGAAAGGTAAGAGGTATTGGGTTATTCCGAGTTCTGTTTTCTTCGACGATGGGAATATCAGTAGCTGCTAGTGCAGTGATTTGGCTATTTTTATTTCATCCAAGTGTAGGATTATTTAATAATATATTAGCCTCTATGAACCTTCCTGCAATCGCATGGTTAACGAGTCCGGACTGGGCACTATTCTCTGTATCAGTTACAACAGTTTGGGTGAATACAGGTTTTGCATTTTTAGTTATATTAGGTGGTTTACAAAATATTGATACGTCTTTATATGAGAGTGCATCTATAGATGGTGCTAGTTATTTATATAAGCTTCGCCGTGTTACATTACCGATGCTATCACCAACTTTATTCTTTATTGTAACAGTAACATTAATTAGTGCGTTCCAAAGCTTTGGACAAATTGATATTTTAACGCACGGTGGACCAAATGATGCAACGAATTTAATTGTGTACTCGATTTACAAAGAGGCGTTTGTGAATCATCAATTTGGAACAGCAAGTGCACAAGCGATGGTATTATTTGTTTTCATTTTCGTTGCTACATTACTTCAATTTAAGTTTGCTGAGAGAAAGGTGCATTATAAATGATTGTTAAACAGTGGAAACAAAATTTCCTATTATACATGCTACTCATTATTAGTGCAGTGATGGTATTTTTTCCTGTACTGTATGCATTTTTAATAAGCTTTATGACACCAGACGATATTCAAATGAGAAGGTTATTTCCGACCCAGTTTACTTTTGATAATTTCATTAATATTTTTCAAAAAGTACCGCTTTTTACATACTTATATAACAGTTTAATTGTATCGACAGTCGTTATGATTGGACAACTTATCGTATCAAGTTTAGCAGCTTATGCTTTTGTTTTTCTTCAGTTTAAAGGGAGAAACTTAATTTTCTTCCTGTTTATTTCAACGATGCTTATTCCGTGGGAAGCAACGATGGTGCCTAACTTTTTAACGATTCAAAACTTTGGCTGGATCAATAGTTTCGCCGGGATGACAGTGCCGTTTTTTGCAACAGCTTTCGGTATTTTCTTGTTACGTCAACATTTTATGACACTCCCGAATGAACTGAAAGAAGCTGCTTTTATTGAAGGGATTGGAAATATAAGATTTTTATTCAGCGTTGTAATACCGTATTGTAAAACGAGTTTTATTACGCTTGGAGTATATAGCTTTTTAACAACATGGAATATGTATTTATGGCCACTTTTAGTGACCACTGATGAAAAAGTAAGAACAGTGCAAATCGGTGTAAAGCAGCTTCAGTCTCAAGAAGTTGCAACTGATTGGGGAAGCGTAATGGCCGGTGTTACGGTTATCGTTATTCCAACATTGATTTTACTATTTTTAGGGCAAAAGCAATTACAACAAGGATTAACAAAAGGTGCAATTAAATAACTAAGAGAAGGTGAGATTTAAATGAGTCTAGTTAAAAAAGGTGCTGCTCTATTAATGGTAGCAACAATGGCATTATCTAGTGCAGCTTGTTCAAATAGTAAAACAGAGGGAAAACCTGAAGTACAGGCAAAAGTAGCACCAGTTGAAAAAAATGGTGATAAAACTGTAATTCGCTTCTGGCATGCGATGGGTGGAAAAACACAAGGAGTATTAGATGGTCTTGTTGCAGACTATAATAAGTCGCAAAATAAATATGAGATAAAGGCAGAGTTCCAAGGGACATATGAAGAGTCTTTAACGAAATTTAGAACGATGTCTGCAACGAAAGAAGCGCCAGCTCTTGTTCAATCGAGTGAAATTACAACGAAATATATGATTGATAGCAAAAAAATCACACCAATTGATAGCTGGATAAAAAAAGATAAGTACGATACGTCAAAATTAGAAAAAGCAATTACAAATTATTATTCAGTTGATGGAAAAATGTATTCTATGCCATTTAATTCATCTACACCAGTATTAATTTATAATAAAGATGCTTTTGCAAAGGCGGGCTTAGATCCAGAGAAAGCTCCAAAAACATATGCGGAATTACAAGAAGCAGCGAAAAAGTTAACGATTAAAGAAGGCGGAAATGTAAAACAATATGGATTCTCCATGCTTAACTACGGTTGGTTCTTTGAAGAATTGTTAGCGACACAAGGTGCTTTATATGTAGATAACGAAAACGGCCGTAAAGATGCTGCAAAGAAGGCGGTATTTAACGGTAAAGAAGGACAGAAAGTATTTGGAATGTTAGATGATTTAAATAAAGCTGGCGCACTTGGAAAGTATGGAGCAAGTTGGGATGATATTCGTGCCGCGTTCCAATCTGGACAAGTTGCTATGTATTTAGATTCTTCAGCAGGTGTTCGTGATTTAATCGATGCATCTAAGTTTAATGTAGGTGTTTCATATATTCCGTATCCTGAGGATTCGAAACAAAATGGTGTTGTTATTGGTGGAGCATCATTATGGATGACGAATATGGTTTCAGAAGAAACGCAACAAGGTGCTTGGGACTTTATGAAATATTTAACGAAGCCAGACGTACAAGCAAAATGGCATACTGCAACAGGTTATTTCTCAATTAATCCAGATGCATATAATGAGCCATTAGTAAAAGAGCAATATGAAAAATATCCACAGTTGAAAGTAACAGTAGATCAATTGCAAGCGACGAAGCAATCTCCAGTAACACAAGGGGCTTTAATTAGTGTATTCCCAGAATCACGAGATGCAGTTGTAAAAGCATTAGAAGCGATGTATGACGGGAAGAATAGTAAAGAAGCGTTAGATGAAGCTGCCAAAGCAACAGATAGAGCAATTAGCATTTCAGCTCGTACGAGTCAAAAATAAGAGAAAGCCGTATCCTTAAAAGGGATACGGCTTTCTTTATAGGGAGATAAGGGATCAAAGAAATGATGAAGTCTTATCTCTTTTATATGAGTAAAGGGTCTAGAGTGAATGTTGTCCTTTTCATTATTTATTTAACTCCATTGCGACTTGTTTACCATTTACGAAAACCTCTACTACCGCTACTACAACTTCCATTACTTTTTGCATCTCTCATCTCTCCTTATTTTTTGTTTCATTTCTTACTCTCAGTATAAGGAAATACAGTAATTACAACTATCGAATTGGATGACAAGAGACTTACATTGTTGTAAGGATAATAGTTTAGTTTGTAATAAAGTGAAACTGTAATCAGTGGGGGGCTTACTGCCCGTTAATGCGGGATTTCAATTCTGAACTTTCTGTCGTTTTGAACTATAATTAGAAAGAGGGGGGATAATATGAAAAGAATTCTTGTTATTAGTGATATTCATGGAGAGATAGAAAAGTTCGAACATTTATTGGAAGAAGCTCAATATGATGCGAAACAGGATCAATTAATCTTACTGGGAGATTATGTAGATCGTGGTCCAAATGCGCGTGCTGTAATTGAAAAGGTAAGAGAATTGAAAAAAGATGGAGCACTCATTTTAAAAGGAAATCATGAAGATATGATGATTAAGGCGTTAACGACAAATGAGGAACGTTCATGGAACCATTGGGTAAAAAGAAATGGTGGAGATAAGACATTATATAGCTATGGATTTGTAGAAGAAGATATTGCGGTTAATGAGAAAGACTTCCAAAAACCGATTTTACACTCTCGTGTATTAGAGGAACATATAAAGTTTATTCAAGAATTAGATCATTACATTGAAACAGAAGAGTATATATTTGTACATGCTGGGGTTGAACCGATGAAACGAGTTTCTGAATCTGAACCATATACATTAATGTGGATCCGTAATGAATTTCATAATGGATATAGCGGTGAAAAGGTTATTGTATTTGGGCATACGGAAACAAAAACGCTTCATGGTAGTGAGGATTGCGGAGTGTATTTTGGTAGTAATCGTATTATTGGGATTGATGGCGGGGCTGTGTATGGCGGTCAGCTAAATTGTTTAGAGTTGCCGAGTAAAAAGGTATATGTAATAAAAAATTGAAAGAGATAAGAGGAATCTTATTTCTTTCAATTTTTTATTAAGCTAAATTTAAGACAAAGTTTTTATAATAAAACTTCAAAATTTTAGAAGGAAATAGTTAAAAATGAAATTACGTAATGTAACTACATTCTTTTGTTATGAAGAGAAGAAATGTAATAATAAATAGAATTGAACTATTTGATGGAAGGTGAGAGCATGCGTTTACTTGTAGTCGAAGATAATGCTTCGTTATTAGAGTCTATCGTACAAATTTTACGTGATGAATTTGAAGTAGATACGGCAATAAATGGAGAAGATGGATTGTTTTTAGCTCTTCAAAATATATATGATGCAATTTTGCTGGATGTGATGATGCCAGGGATGGACGGATTTGAAGTGATTCAAAAAATACGAGATGAAAAGATTGAAACACCAGTCCTGTTTTTGACAGCGAGAGATTCTTTAGAAGATCGGGTGAAGGGATTGGACTTTGGTGGAGATGACTATATTGTTAAGCCATTTCAGGCCCCTGAATTAAAAGCGAGAATTCGTGCTTTACTACGCAGAAGTGGTAGTTTAACAACGCAGCAAACAATTCGCTATAAAGGCATTGAATTGTTCGGAAAAGATAAAGATGTTCAAGTAGATGGAAAAGGTATGAAGTTATCATTAAAACAATATGAGCTTCTAGAGTACCTTGTTCAAAATAGCGGAAAGATTTTAATGCGTGAACAAATTTTTGATCGTGTTTGGGGATTTGATTCAGATACTACAGTAGCGATTGTAGAAGTGTATGTGCATCATTTACGTAAAAAATTAGAGCCATTCGGTTATCAGAAAGATATTCAAACCGTTCGAGGTATTGGATATATATTAAAAGAACAATGAAAAAAGGAAGTATGTTTCAAAAAACACGCATTCGTTTGACTATAGTGAACTCATTAGTATTTATTCTATTAATAGGTATATTAGGCAGTATTATTTATTCGTACACATACAAGCGTATTTATAGTGAAGTAGATCAATCTATAAAAATGATAGCTCAGTATAGAGAAAAATTAGATGTTAAAGTACCACCAAGAAAACGCATGGAGAATATCCAAATTGGAGATCCGCGAGTAACTAGAATAACTTGGAATGGGAAAATAGTGAAAATAGAGGGCGATAACCGTAAATTCCGTTCTATTTTTGAAGAGAATTTGGAAAGTTTTTCTCCCGAAAAATTAGAGGAGTTACAAGATATTGAAGTACAAGGACGATATTTTAGAGCATTTTCGCTTCAAAAAGATGGAGAAATAGTTCAAATCGTGCGAGATATAACAGCGGAAGAAGGAATGTTAAATACTTTATTTTTAATTCTCGTTATAGGTTGTAGCATAGGAAGCCTCTGTGCGATAGGTATTGGCTTTTTCCTAGCTGGTAGAGCACTCGTACCTATTCAAAGTTCATGGGAGAAACAGCAACAATTCGTTTCTGATGCATCACATGAACTCAGGACACCACTTGCAGTTATTCAATCAAAAACGGATGTTTTATTCCAGTCACCATCCGCTACGATAGAAGAAAAAGCGATGGATATTTCTACAATTTCAAAAGAATGTAGGCGGTTATCGAAACTCGTTAGTAATTTATTATTGCTAGCACGTTCTGATTCTAATCAAATTGAGATGGATAAGAAAACATTTGAACTTGATAAATTGTTAGAAGAAATAGTAGCTCCATATAAAGAGATTGCTTCTTATCAAGAAAAAGAAATGATGCTAAAAGTAGAACGTGGTGTATCTTTTATGGGGGATAGAGAGCGGATTCATCAAATGATGGTCATACTGTTAGATAATGCGATGAAATATACAAACGAAGGTGGGCATATTCAAATTGATTGCACGCAAACGAGTAGTTCAATTCGCATACAGGTGAAAGATGACGGGATAGGAGTGAAAGAAGAAGATATTCCGAAATTATTTGATCGTTTTTATCAAGGGGATAAAGCAAGAAGTACGTCAGAAGGAGCTGGATTAGGTCTTTCAATCGCAAATTGGATTGTAGAAAAGCATTACGGAAAAATATCAGTAGAGAGCAAATGGGGAGATGGCACTTGTTTTGAAGTGATTTTCCCTAAAAACCAAAAAATATAAGTAAGAAGACGACCTTGTTTTTACAAGGTCGTCTTTTTTTAAGGGAAAGTTAAGAAACTATTTATATTATGTATGGCATAAAGAAAGTTCGTTACATGAAGAAGAGACTAGGTGTATGTGAGTGGGGTTTATCAATCATAATGTTATCTCAAGCAGCGATGAGATGTATGTATAGTATTAAAAAAACTAGGGGAATGATGGGAAAGAAAGTATAAGAGGGAGGAATTAATTTTGAAAAAGAAAATGATGACGGTATTCACTATTGGAGTAATGAGTTTAAGTATATTAGGGGGTGCCTCTCCTTCTGAAACACAAAAAGGAAAGACAGATTACACGCAGCGCAGTAAAGAACAATTGAACAATGGTAAGATACATGCAGTGCATACAGAAGAAAAAGCAGAGAAACTAGGTATTGAAACGGAAGGAAAAGAACAAATTATACTAGAAAAAGAAATTCATGAAACAGAAGTAGGAAGGGAAGCAGAGCAGTTAGGCATATCGGTTGAAGGAAAAGATGTTGGGACGCTGTCAGAAGAAATCTATGAAACAAAAGTAAAGCAAGAAGCGTTAAAGCTAGGTATATCTATAGAGAATACATCAATTGTAGATTTAATTACTCAAATTAATGCGATTAAAATTAAAGATGAAGCAGATAAATTAGGTATTTCGACAGACGGAAAAGAAATCGAAGACATCGCGGAAGAAATCTACGGAAAGAAAGTAAGAGAAGAAGCAGAAAAGCTAGACATTTCTCAAAAAGGAAAAGAAATTGAAGAGTTAGCACAAGAAGTGTACGAACAAAAAGTACAAGAAGAAGCAAAAAAACATCATATTGATTTGTATGGTAAAGATATATATCAAATATTAAGAGAAATTAATGAACAAAAGGTGCTACAAATGGCAGATGAGCTTAATATGGATAAAATGAATATGAATATTCAAGAGTTAGCGGAAAAGATAAAAAAAGATCAGCCTGAAAAAGGAAAAGAACTAAATTTTGTACCGATGGTACGAACGGATGCTGACGCATTTTATTCTTATTTAACGAATTAATAAGGGTGTGAAAGCGATAAGAAAATTGAAGTGGTATATATGTACAGCTTTACTAGGTGCAGCAATATGGAGTGTATATACAAATGGAATTCCAAAGTATGTAGAGAAGTTAACATTCTCAAATATACAAAGAGGAAAAGAAACGGAGTTTAGTAATAACGATGAAAAAGTCATCTTATCAAATGTTCCCTTAATTCAGCAGTTACCAGAATTGGATAGAGGCTGTGAAGTGACGAGTTTAGCGATGATGTTACAATACGCTGGTGTTTCAGTGGATAAGATGACATTAGCAAATGAAATAAAAAAAGTTGATTTTATAGACGATGGTGTGCGCGGGAATCCAAATGAAGGATTTGTAGGTAATATTTATACATTTTCTGAATCGGGATATGGTGTATATCATGGGCCACTCTTTCAGTTAGCGGAAAAATATTTACCTAATAAAGCTGTAGACTTAACAGGGAAGAATATAGAAGAAATTTATAAGAGTATAAAAGCAGGGCAACCTGTAGTCATGATCACAAATGCAACATTTGCACCATTAGATGCAGATGAATTTACTACATGGGAAACAAATAGTGGAGATGTTTCTATTACGTATAATGAACATTGTATTGTACTTATCGGGTATGATCAGGAATCTGTATATATTCGAGATCCACTTGAGGGTAGCTTAGATGTAAAAGTACCGAGAGAAACCTTTGAACAGGCATGGGCGCAAATGGGAAGTCAGGCAATTAGTTATGTAAAGAGCGTCAAATAAATTAGGACGAAGAGTTTTAGTAATATGACTATAAGGCGAAGGATAAAGATTTGAGGATTATAAGAGAAGTTTTATAGAGTATAAGCTGTTAAGAAATAAGAGAACTTTAGTATATATAATGCTAAAGTTCTCTTATTTTTATGATTAAAATACGTATAAGGAGTGAATATGCAAAAATGCATAATTGACGAAAAATTTACATGTTATCATTATATATTGTTTTATATATGTTAATTGTATAAAATGACACAAGTATCCACATTACATAAAGGAGGCTTATTATGCAAAAAATATTTAACTGGGTTAAATGTATGAGTATCAATAAAAAATTAATCATTTCATTTTTTATTATTTTAACTATACCAGGAATTATTATCGGTGGTGTTTCATATCAAACTGCCAAAACAAATTTTGAGCATCAAATGACAGATAAGGCAAAGGAGAATATTTCGATTTTAAATACTGTTATTTCTCAAAATATAGAAGAGAAATTTGTTGATGCGACGTACTTTGCAGACATCTTAACAGAGGATACATATCTAAATGGACAAGAAGAAATAGTAAGAACGAAGTTAGCACAATATATAAAGCTTCATCCAGAAGTAGAAGGTATTTATATTGGAACAGAGACGGGAAAGTTTATAAGAGAACCATTTATTCAAATGGCTGATGGGTATAATCCAACAGATAGATCTTGGTATAAAGAAGCACATGAAAATAAAGGGAAAGTAATTGTTACTGCGCCATATCAGTCAGCATCTACAAAAAATATGGTAGTGACGATTGCGAAAGAAGTAAAAGATGGTAAAGGTGTTATAGGAATTAATTTAAATTTAGATAACATCTTAAAAATTTCCAAAATGATTAACATTGGTGAAAAAGGTTATGCAGTTATTTTAGATCAAAATAAGCAAATTGTTAGTCATCCATCTAGAAAACCAGGTGCAAAAGTTACTGATCCTTGGATTAAACCAATTTATGAAGATAAACAAGGAAATGTGTCTTATACAGAACAAGATGATAAAAAGAATTTAATCTTTGCAACAAATGAGAAAACGGGCTGGAAAGTAGTTGGCGTTATGTTTGATGAAGAAATTACCCAAGCTGCGAATCCAGTATTTTACAAGACTTTTATTGTTATTGCTATCGCTATTGCATTTGGTAGTGTATTAATTTATTTCATTACAAAGTCTATTACAAGGCCATTACGAAAAATAGCCGAATCGGCATATAAAATTAGTAAGGGAGATTTAACAGAGAAAATTACAATCCATTCCAAGGATGACATAGGGAAATTAGGGAATTCATTTAATGAAATGTCTACGTCTTTACAAGATGTTATTACCCAAATTAGCTTTTCAGCAGAACATGTTGCAGCATCGGCAGAAGAGTTAACAGCGAGCGTACAGCAAGCAAATGATGCGACAGATCAAATTACAATTGCAATGGAACAAGTATCAGGTGGGGCTGAATCACAAAGTCAAGGTGTTGAAGAAGGTGCGGCTACATTGCAACAAGTAAATACAGCAATTCAAGATGTAACTGGAAGCGCAGAGTCAATTTCTATTTCTTCATTACATGCGCGAGAAAGAGCTGAAGAGGGAGAAGATTTAGTTGAACAAACTGCAAAACAAATGCAGTCTATTTCTAGGTCGGTATCCGAGTCAGATGCTATTATTAAACTGCTTGATGAGAAATCAAAGCAAGTAGGAACTATTTCTGAAGCAATTCAAAACATCGCAACTCAAACAAACTTATTAGCTTTAAATGCGGCTATTGAAGCAGCAAGAGCAGGTGAACAGGGACGAGGATTTGCTATTGTAGCAGATGAGGTTAGAAAATTAGCAGAGCAATCAGGAGAGTCATCTGGAGAGATTGCAAATTTAATTGCAGAAATTAAGGCGGATATTGAACATACTGTTAAGGCAATGGATAATGTGAATGGAGAAGTTCAACAAGGCCTTGATGTTGTAACAAAAACGAAAGTAAGTTTTACGGAAATTTTAAGTTCTACTACACATATTGTTTCTCAAGTTAATCAAATGGTAGAAACAACGAAGAGAATTGCTGGAGATGCAAATGAAGTGACAAATGCTATTGATGAAATTGCAGCTGCTGCAGAAGAAAATACAGCTAGTATGCAAAGTGTTGCAGCTTCAACAGAAGAACAGGTTAATTCCATGGAGGAAATTAGTTCAGCTTCGCAAAACTTAGCTGAGATGGCAGAAGAACTACAAGCGATGACTAGTAAATTTAAAGTATAATAACAGCAGATAAGTAAGGTGAAAATAATATCACCTTACTTATTTTTCTATTCAGCAATTAGGGGAGTCATTAACGGGATGAAAAAAAGAAGAAGACTATGGAATTTATGGAAAACGATTACATTGTTAGTTTGTACAGTTGTAATTTTTTCTTTACTTGTGACAGATATATTAATTAGTCATAATGTAGAACGGACGACGGAGGATAGCCAAGCAGAGAAGGCAAAAACAATTGCACACATTGTGGCGAATGATTCGATTGTAATCGATGGTTTGGTTGGGAAAGCAGATACCTCTGCAATCCAAACGTATACAAATAGAATATTACAAAACACAGGTGTTCAGTTTATTGTAGTTATGGACATGAATGGAATAAGAAAGTCACATCCAAATCCTCAAAAAATAGGGCATCATTTTATTGGGGGAGATGAAGGGCCTGCATTGAAAGGAAAAGAACATGTATCGTTAGCAGAAGGAACTTTAGGTATTTCCATGCGAGTGTTTGTACCAATATTTTCTGAAACAGGTGAACAACTTGGAGCTGTGGCTGTTGGTATTTCAGCAGATAATGTAAAAGAGAGAGTTAAGGAAAGTAGACATATCATTTATATTGGTGTCGGAGTTGGTGTATTAGTCGGAATTATAGGAGCAATATTGCTAGCTAGACATATAAAGAAAAGTTTATTCGGTCTTGAGCCGCACAGGATAGCAAAAATTCTTGAAGAAAGAAATACGATGCTACAATCTGTAAAGGAAGGTATTATTGCTGTAGATAAAGAGGCTAGAGTAACATTAATTAATAATGAAGCGAAACGTCTATTTAAAAAAAGCGGACTTGAAGAAGATTTTATCGGTAAAGATGTTGAGTTGTATATGCCAAATTCACGTATAAAAGAAGTATTGCAAACGGGAGAAGTACAATTAAACGAAGAACAAAATATTTATGGAATTACGATTGTGACGAATCGAGTTCCTTTATATGTAAAAGGAGAAATAGTTGGTGCAATTGCAACATTTCGTGATAAAACAGAGATTAGAAAACTAGCAGAGGAACTAACTGGTATTAGACTATATGCAGAAGCATTACGGGCACAATCTCATGAGTTTATGAATAAGATGCATGTCGTATTAGGGCTTACACATATGAAGCAGTATGAAGAATTACAGAAGTATATAAGCGGCATGGTATCAGAGCATCAATATGAAATTGGTGGAGTTATGAAAAGAATAAAAAGTCCAGTATTTGCTGGTTTTTTACTAGGTAAGCTCAGCTATGCTAGAGAGAAAAATATAAAATTAATTATAAGTGAAGATTCTTATATGCCGGAAATAGATGATGAAAGTATTACTCATGAACTTATTACGATTGTCGGAAATTTAATTGATAATGCATTAGAGGCAGTTACGAATTGTGAAAAGAAGCAAGTTGAAGTTAAGATACAACATGGGGATATACTAACTATTACAGTACAAGATACGGGAAAAGGTATACAAGAAAAAGAAATAGAGCAATTATTTACGAAAGGTTATTCCACAAAGGGAGATAACCGCGGTTATGGTTTGTATCTTGTAAAAGAAAGTATACAGCGAATAAATGGGGAAATTCATATGCATTCATTAGTAGGTAAGGGAACAACGATAACAATTGAAATACCTAAAGGTAGGGATGAGAGGCAAATATGATTAAAGTTTTAATTGTAGAAGATGACCCGATGGTAGCAATGCTAAATACGCATTATTTAGAGCAAGTAGGAGGATTTGAACTTGTTCAAGCAGTTAACTCAGTAAAGTCGGCGATCGAAATATTAGAGAAATCACGAGTAGATTTAGTATTACTTGATATTTTTATGCCTGAAGAGACTGGTTTTGAGCTTTTAATGTATATCCGGAACCAAGAAAAAGAAATTGATATTATAATGATTTCAGCTGTACATGATATGGGAAGTATTAAAAAAGCATTACAATATGGTGTAGTAGATTATTTAATTAAACCATTTACATTTGAACGATTTAAAGAGGCATTAACTATATATCGAGAAAAACTTACTTTCATGAAAGAACAACAAAAAATTAGTCAATCGGAATTAGATTCGTTAATTTTACAAAAAGAAAAAAGGGAGCCTACTGTCACGAAAGAGCTTCCGAAAGGGTTAACGAAGCAAACGTTGCAATTAATTTGGCAGAAGATCGAGTCGTTGAATGGAAGAGTGTTTACAACAGATGAAATGGCACAATTAGTTGGAATTTCAAGAGTTTCTATTCGAAAATATGTAATGTTTTTGACTGACATTGGAGTGTTAGAAAACGAAATGATGTACCAACATGTGGGCAGACCTGTAAGTAAATTAAGATGTGTTGATCAAAAGAAAATAGAGTTTTACGTATAAGCGACTTAATATAAGTCGCTTATACTTTTTTTAATTACAAAATCAATTACAAAACTTACAAAAACTATTTTTACTATTGAAAGCGTTTTAATATTGTTATTAAGAAAACGAGGGGGTGCCATATGGGAATTCAAAAGAATGTGGAAGCGGTATCATTTTCTGAAGGAAATGAAGTACAAAGAGAATCTTTCGCTTCTAAAATTATGAATGTAAAAATCGGTGTTATACCTTTACCGTTATATGTAGTATTGGCTGCTATTATTTATGGGGCATCTGTATATAATAAATTGCCAGCAGATATGATTGGTGGATTTGCAGTTATTATGATCATGGGGATTTTCTTAGGCGATATTGGGATGAGAATTCCAATTTTAAAAAATATCGGCGGTCCAGCAATACTTTCGTTATTTATTCCATCATTACTTGTATTTTTTAACTGGATGAATCCAGCTTCAATGGAAGCTGCGACTATGTTAATGAAAAAATCG
Source organism: Bacillus cereus group sp. MYBK95-2 (assembly GCF_051915225.1). Lineage (NCBI taxonomy): Bacteria > Bacillati > Bacillota > Bacilli > Caryophanales > Bacillaceae > Bacillus > Bacillus cereus group sp. MYBK95-2. The sequence continues at coordinate 155,072 of NZ_JBQAEH010000010.1, read as the reverse complement.
AACTTTTTATATTTATATATTTCTTGTTTAGTAGTCGGAAGTATTTTAGGAATGAACCGTAAAGTGTTAGTACAAGGTTTCGTTCGCATGTTTATTCCTTTAGTAGTAGGGACGTTAGCTTCTGTAGCAGTAGGGTTATTGGTCGGTTCATTATTTGGATTTGAAATGAAGCACACATTCTTCTTTATCATCGTACCAATTGTGAGTGGTGGTATCGGGGAAGGGATTTTACCATTGTCGCTAGCTTATAGTGATATTTTAAATGAATCATCAGCGACGTTTGTATCACAGCTTATTCCAGCAGCTATTATTGGAAATATGTTCGCAATTGTAAGTGCAGGGTATATGAAGCGTTTAGGTGAGAAGAAACCGGAGCTTAGTGGTAACGGTGTATTAGTGAAAACAGACAATCAAGCAGAATTATTAAAAGAACAAAATACAGAGAAGCCAATTGACTTCTCATTAATGGGAGCAGGTTTATTAATTGCGTGTACGTTCTTCATCTTTGGAGGATTTGCTTCTAAGTTCATCGGTATTCCTGGGGCAATCATTATGATTTTTTCAGCAGCACTTGTGAAATACTTTAAATTAATGCCAGCAAAAATGGAGCAAGGAGCATTCCATTTATATAAATTTATTTCGAAGAATTTAACTTGGCCTTTAATGGTTGGATTAGGATTGCTATATATTCCGTTAAAAGACGTAGCAGCAGTTCTTTCAGTAGGATATGTTGTTGTGTGCGCATCGGTTGTTCTTACAATGGTAGCATCAGGTTTTCTTGTAGGGAAAGTGATGAAGATGTATCCAGTTGAATCGGCGATTGTAACTGGATGTCATAGCGGTTTAGGCGGAACTGGAGATGTTGCTATTTTATCGGCTTCAAATCGTATGGAATTAATGCCGTTCGCGCAAATTTCAACTCGTTTAGGCGGGGCGGCAATGGTTGTAACGGCGACAATATTATTAAAAATGTTTTCATGATCAAACAAGCTAGCTATATTCGTATAGCTAGCTTGTCAAATTAAGGGGAGATTATAAGTATGTTAGCAAATGAAATTAATGAAAGATCATTGTTATTGCATAAAGAATTAGTAGGGAAAATTGAAATTACAAGTAAAGTGGAGGTAAATTCAGCGGATGATTTAAGCCTGACGTATACACCAGGTGTAGCGGAGTCGTGTAAAGCGATTGCGGCAGATGAAGAAACAGTGTATGACTATACAGCACGTGGCAATATGGTGGCAGTTGTTTCAGATGGAACAGCGGTACTCGGTTTAGGAAACATTGGACCGAAAGCCGCTATGCCTGTTATGGAAGGAAAAAGTATTTTGTTTAAGAAGTTTGCGAATGTAGATGCTTTCCCATTATGTTTAGGCACAACGGATGTAGATGAAATCGTTACCCTTGTAAAAAATTTAGAGCCTACATTTGCAGGGATTAATTTAGAAGATATTGCAGCACCGCGTTGTTTTGAAATTGAAAAACGATTAAAAGAAGAAACGAATATTCCTGTATTCCATGATGATCAACATGGAACAGCTATTGTCGTTTTAGCAGCTGTTATTAATGCATTAAAAGTTGTTAGCAAACAAATGGATAATGTGAAAATCGTTATTAACGGTGCGGGTTCGGCAGGAATTGCAATTGGAAAATTATTATTAAAGGCTGGTGCAAAGCACATTACGCTAGTTAGCCTAGAAGGTATTGTTTGTGAAGGTGAAACATGGATGAACGAAGCACAAATTGAAGTTTCAAAAAAGACAAATCGTGAACATGTGCGTGGAACGTTAAAAGAAGCAATTCACCAAGCTGATATTTTTATTGGCGTATCTGCTCCTAACGTATTAACGAAAGAACTTGTACAGACGATGAATGAGAAAGCAATTGTGTTTGCAATGGCGAATCCAATTCCAGAAATCTTCCCTGAGGATGCATTAGAGGCTGGGGCAGCTGTAGTAGGAACTGGACGCTCGGATTATGCGAATCAAGTAAATAATGTATTGGCGTTTCCCGGAATATTCCGCGGTGCGTTAGATGTGCGCGCAACTGATATTACAAAAGAGATGAAATTAGCGGCAGCATATGGGATCGCTAACATCATTACTGATGAAGAACGTAATGCGAATTATGTAATCCCGAATCCATTAGATAAAAGAGTTGTTCCAAGTGTTGCAGAAGCAGTAGCGAAAGCAGCTATTGATTCAGGCGTGGCACAAATTACGAAAATACCACGTTATTAATAGCGAAAAGCAGTGCCTAAAAGGCACTGCTTTTTTGAGATAAGAAATCAAAATAATGAAGAAGTGTAGAATTATTTATGTTTCTTCACTATTTATTTAATTCCATTGCAACTTGTTTACCATTCACTAAAACCTCAGTTACTGCTACGATCACTTCTATCATTTTTTTCATCTCTCATCTCTCCTCGTTTCATTTCTTACTTTAAGTATAAGAGAAGAGAGATAATTCAACTATCGAAGTACATGACGTAGAAATTACATTGTTGTAAGAAAGTGGTTTATTTTTGTCACTTTACTCAGCAGTGATTACAAACTGATCATAATATTTTTCATTCACATATATATTTAATAACCATAATCCAGATGAAGGTAGTGACATAGTGAGAGGGAGTTCGTTTGTAGTAGAATCGATTGTATTTGAAGTAGTCCAAGTTTGTTTGGAAGTTTCTTTTTGAAAGAGTACTTGTGTCGGAGTTACAGATCCTTGTTTTAGCGCAATAATAGACAATTTTCCAGTTGGTATTTCAGAATCTAGAAAGTGCCACATTATTTCATTTTGTTCATTTGCGATAATAGGACTATCAGCCATTGCGACTTTACCTTCGATGCCTTTTAAAGGCATTTTTCCTTCTACGAAAGAAGGTGTTTCTTCCCAATTTACATCTTTTAAAACACTAAGGTGAAAGAAGGAAGGTGCGTTCACTTGAGTGGATGACGTTGCTATTACGTCTTTTTTTTGTTCTTTTGAATCCGGTTGCGTTTGTGTGCATCCAGTGATGAGGAAGGAGAGAAGTAGCATAGTTCCGATTTTTTTCATGGTGCCACACTCCTAGTTTTTATTGTTAGTGTAATTGTATTTGCTAGAAGGCGGGACAATTCCTTTAAAGTATAAAAAGAGGTCGTAAGTTTTGTACGACCTCTTTTGACATTTTTATCCCGTAAAAGCCCGATTGGTGTAGGTTAATAATTAGTGGGAGATAGTCCCCACTAATTAAAGTTTCATTTTATATTTGTTCCGTTGTATAGGTTGGTTCGGTTTCTTTTTGAGGCATCGTCAAAAAAATAACGGACAGAACGATACATACGCCGCCTAATAATTGATATGTTCCAAAAGATTCATTTAGCCAAGTGATTGAAACGATGGCAGCTACAAGGGGTTCAATGCTAGATAAAATGCTTGTTTCTGTTGCTGCTAAATATTTAAGACTACCGATATATAGAAGGAAAGAAAGGGTACCACTAATAATGATAAGAATAAGCATAGAAAAAGTTTTTAGTGTAAGGGTTTGTGAAAATTGATTCCACCCGAATGAACGATTATAAATAAGTAGTGCAATTCCTCCGATTAACATCCCCCAACCAATTACTACAGTTGTCCCGCATTCTTTAATGAGAGAAGCCGGATGAAGGGTATAAAATGCAAATCCGATTGCTGTTAATAGTCCAAAAATAATAGCTTCTTTGGATAAAACAATATTTTCAATTGAGCCATTTGTAATAATAAAGTATGTTCCTATTAGCGCGGCTATAATTGCGAATAGTTGCATGGAAGCAGGGAATTTTCTTTGTTCAAATGCAACATACATGGTAATAAGAACAGGACCTAGAAATTGAAATAGCGTTGCTGTGACTGCATTACTAATATGAACCGTTTCGATAAAGGCGTATTGCGCACCGAGCATGCCGAGAATAGAGAAAATAATAAGTTGTATAGAATATCTAGGGTGTTTCCAAATTTGAAATATGTTTTGTTTCTTTATAAGTAAGAAAGACAAAATAAATATTCCTGCAAGCAACAATCGAATTGTTAAAAAATCAATTGAGGATACATTAGTATGTTGAAATAGCCACTGAATCATTGGACCAGATAATCCCCATAATGTAGCCCCTGTAATAATCATAATGAGTCCGATACGTCTACCATTGTTCATTATCATGTTTCTCCTCTCCAGTATTTGATTTTTTATGTGTGACATGATAAAAGGAATTATATATAACTTCTGGTACTGTAAAAAGTATCAGATTTTAGTTTTATTAAGGGGTCAGATATTATGTTAGAATTAACGCCTAATTTAAATGTGAATAGTAAAAAGGCATTGTATGTGCAATTGTATGAGTATATAAAAAAAGAAATTAAAGATGGATCGATTGTCCCTTTTACGAAATTACCGGCTAAGCGAAAGTTAGCGATACATTTACAAGTAAGTAAAAATACAGTAGAGGCAGCGTACGAACAATTACTTGCAGAAGGTTATATTGAGTCGATATCGAGAAAAGGTTATTTTGTATGCAAGATTGAGCAAATGGTTCATATAGAGGATAGCGGAGATAGAATAGAAGAAGTACCGTTTCAGGAGAAGAGTTATAAATTTGATTTTACACAAACAGGAATTGATACAAATGCTTTTCCATTCAATATGTATCGGAAAATTGTAAATGAAATATGGCAGCCGCATAATAACGAACTTCTCTTTCTAGGACACCCTCAAGGAGAAGCGAGCTTAAGAGAAGAGATTACGAATTATTTGTATGAATCTAGAGGTGTACGTTGTTCAGCTAGTCAAATTGTATTAGGAGCGGGAACACAAATATTAGTGAAACTATTGTTTCAATTGTTAAAGGGAAGCAATTATGCAGTTGAAAACCCAGGATATCATAGAAAGATGGTTGTTTTTGAACAGGGAGAAGCAAGAGTCCAAATGTTATCTTTAGATAGAGATGGAATTTGTATTGCAGATTTAGAAAATAGCAATGCGAATGTTGTATTTGTTACACCTTCCCATCAGTTTCCATATGGAATGATTATGCCTATTACGAGAAGGATGCAGCTTTTACAATGGGCAAAGAAAGAAGAGAGCAGGTATATTATTGAAGATGATTACGATAGTGAATTTCGCTATTCTGGAAAGCCTATACCGGCGCTGCAAGGGTTAGATACAGAGGGGAAAGTTATTTATATGGGGACGCTATCTAAAGCATTATTGCCATCGCTACGGATGAGCTATATGGTGTTGCCGAAGAAATTAATTAAAAAGTATCAACAGCAATATTTATTTTATACACAAAGTGTTTCAAGAATGGACCAAGAAGTGATTAGAAGATTTTTAAATGAAGGCTATTGGGAAAAACATATTCATAAAATGCGTGTCGTCTACCGAAAGAAGAGAGATCGACTTGTTTTTGAAATAGAGAAATATTTCTCTAATCGTGTTGAAGTGATAGGAGAAGATTCGGGATTACACATTTTATTAAAAGTGCATAATAGAATGCGGGAAGAAGAATTAATTCAAGAAGCTGCGAAACATAGTATCAAAATATATCCTGTGTCTACGTACTATAAAGACGGTACGGCGCCTGAGAATGTAGTTTTACTTGGGTTTGCGATATTATCAGAGGAAGAAATTGCGAAAGCGATTCAATTATTACACACGGCATGGTTTACAAGAAAGTAAAAAACATCCTCCAAACATGAGGATGTTTTTTATTATTTATTTTCATCTAAGAATAAGACCATATGCTCTTCGTCCCAATATTGTCCGTTATATTTTAATGAACGTTCTTGTACACCGAATGTTTTAAAACCTAATGATTCATAAAGTTTTTTCGCTCCATCGTTGCCAACAACAACATCAAGCATAACTTGTTCTACTTCTAAAGATTTAGCAAGCTCAAGACATTCTTTAATAAGTGCTTTTCCTGCTCCAAGTCCGCGCGCTTTTGGAGATACATATACAGAACCGATTTTAGCTTTATGTTCTTGTTTTACATATGGTTTCGTTTCCAGTGTTGCAACCCCGATTAATTTTCCATCTTTAAATGCACCTAGCGTATAGTTTTCATCTTGTGCTAATTTTTGTGCTTTATATTCAATCGCACACTCTTTATTAATAATATCTTCATAAGAAGAGCTGAATGCTTCAGGGTTTTGCTTTAATCCTTCTACGCGAAGTTCTAAGTAAATTTCTGCTTCGTCTTTTGTTAATACATGGATATCCAATTATATCACCCTCCAAATCTTTGCAAATGTACCTTTATTTTATATTGAAATAAGAATAATTTCAAAAGCTTAGCTTATATGAGCTGTTTTTATGAACAAAATAACACCAGTAGTGTTTACTACTACTGGTGTTTTCACACGCATATTATTCAAAAGGTAGCTCGATTATAAAGTTTGTTCCCGCTCCTAATTGGCTTGTTACTAGAATAGAACCGTTATGCAATTCTACAATTTCCTTTGCAACAGCTAGCCCGATACCTTTTCCGCCTGTAGCTCGTGTTCTAGATTTATCGACACGATAAAAACGGTCAAATATATGCGGGATATCTTCTTCAGGAATACCTTCACCTTCATCTTGTACACTTATTGTAAAAGAATCTGTTTTTGTAAGTACACGTATCGTAATGGCTGTGTTTTCTGGCGAATGTTGATAAGCGTTGTGTAATAAATTTAACATAACTTGTTCCATACGTCTTTCGTCTATACAAACTTCTAAATCATCTTTGCAATATACATGAAGTTGCATTTGCTTATTTGTTAATGTTGTTTTTGTTTTTTCTACCATTCGTTCTAAAAATGGCTGAAGAAGCACTTTTTGTTTTTTTATAACAAATTGGTGTTGTTCTAATTGTACAAGCATAAATAAATCTTGGACGAGATCGGTTACACTATCCGTTTCATCCTCAATAATTTGTAAGTATTCTTCTCGCTCCTCTTTGGTTAAAGAGTCTCTCTTTGCTACCTTCGCATAACCTTTCATATAGGTCAATGGAGTTAATAGTTCATGAGCGACACTAGCGAGAAATTCATTGCGCTCTTTTTTCATATACGTAAGTTCACTCGATAAATCTTCAATTGTTTTTGCTAAACTTCCGAGTTCATCATTTCGTTTAATACCTAATTGAATTGGCTTGTTTAATTTTGACATTTTTTCTGTCGCTCTCTTCATTTTTACAAGTGGTTCTGTAATAACGCGTGAAAAAACAAAGACAGAAATTGTTGTTAAAATAATTGTTAAAACGCTAATGATAAGAAATTGGTTCATGAGTTTAAGTAACATATTTTCTAGGAAAGATGTTTTTAATAACATATATAGCTTTCCTTGAAACTTTGTTGTGTTAAGTGGGCTTACTGTTGTGATGAACTTTGATTTTTTCCAGTTCCTTTCAACGACCAATCCGCCGTCTGGGACAGTTTCTGTTTTACAAGTAAGTTGTTTTTGCATATCTTTTGTTACGGGTTCTGAGGTGGAAATAATTTTGCCGTTATGGTCAGTAATAATGATAGCTATATCGGAGTTAGAAATTGATTCCGATTCAACTAAGTGTGCAGCCTCATTCGTAATATCGAACTCAGGGTACACAGGACGTTTAGGATTTTTATTATGTTCAGCGTGTTTCATTTCTTTATAATATTCATCCCGTCTCTCGCGGCTTTTAATTTTTTTACTATAGCGATTACCTTTCTCTAAAAGAGCATCTGTTTCCTCTACAATACGCATTTTTGAAAGGCTTTTATAAAAAGATACGAAAGCAATTGTTTCAATACATAAAGCTAATATTAAAAAGTATGTCCCAATTTTAAGGGAAAGTTTACTCATTTTTTCACCATACCTTATTCATAATAAAGAGTCAGTGGTATACGATTTCCCACTGACCGAAGTAATTATTCACTTTTCCATTTATATCCGACTTTATAGACCGTTTCTAGGTAATCTTCAATAGGAAATCCTTTTTTGCGTAGTTTATCACGGATATTACGAATGTGTGAATCAATTGTTCTATATTCGATATCTGTTTCATAGCCCCAAATTTTTTCGATTAAATCATCTCGGCTATAAGCACGGTTTGTATTTTGTAAAAATAGTCCGAGTAACGAAAATTCGATAGGAGTTAATGAGATTTTTTCATCATAAACTGTGACAGTATGTTTCGTTTTATCCCACTCAATACCATTGAAACTAACAAAGCCATCTTTTTTTGTACGGCGTAATATAGCCTCGATTCGTGCGACTAATACATGCTCATCAAATGGTTTTGTAATATAATCATCTGCGCCCATCGTGAGGCCTTTCACCATATCGTAGTTTTGGTTGCGAGCTGTTAACATAATGATAGGAACGTTGGAAATTTGACGAATTTGATAGCAAGTATCCCATCCATCCATACTTGGCATCATAACATCTAATAAAATAATATCGAATTCTTTTTGTTCGATTAATTTTAGTGCTTCAAGGCCAGAGGTAGCTTTCATACAAAAATAGCCGCGAGGGCTTAAGAACAGATCTAATAATCGTAACATACGTTCTTCATCGTCTACTAATAAAATTTTTACCATAATCTTGTGCACCCCAAACTGTTCATTCTACTTGTATAGTTTACATGAAAATAATAAAAAACTCTTTTTATGTGATTGAATGGAGGGCTGATTTTTTCGCTCAGAGTAATTGACATAAAAAATGCACTAGTTTTGCACAACTATTTTTTATAATAGAAAACGTAGCGACACAAAATACCCTATGTTGCGACATAACGTCATGTCATTTTATTTATAAAATGACAATTCCATTCTATTGTGTATGTGAGATAGAGAGGGTTTTCGTATTCACCTCGCATCGGATAAGAAAAATTTCCTATCTCACACTTTTTTTAAAAGGAGATCATACACATGAATTCAAAAGAAGAAATTTCAAAAAAAGAAAAGCAAGATCGTAATACGGTTGTCATGTGCGTTGCCGTATCTATGGTTATTATTATAAGTTGCGTAAATAAAATTTTGGGGATTTTATAATATAAAAAAAGCTGATTGCTTCTTAAGAAGCAATCAGCTTTTTTCATTGTTAGGGGGAGTGTTCATATAATAAACCAAGGTAAAATTGCTAATCCAGAAGTTACAATTGCTGTAGTAAATATTAAAAGCATAGCTCGTTTGTTTTGTTTCATGTCACATTCTCCTCTACATATCAAGTACATGCGATCAGCGTGGGATGTAGTTCCACACTGAGTAAAGTTTCACTTTATATTTTTAGTATAATGAATGGAAAGGTTTGGTACGATCGATAAAGGTGACATGAAGATTACATTGTTGTAATGAAAAAAGCATCTTTCTTAATAAAAAGATGCTTTTGGAAAACTATATTGAAGTATTAATCATTTAAGAACAGAACCATATGTTCCTCGTCCCAATATTGACCGTTATGTTTTAATGAACGCTCTTGTACGCCGTAAGTTTGGAAACCTAATGACTCATATAATTTTTTTGCTGCATCGTTACCAACTACAACATCGAGCATAAGTTGTTCTACATGTAATTTATCGGCATTTTCAATAATTGCTTTAATTAGAGCTCGTCCTGCTCCAAGGCCACGCGCTTTTGGGGAAACAAAAACGGAGCCAATTTTTGCTTTATGTTCTTGTTTAATGAAAGGCTTTGTTTCTAAAGTAGCGATACCAATTAAATCGTTATCTTTGAAGACCCCTAGAGTATACTTATCCGGATTGCTTAATCGTTTTGCCATAGCAGCTACAGGATCCTCATGTTTCAAAACATCTTCATAGGAAGAGCTAAAAGCTTCCGGGTTCTTCGTTAAACCTTCCATACAAACTTTTAAATATATTTCTGCGTCCTCTGTCGTTAATAAGCGAATTTCCATAGTTGTAACCTCCTTGGTCGATTTCAAATAAAATAAATCCATTACTTTTATAAGAGTGTGTATGTGTTTTGTTAGCAGTCTCTTTTAATTTGTAAAAGAATGAAAAGATATATGCTACAATGTTTTGTTTTTTAATATGTAATGAAATTATATATTAACTTTATTAACTATTCAAGTCTTTAATATATTACATTTTCATAACTAAAATAACTCCTCAATTGAGGAGTTATTTTAGTTATTCGATTGATAACCATCAATTCGATGTGGATGTGTGTAAATATTGCAGGATTCATTTCTGATAAATCCTACGACTGTAATGCCTAAATCGTGAGCGAGTTGCAATGCTAGTTTTGTTGGGGCAGATTTAGATAGAACAATTTCACATCCGATTTTTGAAACTTTGAGTAAAATTTCAGATGAAATACGTCCGCTAAATGCGATAATTTTTCCTTTAACAGATATATCGTTGCGTAAACAATGACCATATATTTTATCTAATGCATTATGTCTGCCAATATCCATTCTTGATAGGAGGATTTTGTTTCGATCACAGAGCGCGGTATTGTGAACACCGCCGGTTTGGCGAAAGGTAGTGGAAGATTGTTGTAACGTATTCATTAAGTAAAAACATTCTTCAGGAGTAATTTTTACATGTATATCATGTAAGTCTTTTGCTTTTGCTGCATCGTTTACGAAAATAAAACCTTGTCTACCTTTTCCGCAGCAAGAAGTGACGTATCGTTTATTATATAAAGTTTGATAGAGCGGATTCACTTTTGATGATTTTACATGGACAATTCCGTTATCTTTTTGAACCCATAGTTCTTCAACATCGTTATAGGAAGAAATAATCCCCTCAGAAATTAAAAAACCAATTACCATATCTTCAATATAATTTGGTGTGCATACGACTGTTACATATTCTTCACCATTCAATTTAATAGTAATAGGAGATTCTGTAACAATCTCATCAAGTTGTTTTGAAAATGTACCAGATTGATAACGTACAATTGTATAAGTCTCTTGCGTAGGCCCCATATTTAATTCCCCTTTTATATGTATTTCTCTCCCACATTTATCATAAAACAATGGGAAAAATAAAAACACCTATTAGCAAGAAGATCACAGATTATTTTGGTTATTATTGTATATGTACGATATAATAGAACTGTAGAATAGTGATATTTTCAAGCTTTCGTAGTTATACCTTATAACATCTAGAATCGACTTCATAAGAAAGTATTTGGGTAGAGCGTTTCAAAAATATGTACAGTAATGCGATTTTGAAAACGGATTCATGATTGTGTTGTACAGTTGGTTGTAAGGAGAGGGGAAACTATGGCAGAACAGACAGTCCGTGTAACCGTCGATGGTAAAGAATTTTCTGCATCAGGTGAAAAGACGATACTACAATTATTTAACGAGAGTAATTTGGAACATCCTCAAATTTGTCATGTACCAGAAGTAGATCCAATTCAAACTTGTGATACGTGTATTGTAGAAGTAAATGGAAAGTTATTGCGTGCTTGTTCAACGAAATTAGAGAACGGTATGCATATCGAAAGACAGTCCCAGCGTGCAAAAGAGGCACAGACTGAGGCAATGGATCGAATATTAGAGAATCATCTACTGTATTGTACCGTTTGTGATAACAATAATGGTAACTGTAAAGTCCACAATACAGTACATATGATGGGAATTGAGGAACAGAAATATCCGTATGAGCCAAAAGTAAGTGCGTGTGAAGTGGATATGTCACATCCGTTTTATCGATATGATCCAAATCAATGTATTGCTTGTGGACAGTGTGTAGAAGTATGTCAAAACTTACAAGTGAATGAAACTATATCGATAGACTGGAGCTTAGACCGTCCACGTGTTATATGGGACAATGGTGTAAGTATAAATGACTCATCTTGTGTAAGTTGCGGGCAATGTGTAACAGTATGTCCATGTAATGCGTTGATGGAGAAATCAATGTTAGGTGAAGCTGGATTCATGACAGGATTGAAACCGGATGTGTTAGATCCGATGATTGATTTTGTAAAGGATGTAGAGCCGGGATATAGTAGTATTTTAGCAGTTTCAGAAGTAGAGGCTGCGATGCGTAAGACGAAAGTGAATAAAACAAAAACAGTTTGTACATTTTGTGGTGTAGGTTGTTCATTTGAAGTATGGACGAAAGACCGCCACATTTTGAAAGTGCAGCCTGTTTCAGATGCGCCGGTTAACGGTATTTCAACATGTGTAAAAGGCAAATTTGGATGGGATTTTGTAAACAGTGAAGATCGTATTACAAAGCCATTAATTCGCCAAGGGGATATGTTTGTTGAAGCTTCATGGGAAGAGGCTCTTGAAGTTGTTGCATCCAATATGCAGCATATTAAATCAGAATATGGAAGTGATGCATTTGGGTTTATTTCTTCTTCGAAAGTAACGAATGAAGAAAATTATCTTATGCAAAAACTAGCCCGTCAAATATATGGAACGAATAATGTAGACAACTGTTCCCGTTATTGTCAATCTCCAGCAACAGACGGTTTATTTAAAACTGTCGGTATGGGCGGGGACGCTGGAACAGTGAAAGATATTGCGGAAGCAGGCCTTGTCATTATCGTTGGAGCAAATCCGACAGAAGGACATCCTGTACTTGCAACGCGTGTAAAACGTGCTCATAAATTACATGACCAAAAATTAATTGTGGCGGATCTTCGTAAACATGAAATGGCAGAGCGTGCGGATTTATTCATTCATCCGCGCCAAGGAACTGATTATGTATGGCTCGCTGGTATTACGAAATATATTATTGATCAAGATTGGCACGATAAAAAGTTCATAGCTGAAAATGTGAAGAATTTTGATGAATATAGCAAAATGGTAGAAAAGTATACGCTTGATTATACAGAAGAAATTACGGGGATTTCGAAAGAAAATCTGAAAGAAATGGCTCGTATGGTATATGAAGCAGATGGTACTTGTGTACTTTGGGGAATGGGTGTAACGCAAAATACTGGAGGAAGTACAACTTCAGCAGCAATTTCAAATCTATTGCTTGTTACGGGTAATTATCGTCGTCCTGGTGCAGGAGCATATCCATTACGCGGACATAATAACGTACAAGGCGCTTGTGATATGGCAACATTACCAAACTGGCTTCCAGGTTACCAAGCGGTTTCAGATGATGCGCTCCGTGCGAAATTTGAAAAAGCATACGGTACTACAATTCCGAAAGCACCAGGCTTAAATAATATTGCAATGTTACTTGCGGCAGATGAAGGAAAACTGCGTGGTATGTATGTTATGGGTGAAGAAATGGCTTTAGTAGATTCGAATGCCAACCATGTACAACATATTTTAGCGAATTTAGATTTCCTTGTTGTTCAAGATATGTTCTTATCGAAAACAGCTCGTTTTGCTGATGTTATTTTACCGGCAGCACCAAGCTTAGAAAAAGAGGGAACATTTACGAATACAGAGCGCCGTATTCAAAGATTATATGAAGTATTGAAGCCGCTTGGTGATTCAAAGCCAGACTGGTGGATTTTACAAAAAGTAGCTCGTGCGCTTGGCGGGGACTGGAATTATGAAAGTCCAAGTGAAATCATGGATGAAATTGCATCGCTTGCACCTTTATATTCTCAGGCAACATACGATCGTTTAGAAGGATGGAATAGTTTATGTTGGGGTAGCCATGATGGTAGCGATACACCGCTATTATATGTGGACGGATTTAACTTCCCGGATAAACTAGCTCGTCTATCATTAGATGAATGGGTACCACCAGTTGTAGCGCCAGATGAGTATGATTTACTTTTAAATAATGGTCGTATGTTAGAACATTTCCACGAAGGGAATATGACGAATAAATCGGCTGGTATTTTATCTAAAGTATCTGAAGTGTTCGTTGAAATCTCGCCTGAACTTGCCCTAGAGCGCAATGTGAAAGATGGTGGCCTTGTAGAATTAGCATCACCATTTGGGAAAATTAAAGTACAGGCACTTGTTACAGAGCGTGTAACGGGGAAAGAGCTATATTTACCGATGCATGCAACGGTAAATGAAGAGGCAATCAATATTTTAACTGGAACGGCGACAGATCTTTATACGTGTACACCAGCGTACAAACAAACGATGGTAAAGATGCGTGTACTACGTGAAAAAGGGAATCGTCCGTTACCATCTTCAAACCCGAGAGATAAAAAGCGTAATCCGCAAAACGGTGTTGAAATCCAGCAAAAATGGCAAAGAAAACAATACGTATCACTTGTGGACTAGGGGGCGGAGATAGTGGCGAAAGAAATTACTGTAATTAAAAAGAAAGTTGTAACAGAGGAAGAACAGAAACAGCAAGTAGCAGATGAACTTCTAAATGAGCTATCTAATAATCGTGAAGCAGTAGAAGAAACGATGCAGCTTTTAGCACAGTTGCAGAAGGCTGGTATATTAGATGCGGCAATTAGTTTACTTGCTGCGAAGGAAGATGTTTCAAAAATCGCTGTGGAGCAATTAAATCGTGAACCCGTTAAAAATGCGTTAAATAATATGATGGGGGCAGGAGAAGCGTTATCTTCAGTTGACCCAGAAATAATGAAGCAAATTACGTCAAGTTTAGTTACAGGATTGCAATTTGCAACAGATGAATTAAATAGTGGTAAAAAAACAAAAGTGATGGATTTCTTTAAAGTATTAAAAGATCCAGATATCAATAGAGCTATTACATTCGGTTTTAGCTTCTTGAAAGCATTTGGACAAGGGCTAGAGAAAAAATAGAATAAATGAAAAAGTGATGGGAAGTAGCCATCACTTTTTTCATTATATGTATAAGTGTGTTCATGTTAAGCGGAATATATTATTATTAAAAAGATGGATTAGAACTGGAAATATGGAATCCATCTCAAATACCGTTTTAGAATTTGGAGGAATATATGCAACACCGTAAAAAACTATCTATACCAGGAGTAATGAGACATTCCTTTCAAACAGTTAAATTTGCCTTTTGGAATGTATTAACTTTTCAACTTGCTTATAAATTATTAGCAGCGATTGTGTTTGTTCCGCTATTTGGAATCATTTTTAATAAGTTATTGTATTTTGGTGGTTATGCAAATGCGACAAATGATGAATTATTAGCGTTTTTAAAGACGCCTTATGGCATCTTAGCAATCGTAATTTTATCATTGTTAGCACTGTTTCTTATCTTTACAGAATTTGCGGTGCTTATTATTATTTCGTATTTCGCTCATAAAAGACAGAAGGTGAAATTACGTCCGATTTTATATAAAACGGTAACGTATTTACCTACTCTTTTCACATATTGCTTACCAGGATTTATTTTATATGCTGTCGTATTGTTGCCTCTTTTAAATATGGGATATGAAACGGCATTAATCCCGCAAATTCAAATTCCTAACTTTATTACAGGAGAGCTGTTTAAGACAACGATGGGACAAGTTGGTTATTACACGTTCTTTGCTGTAGTCGCGTATTTGAATCTTAGATGGATTTTCGTTCTACCTATTGTTGTTTTAGAGCAAAAACCATTTCGCGTGGCAGCACGTAAAAGTGCAACTTTAGTAAAGGAAAGCTTTTTTAAAGTACTATTCTTTTTAGTAGGATTTTTTATTTCAATTGGAATTGTATATGTCATGTTTTTGGGAATGTATTTATTGTGCCTATGGGGTGTTTATGAATTTACAAACCCGAAAGGAACATTTGCATTATTAGCTGAATCAACGATTTCTGTATTTTTAACGAGTACATTGTATTTATTCAGCTTTATCGTGACGCCATTTTATATTATGGCGATTACGCGATTATACTTACAAAAGGTTCCAGTTGAGGATGTTTTATTAGAAGAAGGATTAGATTATTCGAAAACGAAAGCAGATAAATGTTTCTTCCAAAAACATCGTTGGAAATTCATTGGCGTATACATTGTAGGGATTATTACTGCGGGAATGGTCGTTGCCTTCATTGTAACGTTTATTTCAAATTCGTATAAAGAACCGATTATTATGGCGCACCGCGGGTATATATCAAAAGGCGTAGAAAATACGAAAGAAGCTGTGCAAGGTGCTATTGATGCAAAAGCAGACTACGCTGAAATAGATGTATTACAAACGAAAGACGGTGAGCTAGCGGTTATACATGATTTGAAGCTGAAACGTCTCGCAAATGCTAATGTGCATGTGTCAGATTTAACGATGGCGGAGTTAAGGCAGCTTACCCTTAGTCAAGATGGATTTTCAGGACAAATAAGTACACTTGATGAAATCATTAAGCTAGCAAATGGCAAAATCAAACTTAATATAGAAGTGAAGCTTCATGGGGGCGAAAAAGATTTTGTAAACAAAGTCTTAAAAACGATTAAAGATAATGAATTTGAGAAGCAATGTGTAATTCAAACGTTACACTATCCACTTATTAAAGAGTTTAAGCGTGCAAATCCAGATATAAAAGTAGGGTATATACTGTATGCAAGTAGAGCTAACTTAAAGAATGTGAAGGCTGACTTTTACGTAGCAGAAGAATATATGTTAAATAAGAAATTAGTAAAAGAAGCAAGGAAGTTAAACAAACCAATTTACGTATGGACAGTAAATGATATGGAAAATTTAAAGGCATATTATAAGTTAAACGTAGATGGTATTATAACCGATTACCCTGAAGATGCACGTGAAACAATTAAGATGTTAAAAGAGCAAGAAGCGGAAGAAAGTGATCTGTTTGATAAAATTACTGAAACGACAGATGATTTATTTTCTAAGTTATTTATAAGTTACCCAGCTGCTAGCTAAATGCTAGCAGCTGTTTTTTTGTGAAAAGAATATATCTCTAAAGTATTGAGTAAAGTAATAACTGTATATGTATACGTTATCGCTTAGGTTTCTTACATTGTTAAATTATTGTCAAATAATAAATGATTGCTGTTTATTTTGAAGCAGTATAATAAAAATAGAGTGAAAGATAATGGAATGACACGAAACCCCTAATAGAATCAATGTTTTATATATTTACACTATTCTAAATATAAAAACTTTAGGAAAATGATATGTTAGCGTTTTCATAACTTTTAAGTTATGCTAGAATAAGGACATAAGTTATTAATTATTACAAAAAGAAAAAAGAATCTCTTTTTTCTGTTAATTATAAGGGGGCATTTCATTATGCGTATTGGGGTACCAGCAGAAATTAAAAACAACGAAAACCGTGTGGCAATGACACCAGCAGGTGTTGTACATTTAATTCGTAACAATCACGAAGTATTCATTCAAAAGGGTGCAGGTTTAGGGTCTGGTTTCACAGATGCTCAGTATGTTGAAGCGGGAGCAAAAATTGTTGATACAGCTGAAGAAGCTTGGAATATGGAAATGGTTATGAAAGTTAAGGAACCAATTGAAAGCGAATACAAACACTTCAGTGAAGGCTTAATCTTGTTCACATACTTACACTTAGCTCCAGAGCCAGAATTAACAAAAGCTTTAATCGAGAAAAAAGTTGTTTCTATCGCATATGAAACAGTACAATTAGAAAACCGTTCATTACCATTACTTGCACCTATGAGTGAAGTAGCTGGTCGTATGGCTGCACAAATTGGTGCACAATTCCTTGAGAAAAACAAAGGCGGTAAAGGTATCTTACTTGCAGGTGTTCCAGGGGTTAAACGTGGTAAAGTAACAATCATCGGTGGTGGACAAGCTGGTACAAATGCTGCTAAAATTGCAGTTGGACTAGGTGCGGATGTAACAATCATCGACTTAAGTGCAGAACGTCTTCGTCAATTAGATGACATTTTCGGAAACCAAGTAAAAACTTTAATGTCTAATCCTTACAATATTGCAGAAGCTGTTAAAGAGTCTGATCTTGTAATCGGTGCAGTATTAATCCCAGGTGCAAAAGCTCCAAAACTTGTAACAGAAGAAATGATTAAATCAATGGAACCAGGTTCTGTTGTTGTAGATATCGCGATTGACCAAGGTGGTATTTTCGAAACAACTGACCGTATTACAACTCATGATAACCCAACTTACGAAAAACACGGCGTTGTTCATTATGCAGTTGCAAACATGCCAGGTGCGGTTCCACGTACATCAACTCTTGCATTAACAAACGTAACAGTACCATATGCAGTACAAATTGCTAACAAAGGCTACAAAGAAGCTTGCCTAGGCAACTCTGCATTACTAAAAGGTATTAACACATTAGATGGCTATGTAACATTCGAAGCAGTTGCAGAAGCTCACGGTGTAGAGTACAAAGGTGCTAAAGAATTATTAGAAGCAGAAACAGTATCTTGCTAATAGAAGCATTATACAAAACAAAATCGAACAATATATAAAACAACATGATAAGAGCTAAGAGTGAAGATCTCTTAGCTCTTCTTGGCAAAAGGGGGCATACATCGTGGCCAACCTATTTAAAAAGAAATCCGTTACGCAATTGTTAGGGGAAAGTAAAAGTAAAACTTTGACGAAAACGCTAGGGGCATTTGACCTAACAATGCTAGGGATTGGTGCGATAATTGGTACAGGAGTTCTAGTATTAACTGGATTAGTAGCAGCAAGAGATGCTGGTCCAGCAGTTATTTTTTCATTCATGATTGCAGCCATCGTTTGTGGATTTGCAGCATTATGTTACGCAGAGGTTGCTTCTACACTTCCTGTTTCAGGTAGTGTGTACACATACTCATATGCAACAATTGGTGAGTTTGTAGCTCATTTAATGGGATGGACATTACTATCCGTATATGTTGTAACGACTGCCGCAGTAGCTGGCGGATGGACTGGTTACTTCCATAACTTAGTGAGTGGATTAGGGCTTGAAATTCCAAAAGCACTGCTAACGATTCCGTCTCAAGGTGGTATGGTGAATTTACCAGCAGTTATCGTTACATTAGTTATAACTTGGTTATTATCAAGAGGTACGAAAGAAAGTAAACGCGTGAATAACATAATGGTATTAATTAAAATTGGTATCGTTGTTTTATTCATTGCAGTTGGTGTATTCTACGTGAAACCAGAAAACTGGATACCATTTGCACCGTACGGTTTAAGTGGAGTTTTCGCGGGGGGAGCAGCAGTATTCTTTGCTTTCTTAGGATTTGATGCATTAGCAACTTCTGCTGAAGAGGTAAAAAATCCGCAACGTGATCTACCGATTGGTATTATCGCTTCGTTAGTCATTTGTACAATCATTTATGTTGTAGTTTGTCTCGTTATGACGGGTATGGTTTCTTATAAAGAATTAGATGTACCAGAAGCTATGGCATATGTGTTAGAAGTTGTAGGACAAGATAAAGTAGCAGGTGTAATCGCAATTGGAGCTGTAATTGGTATTATGGCAGTAATTTTTGCTTACATTTATGCAACGACACGTGTATTCTTTGCGATGAGCCGTGACGGTTTATTGCCAGAATCTTTCGCGAAAATTAATAAAAAGACAGAAGCGCCAACATTTACAGTTTGGTTAACAGGAATTGGTAGTGCTTTAATTGCTGGATTTATCGATTTAAAAGAATTGTCGAATTTAGCGAATATTGGAGCGTTGTTAACATTTGCGATGGTTGGTGTGTCAGTTATTATTCTTCGTAAAACACATCCAAAATTACAACGTGGATTTATGGTACCACTTGTACCGATCTTGCCGATTATTTCGATTGCATGTTGTCTATTCTTAATGGTAAATCTACCATTAAAAACATGGATGTACTTCGGTGCTTGGTTAGCAATTGGAGTAGTTGTATACTTTGTTTATTCGAAAAAACATAGTCATTTAAAAGACGATGGAAGTTCGCAGGATAATTTAGAACAAGCTAATTAAAAGGGATATAAGTATAGTAAGCCTTGTGCGTCTAGGGAGCGCGCAAGGCTTTTTCTTTTGTTGAAATAAAGGGAATGTATATTACTTTGTTGAATTTTTATGTCGGAATATGAAAAAGGGTGTGCGAATTGTGCATCCTTTTTTGTATGAGAATATAGAGGATGCGAAAAATATGTATATGACTTATTAAAATGTGAACGGAAAGTTCATAAAAAAAAATCAGATTTCATTGACACATATGAGTAGGCGCTCATATAATAAGAGTATAAGATATATGAATGATTGTTCATATGTTCAATTAAAGAGGTGAGCTATAATGGCTGGAAATAAAGTAGAAACACCACAAGAGACATGTTCTCAAACGATAATTCATGAAGAAGTTGTAGAGCAAGTAAAACAAACAATTCCAACTGATGAAAGTTTAAGTAAAGTAGCAGAACTATTTAAAGTGTTAGGTGACCGTACACGTACGAGAATATTACATGCGCTATTTGAAGCTGAAATGTGCGTTTGTGATTTAGCTTATTTATTAGGAATGACACAATCATCTATTTCGCATCAGCTTCGTGTGTTAAAGCAAGCGAAACTTGTGAAGAATCGTAAAGAAGGAAAGGTTGTTTATTATTCGTTAGCTGACCAGCACGTAATTCATATCTTCGAGCAAGCGTTTGAACACGTAAACGAAGAAGAATAAAAAGAACGCGAGGAGGGAGAACGATGGCTGAAGCGTTAGTGAAAAAGAAACTGATGTTAGAAGGTTTAGATTGTGCGAATTGTGCAATGAAAATTGAAAAAGGTGTTGGGAATATAGAAGGAGTAAATTCTTGCTCTGTAAACTTTGCAACAAAGACAATGATTTTAGAAACGGCACAAAATAAAGAAAACGAAGTTGTTACGGAAGCAAAACAACTCGTTACAAAATTAGAACCGCATATTAAAGTGCAAGAAGAACAAAAAAATAAAATTGCTAAAGAAGTATTTATATTAGAAGGTTTAGATTGCGCGAACTGTGCAATGAAAATTGAAAATAAAGTTAAGGAAATGCCAGCTGTCTCAGAAGCAACTGTTGATTTCGTATCGAAGAAACTACGAGTAGAAGTTGCGAATAAAAGAGAACTAGAAGCGACTGTAGCAAATATAACAAATGTCGTTCAAAAGTTAGAGCCAGACGTGAAAGTTGTTCGTGAAGAGAAGAACGGTCATGACCACGGGCATAGTCATGATCATGGTGAAGCAAATGTGAAAAAGATGGTAGGGAGATTAGTGGTCGGCGGAATTTTGACAGCAATTGCTGCATTAGCGGGCTTACCACAAATGGTAACAATTCCGTTATTCGTCCTTGCTTATTTATTAATAGGTGGAGATATCGTTTGGAGAGCGGTAAGAAACATAACTCGTGGCCAAGTATTTGATGAAAACTTCTTAATGGCAATTGCAACTGTAGGAGCTTTTGCAATTCAACAATACTCAGAAGCTGTAGCAGTAATGCTATTTTATCAAGTAGGAGAACTATTCCAAAGCATTGCGGTAAACCGCTCTCGAAAATCAATTACTTCATTAATGGATATTCGTCCTGATTATGCGAATGTAAAGGTTGGAAATGAAACGAAACAAGTATCACCAGAAGATGTACAAATTGGCGATTATATTATCGTTAAGCCAGGTGAGAAAGTGCCGTTAGACGGAAAAGTAATTGAAGGAACATCAATGGTAGATACTTCAGCATTAACAGGTGAATCTGTACCACGTGAAGTTGAAGTTGGAAATGATGTATTAAGTGGCTTTGTGAACCAAAACGGTGTGTTGACAATTGAAGTTACAAAAGAATTCGGTGAATCAACTGTATCGAAAATTTTAGATTTAGTTCAAAATGCAAGCAGTAAAAAAGCACCAACGGAAAACTTTATTACGAAGTTTGCACGTTACTACACTCCAGTTGTAGTTATTACAGCGGCAATCATGGCGTTTATTCCACCACTTATTTTAGAAGGAGCTACATTCTCTGAGTGGATTTATAGAGCTTTAGTGTTCTTAGTAATCTCTTGTCCATGTGCGTTAGTTGTATCCATTCCTCTTGGATTCTTTGGAGGTATTGGTGGTGCATCTAAAAGTGGTGTGTTAGTAAAAGGTAGTAACTATTTAGAAGCTTTAAATGATGTGAAATATATTGTTTTTGACAAAACAGGAACATTAACAAAAGGTGTTTTCAAAGTTACAAAAATGGAACCGAGCGAAGGTACTACAAGTGAAGAGTTATTAGAGTATGCGGCATTTGCTGAAGTATATTCTAACCATCCAATTGCCCAATCTATTCGAAAGGCATATGGAAAATCAATTGATGAAAAAATAATCGATGATTATAACGAAATTTCTGGTCACGGTACAGTCGTAAAAGTACAAGGAAAAGAAATTTTTGCAGGTAATGCAAAATTAATGAGAAAAGAAAATATTGAATTTAAGCAACCAGAAACAGTAGGTACATTAGTTCACGTTGCTGTAGATGGAAGATATGCAGGTTATATTGTTATCTCTGATGAGGTAAAAGAGGATTCGAAACAAGCGATTCAAAAGTTAAAAGAACTAGGTATTAAAAAGACAGTAATGTTAACTGGTGATGCAAAACCAGTTGGTGAAGCTGTTGGTAAAGAATTAGGCTTAGATGAAGTTCATGCGGAATTACTACCGCAACAAAAAGTAGAAGAGATTGAAAAAATTGATGCAGCGAAGCACGGAAAAGAAAAAATTGCCTTCGTTGGTGACGGTATTAACGATACACCAGTATTAGCCCGTGCAGACGTTGGTATTGCGATGGGTGGTTTAGGGTCAGATGCAGCAATTGAAGCGGCAGACATCGTTATTATGACTGATGAGCCTTCAAAAATTGCGACAGCTGTAAAAATTGCAAAACGCACAAGAAGTATAGTGTGGCAAAATATCATCTTTGCTCTAGGTGTAAAAGGGATCGTTTTATTACTTGGTGCCTTTGGTATTGCAACAATGTGGGAAGCTGTTTTCTCAGATGTTGGTGTGACACTACTTGCAGTGTTAAATGCAATGCGTGTATTACGAGTGAAAGATTTATAAAAAAGAGGACGCGAACCGCGTCCTCTTTTTTATTGGTGATTTTGTTGAAATTGACTCAATAAAATAATATCAAATATTATTTTACTTTAAAATAGTATAATATTAAAATTTGCAAATAAGATACATTCGTCTTATTATTTTAATATATTTTTTACAAATATCCATATAGTATTGAAAAAACAGAGAAGGGGAAACTTCTCTGTTTACTTTTGTATGTTTTTTTCAACTTGTTCTCGAACTGTTTGAATGTAATTCATTTTATGATCCCAGCACTCTTGGCTTAAATCGACAGGGTATTCTTCAGGGTTTAAAGTTCGCATATATTCTTCCCAAAATAGAGAGAGGCTCTGTTCATTATATTTTTGAATATCTAATATACTTGGTAGTTCATATGTTCTTTCACCGTTAACGAAAATGTCTTTATGCAGTTCACGGGCTTCAAAGTTTGTTACGAATTTACTTATATATGTGTGAACTGGATGGAACATTTTTAAGCGCTCTTCTTTTCCTGGTTCTTCAGAATCTAACGCAATATAATCGCCTTCTGCATGATCGTTAACCCGATTGATAATACGATAAATTCGTTTCAGTCCTGGAGTGGTAATTTTTTCAGGGTTAGATGAAATTTTAATTGTATCATTTAATTTTCCGTCAGTATCTTCAATCGCAACGAGTTTGTAAACAGCCCCCAATGCAGGTTGCTCAAAGGACGTAATTAATTTCGTTCCAACGCCCCATACGTCAATTTTTGCTCCTTGAGATTTAAGGTGCATAATTGTGTATTCATCTAAATCGCTAGAAGCGATAATTTTTGTATTTGTAAACCCTGCTTCATCTAGTAGTTTTCGTGCCTTTTTCGATAAATAAGCCATATCACCACTATCAAGACGTATGCCATAGAAATCAATACGATCCCCAAATTCTTTTGCAACACGAATCGCATTTGGAACACCAGATTTCAATGTGTCATATGTATCAACGAGAAAGACGCACTTTTTATGAGTTTCAGCGTATTTTTTAAACGCGACGTATTCATCGCGATATGCTTGAACGAAAGAGTGAGCGTGTGTGCCAGCTACAGGAATCCCAAAGCGTTTCCCAGCACGAACGTTGCTTGTAGAGGAGAAACCACCAATAAAGGCAGCACGCGTCCCCCAAAGGGCAGCATCGAACTCATGGGCACGTCTTGTGCCGAACTCTAAAAGCTCATCATTACTTGCAGCATGTTTCATACGTGCTGCTTTTGTGGCAATTAATGTTTGGTAATTCACAATATTTAAGAGGGCAGTCTCAATAATTTGTGCTTCACCAAGTGGTGCATCAACACGTAATAAAGGCTCGTTATTAAATACAACTTCACCTTCTTGCATACTGCGAATCGTCCCAGTGAATTTCATATTTTGTAAATAATGAAGGAATTCTTCTTCGAATTGTAATTCTGCTAAGTAAGCGATATCGCTTTCAGTAAAACTGAAATTTTCTATGTACTCTACAATTTTCTCAAGGCCAGCAAAAACAGCGTAGCCGTTCTCAAATGGAAGCTTTCGAAAATATAAATCAAAAACAGAACGGCGATTATGAATACCATCTTTCCAATATGTATAAGCCATGTTGATTTGATATAGGTCTGTATGTAAGGCATAACTATCGTCTTTATAATGAGTCATCGCGAGAACACCTCCATAATTTGGTTATAGTATACCAATTTTTCACCATTCGTAGCAAAGAAGAGATATTGATGTGAAGTCAAGAGAGAAAAAAATGAAATTATGCATATTTTTTAGAAAATTTATATTTATCAATTTATATTTCTCCAAATTTTATGTATTATTAGAGTAATGGGGGTAATGAGAATGGAGGAGGACAATGCAACAAACATTAGAAAAAATAGGCAAACAAGTCTTTTATAAACGGCTCCAGCAAAAAATGACACAAGAAGAATTATGTCAGGGCATTTGTTCTGTCTCATACTTAAGTAAGATCGAAAATGGAAAGATCGAAGCATCAGAAGAAATTCTACAATTGCTCTGCACAAGACTAGAAATTGCTGTGACGGATTTGAGAGATGTAGAAGAAGATGTGAAGGGGAAGCTAGATGAATGGTTAAATGCACTAGTTCATTTAGACAAGCAACAAGTAGAACGTATATATGAAGAGTTGCAAGGTGAAATGAAGCATGTGTTGGATTTTGAAATTATAAATTATTATAAACTGCTGTATACACGTTATTTAATTATGAAAAGGGATATTTCTGCACTCGAAGAAGAATTAGATAAGTTGAAGAAGGTATATAAAAAATATTCTCCATTTCAGAAGTTGTTATATATGTATAGTAGAGGATTATTGTGCTGTTTACAGTATAGATGGAAGGATGGGCTAGATTACTTATTAAAAACAGAAGTAATGGCCAAAGAACAAGGGTATCATGAAACAGGCTTGTATTATAATATAGCGCTTGCATATACTCATTTAGATATTCATCATCTTGCAATTCATTTTGTAAATATGGCATTAGAAGGATTTCGTAGTGAATATAAGTTTAGAAATATAATTAATTGCCAAATCCTTATTGCGGTAAGTTATACAGAAAAAGGTCAGTATGAAGAAGCTTTAAAAATGTATGAGAGTATATTGAGAGAGGCCACATCTTTTGCTGATAAGGATGTACTATTAGCTATTACTTTAAGTAATATGGGAAGTATCTATTATAAAAAAGGTAAATATCAGCAAGCGAAAAAATATTATTTAGATAGTCTACAACTTCAAAAACAAATAGATTTAAACTATTTAGATACAATATACGAAATGGCATTAGTATGCATTAAATTAGAAGAATTGGAAGAGGCAAGGACATTAATTGATAAGGGAATTGATGCAGCAAAACAGGAAGAGAGATTTAATGCAAAATTATATTTGCTTTTAATGCTTAGATATAAATATTTTGAAGAAGCAAAAGATTATAAAGCATTTTTGGAAAATGAGGCTATCCCGTTGTATAAATCTGCAGGAAATAAAATAGAATTAAAGAAAGTATACGTTGAACTAGCAGAACATTTTTCCAGTTTATCGAGATTTGAAGAAAGTAATCGATATTATAGGTTAGTTATTGATTTAATGAATGATAATAAGGAGGAATAAACATGAAAAAGATGGTATTTGGAGTATTGGCGTTTATATTGACTCTTACAGTTGCTGGAGGAATACATCAATATAGCAGTAAACCTGATATTGTTGGTCAACAAGCTAAAACTGTTGAACAAGTTAATTTATAATCTCCACCCTTTCCAATCGGAAAGGGTTTTTTCAATATTTGTTCCTCAAAATTCTACAAAACTTGAGAAAATAATTATTTGAATTTTTAGTATATTAATAGTGGAAACATAATGCTAATATAAAACTACTCTTTTTCAAAAAAAATTTTTATTAGGGGGAAGGTTCATGAAAAAGAAAAGTTTAGCGTTAGTGTTAGCGACAGGAATGGCAGTTACAACATTTGGAGGGACAGGCTCTGCATTTGCGGATTCTAAAAATGTACTCTCTACGAAGAAGTACAATGAGACAGTACAGTCACCTGAGTTTATTTCTGGTGATCTAACTGGAGCGACTGGTAAGAAAGCGGAATCTGTTGTGTTTGATTACTTAAATGCAGCAAAAGGTGATTACAAGCTAGGGGAAAAGAGTGCGCAAGATTCTTTCAAAGTGAAACAAGTGAAGAAAGATGCTGTAACTGATTCAACAGTAGTACGTATGCAACAAGTTTACGAAGGAGTGCCTGTATGGGGTTCTACTCAAGTGGCTCACGTAAGTAAAGACGGTTCTTTAAAAGTATTGTCTGGAACAGTTGCACCTGATTTAGACAAAAAGGAAAAGTTGAAAAATAAAAATAAGATTGAAGGCGCAAAAGCAATTGAAATCGCGCAACAAGATTTAGGGGTAACACCGAAATATGAGGTAGAACCAAAAGCGGACTTATATGTATATCAAAATGGTGAAGAAACAACATATGCATACGTTGTAAATCTAAACTTCTTAGATCCAAGTCCAGGAAACTACTACTATTTCATTGAAGCAGACAGCGGTAAAGTATTAAATAAATATAATAAATTGGATCATGTAACAAATGAAGATAAATCACCAGTTAAGCAAGAGGCTCCTAAACAGGATGCGAAAGCAGTAGTAAAACCTGTAACAGGAACAAATAAAGTAGGAACTGGTAAAGGTGTATTAGGAGATACGAAATCACTTAATACAACGTTATCTGGTTCATCTTACTACTTACAAGATAATACGCGCGGGGCAACAATTTTCACATATGATGCGAAAAATCGTACTACATTGCCAGGAACTTTATGGGTAGATGCAGATAATGTTTTCAATGCAGCGTATGATGCAGCAGCAGTAGATGCTCATTACTATGCAGGTAGAACATATGATTATTATAAAGCTACATTTAACAGAAACTCTATTAATGATGCAGGAGCTCCGTTAAAATCGACAGTTCATTACGGAAGTAAGTATAATAATGCATTCTGGAATGGCTCACAAATGGTATACGGAGATGGTGATGGTGTAACATTCACTTCATTATCTGGTGGAATTGATGTAATTGGTCACGAATTAACGCATGCTGTTACTGAAAATAGCTCGGACTTAATTTATCAAAATGAATCAGGAGCGCTAAATGAAGCAATTTCTGATATTTTTGGTACTTTAGTAGAATTCTATGATAACCGTAACCCGGATTGGGAGATTGGTGAAGATATTTATACGCCTGGTAAAGCAGGAGATGCGCTTCGCTCTATGAGTGATCCAGCGAAATACGGTGATCCAGACCATTATTCTAAGCGTTACACTGGTACTAGTGATAACGGTGGGGTTCATACAAACAGTGGTATCATTAACAAACAAGCTTATTTATTAGCAAATGGTGGTACGCATTCGGGTGTAACTGTAACGGGCATTGGTAAAGATAAGTTAGGTGCAATTTATTACCGTGCAAACACACAATATTTCACGCAATCTACTACATTTAGCCAAGCTCGTGCTGGTGCAGTACAAGCTGCAGCTGATTTATATGGTGCGACTTCTGCGGAAGTAGCAGCAGTTAAGCAATCATTTAGTGCTGTTGGTATTAACTAAGGATTTAAAGGATAGCTATTAATAAAATACCTCAAAAATAAAGAAGGAGCCTATGCTCCTTCTTTATTTTTTTCTCCATTTTTTCCACAAATAATATAATCCGATACAACCTGCAATTGTCACAATCCACTTTGCTTCATTTGTTCCGTTGATGACATGATAGGCAGAATATACTTCGATTAACAATGCCGGTATTTTCCCTATTGTGCTGGCAATACTGAAGGAGAGTAATGACATCTTACCTAGAGCCGCAAATAAAGTCACGATACTTGATGGGATGAAAGGTATCAAGCGAAACGATAGAACGAGTAGAAAGGCCTCTCTACCTTCTACATAAAGAAGACGCTCTACCTTTGGGTATTTATTTACTTTATCGTGAGTGAACTTTTGAAGGCCCATGCGGTAAATATAAAACGAGATAATAGCCCCTAATGCTTCGCCTACGATCGAAATAACAGTACCATTTGTTACGCCAAAGAGCTGTATATTAATGGCGGTTAAAAAAATACTAGGAATAAAACCTAAAAGACTAATGATGATGTTAATTAAGATACTAAGTGGAATTGCGATTGAATAGTATTCTGTTAAGAAATTTTGAATCGTTTCAGCCATTGTTTAAAATCCTTTATCTTTTTTTGCATTACACCACATTTCGTTTGTATAGGCAAGGGGAAATTTACATAATGTAGAAAAACGTTGATAAGAAGGGTGTTTTATACCTTATATGGGTATTGGGTATGTAAAAATAGGGGTATTTTAAAATATTTTTAAAAATACTATAAAAACCTTTGTATAAAAGAGTTTTATAGTTATGTTATCGGTGATTTTATCTGGGAAATAAACGAAAAATATAGGGGGTATATATTATAAAAGGCGAAAAATAGAGGGTTGATGAATTTGCTGGAGTAAATATGGAAAAATAGATAAAAAAATGAAAACTGATAGATTTTTTCGTTGTGAAATTGACTTTTAGTGAAGTTGCGATAATAATCATGGAAGAGGTGATATGATGAAACGAATAAGTAGTCTTTTCTTCAGTAGTTTATTGGCATTAATGCTGATCTTAAGCGGATGTGCAGGAAAAGAACAAAAAACAGAGAAACAGACAGGGAATCAAGCTACATCGGTAGAAAAAATTAGTGATAATATTTTAGATGAAATGGAAGGACCACCTAAAAATGGTCATACGATTGAAAGACATGTAGGCAAGTCAGAAGAGGATTTGAAGAATCGCTTGAAGACAGATAAAGTGTCAGCCGCAAGTACATACTATGATAAAGAAACAGCGACGAAAGCTGTAAAAGATAGCTTGAAGCAACATGACAAGGAAATTCAAGATTGGTTAAAAAATTCTAAAGAGGCTCGTCTCGTATTAAATACAACTCATTCATTTCCTGTTGGAAAAACGGTAATAAAGAAAAATATGAGTGTAAAAGACAAGTTAGTAAAAACTGTTACTGTTTTAGCAAGAGATAAGTCAGGAGAATTAGGGTTTAAGATTATTACTTCTTATCCATCTGATAAATAAGAAGGGGGAGTACATTATGTATACGACATTACAATACTTTCTTAAATCGTACTGTACGTTAAGTATTCATGAGGATGAAATAGTAAGCGTGATGGAAGAGTTTATTGAACAAGAAGATGAAGAAATTGTTTTGAAATTACGTGATGAATTAATAAATATGAAGAAAAAGAACGCGTGGGAAGAGGCGTGTGTATTAGCTGCGAAGCAAGGAAATCGTATGTGGTCTTTAGAAGAAACGAAAGACCATCTTGAAACTTTTTTACTATTACTGCAAAAGAAAAAGGCGTGATTAAATCACGCCTTTTTCTTTATGTTATTCGGTTGATATTATCTATTCTTTTGGAGCGCTTTTATATACGCTTTTTGAAATTTGTCCATTTGATATTACTTCCCCGTTTTGTGTTACTTTTTTATACGTAACCGCGGTGATTTTATCACTAGTTCTACTAATTACTTGAGAAGAAACTTCAACATTTTTACCAGTATTTGTACCGAAAATGCGTGTAGTAATACTACCTCCATTTGAAAATGCTTGAATATAAATATGATTGCCTGTATTATTTTTAAATTTTAAATCTGGACCATAATCTGCTACTGCTGCATCTTGCCCAAGTGGTAAATAATTTACTGGCATAGAATGATTGCTTCGAGAAACAATGCCTAAATCTGCCCTTAAAGCTGCACTGTATAATGTACTACTGACTTGGCAAACTCCTCCGCCTGCACTTTGTATTACTTTACCTTGTGAATATACTGCTGCAGATTTATAACCATGTGCAGCATCAGTTACGCCAACGCGACCGTTAAAACTAAATGTTTCATCAGGTGCGACAATAACCCCACTTAAAGTATTAGCTGACTTATTTACGTTAAATGATTGATTTCCGTTACGGCCAGCCATTGGAGTAGAATATTCAGCAATGACTTCTTTAATACCCATTTTCTGTATGTCTTCTGTAGAACGTTCTGGTTTTATGAATGTAACTGGTAATGTAACATCTGATTTACCAGTAGTAATAGCTTCATTTGTTAAACCGCTTAGTTTCCCTTTATCAATTTTTTCTCCGTTTTGGCTTTGACTAATATTTACTGTTGAGCCTTCAATACTTAATTCTGCGTTAACAGGATTTTTTAATGTTTCATTATATTTATCTTTTATAAAGGTTTCATAAGCTGTTGCATTTAATTGTGGTGTTAATTTATAGTCACGTTTTAATTCACCGTTTTCAGCTTGCTTACGCATTTTGTAACGATTCATTACGTTTCCTTCTTGTTCTTTGAAGATTTTGTCAATAATATCTTTCTCTTTATAATTTATTCCTAAATCTTTCCATGTGTAAGTTTGTTTATCGTTTTGGAATATGTAGGTAAGGGATTTTTGATCTAACTCAGTTACCTTTTGATTAATAATTGCTTGAATATCCTTCTTATTTTTTCCGTCGAGAGAAATACCTTCAAATGTAGTATTTGGTAATGCAGTAGTATCTAATTGATTATTTAATTTGGATACATATTGATATCCCCCAACACCGCCTACACAAAGTAATATGCCCCCAGCAATTGCAGAACCAATCAGTATTTTACTTAGCTTCATTTATTTCCCCCCAGAAATTTATGTATAAATATATGTATTACATTTTTTGTATAAAAATGATGAAAATAACATTATGTACGTACTAGTATACTATTATTTTCACTGTGTGTGTAATGTTTTCATAAAAAATGTTACACCGCTGTAATAATTGTCACTTCTTGTCACAATGTGTATGAAAAATATGTTGAAAAATATAATAAAAAGGCTGTCTAGAAAGATCTAGCAGCCTTTTTATTATAATTTTTTATGTTCATTTTTATTCGTAACACCGAGATGTTTTTGAAGGGTAGTTGAAATAGTATCGACGCTTTTTTCATTTGGAACGTAATAATAAATACCACCTATATATTTATCTGTACCCTCTACTTGCATTTTTTCCATTTTTAAATTTGAATCCATTGAATTTTTTGTAATTGTCATCATATCATCAAAAGTTAAATTAGTTTTTAAATCTTTATCGACAGCGTCTAGTAGGCCACCGATTTTATTAATGGAATTAAGAGATAGTGCCTTTTCAGCAATGGCCTCTAATACAAGCTGTTGACGTTGACCACGCATATAATCACTATCGATATGACGAGTTCTAGCTAGTGCCAGTGCCTCTTCTCCATTTAAATGTTGACGTCCTTTTTTTAGATGAATGGCATCTGCTTCATCTTTACTATTTTGCTCTGTGAACTCAACTGGAACGTCTACAGTAATACCACCAAGAGAATCAACAATTTTAATAAAGGATTTAAAATTGAATTTTACATAGTAGTCAACTGGAACATCTAAAAAGTTCTCTACCGTATCAATTGTGCTGTCTACACCACCGAATACGTGCGCATGTGTGATTTTATCGTATTTATCACGTGATTTAATGTAGACGCGTGAGTCACGTGGAATGCTTACAAGTTTAACGGATTTATCGTTTTTATTAATTGTTGCAAGTAATAACGCATCTGTTCGAGTTGCTTTTCCATAACCTTTTTCCCTAATATCACTTTCATCAACACCCATAATTAGTACGGAAATATTGTCGGTCATAGGTTTAACAGCTTTTTCACGTTTACTGGACTTATCTCCTCGACCTAGTTCAGCATAAGCATTATTTAAGACGGACTTTGCTTTACTGTATATATGGAAGGAGTAGCCTCCTGCTCCAAGTGCTACAATTAGTAATGGAATAAGAAGGAACCAAAGTAGGCGTTTTTTCTTTGAGCGTCCTTTTTTGGCTCGCGTATTGTTGTTCGTGTCGGATTTCATCATTTTTTCTCCTTTAAAACTATCAAAGTGTATACATTTAGAAGTGTATTCAAACACATAAAAAATATTTTACGCTAAATAAAAGCGATTGTACATGTATAAAAAATAGATGTCTTGATTATTTATAAGACACCTATTCGTTATTGTATACAAAAGATAGGGATAAGAAAATGATAAAATTTTACCTAATTACAACATAATGCTTACGATAATTGCAGATAAAATACTAACGAGAGTAGCTCCATATAGTAATTTAAGGCCAAACCTCGCAACAACGTTTCCTTGTTCTTCGTTTAGTCCTTTTACCGCACCTGAAATAATACCAATGGAAGAAAAATTGGCAAAAGATACAAGGAAAACAGAAATAATACCAACTGTACGGGGAGAAAGGCTATTAGAAATTTTACTAAGGTCCATCATTGCGACAAATTCATTCGTTACAAGCTTCGTTGCCATAATGCTGCCAGCCGCGACAATTTCAGAACTGGGTACACCGATAAGGAATGCGATAGGTGCAAATACATAGCCGATTAATTGTTGGAACGTAATACCGAATATAATGAGGAACAGGTCATTAATACAACTAATTAATGCGACGAATCCGATGAGCATAGCGCCGACAACAATGGCTACACGAAAACCATCAAGAATGTATTCTCCAAGCATTTCAAAAAAGCTTTGTTTTTCACCTTTGATTTCTAAAATATCTTCGTCATCTTTAACGTCGTAAGGGTTAATGATGAGTATGATAATAAAACCGCTAAATAAATTGAGAACGAGTGCAGTTACTACATATTTAGGTTCAATCATTGTCATATAGGCACCTACGATAGACATAGATACGGTTGACATAGCAGAGGCACAAAGTGTATAAAGACGGTGTTTTGGAATTTGAGCTAATTGTTTTTTCACTGTAATAAAAACTTCTGATTGGCCGACAATGGCAGAGGCGATAGCGTTGTAAGATTCTAATTTACCAAGACCATTTATTTTACTAAGAAAGTACCCGATCCAACGAATAAAAAATGGTAATATTTTGAAATGTTGTAATATACCAATTAAAACAGAAATAAAGACGATTGGTAATAATACAGTAAGGAAAAATGGCATTTCACCTTTATTTGCAAGACCACCAAATACGAAATTTATTCCATCAGCAGCATACTCGAGTAGCTTGGTAAACAAACTGGAAATGATTCTAATAAGTATGAGGCCGATTTCTGTATTTAATAGTAAATAGGTTAAAATTAACTGTATAATAAGCATGATAAAAATTGGTTTAAATTTAATATGCTTCTTATTATTGCTAGCAATATAAGCGAGCAAGAAAACAACAATTAGTCCGACGAAAAAAGTAATGAATTTCATGGTAAGCCCCCTAAAAGAGATATTCTGCTATATATGTTTTTCATTTCAAGGGAGAATATGCATCTTTGGTAAAGAAAGGAATAGAGAGAGCATGAATATATGTAGAGTGCATCACGTTGCAATTATTTGTTCGAATTATGAGACGTCAAAGGATTTTTATACTAGGATATTAGGGTTTAAAGAGATAAATGAAGTATATAGAAAGGAACGAGATTCTTATAAATTAGATTTATGTGTAGGAGAAGAGTATCAAATCGAATTATTTTCATTTCCAAATCCGCCTGAGCGTAAAAGTTTTCCAGAAGCAGCCGGTCTTAGACATTTAGCATTTGCTGTTACAAATATAGAAGAAGCTGTGAAGCATTTAAACCAATGTGGTGTTGAGACGGAACCGATCCGTATTGATGAAATAACGGCGAAGAAATTCGTCTTTTTCCAAGATCCTGATGGTTTACCTTTAGAATTGTATGAGGTTTGAAAATTGGTGGATTTTATATAGAGTTGCTTTCCAATAATTGAAGAAACTAAAGTGAAACTTCTTTTTAAAAGGAGGTGTAACTTTAGCTAAGAAAGCTAAAGAGCATATGTGGATATTTTAAAATTATTGATGGTAGTCATTCTTATTGGGTTAACAGCATTTTTTGTGGCTGTTGAATTTGCAATTATTAAGGTACGTAGCAGTCGTATTGATCAACTCGTTAGCGAAAAAAGACGAGGTGCACTGGCAGCTAAAAAGGTAACTTCAAATTTAGATGAATATTTATCGGCCTGTCAGCTAGGTATTACAATTACTGCTTTAGGGCTTGGGTGGTTAGGGGAACCAACCATTAAACATTTACTCGAGCCGTTGTTTTTAAAATTAAAATTCTCACCTGCAATTTCCAGTACAGTTTCATTTATTATTGCCTTTGCAGTAATTACATTTTTACATGTTGTCATTGGGGAACTTGCTCCAAAGACATTTGCTATACAAAAAGCAGAACAAGTTAGCTTATTGTTATCGAAACCACTTATTTATTTTTACCGAGTTATGTATCCGTTTATTTGGGCTTTGAATGGTTCAGCGAGGGTTGTAACTGGTTTATTCGGATTACATCCAGCTTCTGAACATGAAGTAGCTCATTCAGAAGAAGAATTAAGGTTAATCTTATCTGAGAGCTATGAGAGCGGAGAGATTAACCAAAGGGAATTTAAATATGTAAATAATATTTTTGAATTTGATAATAGAGTAGCAAAAGAAATTATGGTACCTCGTACGGAAGTTGTAGGCTTATATGAGGACGAACCATTTGAAACACATATTAAAGTAATCGCGCAAGAAAAGTACACGAGATATCCTGTATTTGGTGAAGATAAAGATGAAATTATTGGGATGGTTAATGTAAAAGATTTATTTATTCGTTATATGGATGGTAATCGGGATGAGGAGTGCTCAATTATGCCATATACAAGGCCAGTTATTGAAGTGCTAGAAAATATTCCAATTCATGATTTACTATTACAAATGCAAAGAAAACACATTCCATTAGCTGTATTGTATGATGAATATGGTGGTACAGCTGGGATTGTTACACTAGAAGATATTTTAGAAGAAATTGTTGGAGAAATTCGAGATGAATACGATGAAGATGAGAATCCCCCTATAGAGCATATAAGTGAAGGTTATAAAATCGTAGAAGGAAAAGTGCTTATTAGTGAAGTAAATGATTTGCTTGGCATACATTTAATTGCTGATGATGTAGATACAATTGGTGGCTGGATTATGGTACAAAAACAAATCGTTGCTGAAGGAGATATTATTGAGAAACACGGTTTTTATTTTAAAGTCCTTGAAAAGGATATGCATCAAATTAAACGAGTGGAAATAAGGAAAGTAGAAGAATGATTTTCTATAAACTTTAATAAAAAGGATATACAGAAAAATAAATGTTTGCGCTTTCAAAAAAGGTGCTATATAGTGAAGGTGGATACTGAAAAATTCTTCTGAATGATACTCGTGTTTTTAGAGGGCGGATTTTTTGGATAAGGATTTAGAATGAAAAAGTATAGGTGATAAAAATGATAGCAACGAAGGATATACGTATAGAAAAAGATTTTTTAGGTGAAAAAGAAGTACCAAGTGCAGCTTATTATGGTGTACAAACATTACGTGCCGTAGAAAACTTCCCAATTACAGGATATCGCATTCATCCATCACTCATTACAGCAATGGCAATTGTGAAAAAAGCGGCGGCGCTTGCGAATATAGATACTGGTTACTTAGCTAAAGACATTGGACATGAAATTGCAGAAGCAGCGCAAGAAATTGTTGATGGAAAGTTTCATGATCAATTTATCGTGGATCCTATTCAAGGTGGAGCCGGAACTTCTATTAATATGAATACAAATGAAGTAATTGCGAATAGAGCGTTAGAACGTATGGGATATGAAAAAGGGGCGTATGCGAAAATTAGCCCAAACACTCATGTGAACATGGCCCAATCAACGAACGATGCGTTTCCAACAGGGATTCATATTGCAACTCTTATGATGTTAGAAAAGCTTCTTATTACAATGGAAGAACTTCATTCTGCTTTTCGTAAAAAAGCAAAAGAGTTTGATCATGTTATTAAAATGGGACGCACACATTTACAAGATGCAGTTCCAATTCGCCTTGGACAAGAATTTGAAGCGTATAGCCGAGTGCTTGCGCGTGATATAAAAAGAATTAAACAGTCTCGTCAACATTTATATGAAGTGAATATGGGCGCGACAGCTGTTGGTACAGGATTAAATGCAAATCCTATGTATATTGAACAAGTGGTAAAACATTTAAGAACGTTTAGTGGATTCCCACTTGTTGGTGCAGAGCATTTAGTTGATGCAACGCAAAATACAGATGCATACACAGAGGTATCTGCAGCACTTAAAGTATGTATGATGAACATGTCTAAAATTGCAAACGATCTTCGTATTATGGCGTCTGGTCCACGTGTTGGGTTAGCTGAAATTCAATTGCCAGCACGTCAGCCAGGTTCATCGATTATGCCAGGAAAAGTAAATCCAGTTATGGCAGAAGTGATTAACCAAGTCGCATTCCAAGTAATCGGAAACGATCATACAATTTGCTTAGCATCAGAAGCAGGACAATTAGAGTTAAACGTAATGGAGCCTGTGCTTGTATTTAATTTAATTCAATCTATTAGTATTATGAATAATGGATTCCGTGTATTCCGTGAATATTGTATTGAAGGAATTACGGCAAATGAAGAATTGCTGAAGCAATATGTTGAGAAAAGTGTTGGAATTATTACAGCAGTTAATCCTCATATTGGTTATGAAGTAGCATCTCGTATTGCACGTGAAGCAATTGAAACAGGGAAATCTGTTAGGGAGTTATGTTTAGAACATGGTGTACTGACAGAAGAGGAATTGGATATTATTTTAGATCCATTCGAAATGACTCACCCTGAAATTGCTGGAGCTTCTTTATTAAAAAATAAAAAAATGTAATGTGAAAAACACCGATCCACTTGGATCGGTGTTTTATTTTTAAAAGATATTAAATACAGCGTTTAATTGAAGTAAGCTAATAACAGCTAAGAAGATTAAACTGTATTTCATTGCTGTTTTAAATAGAGCAGATTCTTTACCAACTAGTCCAACTGCGGCACAAGCAACTGCTACAGATTGTGGTGAAACCATTTTTGCCATTGTACCACCTACTACGTTTAAGGCAACGAGTGTAGAAGGAACGATGTTTAACTGGTCTGCTGTTACTGCTTGAAGTGGTGCGAATAAAGAACCACTTGAAACTACTGAACCTGTAATGAATACGCCAATCCATCCTAAGATTGGAGAAAGAACTGGGAATGCATTACCAGTAGAAGAGAATGCAAGTCCGAGTGTAGATGACATACCAGAGTAGTTTTCTACGTAAGCTAAAGCGATAACGCTACAAATTGTATATACTGGAGCTTTTAATTCTTTCATTGTTTCAATCATTAATTCTTTAACCATTTTACCTTTTACGCGGTAAACGATAAGTGAAACGATAATTGCTAGTACAATCGCAGTAGTTGTAGAAGAGAATACATCAAATTTGAAAACAGCTGCGAAAGGTGTATCAGCTTTTGTAATTGGTGTAGTTTTCATAACAGCATTATGAAGACCAGGGAACTGAATGTTAAATACTAAGTTTGCTAACGCACCATCTGGAGCAAATAAAGCTTTAATCGGTTTTAAGTTAAAGATTGTTACAAATGCAGTTAAGAATACGAATGGAGACCAAGCGTATAAAATTTGATTGAATGTATGTGATACTTTAGTTTCTTGTTTTTCTTCTTTAGTAGAAGATTTTGGTTGCCAAACACGTAAGAATAATGCAAGAGCAATCATACTTACAACTGCTGCGAAAATATTAGTAAGTTCTGCACCTAAGAAGTAAGTCACAGCGAATTGAGTAATAGCGAAAGAAACACCACTTACAAGAATACCTTGCCAAGTTTCTTTAATACCTTTAATTCCATCGACCATTGAAACAAGTAAGAAAGGTAAAATAATACTAATGAAAGGTAAAATAAGAACAGTTTGACGACCAATAGTTAATGCGTCAAGTTGAGTTAATTGTGCTGGCACTGTAACTGGAATACCCATAGCACCCATAGCACCACCAGCAATATTAGCTACTAAACAAATACCTGCTGCTTTTAATGGATTAAAGCCCATACCTACAAGTAGTGCGGCTGTAATAGCAACTGGAACCCCTAGACCAGCTGCACCTTCTAAGAAAGCACCGAAAGAATAAGCGATTAATAATACTTGTAAACGTTGATCATTTGTAATGCTTGAAATACTATCGCGAATAATATTGAATTGCTCTGTTTTAACAGTTAATTTGTAAAGGAAAATTGCGGCGATAACGATAGTACAAATTGGATAAAATCCAGATAAAACACCGAATCCAGCAGATGCTACAGCTACTGTTGCTGGCATTTTATAAACAAATATTGCAAGGATAATAGCGACAATCACACTATAAAGACCAGCCATGTAACTTTTCATTTTGAATCCCATTAAACAAATGATGAAACAAAAGATTGGAAGTGCTGCGATTAGTGCAGATAACCAAATATTGTTTAATGGGTCATAAATTTGTGTCCAAGTACTCATAATAATGACAACTCCTATCTATTATATGTGAAGAAATTCACATTATTTGTGAAACTATTCACAATCAACTTACATGCTTAGTATATTCTCCTTCAACACTATTGTCAACGTAAAAAAGTATAATTATTCCATAATAGTGTTAAAAGAAAAGCTTTGTTCATAAAGTAGACAAAAAACACACTCAAATGAATTTAAGTGTGCTGTATAAACTATTTGCATATTATTTTGCTTATTCAGATGGCGTGTTTCCTATAAGTGTATATTAGATGCCGTCTTTTATATCGAGTATAAAGTTTAATATATGCACCTATCTGTCCTATTTGATCTAGTGTGAGGGAGGATTGGTGAGTGGATTTAAATAGGAAGTTTTGCACAACAGTCCAACCGCTTGCAATACGAATAAAAAATTAGAAACAAACTTTTAATATCACATCATCTCTTTTTACTGAAAATTCCTTTTAGCGTAACAAAGAGGTTAATTATAGTTCAACTACATTACGATAGGTTATCAATTATAGACGGTATTTTACAATACCGTTACTGTGCGTTTCAATGAGGTGAAAATATAACAAAAAGCTTGATAAAACAACGTTTGCAAGCAAAGTATTCGTAGGCCATTATTTTGCTTTTTCGTTATATCATATAGTATAATATTCAAAATCAGCAAGGATTTTTTCCTGAATTTTTGCTGATAAAGATGGAAAAATTTTTCGGCTTTATAGGTTGATAAAGTTATGTCGTAACAGGAAATATAAGAACAGATATATAAATAAATAAAAAGAACATAAAAACGCAAATAAAAACGAAAATGAGGGGAACTTTATGAGCCAAAATCAATTCGAATGTCGTATTTCAGAAGAAGATGTACAAATGTTAAGAGCGTTAGCTCACCCACTTCGTCTACGTCTAGTAATGGAACTTATGCAAAGAGGAACATGTAATGTAACACAACTACAGGAAGTATTAGAAATTCCGCAATCAACGGTTTCACAACATTTAACGAAGTTAAAGCAAAATAAAGTAGTGCGCTTTGAAAGACGAGGATTAGAAGTGTATTATCAAATCCATAATGATAAAGTAAGTGCGGTAGTAAAAACATTATTTTCTTAAAATTTGAATATTATGGAAAAAGACGTATGGAATATACGTCTTTTTTTATTTGTCAGAAAGGTAGCGAGAGAGTAAATATTAGCATGTGAGGAAGAAATGACTATCAATCAACATGCTGCCTTACGGAATATATTCTAAAAGGAAAAGAAAAAATAGAAAGGAGTGTAGTAAGCAAAAGGAGGGACAGTAGTATGGATGTGAAACGTGTGAAACAAATTTTATCTTCTTTAAGTAGAATTGACGTTACATATGAGGGCGTACCAGTATGGATTGAGAGCTGTGATGAGCAGAAGGGGAGTGCTCAAGTGTATGATGTATCTAATCCTGGTGAGAGCGTTCATGTGGACGTGACAGCTTTAGAGGAGAAATAATAAAAAAGACGCTTCTCAATTGAGAAGCGTCTTTTTGTTATTCCATCATATGTGCAATTTTCTTAGAGAACATAAGAAGTACTAATCCCAGTACAATTACGATAATACCGATACTTGCGAATACTTCTAAATATCCTAAAGATTGAGTGAAAGCAGCTAATTGTCCTGCTAATAAGTTTGCGCAGCCAGTACCAGCTAACCATACACCCATTAATAATGATGCTAATTTAACAGGAGCGATTGCACTTACCATAGATAATCCGATAGGTGATAAGAATAACTCACCGATTGTATGGAACATGTAAGTGAATACAATGAATAGTAAGTTTGCCTTTATTGTAATATTACTTTCATCGCTACCAGTTTTTAATACAGCTAAAGTTAGAACTAGATATCCAATTCCTAGTAAAATCATACCTAATGCCATTTTTGTTGGGATTTTCAAATCACCATTTTTTGTTTTCGAAAGTTTAATCCATAATGCAGAAACTGGTAATGCTAATAAGATAATGAATAGTGGGTTTACAGATTGGAACCAAGGTGTTGGAATTGTAAATCCACCGATTGTACGATCTACGAACTTATCTGTGTAAAGTGTTAAAGAACTACCAGCTTGTTCAAATCCTGCCCAGAAGAATACTACGAAACAAGTTAAAATTAAAATTGCAGCAGTGCGTTTTTTCTCTTGTGTTG
This sequence comes from Bacillus cereus group sp. MYBK95-2, assembly GCF_051915225.1. Taxonomy (NCBI): domain Bacteria; kingdom Bacillati; phylum Bacillota; class Bacilli; order Caryophanales; family Bacillaceae; genus Bacillus; species Bacillus cereus group sp. MYBK95-2. The sequence goes on along the minus strand of NZ_JBQAEH010000010.1, from coordinate 114,078 downwards.
TTAAAGGTTTTTTCTCAATTACTTTTGCATTTTTTTCTTTAGATTTTTTCCCTACAACAGTTGTTCCGATAGATCCTAAGTAACGAGGTGCTAATAAGTTAAAGGCAATCTGACCAATGATCATACCGATACAAGCTGTTAAGAATCCATATTTATAATCTGCGAAATAACCGCAAATGAATGGAGCAACAAAAGCCCCTAAGTTAATTCCCATGTAGAAGATAGTGAAGGCACTATCACGACGAGAATCGTTTTCGCTATATAATTGACCTAATAAAGTCGAAATATTTGGTTTGAAGAATCCATTACCAATAACTAATAATCCTAATCCTAAAAATAGTCCGGTTTTTGTGTTCATTGAAAATAGTACAAAGTTACCAAGTGCCATGATGATACCACCAATAGTAATGGCATGTCGCTTCGTAATGAAATGGTCAGTTAACCAACCACCGATAATCGGTGTGAAGTATACTAACATTGTGAAAATACCGTAAATTTGAACTGCAACTGCTTTATCAAATCCTAAACCGCCGCTTACTAAGCTCGTTGTTAAATAAAGAACTAATAAGCCACGCATTCCGTAATAACTAAATCTTTCCCATGCTTCTGTAAAGAACAACAAGTATAACCCTGGTGGATGTTTTTTTGGTGATTGTTGCTCTCCAGCTTTGTCTAATTTTAAAGCTGCATCCATTTTGTTTCCCCCTAATCCTGTATAACGGATATTTATGTAATCATTTTAATTTACAAAATATTTAGAAGTCAATAGAATTATATGGAAATAGAAAGAAAATTTCTAAAAAAGTTCTATTTTTCTTCAACCGTTATTGTATTTTGCCCTGAAAACGAGATGATAAGCGTTTTCAAATGTAATAATTGAATTCTAAAAGAAAATAAAATAGTGATTAATCAGAAAATTTAGATTAAAATATTTATTCTGATATAGAGAAAATATATTCTATTTACTTTTATAATATAACATATTGGGAATAAAAATACAAAATGAAATAATGTGACACTTCAGTGAAATAGAAAATAGCCAGCACCATAGGAGGGTGCTGACTAGAGGTGTATTATTTAACAAAGCGCTTTTCGATGTCATCTAGTAATAGGTTAGCAGCAATTACACCGCCAGCTGTATTCCAAATAACATCGTCGACTTTGTATGCTTTACCATTCTTTACGGCATTTAAATTTTTAAATAGAGGATCGTTTATATATTCTTTTTCTAGTTCAGATCCTTTTTTCTCATTTCCTTTATCGAATGTGAAGTAGAATAATACGTCACCATCCATAGCAGAAATACGCTCTTTAGATACGTTACGCTCTGCAAAATCATCTTTGTTTTGATCTCCAGGACGTTTAAATCCAAGTTCTTTTAAAATAACACCAGAGAATGTATCGCCATGATAAATACGAACATCACCAGGCATGAAACGAACCATAGAGATTTCTTGATTTACTTTATCGCCAAGTTTGCCTTTTAAATCTTTCATACGTGATTCGTAATCAGCTACAACTTTTTGACCTTCTTTTTCTTTATTTAATGCTTTTGCATAAAATTTGAAGTTATCTTTCCATTCACCACGTAATGTTTCTGAGAACACAGTAGGTGCAATTGCTTTTAATTGTTCGTACACTTTTTCGTGGCGCATTTTGTTACCGATAATTAAGTCTGGTTTTAAAGAAGCGATTGTTTCAACGTTAACTTGTCCTTCATCACCAACAACTTTTACATCTTTCATTTTATCCTTAATATGTGGATACCATGGGTCACCAGTCCAAGACTTTACAGCACCAACTGGTTTCACACCTAATTCAAGTAAAGCTTCAGTTCCTTCATTTGTTAAGATAACTACACGTTTTGGATTAGCAGGAACTTCTGTTTTACCCATTGCATGTTCTACAGTAACCACTTCTTTTTTATTATCTTCTTTTGTAGATTCTTCTTTGTTATTTGATTTTCCACAAGCGCTTAAAAGCATTGAAAATGCTAGTAAAAATACAAATACTGTAAACGATTTCTTCCGCATGAAATTCATTATGTACCCCCTATATGTTGAGAATATTTTTCAATAGCAAGCATGATATTAAGCCTTTATCTTTTGATTGTCAATACATATGGGTGAAAATAATTCTCATTTCCGTTGACAATGAGAATTAAGTTGAAATACACTAACAACGTATCATTATACATTGAAGGGGAAACGCTGCATGTTATTAAAAACAAATCGAGCAAAATGGATTGGATTATTTGTTGGAATCATTGCAGTCGTTATTTGTATTTGGGGAAGTATTATTTTCGGATATACAAATACGAGTTGGAAACTAGCATTGGATGCTTTTTTCCATTTTAACGGTTCCAATGAACATATTATTATTCAAAATGTACGTCTGCCTAGGGCGTTAATTGCAGCTAGTGTTGGTGCTAGTTTAGCCATTGCTGGTTGTCTTATGCAAACTTTAACTAAGAATCCACTTGCTTCTCCAGATTTTATTGGATTAAATTCAGGTGCTGCGTTCTTTATAGTTGTAGCAATTGTAATCTTTTCAGTAACATCATTATCAGCTTTCACATGGATTGCCTTTTTAGGAGCGGCGGTTGCAGCTGTACTTGTATTTGCTTCTAGTTCTTTAGGAAAAGAAGGGACTACTCCTCTTAAGTTAACGTTAGCAGGGGTCGCAATTAGTGCATTATTTTCATCATTAACACAAGGATTACTTGTGTTAAATGAAAAAGCACTTGAAGAGGTATTATTTTGGCTTGCTGGATCTGTGCAAGGGAGAAAGTTAGAAATTTTACAATCTGTATTCCCATATTTATTAATAGGATGGATTGCATCTCTTATGATGGCAGGGAAAGTAAATACATTGATGATGGGAGAAGACGTCGCGAAAGGACTTGGACAACGAACAATTTTAATGAAATCATTCGTGTTACTTATTATTGTACTGTTGTCTGGTGGTTCAGTTGCGGTTGCTGGCCCAATTGGATTTATTGGAATTATTACTCCGCATTTTGCGAGATTTCTTGTTGGAGTTGACCACAGATGGAGAGTACCTTATAGCGGATTGTTAGGTGCAATACTACTAATATTGGCTGATATAGCAGCAAGATATGTCATTATGCCACAAGAAGTACCAGTAGGAGTTATGACAGCATTTATTGGAGCTCCATTCTTTATTTATATTGCACGTAAGAGAGGGCTTAGCAAATGAAGAAATATATTCCGTTTCGTATAGGAAAAGGTGAGCTCTCGTTTTTAATGTATAAACGAGCTTGTCTCGTCTTGTTAAGTTTACTAGTTGTTTTAGTAGGATTATTCTTTGCGAGCGCAGGTATGGGGGACATGAAAATTGCTCCTTATGACGTATGGCAAGCAATTACTGGAAATGGCGATGCGATGTCAAATATGGTTGTAAATAAGTTTCGTATGCCACGTATTTTAATTGCTATCCTCGTAGGAATTGCGCTTGCAGTAGCGGGCTGTATTTTACAAGGGCTCGTTCGAAATCCACTTGCTTCTCCTGATATCATCGGGATTACGGGCGGGGCAAGTGTTGCAGTTGTATTATTTTTAGCGCTATTTAGTGATAAAAATAATGCGCTAACTGTAAGCATTCATTATATGCCGTTAGCAGCTTTTGCAGGAGCAACGATTGTAGCGGTTTTTGTATACTTATTTGCATGGAAAAATGATGGATTATCACCAATTATTCTCGTTTTAATTGGTGTTGGATTTTGGGCATTAACGAAGGCGGCAACAACATTATTCATGTTGTTAGCACCAATTTATCAAGCGAGCCAAGCGAATGTATGGATTACGGGTACCGTTTATGGCTCTTCTTGGCAAAATGTTATGGTACTTGCACCGTGGGTTCTCATTTTAACGGTAATATCATTTATAGCTGCTAGACATTTAAATGCGCAAGAGCTAGGGGATGATATTGCGGTAGGACTTGGTGTTCCTTTAACGAAGTCACGCGTATTCATGTTATTACTTAGTACGGCTTTAATTGGGGGAGCAGTTGCCTTCGCCGGAGGGATTGGATTTGTCGGTTTAATGGCACCTCATATTTCACGAAGGCTAGTTGGTTCTTTATACGGTGCATTGCTCCCAGTTGCAGCTATTGTCGGTGCAATTCTAGTACTTGCTGCAGATTTAATAGGGCGTACAATTTTCACACCACTTGAAATTCCAGCAGGGGTATTTACATCAGCAATTGGTGCACCTTATTTTATTTATTTACTTTATAAAAGTCGGAATTCATAAAGGGAGATGAATATGCAAAAAGCATTGGAGACGAAACGCTTGACGTTGTCTTATGGTGAAACAATTATTATTGATGAGTTGAATTTAGAAATTCCAAAAGGTGAAATTACAATCTTTATCGGTTCCAACGGTTGCGGGAAATCAACTTTATTACGTTCACTAGCTAGATTATTAAAGCCAACAACTGGTGACATTTTGTTAGATAATCAAGCTATTCAAAGTATGCAAACGAAGCAAATTGCTCGTCAAATGGCAATTTTACCGCAAGGACCGCAAGCACCAGAAGGGCTTACAGTATTGCAACTTGTAAAACAAGGACGCTATCCATATCAAACATGGCTGAAACAGTGGTCAGAAAAAGATGAGGAAATGGTACAGAAGGCACTTGCAGCAACAGGTATGACAGAATTTGCTGAGCGTGATGTGCATGCTCTTTCAGGTGGGCAGCGTCAACGTGCTTGGATCGCAATGACACTTGCACAAGATACAGATATCATTTTACTGGATGAGCCAACTACATACTTAGATATGACTCACCAAATTGAAGTGCTAGATTTATTATTCGAATTAAATGAAACAGAACAAAGAACAATTGTTATGGTATTACATGATCTGAATTTAGCATGCCGCTATGCAGATAACATTGTAGCAATTCAAGATAAACAAATATATGCACAAGGTAAACCTGAAGAAGTGGTAGATGAGAAACTAGTACGTGATGTATTCCGAATGGAGTGTCAAATTAGTACGGATCCGTTGTTTGGAACACCGCTTTGTATCCCTCACGGAAGAGGAAGACGTGTAGTTAAAGAAGTTGCTCAGGCAATGAGATAAAAAAACGATGAGTGATTCATCGTTTTTTTTATTTGGTACAAGAAAATAAGAGGAAGAGAGGAATACGTAAGCGACGTTTATACTCTTCTTCATCTTGAAAATAGGTTGGATTTGGTGTAGCTTCTTTTAATGATGTAATGGTAAATCCGGCTTGCTGTAATAATGTGAAATACTCTTCCGTTGTACGATGATATTTAATAACTTCTTGGTCAATCCATGGTTCAACCCGTTTGCCTAGTTTAAAATAATCATCGACGAGCCAACTCGTTCTTTTACCACTTGTTTGTAAGCTTTCAAATGAAGAAGTAATAACGGGATGTTGAACGCTAAAGGTAAAGGTACCATTTGTTTTTAAAGTTTGAAACACATTTTGAAAAATGATATCAAGATGTTCAATATAATGTAAGGCGAGTCTAGAGGTTACTAAATCAAAAGTGGAAGAGGGATAGGTATAATCTTTGAGGCTTAAAAAATGAACAGATCCATTTTTATTTTCTAGTTGTTTTTTAGCTTTTCCATACATAAGCTCGGAGCCTTCAATGCCGGTGTAAGAGTAGCATCCCTTTTCTAATAATTCTGCACCAAACTTAGCATCACCACAGCCTAAATCGAGAATTTGTTTTCCTTGCACATGACCAATGAGCTGAAAGAATACTGGTTTTTCAATGGATTCATTTGGGCTATTTTCTCGGTATCTTCGTTTCATATATTGTTCGAAAAATGCTGTGTTATTGTATACATCAGATTCTGTAAATGCCATGTTTGAAACCTCCCGAAATATTTTTTTAATTCTATCAAATATGAAAAGTAAATGATAGATTTATTGTAATGAATCATATATAATCTAGAATTGTAAGCGGTTACTTTAAACTATTTTTCTATAATAAATTCTGAAAACGTGTTAAGCTAGTAGAGGGATTATTAGAACTATTAAGACAATAATCCGCTTACATGAACGATGGGAGGCTTCACGATGTCTAGTAAAACACTTGCGAAATTTTTAGAAGAAAATTTAGAGGATTTAAAATCAAAGGGGCTTTATAACGTAATTGATCCGCTTGAGAGTTCAAATGGACCGATCATTACAATTGGCGGAAAAGAATATATTAACTTATCTTCAAACAACTATCTGGGATTAGCAACAGATAGCCGTTTGCAAGAAGCAGCAATTGGTGCTATTCATAAGTACGGTGTTGGAGCAGGGGCTGTTCGTACAATTAACGGTACTTTAGATTTGCATATTAAGTTAGAAGAAACAATTGCAAAGTTTAAACATACAGAAGCAGCAATTGCTTATCAATCAGGATTTAACTGTAATATGGCAGCGATTTCAGCTGTTATGGATAAAAATGATGCGATTCTTTCAGACGAATTAAATCATGCATCTATTATTGACGGTAGTCGTCTATCAAAAGCAAAAATTATTGTTTATAAACATTCTGATATGGAAGATTTACGCCAAAAAGCAATCGCGGCGAAAGAATCAGGTCTTTACAATAAATTAATGGTAATTACAGACGGTGTTTTCTCAATGGATGGAGATGTTGCAAAACTACCAGAAATTGTTGAGATTGCAGAAGAGTTAGATTTAATGACATACGTAGATGATGCACACGGTTCAGGTGTACTTGGAAAAGGTGCAGGAACTGTAAAGCACTTCGGTCTTTCTGATAAAGTTGATTTCCAAATTGGTACATTATCAAAAGCAATTGGGGTAATTGGTGGATATGTAGCAGGGAAACAAAACTTAATTGACTGGTTAAAAGTTCGTTCACGTCCATTCTTATTCTCTACAGCATTAACACCAGCTGATGCGGCAGCTTGCATGAGATCAATTGAAATCTTAATGGAAAGCACAGAGTTACATGATCGTCTATGGGAAAACGGTCGCTATTTAAAACAAGGGTTAAAAGAACTTGGCTTTAACATTGGGGAAAGTGAAACGCCAATTACACCTTGTATTATTGGGGACGAAGTATTAACACAAGAATTTAGTAAACGTCTAAATGAAGAAGGCGTATACGCAAAATCTATCGTGTTCCCAACTGTAGCAAAAGGAACAGGTCGTGTTCGTAATATGCCTACAGCAGCTCATACGAAAGAAATGTTAGATGAAGCAATTCTTAAGTATGAAAAAGTAGGAAAAGAAATGGGCATCATTTAAGTAACGACATCTTTTGAATAGCTTGCAAATGAGGAGTGGGGAAAATGAAAAAAATTCTAGTAACCGGTTCTTTAGGGCAAATTGGTTCTGAACTAGTAATGAAACTTCGTGATGTATACGGCGCATCAAATGTTATTGCAACAGATATTCGTGAAACAGATAGTGAAGTAGTAACGTCTGGTCCATTTGAAACGTTAGATGTAACAGATGGACAAAAACTACATGATATCGCAAAGCGTAATGAAGTAGATACAATTATTCATTTAGCAGCTTTACTTTCAGCAACAGCAGAAAAAAATCCGTTATTTGCATGGAATTTAAATATGGGTGGACTTGTAAATGCTCTAGAAGCAGCTCGTGAATTAAACTGTAAGTTCTTCACGCCAAGTTCTATCGGTGCATTTGGTCCATCAACGCCAAAAGATAATACACCGCAAGATACAATTCAGCGTCCTACTACGATGTATGGGGTAAACAAAGTGGCAGGAGAATTACTGTGTGATTATTATTATCAAAAATTTGGCGTAGATACGCGCGGTGTCCGTTTCCCAGGTTTAATTTCTTACGTAGCGCCTCCAGGAGGCGGAACAACTGATTATGCAGTTGAAATTTATTATGAGGCGATTAAAAAAGGTGCATACACCTCATACATTGCTGAAGGAACATATATGGACATGATGTATATGCCTGATGCTTTACAAGCGATCATTTCATTAATGGAAGCTGATCCAAGTAAGCTAGTGCATAGAAATGCATTTAACATTACAGCAATGAGCTTCGAGCCAGAGCAAATTGCAGCGTCAATTCGTAAACACATTCCGACGTTTACAATGGATTATGCAGTAGATCCAGCTCGTCAAACAATCGCTGATAGCTGGCCAAACTCTATTGATGCAACAGCAGCAATGAAAGAGTGGGGCTTTAAAGCAGAATACGATTTAGACAAAATGACAACTGACATGCTGGCTAAGTTAAAAAAAAAGCTCACAGCTGAGTTAGTGATGAATTAATAGGAAGAGTCGATTCTTAGGAATCGGCTCTTCCTCATTTTTGGAAGGAGAGAAGTCTTATGCAAAGAGTTGATGTCGTATATGCACTAATACATGATGAAGAAACAGATAAAATATTAATGGTACATAATGTAGAACAAAACGTTTGGTCATTGCCAGGTGGGGCTGTGGAAAAAGGTGAAATATTAGAGGAAGCACTAATAAGAGAAGTGAAAGAAGAGACAGGTTTAACTGCTACGTTAGGTGGACTTGTTGCGATCAATGAAAAATTCTTTGAAGAATCAGGGAATCATGCGCTATTTTTTACATTCCGAGCGAATGTAGAAAAAGGTGAACTTATTGCGGAAGATGAAGGTGAAATTTCTGCAGTAGAGTGGGTGGATCGAACAATTGCGAATGAGCGCTTCCCATACTATGACGGAGGATTTGAATATTTGTTAGAAGTAGCCATTCCATACAAGTTTCAACCAGAAACAAAGTAATTGAACGAAAAAACAGGAGCCACAAGGCTCCTATTTTCTATTCAATCGTCTTCAGTAATAATTTTTTCAGTAATGGTTTAATCTTCAGTCGTAAATCTTCAGCGTGATTTGCAACTAAGAAGTGATGGTTATAAATGTTTTTCATCAATTGATAAGTTGCTTCTTTCGCTTCGCCTTCTTCGATGAAGATACCGATTACTTCCATACCACTTTTACGCGCGAGTTTAACAGCTTCATGCGTATCTAAAATTCCGTCTTGTTGATAGTCTAGCGCAGAAGGCTCACCGTCTGTGAAGACTAGTAAGAATTTATGTTTCTCAGGTCTTTTGGCAAGCTTTTCAGAAACGATACGAATAATATATCCGTCGCGGTTATCTTCTTCTTCACGAAGTTGCATAATTTCTGGACCAACGTTTGGTAACGTTGAGTTTTTATAATTTACAACTTCATGGATAACGTTCGGCTTATCTTCAGGTTTAGCGCTAGAGGCATCTTCCCAAAATCCGCTAATAGCGTGCGGGATTTTTAAAGATTTTAAAGCTTCATGGAATAGTACAACACTCTTCTTCGTTTCTTCCATTTTGTTATACATAGAACCAGAACAGTCAACTAACAGTTGGAATGCAACGTCGAGCTCTTGTGATTCTTGCCCTTTTTTATAAAACATGCGAGGCTGCTTTTCAGTATAAATACGAAGGAATTTCTTACGAAGTCTTCCGTAATATTTATCACTATTTGCATTCGTTTTATTTTCAATCGTTTTTTCGATAATTTTCTTTAATTCTTTTACATCTTTATTAACGACTGATTTGATAGCTTGGTAATCCTTTTTCTCATCAGGATTTGGTTTACGTGCTTCTTTAAATGTATGAGAAGCGCCAGTGTTATATTTACCATATGCACCATCATTTTGACTAGAAGCGTGTGAAGCCCTTGCTTCTTCTGTATCAGCGCCATCAAAGTTGGATTGTGTACTTTTTTGAGAAGTACCTTGTACAGAACCAAGTGCTTGGTCGCCATCTTCTGATTCACGAGCAGTATCGCCCATCATGTTTGTTTTTGTTCCGCTTTCTAATTCAAAGCGTAAAAAGTTCTCGTTTTCGTTATTTTTATTTTCACGATGCCATGTGGAGAAACTTTCATCCATTTTGTTTTTATTTTCATCGTCATCTATAAGCTGCGTATCATCATTTGCTAAATCTTCGACGCGACAGTTCTTTTCGTCTGCAAGAACAGATAAATAAAGCGGTGCATGTCCGAAATAGTTGTTAAGCATATCACTTTCAAGAAGCTCCTCTAAGCGGTAGCGAATTTTCTCAACGATATACATAATATCTTCCGTATTACGAGCTTGGAATGTTTCATGCAAAATAGCTTCAATTTGTTCGAAATATTCATTATTAAACATTTCATATTTATCGCTCGTTAATGAAAGATAGCATAGGCAAAATAGACGATCACCGTGATAGTTACGAACGCGATTGATTTCATTTTGTGAGCTAAAGTAATTGCGATACATTTCTTTTCTTCTTTTAAAAACATGCTTCGTGCCAGGACGTAAGTTCTTTACAATTTCCTCAACGCGTAAATCTTCTAATAGAACAAATAATTGTGTTAAAAACTTTTTTAGGGGCGATTCTTGCAATTCAATCGCATAAGAACGAATTAAAGTCATGTCCGAGTAATGTTTATTACCAAGTGCTTTTAAGAACACTTCGCTTTTTAATCCGATTACTGTATCTTCTTCTTTTCGATCATCCCAAAAGTGACTAATGACAACTTTCTTTTCAATTTCGTCGTAGTATGCTTTATAGCCATATTCAAGATAGGCATCGTCTTCTTTTAGAAGGGCATACATTAAGTTTTCCATTTGTAGAAACAGCGACGCATCAATTTTTTTGTCACTAAAAATTTGTCTCATAAATTATCCCTCAAAGAAATAACTTTCTGCTAATTCACGGACAGTCATTTGTTCTGTTTCATCATTAAGTTTTGCAATTATGCTTCGTTCAATCGCTCGCATAACAGGAATATATACACCTAAATCACATGCGTCGATAATGCCACGAATACTTGCCGCTTCTTCACTTACACGTCCATCGCGAGCTAAAGGCATAAGGTCGCTTGCAAAGGCAACGAACTTTTCAATTGTTGCAACATCTTTTAATTTTGATTCTGCTAATAATAATTCTTTTAATGTATCACCTTGAATGTAAGGAACTTCAATAATAACGAAACGGTTTTTTAACGCTTCGTTTAGTTCACTTGTTCCAACGTAACCTTCGTTAATCGCAGCAATTACACGGTATTCGTCATCACCGTATACAACCTCTTGTGTAAATGGGTTTGTGATCATTTTACGGTAATCTAATGCGCCGTGAAGAAGTGGTAACGTTTCAGGTTTTGCCATATTGATTTCGTCAATATATAGGAAGTGACCGTTCTTCATTGCTTTCATAAGAGGACCGTTAACGAATGAAACTTCAGATGCACCATCTTTCGTTTGTAGTGTGTTGTATCCTAAAATACCCTCTACATCTAAGTCGACAGAGCAGTTAATGCTATGCATTGGTTTTTGGAATAAAGAAGAAAGAGTTTCCGCTAGTACTGTTTTACCACTACCAGTCGGTCCTTTTAATAGAATGTTCTTGCCAAGAAGAAGTGCTGTAATCGCATCTTCAATAATGCTATTATCAGACGCTTTATATATTTTCGTTCCGATTAAATGTGCATTTTCACCAGCTTCTTGCTTATTCTTTTCATGAATCGTAGAAAGCTGTTGTTTTAAATCAGCATGTATATGAAATTGTTCTAACATGTATTTCCCACCTAACATTATTTTCATAAAGTAATACATCTTATGATAACTTGTTTTAATATGGTATGCAAAGAAAAGGAAGGGGGATAAAGGGAAAAGAAAAAGCAATCAAGATGAAGTTGATTGCCTACAGTAAAGGAGAAATAAGCCTCATGAAAGACTCCAATATGCGTTTTTTTATACTTCTTTTTTGGAAAGAGTTCCATTTAATTTCAGTTGAATGTTTAAAATCTTCTTCAAAATCACGTTTAATATCGTGAACTGTTTTTGATTCATAAAGTACACTAATAATTTCGTAATTCAATTCAAAGCTACGTACATCCATGTTCGCTGTTCCAATAGTTGCAATTGTATCATCAACGAGTACAATTTTTGCATGCATAAAACCATCTTTATAACTGTAAATAGAAGCACCAGCTTTTAAAAGCGGAGTGAAATAGGATTGAGATGCTTGATCACTAATGATGCTATCACTTTTACCTGGATATAAAATCCGTACATCTATTCCGGCAATTGCACTTAAGCGTAATAATGTTAAAGTTTCTTGATCTGGAATAAAGTAGGGTGTAGCGATCCAAATGGATTTTTTTGCAGAGCCCATAACAGCTAATAATGTATTACGAATACTTTTATCATCGGAGCTTGGTCCGCTTGCTACGATTTGAACAGCACCTTCTGCATTTGAAATCTCTTTACCTGGGAAGTATTGTCTATTCATGAATTGATCCCAGGAATAAGTATTTAAACCACTAGAGGCATAGAGCCAGTCTTCTAGAAAGATTGCTTGTAATTTATATAATGCTTTTCCTTCTATTTTTAAATGACTATCACGCCAAACAGGAAATTTCTTGGAACGGCCAAGATATTCATCACCGACATTGAGTCCTCCGGTAAAACCAATTTCGCCATCTACAATAACAATTTTTCGATGGTTACGATAATTGACAGTTTCAAGTAACCAAGCTGAAAAAATAGGATCAAATTCTACAATTTCAATCCCAGCTTCTTTCATAGGGTGCAAAAATCGTCGTCTTAACGTATTACTTCCAAGGCCATCATAAAGGAAGCGTACAATAACACCATCTTTTGCTTTTTGTATTAAAGCATCTCGAACTTTTGTACCAATTTCATCAGATTTATAAATGTAGTATTGAATATGTATATGATGTTTTGCTTGCTCTATAGCTCGCAAAATTTCTGAAAATGTTTGATCTCCGTTTGTTAAAAGTTTTGTAGTTGTTTTATCTGCGGCAGGACCGCCTCCAAATTTTTGTATGACTTCTGTTAAATGTATGGAACGTTCATTTAGTGGGACTGTGAGTAATAACTCTAGTCTTCTTCCTTCTAATATTTCACGGAATAATTTTCTTTGTTCTTCTGAACGATGGAGATGTTTTTTTCTTCTCCAGCGGCTGCGCCCGAAAATAGCGTATAATAGCACACCTATAATAGGAAGAAGTGCTAATACTAAAAACCATGCTAATGTACTTTGTGGAGATCTATTTTCTATAAAAATAACGAATGAAATTCCTACGATTGTGATGGACCATAGAGCACCGACAAATGTATATAACGAGATATACGATGTATTTAATAGGAACAGAACGATAGATACAATTGTAAATATTAATAGTAATTGAACGATAGGCTTCTTCATTTCTATATAATTCCCCTAATCTTTTTTCAATATAGACTTCTTAAATAGAAGATGTAATATGACATCTTTATTATAAGGTGTTTTGCTTTTTTTACAAAATATAGACATTTCACCTATACTTTCCGCATTTGTCCTACATACAGTGTACTATCCCATTTTTTATCCCACTCTTAACGCATATGAAAATGAAAAAATCGAAAAGGAGCGGAGAAACATGAATTATATAGAAAATAATGGATTGTATTATCGAAATCATCATGGAGGACACAATCATGGTGGGCACAATCATAACGGTGGACATCATCACCATGGAGGACACAATCACTATGATCACCATCATCATCACGGAGGCGGATGGGGCTGGGGTGGTGGTAGTTCATGGGGAGGCGGATTTTTCCCTGGAAGCTTTGCAGGAGGAGTGTTAGGCGGACTAACAGCTGGTGCATTAACAGGTGCAACAAGTGGAGGGTATTATCCGGCTCCATATCCAGTAGCTTATCCGTCGCCATACCCTGTAACGTATCCAATGCCATACCCAGGTTATCAGCAAATACCATATTCGTATTAAACTAAAAAAGAGGCTATCCTCTTTTTTAGTTTAATACGGTATTTATTTATAAAATACTTCCAAAATTAAGGTGAAAATATGTTAATATTTTATTATTGTAATTCAAAAACATATACATTGATGTAGAGTTTTATATTATTATTCGTGAATAGTTATGTAGTATGTTCTAATTTCTATTTCGTTATTAAAAACAAAGAGATCAGATGTGAGTGGTATTAGTTGGAAACAAGGCTTGCATAGAGCCACTTAAAGGGATTGCAGTATAATAAGGTACGAAATAATTAGGGAGATGAGAAGCTACTATTTATAATTAGAACGGTATAATATTGCTTTTTATTACAAATAATATTATGTTATTTTAATCGGTCTATTCAAAAAGATAATTTATGTAATGGGCTAGTATTAGAAAATGAAATATCTCTATTTCTATGAAGAGAAACAGGTTGTGTTTTAGTCAGATAGAAGCAAGGAGAGATGCGCATGCTAGAACAGAGAGGTCATGCATTATATGACTCTTCATTGCGAGATTTAAAGTTAGCATTAGATGAGTCTTCAATTGTTGCAATTACAGATCGAAAAGGTCTTATTACATATGTAAATGATAAATTTTGTGAAATCTCTAAATACAAAAGAGAAGAATTAATTGGAAAAGATCACCGTATTTTAAATTCAGGACATCATCCAAAAACCTTTTTTCAAGACTTATGGAAGCGTATTTTGAATGGGAAAGTATGGACAGGTGAGATTCGGAATCGAGCAAAAGATGGTACATATTATTGGGTCAAAACAACAATTGTTCCATTTTTAAATGAAAAAGGAGAGCCATACCAGTTTATCGCAATTCGAAATGATATTAGTAGTAGAAAAGAAGCGGAACATAGATTGCGGCTAAGTGAAAGTCGTTATAGGGAACTTGCCTATCATGATGCTTTAACGAGTTTGCCTAACCGTTTACAATTAATAACGACCGTTAACGAATTGATTGCAGATAAAAAAGAATTTGGTATGATTTACTTTGATTTGGACCGTTTTAAATTAGTAAATGATACATTAGGTCATATGATAGGGGATTTACTTTTAAGTGAAGTTGCTTCAAGGTTGCATTATGTACTAGGAGAGAAAGATGTTCTGGCTAGGCTAGGTGGCGACGAATTTGTGCTGTTAACAAAAAATCATAGACAAGATGATATGAGTCAGTTAGCGACATCTGTGTTGTCATGTTTTCAGGCACCATTTATGCTGGAAGGCCATGAAGTATACATTTCAGCTAGTCTAGGACTTTGTTCTTATCCACAAGACGGACAAGATGTGGAAACGTTATTGAAAAACTCTGACTTAGCTATGTATAGTGCAAAAGAACAGGGGAGAAACGCTGCGTGTTTCTTTACAGATGAGCTACGCGCGAAAATAAATCGTAGAATGAAAGTTGAGTTTGCTTTGCAAAAGGCAATTCGTGATGAAGAGTTAGATGTAGCATTGCAGCCTATTATTGATTTGAAAACGAAGAGATATTCTGGTATAGAAGCTCTAGTACGTTGTATGACAGAAGACGGACCTATTTCACCAAGCGAATTTATCCCTGTAGCTGAAGAGTCTGGACTAATTATAAAACTAGGAGACTGGGTATTAGAAAAATCATGTCGCTTGTTTAAAACATTGCCGAATTATCAAGAAGGACTAAAGTTATCTGTGAATTTATCTATACAACAATTAATGCAGAAACGTTTTATTTTATCAGTACGTAGCATTTTAAAGAGAACTGGTTTTCCTCCGAACCGTTTAATATTAGAAATAACGGAAAGTATTGCAGTCCGCCATTTTGATTATATTATTGCTACATTACAAGAATTAAGAAATATGGGTGTTTTAATTGCTTTGGATGATTTCGGAACTGGCTATTCTTCCTTATATTATTTAAAACAACTACCACTGGATATTGTAAAAATTGATCGTAATTTTATTCGTGAATTTCATTATGATCACGCACAACCAGAACGAACGATTGTAAAATCCGTTATTGAAATTGCTCATAGTTTAAATTTAGCAGTAGTTGCTGAAGGAGTAGAAACAGTAGAGCAAGAGAGTTTGTTACAATCAATGAGCTGTGATTATGTACAGGGATTTTATTATGCGAAACCTTTATCTGTAGGAGAGCTAAAAGAAAAGTTAATTACAGATTTTTAATAAAAAAGAGAAGCCAGCAGCTTCTCTTTATTTAATCCGTTTTTTGTGAGTCTTTCATTAGTACTGGATAAAGAAGAAGACCTAATACGAACAATCCAATTCCTAAGAAGAACGTTTTTAAATCAGCAGTTCCCGTTTTGATAACCCAAATGGAGTATACCAACGCCAATGTAGTAATGATTCCATCTTTTACTCGAGATCCTGGCAGTATATCATACGTTTCTCCTGTAATAACTAATTTTAATTGGTACAAGGTAGAAACAAGGTATGGAATTAAATAGGCTAATGTTGCTACGACGATAGCGAAACTATACGCTTCTGAAACAGTACCAGAAATCGTTGAAAATAAGAAAATTTGCGTCATTACATTTGTAATCAATAATGATTTTGCAGGACTACCTTTTTTATTTGTTTTCCCGAAAAACTTAGGGAAAAGTCCATTTTTTGCTGCCTGGTAAGGTACCTCTGAACTAACAACAATCCAGCCAACTGTAGATCCAAATAAAGATATAAGAGCGAGTAAAGCCATTATATATGCACCTTTATTTCCAATTGCTAAATTTAATGCGTCTACTAATGGTTTTTGAGACTCTTTTAAAGCATCTTGCGGAAGAGCTCCCATTGTAAGTAAAGTAATTGACATGTAAATAAGAAGAGCGATAATTAATCCGAAAATCGTAGCTTTTTTTACATCGCGCTGTGATTTTGCACGATTAGAAAGCATAACTGCTGATTCAATACCGATAAATGCCCAGAGTGTTGCAATAGCAGCTGAATTGATTTGTCCACCTAATGAGATTGATTGTCCTGCTTCATTCATAAAGGTTTGACCGTCTCCGAAATTAGAGGCGTTGAAAATGAATAATGTAATTACAATAAACATTGTAAATCCAATAATTTTTGCAATGGTAGCAAGTAGATTCATGTTTCCAGCTCGATCAATATTTTGAGAAAGAATATATTGAATTCCCCACAGCATAAGGCTACATACGAGGAAAGTTAATCCTTTTCCGAGTTCCAGTGAAAATCCATTTATTGAAAAAAGAATTTGCTTACTTTGTAAAACTGGAAAGAATGTTGATAAATATCCAGCAAAGGAAATAATAACAGATGCTGTTGCAGCCCAGTTAGCAGCCCAATATCCCCATGCCATACTATATCCTGCAACTTTACCAGCTTTTTTTGAAGGAAACATCGCTTGAGCATAGCTTTGTGGTCCAGCTTTTAATTCTGGTTTCCGAATCGCTAAATTTCCAAATACAAGTGCAATCATAAATACGCCAAGGCCTGTAATACTCCATGCGAGTGTAGAACCCATTGGCCCTGATACTTGTGCTAAATTTGCTGGAAGCATAAATACGCCACCGCCAACCATATTCCCGATAACAAATGCTGTTAAAACCCATAATCCCCATTTTTTCGTTTCCATTTTTGTTAACTCCTTTGTAGTAAGTTTTGCTTAAACATCATTTTTTACTAGCTTTTTGACAATAAAAAAAGAGCCATGTAGATAAAAAAATACCTACATGGCTCTTTCACCAAAGCGTAGGTACAACGGGAATAACCCTTGTACCTACGCGTAATTTTTCCGCTAGGTTTCAAGGGTTACGTATGATGATGATGTTTTTGTGCAAATGTAACTACAGTTGTTGTATAAGTAAGCATAGTTCTTTGCTCCCTTTCTCCTCTGATTTTGAAGTTAGTATACTACATGTTTTTTTGAATGAAAAGAAAAATATAAAAATTTTTATAAAAATACGTTTTAAAGATTAAATATTTACCTATATTTTTCTTGTACTGGAAAATAAGTGAGAGATTGGCAGAAGAGTGAAGCATGTTATAATACATATAGAATTAGAAGGTGACAAGGGGCTATTGTAGATGATGAGTAAGTATGAACAAATTTATACAGAAATCAGTAAATCTATTGATAATAAACAATTAAAAGAGGGATGCAAAATCCCATCAGAAACAGAATTAATGAAGCAGTATGAGGCAAGCCGAGGCACGGTAAGAAAAGCTGTAGATTTACTGCAAGAGCGTGGATATGTGCAAAAAATTCATGGAAAAGGTGTTTTTGTTTTAAAGCGAAAAAATATTGAATTTAATTTTGGCGGTATTGTAAGTTTCCAAGAAGAAAATGAACGTTTGGGACGTCATTGTATTACGGAAGTTGTGGAAATGGACAAAGAAAAAGCCACAAAAGAAATTGCGAAATTATTAAATGTAAAAGAAAAAACAGAGATTGACCATATTAAACGTGTACGAAATATTGATGGAGAAAAAGTAATTTTAGATATAAATCATTTTGTATCTGAGTTTATTCCAGGATTAACGAAAGAAATTGCAACTGCATCGATTTATAAATACATCGAGAAAGAGCTTGGGCTACATATTAGTTATTCACAGAGGGTAATAGAAGTACAGCCATGTACAGAGGATGACAGAAAGTATTTAGATTTAAATGGAACAGACTATGTTGTCGTTGTGAAAAACTTTACACATTTGTATGATGGAAGTCAGTTTGAATATACAGAATCACGCCACCGTTTAGATATTTTTCACTTTTCGGATGTGGCACGCAGGAAGTAAAGAGGTGGAACAAAATATTGTTTCATCTCTTTTTTTTATAAAAAAAACACAAACTCGTATATACGAGTGTTGACTAACTTATATATACGAGTTAATATGTAATTGTAAACGGTATCAAAAAAAGAAAAGAGGGACGGGAATATGGGGAAAGACTATCGTAAAACAGCAGAGGAAGTGTTGCAGTATATTGGTGGGAAAGACAATATTGAACAAGCTGCACATTGTGTGACGAGGCTCCGTATCGCTTTAAAAGATGAAAGTAAAATAGATAATGATAAATTACAGTCTGTTTCATTAGTGAAAGGAGCGTTTCATAACGCTGGTATATTTCAAATTGTAATTGGTCCAGGGGATGTAGATCGTGTTTACGCTGAATTGATAACGCTTGCAGGTATGAAAGAATCGACTGTAGCGGACGTAAAAGACTCTGGAAATCAGAAGTTAAATCCAGCTCAAAAGTTTGTGAAAATATTTTCGGATGTATTTATGCCGATATTACCAGCGATCGTAACAGCTGGTTTACTAATGGGTATTAACAATCTATTAGGCGCAAAGGACTTATTTTTTGATGGGAAAAATTTATTAGATGTTTATCCGAACTTAGGCGGGCTTTGGGATTTAATTAATATGATGGCCAATACAGCATTCGTATTCTTACCAGCACTTGTCGGTTGGTCAGCAACGAAGCGTTTTGGTGGTAGTCCAATACTAGGGATTGTTATGGGATTAATGCTTGTGCACCCGGCCTTATTAAACGCTTGGGACTATGGAAAAGCAGCGACTGGTTTAGAGGGTCAAAAGATTGAGTACTTCAATATTTTAGGACTATTCCAAATTGAGAAGGTAGGATATCAAGGACAAATTTTACCTGTTTTAGTAGCAGCATTTGTATTAAGTAAAGTGGAAATTTTCTTAAAGAAACATGTACCAAATGCAATTCAATTATTAGTTGTACCAATTACAACAATCGTTGTGACAGGTGTGTTAGCACTAGGAATTATCGGTCCGGTTACACGTCATATTGGAGATTTATTAACAGTAGGATTAGTAGGTGTATATGAAACAGTACCAGTAGTTGGAGCAGTATTATTTGGAGCGTTATATGCACCGCTTGTAATTACAGGTATGCATCATATGTTTATTGCAATTGATTTACAATTGATTGCACAACATGGCGGGACATTTATTTGGCCGATGATCGCTCTTTCTAACATTGCGCAAGGTAGTGCGGCACTTGCGATGTTCTGGATTTCTAAAAATCAAAATGATAAAAGTATGGCATCAACATCAGCCATTTCAGCATACTTCGGTATTACAGAACCAGCGATGTTTGGGGTGAATTTACGAAATAAGTTCCCGTTCTATGCAGCGATTATAGGATCTGCTGTGGCAGCGATATTCATTACATTAAATGGTGTATTAGCGCCTGCTATCGGAATTGGCGGATTGCCAGCATTTATTTCTATCATTCCGAAATCGATTCCAATGTTTATTGTAGGAATGATTATTGCAGTTGTAATCCCATTTACTTTAACATGGTTATTTGCAAAAAGAGTCAAACAGAAGTAGGAGGAAGTTAAACATGAAGGATTGGCATAAAAGTGTAGTCTATCAAATTTATCCGAAGAGCTTTAATAGTTATTACAATAGAGAAACCGGGGATATAAAAGGTGTTACAGAGAAACTAGATTATTTAAAAGAACTCGGAGTGGATTATATATGGTTAACACCGATATACCAATCACCACAAAATGATAATGGATATGATGTAAGTGATTACTACAGCATTGATCCATCTTACGGAACGATGGAAGAGTTTGAAGAACTTTTAGCAGAAGCGAAAGTACGTAACATTGAAATTATGCTTGATATTGTTGTAAATCATAGTTCGACTGAACATAAGTGGTTTAAAGAAGCGAAGGAAGATAAAAATAGTCCATATCGTAATTACTATATTTGGCGTGATGAAAAAAATAATTGGCAGTCTAAGTTTGGTGGATCTGCTTGGAAATATGATGAGAAGACGGAGCAATATTATTTACATTTATTTGATGAAACACAAGCTGATTTAAATTGGGAAAATGAAAAACTTCGTGAAGAAGTATATGATATGATGCGTTTTTGGCTGGATAAAGGAGTAACAGGATTCCGATTAGATGTCATTAACTTAATTTCAAAAGACCAATGTTTCTTAAACGATGAAGGTAGTACTGCGACAAGTGATGGACGCAAGTATTATACAGATGGTCCGCGTGTTCATGAATATTTACAAGAGATGAACCGAAATGTTTTTGCAGGAAAAGATGTAATTACAGTTGGAGAAATGTCATCTACGACAATTGATAATTGTATTAAATATTCAAACCCTGAGCGTAATGAATTAAGTATGACGTTTAGTTTCCATCATTTAAAAGTAGATTATCCGAATGGTGATAAGTGGACGAAGGCTGATTTTGATTTTATTAAATTAAAAGAGATTATGTCTAGCTGGCAAATTGAAATGCAAAAGGGCGGAGGATGGAATGCGTTATTTTGGTGTAATCATGACCAGCCTCGCATCGTGTCACGCTTTGGTGATGATGGAAAGTACCGAAACGAATCTGCAAAAATGTTAGCGACAGCCATGCACATGCTGCAAGGAACGCCTTATATTTATCAAGGGGAAGAAATCGGTATGACGGATCCTAAATTTGAGTCCATCGAGCAATATCGTGATGTGGAATCGTTAAATATATACGATATAAAGCTAAAAGAAGGGCTATCAAAAGAAGAGATTATCGGGATTTTAAAGCAAAAATCTCGTGACAACTCTCGCACTCCGATGCAGTGGAATGAAGAGATGAACAGTGGTTTTACAACAAGTACACCTTGGATTTCAGCGGCTGAAAACTTTAAAGAAATAAACGTAGAGAAGGCATTAGAAGATAAAGAGTCCGTATTTTATCATTATAAAAAGTTAATAGAACTTAGGAAAACGTATGATGTAATTACAGAAGGAGAATATGCTATTTTGGATAAAAATGATCCTAAGATTTGGGCATATACTCGTACTACAGAAAGTGAAGTGCTGCTTGTTATAAATAACTTCTATGGAGAAGAAATAACGTACTCTGTACCAGCGCACGTTCAATTAGATGGAATGAAACAAGAAATACTACTGTCGAATTATAAAGATGCTAGCAAGGATATTACAAAACTTAGCTTAAGACCATATGAATCAATTGTGTATCGATATACGAAATAAAAAGGTTGTATGCCCATGCGGCATACAACCTTTTATTTTAGGACACCACTGTACAAAATGTTTACCTCTACCTCAGGTTTGAATTTTACTTTTGCATAATCTTTATTCCAATTTTTCTTCTTCCATAAGTCAGGGTGGTAGGCGATAAGGTGTCTGCCGATACCGAAAGCATCACAGTTTGCTTTTTGTAACTTTTTCGTTATCTTTTTAGCTTCTTTCGTAAGTTGTTTAGACAATTCTTTATTTAGTTTTTTTCTTTCATCCATTTTGTAAAGATTATCTCTCGGAGCTTCAAGCGCTATAACTTTTAGTTGGAGCTTAATGTGAGCATAAACATTTCCTTTTTTATCTGTTGTTATTTTTAAGTCTCGTTTTAACTTTCGGTTGCTAATTTCCATTGTTAAATAATCAGATGTTTTCTCTGATTCATCGCTAGTAAGCTTCTGGGTTATACGGGCACTTGTTCCCATTTTTCCGGTTAATAATACGAATAAAACAGATTGTTTCAAAGGTAAATGCCCAGTTAATTTATCATTGTTAAATAAAGCTAGACCGTTTGTAATTACTTCTTTTCCTTTTATTTTTATAGAAGGGAGGGTAAAGTCTTTACCGGGATCTAACATTTTTGTAGCAGCTGTCTCTAAAGTTTCTTTTGGAAATACACTCATATCTTCTAAGCTTTTCACTTTTTTCTTTAGAAAATCTCCAATTAGTAAATTTCCTACTTTCTTTTTTTCTAGTATCTCGGATGTTTCACCATCTACTGCAATAAGTTTTACTAAAGCAGTTGGGTTTGTTGGGTCCCGAAAGCTGACATCTAAAAAAGGTAATATACCTTTTTTTAGGATTTTGGTTCCTAGTAATTGAACACCATATTTAAAATAACGAATATTCCCAGTAACATTTTTTTTTAGGGCATCGCTTGTATCCCTTATGTTATGCCCCGTTGCTGAATGTATTTCATTTTCGAATGAAGATTGCTCTCCGCTTGAACTTTTTACGAGCTCGATTGTTTGCTGGAGTTGATTCTCTTCCGTAATATCAGATCCAATACTATAAGCTAACCTTGCCTCCCTTAATGGTTCTTGATCCCAGCATCCAGAAAGGAGGGAACTAGTACATAATACAAAAAGTAATTTAACTCTTTTTTTGAACATACTGTTCTCCTTTCTTATTTCGTATCACAGAATAAAGTAGAAATAAAAGAGGAAGGACAACTATGAAAATATAGGTGAACTTATCAGTGAAAGTTGAGATTACTTTTAATTCTTCAGGTGTATCTATAAATAAGGCTACACTAAAAGCAATAATACCAATGATTGGAACAGCTTTTTTATGATTAGCAAGATTGAATATATGTCCTATTCCGATTGAAGCAGCGCAATAATAACTAGCGATAGAAGCTGCAACAGTTATCATCCAAATTGGTATAAATAGTAAATCAGTTCGGTCTATAATTCCGATATGTAAGGAGCGTAATAAGTAAGCAACTGGTTCTGGAATAAGCTCAATTTGTTTTGGACTAAATACGATAAAGCAAATCCAAACAGTAAAAGTATAAAAAAGTGTTACAAATCCATTAGCGATAGAAATGGCCTTCAGTTTTGCGACAGAACTGCCATTTACTTTTGGAAAAGCGATAAGAATGATTTCAAAACCATACATGGCTGTAATTGTTTCCTTGGATGCTTGAATTATATTCCACCAGCCGGCTTCTGTAATGGGAAAAATATAAGAGAAATCAGCTCGGGAAAGCCCTAGGGCAATTAAAAGGGCCATTGGAATAATGAGGATAGAGGCCATGACATAAAATCGTACGATGACTTTAAATGTATTATAGGCTATATAGCAGCAAGCTATCGTAAATAGCATGAGAATGGCAGACCAAGGAGTAGCTTGTAATATCCATACTTTAATGACATTACAAGCATTCAACATAACCGTCATACCAATAAGCGTAAAATAAAAAACATAAGCAAAACCTAATAGTTTTCCAAACTTATTACCAAATAGCATACAAACGCTTTCATACATATCTGCATCAGGAAATCGCTTTAAGAAAAGCCACATAAGTAAAATAATAAGTTGAATTGCAAGCCCAGCGACGAGAGCGGAAATCCATCCACCTCCTTTTGCTATTGGGTGAAGACGGTTAGGTAGAGAAAGGATACCAACTCCGATTTGGCATTGAATAACGAAAAAGGTAAATTGAACGAGCGAAATTTTACTTTGCGTGTTTGTCACCGTCCTCATCCTCTCTCGTTACATGTTGTCGTTGCATTTTTTTCGGTTTTGGATCATGTGGTCGTTCCCAAAACGACCAAATTGGAAGTCTTACGAAAGAATCTTTCATATCTTTTATCCGCATCGGGGCAACAGGAGAAAGATATGGCGTATGAAATGAATGTAATTGACATAAATGAACGAAAGTTATAATTAGACCGAATGATATTCCGACGTATCCGAATATAGCAGCAAGAATCATTAATGGAAAACGAAGAATTCGAACTGCTGAACTCATATCGTTTGATGGAACGAGAAAAGATGAGATGGCAGTTAAAGCTACAACAATAATCATCGTATAAGAAACAAGTCCAGCTTTTACAATTGCATCACCAATTACTAAACCACCTACAATACCGATTGTTTGTCCAACTCGGCTTGGTAAGCGAATACCAGCTTCCCGTAATAATTCAAAGATTAATTCCATTAAGAGAGCTTCAAAAATAGGAGGAAGTGGTACTTTCTCTAATGAAGCTTTAATTGTATACACAAGTTCGAGCGGCAATACATCAGGATGAAAGGCTACGGTTGCGATATATATAGCTGGTAAGAGAAAAGCAATCAAGAAACTCACTAAGCGAATCATTCGGACGAAAGAACCGACAATCCAGCGGTTATTATAATCGTCTGGTGATTGATAGAAAGCAAATAACGTAACAGGAACGATAAGCGCTGTGGGATCTCCATCAGATAAAATAGCAACTCGTCCTTCCATTAAATTTGCAGCGGTCCTATCTGGACGCTCTGTATTTAATTGCTGCGGAAATGGTGAGAAAGACGTATCCTCTATAAATTCTTGTATATATCCTGGAGGCATAAGTGCATCTGTCTTAATCGTTTCTAACCTTCTTTTTACTTCTGTAACTAAATCGTCATTCGCTATGTTTTGCATATAAGCAATTGCCACTTTCGTATGCATTTCTTCACCAAGTGTGAAATATTTAACGACGATATTTGGACTTTTTATGAGCTTACGAATCGAAGCTAAATTAGTTGCTAGATCCTCTACAAAACCAGTATGTGGACCGCGCACAATCCCTTCATTATCAGGCTCTGCTATATCTCGCTTTAAAGATAAAGCTGTTTCGAAAATAAAAAAACTGTCGACGTGTTCATGAAAATATAAGGATTTACCTTGTAATAAAAGCTGCACACCATAATTTAAATTCGTTTCTTTTTTCATATTTAATGTGGCAAAAGCTTTATCTAAAGCCAAATCCGACCGAGTTAATAAAGGCTCAAGAGCTAATTGGTGAATCAAATTTGGGTCTGCTAAAGATTCGATATATAAGATTGTTCCTTTTCCGTTTTGAAATGGGACATCTAATTTTTTTATATCATCTGAGTGACATAGCTTATTTTCAATGTAATTAATATTTTCCGGAAGTGATGGAAACATATGCTTTGGGCCCGTACTCTCTTGTTGTTCTTTTTTCTCTGTCATAATTTCCACCTCTTTTAGATAAAGTTACTTCTGTTAATTTTTGCTTTTTGTGAGAAATTTATGCTTGGATTATTTTTGACAAAGTAGCTTGAAAGTTACGTTACGTCATCTTTTATACTATAGAAAATAGGGTATAGGGGATGATATAAATGACTTTGAGGGATATGTGGGGATGGAAAGAAATTTTATATTTATTTATGTTTGTATTTGTTATTGTTCCAGTAACTGTTGAATCTCTTTTTTATAAATATATTTTAGAAATAATAGGTAACTCACTATATGCTGGAGTATTAATGGGCTTTATAATGGCAGTGATATTTACTACTGTAGTTTATCTTTTTTGTATCAAAAGATATAAACTCTCGTGGAAAGATATTGGAATTCGGAAGCTTTCATGGAAAGATCTTTTATGGACAGTTGGAGCGGTTATTTTCTTAATTGTAGCTAGTATTGCTGTATTAGTGATAATGGAGAGAATGGGTATTTCCTTTGAGAATAGTAAGACGGAGACGGTCCAAAATGATAAATCAATCTATTCATTCTGTATCGCGGTAATTGGAGCAGCAATTATATCACCAATCTATGAAGAGATTTTATATCGAGGTGTTTTTTATACATTTTTTCGTGATAGATATGGCATGTGGGGCGGTATGTTTATTAGTTCCATAATATTTACCGTTGTCCATATCCCTACATATAACACATTACTGGTGAATTTTTTGAGTGGGGTAGTATTTGCATGGTTATATGAGAAAACAAATTCTATTTTATCAGCTATGATTGCCCACGCATTATTCAATTTCATAGCAGTACTTCTAACATTTGTGTCGAATTAAGAAGATATATAGGAGGGATATATATGGAAATAGCTGTAGAACGTGTTTTTACGAAAGAGATTTTAAAAAGAGCAGCGAATTTGTTTCATGTAACAGTAGAAGAAAAGCCACTTGGAGATTTTGAGAATTATATTTTTAAGGCGAAGGGTGATAATGATGAAGATTATGTATTACGTTTAACACATTCTTCTCATCGTTCTAAACAAGAGGTAGAGGCTGAACTAGATTTTTTACGATATGTTGCGGAGAATGGGGCAAAGGTAGCAGGACCTCTTTATTCAACGTCTCGAAATCTCGTAGAAGAAATCGTAGCAGAGGATGGGACTTTCTTTTTCGCTTCTTTATTTATATATGCAAAAGGTGAGCAAGTAAAAGGAGCAGAATCGCCTTATTGGGGAGATGCTTATTTTGAAGCGTGGGGAAAAGCGATTGGGCAACTGCATCGCCTTACAATGGATTATCCTAAAACAGACTACCGTGATACGTGGGAAGAAGACGAAAGTGGAATTGTTAATGAATTAGAAGATGGTCAAGTGAAAGAGATTGCAGCGGTATTAATGGATGAAATTAAGGCTCTTCCAGTTGAAAGAGAAACGTTCGGTCTTATGCACGGTGATATTCATCAAGGCAATTTTCATTATGATGGTAAAGAGCTAACAATCTTTGATTTTGATGATGCTGCTTATAATTACTTTATACATGATTTAGCGATGGTTTTATACTACTCTGTTCTATTTACACCGTGGACAGCAGAAGAGAAGACAGATTTTGCTCGTAAACAGTTACAAGTGTTACGAAAAGGATATGAGTATGAGCACAGGCTGGCGGATAGTTGGTATGAATCGTTACCACTATTTTTACGTTTACGTGATATAGGTTTATATGGAACGCTTCAAAAGAAGTTTAAAGGGAAAGAT
This sequence comes from Bacillus cereus group sp. MYBK95-2, assembly GCF_051915225.1. Lineage (NCBI taxonomy): Bacteria > Bacillati > Bacillota > Bacilli > Caryophanales > Bacillaceae > Bacillus > Bacillus cereus group sp. MYBK95-2. The sequence goes on along the minus strand of NZ_JBQAEH010000010.1, from coordinate 86,771 downwards.
ATGCCTGATAACTTCTTGAAATTATCAGAAGAGCTATACGAAAGAATTATTAAAAGAGAAGCAATTGTGAATATATAATACATTTAGTTCAAAACAAAGTATATAAAACAAATATATACTTTGTTTTTTTATACAAAAATATGTTTACTTTATTAAAATAATATTGTCCTAGATTCGGTATACACTTATAATTTTATATATATTCTGAATATTCTTTATAAAAAAGGAGGGGGAATGTTGGAAGCTTTCGTAAATTGGTTAAATAATATTGTTTGGAGTCCAGCACTTGTTTATTTATGTTTAGGAGTAGGTTTATATTTTTCTATTCGAACGAAGTTTTTACAAGTAAGACATGTAGGAGAAATGGTGAAGCTGACATTTCAAGGGGAAAAATCAGAAGCTGGTGTTTCTTCATTCCAAGCGTTAGCACTTTCGTTATCAGGACGTGTTGGAACAGGGAATATCGCTGGGGTAGCAACAGCGGTTGCATTCGGTGGACCAGGAGCTGTATTTTGGATGTGGGCAGTAGCCTTTTTAGGAGCAGGATCAGCTTATGTAGAATCAACACTCGCGCAAATATATAAGACGAAACATCAAGGGCAGTTTCGTGGTGGACCTGCTTATTACATTGAAAAAGGTTTAGGTGTGAAATGGTATGCTTTAGTATTCGTTGCAGCGACAATTCTTGCAACGGGGCTTTTACTACCAGGTGTACAAGCAAATAGTATTGCTGTAAGTTTAGAAACTGCTTTTGGTATTAATACTACCGTATCAGGGGCTATATTAGTTGTCGTATTAGCTCTTATCATTTTCGGTGGAGTAAAGCGAATTGTTAACGTAGCGCAAGTTGTCGTACCGTTTATGGCAATAGGCTATATTTTAGTAGCTTGCGTCATTGTTGCTATGAATATTGAAAAATTGCCAGAAGCATTTATGTTAATTATAAGAAGTGCATTTGCATTAGAAGCTGCTTTCGGTGGTATTATCGGTTTAGCAATCTCTTGGGGGGTAAAACGTGGTATTTATTCCAATGAAGCAGGACAAGGGACTGGACCACACGCAGCAGCTGCAGCCGAAGTATCACATCCAGCTAAGCAAGGTTTAGTACAAGCATTTTCCGTTTACATTGATACATTATTTGTTTGTTCAGCAACAGCATTTATGATGATTATTACAGGCATGTATAACGTATTTGATGCAAGCGGAAAAAACTTTATCGTTAATAAACTAAACGGCGCTCAGCCAGGACCAGGATATACACAGGCGGCGGTAGAATTTGTTTTCCCTGGATTTGGAAATGGTTTCGTTGCAATCTCGTTATTATTCTTCGCGTTTACAACAATTATGGCGTATTACTACATTGCAGAAACGAATATCGCGTACTTAAATCGTGATAAAGATCGCCCTTGGATGTCCATGGTACTAAAGTTTGTATTTTTAGGAGCTGTATTCTACGGCTGTATAAAAACAGCAGCAACGGCTTGGGCTTTAGGCGACATTGGGGTAGGAATTATGGCATGGGTAAATATCATTGCGATTTTATTGTTACAAAAACCTGCATTAGTCGCATTAAAGGATTATGAAAAACAGAAAAAAGAAGGAAAAGATCCAGTATTCGATCCAGGGCCATTAGGAATTAAAAATGCTGATTTTTGGGAGCATGAATACGGGAAAGATAAGAAAGAAGAAGTATCTTAATCGAATAAAAATGAAGAAGCAAAGGGGAAACCCTTTGCTTTTTTTATGGACAAATTGAAGCTAAAAGTTATTTTTGGGACTATTTTTGAATATAAAAAGAATGTACATGCATTGTTAGGGGAAGGGGGAGTATGTTGATAGAATTTCGTAATGTAAATAAATATTATGGTAACTTTCAAGTTTTGAAAAATATTAATGTGCAAGTGAAAAAAGGCGAAGTGGTAGTAGTTGTCGGGCCTTCAGGATCAGGAAAAAGTACATTGCTTCGATGTATAAATCAATTAGAGGCAATTACAGATGGAGAATTAATTGTACAAAATACAGAGGTACACAATAAAAAAACGGACATGAATGAATTGCGGCGAAATATTGGGATGGTCTTTCAACATTTTTATTTATATCCACATAAAACGGTTCTTCAAAATATTACATTAGCACCGATTAAAGTAAATAAAGTTTCCAAAGAAGAAGCAGAGAAAACAGCAATGTTTTATTTAGAGAAAGTAGGAATCCCTGAGAAGGCTAACGTATATCCACATCAATTATCCGGAGGACAACAGCAACGGGTGGCAATTGCTAGAGGACTTGCAATGCAGCCGGAAATTATGCTATTCGATGAGCCTACGTCTGCTCTTGATCCAGAGATGATTGGAGAGGTACTTGATGTTATGAAAGCACTGGCTAAAGAAGGGATGACAATGGTCGTTGTCACGCATGAAATGGGATTTGCTAGAGAGGTAGCAGATAGGATCTTATTTATGGATGATGGCCAAATTATTGAAGATACAACACCGGCGAACTTTTTTGCAAACCCTGAACAAGAAAGAGCCCGTTTATTTTTAAGTCGGGTGCTAAATCATTAGAGGAGGAATTTCATGCTTAAAATGAAAAAGTTATTTACTTTAATCGTATTTTCATGTTTATTCGTGCTTGTTGTTGCTGGATGCGGAAGTAAGAAAGATGAGGCAAAGGAAACAAATACGAAGCAAGGCGGGGCTGTTGAGCAAATTAAGAAACGAGGGAAATTAGTAGTTGGGGTGAAGAATGATACGAATTTATTTGGATTAAAAAATCCTTCAACAGGGCAGGTAGAAGGATTCGATGTTGATGTCGCCAAGGCACTGGCGAAAAAGATTCTTGGAGATGAAAAGAAGCTAGAGCTGAAAGAAGTAACGTCTAAAACACGCATTCCAATGCTGAAAAATGGTGATATTGATGCAATTATTGCAACAATGACAATTACGGAAGAACGCAAAAAAGAAGTGGATTTTTCAGATGTATATTTTAAAGCAGGACAATCGTTACTTGTGAAAAAAGGAAGCAATATTAAGAGCGTCGATGATATAAAACAAGGCGTTAAAGTATTAGCTGTAAAAGGATCAACATCTACAAATAACATTCGTCAAAAGTCACCAGAAGCGACTGTATTAGAGTTTGAAAATTATAGTGAGGCATTTACAGCGTTAAAGGCAGGTAAAGGTGATGTGTTAACGACAGATAATGCGATCCTTTACGGAATGGCAAAACAAGATTCTAATTATGAAGTAGTAGGAAAAATTTTCACAGATGAACCGTATGGAATTGCAGTGCAAAAAGGGGCAGATTATTTAACGAAAGAGATTAATACTTTAATTAAAGACATGAAAGCAAGCGGGGAGTATGACAAATTATATGAGAAGTGGATTGGACAAAAACCAGAAAAGTAGATAGTAAAAGTGAGAGGATGAGAGTACTCATCCTCTTCTTGTAAAGAAAGAGGGGAGAATATGTGCCTGATTTTTCTATATTAACGAATAACATTGATATGTATTTAGAAGGGTTTAAATATACAGTTATGTCTAGTGTAATTGCATTGATAGGTAGTTTTATTTTAGGAGTAATTTTGGCAGTAATGCGTATTGCACCTATTCGCATTTTAAATTGGATAGGATCAGCTTTTGTGGAGTTTGTAAGAAATATTCCACTTGTATTAATTGCATTTATATTCTATTTTGCTTTACCTGTAATAGGAATTACTTTAAATGGTTTTGTAGCAGGAACAGTTACGCTTACGGTATATACGGCAGCTTTTATTGCAGAAGTAATTCGCGCTGGTATTTTATCAGTTGCGAAAGGGCAGATGGAAGCTGCTCGCTCTTCAGGGCTAACGTATGTGCAGGCGATGTATTATGTTGTCTTACCCCAAGCAGTGAAAATTGTAATTCCCCCTTTAGGAAACCAGTTTCTCAATTTAGTTAAAAACTCTTCAATACTTGGAATTATTGCTGGTGCTGATTTAATGTATCAAGGAGATTTAATTTCAACGAAGACGTTTGTTACGTTTGATGTTTATATATTTGTCGGGATGTTTTATTTAATATTAACAATTCCGCTCAGTATGCTAGTGCGTTATTTAGAAAAACGCTTAGCAAAGGAGGCGGTGTAAATGGATTTCAAGGGAGCAATTACAGGAGATCATATTCTATTTTTATTAAAAGGATTACTTATAACATTAGAGGTAGCGCTCATAGCAATTGTACTTAGTTTTATTATTGGAAGTGTAATCGGTATATTGCGCTACACGAAAATACCTGTCGTCTCACAAGTATTAGGAGTTATAGTTGAAGTGATTCGAAACTTACCACTACTGTTAATTATATTTTTCACGTATTTTGCACTTCCAGAAGCAGGCTTGAAATTAGAAATTATAACAGCTGCAATTGTTGCTTTAACAATATTTGAGGCAGCAATGATATCTGAAATTGTTAGAAGTGGTCTATTGTCTATTGAAAAAGGGCAGGTTGAAGCTGCAAGATCTTCGGGATTAACGTATGTTCAAGCGCTTTGGCATATTATTTTGCCACAAGCATTAAGGAGAATGGTTCCGCCGCTTGTCAGTCAATTTATTTCATTGCTGAAGGATACGTCGCTAGCGGTTGTTATATCACTCCCTGAGCTTATGCATAATGCTCAAATTATTAGCGGGCAAAATGTGAATTACATGATTCCGACGTTTATAGTAGTAGCTTGTATGTACTTTATCGTAAATTATAGTTTATCAATTTTATCGAGAAGATTAGAACTCCGTTGACTCTTACAATATATGTAAGGGTTTTTTCCTTGTTTCTCCTTATTTTCCTCTAAATAGAATCTAAATCTTGCAATAATTCGATTTTTATATTGTTTTATCAGAAAAGTTTTAATTTTATATAGAAAATGTAATCGCTTTCGTGTATATTTTTATTATCAGAAAATTTTAACAGGATATAGGGGTATGGTAGGGGGAGGATTTAGATGCAGCAACCAACGAATGAGAAATTACATCGTACGATGAAGAGTAGACATTTATTTATGATCGCACTTGGTGGTGTAATCGGAACTGGTTTCTTCTTAGGTTCAGGTTACACCATTAATCAGGCTGGACCAGGGGGAGCCATCCTTTCATATTTAGTAGGCGGATTTATTATGTATTTAACAATGCTTTGTCTTGGAGAGTTAACGGTAGCGATGCCGGTTTCAGGATCTTTCCAAAAGTATGCGACGAAGTTTATTGGACCAGGAACGGGCTTTATGATTGGCTGGTTATACTGGCTCGGCTGGGCAGTAACAGTGGGTCTAGAATTAACGTCAATCGGTTTAATGATGAAAAGATGGTTTCCAAATGTTGATGTTTGGGTATGGTGCCTTGTATTCGGTGTTATTTTATATGCTTCAAACGCAATTTCGGCGAAAAGTTATGCCGAATTAGAATTTTGGTTCTCTAGTATTAAAGTAATTACAATTCTTGCATTTGTTGTGCTTGGTGGTAGTGCATTATTAGGATTTATATCATATGACGGAAAAGAAGCAGCACCTCTTTTCTCTAACTTTGTAAGCGATGGTGGACTTTTCCCGAATGGACTAGCTGCCGTATTACTTACAATGATTACAGTTAACTTCTCGTTCCAAGGAACAGAGTTAATCGGAATTGCAGCGGGAGAAAGTGAAAATCCAGAAAAAACAATTCCACGTGCAATCCGTAATACAGTATGGCGCATTATGTTATTCTTCATTTTAACAATGACGATTTTAGTAGGATTAATTTCTTGGAAAGAAGCAGGCGTAATTGAAAGTCCATTCGTAGTCGTATTTGATAAAATTGGTATTCCATACGCAGCTGATATTATGAACTTCGTTATTATTACTGCGTTATTATCTGTAGCGAACTCTGGATTATATGCAGCGACGCGTATACTATGGTCACTTGCAAATGAGGGAATGGCACCAACTTCCTTCCAGAAAGTAAATAAGCGTGGTATTCCAATTACAGCGCTAGTCGTAACGATTGCGGTAGCTGGATTATCTCTATTCACAAGTTTCCTTGCAGAAGATACAGTATACATGTATTTATTATCGATAGCTGGTTTATCGGCTGTTTCAAGTTGGATCATTATTGCTCTATCGCAACTTCGCTTTAGAAGTCAGTATATAAAAGGTGGAGGAAAGTTAGAGGACTTAAAGTATAGAACACCACTATACCCAATTGTCCCGATTTTAGCCTTAATTACAAATAGCATTGTTGTTATTAGTTTAGCGTTTATTCCTGAACAAAGAATGGCGTTATACTGTGGTATTCCATTTATCATTTTCTGCTATATATATTATTATATTAGTAAGAAACGGCAGAAACCGATGAAAGTGGAGATGGAAAAAACAAATGAAACTAACAATCAAACACGATGATATAGAAGCAGATTTATCGTATGGTCAATTAGCGATTGGAAAAGAAAACGGGTATTCACCGTTACAATTACTCATTTCTTCTATCGCAGGATGTAGTGCAATTGTCTTTCGAACAATTTTAGAAAAGAAACGTATTACATATGATACGTTTACAATCGAAACTGAAATTGGTAGAAGTGAAGCTTTATCGAAGCCAGTTGAAAGTGTTCATTTGCACTATAAAATTAAAGCAGAAAACATTACAGAAGAGCAGCTGGACAAGGCGCTGCAACTTGCAGTGAAAAATTGTACGATTGTTCAATCTGTAAAAGATAGTATAAAGGTTACGGAAACAATTGAACTAATAAAATGAAACATAAAAACGTGAGAATACGGCTCTCACGTTTTTATGTTTTTAATAAAGGGAGAAAGTATGATGGAATGTTTAGGTTGTAAATTAGCAAATGAAGAGGAAAAAATATATAGAGTATACGAAGATGAGTATGTAACATGTTTTTTAGATCATGAACCTTTCTATCCAGGTCATACTTTAATTGTGCCGAAGCAGCATGTTGTAGAAGTAGATGAATTAAATGATGTTGTAGCAAAATCCGTTATGGATGCTTCTAAGCTTATTGCAAAAGCGATTAAGGCATTATACAAACCAGATGGAGTTACAGTTTGTCAAAATGGTGGAGTATTTAACGAGTTAACACATTACCATATGCATGTCGTACCAAGATATAAAGAGCGCCCGTTTGCTGAGTTTTATATGGTACAATCGGGAGAAAAACAGAATCATAACTTTGAAGAGACAAAGCATTTGTTAAAAGAAGCGATAGAGCAAATAATACATATTGAAAAGGTGTAAAAGAATTTTTCTTAGAGATACAGTCAGGAAAATTCTAATATTAAAAAGCCCAATTTCTCAGTTAAAATAGAGAAATTGGGCTTTTGTTTATTCTATTATTAAATTTTATCTATAAAAAGATTTTGCAGTGTCACAAAGTTACAGTGCTCATTCGTTATATAGAGTGAGAGGAGGAATTATATGAAAGTTACAAACAAAGATTATGAAAAGATGGAAGAGCTATATGAGTTGTATGAACAAAAAATTTATTATGTAGCTTATTCTATTTTAAATAATATTCAACAGGCTGAAGATACGGTTCAAGAGACGTTTATTACTCTTTATAAGAACTTGGAAAAGCTCCATAGCTTGAGCACTGAAGAGCTTAAACGCTATATTTTGAGGATCGCGAAAAACAAGGCGATTGATAGTTACCGGAAAAATAAACGACATGAAACATTTTTAGAAGAATATGAAAGAGAATCAATAGAAGCAGTAGATGAAAATATTGAAGAGTGGGAAAAACGTAAAATGTCTGAGGTTCAAATTGATACATTGCTAAAAGAGTTAAATGAATCTAACAGACAGGTGTTTAAGTATAAAGTCTTCTATAACTTAACGTATCAAGAAATTTCAAGTGTAATGGGGATTACGGAGGCTAATGTCCGCAAGCAGTTTGAACGCGCTCGAAAACGAGTCCAAAATATGATAGGAGGTATACAACATGACGAATTCAAAGAACTCCAAAGAAATATATGAACTTGCTGAAAAAATTGCTTTAGATGATTTTGATAAATCCGAAGAACAACATGAATTTTCACATACATATACGCGCAAAAAGAAACTGTTTATGGAGGAAATGAAGCTGAAGGGCGAGCGACCACAGAAAAAGAGTAAAAGACATCGTATGTTAATCGCTGCTGCCTGCTTATTGATTGGTATGCCGACAACCGTTTTTGGTGCAGTAAAAGTCTATAATATGATTGTTCAAAAACAAAATTATGAAGTAAATGTTTCCTTAACAAATAAGGATTCGAAAAAGAGTGATCAGTGGTATAAGTTGAAGGTTGGTAAATTGCCAGAAAATATGGAAGCAATTGATGACTCTGCTATGAAATATTCATTTAAAGATAACTATGCAAATGGAGGCTTTTCATTCGTTCTTTGGAGAGTAGGGGGAAATTCAGATTTTCCAACTCTGTACTCGAAAAGTTATGAAGAAAAAGAGATAAATGGTAAGAAGGCAGTAATTGTCCATAGAGAAACTGGTAACAAAGATTTAATGATGGACAGGGTAGTTTTTCTATTCTTTGAGGAAGAAGGGATCATGTTACAAAGTTATATTGGAAACGATATAAATGAAGAACAAATGGTGGATGTGTTAGGGAGTATTTCACTTGAGCCTACGTCAAAAGAAAAGGCATCACATATAACAGATTATGATAAAAAGTATTTTAGCGACGAAAGTAAGCCTAAAAAAACTAAGGTGATTCCTTTGAAAAAAGATAGTAAACGACTATTTCATATAGGACAAAAAGTTCCAGTAACGATTATCATGGATAACAGCAAAATTGAATATGTGATAGAAAAGGTTGAAGTTTTTGATTCAATCAAAGATTTTAAACAAGAAAACTTTAATGAACTGGGCTTAGGAATACTAAGTAGGAATCAGGCTTTGGATCAAGCTGGACAATTGATACCATATAGACGGGATGAATATAAAGTTGGAAATGGTAAAGATTCAATTGATCAATTAGTAGAATCAAAATTAATTCATCCTAAATTTGTCTACCTGACAACAACAGTGAAAAATATAGGTAAACAGGCGACAGAAGAAATCTATATGCATCCATCCATACAAGTGCTTAAAAGTAAGGGGAATGTATGGAATTACGCTGAAAGAGATGGAATTACAGAAAAAAATATTATGACGGGCGAAGTTGATTATTTAGAACCTCACGGAGAAGGGAAAAGCTTTTACAATATTGGCAGTATCACACCAGGACAAACGGTGAAGGTTAACTTAGGTTATTTTGTAGATGAGGATAAGCTAGATTCAATCTTCCTTGATGCTTTCCGTTACAGTGGGTTTAGTGGCAATGAGAATATGAATGAGAAAAATCGTTGGTGGTTCGATATTCGTCAACAATCAAAATAATAGAAACAAATCGACGAAAAAGCTGCTTATATTTAGCAGCTTTTTTCGTCTCCATACATATGTAAAATTTCTTTCGCACGTATACGTAAACCATCTATCAATTCTGTCGGTTCTAAAACTTTTGCATTTTTTCCGAGTCTATAAAATAAAGGGGTAATAAAATTGATTTCTCCTTTATCAATTGTTGAATTTATATATCCTGTCCCATCCTCGTTTATTATAACGAATTCCTCAAGATAAGGGACGCTTTTACATTGGCGTACGCCTTCTGTTGTCAGTAAAACATGTAACTGAGTAGGGATGTGTACTACGTTAGAGTTAGAGGCAAACCACTCTTCTAAATTCATGAATGTATCCTCATTTTCTTCCGTTGATAATATGGAAAGAATACGATCGATGCGATACAGTAATACTTTTTTCCTGCCATAGTCATAGGACGGTAAGTACCATAGCCCGTCATGAGCATATACACCGATAGGATGAACATGTTTTGTTTTTAACCCCGATTTAGATTCGTATTGAAAGTGTAAATTTTTATTTTCAATAGCCGCGGTTAACACTTCGTTTAAAAGAGGTGTATCAATTGTGCGCTTCGGATTCCAAAAAGCGATGTAAGAACGTATTTTATCAACTTTCACTTTCGCATCATGTTGTAGGGAGCTATACAGTTTATGTGTAACGGAATTGATTTCTGTGTTAAAAGGTAAGTCGCGATAGTAACTTAAAGATTGAAAAGCAAAAAAGATAGAGACTGCTTCTTCTTCCGTAAATAAAATAGGCGGAATTACTCTATTCGTTAATACTTTATAGCCGCCGTTACGACCTTGTTCTGCGTAAATGGGCAACCCCATATCACTTAAATCTAAAATGTATCTATGAACCGTACGAACGGAAATATTAAATTCATCAGCTATTTCTTGAGCTGTAAATGTTTTTTTCGCAGAAGCAAATATAAGAATATCTAATAAGCGTTTAGCTTTTGACAAATGTATCACCTTTTCTTTTTAACGTGACATAAATTGTCATGTTTTATTGTTAGTATATTGTTTACATCATATGTTATCAAGATGAGATACAAGGAGGAAAAGATATGTCACGTGAAATAGTTTTATTTATAGCGGCGAGTTTAGATGGATATATTGCGAAAGAAAATGATGATTTAGAGTGGTTAATGGAAACGGAAGGAGAGGGAGATAATGGTTATACAGAAATGTACGAAACGATTGATACAATAATTATGGGAAAGAAAACGTACGATTATGTAGTAGAGCATACGGAAACATTCCCGTACTTAGATAAAGCATGTTATGTTTTTTCTCGTTCAGAAAAAGGTTCAGACGGAAACGTGGAATTTGTAAATGAAGATGTAGTGGAGTTTACAAAAAGGTTAAAAGCACAAGAAGGGTCTAAAATATGGATGGTTGGTGGAGGAGAGCTACTGAGAGAATTCTTTAAAAATAATCTAATTGATGAATATATTGTTACGATTACACCGCATATATTAGGCTCAGGTGTCCCATTATTTAAAGAAAAGAATCCAGAAATTAATTTAACTTTAACGGATACGAAACGTTTTGGGCAATTTGTAAATTTATATTATAAAGTAAAATGATAAAGTGAAACTTTAATCAGTGGGGGTTTTGTTCATCTCCCACTGATTATTAGTTGAACCAATCGGGCTTTTACGGGCAGTTGATCCCCCACCTAACTTCTTTGCTTCCGCTGAATTTTGATGTAGGGGGTCTTACTGCCCGTTAATGCGGGATAAAGAAACACGACTACTGATGGTAGTCGTGTTTCTTTACAGATGGTAATGAAATGATAAAACAAGATCCATGATCAACTTCACTCGTGACAGTAATCGTCCCGCCGTGTAGCTCTACAATTTCTTTCACGATAGATAGTCCTAAACCAGTTCCACCTGTAGCTCGTGATCTTGCTTTATCAACTCGATAAAAGCGTTCGAAAATGTGAGGGAGGTCTTCAAGCGGAATACCTTCGCCTTCATCTTCAATTGCAATGGAAATATGTTTATGTTCTTCTGTAACAGAAATGTTTATATGAGAATGCTCTTTTGAATGTCTATAAGCGTTATTTAAAATATTCACAACAACTTGTTCGAATCGTTGTTCATCTAAGTTTACTAGCAGTGTAGGAGGACAAGAGAAAGAAACTTTAATGTACCTTTCTTTATACATGGCGTTTACTTTTTCACATATACGCGTAAGGAAGGTGTGTAAATGCACTTCCTTTACTTGAATAGAAAAGTTATGTTGTTCCATTTGTGCAAGTGAAAATAAATCTTGAACTAAGTTTGTAATGTAATCAGACTCATCTTTTATAATTGATAAATATCGCAAACGTTGTTCAGAAGGGGTGTTTTCTTTTAAAGCAATGTCAGCATAACCTCTTACGTATGTTAACGGTGTTCGTAATTCGTGAGCAACACTTGCTAGAAATTCACTTCGCTCTGTTTTCATATAATGTAGATCATTTGCGAGCGTCTGAATAGATGATGCTAGTTCACCAATTTCATCATTTCGAGTAGTTGTTAATGAAACAGATAAATCACCTTTACTCATTTTTTCAGTGGCATGTTTCATGTGTAACAATGGTTTTGTTAATAATCGAGATAATAGGAAAATTGTGATGACTGTGAGTAGAAACGTGATGGCACCAGCAATAATGAATTGTTTCGTTAATCCATTAACTAACTTTTCAATTGATTCTGTTCCAAGAAACATGTACACATAGCCTTCATGTTTTCCATCTACTACAATGGGGCTAACTGTACATATATAATTAGATGTTTTCCAATGATTTTCTATAATCGCTCCATTATGGTCTGTTCGAGTTTGCATTTTACTAATATGATCGTTTATAGTCGTGTTTATTTCGTTAGATTTAGCTAGTATTTCTTTATTTGCATTTGTAATAACGACAGTTGTTTCAGCTTCAGATTCCATTAATGCTACGTGAGAGATGGTTTGCTCATCGTAATATTTTTCAAGTACATCTCGATGACTATTTCCTCGCTTTAATAAAGCTGTCATTTCTTCATTTACTCTAGTGTTTACAAGACTATAATAGAGCAAAATAAAGAGAACACTTTCAATTAAAAGTGTAACAATTAAAAAATAAAATCCGAATTGAATTGAAATTCGTTTCATCGTTTTGCCCCTTACTGTTCAGTATTAATCCATCGATAACCTACTCCATACACGGTTTTTAAATGATGATCAATAGGGAAATTTGCTTTTCGCAATTTATCACGTAAATTACGAATATGTGAATCGACTGTGCGATCTTCTGTATTTGTGTTTAACCCCCAAATTCGTTCGATGAGCTGATCACGGTTTAATACGTAGTTCACATGGCGTAAAAATAATCCGAGTAAAGAAAATTCAATTGGTGTGAGAAGGAGTTCTTCATTATGGACAGAAACGAAGTGTTTTGTTTCATCCCATACAATACCGTGATATTGGATTTGTTTATGTTCATTTGTACGTCTTAAAACGGCTTCAATTCTTGCGAAAAGTTCTTCTTCATGGAAAGGTTTCGTTACGTAATCATCGGCTCCAATTTTTAATCCTTGAACGACATCTACTGTTTGATCACGAGCTGTAACCATAATAATAGGAATGTTACTAAAAGATCGGATTTTTTTGCACGTTTCCCATCCGTCCATCTTTGGCATCATAATATCGAGTAAAACAAATTTAAAGTTTCGATTTTCTATATGTAAAATAGCTTCTTCTCCTGAAGTCGCACATACGCAGTTATATCCAATTGGTGTAAGATAAAGCGTTAATAATTCAAGCATTCTCGGTTCATCGTCTACGAGCAGTATATCAATCATAGAGAGCCCTCCATATTTATAATCGTTACTTAAAGTGTAATGCAAAATCATGAAGAAATGGTGCAGATTATGATGTGTCTGCATAATTTCTTCAGAATTGCTTGTTATTGTGGAGTTGAAATTACATTTTAGGTAATCATATTGGCTCAAAAATGATTAATACGGAGGCGGTATAGTGAAAAAAATGACCCGAATTTTTGGGATAACAATAATTACAGCAGTTGGTCTTGCTGCATGCGGACAAACGAATACAGACCATAAAAACCATGAATCTACAAAAGAGAAGAAAACAGAGCAAAAGGAAATGAAAATGAATCAGGAGGTAACGGCGCCAAAAGAAATGAACCAAGGTGCATCTAATGATTTATTAACGACAAGTTTAAAAAATGTAACGAGATTAAACACAAACGACCCTTTGCAAATGGCAGTATTAACTTCACAAACGATATGGCCAGCAACTCATAAGGAGAACCAGCCAGGTGCTGTTATTTTAGTACCAGCAAGCGAGTGGCAATTAGGTATTGCGAGTGCAGACCTTATTCATCATCCGAATAACGGGCCGATTTTATTTATAGAAAAAGAAAAGATACCGGAAATGACGTTAAAAGAAATAAAACGATTAAATCCAATCGGAACGAAAGATGGAACACAAATTATGGTGATGGGGGATGTAGGTACTAGCGCGCTTGAGCAATTAAAAGGTTATAAAGTAAAACAAATAAAAGAAACAGATCCAGCTATATTTGCGAAGGATGTTGATAAGGAGTATGCCGATATAACAGGAAGCTACCCAAATAGTGTTATTATTGGTTCGTCTGAAGAAGAAGGACGTTTATATACAACACCAGCTGTAAACTGGATTTCTCATATGCCAGAACCGCTTTTATATACAGAAAAAGATAAGGTGCCAGAAGCGACAATAGAGGCATTAAAAATGAGAAAAGATAAAGCAAATATATATGTATTAGGGCCAGAAAAAATTGTTTCAAAAGAAGTAGAAAAAGAGCTAAGCAAATACGGGAAAGTAACGCGTATTAGTGGAGAGACCCCTACAGAAAACTCGATTGCGTTCGCTAAGTTTAAAGATGAAAAAACAAAATTTGGCTGGGGATTCACAAAACCTGGTCACGGTTTATCATTTGTTTCAAGCAAAACACCAGATTTAGCAGTTGCTGGGGCACCTTTTTCACATATGGGTAAACACGCACCTGTTGTATTATTAGAAGAAGGTAAAGCTTCACAACCAGTGTATGACTTCCTTGCAAGCATTCAGCCGAAGTTTAAAGATGATCCAACACTTGGACCATATAATCACGGTTTCTTATTAGGAAGTACGAGTGATATTTCATTTGAAACACAAGGAATACTAGATGAGAGGTTAGAAATTGTTCAGGAAAGTGGTCAAGGACACGGTGGACATTAATGAAATGAGAAAAGATGCTACTGATATAGCGTCTTTTTTTATTTTCCTCGACAAAATATGACAAAAAAGTTGTAACTGTTTCTGTTATGATAGTTTCGAAAATCTTACATTTTACATAATCGGAGGAAAAAGAATGTATAAAAAATTGGGTACTATTGCTTTAACAGGTGCACTTGCTTTTAGTTTATCTGCTTGTGGTGAAACTGAAGTTAAAGAAGTGAGTAAAAACGATGCTCCTAAACAGGCTGAAAAGAAAGATAAAAAGGAAAAAGCTGAAAGCAAGATTTATAAAATTGGAGATACTGTAGAAGTTAATGGTCTACAACTTACTTTCAGTTCAGCTAAATTCGTTGAGCCTAACGAATACGTAAAAGCTGAAAAAGGGAAAGTACTAGAAATCGGTTTTAACGCTAAAAATAATGGCAAAAAAGATATATATTTTGGAACTTCTGAATTAAAAATTGCTGATACTAACGGCAACCAATTCAAAGAGTACTTTGGTGGGGAAAATACGTTTATAAATGAAAATATTGCGCCAGGTAACCAAATTACAAACAAAATGTTATTTGATGTACCAGAAGGCGATAAGTTTGTTGGTACATTTAAACCTACATTTACATTTGACGAGAAATCAGTGAAATTTGAATTTGAAGTTGCTAAATAAGGAGAGATTGAAATGAAAAGAACAGCTGAATTTGTATTAGGTCTTATTGGAGGTATTTTTGGTATTATTTGTGCATTTGTTGCTTTATTGATCGGCGGTATGGGAGCTGCTTTTGAAGCTGATGGAGCAAATACTGTTATTGGTTTAGGTTGGGGAGCTGTGGCTCTATCAATCTTAGGAATTGTTGGATCTGTTATGGTAAGAAGTAAAGCGAAGGTTGGCGGTATTATGATGACTGTGGCTGCTATCGGTGGATTTATTTGTATTTCTATAATTTACTTATTACCAGGCGTATTACTATTAATCGGTGGGTTAATGGGTATATTCCGTAAGGATAAAGCAACTGTATCTGCATAAAATGAGCACTCGAAAGAGTGCTCTTACTATTTTCATTAAATTAGTATAAACTCCTCTAACCCTAAACTATCCAAACTAAACCTCATATATGAAGTGGAAATATCTATAGAACTTTAAATGAACTAAATTACATGTGCATTTTTCATCCATCCAAACAAAGTTTTCTTCATTTGACATACTGTAGAATCCGAAATCATTGTACGTTAAATCAACAATAGGTGATAGTATATTTAAAGTTTCCTAAAAAAGAAGCTACGAAGGTAACATCATTTTTAGGAAACTTTTACATAGCAAAAAATCTTCTACTCGTTATATAATAGCTTTCGTGCAGTCGGCTAGATTTTCTTATGGAGAAAATCAAATTATAAAGGAGTAGAGGAGTGATATTTTGTTTCAAACGATAAAAAATGACTGGTTTTCTAATGTGAAAGGGGACGTGTTATCAGGAATTGTCGTTGCTTTAGCGTTAATCCCTGAAGCGATAGCCTTCTCTGTTATTGCAGGCGTGGATCCGACAGTTGGACTATACGCAGCCTTTTGTATTGCAGTTACCATTTCATTTGTTGGCGGAAGAACTGGAATGATTTCAGCTGCAACAGGTGCAATGGCATTATTAATGGTAACGCTTGTTAAAGATCATGGTTTGCAATATTTATTTGCTACAACAATATTAACAGGTATTGTCCAGATTATTTTTGGCGTGTTCAAACTGAGCTCATTTATGAAGTTTGTTCCGAAATCTGTTATGAGTGGTTTTTTAAATTCACTTGGAATTTTAGTTTTTACAGCGCAATTGCCACATTTTAAAAATGCAACTTGGCAAATGTATGCACTCGTTGTATTAGGACTTGCAATTATATATTTATTTCCACGTATTACAACGGCTGTACCTTCTACGCTTATTTCAATTATTATTGTGACGAGTATTGCACTTATGAGCGGATTACAGTTGAAAACAGTAGGAGATATGGGAAGCCTGCCGAAAGAATTACCGTTCTTTAGTATTCCTGACGTGCCTTTTACACTTGAGACATTAGGGATTATTTTACCTTATGCAGTTATGCTTGCAATTATCGGTTTACTAGAATCATTATTAACAGCTTCAGTTTTAGATGATATGACGCATACGGAAAGTAATAAGCATAAAGAGGCACGTGGACAAGGGATCGCAAACATTGTTGCTGGTTTCTTCGGAGGAATGGCAGGTTGTGCAATGATCGGTCAATCTGTTATTAATATTAAATCAGGTGGACGAGGTCGCCTATCAACATTTGTAGCGGGCGGATTTTTAATCGTATTACTATTCGTTTTAGGAGATTATGTCGTTCATATTCCGATGGCAGCTTTAGTTGCAGTTATGATTATGGTTTCAATCGGAACGTTTGATTGGAACTCTGTAGCAACGATTCATAAAGTGCCAAAAGGGAACGCATTCGTCATGATCGTAACAGTCGTGGTCGTTCTTATCACTCATAATTTGGGATTAGGTGTAATTATCGGAACAGTAATTAGTGCGGTTTTATTTGCATTCAATATGGCAAAGATTCACGTGAAACATTTATATATTGAAAATAAGAAAATATACGAAATTCACGGTCAACTCTTCTTTGCATCTACAGCAGATTTTATAAATGCTTTTTCATTGGATGAAGATATAAAAGAAATCGAAATGAACTTTACTCATGCGCACGTATGGGATGATTCGGCAGTGGCATCAATTGATAAAGTTATTATGAAATATGAACAAAGTGGCGTGAAAGTAAGTATAACAGGATTAAATGAACGTAGCTCAAAACTTGTTGCAAATTTAGCTACTTATAATAAAAGAATTGCTAGTTAAAAGCCTCCTTTTTAGGGGGCTTTATTATATAATACGAGTAGGATAACGAAAAGGGGATTCAGCATATGTACAAACAAATTATATTAGCATGTGACGGTTCTGAACATGCACTTCGAGCAGCGGAACATGCAACATATATTGCAAAATGTAGCGAAGAAACAAATGTTGAAGTTGTGTACGTAGTAGATAATAGAACGGCAAAATCAGATATTATACAAGGTCAAACAGATTTAGAAACAATATCAGCTAGTCGAAAAGATAAATTAAAAGAGATTGAAGGTTTATTAAAGAAAGAGAACATTTCTTATACAATTACGATATTACATGGTGATCCTGGAGATACAATTGTTCAATATGTGAATACAGGAGATATAGATCTTGTCATTGCTGGAAGTAGAGGGCTCAATACACTGCAAGAAATGGTGCTGGGAAGTGTAAGTCATAAAATAGCAAAGCGTGTGAAATGTCCAGTGATGATTGTAAAATGAAATAGAATGTAACGAAGACCTTAGTATAACTGAGGTCTTTTTTTATGTATAAATGACTCTTATTTGTGGAAATACTAGATATATAAGTTGAAAAGATGTTAACTTACAAATTTGTAAGTTAGTTGTTAGAGAAATCGATGTTATGAAATTTTTCCCATTGGTAAAATAAAAGTATCAAAGGGGAGATAGGGAGGATGGAAGTAATGAAATCATTTCAAAATTTGTCATATAGCCAAGGTGTCAGTCTTATTTGTTTAGGGGGATTTGCTGCATCTGTTACGTTAGCCGTTTTAATAAAGGTGTTTCATCAAATCTTTTAATCTTATAGTAGGGAAGGAATGGGTTGTTATCATTAGTAGGAACAGCAATGAAAATAAAAAATAGCTCTTAGCATGTATGTAAATGCTAAGAGCTATTTTTATGCTTGTTATATATTATTTAAGCTTGTTTTGATTTTACTGACCCTGTATTTAAAGTAAGAGCAAGGAAGAACATTGCAAGTACGCAAGATGCAAGTAATAAGATGAATCCGCCATCCCATCCGAATGCATCTACGATAAAGCCCATAGCTGCACTAGCGAAAGCTGCTCCGCCTAAGTAACCGAAGAATCCAGTTAAGCCTGCTGCAGTTCCAGCAGCTTTCTTTGGTGCTAAATCTAGAGCGTGTAGACCAATTAACATAACCGGTCCGTAAATTAAAAATCCAATTGCGACAAGTGCGATACTATCAACCATTGGATTACCAGGAGGGTTTAACCAGTAAACAAGAACTGCGATAAATACACCAACCATAAATAGAATACCAGCAGGTGCACGACGTCCTTTAAATAGTTTATCACTCATCCATCCGCAAAGAAGTGTACCTGGAATACCAGCCCATTCATATAGAGCGTAAGCAGTACGTGAGCTACTATGAGTAAAGCTTTTTTCTTCTACTAAATAAGTAGGAGCCCAGTCTACAACGCCGTAACGTACGAAATATACGAAAACGTTCGCAATAGCGATGTACCATAAAAACTTATTGTTTAATACGTATTTAAATAAAATTTCCTTTACTGAAAGTTCGCGTTCGCGATCTTTTACTTTTTCATCTGGTGGATATTCCCCAGTATGTTCTTCAATAGAAGGTAGTCCACAAGATTGAGGTGTATCTTTCATCGTAATTAATACATAAATACCAACTAAAATTGAAAGAATACCTGGGAAGTAAAAAATACTTTTCCAGTCATCTGCGAAGAAGTATAAGCCTAATGTTACAAGGGAAGGCATAAGCGCTCCGCCAACATTATGAGCGACGTTCCAAATAGACATTTTTGTACCACGTTCGCTAATAGAGAACCAGTGCACCATCGTACGACCACAAGGAGGCCATCCCATACCTTGTACCCATCCATTTAAAAACTGAAGTACAAACATAAGTATAATGCTCGTTGTAATGAAAGAAAATGAGCCGAAAATAATATTAATGATACCTGATAAAAATAGCCCAGCTGCTAAAAAGTAGCGAGGATTACAACGATCGGATACGATACCCATAAGAAATTTACTTAATCCGTAAGCAATAGAAACTGCTGAAAGGATAACCCCAAGTTCCCCTTTACTAAAGCCTTGCTCGATTAAGTATGGCATTGCTAGTGAAAAGTTTTTTCGAACAAAGTAGTAGCCTGCATAACCGATGAAGATACCTAAGAATACTTGTAAACGTAATTTACGGTATTCGCTATCAACGCGATCAGCTGGTAAGCGTTCCGCGTGGGGCGCAGGTTTAAATAATTGTGTGAAAAACATAAAATGAAAATCCTCCCCTAATTAATTCGAAGCGTTTTAAGACAGAGAATATAAAAAGGCCATGAAATATAAAAAAGTTTCCTTTTTTATGATTCATAGCCGTGTACTCCGTTTCTCCGTGACTGTCAATATTAACTTCGTCGAAAATTATACAACTTTGTGACAAAAATGTAAACGTTTTTATGAATAAAAGTATTGACGGATTTTGTTCGCGGGATTAATATTTAAATACGTTAAATATTTTATTGTTTAAATAAGAGGTGGATAACATGCCAAATGATATGACGCATATCGATAAAATTCAAGCTCTTGCCTTTTCGATTGGAAAGAAAATGCAGACGGAGTTATTAGAACAAATGCAAGCAACAGGACTTACACCACCGCAGTTTTATATTTTAAAGATTTTAGATCATTATGGGGCTTCAAGAGCGACAACATTAGCAAAAAAGATGTATGTGAAGCCTAGCGCGATTACAGTGATGATTGATCGTCTAATCGATCAAGAACTTGTAGAACGCTATCACGACAAAGATGACCGTCGTGTTGTCATCATCGAGTTAACGAAAAAGGGGAAAGCTAGAGTAGAAGAGGCAATGACAGCTCGCAACGAGCATATTGCAAAATACTTTTCACATTTAGAGTTGCAAGAAAGAGAAGATTTATTACGTCTCTTTGAGAAGTTAGAAACCATTATTTGCGGGACACAAGAGAAAAAAGAGAATAACTAAGAGGAATTGAGGAGATTACATGGAGCAACAAGAAAATCAAAATAGAAAGTTGTTGTTAATCGGTTTAGTAATCGCGATGCTATTTGCTGCATTAGATGGAACAATTGTTGGTACAGCAATGCCACGTATCGTCGGTGACCTAGGCGGATTAAGTTTAATGACATGGTTAACGACAGCTTATATGTTAACATCAACGACAGTTGTACCAATTGCAGGTAAATTAGCGGATTTACTTGGTCGTCGTAACGTATATATAACAGGGCTAGTTATTTTCATGATTGGTTCGGCGTTATGTGGTATGGCGAATGGTATGACAGAATTAATTATTTTCCGTGGTATTCAAGGTCTTGGTGGCGGTATTATGATGCCAATGGCTATGATTATTATTGGAGATATGTTCACGGGAAAAGAACGTGCGAAATGGCAAGGTATTTTTGGTGCGTTATACGGTCTTGCTTCTGTAATTGGACCGCAAGTTGGTGGTTGGATTGTAGATGCAGTGAACTGGAGATGGGTATTCTACATTAACTTACCGGTTGGTATTTTAGCAACAATCTTTATTGCAATGGGATTAAAATCACATAAACAAACAGGACCAATTAAAATTGATATCGCTGGAATCTTTACGATGATTCTAGGTGTTGTAAGTTTATTACTTGCGCTAACGTTTGGCGGAAAAGATTATGCATGGGATTCTTGGCAAATTATCGGTTTATTCGCACTAGCTGTAATTGGTATCGTTAGCTTTGTTATTGTTGAAACGAAAGCTGAAGAGCCGATTTTACCAATGCATTTCTTTAAAAATCGCACATTTACAATACTGAATGCGATTGGATTCTTTATGAGTATTGGAATGTTCGGCGCGATTATGTTCGTACCATTCTTCATGCAAGGTATTGTAGGAGTAAGTGCTGCTGAATCAGGAACAATTATGACTCCAATGATGATTACAATGATTGTAATGAGTATTATCGGTGGGCAACTTGTATTAAAAGTTGGTGTAAAACCACAAATTATCGCAGGTATGCTTATTATGGCCGGTGGTTTTTGGTTATTAACAACGATGGATATGCACACAACGAAGCTTACAGCTACTTCTTATATGATGGTTATCGGTTTAGGAATGGGTCTTGTAATGCCGACATTAACATTAGCGTTACAAGAAAGCTTCCCGAAAAAAGACCTTGGTGTCGTAACGTCATCAAGTCAGTTCTTCCGTCAAATTGGTGGAACATTTGGTATTACAATTTTAGGATCAATTATGAATAACACTTCAGGTACAACGTTAACAAATAAATTAGTACCTGTATTAGATACATTCCCGAAAGAAGCGGGACAAATGGTAACGAAATTTAAAGATATGATTCACACAGATCCACAAGGTTTATATTCGATGCTATTTAGCCCAGAGGCATTAAAACAAATGCCAGAAGCGTTTGCTAACAGCATTGTACCTATTTTGAAAAACTCTTTAGTAGACTCGCTTCATACTGTATTCTTAACAGGATTAGTATTTATCGTAGTAGGTGCCATCTTTACGATTTTCTTACAAAAAATTAAACTATCAGATCGTAAAAAAGATGCTGAAGAGCCTGCTGTTGAAGAAAAAGAAAAAACTGTATCATACTCGTAATGAAGAAGCATCGCCTTATGGCGGTGCTTTTTTGAGTATAACCTTAAAAGCTTTTTAGTGAGAAATGATTGACGTATTTTTAGAAATACGTTATATTATTTTCTGTAAACGGTTACATGAAATGAGGAGAAAAGAGAATGAGTACGATTAAAGACGTTGCGAAATTAGCGGGAGTATCTGTTGCGACCGTTTCCAGAGTTCTAAATAAAAATGGATATGTTCATGAAGATACATTAAAAAAGGTAGAGCGTGCAATAGAGATGTTAGATTATAAGCCTAGTACAGTAGCGCGTTCACTGTATAATAAAAAGTCTCGTTTAATTGGCTTAGTTGTTCCGAATATCGTGAATCCGTTCTTTCCAGAAGTTGCACGTGCCGTAGAAGATGTAGCACATAAACAAGGTTACACAGTTGTTCTTTGTAACTCTGATGAAAGTTTAGAAAAAGAGAAACAATACATTGATGTACTTAGACAAAATAATGTAGATGGATTTATTGTAGCAACGAATCCACAAAATAGTGTTAATTACATGAATTTATCTGTTCCGGTTGTTGCGATTGACCGTATGTTTAATGAGCGTATTCCTACTGTATATGCAGATAACTATGCAGGAAGTCAGGCTGCGACAAAGTTGTTACTAGATAAAGGATGTAAACATATTGCACATATTCGCGGACCACG
Organism: Bacillus cereus group sp. MYBK95-2; assembly: GCF_051915225.1. Classification (NCBI taxonomy): domain Bacteria; kingdom Bacillati; phylum Bacillota; class Bacilli; order Caryophanales; family Bacillaceae; genus Bacillus; species Bacillus cereus group sp. MYBK95-2. The sequence goes on along the minus strand of NZ_JBQAEH010000010.1, from coordinate 63,923 downwards.
TGATGTGAGTACTGCAAATGAACGTTTTGAAGGTTTTGTAGACGTTATTACGCAAAATAATCTTTCGTATATGATTGCGGAGAGTACGTTTGAGCCAGCAAATAGTGAGCGTGTAGCGATGGAATTATTAGAAGAATACCCGCATATTGATGGTATTGTTGCTGGGAATGATTTAATTGCGATTGGTATTGTAAAGGCTGCACTTCAAAAGGGGATTGCCATTCCAGATGATTTACAAATTATCGGATTTGATGGCATTTCTTTAACGGAAATGATGTATCCATCTATTACAACAGTTGCACAACCGATATATGAAATGGGGAAAATTGCAACAGAGTTGTTGTTAGAGCAAATGGAAGGAAATACATTAGAAGAGAAACACTATCGTTTGCCAATTGAAATTATAGAACGAAATACAACGAAGTAAGGAGATGAAACAGATGCCAAATATTGCAGTAGTAGGAAGCATTTCAATGGACTTAGTGGCTGTTTCAAAAAAACGGCCGAAAGCAGGAGAAACAGTAATTGGTGAAGCGTTTCATACAATCCCAGGAGGGAAAGGGGCAAACCAAGCAGTTGCTGCAGCTAGGTTAGGAGCAAATGTAGCAATGGTTGGAGCGGTAGGAAATGATGATTATGGAACAGTAGTTAGAAAAAATTTAGAGAACGAACGCATTTTTATCGATTATGTGGTACCGGTTACAGATAGAACGACAGGAATTGCTCATATCGTTTTAGCAGAAGAAGATAACAGTATTGTTGTCGTACAAGGGGCAAATGCTCTTGTAAATAAGTCAGTTGTAGATCGCTCCAAAGACCTTCTTGTAAAAGCGGATATGGTTGTTCTTCAACTAGAAATTCCACTTGAAACAGTAAAATATGTATTGGCTATTTGTGAGGAACATAATATTCCTGTTATGTTGAATCCAGCGCCAGCACAAGTTTTATCAGAAGAAATTTTAGAAAAAGCAACTTATATTACGCCAAATGAACATGAGTGCCGCATCGTATTAGATGATTTTACATCACCAATTGAAGATTTATTGGCGAAGTATCCAAATAAATTATTGATGACAGAAGGTTCTAACGGTGTTCGTTTCCATAATGGAACAGAGATTGTACATGTTCCTAGCATTGCTGTTGATGTAGTGGATACAACTGGAGCTGGTGATACATTTAATGGTGCGTTAGCAGTTGCACTTTCTGAAGGAGAGACACTTCAAAAAGCAATTCGTTTCGCGAATATTGCCGGTGGTCTTTCTGTAACGAAACTTGGGGCACAGGGCGGTATGCCAACGAGAGATCGAGTACGTGAAGTGCAGGTGATTGTTGGATGAAAAAGCATGGTGTATTAAACAGTGAAATCGCGGCAGTCCTTGCTTCACTTGGGCATACAGATACGGTTGTAATTGCTGATTGCGGTTTACCAATTCCTGACGGAGTAAAACGAATTGATTTAGCTGTTGAGATTGGAAAACCGAGTTTTTTAGAGGTGTTACAAGTTGTAGCTGATGATATGGCAATCGAAAAAGTGACGTTAGCAGAAGAAGTCATTATAAATAATGCGGAAGTAAATAAAGAGATCGAACAGAAATTAATAGAGCCAGCATTTGAGTATGTATCTCATGAACAATTTAAAGAGCATACAAAGAAAGCGAAGGCAATTATTCGTACAGGCGAGGCTACGCCTTATGCAAATGTAATTTTACATGCAGGCGTGATTTTTTAATAAAGGGAAGTGATGGGAATGCATATTGAAATGAAAAACATTTCAAAGGCGTTCAATGGCAATCCTGTTTTGAAGAATGCACAGTTTATGATTGAAACAGGAGAAGTCCATGCATTGATGGGGGAAAATGGAGCGGGTAAATCAACGCTCATGAAGATTTTAACAGGTGTATACAAAAAAGATGGTGGGACAATCAAGATTGATGGGCAAGAGCGCACCTTTAAAAATGCGAAAGAAGCTGAAGAGTACGGCATCGCATTTATACATCAAGAACTAAACATATTGCCGAATTTAACAGTAGCTGAAAATATGTTTCTCGGTAAAGAGTTAATGTATGGGAAAACAGGTATTTTACGCACTCGACAAATGAACGCGATTGCGCAGCAGCAACTAGCAGAGCTAGGGCTGCATGTAAGAGGCGCTATGTTAGCAGAGGAATTATCGGTTGGACAACAGCAAATTATCGAAATTGCGAAAGCATTAATGACAAACGCGAGCGTTATTATTATGGATGAACCTACTGCGGCACTGACGGATCGTGAAATCGAAACGCTCTTTACAGTAATCAATAAGTTACGTAAAAAAGGTGTTTCATTCGTGTACATTTCGCATCGTATGGAAGAGATTTTCTCAATATGTGATGCTATTACGATTTTGCGTGATGGAGAATACGTGGGAAAGAGATTAATTCCAGAAACATCATTTGATGAAGTAGTGAGTATGATGGTGGGGCGCAGCATTGGTGAACGTTACCCAGAGCGAAATAGTCAAATTGGTGATGTCATTTTTGAAATGCGTAATGGAACGAAGAAAGGGAAATTTGAAAATATTTCGTTTCAAGTGAGGAAAGGTGAAATCCTTGGTGTAGCTGGTTTGATGGGGGCTGGTCGCACTGATATTATGAAAGCGATATTTGGTTATGAACCTTTAGACTCTGGACAAATTTTTATAAATGGACAAGAAGTAAAGATTGATAGTCCAATAGATGCAATTAGACAAAGAATTGCTTTCATTACAGAAGATAGAAAGTCTGAAGGATTAGTGTTAGATTTTTCAATTCGAGAAAATTTAGCTTTACCGAATTTAGAAAATCTTTCAAAGGGAAGTGTTCTAAGCAATGAGCTAGAACAACAGTTTACAGAGGATATGATGAAGCTTCTTAATGTGAAAGCATCTAGCGGAGAGCAGGCAGTGAAATCTCTTTCTGGTGGAAATCAGCAAAAGATTGTAATCGCAAAATGGCTAGGCATTCATCCGCAATTACTCATTTTAGATGAGCCAACAAGAGGTGTCGATGTTGGAGCGAAAAAAGAAATTTACTCTATTATGAATAAGCTTACAGAGCAAGGCGATGCCGTTATTATGGTATCATCTGAGCTTCCGGAAGTTTTAGGGATGAGTGATCGAGTTCTTGTTATTCATGAAGGAAAAGTCGGCGGAATTTTAGGGAAAGATGAGGCATCACAAGAGTCTATTATGGCACTAGCTACAGGGGGAGAGTAAGGATGGCTAAGAAGGGGAATGTATTACAACAACTCGGTTCTTTAATCGGTTTAGTATTAATTATCGTCGTAATTACAGCTTTAAATCCAGCGTTCATTGAAATTCCAAATTTATTTAATATACTGCGTCAAGTATCGATTAATGCGCTTATTGCATTTGGAATGACCTTCGTAATTTTAACAGGGGGTATTGACTTATCGGTAGGTTCTATCTTAGCATTATCAAGTGCACTTGTTGCTGGAATGATGGCAAGTGGCATGGATCCGTTCCTTGCAATGGTAGTTGGACTATTAGCAGGTCTTGTAATGGGAATTGTAAACGGTATCATCATTGCGAAAGGAAAAGTAGCTCCATTTATTGCAACTTTAGCAACAATGACTATTTTTCGTGGGTTGACGCTTGTTTATATGGACGGACGTCCGATCACTGGTCTTGGTGATCATTTAATGTTCCAAATGTTTGGCCGCGGTTATTTTCTTGGTATTCCGGTACCCGCTGTTACAATGATGATCGCTTTCGCAGTACTGTACTTCATTTTGAAGAAAACGACATTTGGTCGCCGTACATTTGCAATTGGTGGAAATGAAGAAGCAGCAGCACTATCAGGTATTAATGTTACGAGAATTAAAGTAATGATTTACGGTCTTTCCGGAATTTTGGCAGCGCTTGCAGGTATTGTCTTAACATCACGATTAGATTCTGCACAGCCGACTGCAGGTACTTCTTATGAATTAGATGCAATTGCAGCAGTTGTATTAGGTGGAACAAGTCTTTCTGGGGGAAGAGGATGGATTGTTGGTACATTCATCGGTGTACTTATTATCGGTGTACTAAATAACGGTTTAAATTTATTAGGTGTATCTTCTTTCTTCCAACAAGTTGTAAAAGGACTTGTAATCTTATTAGCTGTATTAATTGATCGTAGAAAAGAAGCGTAATGGAGGGACAGTTCATGAAGAAATGGTTACTTATACTCGTTGCATGTATTATGGTCATTACTGCTGGTTGTTCAATGGAACCGCCAGAATGGGCAAAGGATTCTAGCGATAAAGGTCGAAATAAAACTATTAAAGTTGGATTCTCTGTTTCAACTTTAAATAATCCCTTCTTTGTAACTTTGAAAAAGGGGGCAGAAAAGAAAGCGAAAGATAGTGGCATCGAATTGATTGCTGTTGATGCGCAAAATGATGCAGCAAAGCAAACGAACGATGTTGAAGATTTAATTCAAAAGGGTGTCGATGTAGTTGTTATTAATCCGACCGATTCAGATGCTGTTGCTTCAGCAGTAAGTGCAGCAAACGCAGCAAATGTTCCTGTTATTACAGTAGACCGCGTTGCGAATTCAGGTAAGGTTGTTTCTCACATTGCATCTAATAATATCGAAGGTGGTCAAATGGCTAGTGATTACATTCGTGAATTAGTCGGCGAAGGAGCAAACGTTGCTGAGTTAGAAGGAATCCCTGGATCGTCTGCTGCTCGTGAACGTGGGAAAGGATTCCATAACGTAGCCGATAAGTCTTTAAAAGTAGTTGCCAAACAAGCGGCTGATTTTGATAGAGCGAAAGGATTATCTGTTATGGAAAACATTTTGCAAGCAAATAGCGATATTAAAGCCGTGTTTGCTCATAACGACGAGATGGCATTAGGTGCACTTGAAGCATTGAAGTCTGCTGGAAAAACAGATGTAGTAGTTGTTGGATTTGATGCAACAGAAGATGCTGTGAAAGCGGTTAACGATGGGCGTATGGCTGCAACAGTCGCTCAAAAACCAGAATTAATCGGAGAGAAGGCGATGCAAACAGCAAAAGAGATAACACAAGGTAAAAAAGTGGACAAATCTATTCCGATTGAATTAGAGCTTATTAAGAAAAATAAATAAATATAAAATGAAAATTAGGAAGGAAGAACAACAAATGAAATTCTTTATTGATACAGCAAACATTAACGAAATTAAAGAGGCAAATGAATTAGGCGTATTAGCTGGAGTAACGACAAATCCATCACTTGTAGCAAAAGAAGGCGTAGATTTCCACGAGCGCATTCGTGAAATTTGCAACGTTGTAGAAGGACCTGTAAGTGCAGAAGTAATTAGCTTAGAAGCTGATAAAATGATTGAAGAAGGAAAAGAATTAGCGAAGATTGCTCCAAACGTTGTTGTAAAAGTTCCAATGACAACAGAAGGTTTAAAAGCAGTAAAAGCGTTCTCTGATTTAGGAATTCGTACAAACGTTACATTAGTATTCTCAGCAGTTCAAGCATTACTTGCTGCTCGTGCTGGTGCAACGTACGTTTCACCATTCTTAGGTCGTTTAGATGATATCGGTCATAACGGTATGGATTTAATTCGTCAAATCGCAGAAATCTTTGCAATTCATGGTATCGAAACAGAAATCATCGCAGCATCTGTACGTCACAGCGTTCACGTAACTGACGCAGCATTAAACGGTGCACATATTGCAACAATCCCAGCAAACGTAATTGCTTCATTAGTGAAGCACCCATTAACAGATCAAGGAATTGAGAAATTCTTAGCTGATTGGGAAAAAACACAAGAGAAATAATAGAAAAGCAAGAATCCTAGTTTAATTGACTAGGATTCTTTTTTTATTTAAAAGAATTTTCATGCAATTTTGCATATTGTCTTTTAAATTTGTTATATAAGATATTTAATATATATCACATAACTCTTTATTTTTAATATTTCGACATAAAGTGAAACTTTAATCAGTGGGGGCTTTGTTCATCCCCCCACTGATTATTAATTGAACCAAGGGATAAAAAGATAGAGGGTCTGACCAGAAAACTGGAGGGCATGATTCTATAACAAAAAGCTTAATGTTTATAGAATTATGTCTTTTTATATAGGGAGGGTAGTAAACAGAGATTTGGACAAAAATGCACCGATTTATCTGAATTTTAAGTTTTATAAAGGGGAGAAATGGAATGAGAAGAAAAGCACCATTTAAAGTGTTGTCATCATTAGCAATTGCGGCAATTATCGGATGTACATCTGTAATGAGTGCTCCGTTAGCATATGCAGAAACGGTAGCAAAAGAGAAAGATAGTGTATCTACAACACCAATTGATTACAATTTAATTCAAGAAGATCGTTTAGCGGAAGCTCTGAAAGAAAGAGGAACAATTAATCCAGCATCTTCTAAAGAAGAGACGAAAAAAGCTGTTGAGCAATATATTGAAAAGAAACAAGGAGATCAGGCGAATAAAGAAATTCTTCCAGATGCTCACTCACAAGAAACATCTGATTTCACAAAAAAAGTAAAAGAGAAAAAGATGGAAGAAAAGGAAAATGTAAAAAAGGCTGAAAAAAATGTTAGCCTTGAGCAAAAGCCAGAACCAAATAAAAAGCAATTGAATGGGCAAGTTCCAACTTCAAAAGCAAAGCAAGCTCCATATAAGGGATCTGTTCGATCGGATAAAGTATTAGTGTTACTCGTTGAATTTAGTGATTATAAACATAATAATATTGATCAAACACCAGGTTATATGTATTCGAAAGACTTTAGTAGAGAACATTATCAAAAGATGTTGTTCGGTAATGAGCCGTATACTTTATTTGATGGTTCAAAAGTAAAAACGTTTAAACAATACTATGAAGAGCAGTCTGGTGGTAGTTATACGACAGATGGATATGTAACGGAGTGGCTAACTGTTCCAGGAAAAGCATCTGATTATGGAGCTGATGGTAGCAGCGGTCACGATAATAAAGGTCCAAAGGGTGCACGTGATTTAGTGAAAGAAGCTTTGCATGCAGCTGCTGAGAAAGGACTAGATTTATCTCAGTTTGATCAATTTGATAGATATGATACAAACGGGGACGGGAATCAAAATGAACCTGACGGTGTAATTGATCATTTAATGGTAATCCATGCTGGTGTTGGTCAAGAAGCTGGTGGCGGTAAATTAGGTGATGATGCGATCTGGTCACATCGTTCAAAATTAGCAGTAGATCCAGTAGCGATTGAAGGTACGAAATCAAAGGTAGATTACTTTGGTGGTAAAGTAGCAGCACATGATTACACAATTGAACCAGAAGATGGAGCTGTAGGTGTGTTTGCACATGAATTTGGACATGATCTTGGATTACCAGATGAATATGACACGAAATATACTGGAAATGGTTCACCAGTCGAAGCTTGGTCATTAATGAGTGGAGGTAGTTGGACAGGGAAAATCGCAGGAACAGAGCCGACTAGTTTTTCACCACAAAATAAAGACTTCTTACAAAAGAATATGGGTGGCAACTGGGCAAAAATATTAGAAGTAGATTACGATAAAATTAAGAGTGGTGTGGGAGTTCCTACCTATATTGATCAAAGTGTTACGAAATCAAATCGTCCAGGCGTTGTACGTGTTAACTTACCAGGTAAAAGTGTTGAAACGATTAAACCGGAGTTTGGAAAGCATGCATATTATAGTACAAGAGGCGATGATATGCATACAACGTTAGAGACACCATTCTTTGATTTAACAAAGGGAACAAATGCAAAATTCGATTATAAAGCAAATTATGAGTTAGAAGCAGAGTGCGATTTCGTCGAAGTACATGTAGTAACAGAAGATGGAACGAAAACATTAATTGATAGACTTGGGGAAAAAGTAGTCCAAGGAGATAAAGATACAACAGATGGGAAATGGATTGATAAATCATATGATTTAAGTCAATTTAAAGGCAAAAAAGTGAAACTACAATTCGACTATATTACAGATCCGGCTGTAACATATAAAGGTTTTGCGATGGACAATGTAAATGTAACTGTTGATGGACAAGTTGTATTTTCTGATGATGCAGAAGGACAGTCTAAAATGAATTTAAATGGTTTTGTTGTTTCTGATGGGACAGAGAAGAAAGCTCATTATTACTACTTAGAGTGGAGAAATTATGCGGGATCAGATAATGGTTTAAAAGCAGGAAAAGGTCCAGTGTATAATACAGGTCTTGTCGTTTGGTATGCAGATGATAGTTTCAAAGATAACTGGGTTGGGGTGCATCCAGGTGAAGGATTCCTTGGTGTTGTAGATTCTCATCCAGAAGCGCTAGTTGGTAATTTAAACGGAAAACCAGCATACGGTAATACAGGCATGCAAATTGCAGATGCAGCATTTTCATTTGATAAAACACCAGCATGGAGTGTAAATTCATTAACACGTGGTCAGTTTAACTATTCTGGATTACAAGGTGTTACAACTTTTGATGATTCAAAAGTATATAGTAACAAGCAAATTGCAGACGCAGGAAGAAAAGTTCCAAACCTTGGACTTAAATTCCAAGTTGTTGGACAGGCAGAAGATAAATCGGCAGGCGCTGTTTGGATTAAACGTTAATAACATAAAAGCACATTCTTCATATGAAGAGTGTGCTTTTTAATTTGTACAGTAAGTTATTATTTTAGTTTATCCCGCATTAACGGTCAGTAAGATCCCCACCTCAAAATTCAGTGGAAATAAAGAAGTTAGTTGGGAGATCAACTGCCCGTAAAAGCCCGATTGGTTCAACTAATAATCAGTGGGGAGGAACAAAACCCCCACTGATTAAAGTTTCACTTTATGTAATACAAGTGTTTATTCATGTGTACTGTATCAAATTATGCGGGGAAAGGAAATATTTCCGAGGAAATTGTCGAAGTATCGTCAGTATTTATAAACTTTCTGTTTAAAAGAAGAGATGTATTATTGCCTTTACGGCTCAATTTATTTACATTGTTATTTGGTTATACACAAAAGTAATATATTGGGCAAAAAGAGTTCTATTCGATAGGGCTCTTTGGTTTTGTATTTGATATACAAATATTAACCTCGATTGTTTGGAAATGTATCTTCTTGTTTAGCGTCAGTTGGACTTTAACTGCAGTTTTTATTTTTCGTTTATATGAAGAGCGAGATGAGCCATTACCTTTTATATTTAAATTAATTGGCATTATTCCAACGCTTCCATTGTATTATGGATTATATAAATATGCATTTTAAAAAAGACAACGATGGATTATCCCATCATTCTCTTTTTTACTTTGCTTCTTACATAAATCATCCCAGCAAATGTTAATAAAAATGCTGTCCCGATAATGAAGCTGATGCTAGGTGATGCTCCGATTGCGCCGACTGTAAAGGAGCCAGCAACAACTCCTAATGAGAAGAAGGCATAAAATAATCCGAATGCCTTTCCGCGATTATCGTCTGTAGTATTTTCAACAAGTAAAGCGTTAATAGACGGAAAGAGGATTGCGAATCCAATTCCATAAATCATCATTACGATAAAGAGCATACCTTTTGTAGCAAATAATCCAAGTAAAGATAATGCGAATGCCATAACTGCAATTCCGATTAGCATTAGTTTCGAACGATTAAATCGATCATAAATACGATTTGTTGGAAGCAAGAAGAAGAGGATAGCAGTTATACCAAATACACTTAACATCATGCCTGTTGTAGATGCTTTAAGCGCTAATGCCTCAACTTTTACTGGTAACATATAAGTGACAATTCCTTGTGAAAACATTAATGTGAAAGCACCAATATATGCTTGTAATAACGGTTCTGATTTTAAAAGTTCAACCATATCTTCTTTGTTCATCATTTGCGTTCTTGATGTATCTTTTCTTGATACGTTATTTGGTAAGAAGAATAGAGATACGATCGTACCAAGAGCCATTAAAATAGAAATAGTAATGAAGACCCACTCTACGCCAGCTGTTGCTTTCATAATACCGCTGAAAGCAGGTCCTACGATTGCGGCTGTTCCAACAGCAGCACCAGATAGAGCCATTGCTTTTCCTTGTCTTTTTGCATTTGTTTGTTTTGATAAAAATGTAAAGGCAGCAGGAATTAAAAAGCCATCACTAAATCCATGCATAAAGCGCACAACTAATAGTTGTTCACCACTTTGAACAACGGTGTATAACAAGACTATGAAACTCGTAATTCCCATGCTTATATAAAGGATTTTTTTTGCACCAAATTTATCGACAGCGGCTCCAGCAATAATATTACCGATCATATTAGCGAATGAGTACATACCGACAACTAGCCCGATAATAAGAGGAGTTCCTCCAAGGCTTTGAGCGAAAGTACTCATAATAGGTAATTGTGAAAATGTATCTAAAAATGCCACGATAACGATAAAGTAAATAAAATATTTCAAGCGATATTCACCTCTCCTATGCTATTATGGCACAATGCTAATTTCACCTGCAATGAAATTGAATTAACAGATGTGGAAAAAAGTACAAAGTGACAAAATATTGAACGTTATTTGTAAAAAATTAGTGGGGATGTGATTGTTTTTTTGAAATATATGGATAGAAGTATTATAATAGAATTGTAAACTTCACCAGGTTAAGTATATACATAGAGAGGGATGTATAAAATGAAAGCACTACTTTGGCATAATCAACGTGATGTACGAGTAGAAGAAGTACCAGAACCAACAGTAAAACCAGGAACAGTGAAAATCAAAGTTAAATGGTGTGGTATTTGTGGGACAGACTTGCATGAATATTTAGCAGGGCCTATTTTTATTCCAACAGAAGAACATCCATTAACACATGTGAAAGCACCTGTTATTTTAGGTCATGAGTTTAGTGGTGAGGTAATAGAGATTGGTGAAGGAGTTACATCTCATAAAGTGGGAGACCGCGTTGTTGTAGAGCCAATTTATTCTTGTGGTAAATGTGAAGCTTGTAAACATGGACATTACAATGTTTGTGAACAACTTGTTTTCCACGGTCTTGGCGGAGAAGGCGGCGGTTTCTCTGAATATACAGTAGTACCAGAAGATATGGTTCATCACATTCCAGATGAAATGACGTATGAACAAGGTGCGCTTGTAGAACCAGCAGCAGTAGCAGTTCATGCAGTACGTCAAAGTAAATTAAAAGAAGGGGAAGCTGTAGCGGTATTTGGTTGCGGTCCAATTGGACTTCTTGTTATCCAAGCAGCTAAAGCAGCAGGAGCAACTCCTGTTATTGCAGTTGAACTTTCTAAAGAACGTCAAGAGTTAGCGAAATTAGCAGGTGCGGATTATGTATTAAATCCAGCAACTCAAGATGTGTTAGCTGAAATTCGTAACTTAACAAATGGTTTAGGTGTAAATGTTAGCTTTGAAGTAACAGGTGTTGAAGTTGTACTACGCCAAGCGATTGAAAGTACAAGCTTCGAAGGACAAACTGTAATTGTTAGTGTATGGGAAAAAGACGCAACAATTACTCCAAATAACTTAGTATTAAAAGAAAAAGAAGTTATTGGTATTTTAGGATACCGTCACATCTTCCCAGCTGTTATTAAATTGATTAGCTCCGGTCAAATTCAAGCAGAGAAATTAATTACGAAAAAAATTACAGTGGATCAAGTTGTTGAAGAAGGATTTGAAGCACTTGTAAAAGATAAAACACAAGTGAAAATTCTTGTTTCACCTAAATAAGATAGAATCGAATAGAGTAGCCCTTTTCTAGAAATAGAAGAGGGCTACTTTTTTTCTATACTGAAAGGTGATAGACTTTCCTGTAACTAAAGGTATTTTGTTTGGAAGGGGAAGTCTAATGCTTTCATTTATGTTGACATTGAAACGGATGCTAAAAGCTTGTTTGCGAGCATGGAAAGATAAAGAATTTCAAGTGTTATTCGTATTAACAATTTTGACATTAATATCTGGTACAATCTTTTATAGTACAGTGGAGGGGTTACGTCCTCTGGATGCTTTATATTTTAGCGTTATGACGCTGACTACTGTCGGTGATGGACAATTTAGTCCCAAAACTGACTTCGGAAAGATATTTACGATATTATACATATTTATAGGGATCGGATTAGTGTTTGGATTTATACATAAGTTGGCAGTTAATGTACAATTGCCAAGTATATTATCGAATAGAAAAAAAGAGTAAAGCATGTGTATGCTTTACTCTTTTTTTACATTAGTTTAGACAAGCCTTAATAATAGTTTATTAAAATGAAAGTGTATTCATTCATTATATTCACTGTGTATAAAGTTATAATGATATGAACATTTGCATATTTTAATTTAGTGATAGAAATTTCGTGAAAGGTGGGATATTCTAGTCATAGGTTAACCGGACGACATCATAGGATCCTAACAAAATGTTTACAATAATTCAATTATAAAATGGAGGATTTTATATGAAAAAGAAAGTACTTGCTTTAGCGGCAGCTATTACATTAGTTGCTCCATTACAAAGTGTTGCATTTGCTCATGAAAATGATGGGGGACAGAGATTTGGAGTTATTCCGCGCTGGTCTGCTGAAGATAAACATAAAGAAGGCGTGAATTCTCATTTATGGATTGTAAACCGTGCAATTGATATTATGTCTCGTAATACAACACTTGTAAAACAAGATCGAGTTGCACTATTAAATGAATGGCGTACGGAGTTAGAGAACGGTATTTATGCTGCTGACTATGAAAATCCTTATTATGATAATAGCACATTTGCTTCACATTTCTATGACCCTGACAATGGGAAAACTTATATTCCGTATGCAAAGCAAGCAAAGGAAACAGGAGCTAAATATTTTAAATTAGCTGGTGAGTCTTATAAAAATAAAGATATGAAACAAGCGTTCTTCTATTTAGGATTATCTCTTCATTATTTAGGGGATGTAAACCAACCGATGCATGCGGCAAACTTTACGAACCTTTCTTATCCACAAGGATTCCATTCTAAATATGAAAACTTTGTAGATACGATAAAAGATAATTATAAAGTAACGGATGGAAATGGATATTGGAACTGGAAAGGTACGAATCCAGAAGATTGGATTCATGGAGCGGCAGTAGTTGCGAAACAAGATTACGCTGGCATTGTAAATGATAATACGAAAGATTGGTTCGTGAGAGCTGCTGTATCACAAGAATATGCAGATAAATGGCGCGCTGAAGTTACACCAATGACAGGTAAGCGTTTAATGGATGCACAACGTGTTACTGCTGGATATATTCAGCTTTGGTTTGATACGTACGGAAATCGTTAAGTATTTAAAAAAGGTCAAATCTCAGAATAGAGTATTTGGCCTTTTTATCACTATACAATACATGGAGGTATGAAACGTGAAAGGTAAATTGCTAAAAGGTGTACTTAGCTTAGGTGTTGGTTTAGGAGCTTTATATAGCGGAACGTCAGCTCAAGCAGAAGTATCTACAAATCAAAATGATACATTAAAAGTGATGACGCATAATGTATATATGCTATCAACAAACTTATATCCGAACTGGGGACAAACTGAGCGTGCTGATTTAATCGGGGCGGCAGATTATATAAAGAATCAAGATGTAGTTATATTAAATGAAGTGTTTGATAATAGCGCTTCAGATCGTTTATTAGGGAATTTGAAGAAAGAATATCCAAATCAAACAGCAGTATTAGGTCGTAGTAGTGGAAGTGAATGGGATAAAACGTTGGGAAACTATTCATCTTCAACTCCTGAAGATGGTGGCGTTGCGATTGTGAGCAAATGGCCAATCGCTGAAAAGATTCAATATGTATTTGCAAAAGGATGCGGGCCAGATAATTTATCTAATAAAGGATTTGTATACACGAAAATTAAGAAAAATGATCGCTTCGTTCACGTGATTGGTACGCATTTGCAAGCGGAAGATAGTATGTGCGGAAAAACTTCACCTGCATCTGTACGTACAGACCAATTAAAAGAAATTCAAGACTTTATTAAAAATAAAAATATACCAAATAATGAATATGTGTTAATTGGTGGTGATATGAACGTAAATAAAATTAATGCAGAGAACAAGAATGATTCAGAGTATGCATCTATGTTTAAAACATTGAACGCTTCTGTACCATCTTATACTGGACATACAGCGACTTGGGACGCAACGACAAACAGTATTGCAAAATATAATTTCCCTGATAGTCCTGCTGAGTATTTAGATTATATTATTGCAAGTAAAGACCATGCGAACCCATCATATATAGAGAATAAGGTGTTACAGCCGAAATCTCCACAATGGACTGTTACATCATGGTTCCAAAAATATACGTATAATGATTACTCTGATCATTATCCAGTAGAGGCGACTATTTCTATGAAGTAGTTTCAAAAAGTTTCTTCGTAAAGAAGAAACTTTTTTTATTTGCAAACAGGAAAATCACACTTTCTTTCCAATATGTATAAGACATATTGAGAAGAGGAGAGAAAAATGTGGATCGAGGAATTTTTAAAGAAGTTCCATTACCGTGTGCATTTTTGGATGAAATGGCTTTAGATAGAAATATTCAATCGATTATAGAGTTAAGTGGAAATAAGAAGATTCGTATAGCGAGTAAATCGTTACGCTCTGTTCCAATTATGCAAAAGATTTTAGCTGCAAATGATCGATTTCAAGGTGTTATGTGCTTTTCACCTAGAGAGATTTTATTTTTAATAGAACAAGGATTTAATGATTTATTGCTTGGATATCCTGCTTACGATGAAAGAGCTCTGTATGAAATTAGTTTGCTAACAAAGAAAGGTTTCATTATAACTTGTATGGTGGATTGTGAAGAGCATATTGTGTATTTAGAAAACATTGCTGAGAAATCTAAAGGATGTTTTCGTGTTTGTTTGGATATTGATATGAGTAGTCGTTTCTTTCAATTTCATTTTGGTGTACAAAGATCCCCAGTAAAAAATGTGCAGGATGCGTTGAAAGTAGTAGAAAAGGTGAGAAGGTCATCATATTTAATGTTAGATGGTGTAATGGGTTATGAAGCTCAAATTGCTGGGGTGGGAGATCATATACCGAATCAATGGTTGAAAAGTAAAGTAATTTCGTATTTAAAGCAGAAATCAGTGCTAGAAGTGAAAAAAAGAAGAGAACATATTGTAAAAGCAATACAAAACATTGGTATTGAGCTAAGGTTTGTAAATGGAGGCGGAACAGGAAGTATAAAAACAACTGAGAAAGATAATTCAGTTTCAGAGATTACAGTAGGTTCTGCTTTTTATTCTCCGAAGCTGTTTGATTATTATAAAGAGGTGAAATTTTATCCAGCGGTCGGATTTGCATTACCAGTTGTGCGTAAACCAGTCCAGTTTATTTACACTTGCCTAGGTGGTGGATATATTGCTTCAGGAGCAGTTGGAAAAGATAAAGAGCCTGAAGTTTGGAGACCGAAGGGTGCAAAACTATTAGCTTTAGAAGGTGCTGGCGAGGTACAAACGCCAATTTTTTATAGCGGCGAGGAACGAGTGGATATAGGAGAGTCCATTTTGTTTCGTCATAGTAAGGCTGGTGAATTATGTGAGCGCTTTCCTTTTTTGTATCGTGTTAAAAAAGGAGAGATTGTTGGGGAGTATTCAACATATCGGGGGGATGGCCAATGCTTTCTATAAAGGGGAAAAAGTGGAGAAATTGGACAGGGAATGTAGAAGGAACGCCGCATTATACGATGTATCCAGAAAGTATACAAGATGTAGTAGAAGTTGTGGGGCTTGCGCGAAAAAAGGGAAAGAAAATTCGTGTTGTCGGTTCAGGACACTCGTTTACCCCCCTTGTGCAAACGGAAGAAGTTTTAGTTTCTTTAGATGAATTGAAGGGTATTGTGAATATTGATGCAGAGAAGATGGTTGCTGAAGTATGGGCAGGAACAAAGTTATATGATTTAGGGAAGTTACTTGAGGAAAAAGGCTATGCGCAAGAAAATTTAGGGGATATTGATTCACAATCTATTGCAGGAGCGATTAGTACGGGGACTCATGGAACGGGTATTACCTTTGGGAGTTTATCAACACAAGTTATAGAGATTACGGCAGTTTTATCTAATGGTGAGAGTATAGTTTGTTCGGAAACTGAGAACGTAGAATATTGGAGAGCGTTTCAGTTGTCACTTGGAATGTTAGGTATCATTGTAAAGATAAAATTAAAGGTTATTCCAGCGTATTCACTCGTTTATGAAAGTGAAAAACAGTCATTATCCACTGTAATGAACAAACTAGAAGAATATAAGAAGCATCGTCATTTTGAATTTTTCGTTTTTCCTTATTCTGATGAAGTACAAGTAAAACTTACGAACGAAACAACGAATACAGGCAGTGATTTGAAATGGCATAAATTAAAGGTGGAGTTACTTGAAAATAGGATGTTCTCTTTACTATCTAAAGGGTGTAAATGGTTTCCTTCTATAAGTAAAGGAGTGAGTCGATTATCAGCTAAAGCTGTACCAAACACAAAAATAATTGGCCCGAGCTATGAAGTATTTGCTACATCACGTACGGTACCATTTTATGAAATGGAGTATAGCATTCCTTCAAAGTATATGAGGACGGTTGTAGAAGAAATCTCAAATCTTATTGAAAAGAAAAAGTATAAGGTGCACTTCCCGATCGAATGCCGCTATGTGAAAGGTGATGATATATGGCTTAGTCCAGCCTATGGAAGAGATTCAGCGTATATCGCTGTTCATATGTATAAAGGTATGAAATATGCTGCTTACTTTGGCGAAGTGGAAAAAATTTTTCTGAAGTATGAAGGGCGTCCGCATTGGGGGAAAATGCATACATTATCGTATGAGCAATTACAAGATATATATCCAGAGTTTCATTCGTTTTTACAGGCGAGGAAGTCTCTAGATGAACTTGGAATGTTTTTTAATCCTTATGCAGAAAAGTTATTTATCCCGCTATTTGCCGGGCAGTAAGACCCCCACTGATTAAATTTTCACATTATGTATATAAAAAAGCTGACAAATAATTATTTGTCAGCTTTTTTTAGTGTAATTGCATTTCTTGTATGACTAATATGTTCATAAAATAGTAGTTTATCACGGCTAAATACATGCAGTAAAACATGAATAATGAATAGGCCGTTAATGATAAATAGGAATAACAATGTAACGAGTAATACTAAAGGTTCTGTATGATTTAACATAGAGCTACTAGAAAGAATATAATTGATTCCGCCTAACGCAAAATAAAATATACCGTAGCGAATAAATAGTTCTTTTAATGTAATACGATCTGATTTTCCTTTCAGATGAATGCGAAGCAATGCTTTCCCAATTGTTTTTCCATTTGTAAAGTATGGAATAAGAATAAAATAAATAAGGATTGAACACGTAATGAAAATGAGTTCATACATATTCGTGTAAGATTGCATATTAGAAACGAAGAAAGAATTTCCTTTGTTTTTAACGACAGGTACGACGATAGATAAGAAAATCCAATCAATTTGCATCGCGATAAGGCGACGAATGAATCCGACTGGTTTCGTTTCCAAATCAATATGACTATCTAACTCGTTTGTCTTCGGAAGGAAGTACGTAAATATTGGTGCAATGATAAAACCAATTACGCCACCTAATGTATTTAAAAACAAATCATCGATATCAAATAATCGGTATGCACAATTGTATATACCGTATAATCCAGTCACTTGTGTTAGCTCGAAAAATAGTGAAAGGAAAAAGGAAATGCAAATTGTTTGTAAGAAACTACGTCGGAAATAATAACGTAAGTAAATACCGAATGGAACAGTTAATAGAACATTAAATGCAACTTGTAAAAACGCAGACTCTTTTAATAAGTAGAAATAAGTAGCTGGTTTCGTTAAAACTGCCGATGTATGACTACTAATCTCTTGTATGAAATAAAATGGTGAGAGTTGCATGTGTTGTGTATTAGCTGGTTGTAGGCTACAAGTATCAAACGTTTGTGGTAACGGCAAAATAACAAGAAAATAGGCATTTAATAAGTAAAGTAATAATGAGTATAAAATAAATGAGCGCCATTTATTTAAATAACCGTATTTTCGATAATTAAATATTAAAAAAGGGATTAAAAGAAACATTGCTAAAAAGGGGAATAAAATAAATGCTGTTTTTACTGGAAATAAATATGCAGTCAAAGTAAAACTCCTTTCAATGAAAATTCGTTTATCATTATAGCGCTAAAAATATTTAAATACAAAGTTAAAATCTTTCGAAATAGAAATAATTACTAATTTTATAGGAATTAAGTTATAATAAATTTAATATGAGGATATTATGATTATGTAAGTTGAGAGAGGGTACAAGAGATGCGATATGAACTTTTTTCTGTAAGTGGGGATCATATTACGACTTTTGAAAGTGCATGGCGTTTTCAGGAGGGAGAACAGATTTTTGTTCATGATGATCAAACAAAAAGAAACTTTATTATTATTCGTCTGACGCATGATGTATTTCAACAAAATAAACATGTTATTCGTTTGTATTGTCAAGAGAAGAAAGTGTATGCATAAGAGAAGCCCTTTTACAGTATGAAAAGTAAGAGGGTCCTTATCTTGTTATTTGTGAACAGCCCGATTGATGAGGGCTGATTAAAGTTTCACTTTATCATTTTGCCCCTCGTAAGGAATAAAAAGAGAAGGGTTAATGCACATAGGTAGCATTTGATTTGGAAGAAAGTATATAGCCTTGTATTTTGTGCTTCAAAGTTACATGGCCTTCTCTTTGAGAAAGCCATGTATGGTAATCTTGTTGTGTTTTCCATAACAGACGAATCATATATTCTGCCTTATCATTTGTACGATGAACATGTGAAAACTCTATGTTAATACAACCGTTCGTTCCAGGGGAAGGATAATATTGTTTAAGCCCATAAAGTAGCTCATTTTCATATTCGTACTTAATGTGAATGAGTTTAGTAACTATAAACATATAAACACCTCTTTTACGATAATAGTAGGAAAGATAGAATTACTGTAATAGTAAACTTAAATAATATTATACTATTCAGAAAATTATGAGTAAATAATAGATTTTAACTTAATAGAGGTATAAAAAAGCGAGTCATTCTATTACACTAGATGACTCGCTTTCAATTTGTAAGTTTTACTTTATAAGAAAATAAGAGTAAGTACACCTACGATAATACAATAGAAAGAGAAATATTTTAAATTTCCTTTTGCCATAATGTTCATAAACCATTTTAGTGAAATATACGTCATGATAAATGTTGCGATGAATGCAACGACATATGGTACGAATAATGTGTCTAGATTTGGATCATTTGCAATGTCTGTAATGCTTAACAATAAGCCACCTAAGCTAACAGGAATGTATAGTAAGAATGAGAAGCGAAGTGCTGTTTCTTGCTTCATACCAAGTAACATTGCTGCTACGATTGTGGCACCAGATCGGCTTATTCCGGGAATCAGTGCGCAAGCTTGTGCTAATCCGACGATGATTGCATCTTTCATAGAAAGGTCGCCATCATTTTTACGACCGCGTAAATTTCTAATAATCCAAAGGCCGACAGCAGTAATAAGAAGGGAAATCCCAACCATCTTCACACCTTTTAAGTACTGATCGATGTAATCTTTAAATAAAACACCAATAACACCTGCTGGAATGGTTGCAATAACAAGATAAATAATAAAGAAGAAATCTGATTTTGCGTCTTCTGCTCTTGTAAATATATAAGAGAGACCATTCTTCGTTAGACGAATTAAATCATTTCTATAAATAAGTAATACAGCTAATAATGAAGCTGAATTAACAAGTAGTTCGAAGCTAAACCCTTCTATTTTTAGTCCTAGCAAATGTTGTGCTAAAACGAGATGACCACTTGAAGAAATCGGAATTGGTTCTGTTAGTCCTTGGAACAGACCGAGAATTAAATATTTTAAAACGTAGTAAAATTGTTCCATAATAACCTCCTTGTTTATTAGTTGAAAGAAACAACTTTTCCATTATAACAAAGATATGGATGAATATTGAAAAGAAATAAATATTCGAAATAAAATAAAAATCCCTTATAGCAGTATAAGGGATTTTTATTTTTAATTAAGAAGTTACTGTTTCTTGAAGACTTTTAGACAATTGAACATCGACTTTTTCAGCATCATGAATATGATTCATAATAGTAGTATTTAATTTTTGGAACATTTGTTGCGTGTTAGCGAATTCTCGTAATATGTCATCATTACAAGACTTTTGGTTTTCGATAGCCTTAATAACATTTGTAGCACCATTTTGTAACGTTTGAATCATAACTAAAATATTTTCAATTCTAGCATTTGTATCGGCGCTCATTTCTACACCTTCATCAACTAAATGTAAATTATCTTTTGTGTTATCATATGCTTTTTCAATTTCTTCCTGAATTTTTTTCGTTAAGTTGCCGATGTTTTTTGTACTTTCTGCTGTACTTTCCGCTAGTTTTCTTACTTCATTGGCAACGACAGCGAATCCCTTACCATGCTCTCCAGCACGCGCGGCTTCAATACTCGCATTTAAAGCAAGTAAATTTGTTTGTGCTGCAATGTTTTGAATGACTTCTACAATTTGCTCGATTTCCTTTGAGCGTTCGCTTAGATGATTCATACTATTAGACGTGCGTTGAGATTGTTCACCTAATTTATTAATTACAATAAGTAAGCGGTGAACGGATTCTTTTCCTTCATTAGAGCAGTCAATAATTTCTGCAATAGACTGAATTAAGCTTTGTTCCTTTTGTAACATTTCATTATTTAACTCATTGGAATGTGTCGTACGTGTTGAAACATTTTCGAAACATGAACTTAATTGTTGAACTAAGCTTTGAAGTGTATTGTGTTGGTTATTTACAAGTTGATGCTCTTGGACAACGCTTTGTACACGATCGTGGATAGTAGAAATAGTCTCTTGTTTTTCAATATCTTTTTGTTTTAATTCTAATTCTAATTCTTGTATACGCTCTTCTAATTGAGAAATTGTATGTTGGAGTGATTTTTTTTGAGTAAACATGTATTTATTTCAACCGCCTTCGAAAGTTATATTTTCTCTATATTTGGATTTTAGCATCTTTTGTATTTTTTAAATATAGGAATTGTTAAATATTTAAGAATCTATTACATTTTATTCATAATTCTCTTTTTTTCGTCACGAAAAATAAACTGTATTTAATCGTTTTGTAAACAAACTGTAAAATAAATCATGTATAACTGTATAAGAAGGGAGTCGGATTATGAACTATTTTAAGCGAATCAGCTGTCTAGTATTAGCAGGAATTATCGGTCTTTCTAGTACAGTCGCTGTTAAAGCAGAGTCAAACGACGAGAAACTTAACAACATGCAACAGCAATTGCAACAAAACGATGCAGAAATGCAAAAGAAAGAGCAAGAAAAGCAAGCTGTTAGTAAAGAAATTAAAGGTATCGAAAACGAACTACATAATTTAAATAATACAATTGCAAAAAATAAAGAGGATCAAGCTGCTATTCAACGTAAAATTGATGAAACACATAAGCAGATTGAACAAAAAAAGGAAGAAATTATCGTTTTAGAGGATAAAGTCCTTGCTCGTAAAGATATTATGAGAAAACGTATGGTTTCTGTTCAGAACAGTTCAAATACAAGTTTAGTAGTAGAAGTTGTAGTAGAGTCAAAAAACTTTGCAGACTTCTTACAACGTATGAACGCAGTTTCTACTATTCTAGAAGCTGATAAAGAAATTTTACGTCTACAAGAACAAGATCTTCGTCAAATTGAAGAGGACAAGAAAACAATTGACGAAAAAGAAGCATCTTTAGTAGTAGATAAACAAAAATTAGCAAAAGCGCAAGCTGAACTGCAAGATAACCTGAAAAAACGTCAAGATAACTTGCAAACAGTTCAAGCTAAATATAATGAAGTTGCAAGCCAACTTAATTTAGCAGCGGAAGAGAAAGCTAAAATTGAATCAAATATGAAGGCAGTACAAGAAACGATTGCTCGTGAACAAGAAGCAGCAAGAATCGCAGCGGAAGAGCGTGCAAAAGCAGAAGCGGCTGCAAAAGCAGAGCAAGAAGCTTTAGCGAAAGCACAAGCAGAAATTGCTGAAAAGCAAAAGCAGGAAAAAGCTAATAAACCAGCTGAACCAGTTGTTAATAATAATTCGAAGGTAGAACCTACAAAACCTGCACAACCTGAACCATCTTCTAAGCCAACTGCTGGTGGGAAAGAAATTTATGTAGAAGCTACAGCTTATACAGCTGATCCAGGAGAAAATGGTTATGCGCCAGGTCAACAAGTATTTTCTGCATGGGGACCAGGTGGTAAAGGTTATAATCTAACTGCAAACCCAGGAATGAAATTAATTGCTGTAGATCCAAAAGTTATTCCATTAGGCAAAACTGTAAATGTTGAAGGGTATGGAGTCGCAATTGCAGCAGATACTGGTGGAGCGATTAAAGGTAACAGAATTGATGTGTTAATGCCTGATAAAGGGTCTTCTAGTCAATGGGGAAGAAAAATTGTTAAAGTTACAATTTTAAACTAAAACGTAATCCAACTTTACAATACGTAGAGTTGGATTTTTTTATAATAATAATGTTAAGTTGAGTTTACATTTTGTTAAGGATAGCATACAATAATGGTGAGAGGTGGTAAATTTGACCATTTTAAACAGAGTAAAAGAATTAAGAGCTCGTTTTAACTTTACGCAAAGTGTATTAGCAGAAAAGGTTGGAGTAACGAGACAAACAATTGCTGCAATTGAAAAAGGGGATTACGTTCCTTCTTTGTTATTAGCACTTACGATTTGTGATGTGTTCCAGTTAAAGATGGAAGACGTGTTTGTTTTAAATAAGGAGGGGGAAGAGGATGAATAGAATTGTTTTTTCTTATATCATAAACGTGCTTTATACTGCTTTAGCAT
Organism: Bacillus cereus group sp. MYBK95-2; assembly: GCF_051915225.1. Classification (NCBI taxonomy): domain Bacteria; kingdom Bacillati; phylum Bacillota; class Bacilli; order Caryophanales; family Bacillaceae; genus Bacillus; species Bacillus cereus group sp. MYBK95-2. The sequence goes on along the minus strand of NZ_JBQAEH010000010.1, from coordinate 41,068 downwards.
GCTGGACATTTGTTGAATTTTATAGTGTCATTACAGAGTTAGCCGATATAATTAAAAACGAGAAATTCCCATTTGAAGTATGGTTTAATGGAGTACCATTCATTTTATTATTTATTGGAGCAATTATAGTTACAATTTTTTATAGAATTCAAAAGAAAAAATATAAGAATTTATCTTTTTGGATGTATCCATTATTATTTCCGCTAGAAGATGAACGTGAAAAAGCGATTACGGATAAAGCTTGTCGAACAACATTTGTATCGTTATGGTTTGTGTTACCTTGTGCAGTTGGATTTTTAACTTTTTCGCCTATTATTAATGAATATCTTCCTGGATACCCATTATATATTCTATTTTCTATTTTCTTTATTCAAATGACAGTATTTCACGTATCACTATACAGAAATAAATTAGCTTAAAAAGAAACCTTCTTGCACTGGCAAGAAGGTTTCTTTTTAAGCTAATACTTGTACATATAGCGATATTATTTTATCATTTTATATAGAGTAAGATTTTGTAAGGGAAAGGAACTGTGTATGAATAAGCAAAGAATTTATAGTATAGTAGCAATTCTGCTATTTGTTGTAGGTGGCGTATTAATTGGAAAGCCATTTTATGATGGATATCAGGCTGAAAAGAAACAGACTGAAAATGTGCAGGCTGTTCAAAAGATGGATTATGAAAAGCATGAGACGGAATTTGTAGATGCTTCCAAAATTAATCAACCAGACTTGGCGGAAGTAGCGAATGCATCATTAGATAAGAAACAAGTAATTGGTCGTATTTCGATTCCAAGTGTTTCAGTAGAACTGCCTGTTTTAAAAGCTTCTACTGAAAAAAACTTATTATCAGGTGCAGCGACAGTAAAAGAGAATCAAGTTATGGGAAAAGGAAATTACGCATTAGCAGGACATAACATGTCTAAAAAAGGTGTTTTATTTAGTGATATAGCTTCTTTGAAAAAAGGCGATAAAATTTATTTGTATGACAATGAAAATGAATATGAGTATGCGGTTACTGGTGTATCTGAAGTGACTCCTGATAAGTGGGAAGTTGTAGAGGATCATGGGAAAGATGAGATAACGCTTATTACATGTGTATCTGTAAAGGATAATTCTAAGCGTTATGTTGTTGCTGGTGATTTAGTAGGAACGAAGGCGAAGAAGTAAAAAAGAAGGTGAACTCTTTAAAGAGTTCACCTTCTTTTTTACTAATGTTGAGAAATAATAGAATATTTCGGTTTGTATTCAAATATTATTCTATTTATGTATAATAAAATTAGGATTCTATATTTTGGGAGGAACAAGAGTGAGACAACAGGTGAAGAAACTTCTTTTCACAACGAGTATAGCATTATTGGTAGCTCCAATTTCAGCTTATGCACATCCAGGGCGTACAGATGCTAATGGCGGACATACGTGTCGTACAAATTGTGAGAAATGGGGATTACAGTACGGGGAATATCATTATCACAATAAACCAGCTTCTAGTAGTGGCGCAACGAGCCCAGCTCCTAGCCAGAATAATAATAGTGCTGTAGAAGCTGAGAGACAAGCAGAAGCACAGCGCAATACCGAGGCGGAAAAACAACGTGCTGCAGAAGCGCAACGCAACGCTGAGGCGGAAAAACAACGTAATGCAGAAGCACAGCGTAAAGCTGAAGAAGAGAGACAACGTGTAGCCGAGGAACAAAGAAAAGCTGAAGAGGCACGTAAGCAAGAGGAAGCGCAGCGCCAAGCTGATATGGAAAAAGGTCAACTTGAAGGGCAAAAGAATGGAGAAACTGATTTTAAAGCAGGAAAAAATGATGCAGAAGTGCATGTAGCTGGAAAATCTGATGCATATAAACAAGCGTTTAAAGCGACTTATGCAGCCGTATGGTCTTTAGAAGAGCAGAAGAAAACGCATTTTGAAAAAGGAAAAGAACAAGGTTTAGCACAAGAGACGATGGACGATAGTCAAGTTGCTTCAGAGTTTAAGGTAAACTTTGCAGACGGATTCAAAGTAGGGAATAAAGAAAGAACAGAAAAAATTGAAAAAGAGCAAGCTGAGTTAGGGGAAAAGACAGGGAAAGAACTAGCTGAAAAGAATCCTGGAAATAGAGAGAAAGAAGTATACGTGAAGGCATATGAAACAGCGTATGAAAAAGGCTATAAATCTACAAAAAAGGCAGTAGAAAAAGCTGGCTATAAGTATGCATTTGAAAACTATGATTTAAAAGTTCCTGCTAAGTATGAAAGAAATGAATTGTTAAAGAAATGGTTTACTGAAGGATTTAAATCGAATAAAAAAGCAGCGGAAATTCGAGAAGAAGGGTATAAAAAGGGAGACAGCTGGTTCTCATTCTTCTATAAGAGTTTCGTACCAAGTGAATATAAAGAACATAAAGAGCTGTACGAACAAGCAATAGAACAAGGGAAAACAGCATAAAAAAAGATGAGGAGAAATTCCTCATCTTTTTTAATCCATCCATTTCACTAATTTCTTAGAAATTAATAATAAAACACAACCTAGTACAATTGCCACAGCGCCAATAACTGTGAATACTTCAGCGTATCCAAGTGAAGTTGTGAAGCTTGCAAGTTGTCCGCCTAAAATGTTGGCGATACCTGAACTTGCTAGCCATACACCCATTAGTAAAGATGCTAATTTTACCGGAGCAAGCGCACTAACCATTGATAGTCCGACAGGTGATAAGAATAGCTCACCTAACGTATGGAAAAGATACGTAAAGACGATAAACAGTAAGTTTGCTTTTTCTGTAATGTTATGTTCATCACTACCTGTTTTTAATGTAGCGATAACGAGAATGATATAACCGATACCGAGCAAGATCATACCAAGTCCCATTTTAGTTGGGATTTTTAAATCACCCTGCTTGCGAGTTGCAAGTTTTGCCCATAATGCAGAAATGACTGGAGCAAGCAAAATAATAAATAATGGATTGACCGATTGGAACCAAGATGTTGGAACTTCCCATCCGAACACAGAGCGGTCTACAAATTTGTTTGTATATAATGTTAATGAGCTACCAGCTTGTTCAAAGCCAGCCCAGAAGAAGACAACGAAGCATGTTAAAATGACGATAACTGCGGTACGTTGTTTTTCTTTTTTTGTTAACGGTGTATCTCCTACTGATGGTTGTCCAGCAGCTGTTTGTAAATCGCGAGTTGGTTTTTTACCGATATTACCAAGGAAGCGATTTGATAGTGTTGTAAATAAAATTTGTCCAATGATCATTCCGATTGAAGCGGCTAAGAAACCGTAACGGAATCCGTAATGTACAACGCCATCAACTGTTGTTTTGAATAAATTTTCTGATAAAAATCCGCAAACGAGTGGAGCTAAAAATGAACCGACGTTAATACCCATATAGAAAATGGTAAATGCACTATCACGTTTTGGATCGTTCTCTTCGTATAATTCCCCAACCAGTGTAGAGATGTTCGGTTTGAAGAATCCGTTACCGATAATAATAAGCGCTAATCCGAGGTATAGGCCTAATTGGTTTTGCAAGGCAAATAGTATAAGGTTACCGATTGCCATTGTTATACCACCAATTGTGATTGCTTTTCGTCTACCTAGAAAACGGTCTGTTAAGTATCCACCAATCATTGGTGTGAAATAACAGGCCCCAGTATAAAATCCGTAAATAGAGAGTGCCCATGCGGGACTAAACCCAAGACCACCGCTTACTAAAGCTGTCGTTAAATATAATGTTAATAATCCTCGTAATCCATAGTAACTAAATCTTTCCCACATTTCTGTAAAGAAGAGTAAGTATAAACCTGGAGGATGTTTCTTTTTTCTTTGTTGTTCTCTTTCTAGTTGTATCGCTGATTCCATGTTATTTTCCTCCTGACACAAACAAAAACAAAGTTAATAATTTTGTACATTTAATATTTTACTTTATTAACTATTATAAGTCAATAAAGGTTGATTTTTCAGAAGAAATTGGAAAAGAGTAATAGCTATAGAATGGGTGTTTCTTTTGTGATAGACTATGGACTATGTTTTCTTTGTAAGGAAGCGGGTTATTGTACTTTTTTATATGTGAAATTGATTTCATAAAAGATGAAATTAAAGAAGGAGAAAGAAATGAAATTGTTACAGAAAAAAGAAATTTTACTTATTAGCCTTATGTTATTCTCTATGTTCTTTGGAGCAGGGAATCTGATATTTCCACCTTTCCTTGGGTATGAGGCAGGAGAACATGTTTGGATTTCATTAGTAGGGTTTATTATATCAGCAACAGGTCTTCCTATATTAGGTGTTATCTCTATTGCAAAAGCAGGAAGTTTTCAAACGTTAGCGGGTAGGGTTCATTCTTCATTTGTAATTATTTTTCCATGTATCGTGTATGTATTTATTGGACCTGGGCTTGGTATACCCCGTGCGGGAAGTTTAGCTTTTGAAATGGGGCCAGGTCAGTTATTCCCTGAAGCAGGAAACGGATTATTATTGTTTTACACAGTTATTTTCTTTAGTATTGTTTACTGGTTAAGTTTATCCCCATCTAAATTAATGGGGTTGTTTGGAAAAGTCTTGACGCCGTTATTATTATGTATGATTGCACTCATTTTTATAAAGAGTATGTTTACAACAGTAGGAGATATGAAAGAACCAATAGGGAACTATGGCCAAGCTCCTATGTTTCAAGGGTTTTTAGATGGATATTTAACAATGGATGCGTTAGCTGCTTTAATCTTTGGAATTGTTATTGCAAATGCATTACGTGCAAAGGGTATTGAAGATGATAAAGGTTTAGCGAAATATATGAGTATTGCTGGAATTGGGGCAGGACTATTATTATCTATTATTTATGTCATCCTTGGATATGTGGGGGCAATTAGTGGCTCATTAGGAACATTTGATAACGGTGCGAAAGTGTTAGCACAAGTTATGATTACATTATTTGGACAGGGCGGAGTCGTTTTATTAGGTCTTATTTTTACTATCGCGTGTTTATGTGTTTCAATTGGACTTGTTACGTCTTGTAGTCAATTTTTTGCGAGTGCATTTCCGAAAGTATCTTATAAATTGTGGGCATTTATAGTAAGCGTTGTTAGTATGATTTTAGCTAATTTAGGGTTAACGCAAATTTTAAAAGTATCAGTACCAATTCTTGGATTTATTTATCCAATTGCGTTAACGCTTATTATTCTAGGGTTATTCCATCAGTATATTGGAAAGTATGCATACGTATATGCAGTAACTGTTTTGGTTGTAGCGATATTTAGTGCAATTGACATTTTAAATAAAAATGTAATGATGAATCAGTGGACGTCAGCATTAAAATACATCCCGTTTTATACAGAAGGTGTTGGGTGGATTGTTCCAGCTATTGTAGGCATGTGTCTTGGTTTTATCGTTAGCATTTTTCTAAATAAGAATAAATGAGTAAAAAGGTGTTTTCCTATTTTGGGAAGACACCTTTCTTTTTTTGGAAAAATACTATTGAAAATGAATAGACTAAGAGTATGATAAAGATAATTGGTAATATATAGGTTCAATGAGAGTTACGAATAAGGGGGAGCGTATGAAGAAGGATTTGGATAAGAAAATAGAAGCACTCGAAACGGCAATTGAAACAATTCAAGAAGCACTTGCTGAATTAAAAGTAAAGCAAAGGGAAATAGAAGTAGAAAACGCTCAGCAACATGTTAGTAAGAACAAGAAAGAATATATTGAAACGGTAATGGAGGAAAAGCCAAAAGAAGAAATAGTTAAGATAAAAGAGCCTTTGCAAGAACCTGAGTTAAAACAAGTAGATATATCGGCTTTTAAACCAGAGCCATTTAATATTATTAAGTTTTGTCAGACGTGGTTACCGCGTGTATTTGTCGGTATTATGTTGCTTGGAGTGATCTGGTTATTTAAAGCAGGGGTAGATGTTGGTTTATTAACACCAGCGATACGAATTGTGTTTGGTATCGCATTATCTATCGGGTTGTATTATATAGGAGATATTCAAATTAAAAGAGAGCGGCAAGCGTTAGGATTAGTATTAGCTGGAGGAAGTATTACCGGGATTGTTCTAACGACGTTTGCAGCACATTATTTATATGGATTTATTCCGGCAAGTGTCGCGTTTCTCTGTAATATTGCATGGGTTATTTTAGGTATTTATTTAGCGAAAAGATATCAATCGGAATATCTCACTATTTTCGTAGCGGTCGGTGCGTTCTTCGTACCATTCTTGTTAAATAGTACGACTCCTAATCCTTATATTTTCTTTGGATATGAGACAGTATTAACACTTAGTTTATTATGGTATGCGTTGAAAAATCGTTATAAATACTTATATATGATTTCTTACGCTGTTGCTGCCATTGTCCTTTTCGTTTTCTTTGCTGTTATGTCAATGTTAGTAGAGAACTTGCAAATACAGTTAACGATTGTATATGGTTTGATTCATTTACTATTATTTTGGCATATGTTTACGGAGAGAAGTTTTATACTAGAACCACGTTTGGCGATATTTAGTGCGAATGCAGTGTTCTTTATACTAGCTATTTCAAAAATACCTGATTTTACAACATGGGGATTAATTATTAGTGCACTCGTGCATGCCGCTATGTTCGTATGTGAATATAGGAAAAATAGACATTCTACATTTACAAATCTCTTATTTGGTTTCGCAATGGGAGCATTTAGTTTAGCAATTTTATATAAGTATAGTTTAGTGAATGCAGCGATTGTACTATTGTTACAAGGTTTCCTCGGCATGGTCACTTCTATTAAAGTAAAACAACAGATAAAATTGTATGTTAGTGCGACGGTTTACGCAATTGGAATGATACAGACTATTTTTAGCCCGTTTGATCAATTTATTTCGGCAGGCTTTGTTGCTCATCTTATTTTAATAGGAACGTTCTATTATTGCATGAGAGAAGCGAAAGAAGTATTAGCGAGCTTCGGCAAATATATGTATTCTATAGTGCTCTATTGGTTTATGATAATTGTATTTATTACAATTACGAGAATCGGTGAAGTTTTATCTACAGATGGAAGCGTAATTAGTGTATCAGTATCGTTATTATGGATGGTATATGCATTATTTGCGGTTTGGTTTGGAAGAAATAGAAATATGAATGAAATATTATATGCTGGTTTAGTCGTTTTAGTCGTAACGGTAGGGAAGTTATTCTTACTTGACTTACCAGAGGTATCGATGATGATTAGGGCAGTGTTATTCCTAATCGTCGGTAGTATAGGTATCGTTATTTCAAGAATGTTTTTCTCGAAGGAAGAGAAGTGAGAAGAAGGCAATCCATGTATGGATTGCCTTTTTTATTATTTCTTATTAATCGTTACAGTTTCATTATATTTCGTTGTTGTATTTTGGCGTAGACGAAGCGTTGCTTGTCCAGTTGTATTTGAATCAATCTGTACATTTACAACTTTCTCAGCAGAGCCTAAGCTGTTTGTTGTGAAAGAAAATGCACTACTATATCCGAAAGTAGATGGCCAAGTGCCGTTTGCATTTTGTACTTTAGCCACTTGTGTTCCACCAGTAGTGAAGATACCTAAAGAATAGTTGTTATACGTTGTATTAGGTAGTAAGTTATTTACTTGAATCTTCATTTGGAAAATTTCATTGTTTGGTAGAATGCTAGGGTGTGTAACGACGTAGTCGCTTGTTGTTACCGCACCGTTATAACCGTATGAACCTGGTTTAAAAGTATTTGTATTAAACCATTGATAACCTGCATTTGGTGCACTCCAAGGTTCAGGTTGTGGTTCTGTTGATAAGCTTGGCTGTTCAAATGTTTGTAGAGCTGTAGGTGAATCAAGTTGTAAACCATTTACTTGATCTAAACTTGTAAATGTCTCTTTATTTGATAACCAATTTACGATGTTTTCTAATAAAATCGCATCGTTTTCTTCTTTATAACCATCGTAAGTTTTCTTTGTTTGGCCAGAATCTTCACGAACGTATTTTGGCGTAGCATCTTCAACAGGAGAAGAGTCACCAATAAAGGCAGCTTTTCCAAGTCCTACTTTTGCGATAGCAGCATATGGGCCTTCTGCAATACCACCGCCATTATAAACGCCACTATCAACAGCGTTATTCCATTTTGATGGATTTTCTGGAAGGTAAACAAGTCCTTTTGCTAGTTTTGGGTTTGTAATTGCTAGAGTAGAACCAGCATGCATTGCTACAGACGAAACACCTTTTGTAATTCCGAAAGATTGTTCAGGCGATACAATTGTTTTCGCTGAAACATCACCAAGTGCATTGTAGCGGAAGCGAATACCGAAGTTGTCAGAGAGCCAATCAGAGCTTTCTACTCCTTGCATAGCTTGTGAATTAGCTTCTTCATTAGACATTCCTTTTGCTGGATTATCCCAAGCACCGCGTCTATATCCATTAAATACTTCAGAAGAGTCCCAGCGATTTTTATTACGATCTGCATTGTAATGATCAGCAATAAAGAAGATACTACCACCATTTTTTACATATTGTAACATAGCGTCCTGCTCAGATTTTTTGTAAGGAATATTAGCTTCTGGAACGATAAATACATTGTAATCTTTTAAGTCTTCGTACGTAATAGGTGTTGATTTACGAAGTTCCTTTACGTGATATCCGTTTTTTGCAATGCCGTTTCCGAAGTCAGAAAAGCCGCCGTCAATAACCCAGTCAGCTGTCCCAGCAGTTTGACCGTGTGTATTATCGAATAATACTTTCTTCCCATTGTTTTGATTTACAACTTTTGCAGCAATTTCAGGAGCTGGGTCTACAGAGCTTTCGGCATAAGTAGACGGTATGAACGAGGTCCCTATACTTAGTGTAATTGCTGTTGCTAAAGAAAATGTAATCCATTTTTTATTCTTCATAGAAGAATCCCCCTAATAATAAATATATGTGCTTTAATAATGTAATTTATTTTTCTGTAAAAATAAAGACGGAAAACATAAAAAATATTAAAAAATTGTAAAAATACCGTGAATTTTGTTGAGAAATATTTATATAGATATAAAAACATCCCTTCCAAGTAATAAGGAAGGGATGTTTTGCTTAACTAATTTTTGAGTTAGGTGTTTCATCAATCTTATGAAACCCTTTCATGTAATATACGATTGCTAAGCCGATAAGCCAAATTGGGCCGACAATCAATGCAATTCGTGTATCTTCTGAATACGCCATTATACCTAATACTAATACAAGGAAAACGAGTGAGAAATATGAGCTTAATGGGTATAAAGGCATTTTATACGATAACTTTTGTTTATTTTGAGTAGGCAAGCTTTTACGGAATTTAATTTGAGCGACTAATATAATTCCCCAAGTCCAAATTGCACCGAAAGTTGAAATGCTAGTAAGCCATGTAAATACCTTTGCAGGTACGAGATAGTTTAATATAACACCAATTAGTAAAACGATAGCAGTTGCTACAATTCCTTGGCTTGGAATGCCATTTTTATTTAAACGACCAAATCTTTCAGGAGCTTTTTTCTGCTGAGCTAATGTATATAGCATACGGCCTGTACTAAATAAACCACCGTTACAAGAAGAAAGAGCTGCTGTTAATACGACAAAGTTAATAATACCTGCTGCTTTTGCGATACCAATTTGTTGGAATGTTAATACGAATGGACTGCCTTTCTCACCAAGTTCGTTCCATGGATAAATTGCCATCATAACGAATAATGCCCCAACGTAAAAGAGTAGAATTCTCCAAAATACGTTATCGATTGCCTTTGCGAGTGTTTTCTTCGGATTTTGAGCCTCACCAGCTGTAACACCGATTAATTCAACGCCTAAATAAGCGAATAGTACCATCTGCATGGAGAGTAGTAACCCAGAAAATCCATTTGGGAACCAGCCACCATGTGACCAAAGATTTGAAATACCAGTAGCGATACCACCGTTTCCGAATCCGAATAAAATAATACCAGCTCCGACTACTATCATACAGATAATTGTGACAATTTTAATGAGAGCAAACCAAAACTCAAGTTCTCCAAATACTTTTACCGATAAGAAGTTAAAAGCGCTCATTAATAATAGAGCAAGTAATGCCCAAGTCCAGCGCGGGATATCTGGGAACCAGTACTGCATGTAAATACCAGCTGCTGTAATTTCAGCCATACAAGTAACAACCCATAAGAACCAGTAATTCCAACCAGTAATATAACCAGCGAGTGGTCCAATATAATCATATGCATATTTACTAAAAGAACCAGCAACAGGTTGTTCAATTGCCATTTCCCCAAGCGCTCGCATAATGAAAAAAATAACGAGACCGGCAATCATATAGCCTAGCAAAATAGAAGGACCTGCTAGTTTAATGGCGGAAGCGGATCCTAAAAATAGCCCAACGCCAATAGCTGAGCCCAGTGACATTAAAGTAATATGTCGTTCTTTTAAACCACGATTTAAAGTTCCAGATTTGTTTGTGTGCTGCATAAGAAGAATCCCCCTTGTAGAGTGAACGATATTTGAATGCGTTTACTAGATATTTAACTATTTCAAATTATAAAACATTTCTATCTGTTATGCTACAAAAATAATCATAATGAACTGTACTACATCTGTACTTGTCAGACTTAAACTTAAAATTCTAACTATTAGGGAATATATTGACTCTTCTTTTTATTGATTGTTAAGATTAAGTATTATATTTTCTCACATACTAGTAAGAAAAAGAATGTGTGATAATAATTCAGGTGTAGGAAGGGTACATAAGCATGTTTCAATTACAAAAATATAATACTTCTGTGAAGCAAGAGTTTTTAGCTGGCATCACAACTTTTTTTACATTTGCGTATATTCTTGTCATCAATCCAAAAATATTATCTGATGCAGGTGTACCATTTGACCAAGCGTTTACAGCAACAATTATTGCAACCGTTGTTGGAACAGTAGGTATGGCGATTTTCGCGAATTACCCGATTGTTATTGCTCCAGCTATGGGAATGAATGCATATTTTGCTTATTCTGTTGTACAGAAGGCAGAAGGGATTACATATGTAGTTGCCTTTTCAGCTGTATTTGTAACGGGGATTATTTTTCTTTTATTATCTTTTACTTCTTTTAGGCAAAAGTTAATTTTAGCAATTCCTGATAGTTTAAAGCATGCAATTGCAGGTGGAATTGGACTATTTATTGCTTTTATTGGATTGCGCCTTTCTGGAATTATCGTGGATCATCCGTCTAATTTAGTTACGATTGGTGATTTTCATTCTCCAGCTGTTATTTTAACTTTAATTGGTTTAATATTAGCGGCGGTATTAATGACATTGCGTGTGAGCGGTGCATTATTTATTAGTATGATTGTGACAGGAATTATTGCCTTCTTTACAGGGCAATTGAAGTTTGCTGATAAAATTGTGGCGATGCCTCATTTACCAGAGGGTATCATCGTTTCAAACCCAATCAATGCCTTTTCAGATGTAATTGAATACGGATTATACGGCGTTGTATTTTCATTTTTACTTGTACTTTTATTCGATACAACAGGTGCATTACTTGGTTTAATTAAACAAGCAGGTTTAATTACAGACAATACAGAGAAGCGTTTTGGTAAAGCGTTTATTGCAGATGCAATTGGCGGGACTACAGGTTCTATCTTTGGAACAAGCCCAACAGCAGCGACGATTGAATCGTCAGCAGGTATTGCTGCAGGTGGTAAAACTGGGTTAACAGGGATTGTAGTTGTTGGTCTAACAATTATAACGGCATTTTTTAGTCCTGTTATTGCTTCTTTATCAAGTGTAGCCGCTATTACAGCTCCTTCATTAATTATAGTAGGTAGTTTAATGGCACAAAGCATTCGAGATATTAATTGGAATGAATTTGAAGATGCGTTACCAGCATTTTTAATTTTTATAGGTATTCCGTTAACATCTAGTATTGCGAATGGAATTGCAATTGGATTTTTAGTGTATCCAGTCTTGAAAATTGTGAAAGGGAAAGGGATGGAAGTGCATCCGTTACTATACTTATTTACAATTTTATTTGGATGTCATTTATTCTTATAATATAGGAGAGGGGGCTTCTTATGAGGGGCTCCTTTTTTGTGTATAATAAAGTGAAACTTAAATTAGTAATGTAAAATATAAATTACTTATTGGAATATATATTATAATAAGGGTGGAGGAGAAAGAAACAGTAAACAAAAACATAGACAAAAGTAGGCATATATAGTGAAAAGTAATTATGAAACAATATAAACCGAAAGAATTTTCAGAAATGCTTAATGTCTCTGTTAAGACATTGCAAAGGTGGGACAATCAAGTTGTTTTACCTGCTTACCGAAACCCAAAAGGAAGAAGATATTATACAGAAGAACAGTATAAGAAATATATGGGTATTCAAGAAGAACTTGTTCAGGATTTAATATCTATCATTCATGTATTTAGCTGTAGAATATACGGGTTGAGAAAATACAAAAAGAAAATGTCGGAGGATGAAGACTTATGAAAAGAGCATATTTAATAGAAATCAAACCGACAACTGAACAAATTAGTAAAATCCGTCAAACTATTGGGGTGTGTCGATATGTATATAACCTGTATATCTCTAAAAATAAAGAGGTATATGAGTCGGAGGGGAAATTTCTTAGTGGTTATGACTTTTCCAAATGGTTAAACAACATTCATACAAAAGAGTGTGACCAGTGGATTAAAGAAGTGTCGAGCAAAGCGGTAAAACAAGCGATTATGAATGGAGATAAAGCTTTTAAGCGGTTTTTTAAAGGTTTATCTAAGTTTCCACGATATAAAAAAAGAAGAAGCAAGATGTGAAGTGCTACTTTCCGAAAAACAACAAAACAGATTGGACAGTAGAAAGACATAGAGTAAAAGTCCCTACAATTGGTTGGATAAGGTTAAAAGAGTATGGATATATTTCAAAAAATACAACTGTAAAAAGTGGTACAGTATATCAAAGAGCAGGAAGATACTATGTGTCTATACTCTGTGAAGTGAAAGAGGTAAAACCAAATGCAACTCTCAATACAGTAGGTCTAGGAATTGATTTGGGAATTAAAGACTTCGCTGTACGTAGCGATGGAAAAACTCACAAAAATATAAATAAAACAGTACAAGTAAAAAAGATAGAAAAACGGTTAAAACGTGAACAACGCTCTTTATCACGCAAATTTGAAAATATAAGAAAGAGAGGTGAACAACCTGTTACTAATAAAAGAGCGAATATAAACAAAAATATTCTTAGGGTGCAACAACTACATGCTAGGCTAGCAAATATTCGATTAGCGTATGTAAAGTCTATTGTAAATGATGTGGTGAAAACCAAGCCAACGTTTATTGTAGTAGAAGATTTGAATGTGAAAGGTATGATGAAGAACAAACATCTATCTAAAGCTGTAGCGCAACAATGTTTTTATGCTTTTAAAACATGGTTATTAACGAAATGTAGGGAATATGGAATTGAACTACGGCAAGTGGACAGATTCTATCCATCTTCTAAAATGTGTTCATGTTGCGGTCAAAAAAAGTCGGATTTAAAGCTGTCTGACCGAGTATATACATGTGAATGTGGCAATGTAATAGATAGAGATTTAAATGCGTCAATCAACCTTTTACAAGCAAAAAAATATACAATACTAACGTAAATAGATTGTATATATGTACGGTGGGCTACATCGGAATTTACGCCTGTGAAGTGTCACAGCAAACTGTAGTAGCAAGTGATTAGCGAGGCAGGGCACGTAGAAGCAGGAATACTCTAAGAATATACATTTGTCTATATTTTTAGTAGCAGGAACATGAATGGCTGTAAGTAAAATAAAAGTCGCGCGTGTTCAATTAGATTTAACACAGCAACAATTAGCAGAAAAAGTAGGCGTTACAAGGCAAACGATTAGTTTAATTGAGAAGGGGAAATACAATCCATCTTTAGATTTATGTTTAAAAATTTGTTATGCAGTAGATAAAACGTTGAATGATTTGTTTTGGGAGGAAAAGGAGTGGTAGGATGAAAATCGTGAAAGATGAACGTTTAATGATTGAAGGGTTAAAACATATTAGATTAGCTTTCATCTTACAAAATATCGTCATACTAGCTATCGTCTTTTACCGCTATGTCTTGCAAGGGGCAGGATATGAAAGTGTTTCGGATTTATTAATGGTATTTATGGGCGGGATAATAATTATTAACTTTTTAAATCTGAAAAATTCAGTGGAAGTGTATGAGCATACGGGCGGAGTGTCGCGTCGTTATTTTATGAAGCTATTATTCATTCCGGTGGGTATTATTATTGGGATTTTAGCTATTTGTATCGTTGTAACACCAGATATTTCGATAAAGGAAATTAGTATGACAGGACTTATTATGTTTGCTTGTTTTTTAGTTCCAAGTTTGTTTATATACATATATATGAAAAAAATAAAAAGAGAAGATTGAAATATAAGAAAGGCTTTCCCATATTGAGGAAAGCTTTTCTCATATTCTTTTATATAGTACTTTATGAAGGCCAATCGGTTCAATTTCAAAGATTTCACCATATTCCTGAAAGCCTAAGTGTTTGTAATAGTCAGCTACAGTAATTCGGCCATTACACCATAATATATTTGCTTGGCGTTCTTGCAAGATTTGTTCCGCCTTCTGAATTAAGGAGCTTCCAGCACGGTTGTTTCGAAATGCAGGTAATGTTGCCATTCCTCGTAGACGATAATGAATACCCGTTGGTAAGTCGGGATATATTTCTTTTGAGAAGGAAGCGATACTAATTAGTTCATCGTTTATAAATGCGCCTAAGTGGAAGGTGTCTGTTTCATAATCGGAAGGGTATTTACAATCTGCTAATGTTTGATTGGGGCGTAAAATTTTTTGACGTAATACGTAAGTTTCAGATCCCTCAATATTTTTCAAGGTAATCATATTAACATCCTTTCTTATAACGCTTTTTCTGTTAATTGTATAAAGAAATAGGCAGGTGCGGCGAGAAGTCCGAGTATGCTAGCAGTTCCGAGAAGGAATGAAAGTAGGAGGCAAGAATATTTTATTCCATTCGATTTTTTCCATCCGTAACTACAAATCTCAATACTAACACCGATGAGAATAATGGCAACGAGTATTTCGGCTAATAATAAGAGAGCTAAAGTTATAATAGACATAATGTAATCCATCCCCATAATATGTGATAGTAACATTTTACCATATGAAATGGAAAAAATGCCCCTCAATTATGTGAGGGGCATTTTTTTATTCTAATATGTTTTTTAGTGTATCGATATGTTCTTTTGAGCCTGTTACAAGTAATGTATCACCGTGTTGTAGTCTTGTATCCCCATGTGGGATTAATGCTTTATTTCCACGATAAATTTGAATGACTAGTACATCACCTAAAAACGGAAGGCGACGAAGTGCAACGCCGTTATATTTATTGCTCCGTAGTTCAACTTCACGGACTGTTTCGTTTGCTGTTGTAATTAAGCGAACGAGACTAGGTTTATCAATAAGCGCACGTAATAAAATACGTGTAGAGTTAATTGTTGAGAATACAGCGATATGTTCTTGCGTTGCTTTTTCTTGTAGAAGTGGATCTTCTACACTTGCAATAACATGTTCAACACCTAGCTCTTTTGCATGTTCTGCCAATAATAAGTTTTGTTCATCATCACTTGTTGCAACAACGACGCGATCTGCATCAAATGCTGTTTGTTCAGTTAATGATGCGATTGTGATGTCATCCAATTTCACGATAGGGAAGTCGTGCGATTTCGCTTCTTCATCATTTATTTTGTTTTGACGCATCATATATAGCGTTACGTCATAATCTTCTCGTTTTAAATCTAGTGATAACGGAAGGGTAATTCTGCTCGCGCCAATAATAGCTACTTTTGGTTTTGGTGTTTCTACTTTTGGGAACATTTTTTTAAACAATATAGGTGCAAAAATACAAGTAATAACTGCGCTTAAAATAAGAGAGGCAGATAAACTTGGACTGATGATCTCCAGTTTTTCACCAATTTGTGCAGCCGCAATAACTAAAGAAAGTGTCGATGTTAATAAAATTGCACTTCCAAGTACGATATTACGTGGATACCATTTTCTTAAGACGAGTGATGGTAAGAGTTTTGAAATAAAGAGTCCTACAATTAAGATTGGGATCATTAGCATGCTAGAAGGTTCTTTGAAAATAGACCACACCTCTAGATTTACACCAACCATTACGAAGAAAATAGGGATGAAGAAACCGTAGCCGATAGAATCAAGTTTTTCCACCATATCTTCATTTGGTGATAATAACGATACGAGTACACCTGCTAAGAAGGCCCCTAAAATATTTTCTGCTCCAACAGATTCCGATAACCCAACTAAGATTAAAATGAGTGCAAAAACAGCTCGTGTATCAATTTGTACACTACCAGCTTTTAAACTATCTAAGTATGGAATGTTTTTAAAGCGTTTTGCAATAAAGTAAATGACAATACCGGCACCGAATAGAATAAGTAAGAGCCACATACTTTGGCCGCTTTCGGAATTTAATCCGACGAAAACAGCGAGTAAAATCATTGTAACTAAGTCTGCAATAACAGCAACTAATAAAATGATTTGTCCGATTGCAGTTTTTCCTAGGTTATTCTCTTTTAATGTTGGTACAACAACACCTAAAGAAATAGTTGAAATAATTAAAGTCATGAACATTGCATTATCTACGAATCCTAGCCATACGAATAGTAATGATAGGGCATAAGATAAGATGAAAATAAATAAGAAGATAATGCTTGCTGCCTGAAATGTATTTGGTTCGTTTGTCTTATTTTTTTTCCCTTTTTGTTTAAAGATAGAAAAATCAATTTCTAAACCGCTTAAGAACATGAGGAAGATAAATCCTAATGTTGATAAAACTTGAAGCCATATATCTGGCTCAATAATATTAAACCCACTTTTACCTACAAAGATTCCTGCAATAATTTCTGCAACGACCACAGGAAGTGCTTTTAATTTAAAGCGTTGTAACAAAAGGGGAACGAAAAACGCGATTGCAACGACAACCATAAGTGATAGAACAGAAGTATGATGTTCCATTGCGTTCTCTCCCTTCAAATAAATATAGTACCTATTTAGCCATATAATAGGTAGAAAAGCAACGCATATGGATTCGATTTCATAAAGAAAGACTTTTCTTAACATTTGTCATAATAAGTATATTTTTCATGATTATGCTGTTAATTCCGTAATGTGGATGTAATAGGGGAGGGAATCTTACTGCTCGTTAATGCGGAATAAAAAAAGACTGCTGATTCCTCAGCAGTCTTTTTCATGTACATTACATTGAGAAGAAGATCCATACAGTTAAACCAACTGTTGCAGTTGCAACGAAGAAACTGTATATCATTGTAAGAATTTGAACTCTTCCTTCTCCTTCTTTTAAATGCATGAACATAATTAATTGTAACAATGCTTGCGCAACAGCCATTATGATAATAGTTGTTAAGACTGTTGAAAGTGGCAATGTTGTGTAAAGTGCCACGTATAACGCTAGAAACGTTAATGCAAGCGATAAAATAAATCCGAAAACGTGTGACCAAGGGAATCCGCTATGCGCATGTCCGTTTGCTTGATTGTTGTTTTGAGCCATTTACGCCACCATCCCGTTCAAGTAAACTAGTGTGTAAATAAAGACCCAAACAAGATCAAGGAAATGCCAGTATAAGCTGATAATGAATACTTTACGAGCTGTAACTGGTGTTAAACCTCGTTTTAAAATTTGGATAATAACACAAATTGCCCAAATGATACCGCCTGTTACGTGGGCTCCATGCGTTCCAAGAAGAACGAAGAATCCAGATAAGAAAGCACTTGTTTGAATTGTTGCGCCTTCACCAATGTACATAATGAACTCTTCGATCTCGAAGAATAGGAAACCTGCACCTAAAAGTAATGTAAGGACGAACCATCCAAGCATCGCTTTTTGGTTATGCTTACGCATTTCATGAATTACGATACCGCATGTAAAACTACTTGTTAAAAGTAGTAATGTTTGAATTAAAAGCGTTTTAAGTTCAAACAATTGCGCTGGTGTTGGGCCATCTGCCGTACGACCAGCAAGGACTAGATAAGAGGCGAAAAGTGTTGCGAACAGCATAATTTCAGCCCCAAGAAAAATCCAGAATCCTAGGATATTCAATCTGCTTTGTTCGGATTGATATTCCAAAGGTAAGCTTTTATCTAAAGCCGCCATGTCATTTCACCTCTCATGCTATATGTTCTGTTTTTTTAATTTCATCAACACTGATATAGTAGCCTTCATCATAATCGAATGAACGATAGATTAAGCAAGCTAAAATACCAATACCACCGATTGCTGCAAGCCAGAACCAGCTAAATACTAATGCGAAACCTGCAAGACCGAAGAATCCAGACGCAATAATAGGCACACCAGAGTTACTTGGCATGTGAATTGGTTTAATATCTTCTGCTGCTGGTGTAACTGTTTCTCCGCGTTTTTTCATGTACCAGAAAGCATCAGCTTCTTTAATTTCAGGAAGCTTCGCGAAGTTGTAATGTTGTACAGGAGAGTGAGTTGCCCATTCAAGTGTACGACCATCCCATGGATCTCCAGTTGTGTCACGTTCACCGTGACGTGCACTCCAAATTACGTTGTAGCAAAGAAGTAGGAAGCCGATACCCATCATTACCGCACCAACAGATGCGATTTGGTTTAGCCATCCCCATCCAAGACTTTCAGAGTAAGTGTACATACGACGAGTCATACCGTCTAAACCTAAGAAGTACATTGGGAAGAAACAGATGTTGAATCCGCTCATAAAGATCCAGAATGTCCATTTACCTAGGCGTTCATTTAACATATGACCAGTCATTTTTGGATACCAGAATGTGAATCCAGCAAGCATAGCGAATACTGTACCTGCGATTAATACGTAGTGGAAGTGAGCGATTAGGAAGTAGCTGTTATGGTATTGATAATCAGCTGCTGCCATTCCAAGCATAACCCCTGTAACCCCACCGACTACGAAGTTTGGAATAAATGCCAATGACCAAAGCATTGGAACTGTAAAACGAATACGTCCTTTATACAGTGTAAACAACCAGTTAAAGATCTTAACCCCGGTTGGAATCGAAATCGCCATTGTCGAAATCGAGAAGAATGAGTTAACCGCTGGACCTGCACCCATCGTGAAGAAGTGGTGAAGCCATACGACGAAACTTAGTAAAGAAATTGCAACCATTGAGTATACCATTGCACTGTAACCGAATAGACGTTTACGTGAGAATGTACTAATGATTTCAGAGAAAATACCGAATGCCGGTAAAATAACGATATATACTTCAGGGTGACCCCATACCCAGAACAGGTTGGCCCATAACATTGGCATACCGCCGCTCGCCATCGTAAAGAAGTGAGCATCGAATAGACGGTCAAATGTCATTAATGCAAGAGCAACTGTTAATACTGGGAAAGCGAAAATAATGATAATTGTTGTAATTAAGATTGACCAAGTAAACATTGGCATTCTCATTAAAGTCATACCAGGTGTACGCATTTTTAAGATAGTAACAAGGAAGTTAATACCGGTCATTAGCGTACCGAGACCTGAAATCTGTAATGCAATTGCGTAGTAGTTATTTCCTACGCCCGAAGTAAACTCTGTACCTGCCATTGGGAAGTAAGAAGTCCACCCGGCGTCTGGAGAACCACCGATTACGAAAGCGATGTTGAATAACATTGCTCCGACAAAGAATAACCAGAAACTTAAAGCATTTAAGAACGGATATGCAACGTCACGAGCACCAATTTGTAATGGTACTACAAGGTTCATTAATCCCATAACGAATGGCATTGCCATGAAAAGAATCATTACTGTACCATGTGTTGTAAAGATCCCGTTATAGTGTTCAGCGTTTAAATAAGTTGTTTCTGGGAATGTTAATTGTGCACGGATCATTAAACCATCCATACCACCACGGAATAACATGATAACCGCAGAAATAATATACATAGCTCCGATTTTTTTATGGTCAACAGTTGTTAACCATTCGTCCCAAAGCCATTTCCATTTTTTATACTTTGTTAGTACGAAAATGATTGCTAATGTCACAAGAACGATAGAAGCGTCTGCACCGTAAATAATCGGGTCACCTGTGACAAAGAATTCATCAAGCTTCACTGTGTTCACTCCAATCTGTTGGAATAATAGCTATTATTTTTTGTTTTTGTAGTAGTTGTAATCACAATATTCAAGTGATTTTGGATCTACATAACTTAAGTGGTGACTAGAGAATGTCATACGACCAACTACACCAGGTTTAACAATTTCGTTGTACTTAGCTTCTGTTAGTTTAGGAGCAGTTTCTTGTACTTCTTTAACCCACTTGTCATATTTCTCTTTAGTTTTTGCTTCAACTTCGAACTCCATGTGTGTGAATCCTTCACCAGAGAAGTTCGCACTACGGCCTAGGTAAGAACCTGGCTTATCAGCTTGTAAATAAAGATCCATAATCATGCCATCCATTGTGTACTTCATACCACCAAGTTCTGGTACCCAGAAAGCATTCATTGGGCCGACAGAAGTCAGTTTGAATTGAATTGGTACACCAGCTGGGATGTTTAAATAGTTAACGGTTTCAATTTTTTCCTCTGGGTAACTGAATAACCATTTCCAGTTTGCAGATGTAACATAAATTTCAACTGGTTTAATATGTTTGGACTCTTTCGGAACCTCTTCCGAAGCATAAGTTGCTTTTACTGTTGGAATCGATAATGCGATAACGATAATAACAGGAACAAGCGTCCAAATAATTTCTAGTAATGTGTTACCGTGTTGTTCAGGTGGCTCATAGTCCATATTCTCTGGTTTTTCACGATAACGAATCAAGATGACTGTAAACAGAATGAATACAATTGCGATAATTAATGACATAAGCAAGAATGACCAAACAATTAAATCATACTGTGCTTTTGCAACAGGTCCTTGCGGATTTAATACTGCGAGTTTTTTATCACAGCCACCGAGGAACAGAAGTAATGATAACGGAAGAAGCGAAGCCAACTTCCAAAACGCTTTCTTTAGTTGCACGATTGAAAATCTCCTTTCTCCTTGGATTGAAACTATGCCAATAAAACAATATAAACCTATTAATTTATAGAAGGCAATAGTTTTTGATATATTGTTAAAAAATAGACACAAATGCACACTTTTTAAGGTGAATATCATTTGTAACTTGATTACATTGTAAACTATTTTCCAGAGAAAAACGTGATTGTGAAAATTTTAAGATAAATAAAGTTATACCAGGATATCCAAGAAATAGAAAAAAGCTATCTTATCATAAGAAAGATAGCTGAATATTTTGTATATTTAGTTTATTTATCGTATGACAGTTCGTGGCTGTTCAAGTGTGACAATTTTTTTATATTTAACTTGATATAAAATGTAACAAATAATCATAAATGGAATGCCACAATAAAGAGCAATTCTTTGATCTGGAATGAAAGCCAAACTAACAAATGTAATGAAATTCAGCGAAAACGCTACGATTGGAACTAGTGGATAGAGCGGTGTACGATATTTTAAATCATTTATGTTGCCACCGTTTTTCACGAAATTTCTACGGAAGAAAAACTGTGAAGCGGCGATTGACATCCAAACGACAACGGCAGCCATTGCTGCAATAGATGTTAAAACTAGAAAGACAGTATCTGCCGCAAATACACTTGTTAGTAAGGACAGGCTAGCGAAAATTAGGCTGAAAATTAATGCATTTAGCGGTACACCTTTTTTAGTTAATTTCGTAAATGCTGGACTTGCCATTCCTTGTTTTGCCATCGCCCACAGCATACGAGAATTTGCGTAGAGACCAGAGTTAGCAACGGATAATACAGCTGTAATAATAACAAAGTTCATAATGTCTGCTGCATATGGGACACCGGCTACATCAAATACAAGTACAAAGGGACTTTCGACTAGATTAGCCTCTTGCCATGGGAGTAAACCTACAACAACTGATATCGCTAAGACGAAGAAGAAGAGAGTTCGCCAAATTGTGTTTTTAATTGCTTTTGGAATTGTTTTTTCAGGATTTTCACTTTCGCCTGAAGCGATTCCGATTAATTCTGTTCCTTGGAAGGAGTAATTTACTGTAATCATCGTAAGAAGAACAGCTAATGCACCATTTGGAAATAGCCCGCCATTTTCAGTGAAATTATGAAGCATTGGAGCTGGCTTTCCATTAAAGTCTAGTAGACCGAACATAACAGCGCCGCCAAGTACGATGAAAATAACAATTGTTGCGACTTTTACACTTGCGAACCAAAACTCTGCTTCTGCATATGCTTTTGCTGATAAAGCGTTTACGAGGAAGAGTGCTGCTGCAAATGTAACGCACCAAATCCAGGAAGAAACGTCTGGAAACCAGCGTTTCATTAAAATACTTACAGTTGTTAACTCTACGCCAACTGTAACAGCCCAATTTAACCAATACATCCAACCGACAACAAATCCAAAACCAGGTGAAATGAATTTGCTTGCATAACTTTGGAATGAACCTGCTTCTGGCATAGCGACGGATAATTCACCAAGACATAACATCGTTAAATACATAACAAATCCACCGACTAAAAATGCGAGAATAGCACCACCAGGTCCGGCATTATGGACAATTTGACCAGATCCCATAAATAACCCGGTTCCGATAACACCGCCGAGTGCAATCATAAATAGGTGTCTACTTTTCATTGTTCGTTTTAAATCTGTTTGTTCAATTTGTTGATTCATATGCCCCTCACCCCGTATTTTCTTGAATGTGTGAACTTCGTTTTATTCTGAGTTTTTAATCATTAGTGGGGGATGCAACACACACTCGGTTTATTTGCTATGAAATGAATGGAGTATGTAAAAAAAACGAACTATGACTAAATACTCTAAGAATGTTTGTTAACATGGTGATATCTTCACTATGTTAACAATTTTGATTTTAACAAAATATTCTGTAAATGTATATTTATTTTTCTTTTTATTAAAAATAATTAGAATTTTTATAATTAATTCTATGAGCGATAATTCACATGATCTTTCTAGCAAACTAGTAAGAAGAAGGGTACAATGATAAGAGGTGTATCTGTAAAATAATAATTAATGGAGTTTTGTTTATAATGAAAAAGTTAAAATATCTTTTTGTTTTTGGGATTATACTTGCTGCTGCATTTTTTATAGGAAAAGATAAAATCATGCAAAAGGCGCAAGTTCTACGCTTAGAGTTTCTATCTGAAATGAAAGAAGCAGCTATGATTGAAGATGTTCCGTTTATTAAACAATTACCAGAATTGCCCAGAGGGTGTGAAGTGACAAGTTTAGCTATGTTGCTGCAATATAAAGGTGTACAAGTAGATAAGATGCAACTTGCTAGCGAAATTCATCGTGTTCCATTTGAACAAAATGGTTTGCGTGGAAATCCTTACGAGGGATTTGTGGGAAATATTTATACAAAGGCAGAGCCTGGATATGGTGTATACAATAAACCAATCTTTGATTTAGCAGAAAAATATGTTCCCGAAAAAGTAATTAATTTAACAGGTAGAGACATGCAAGATATATATAAAGTAATTAGTTCTGGCTCTCCGGTATGGGTCATTATTAATACGACGTTTAAGCCGCTAGCTGAAAGTAGTTTTGAAACATGGAATACGAGTTCAGGCGAAGTGAAAATTACATATTATGAGCATAGTGCAGTAGTAATTGGATATGATCAAAACTTTGTATATGTAAATGATCCTCTTAAAAATAATCCACGTTTGGCTGTTCCGCGAGCAGAATTTGAGAAAGCTTGGGAGCAAATGGGAAAACAAGCAATTACTATTTTATAATAATGAAAAAGTCATCTTTGGGATGGCTTTTTCTTTTTGGTTTATTAACACTGAAAATTCAGAAGATTCTTTTAAAAGTTAACGATTCACGTTATAATAACATTTAACTTGGTGAAGAAGGGGAGAAGAGAAATGGATGTTGCAAAGGAACTTGTTTTGTCAAAAAATCAGTTAGTTGAGTGGAGAAGGCATTTTCATAAGTATCCAGAGTTATCTTTTCAAGAAGAGAAAACATCGCAGTTTGTGTTCGATATACTTCGGAAATTCCCATATTTAGAAGTGTCACGGCCGACTAAATATAGTGTGATGGCAAAGTTAGTAGGTAAACATCCGGGCAAAACAGTTGCGATTCGAGCCGATATGGATGCTCTTCCTATTCATGAAGAAAATGAGTTTGATTTTATTTCTACATATAAAGGTGTAATGCATGCATGTGGTCATGATGGACATATAGCGATATTACTTGGGGTTGTACATAAGTTGGTAGAAGAAAGAGAGAAGATTAAAGGGGAGATTCGTTTTCTATTCCAACATGCTGAAGAGAATTTTCCTGGTGGTGCAGAGGAGATGGTTGCTGCAGGTGTAATGGAAGGTGTGGATTATATTATTGGTGCTCACCTTTGGGCGTCGTTAGAGGTTGGGAAGATAGGTGTTATTTATGGTCCTGCAATGGCTGCACCGGATGTTTTTAAAATTAAGATAGAGGGAAAAGGTGGACATGCTGGAATCCCTCATGAAACGGTGGATAGTATTGCAATCGGAACACAAGTCGTTTCGCAACTTCAGCAAATTGTATCTCGCCTCACGAATCCATTAGATTCTCTCGTAATATCTGTTACGCAATTTCATGCTGGGACAACTCATAATGTAATACCAGAGCAAGCTGAGATTGAAGGGACAGTAAGAAGTTTAAGACATGAATTACGAGGTGAAACAGAGAAGAAGATTGAGCGGATTGTGAAGCATATTACGGAATCTTACGGAGCGAAATATACATTTTCATATGAATATGGATATCGACCAGTTGTAAATGATTATGAAGCTACAGAGCTTATTGAACAAACGGCATTACAACTTTATGGAAGGGATAGAGTTGTTCGTTTACAGCCGACGATGGCTGGAGAAGATTTTTCAGCGTTTTTACAAAAGGCACCGGGGACATTCTTTTTTATTGGAGCGGGAAATAAAGAGAAAGGTATTATATATCCTCACCATCACCCTCGTTTTACGATTGACGAAGATGCATTACCGATTGGAGTGGAAGTCTTTGTATCAGCCATTATGAACTTTATAAGTAAAGGAGAATGAGATGAAGAAAATACACATTCTAGCGCTTATCCCAGTTCTTTGTTTAGTAGTTGGGCCAATATTTGCGAATTCAGTTACTCCTTACGTATTAGGGATGCCATTTTTATTATTTTGGGTATTATTATCAGTGTTTATTACATCTTTTTGTATGGGGCTTGTGTACGTGTTTGATCCTGCTAATAAGGAGGATGTAAAATGACTGCATTACTTATCATTATTTTATTTTTGTTTCTCGCACTATTTTTAGGGATTCGGGCACAACATGGAAAAGATATGAATTTAGAACAATGGTCAGTTGGAGGAAGAGGATTTGGCACTATTTTTGTTTTTCTCCTTATGGCAGGTGAAATTTATACGACGTTTACATTTTTAGGGGGAAGCGGCTGGGCATATAGTAAAGGAGCACCTACCTTTTATATTTTGGGATATGGTGCTTTAGCTTATCTTTTATCGTATTTTTTATTGCCACCCATTTGGAAGTATGCGAAAGAGCATAACCTTGTTTCACAGTCAGATTTTTTTGCGAAGAAATATAGAAGTAAAGCGCTTGGACTTATTGTTTCGATTGTTGGTGTTGTTTCCATCATCCCATATCTTGTTTTACAGTTAAAAGGACTGGGAATTATCGTTTCAGAAGCTTCTTACGGAAGGGTGTCACCTGTTGTTGCAGTATGGATCGGTGCTATTGTTATAACTATATATGTAATGGTTTCAGGTATACATGGTTCGGCTTGGACGGCTGCTTTGAAGGATATTATGATACTGTTTATCGTTATGTTTTTAGGTATATATTTGCCGTATCATTATTATGGAGGATTTCAGCCGATGTTTGAGGCTGTAGAGGCAGCGAAACCGGGATTTTTATCTTTACCTGAAGAAGGAATGAGTATTTCTTGGTTTGTTTCTACTATTATATTAACGGCCCTCGGTTTTTATATGTGGCCTCATACATTTGCTTCTGCTTTTTCTGCAAAAAATGAAAAAGTATTTCGTAAAAATGCATCAATTATGCCATTGTATTCTTTAGTTTTACTTTTCGTATTTTTTGCAGGATTTGCTGCTATATTGCAAGTTCCTGGGTTAAAGGGAGCGGATGTAGATCTTTCGTTATTCCGTCTTGCTTTACAAACTTTTGATCCTTGGTTTATTGGAATTATTGGTAGTGCGGGAGTATTAACGGCATTGGTTCCAGGGTCTATGCTTGTTATGGCGGCTTCTACACTGTTAGCAAAAAATATTTACCGAACGATAGTCCCGTCTGCTTCAGATAGACAAGTTGCTAAGATGGCAAAATTATTTGTGCCTGTAGTAACGCTCGTGGCAGTTTTATTTACATTTAAAGGAGGAGAAACAATAGGAGCACTTCTATTAATGGGATACAGTATCGTTACACAACTTTTCCCTGCACTTGTATGTAGCTTGTTTCCACGTCAAATTATTACGAAGCAAGGGGCGATTGCAGGAATGGGAGTTGGGCTATTAGTGGTCGCATATATTACCTTATCTGGTTCAACTATAGCCACGATGTTTCCGAGTTTCCCGCAGTATATAAAAGATTTGAATGTAGGTATAGTCGCATTGTTAATTAATATAATTGTGATGTTTGTAGTTAGTGGATTTACAAAAGGTGTATTTATAAAGAAAAACACTATAATAGTAGAAAAGTAATTCGTTTATCCTGCATTAACGGGCAGTAAGACCCCCACCTCAAAATTCAGCGGAAGCAAAGAAGTTAGGTGGGGATTAAACTGTCCGTAAAAGCCCGATTGGTGAGGGTTGATTAAAGTTTTACTTTATTAGAGCTATCTTTGAAAAGAGATAGCTCTTTTTTTGTATATATTTCCTTCTATTAGCGGAATCTAACTAAAAACTTGTTGAAAAGGAAGCTAGGTGGGGAAATTGTTAGAGCTTGAAGGTAACTTATTTGAAGTTATGAAAGAAATTAGGGATGAGTTAGGTTCACCTAATGATTTAACAATTAGAGAAGTTGCTCTTGCTGGGAGTTTTACACGTTGTGCGGTTGTGTTTTTATGTGGATTGACAGATAAGGATAATGTTTATAAATAT
Source organism: Bacillus cereus group sp. MYBK95-2 (assembly GCF_051915225.1). Taxonomy (NCBI): domain Bacteria; kingdom Bacillati; phylum Bacillota; class Bacilli; order Caryophanales; family Bacillaceae; genus Bacillus; species Bacillus cereus group sp. MYBK95-2. The sequence goes on along the minus strand of NZ_JBQAEH010000010.1, from coordinate 13,886 downwards.
GTCATTCGCACACTACAATACGAAGAAATTATAAATGAGGAAGCTGTTGTTCAAACGTTATTGGATCGTTTTATTTCTATCGCAGAAGTGGGTGTAAAGACGAAATTTCCAGATATTATGAATGCGATATTAGCGGGAGATACAGTTATATTAATTGATAATATTCAAACCGCTATCGTTATTAATAGTAGGGCCTGGGAGAAGCGAAGTTTAGAACCACCAGTGACAGAAGATTTAATACGCGGACCGAGAGTTGGATTAAATGAAGATATTAATGTGAACAAAATGTTAATCCGACGCAGTTTACGCGATCCAAAGTTGAGGTTCCAATCTTATATTATGGGGAAGCGATCGCAGAAAGAAGTAACCCTAGTATATATAGAGGATATTATTAATCCTCACATTGTAAAAGAGTTAGATCGCCGTCTTCAATCAATAGTGACAGATGTCGTTTTGGAAACAGGTACGATTGAACAATTAATTCAGGATAATAATTTATCCCCATTTCCACAGTTTTTGAATACAGAGAGGCCTGATAATATTATAGCCTCATTAGCGAAAGGGAAGGCGGCCATTTTAGTAGACGGATCCCCGTTTGCTCTTATTGCACCACTTGTGTTTGTTGATATTTTTCAATCTGTAGAAGATCATTACGAGCGCTGGGTGATTGGAACGTTATTAAGATTTTTACGTATGGGTTCAGGCATAATTGCGGTTTTGTTACCAGCTATGTATGTAGCACTTGTATCTTATCATCAAGGACTTATTCCTTCTAAACTGGCTTATTCAATTGCAGGTGCGAGGGAAGGTGTTCCGTTTCCTGCATATATTGAAACGTTAATGATGGCCTTGACTATGGAATTAATACGAGAAGCTGGAATCCGATTGCCGAAACCGATGGGACAAACGATAGGGATTGTAGGAGGTCTTGTAATTGGAGAAGCTGCGGTAAATGCAGGGATTGTAAATCCGTTTTTAGTTATTATTATTGCAGTTACTGCGATTGCTACGTTTTCGCTTCCTGTATATAGTATTACGATTACGTTCCGAATTTTACTTTTCGTCTTTGTATTAGCTGCAACGGCTTTTGGGCTGTATGGGATCATTCTAGCTCTGATCGCACTTGCTATTCATATTACAAATTTAACAAGTGTTGGTATACCGTATACAACTCCAATTGCTCCTGCATTTTATAAAGATTGGAAAGAAGAATTTATTCGCATGCCAAAATCGATGTTGAAAGATAGACCAGAGTACTTACAAACAAAAGATTCTACAATACGTCCAAAGGAGCGAAAATAAGTGAAACCATTTGAGTATGGCGATGAAGAGATTGGATCTCGTGAAATTGGGTTTGCGGTATCATCGACCATTATTGGTATAGGGGCATTGTCTATGCCAAGAGATATCGCTAACCAAACTTTATTTTCGGACGGTTGGATTATCTTGCTTTTGGGTGGATTGATCTGCGCAGTTTTAGGTTGGTTTGTGACGAGAGTGGCTATCTTATTTCCAAAACAAAATTTTGTTCAATATACGAGTGCGCATTTGACGAAGCCTGTTGCATACACAATTAGTAGTATTTTAGTATTAACTTTTGCTGCTTTGACAGCATATGAATCGCGAATGATTTCAGTTATTTCTCAAACGTATTTATTTAGTGATACACCAATACAACTACTGTCGTTCTTCTTCTTATTAGTTGTTATTTATGGCATAGCAGGATCAAGAGCAGCCTTATTAAGGTTAAATGTTTTATTCTTACCTATTGTTTTAATTGCGATAGTACTTCTTTCTTTATTGAATATAAATTTAATGGAAATAAATAATTTACTACCAGCTTTTCAAACGAAAGTAAGTCAATATGCTGTTGGAGTTAAAAATTCTATTTTTACGTTTATTGGATTTGAAGTAGCGTTATTTTATGCGGTTTTGCTGAATGATAAGACAGCGAAAAAAGCGCCAATGGCAGTCGCGAAAGCGGTGATGGTAAACGTGCTGTCATACATTTTAATTTATGTAACTTGTATTAGTGTTTTTACTTATATGACAACACGTGGATTGACATATCCAACAATTGAATTAGGGAAAGAAATTGAAATTGGTGGAGGATTTTTAGAAAGGTTTGATGCGATTTTTTTTACGACTTGGATTATTACTATTTATAACACTACAGCAATGTATTATGACGTCGCATCTTTATTGTTTTGTGCTATGTTTCCGAAAGTGAAGAAACAAATTTTTATTTTCGTAAGTGCCCCTATTATTTTTATGTTGAATATGATACCTAGTAGTTTGAATACTTTATCAAGTTATGGGACTTATTTAGCTTGGATAGATATGGGGTTTGTTTTGTTAGCTCCTTTGCTCGTTTTGATTGTATATAAAATAAAAAGAAGGAATGGTGGAAATGAAACACCTTCTTAAAATTATAATGGTTATGGCTTTAACTGGATTTATGAGTGGGTGTTCTGAGTTAGAAGAGATAGAAGAAAGAGGATTTGTAGTAGGAGCGGCTTACGATATTGTGAAGGAGAAGAAAGCGAATCCAATTATGAAAGGGACCTATCAGATGGTACTCCCCAGTAAATTGTCTCAACAGGGTGGACAAGGGGGTGGGGATAGCGAAAATTATATTAATGTTAGTGCAAAAGCAGATAGTGTATTTGAACAAATAAGAATAATCGCCAAAAAAATTAGTCGTACATTATTTTTCCCTCATATACAAGTGATTATTTTCTCTGAAGAATTACTTTCACATCCATACATTTTACAAAATACGTTAGATGTATATATTCGCGATCATGAGATGAGAAGAAATATTCGTTTGTTCGTTTCTAATAAAAATGCCGAAGCTATTTTAAAACAAAGTGCCAAGCCTGAAAATTTACCGGCGCAGTATATTGATATGTTAGCTGAACACCCTCCAAAAAATGCCCAAATGATTGAGGCTGCAAGAATTGGTGAGGTGCAGGAAAAGATGATCTCTAACCGAAGTTTTGTATTACCTATTCTGGAACTAACAAAACAAGGAGTACAAATGAACGGTGCAGCATTGTTTCGTGGAAAGGATAATAAGTGTGTAGGCAATTTGAGTGGGGAAGAAACAGTAGGGATGAATTATATAATAGGTAAAAAAATTGGAGGTTTTTTTACCATCCGTAAAAAGAATCAACTTATTACATATGAAATTCATAAGTTACGTCGAAAAATTAAAGTATCCACAACGAATGCTACAAAACCGAAATTTAATATTCATTTATTTCTGGAAGGTACAATAGCTGAGTTGCACTTTAGTGATCATAAAAAGGTTTTGAATGAAAAGCGTTTAGAGAAGGATATATCGGAAGAAATGGAGGAGCGTATTCAAAAATCGATTAAGCTTGTTCAAAAAAAATATAAGGTAGATGTATTAGAGTTAGGGGAAGTGTATAAGCGACATAATTATAAAGAATGGACAAAAATAAGTAAGAATTGGGATCAAGGCGAAAATTACTTTAGTAATGCTGAAATTACTGTTCATGTTCATCCAACAATTGAACATTCAGGTTCAGCTTTACCGAAAAGAGTGAAATAAGGTGATGAAAGTTGTTTACTGGATTAGGAATTAGTTGCACGATATTAATGGCAGTTCTTCCAGGAACTATATATTTTATTCATAAAAAACTCACAACGTATGGAGCACAGCCGTGGAATACTGATGTGCAAAAAAAGAAACCTGAATAATTTCAGGTTTCTTTCGTGCAAAGCATATGTGAAGGGGGATACCTTCTATGTATGCTTTGCTTTATACAAGCCCTAACCAATGTACCAATTGTGTAGAGAGGAATGTAACAACAATGGCGATAACGGTAGGGATTGCAAACGATAAGAATGTCCATTTTGCACTTTTTGTTTCTTTGTATATGTTAACTAGTGTTGTTCCGCACGGGAAATGAAGAAGTGAGAACAACATTGTGTTTAACGCTGTTAACCAAGTCCAACCATTTTCTAGGAATAGATTTTTAATTTGATTAAAATCATCTATTTCAGTTAAAGCCCCAGTTGATAAGTAAGACATTAATAAAATTGGGATTACAATTTCATTAGCAGGTAGTCCAAGAATGAATGCAGCTAGAATAAACCCGTCAAGTCCTAACATTTTAGCAAATGGATCTAGGAAATTTACAAAATACATAAGTAAGCTTGTGTCACCGATAAAAATGTTAGCAAGTAACCAAGTTAATGCAGCTGCAGGGGCAGCAACAACTATAGCTCGTTTTAAAACGTAGATTGATTTATCGAGTGTTGCGCGAACAATTGTATTCCAAACTTTTGGCTTGCGGTACGGAGGTAACTCAAGTGTGTAGTGAGTTGGAACCCCTTTTAAGGCTGTTTTTGATAGTACCCAAGAAACAGTTAATGTCATAATAACACCAAGTACAACCATTCCAACTACAACGCCAGCAGTAACCAATGTTTGCATACTGCCTGTATAACCAGCAGCCATAAATAGTGAAGCCATTAAAATTAACATAGGCCAGCGACCGTTACAAGGAACGAAGTTGTTCGTTAAAATTGCTAGCATACGTTCACGTGGTGATTCAATGATACGTGTTGACATAATGGCTGCTGCATTACAACCAAATCCCATTGCCATTGTTAAAGATTGTTTCCCGTGTGCACCGGATCGTTTGAATAAGCGGTCCATATTAAACGCGACACGTGGTAAGTATCCATAGTTTTCTAATAGCGCGAACATAGGGAAAAAGATTGCCATAGGTGGTAACATAACGCTAATAACAGCACCGATACCACGGAACAAACCAAGTATTAAAATGCCATGTAACCATTCAGGTGCATGCGCTGCTTGGAACCAAGATGTTAAATATCCTTCGGCCCATCCGAAGAATTCGGCAATCATATCAGATGGTACGTTAGCGCCTGCAATTGTAAGATAAAAAATAATAGATAAAATACCGAGCATAATTGGGAATCCCCAGATTGGAGATGTGAAAATTTTATCTAGTTTTTCGGAACGATATAATTTATCAGTATTTGTATATTGGACAGATTCTTTACATATGCTTGCAGATGTTCGGTAAATATCTCCGACTATATCATCTCGTATATCTTCTTTTGAAAGTGTTTGTGCATGTTGAATAATATAGTCTAATGGAAGAGCTTTACTGGCTGAGTGAGATTCCATTAATTACGACCTCCCTTACAAGTGGTTCATTATGGTGTTTTTGAAGTGTAGTTAAGAAATTTTTATCTCCATCTAATATACGTAACGCAATCCAACGTGCTGGATACGTATCACCGAACACTTTATAAATTTGTGGTTCTAATTCCTGAATCATATTTTCGATTTTTTCGCTGTAAGTAATTTTAATTGGTGTTGGAATTAGTTTTTTATTTGCTACTTTTGCAATAACATTTAGCAAATGACCAATACCTACTCGGTTACGTGCTGAAATTTTAACGACAGGCACACCAAGTGATTTTGCTAATTTCTTTTCATCAATAACGATGCCTTTTTTCTCGGCTTCATCAATTAAGTTAATGCAAATGACTACATTATTTGTCATCTCCATCACTTGAAGTGCTAAATTTAAATTTCTTTCCATAGCAGTTGCGTCTATAACAACTACAGTTACTTCTGGTTTTTCAAATATAATATAATCCCTCGCTACTTCTTCGTCTGCGGAATTTGAGTATAGTGAGTAAGTTCCCGGTAAATCTATTAATGTATAATTACTTCCGTTATGTTCATATTCTCCTTCAGCTTTTAAAACAGTTTTTCCCGTCCAGTTTCCAGTATGTTGTTTTAAGCCTGTTAAAGTATTAAATAATGTACTTTTCCCTGTATTCGGGTTACCAGCTAAAGCGATACGATGTTTGCTCATCTGAAATCATCTCCTATTAATACCCCGAAAATAAGGGAGCTTTCTTCTTTACGCAGTGCAATAGTTGTGTTGCTCACTTGATAAGCGACCGGATCTCCAAGTGGACTGCGTTGCAATACTTTAATCGTCGCCCCCGGGATAAATCCCAAATCTAATAAGCGTCGTTTCATAGTTCCTTCTAATTGTATCTTCTCAATTTGTACAAACTCTCCTATTTTAAATTCGGAAAGTGGTTTTATATTAGCCGATACCATAAAAGTTACCTCATCTCTATATTTTTAGTTTGAGTTTAAAAAGTTTCCTAAGGTAAACTTTTTGTTAGTAATATAGTAGACTACATTGGATTATGTTGTCAATTAGTACTTTAAAAATATTCATTTATTTTTAGAATTGTTCCAATTTATTTAGTTGTACTAAAAAATATTACTGAAATTATTTTTAATGTGCATGAATTAGGTGTGTAAAAATTACAAAATACAGCGGAATTGTAAATGTAACTTTAACGAAAAGGGAAAAAGAGAGAAAAACATTTACATTGAATTTACATTGTTAAGAATATATTTACATTGCAGCGTAGTTAGTGTGGTTTTTGTTTGGTTATTTAACTATAAATGTTGGGATTTCTAGCTTTTAAGGATTATTATCGTCATTTACTTAAAATTAAAAATTGCTTAACACTCACATAATATTGTTGTCCTACAATGAATTTGTGTTCGAAAGAAAATGAATTCGAAAAGTGATAATCCAAATGGGGGTACAAGACATGGTTATGAAAAAAGGTATTAAATTTTCTTTAGCAGCTTTAGTGGTAGCAGGAGCATTAGTTGGTTGTGGGAAAGCAGAAGATACAACTAGTAAAGACACTGCTAAAGGAAGCGATAATACAAAACAAGAATTATCAGGTACGATTGCAGCGGCTGGTTCTACAGCTCTTCTACCTCTTGCGGAGGAAGCTGGAAAGAAATTCATGGAGAAAAATTCAAAAGTTTCTATTCAAGTTCAAGGTGGCGGTAGTGGAACTGGGATTAACCAAGTAGCATCTGGTGCAGTACAAATTGGTAATTCAGATGTTCCGTCCGGAGATAAAATAAAAGATGCTGAAAAGGCGAAAGAATTAGTAGATAACAAGGTAGCGGGTATTGCATTCGCTCTTGTCGTAAATAAAGATGTAAAAGTTGATAACTTAACAATGCAACAAGTACAAGATATCTTCACTGGAAAAGTAACAAATTGGAAAGAAGTTGGCGGAAAAGATGAAAAAATCAATGTAATTAATCGTCCAGCTTCATCTGGTACACGTGCTACATTTGAAAAAACGATTATGAAAGACGCGAAAATTAATGATGGAACTGGTACAACACAAGATTCTAACGGTGCAGTAGAGCAAGCGATTAACTCTACTCCTGGTTCGGTGAGCTATTTAGCAATGTCTTACATGGTGGGCGAGAAAAAAGGCGCACTACAAACAGTCAAAATTGATGGTGCTGAACCGAAAGTTGAAAACATCGCGTCTGGTAAATATCCATTCTGGTCTTACGAATATATGGTAACAAAAGGTGAAGCGAAGGAAGCGACGAAAGCTTACATCGATTATGTAAAAGGTAAAGATTTTGAAAAACAAGTAGAAGATATGGGCTACATTCCAATGTCTAAATTAAATAAGTAATAAAATTTTATGGGGCTGGCTGCAAGGCCAGTCCTGTTCATTTCAATCTGTGAAGTGGGGTCTGTCCTGTGATGAAGGGGAAAAAACAAATTAATTACGTGAAAAGTGAATATATAGGAAGATCACTTGTTACGTTTTGTGGTATTTTTATTGTTTTAATTACATTAGCTATTATTGCGTTTATTTGTGGGAAAGGTATTCAATCTTTTACACAAAGTGGTATCTCATTTACTGAGATGTTAACATCGACAAAATGGAATCCAAATGCTGAGCAAGGATCCTTCGGGGCTTTAATTTTCATTGTAGGTTCAACGGTGGTTTCGTTAGGCGCGGTTATTATTAGTGCACCAATTGCTATAGCTCTTGCTATATTCATGAATTTAATTTCGCCAAAGTTTGGAAATAAAGTATTGAAGCCTGTTCTAGAATTGTTAGTTGGTATTCCTTCGGTTGTATACGGATTATTAGGTGTTACGATTTTAGTACCACTATTACGTGATTCGTTTGGGGGAGTAGGCTTTAGTTTAATTGCAGGTATTGTTGTATTAAGTATTATGATTTTACCTACTATTGCTAGTATCGCTTCTGATGCAATACGTTCTGTTCCATTTGATTATTTAGAAGCTTCTTATGGTCTAGGATCAACGAAATGGCAAGCGATTAGCCGAGTGATTGTTCCTGCTGCGAAAAAAGGGATTTTAACAGGTGTTGTTTTAGGCTTAGCGCGTGCTTTCGGTGAAGCGTTAGCGGTTCAAATGGTAATCGGGAATACGATTAAATTACCAGAAGGAATATATAGTCCGACAGCGACGTTAACTGGTATTTTAACAATGGACATGACGAATACATTGAACGGAACTGCTTGGAACAATGCGCTATGGACTTTAGCGATGATTTTACTTGTTATTTCATTCCTGTTTATTTTAGTAATTCGAGCGATTGGGCAAAGAGGTGAGCGATAATAATGAATGCAAGAACGGTAAATAAAGTTTGGACGGGTATCTTTTATGCGGTTGCGGCTTTAGTTGTAGCTTTGCTAGTGTTCTTAGTATTTGAGATTTTACAAAAGGGATGGGGATTTTGGGATCCTAATTTCTTGTTTGGAGAACCAAGCAATACAAGAGCTGGTGGTGGGATTGGTCCGCAGTTATTCAATTCCTTCTACATGCTTGTTATAACGCTTATTATATCTATTCCTCTTGGATTAGGTGCTGGAATATATTTAGCGGAGTACGCAAAACAAGGACGTTTTTTAAATTTTGTTCGTCTATGTATAGAGACGATGGCGTCTTTACCTTCTATTGTTGTTGGTTTATTTGGTTTGTTAGTGTTCGTTACAATGACAGGTTGGGGATACACAGTAATGGGTGGTGCTCTTGCTTTAACTATTTTAAATTTACCAGGTTTAACGCGTGTTTGTGAAAATGCGATTTCAGAAGTTCCTCAGAATGTAAAAGAGGCAAGTCTTGGATTAGGTGCAACGAAGTGGCAAACAATCGCTCGTATTATTATCCCATCGTCATTACCACAAATTATTACAGGGATTATTTTAGCGGCGGGTCGTATATTTGGGGAAGCGGCAGCATTAATTTACACAGCGGGTTTAACATCCCCGATTTTAAATTCAGCAGCGGATTTCTCAAGTCCTGCGCATCCTTTAAATCCGTTTAGACCAGCTGAAACATTAGCGGTTCACATTTGGAAATTAAATTCTGAAGGAGTTATTCCAGATGCGAAGTTGATTGCGACAAAATCTGCAGCTGTATTAATTATTATGGTATTACTATTCAATGTTATTTCACGCTTGATAGCATCTATATTACACAAGCGCTTTACAGGAACGAAAAGAAAAAGTAAAACAACGAAAAAGGTAAAAGCGGCATAAATTATAAAGAAGAACTCTCTATTTATAGGTAGGGGGTTCTTTTGTATTTTAATATAGAAGGAATGGATGTAATGATTGTTGAATTTGTGATTAATTATAAAGAAGAACAGATGTAATTTAGAGAGGAGCTTTAATTTGTTTTTTCTGCAAATGTCAGGTTTTCCTGGGGCAGGAAAATCGACAGTTTCTAAGTATATAGCGAAATTAACAGGTGCTGTAATTATAGATCATGATGTTTTGAAATCCGCGTTGTTAAAATCATTAAAAGTAAAAGGAATTGAATCAACGATTGTTGGTGGGCTTGCGTATGATGCCGAATGGGTATTGATTGATTCTTATTTAGAACAAGGGCATAGTGTTATATTGGATAGTCCGTGTTTATATGAGGGAATGGTTGAAAAAGGGATTGAACTATCAAATAAACATGGTGTGAAATATAAATATATTGAGTGTTATCTTAATGATATGGAAGAGATTAATAGGAGACTGCAAACACGTAAGCGTATGATCAGTCAAATTGAAAAGGTGGAGTCGGAAGTAGGTTTTAAAAAGTGGTTAAATGGTAGTAAAAGACCTTCAAATAATGAATACCTTATTGTGGATTCTAGTAAACCTATAGAGCAATATGTGGAAAAAATGATGGATTATATGACTAAATAGAGAAAAGGCGTTATCTTCATTTGTGAAGATAACGCCTTTTGTTTTTAAATATCAGGTGTTTCTGTAGAAGTGCTTATTTTCCTACGGGAGCGTCTTTTTCTCCCGATTTTATCTAATAGTTCATACATAACTGGAACGACTACTAATGTAAGAGCAGTTGAGACTGCCAAACCGCCGATGACAACGACGGCTAAACTTTTTGATACCATACTTCCTGCTTGGGATTGGCCAAATAGGAGTGGGAGCATAGCAACGATTGTTGTAATAGCTGTCATAATAATTGGGCGTAGTCTAGTAGAACCTGCTTCAAGTAAGGCTTCTCTAGTTTCCATTCCATGTTCCCGATTTTGTTGGACTCTTTCTATTAATACAATAGCGTTTGTAACAACAATCCCGATTAACATTAATGCGCCGATCAAGGAATTTACATCAACAGGTGTTCGTGAAATGATTAATCCTAAAATACCACCGACAGCAGCTAATGGTAAGGAGAATAGGATTGCAAAAGGAGCACGTGCTTGCCCGAAGGTGATAACCATAATTAAATATACGATCCCGATTGCAATCCCCATAATTTTGAATAAATCTGTAAAATTCTCTTGCATAGATTCAGTAGCTCCTGCGATATTTACTTTTGCACCACCAGGTAAATCTAAGTCAGTCATCGCTTTATTTACTGCTGTGTTTACTTTACTCAAATCTTCATTTGAAGCTTCGGCTGTAATTTGGATTGTTTCTTTTCCGTCTTTATGGAAAATTTCTGTTTGTGTTTGTTTTTCTGAAATAGTTGCGATGTCTTTTAAAGGTATTGGTCTATTAATAGGTGATAGTATGTTTGTATTTAAAATATCTTCTTGTTTATTAATGTTTTCTTTTTTGTGTTCTATCATAATAGTAGCTTTTTCATTATTAATTGTAATTTCGCCAATAGGTGATTTCTTCATAAGGAATGCTACTTGTTGCGCAGCTATTTCTGGTGTTAAACCTAGTTGTTCAGCCTTTGTTTGATCAATATGAATTTGCCATTCTTTCTTAGAGTCTTCTAAATTTGTTTTTACTTTAGAAAGATCATCCATGCTTTTTAGTTTTGTTTCAACGATAGTAGCCGCCTCTTTTAAATCCGCTTCGTTAGTAGCTGTTACGTTAAATTGTAAGTTATTGCCGCCGCCAGAGCTTGAATAACTTGTTTTTATATAATCAAGTTCAGCAGGCTCAAAAGTTTTATTTTCCTTTTTTAACTCTTTAATATATTGATCAATATCAGAACCTTTTTTAAAGACTACGAATATACTAGCGAGGTTATTTTTAGTTGTTTGCCCCCATTGTGCATCTTCTGCGCTAGATCCCATTCGTAAAATAACGTCTGTTATATCTGAATTAGAAAGTAATTTTTTTTCAAAATCAAATGCTTTTTGTTTTTGAGATTCAGCATTATAATGGGCTGGAAATGTCATGTTAATAGATAACATTGTGTCGTCTTCAGATTTTATGTTTGCTTTCGGTAGTAATATATAAGCTGCAATTGATCCTACAAATAATAAAAATGCAGTAAGTAGAATAATGAATTTATGAGAAAGAGCCCACTTTAATGTAGCGACATATCGTGATGAAGAACTTGGCTTTCGATGCTTTGTTTTTTTGAGTAGTAAAAAAGCCATAAGTGGAACAACTGTTAGTGCAACGATTAAGGATGATAATATAGAATATACAACTGCTAATACCATAGGTAACATTAATTTTCCGATTGCTCCTGATACGAGGCCGATAGGTAAAAAAACAGCGACCGTTGTTAAAGTAGAAGAAGTAATTGCGACTGCGACTTCTTTCGTTGCATCGAGAATGATATCTTTAGAGAAAGAATCTTTTTGTAAACGGCGGAAAATATTCTCGATGACAACGATACTATCATCGACGAGACGTCCAACCGCAACAGCTAAACCACCGAGGGTTAAAATGTTAAGCGTAATGTTAGATTGATGTAGTAAAAAGAGTGTTAATAAAATGGATAATGGAATACTGACAACAGCGATGAGTGTTGTTCGGAAGTTACGTAAAAAGATTAAGATAATTAGAGTTGCAGCGATTGCTCCAAGTATTACTTCTTTTCCCATGCTAGTAACAGCATTTTCAACTTGTTCATGGGTTGAAGCCAAAAGTTTAATGGAAAATTGATCTTTATATTCCTTATCTATCTCTTTAACTTTTTTATCAATCTCTTTTCCAATGGCAACTGCATTTTTACTCGGTTCTTTCATGATGATTAATCCTGTGCCTTCTTCTCCGTTTATATGTGAGATTGTATCGTAGTGTTGTTTGATTTCAATTTGAGCAATGTCTTGCAATTTCACTTGGGGTGCCACAGTGATGTTTTTAATGTCATTTACATTTTTTATGTCCCCAATGACGCGGAGGTTGTATTCTTCCTGATTAACAGTAATTGCCCCAGCTGGAGTAGAAGTTTCTTTTCCTTGTAAAACAGTTAGTACCTGCTGTGATGTTACGTTTTTGTTTTTTAATTGGTTCGGATCAAGTACGATAGATAATTCAGAGGTGGATTTTCCGAAAAACATAACGTTGGCAACACCATCAATGTTTTCGAGTTGTGGTACGATTTCTTTTTCAATTTGTTTTTCATCTGCTTTTGAAAAACCGTTTTGTTTCTGGATAGTAATTTGAGCGAGTGGAATCATAGAAGTGTTTAATTGACTAACTACGGGCTTGGTTACATCTTTAGGTAATTTAATTGTATTGACGGCTTTTTCGACTTCGCGTGCTGCATCTTTCATGTTTGCTTTTGATGTATACGCAATGTCGATACGTGATAATCCCTCGTATGTAGAAGAAGTAATGGTGTCGACGTGTTCTAAATTGCGAAATTGTTTTTCGAGAGGATCAGTTACATCCTTTGTCATCGTTTCAGCGTCGAGTCCTTGAGATAAGGTTGTGACGGTAATTGCTGGATTGTCGATACTCGGTAAAAATTCCATAGGTAATTTAGAGCCGGAATAAACACCGAGTATGGAAATGAGAAAAATCATGATGATAATGGCAGCTCGGTTTTTTAATGAAAACTTTGTTAACCTATCCATAAAATAATTCCTCCATTGGTTTATTTATAGTTGAGTGCGTCCTTTCTTACTATATAACAAAAAATGGATATTTTTCATTAATTAAATGTAAAAAAATTCTAACAATATCCTTAAGTTTGTATTAGGATTGGAATGTTGTTAATTTGTAGGGGGTAAATTTTTGAATGAGAAGGAAGGGGATAATGCGCGCGAGTGGCTGTTTAATGTAGACGGGATTTTTTCTTAAGGCTAATTTGTATAGTTATTTTATAGAAGGATAATGATTATAAGCTTTAATATAGAAGAGAATGAAAATTTGGGAAGGTATTGTGAAATACAATTTGGTTGAACGGAGTGTATTAGCATACAATTAGAATAACTATTTTCAGTAGTAAGGATAATAGTTACTTCTATAGAAGAAAGTAGGGTAGATAATTTTTTTTATATTTTTATAAAAAAACACTTGTTATTTAAAAGTTGTGATGGTATATTAATAAACGTCGCTGATGCGGAAACGCAGAAAACGACAAAAAAGAAATTTTAAAACTTAGTTGACATCGAAAAATTAAGATGTTAATATGATGAAGTCGCTTCTGAAGCGGCGGACAAGTTCTTTGAAAACTGAACGAAACAAACAACGTGAAACGTCAATTTTTATTTTAGATGCTAGACAAACTAACTTTATTGGAGAGTTTGATCCTGGCTCAGGATGAACGCTG
>NZ_JBQAEH010000009.1:0-214607 GCF_051915225.1 Bacillus cereus group sp. MYBK95-2 | reverse complement strand
GATCAGGTTGATAGGTTCGAGGTGGAAGCATGGTGACATGTGGAGCTGACGAATACTAATAGATCGAGGACTTAACCATATAATATGTAGCAAATGTTATCTAGTTTTGAAGGAATATGCCTTCATAGTTTGGTGATGATGGCAGAGAGGTCACACCCGTTCCCATACCGAACACGGAAGTTAAGCTCTCTAGCGCCGATGGTAGTTGGGACCTTGTCCCTGTGAGAGTAGGACGTCGCCAAGCAAGAACCTAAGTTATTTTGACTTAGGTTTTTTTGTGTTTATTTTTATTTACCGAATGCTATAATCCGTAAATTTAATAAAGCTACAGACGAAAAAAGAATGAAGTAGAGACTCTTTAAAATAATAGTAATGATTTTTTGTGTTCCTGATTTTCCTAATGTCGCTAAAGTAATACGTAAAATAGGACACATTATTTCTATCATAAGTATATATTTTAAATAATGAGATGCTATAAATAAATATTTAATAATTACAGAAATTACTGCAATAGAGAAAAATAAATAGGATAATAGCAAAGTTCTTTCTTTAACAGTTATCCTCCTTAGAAATTAAATCGTTATAATAATACAAGAGTGTATATATTTTGATTAAAAACATACTGAAGTGCTATTTAAACGATAAATACATAAAATAGATCTCTAGAAATATATATTCTAATTCCCTTTTCTTCTTGTATATAGTTGCAATTCTTCTTTTGAATATAACTAAAACACGAACGTTATTGACTGCTAATAAAAAAACATTCGATTATTTATTGACATTGTTTATGAAATATTGTTAATATAGCCATAGAAACAATAATATAAGACCTCATATAATCGCGGGGATATGGCCTGCAAGTCTCTACCTAACGACCGTTATTCGTTAGACTATGAGGGAAAGTCACTCGGTATTTTTCTATTCACAAGGGATACGTATGCCTGAGTAGAGCGCTTTCTCTCATAGTAAAAGAGAAACTGTTCTATTTCAGGCTTTTTTTATTTGAATCGGGGGGATTCTAATATGAAATCACTAGTTGGAGTCATAATGGGAAGTACGTCAGACTGGGAAACAATGAAATATGCTTGTGACATTTTAGATGAATTAAATATACCGTATGAGAAAAAAGTTGTATCCGCTCATCGGACTCCGGATTATATGTTTGAATATGCAGAGACGGCTCGTGAACGTGGATTGAAAGTTATTATTGCTGGAGCTGGTGGAGCAGCACATTTACCAGGAATGGTTGCAGCGAAGACAAATCTTCCTGTAATTGGAGTTCCAGTTCAATCAAAAGCATTAAACGGCTTAGATTCATTATTATCCATCGCCCAAATGCCAGGAGGTGTTCCAGTTGCAACTGTTGCAATTGGTAAAGCCGGTTCAACGAATGCTGGATTACTTGCCGCACAAATACTTGGATCATTTCATGATGATATACATGATGCATTAGAATTGAGACGAGAAGCGATTGAAAAAGATGTGCGTGAAGGTAGTGAGCTAGTATGACGAGAATCATTTTACCTGGAAAAACAATCGGTATTATTGGAGGCGGCCAGCTAGGAAGAATGATGGCATTGGCAGCTAAGGAGATGGGATATAAAATTGCTGTTTTAGATCCTACAAAGCATTCGCCATGTGCACAAGTTGCTGATATTGAAATTGTTGCACCATATGATGATTTAAAAGCAATTCAGCATTTAGCAGAGATAAGTGATGTTGTCACATATGAATTTGAGAATATTGATTATAGATGTTTACAATGGCTTGAAAAACATGCGTACTTACCACAAGGTAGTCAGTTGTTAAATACAACACAAAATCGTTTTACAGAAAAGAATGCGATTGAGAAGGCTGGGTTACCAGTAGCAACGTATAGATTAGTTCAAAATCAAGAGCAGCTTACAGAAGCAATTGCTGGGTTATCATTCCCTTCCGTCTTAAAAACGACGACAGGTGGATATGATGGGAAAGGGCAAGTTGTTTTAAGAAGTGAAGCTGATGTTGAGGCAGCAAGAAATCTTGTGGATAAAGCAGAATGTATTTTAGAGAAATGGGTGCCTTTTGAAAAAGAAGTATCAGTTATTGTGATTCGTAGTGTAAGTGGTGAAACAAAAGTGTTTCCAGTAGCAGAAAATATTCATGTAAATAACATTTTACATGAATCTATCGTTCCAGCTCGCATTACAGAAGAGCTTTCTCAAAAAGCAATTGCGTATGCAAAGGTACTTGCGGATGAATTAGAACTTGTGGGAACACTAGCTGTAGAGATGTTTGCTACAGATAATGGTGAGATTTATATTAATGAATTAGCGCCAAGACCTCACAATTCAGGACACTATACACAGGATGCATGTGAAACGAGTCAATTTGGTCAACATATTCGAGCAATCTGTAATTTACCTCTAGGAGAAACAAATTTGTTAAAACCAGTTGTCATGGTAAACATTTTAGGCGAACATATAGAAGGGGTCCTAAGACAAGTGAATAGATTAACCGGGTGCTATTTACACTTGTATGGAAAAGAAGAAGCAAAAGCACAGCGAAAAATGGGGCATGTTAATATTTTAAATGATAATATTGAAGTCGCTCTAGAAAAAGCGAAGAGTTTGCATATTTGGGACCATCAAGAACAACTGTTGGAGGGAAAAAGATGATTAGTCGTTATACACGCCCTGAAATGGGTGCGATTTGGACGGAAGAGAACAAATTTAAAGCGTGGTTAGAAGTTGAGATTTTAGCTTGTGAAGCATGGGCTGAGCTTGGCGATATTCCAAAAGAAGATGTTAAAAAAATTCGTGAACATGCATCATTTGATATTGATCGTATTTATGAAATTGAAAAAGAAACACGTCATGACGTAGTTGCATTCACTCGTGCTGTATCAGAAACGCCAGCATTAGGCGAAGAACGTAAATGGGTTCATTACGGTTTAACATCTACAGATGTAGTAGATACAGCATTATCTTACATCTTAAAACAAGCGAATGAAATTATATTAAAAGACTTAGAGAACTTTGTAAGCATTTTAGCTAACAAAGCGAAAGAGCATAAATACACAATCATGATGGGAAGAACACACGGTGTTCATGCAGAACCAACGACATTTGGTTTAAAACTTGGTCTTTGGTATGAAGAGATGAAACGTAACGTAGAGCGTTTCAAACAAGCTGCTGATACAGTTCGTGTTGGTAAACTATCTGGTGCGGTTGGTACATATGCAAATATCGATCCATTCGTAGAAAAATATGTTTGTGAAAATTTAGGATTAGAAGCAGCACCAATTTCAACACAAACATTGCAACGTGATCGTCACGCACACTACATGTCAACACTTGCACTAATTGCAACATCTATCGAAAAGATGGCAGTTGAGATTCGTGGTTTACAAAAGAGTGAAACACGTGAAGTTGAAGAAGCTTTCGCAAAAGGTCAAAAGGGTTCTTCTGCAATGCCACATAAACGTAATCCAATTGGTTCTGAAAATATGACTGGTTTAGCTCGTGTTATCCGCGGTTATATGATGACAGCTTACGAAAATGTTCCATTATGGCATGAGCGTGACATTTCTCACTCTTCGGCAGAACGCGTAATTTTACCAGATGCTACAATCGCATTAAATTACATGTTAAATCGCTTTGGTAATATTGTTAAAAACTTAACTGTATACCCAGAGAATATGAAACGTAATATGACAAGAACATACGGCTTAATTTATTCTCAGCGCGTAATGCTTACACTAATCGACAAAGGTATGGTACGTGAAGAAGCTTATGATATCGTACAGCCTAAAGCGATGGAAGCTTGGGAAACACAAGTACAATTTAAAGAGCTTGTAGAAGCTGATGAGCGTATTACAAGCAAGTTAACACAAGAAGAAATTAATGAATGCTTCAACTATGAGCATCATATGCAACACGTTGATACAATCTTTGAACGCCTTGGATTAAACGAAGCGTAAAATTTCATATGGCACAGAATAGAGTCATTCTGTGCCATTCTTTATAAAAATATTATTCACATTTTTCAAACTACAGGGGGCTTGCGAAATGCAAAAGCTAGAATTGCTGTATGAAGGTAAGGCAAAAAGAATTTATCGTACAGAATCAGCAGATATGGTTTGGGTAGAGTACAAAGATAGTGCGACTGCTTTCAATGGGGAGAAAAAAGAGACGATTACAGGAAAAGGTCGTTTGAACAATGAAATTACAACTTTATTGTTCAGAAAGTTACAAGAAGTGGGAATTAAAACACATTTTGTTGAGAAGTTATCTGAGACAGAACAACTTGTTAAAAAAGTGAGTATTATTCCTTTAGAAGTTGTCACAAGAAATGTAATTGCAGGAAGTCTTTCAAAACGATTAGGAATGGAAGAGGGAACTGTACTTGCAGAACCAATCGTAGAATTTTACTTCAAAGATGATGATTTAGGAGATCCGCTTGTAACGGAAGATCATATTCGTGTATTAAACGTTGCATCGCCAGAGCAAGTAAGTGTATTACGAGATATGGCTCTACAAATCAATCAAGTGTTGATTGATCATTTCGCAAGCTGTCGTGTAAGATTAGTAGATTTCAAATTAGAGTTTGGTGTAACGGAAGAAGGAGAAATCATTTTAGCGGATGAAATTTCACCAGATACTTGCCGTTTATGGGATGAAACGAGCAATGAAAAGTTTGATAAAGACGTATTCCGTCGTGATCTTGGAAATTTAACAGATGCTTATGAAGAGATTTTAAAACGTTTAGGGGGAATTTCACATGTATAAAGTTAAGGTATATGTAACATTAAGAGAAAGCGTATTAGATCCACAAGGAACAGCAGTAAAAGGAGCACTTCATAGTCTTTCATTCACAGAAGTACAAGACGTTCGAATCGGAAAGTACATGGAACTAACAATTGATAAATCTGTATCTGATTTAGATAGCAAGGTAAAAGAAATGTGTGAAAAACTATTAGCGAACGTTGTAATGGAAGACTTCCGTTATGAAGTTGAGGAGGTTGTCGCACAGTGAAATTTGCCGTAATAGTATTTCCGGGTTCGAACTGTGATGTCGATATGTTCCATGCAATTAAAGATGAGCTTGGCGAAGAAGTAGATTACGTTTGGCACGATACAGAGAATTTAGATGAATATGATGCAATTCTACTACCAGGTGGATTTTCTTATGGTGACTACTTACGCTGCGGTGCTATCTCTCGCTTTGCTAATGCAATGAAAGCAGTGCAAAAAGCTGCTGAGCAAGGAAAGCCGATTTTAGGTGTATGTAATGGATTCCAGATTCTTGTTGAATCAGGATTACTACCAGGAGCGTTAATAAGAAACGAAAACTTAAAATTTATGTGTCGCACTGTTCAGTTACGTGTTGAAAATAATGAAACGATGTTTACATCACAATATGAAAAAGATGAAATAATTAATATTCCAATCGCGCATGGTGAGGGGAATTACTATTGTGATGAAGCGACTCTTAAACAATTAGAAGAGAACAATCAAATCGCATTCCGTTACGTAGAAAACCCTAACGGTAGCGTTTCAGATATTGCTGGTATTGTAAATGAAAAAGGAAATGTACTTGGTATGATGCCGCACCCAGAGCGTGCTGTAGATGAATTACTTGGCGGTGCTGAAGGGTTAAAAGTCTTTCAATCTATCTTAAAACAGTGGAGGGAAACATATGTCGTTAATGCTTGAACCAAATCCAACACAAATTAAAGAAGAGCGTATATATGCGGAAATGGGGTTAACAGACGAAGAGTTTGCCATGGTTGAAAAGATTTTAGGTCGTCTGCCAAATTATACAGAAACAGGGTTATTCTCTGTAATGTGGTCTGAACATTGTAGTTATAAAAATTCAAAACCAGTGCTTCGAAAATTCCCAACAACAGGTGAGCGTGTTCTACAAGGGCCTGGGGAAGGTGCTGGAATTGTAGATATTGGTGATAATCAAGCAGTTGTATTTAAAATGGAAAGTCATAACCATCCTTCAGCTATTGAACCATATCAAGGAGCTGCAACAGGTGTTGGTGGTATTATTCGTGACGTATTCTCTATGGGAGCACGTCCGGTAGCTCTATTAAACTCACTTCGTTTCGGTGAATTACAGTCACCACGTGTGAAATATTTATTCGAAGAAGTAGTAGCAGGAATTGCAGGATACGGTAACTGCATCGGTATTCCGACTGTTGGCGGCGAAGTACAATTTGATCCATGTTATGAAGGAAATCCACTTGTAAATGCAATGTGCGTAGGTTTGATTAACCACGAAGACATTAAAAAAGGGCAAGCACATGGTGCTGGTAACACAGTAATGTACGTAGGAGCATCAACTGGTCGTGACGGTATTCACGGTGCAACATTCGCGTCGGAAGAACTATCTGAAAGCTCAGAAGCTAAACGTCCAGCGGTTCAAGTAGGGGATCCATTTATGGAAAAACTTCTTATTGAAGCGTGTTTAGAATTAATTCAATCTGATGCACTTGTTGGAATTCAAGATATGGGTGCGGCTGGTTTAACATCATCATCTGCAGAAATGGCAAGTAAAGCAGGAATGGGTATTGAAATGTACTTAGATGATGTACCACAGCGTGAAACAGGAATGACACCATATGAAATGATGCTATCTGAATCACAAGAGCGTATGTTAATTGTCGTGAAAAAAGGTAGAGAACAAGAAATAGTAGATTTATTTGAGAAGTATGGTCTTGCAGCGGTTACGATGGGGAAAGTAACAGAAGATAAAATGCTTCGTTTATTCCATAAAGGTGAAAAGGTAGCTGAAGTTCCAGCAGATGCTTTAGCAGAAGAAGCACCAATTTATCATAAGCCATCAAAAGAAGCAGCATACTTTGCTGAATTCCAAGCAATGAAAATGGAAACGCCAAAAGTAGAAAATTATAAAGAAACGTTATTCGCTTTATTACAGCAACCAACAATTGCAAGTAAAGAGTGGGTATACGATCAATACGATTACCAAGTTCGCACAAGCACAGTTGTTACGCCAGGTTCGGATGCTGCAGTTGTACGTGTACGCGGTACAGAAAAAGGATTAGCAATGACGACAGATTGTAACTCTCGCTACATTTATCTAGACCCAGAGATGGGCGGTAAAATTGCAGTAGCAGAGGCAGCGCGTAATATCGTATGTTCTGGCGGAGAGCCACTTGCAATTACAGATTGCTTAAACTTCGGTAACCCAGAAAAACCAGAAATCTTCTGGCAAATTGAGAAATCAGTAGACGGTATGAGTGAAGCTTGTCGCACATTACAAACACCAGTTATCGGCGGAAACGTATCGATGTATAACGAGCGTAGTGGTGAAGCTGTATATCCAACACCAACTGTTGGGATGGTCGGACTTGTGCATGACTTAAAACATGTAACAACACAAGAGTTTAAGCAAGCTGGTGATTTAGTGTATGTAATTGGTGAGACGAAAGCTGAGTTTGGCGGAAGTGAATTACAGAAAATGATTCACGGCAAAATTTTCGGTCAATCACCAAGTATCGATTTAGATGTAGAATTAAAACGCCAAAAACAAGTATTAGAAGCAATTCAAGCTGGTCTTGTTCAATCTGCACATGATGTTGCTGAAGGTGGTTTAGCAGTTGCGATTTCAGAAAGTGCAATTGGTGCTAAAGGCTTAGGTGCTACTGTGAAATTAGATGGAGAAGCAACAGCAGCATTATTCGCTGAATCACAGTCTCGCTTCGTGATAACTGTAAAACGTGAAAATAAAGAGGCGTTTGAGAAAGTGGTAGAAGCAATCCAAGTTGGAGAAGTAACAAGTACAAATGAAGTAACAATTCATAATGAAGAAAATGAAGTATTACTTACAGCAAATGTAGATGAAATGAGAAAGGCTTGGAAAGGGGCAATCCCATGCTTGCTGAAATAAAGGGGTTAAACGAAGAATGTGGCGTTTTCGGAATTTGGGGGCATGAAAATGCAGCACAAGTTTCATACTACGGATTGCACAGTTTACAGCACCGTGGGCAAGAAGGCGCAGGCATTGTCGTAAATAATGGGGAAAAAATCGTCGGTCACAAGGGGTTAGGTTTAATATCAGAAGTGTTTTCAAGAGGTGAGCTAGAAGGATTAAATGGAAAATCAGCGATCGGACATGTACGATATGCAACAGCTGGTGGAAGTGAAGTTGCTAACGTTCAACCATTGTTGTTCCGTTTTTCCGATCATAGTATGGCGTTAGCTCATAACGGAAATTTAATTAACGCAAAAATGCTTCGTCGTGAATTAGAAGCAGAGGGCAGTATTTTTCAAACTAGTTCAGATACAGAAGTACTTTTACATCTTATTAAACGTAGTACGAAAGATTCTTTAATTGAAAGTGTAAAAGAAGCTTTAAACAAAGTGAAAGGTGCGTTTGCGTATCTTTTACTAACTGGAAATGAAATGATCGTTGCATTAGATCCGAATGGGTTCCGTCCGCTTTCAATTGGAAAGATGGGGGATGCTTACGTTGTAGCATCTGAAACATGTGCTTTTGATGTAGTAGGTGCAACATACATTCGTGATGTAGAACCGGGTGAATTACTTATCATTAATGATGAAGGAATTCACGTAGATCGTTTCACAAACGATGTAGAACATGCAATTTGTAGTATGGAATACATTTACTTTGCACGACCAGATTCTAATATTGCAGGCGTTAACGTTCATGCAGCACGTAAGAATATGGGGAAACGTTTAGCGGCAGAAGCTCCTATTGAAGCAGATGTTGTTACTGGTGTACCAGACTCTAGTATTTCAGCTGCGATTGGCTATGCGGAGGCAACAGGTATTCCATATGAGTTAGGATTAATTAAAAATCGTTACGTTGGACGTACGTTTATTCAACCTTCTCAGGAACTGCGAGAGCAAGGGGTTAAGATGAAGCTTTCCGCAGTAAGAGGTGTAGTTGAAGGGAAACGAGTTGTTATGATTGATGACTCTATCGTAAGAGGAACGACAAGTAAACGAATTGTTCGTATGCTTCGTGAAGCTGGAGCGACAGAAGTTCACGTAAGAATTGCTTCACCACCTCTGAAATATCCATGTTTCTATGGCATTGATATTCAAACGAGAAAAGAATTAATTGCAGCAAATCATACAGTAGAAGAAATCCGTGAAATGATCGGAGCAGATTCTTTAACATTTTTAAGCGAAGATGGATTAGTAGATGCAATTGGACGTCCATATGAAGGGAAATATGGTGGCCTATGCATGGCTTACTTTAATGGGGACTATCCAACAGCTCTTTATGATTATGAGCAAGAGCTTTTAGAAAGTATGAAATAAGAAAAGTGAAACAAGCTTCTACTTCTTTTGATGTAGAAGCTAGCTCCTTTCTTAAAATAGCCCGCCCTGGATGGGGAGAAATTAAAAGACGAGGTGTAAATAACGATGGCGAATGCATATAAGCAAGCAGGAGTAGATATTGAAGCTGGATATGAAGCGGTATCTCGCATGAAAAAACACGTACAAACAACTATGAGAAAAGAAGTACTAGGCGGTTTAGGCGGTTTTGGAGGTATGTTTGATCTATCAAAATTTGCATTAGAAGAACCTGTATTAGTATCTGGAACAGATGGCGTGGGAACGAAATTGATGCTCGCTTTTATGGCAGATAAACATGACACAATTGGTATTGATGCAGTAGCAATGTGTGTAAATGATATTGTTGTCCAAGGAGCAGAGCCGCTTTTCTTCCTTGATTATATTGCTTGTGGTAAAGCTGAACCTAGTAAAATTGAAAACATCGTCAAAGGTATATCAGAGGGCTGTCGCCAAGCTGGTTGTGCATTAATCGGTGGAGAAACAGCTGAAATGCCAGGAATGTATTCTACGGAAGAATATGATTTAGCTGGTTTTACAGTTGGGATTGTTGATAAAAAGAAAATTGTAACAGGTGAAAAGATTGAAGCTGGTCACGTGCTAATTGGCTTAGCATCTAGCGGTATTCATAGCAATGGTTACTCTTTAGTACGAAAAGTGTTACTAGAAGATGGGGAACTATCTTTAGAGCGTATTTATGGCCGCTTAGAACTACCTCTTGGTGAAGAATTATTAAAACCAACGAAAATTTATGTCAAACCTATTTTAGAACTATTGAAGAAACATGAAGTATACGGTATGGCGCATATTACAGGTGGTGGATTTATTGAAAATATTCCACGCATGTTGCCAGAAGGAATCGGTGCCGAGATTGAACTAGGATCTTGGGAAATTCAGCCGATCTTTAGTTTGCTTCAAGAAGTTGGAAAACTGGAAGAAAAAGAAATGTTCAATATTTTTAACATGGGTATTGGTATGGTAGTAGCAGTGAAGGAAGAAGATGCAAAAGATGTTGTTCGTCTTCTTGAAGAGCAAGGAGAAATGGCTCGTATTATTGGACGTACTATACAAGGAGCTGGCGTTACTTTTAATGGGGGCACAGCACTATGAGTAGATTAGCAGTTTTTGCTTCTGGAAGCGGATCTAACTTTCAATCTCTCGTTAATGCGGTAGAAGAAAAAAGATTGGATGCAGAAATTAGTTTATTAGTATGTGATAAACCAGAAGCACGCGCTGTTGGACGGGCAAATTATCATCATATTCCGTGTTTTGCTTTTTCAGCGAAAGCATATGAGTCAAAAGAAGCATTTGAAAAAGAGATATTAAAGAAGCTAGAAGAATATGAAATTGATTATGTTATTTTAGCTGGATATATGCGGTTAATCGGGCCGACGTTACTAGAAGCATACGGCGGGAAGATTATTAATATTCATCCATCATTACTACCGAGCTTTCCGGGTAAAGATGCTGTCGGTCAAGCGTTAGAAGCAGGTGTGAAAGTAACTGGAGTAACAATTCATTATGTAGATGCAGGTATGGATACAGGGCCAATTATTGCGCAAGAAGCAGTGGTTGTTTCTGAAGGGGATACGAGAGAAAGTTTACAAAAGAAAATTCAACAAGTTGAACATAAATTATACGTAAATACAGTAAATCAAATTGTTCAGTCTGTGAAAGAATCAACTGTTAACTAACATACAACCAGGGGTGAAGGATAAATGAAAAAGCGTGCATTAGTAAGTGTTTCAGATAAAACAGGAGTAGTAGAATTTGTTAAAGGGTTACTAGAACAAGGGATTGAAGTTATTTCAACAGGTGGTACGAAAAAGTTATTAGAAGAAAACGGTTTACAAGTAATTGGTATTTCTGAAGTAACTGGTTTCCCTGAAATTATGGATGGCCGTGTGAAAACGTTACATCCAAATATTCATGGTGGTCTATTAGCAGTTCGTGATAATGAAACACATGTAACACAAATGAATGAATTAGGTATGGAGCCAATTGACTTTGTTGTTGTTAACTTATATCCATTTAAAGAAACAATCGCTAAGCCTGATGTAACATTTGCTGATGCAATTGAAAATATTGATATCGGTGGCCCGACAATGATTCGCTCTGCTGCGAAAAATCATAAATTCGTATCTGTAATTGTAGATCCAGTAGATTATGATATTGTGTTAGCAGAACTGAAAGAGAACGGTGAAGTAGCAGAGGAAACAAAACGTAAACTAGCAGCGAAAGTATTCCGTCATACAGCAGCGTATGATGCGTTAATTTCTAACTACTTAACAGAGCAAATGGGTGAAGAAAGTCCAGAAACATTAACTGTGACATTTGAGAAAAAGCAAGACTTACGTTATGGCGAGAACCCACATCAAAAGGCAACTTTCTATAAAGCGCCATTCGCAGCAACTTCTTCTGTTGCATACGCAGAACAATTACACGGTAAAGAATTATCGTATAACAATATTAATGATGCAGACGCAGCACTTAGCATCGTAAAAGAATTTACAGAACCAGCAGTAGTAGCAGTAAAACATATGAATCCATGTGGTGTTGGAGTAGGAACTGATATTCACGAAGCATATACTCGCGCTTATGAAGCAGATCCAGTATCAATTTTCGGCGGTATTATTGCAGCAAATCGTGAAATTGATAAAGCTACAGCAGAAAAGTTACATGAAATTTTCTTAGAAATTGTTATCGCACCTTCGTTCTCGCAAGAAGCTTTAGAAGTGTTACAAAGTAAGAAGAACTTACGTTTATTAACTATAAATATTGAAAAAGCGACAAGTGCAAGCAAAAAACTAACTTCTGTACAAGGTGGACTTCTCGTTCAAGAAGAAGATACGTTATCATTAGATGAAAGTACAATTTCAATTCCAACGAAACGTGAACCTTCAGAGCAAGAATGGAAAGATTTAAAACTAGCTTGGAAAGTTGTAAAACATGTGAAATCAAACGCAATTGTTTTAGCGAAAGATGACATGACAATTGGCGTCGGTGCGGGACAGATGAACCGTGTAGGTTCTGCAAAAATCGCAATTACACAAGCTGGTGAAAAAGCACAAGGTAGCGCACTTGCATCTGATGCTTTCTTCCCAATGCCAGATACATTAGAAGAAGCAGCAAAAGCAGGAATTACAGCAATCATTCAACCAGGCGGATCAATCCGTGATGAAGATTCTATTAAAGTGGCAGATACGTATGGGATTGCTATGGTGTTCACTGGCGTACGTCATTTCAAACACTAATAGAGGATGTTTAAAAAGTCCGGTCGAGATAACCTTTTATTGATATGAAAAAGCAAACTAGGAGCATAGCTTCTAGTTTGTACTTATTTAATTATTGGGGGATGAAATATGAATGTTTTAGTAATTGGCCGCGGTGGGCGTGAGCATGCTTTAGCTTGGAAGTTTGCACAATCTGAAAAAGTAGAAAAGGTATATGTAGCACCAGGTAATGAAGGTATGAGAGATGTTGCAACACCAGTTGATATTGATGAAAATGATTTTGATGCATTAGTTTTATTTGCAAAAGAGAATAATGTTGAGTTAACTTTCGTTGGACCAGAAATTCCGCTTATGAATGGAATTGTTGATTGTTTTAAAGAAGAGGGACTTCGCGTATTTGGTCCGAATAAAGCGGCTGCTGTTATTGAAGGTAGTAAAGCTTTTACAAAAGAGCTTATGAAAAAGTATGATATTCCAACTGCGGCGTACGAAACTTTTACAGATTATGAAGAAGCAGTACAGTACATTCAAAAAGTTGGTGCACCAATCGTTATTAAAGCTGACGGCCTAGCTGCGGGTAAAGGGGTAACGGTAGCAATGACGCTTGAAGAGGCATTACAAGCTGTGAAAGAAATGCTACAAGATGTGAAATTCGGCGCGGCAAGTAAGAAGATCGTTATTGAAGAGTTTTTAGATGGACAAGAATTTTCATTAATGGCATTCGTGAATGGAACAACTGTACATCCAATGGTAATCGCCCAAGATCATAAAAGAGCTTTTGATGGTGATAAAGGTCCAAATACGGGCGGAATGGGTGCATATTCTCCAGTACCACAAATTCCAGAATCAGCAGTTCAAGAAGCGATTCAAACCGTATTACATCCAACTGCTAAGGCGATGATTGCAGAAAACCGTTCGTTTACAGGTATTTTATACGCAGGTCTTATTTTAACAAATGATGGTCCGAAGGTAATTGAATTTAATGCACGCTTCGGTGATCCTGAAACAGAAGTTGTATTACCTCGCTTAGAAAATGATTTAGTTGACGTATGTAACGCTGTATTAGATGAAAGTGAACTAACGTTACAATGGTCAGAAGAAGCTGTAATCGGTGTTGTACTTGCTTCTAAAGGATATCCAGAAGCATATAAAAAAGGTGATATTATTAGTGGACTAGATGCACTGCAAGATGTGATTGTTTTCCATGCAGGTACAGCAATGAAACATGGGGACTTTGTAACGAACGGTGGCCGTGTATTATTTGTTGCTTGTAAGGCAAATAGTTTACAAGAAGCAAAAGATAAAGTATATAAAGAAATCGGTAAAATTGAGAGTGATGGTCTATTTTATCGAAGTGATATAGGATATCGTGCAATTGGGCATGAAATGACGAAAAGTTAATATGTAAAAATCCCGCTGAGGAATCAGCGGGATTTTTTATGCATCTTTATCTTTTTTTAATTTCCCTTTTTGCTTTGCCATTTCTCGAAGTAAATACTCGATGTGTGCATTGACGCTACGAAATTCATCATTTGCCCATTTTTCGATGACTGCGTGTAATTCAGGATCAATACGTAATGGAAAGCTTTTCTTTTTAGCCATAATTACTTATAGCCCTTAGTATAGGCTTCCTGTATTAATAACTGGTTGCGCACCTTTATCTGAAACGATGGCAACTAATAAGTTGTTTACCATATTTGCTTTACGCTCGTCATCGAGTTCTAGTACGCCTTCTTCATCTAACATATGGATGGAATCTTTCGCCATCTTCACAGCACCTTCAACAATTTCTTTTCTAGCAGCTAATACTGCTTTTGCTTGCTGGCGTTGTAGCATTGCATGGGCAATTTCTGTTGCGTAAGCTAAGTGCGTTAAACGAGTTTCTAATACTTCTACACCAGCAATTTCAAGACGCGCCTCTAACTCACGTTTTAATTCTTCAGAGATTTCTTCAGTATTTCCGCGTAACGTAACGCAGGTTTCATCTTGGAAATTGTCATAAGGATATTTTGTTGCAACATGGCGGATTGCCGTTTCGCTTTGAATTTCTACAAATCGATCATAATGTTCAACACCAAACATTGCTTTTGCAGAATCAACAACTTTATATACGATAACAGCTGCAATTTCAATTGGATTTCCATCAACGTCATTTACTTTTAATTTTTTACTGTTAAAGTTTTCAACACGTAAAGATACAGTTTGACGGAATGCGAACGGAATCGTTAAAAATAAACCGTTTTGACGAATTGTTCCTAAATAATTACCGAAGAACGTAATAACCTTCGCTTGATTCGGTTGAACAATACCGATACCTGTAGCGAGAACTGCGGCTAATATAATAGTTAGTGCCGCTCCTATGAAAATTTCTTGTGCAAGGAAAAATACACCGATAGCAGCTAAAATCAAAATTCCAATAATACCGAGAAAACCATTTACATAAAATACTTGTTTTTCTTTCATATGATCGCCTCCTGATATAAAAATGATATCACTTTTATATCATTTTAAGCAAGAGGTATGCACCTAATTTTCTGAATTTTATTGATTGATATCTTTTATATACATTTTAAGGCTGAAAAAGAGAATGTACGTTCTGTTTTATGGTAAAATAAAGAAGACTTAACCGCCCACTGCAGCAGCTAAGTCCCTTTGAGAGCATCTTGCATCGTGACAAATGATTCAAAGCGGTTTTGCCAGGATTATATTTTCAATCGCTGACTCAATCTCTTTGTCAGAAGCGTCATAACTTCCTTTTGACTTTGGCTTGTCATGAGTGGAAGTTTGATTCACTTCTTCTTTAGCATGTCCTTTTTCAGCAAAATTCATGCTAGGCATTTTAAATGCCCCCATATTCATGTATTTTCCGAATTTCCACATTTCAACAACAGGGCAGAAACGAACAATTCCTTCTGCAACTTTCATTGCACCAATCCATAGAAAAATGTTAGACCAAGTGCACCACGGCTTGCGTACAAGTTTAGTTGCACTACATCCGAAGAGGACAAGCCCAAGTGTAATTCGAATTAGAGCGTTTATTGTCCCGATATTTTGCTTCATTAGAAAAACACTCCTTTTTATGAAAGTTGAAATAGATAATACTATTTCTTTTATTAGTATCCCGTTTGATTTTTGGGATATGTAATCCAACATTTGACGTGGAAAAAGATGTTGGAATGTGCGTGTGTGTAAGTAACTTTTTTTGTTATAATGAAAGAATGCATAAAAGGAACTTCAAAATTAAATCCTCTAGTTTAAAAAATATGGAAGAGGTAATTCCAAACTTAATTCTCCGTTTTAAACAAATATTTAAGATGAAGTTAAAACAATAATGATGAAAATAAACTGTTATTTTGAACAGAAATATATATAACTAGAGAAAAGGAAGGGTGTTTTCATGTACGATATTTCCGGATGGAAACATGTATTTAAGCTTGATCCAAATAAGGAGTTAAGCGATGAACATTTAGAAATGATTTGTGAGTCTGGAACTGATGCGGTTATTGTAGGCGGAAGTGATGGAGTTACAATTGATAACGTATTACACATGCTAGTTAGCATTCGTAGATATGCAGTTCCTTGTGTATTAGAGGTTTCTGATGTAGAAGCAATTACACCAGGATTTGATTTTTATTACATCCCAAGTGTTTTAAATAGCCGAAAAGTAGAATGGGTAACAGGTGTTCATCATGAGGCATTGAAAGAATTTGGGGATATTATGGACTGGGACGAAATTTTTATGGAAGGGTATTGTGTTTTAAATCCAGAAGCGAAAGTAGCCCAGCTTACAGAAGCGAAATGTGATTTAACAGAAGATGACGTTATTGCATATGCTCGTTTAGCAGACAAGTTATTACATTTACCGATATTTTATTTAGAATATAGCGGTACGTATGGAGATGTTGAACTTGTTAAAAATGTAAAAGCAGAATTGAAACAAGCTAAGTTATACTATGGCGGTGGTATTTCTAATGCAGAACAGGCGAAAGAAATGGCACAATATGCTGATACAGTAGTTGTTGGAAATATTATTTATGATGATATAAAATTGGCGTTAAAAACAGTTAAAGCAGTAAAAGGAGAGTAGGTGCAGGCGTATATGAGTATGACAGATAGATTATTAAACGGTTTAAATCCACAGCAACAAAAAGCAGTCCAAACAACGAATGGACCACTTCTATTAATGGCAGGTGCAGGTAGTGGTAAGACACGTGTGTTAACACATCGTATTGCGTATTTACTTGGTGAAAAAGGTGTAGCACCATGGAATGTACTAGCTATTACCTTCACAAATAAAGCAGCTCGTGAAATGCGTGAGCGTATTGATACACTTGTGGGACCAGAAGCAGAAGATATTTGGATTTCGACGTTCCACTCTATGTGTGTACGTATTTTACGACGGGATATCGATCGTATTGGTATTAATCGTAACTTTACAATCTTAGATTCAGGCGATCAGCTAACTGTAGTCAAAAAAATTATGAAAGAGCGCAATATTGATCCGAAGAAATTTGAGCCGCGCTCTATTTTAGCGGGTATTAGTAATGCGAAAAATGAACTGTTATCTGCGGATAAATATGCAAAAAAAATTACAATGGCTGATCCATATGAAAAATTAACGAGCGATGTATACACAGAGTATCAAAAACGTCTTTTGAAAAATAATTCATTAGACTTTGATGATTTAATTATGACCACGATTCAGTTATTTGAACGTGTTCCAGAAGTATTAGAGTTTTATCAGCGTAAGTTCCAATATATTCACGTTGATGAGTATCAAGATACGAACAAAGCGCAATATCTTCTTGTTAAACATTTGGCAGCGCGTTTTAAAAATCTTTGCGTTGTAGGTGACTCTGACCAGTCTATTTATCGCTGGCGTGGTGCAGATATTTCTAACATTTTGTCGTTCGAAAAAGACTATGAGAATGCACAAGTAATTTTGTTAGAACAAAACTATCGTTCGTCACAAAATATTTTAAATGCAGCGAATGCTGTTATTGAAAAAAATACGAATCGTAAGCCGAAGAAATTATGGACAGACAATCAAGTTGGAAGTAAAATCTCGTATTATCGTGCTGCAACTGAAAAGGACGAAGCGTATTTTGTTGCGAAAAAAATTCGTGACGATATTCAAATGGGGAAACGAAAATATACTGATTTTGCAGTGTTATATCGTACGAATGCTCAGTCTCGTATGGTCGAGGAGATTTTCCTTAAATCTAACATTCCGTACAAAATTGTCGGAGGTACGAAGTTCTACGATCGTAAAGAGATTAAAGATATTTTGGCGTACTTACGTTTAATCGGTAATCCAGATGATGAAATTAGTTTTGCACGTATTATTAACATGCCAAAGCGTGGTATTGGTGCGACTTCTATCGATAAAATTATTAATTACGGTGTGCAAAACGAAATTTCATTAACTGCTGTATTTGATGAAATTGAGCATGTTGGAGTAAGTGCAAAAATTACAAAGGCAGTAAAAGAATTTGCGAATTTATTAAATAACTGGGTAAATATGCAAGAGTATTTATCTGTTACAGAATTAGTAGAAGAAGTTATTGAAAAAACAGGCTATCGCGATATGTTGAAAAATGAACGTTCTTTAGAAGCGGAAGGTCGTTTAGAAAACTTAGACGAGTTCTTATCTGTTACGCAAACATTTGAATCTCAAAGCGAAGATAAGAGCCTTGTTGCATTCTTAACAGATTTAGCACTTGTTGCTGATATTGATCGTGTAGATGAAGACCCAACTGCTGGTGAAGAAGTTATTTTAATGACGATGCACTCAGCGAAAGGATTAGAGTTCCCGGTTGTCTTTATTGTTGGCTTAGAGGAGGGGATATTCCCTCATACTCGTTCTCTTATGGAAGAGGATGAAATGCAAGAAGAACGTCGTCTTGCTTATGTAGGTATTACCCGTGCAGAAGAAGAGCTATATTTATCTAACGCGCAAATGCGTACTTTATTTGGTAGAACAAGTATGAACGCTGCGTCTCGATTCATTACAGAAATCCCGACAGAACTAGTGGAATCATTAAATGAAACAGCGCCAAAGCGTGAAACATCGTTTGGTGCAAAAGGCAGAACGGCAAGTAGCGGCAAAACGACAATCACAACGACAACACGCTCTCGTTCAGCTTTCGCGCGCCCTGCAGCTAAGACGACAGGCGGCGAACAAATTGGCTGGGCAGTAGGAGATAAAGCTTCCCACCAAAAATGGGGAGTCGGTACAGTTGTAAGTGTAAAAGGTGAAGGTGATGCAAAAGAATTAGATATTGCATTCCCAAGCCCAATTGGTGTTAAACGTTTGTTAGCAAAATTTGCACCTGTGACGAAACAATAGAAAGGAATGAGGATATGTCAAAAGAGATAGCAAAAAAACGTATAGAAGAACTGCGTGATTTATTAAATACATTTAACTATCAATATCACGTATTAGACAATCCTTCTGTTTCTGATGCGGAATATGACCGTAATATGCAGGAGCTTATAAAATTAGAAGCAGAGAACCCAGAGTTTATGAGTGAAGATTCTCCCTCCGTTCGCGTTGGGGGGACTGTTCTTGATATATTTGAAAAAGTAACACATAAGTCACCAATGTTAAGTTTAGGAAATGCATTTAACGAAGGAGATTTACGTGATTTCGACAGAAGAGTACGTCAAGGAATTGATGGTGCGAATGTAAGATATATATGTGAATTAAAAATTGACGGGCTTGCCGTTTCGCTTCATTATGAAAAAGGACGCTTCATTCAAGGGGCGACACGTGGTGATGGTGTAACGGGTGAAGATATTACTCAAAATTTAAAAACGATTAAAGCTATCCCACTTCGTTTAAATGAAGAAGTAACGTTAGAAGCACGAGGCGAAGCTTATATGCCGAAGCGTTCATTCGTTAAACTAAATGAAGAAAAAGAGCAAAATGGAGAAGATGTATTTGCGAATCCGCGTAATGCAGCAGCAGGTTCAATACGTCAACTTGATCCGAAAATTGCAGCGAAGCGTAACTTATCTATGTTTGTGTATGGTCTTGCGAATGTAGAAGAAAAAACAATTCCATCACATAGTGAATCGCTTGATTTCTTAGGTGAACTTGGATTTAAGACAAATCCAAATCGCCGTACATGTGAAACAATTGAAGAAGTTATAGCTTATGTAGAAGAATGGCAAGAAAAACGTCCGCATCTTGATTATGAGATTGATGGAATCGTTATAAAAGTAGATGATGTTGCCCTTCAAGAAAGTCTAGGAACTACAGCGAAGAGTCCAAGATGGGCGATTGCTTATAAATTCCCGGCTGAAGAAGTTGTAACGAGATTAACAGGCATTGAATTAAGTGTTGGCCGAACAGGAGTTGTAACACCGACTGCAGAACTAGAGCCAGTGAGAGTTGCTGGTACGATTGTTCGTCGTGCTTCTTTACATAACGAGGATTTAATTCGTGAAAAAGACATTCGAATTGGTGACTACGTTGTTGTGAAGAAGGCTGGAGATATTATTCCTGAAGTTGTGAACGTTATTTTTGATAAGCGTACTGGTGAGGAAGAAGAATACCGCATGCCAACTCATTGTCCAGCATGTGAGAGTGAACTTGTTCGTTTAGAAGAAGAAGTAGCACTTCGTTGTATAAATCCAACTTGTCCTGCTCAAATTCGAGAAGGGTTAATCCATTTCGTTTCAAGAAATGCAATGAATATTGATGGACTTGGAGAACGTGTCATTACACAACTCTTTGATGCTGATTACATTCGTACATTTGCTGATTTATATGCATTGACGAAAGAGCAATTATTACAGTTAGAACGTTTTGGTGAAAAATCAGCAACGAACTTAATACAAGCAATTGAAAATTCTAAAGAAAACTCGTTAGAGCGATTATTATTTGGTCTTGGAATTCGCCACGTTGGAGCGAAAGCAGCACGTACATTTGCAGAGCACTTTGAAACGATGGATGAGCTTGTAAAAGCAACGGAAGAAGAACTAAAAGCAATTAATGAAATTGGCGAAAAAATGGCTCAATCTGTTGTGACATATTTTGATAATGAAGATGTATTAGAGTTATTACAGCAGTTTAAAGAGTATGGCGTGAATATGACATACAAAGGTATAAAAATTGCAGATTTACAAAATGTTGAATCTTACTTCGCAGGAAAAACGGTTGTTTTAACAGGTAAGCTAGAAGTTATGGGGCGAAGTGAAGCGAAGAAGAAGATTGAGGCATTAGGTGGAAAAGTAACGGGAAGTGTTAGTAAGAGTACGGATTTAGTTGTTGCAGGTGAAGCGGCTGGTTCGAAATTAGCACAAGCGGAGAAACATAATGTTGAGGTTTGGAATGAAGAGAGGTTCTTACAAGAGCTAAATAAGTAAGAGGTGCAAACTTACCATGAAAAAAATAGCATTAGCGGTATTAAGCCTTGGCCTACTTGTAAGTGGGTGTAGTGCAGGTGCCGACAAAGATGAAAAAGTGGCTGAGAAATCGGGGAAAGCAAAAGAACAATCAGTTGTTCCAAAATACGCTATTTCGGATGAATATTATAAGACGACTATTCCATTTGATGGTGGAAATGCACGTGGTTTAGTGGTGCAAGGGTTAAATAGTCGTCTTGATATAGATGAATTTGAAACAGGGTTAATGCGAATTGCAAAAGAATCATTTAGTACGAAAGATAATTTTTTAAAAGGCGGAAAAGCTCTAGATACTCAAACTATACAGATGCTTGTTAAAAGAAAACGTACAGATGCTGAACAAAAGGAACTAGAGGACAAATTAAAAAAAGATGCAGTTAAATTTCCTAATATAGGATTAAACCCTGCATTAGGAACAGGATCCGAATCACTAGAAGTGAAAAATAAAAAAAATCCAATATATATTTCAAATATTTTAGAGCATGATTATTATGTGAAAAAAGGCGATAACGGCGAGGAACGCGTTGGTATGGTAGTTGGATTAGCAATGAATTCTGTTCAATATTTTAACGAAGAGCATGGTTATCCACGTGAAGCTGCAATCCCGGATGAAAAGATGTTAGCTGAAGGGAAAAAAATGGCGCAAGAAATTTTGAAAGTCATACATCAAAAAGAACCTGAAACCAAAAATATTCCAATAACATTTGCGATTTATCGCCAAGCTCCAAAGTCTTCGCTCGTGCCAGGTAACTTTGTTTCTTATGCAAATGCCGAAAAAGGTAGTGAAACGGTTGAAGATTGGCAACAAATTAATGAAAAATATTATTTGTTCCCATCAGAGCAAGCGAAAACAGATAATAAACGTGAAGACCTTGCAAGAGTATCCAACTTTAAGGCAAAACTAAGCGATTATTTCCAAGGCGACTATACAGCTGTTATTGGTACTGGTATGTATAGAGATGATGAATTAAGAGAAATGAAGCTTGATATTCCTGTCCAGTTTAATGGAAAAGCTGAAATAGTTGGTTTTACACAATATGTGGCAGGGCTTGTTATGGAATACTTCCCGAATTATATGAAAGTACAAGTAACGATTAAATCTGTAGAACGCCCAGAAGCTATTATTATACGTGAAGCAAAACAAGATGAACCACTTGTGAAGATTTTAGATTAAATATGAAGGCTGTTCCTCTATGGAACAGCTTTTTTTCTTATGTAATTTTGTTATAATTTAAAATGTTGTAAAAAATAGGGGTAAGGGGTAAATCTCATGGAAGAATTAAGTTTTCAAGTCATTATTTTATTAATTGCATTCGGTTTTTTAGTAGCTTTTATTGATTCCGTTGTTGGAGGAGGAGGGTTAATTTCGCTTCCTGCGCTTATGTTTGTTGGCTTATCGCCAGCTTCGGCAATTGCAACGAATAAATTAGCGGCAACAATGGGGACGTTTACGAGTGCGATGTATTTTATTCGATCAGGAAAAGTTGATTTTAAAATTGTAGGAAAGTTAATCCCGTTAACTATTGTTGGAGCTGTTGCAGGTGCTTTAGTAGTAAAATTTATTCCACCGGATATTTTACGCCCATTAGTACTTGTAATGTTGGTATTTATTGCTATTTATATTATTGCAAAAAAGAATTGGGGAAGTGTGTCTACCTATAAGAAGATGACGCAAAGAAAAACATTAATATTTTTCTTTGCTATTTTAATGATAGGATTTTATGATGGATTTTTTGGACCAGGGACAGGGTCGTTTTTAATTTTTGCATTTTTATTAATTGGCTTGGATTTTATTCAAGCGGCAGCATCTGGAAAACTTTTGAACTTTGTTAGTAATATTGTATCTTTAATTACTTTTTTATTTTTAGATATAATTCATTTTGAATACGGTATTATCATGGGATTATCAATGATCTTAGGTGCTTATTTTGGATCGAAGTTTGCGGTTCAAAAAGGTGTTGGATATGTAAGGACTTTATTTTTATTAGTTACTATATTATTGATCGGGAAAAATGTTTTGGAATATACTCATATTTTGTAGATTCATACGCATGTATGAATCTCTTTTTTTTATTATATTTTAAAAATTTATTAATTTTTAAAATATAAGTCTAGGAATATTTGAATAAATCTAAATTATCGTGTAGAATAATGTTGTAAAATGTAAACGTTTTTCTAAGGGGAGGCTAAAAAAAATGGTAGTAGCATACAAACATGAGCCATTTACAGATTTTTCAGTGGAGGCTAACAAATTAGCGTTTGAAGAAGGTTTAAAGAAAGTAGAATCTTATCTTGGACAAGACTATCCATTAATTATTGGGGGAGAAAAAATCACTACAGAAGACAAAATTGTTTCTGTAAACCCTGCAAATAAAGAGGAACTTGTTGGTCGTGTTTCAAAAGCAAGCCGTGAGTTAGCTGAAAAAGCAATGCAAGTAGCGGATGAAACATTCCAAACTTGGAGAAAATCAAAGCCAGAAATGCGTGCAGACATTTTATTCCGTGCTGCAGCAATCGTTCGTCGCAGAAAACATGAATTCTCTGCTATTCTTGTAAAAGAAGCAGGTAAGCCATGGAATGAGGCAGATGCTGATACAGCAGAAGCAATCGACTTTATGGAATATTATGGTCGTCAAATGTTAAAATTAAAAGACGGTATTCCAGTAGAAAGCCGTCCAATTGAATATAATCGTTTCTCTTACATTCCATTAGGAGTAGGTGTTATCATTTCTCCTTGGAACTTCCCATTCGCAATTATGGCAGGTATGACAACAGCTGCTTTAGTTTCTGGTAACACAGTATTACTAAAACCAGCTAGTACAACTCCTGTAGTAGCAGCGAAATTTATGGAAGTATTAGAAGAAGCTGGCTTACCAGCTGGCGTAGTAAACTTCGTTCCAGGTAACGGTTCTGAAGTTGGTGACTACTTAGTAGATCATCCTCGTACACGTTTCGTAAGCTTCACGGGATCTCGTGATGTAGGTATCCGCATCTATGAGCGTGCAGCGAAAGTAAACCCAGGACAAATTTGGTTAAAACGCGTTATCGCTGAAATGGGCGGTAAAGATACAATCGTTGTTGATAAAGAAGCAGATCTTGAATTAGCAGCTAAGTCTATCGTTGCATCAGCATTCGGATTCTCAGGACAAAAATGTTCTGCATGTTCTCGTGCAGTAATCCATGAAGATGTATATGATCATGTATTAAATCGTGCTGTTGAATTAACAAAAGAATTAACAGTTGCTAACCCAGCAGTATTAGGTACAAACATGGGTCCTGTTAATGACCAAGCTGCATTCGATAAAGTAATGAGCTATGTTGCAATTGGTAAAGAAGAAGGTAGAATCTTAGCAGGTGGCGAAGGAGACGATTCTAAAGGTTGGTTCATCCAACCAACAATCGTTGCTGACGTTGCAGAAGATGCTCGCTTAATGAAAGAAGAAATCTTCGGACCAGTAGTAGCATTCTGTAAAGCGAAAGACTTCGATCATGCACTTGCAATTGCAAATAATACGGAATACGGTTTAACAGGTGCTGTTATTACTAACAACCGTGACCATATTGAAAAAGCACGCGAAGACTTCCACGTTGGTAACTTATACTTCAACCGTGGATGTACTGGTGCAATCGTAGGTTACCAACCATTCGGTGGCTTTAACATGTCTGGTACAGACTCTAAAGCTGGTGGACCTGATTACTTAGCACTTCACATGCAAGCAAAAACTACTTCTGAAACTTTATAAGAAATAGTAGAGGAGCTCTTCACAGAATGTGAAGAGCTCCTTTTAAAATTGAAATCCTATATATTACCATCGTTCGAAGGGAATGAGCTAAAACCTATTAATAGCGGGATAAACATGTGAACAGAAATAAAATGATGAGAAAAGTTGACTTATTAGTCATATTTTTTAGTATTCATTTTGAGAATTTCCTGTATAATACAATTTGAAAGAAAATCTATGGTTCGACAAGGAACACTCCTTTCGGTTTTGCTCACTGAAAGGAGTGTTTTTTTATGTAGCTAAAAATTCTTGCGTGCTTATTACATTTGCATATACGCCATTTAAACTAGCTAAAATTGTATTGTGAATGTAAACAGCTGGTATAGTAGCGTTCTTAAAAGACAGGTCTTTTGTAGCACAAGCATCATGTATAACGGTACATTGAAAGCCAAAATCGAATGCAGCCCTTACTGTAGCATCGATACACATATGAGTCATCATCCCACATACAACGACATGTTCAATATTTAAACGTTTTAATTGCTCTAGAAGATTAGTTTCTCGGAAGCTATTTGGATAATGTTTGACTATAACTGTTTCTTCTCTAAGTGGACGTACGCTTTCGTGAATATGTACACCTTCTGTATTAGGTAGGAAAAAAGTAGCGTCATCTTTTATAGCTACGTGTTGGATATGAAAAATAGGTTCGCTGTTTGTTCTAAAGTGTTGTAATAACTGATTAGCATATTCGCTTGCTTCTACTGGATTACGCAATTCCATCTTTCCATTTGGAAAATAATCGTTTTGAATATCGATGAGTAAAAGAGCTGTTTTCATATATTTATCTTCCTCCGAGTTTCATATTCAAATAAATTTATTCAATTCGTAGAGAAGATTCTCCTGTTTAAAAATATGAGGAAGAAGAATTTTAAATAACCTTGAAAGTTACTATTTTCTCATGAATTTTCATCTGAAAATTTTAATAAAGGGATAATTAATATTTTTCTAAAAAATGTATTGACTCTTATTATTCTGAGTTCTATAATGAGAATTAATTAAACGACAATTAAATCGATACATTCTTATCCAGAGAGGTGGAGGGACTGGCCCTACGATACCTCAGCAACGGGTTTTTTTAATACCGTGCTAACTCCAGCAAGCCATATAAAGGCTTGGAAGATGAGAAGATGTGAACGAGTACATATAAGTGCTCTCCTTCTTATCTTTATGGTTGATAAGAAGGAGAGCACTTTTTATTTTACCTCGAAAGCTCTACTTCAAGTTTTTACAGCATATAGGAGGGGGAAAAATGATTTCTTTTAACAATGTAAGTAAAGTGTATGAATCAGCTGGGCAATCTGTTCATGCGGTGGAGGATGTAACATTATCAGTTGAGAAAGGCGAAATTTTTGGCATTATTGGTTTTAGTGGCGCTGGAAAGAGTACGTTATTACGCTTAGTAAATATGTTAGAGAGACCGACGGCAGGAACGATTTCAATAGATGATAAAGATATTACATCATTATCGACGAAAGAATTACGTAAACTGAGACAAAGAATTGGAATGATTTTCCAAAGTTTTAATTTATTTAATTCAAGAACAGTATTTGGAAATATTGCTTATCCATTAAAGTTAGCGAAAGTACCAAAGAATGAGATAAAAGAAAGAGTAAATGAACTGCTGAAGTTTGTAGGGTTAGAAGATAAAGCAAACTATTACCCAGAGCAGCTATCAGGTGGACAAAAGCAGCGTGTGGGCATTGCTAGAGCACTTGCGACATCGCCAGATATTCTTATATGTGATGAGGCAACATCAGCCTTAGATCCAGAAACAACGACAGAAATTCTAAACTTATTAAAGAAAGTAAATAGAGAATACAATTTAACAATTCTTCTTATTACACATGAAATGCATGTTGTGAAAGAAATTTGTCACCGTGTAGCTGTAATGGAGAAGGGAAAAGTTATTGAAGAAGGAAAACTGTTTGATGTTTTCACGCAACCAAAAACAAAGACGACTCAAAACTTTGTACGTTCTGTCATTAATGATCATTTACCGGAAAGTGTTCTAGCGAAAATTCAAAATGGTGGTCAAATTTATCGTCTAACATTTACTGGTGAGGAGACAGGACAGCCGGTACTATCATATATCGCAAAAAACTATAACGTCGATGTAAATGTACTGTACGGA
Organism: Bacillus cereus group sp. MYBK95-2; assembly: GCF_051915225.1. Lineage (NCBI taxonomy): Bacteria > Bacillati > Bacillota > Bacilli > Caryophanales > Bacillaceae > Bacillus > Bacillus cereus group sp. MYBK95-2. The sequence continues at coordinate 187,711 of NZ_JBQAEH010000009.1, read as the reverse complement.
AATATTATTGAACTTCAAAATGTGCTATTTGGAAATCTTCTTGTAGAGTTGCAAGGTGAGCAGAGGGAAATTCAAAAAGCATTACAACATCTAAGACTGCAAGTGCAGCTGAAGGAGGTAGAAGCTCATGCGAGTTGATTGGAGTATATTTTGGCCGCGCATACTAGATGCGACGGGGGATACCCTCTTAATGGTAATTGTAACCCTTATATTTGCTACAATTCTTGGTATACCTCTAGGTTTACTTTTATATGTAACGAGAAAAGGAAACTTTTTAGAAAATAAATGGGTCTTTTCTATTCTTAACATCATAATTAATACAATTCGTCCGGTACCATTCATTATCTTTTTAGTAGCCTTAAGTCCACTAACAAGAAGTGTTATCGGAACGACGATTGGAACAGCAGCGGCAATTTTCCCGATGACGTTAGTCGCATCAATTGGTATTGCTAGAATGGTTGAAACAAACCTTGTTTCCGTTCCGAAAGGAGTAATTGAAGCAGCGCAAGCAATGGGCGCCTCGCCAATTAGAATTGTTTTTGAAATCCTTGTACCAGAAGCGTTAGCACCATTAATCTTAGGTGTCACATTTATGACAGTTGGTTTAATTGAATTTTCTGCAGTTGCTGGGCTTGTCGGTGGTGGCGGTCTTGGTGATTTAGCAATGACATATGGTTATCAACGTTTTGATACATCAGTTATGTTCGTAACGGTCGTGTTACTTATTATTCTCGTACAGATAGCTCAAAGTTTAGGGAATTACTTTGCGAAAGTCTTGTTACGCAGATCATAAAAAGGAAGAGAGGAAAAGAAAATGAAGAAAATTTTAGCATTTGCATTATCAGCGATTGTAGGGATTTCGGCGTTAAGTGGCTGCTCGGATGCAGGAGCAAAAGAGAAAACAGTTCGCATTGGTGTAACTGGAACGGATGGAAACGCTTGGGAAATTGTAAAGGGAAAAGCTGAAAAAGAAGGGATTAAAGTTAAACTGATTGAGTTCTCTGATTACACAACGCCAAATAAAGCGTTAGCTGATGGAGATATTGAACTAAACTCATTCCAGCATATTGCGTTCTTAGAGCAATTTAAAAAGGAACATAAGTTAGATATTACAGCTGTTGGTACAACACAAATTGCACCAATGGGTTTATACTCTGAAAAATATAAGAAATCAAATGAAATCCCAGATGGTTCAGAAATTGCAATTCCAAACGATCCAACGAACCAAGCACGTGCATTAAAACTTCTTGATGCAGCTGGATTATTAAAGCTGAAAAAGGATTTTGGTCTATTTGGAGATCCAAGTGGTATTGCTGAAAATCCGAAGAAATTAAAAATTACACCGGTTATCGCACAGCAAACACCTCGTGTGTTAAAAGATGTAGCGGCATCAGTTATTAATAACGGTGTTGCTGGTCAAGCTGGATTAGATCCAGCGAAGGATCCTATTTTCTTAGAAGATCCAAAGAATGAAAATGCGAAGCCTTATATTAATATTTTCGCAGCTCGTACGAAAGATAAAGATGATCCAACACTGAAAAAAGTAATTGAATTATACCATTCAAAAGAAGTAACAGATGCAATTAAGAAAGAAACAAATGATGGTTCAATTTCAGTAGATCTTTCACTTGAGGAGCTTGAAAAAATCGTAAAATAATTATTGGGTTTAATGGACTAACAGAAGGAACCCCTCCGCTGTTAGTTCGTTCAACATATAAACTTAACAAACGAACCCTAATTCTGTACCTTCCAATTTTGTATAACGTAGAATCCAATGTTTGTTAAGTAGAGTAATGGACCAGGAGTTTTCCTGGTCTTTTTTTATGAATGAAAGTAGCTAGCGAACAGTAAGGTAATCCAAATTATAATGGGATAAGAAAATAAGCTGAAAAGGAGTGTAATTACGAATTGCTTTGGATGAATTAAGTGTTTTTTTGATAAAAAAAAGAAAATAGAAAAGAGAGTAATGAAAAATGCTGATATTACGCCGGGGTTATAAGAGCGATAAATGAAAAACAAAATAATATGTTGAACAGAGTTGAAGAAGATGGCCCCTTGTATAAAAATAATCCAGCATATAGAAGACAAGAAGTTAAGTTGATATAGAAAGACGATAAGTAATACAAAGATTGTTAATACGGAAATGGCGATGAAAAATTGTTGGCTAGTTATAAGACGGATTGAAAATTGATTAGCAAGGTATTGTGGCATTTGGAAAGCTTCTTCAAGGTTATGAATGAAAAATGATAAGGGAATGATCCAGAGTATAGTAGTGGAATGCTTTTTCATCAACTTACATCACTCCAATAAAGTATAGAAAGCCTAAAAAAGGCCCTCTATACAGAGATAGTTATTCAATTATGATATTTTTTAAATTAACTTCATGATGATCTCGTTCTTTCGGATAAGCAGTTAGCTCCTCTTGCAAAATATTTAATATTTGCTTAGCTGATTGCTGGATTGGATTAGGTAGCTCATCTAATATATGCATCCCGACTTTTACTTTTGTACGAATTACCCTTCGTAGTAGTTCCTCATGCATGCACTACACCTCCAAACCGAATGTTTAGTATATCTTCTTCAAATTTTGCCCCTTGAATAGAAAGGTGTGTTAACGTTTTTGGCAATGTAATATTTCGTTTCACAGAGCCAGCTCGAATAATTAGCTCATCACCTTTTTGATTTAATGAAAGTTCACTTTTGTTTGAGAAGGGAATAGAAAGAATGAAAATATAATCATCGCCATCTTTTCTTACATATTGTGTGCGGCCGTTAAATTTCACTTCAGTAGGACAATGATCAGTTTTAAATAAAGCATCTCCTACACGCTCTAACATGGGTAAACCAACAACTTCTTGTTCAAACATTGGAGCTTCGTAAATAGGAAGTGGATCAAAACTATTTTGAATTAATGTTTTATATTTCTTTTGCGTATCTTTCCATGCTTGAAAATAAGGATCGGTGACGGTGTTAGGGATGACGCGATTAATCATAATGGCATCTACGTTATAATCGTATAAATTTAAATAAGTAAAGCTACGCTGAGCTTCTTTAATGACCATTTTTTCAGGATTTACAACGATGCGGATACTTGTTACTTCTCGGTTTGATAAAATATCTCTCATTTCTCCGAGCTGTTCAAGTGTATTTGTTAATTCGTCCATAATATCATCGGTTGGAAGAGGGACACCAAGGAGTGGTTGAGCTACAGGACGAACGACTTTTAAAACTTTTCTTTTAATAGGAAACAATTTTTCCATCCACCAGCCGAGCATGTCTGGAAAGCTTAGCATTGCTAATGTTTCTCCTGTTGGAGCACAATCAATAATGATAACATCATATGTGTGTTGTTTATAATAATCGAGTACGCGAAGTAAGCTAATTAAATCTTCCATACCAGGAAACATCGTTAATTCTTCTGTTGTAATATCATCGGCTGCTTTGGAAGTGAAGAGTAGTGTAATATATTTCTGTAATTTTCCCCATCCTTTTTCCATCTCATAAATCGTATTAATTTCTTGTGCCCACAAATTTTCACGAATTTCTAATGGCTCAGAAGATAGCTTTATACCAAATGAATCTCCTAAACTATGAGCGGGATCTGTACTCATGACTAAAGTTTTTAATCCTTGTTTTGCGCTTTGAATTGCTGTTGCTGCTGAAATGCTAGTTTTTCCTACGCCGCCTTTACCTGTATACAAAATAATTCTCATCATTCATATCTCCTTTGTTTCGAATATCGAATATTACGAGTGTCGAAGTAAATGATTGAATAAAAACCCAGATAGGGTTTTATTCAATCGGAATGTTTTTCATTTTAGGTGTAGAAACTTTTTCTTCTGTTTTTTGCTGTGACGTAGCAATGTGATTCATAATCTTTTGGAAGATTTGTAGTAAGAATGCTTTTTCTTCTTCTGACAATGCTTCTGTCACTAAGCTAAAGTAGTGGGCTGCATTTTGTTTTACTTCTTGAACGAGCATTACGCCGTTTTCTGTTAACCGAATTAATACAATACGTCGGTCGTTTTCATCACGGTAGCGCTCAATATATCCCTTTTTTACAAGGCGATTTACAACGCCCGTCGTTGTACTCATCGGTATATCAAGAAGGTCAGCAATTTTCGTCATTGTAATATCTGTATTTCGTTCCATCCAAAGTAAACAAAATACTTCTGTTTTAGAAAGTGTTAAATCTAGGCTTACCCATTCTTCAGGATAGAAAAGTTTCTTGGCGTTATCTAGCAGTAAGTCTAAAAAATGTTCATATTGCAACAATTAATTCCACTCCCGTATATTTCGAGGTTCGTAATATTTATTTTTATTTTATGTAGAATAGAAAAAATTGTCAATGATTTTAATTATTTTTTCAGATTAGACAGAAAACTTTCTTTAAAATAGTATTCTTTTATGATAGATTTATAAATATAAAACTAGAATTTACATAAAAATCCATCATGGTAAATATACTTATCTATAATGGGTATACAGCTAACGAGGGGGAGAACGATGAGAAGACGTAATACGCAAGCGTTCACATTTTTAGCATGGACTTCATTTGTTTGTGCGCTTTCAGGTATGCTAATTGGGATTTATACGTTAGATGAAACGCTTAGTGTAAAAGGATACTATTTAATTGGAACATTATTTTTAACGATGTCTTGTTTTGTATTACAAAAAACAATTCGTGATAATGAAGAAGATAACGAGAGATTTCCAAAAAATAAACCGTTAGATAAAGAGTAAATTGTAAAGAAAGGCATTTGCCTTTCTTTTTTTATGTAAAAATGGCGTAAGTACTCTGTGTTGACTTGCTTGAAGTACTGAAAATTTGGTATCATCAATAGTATTGTAGATTGAACGATATATTATGGAGGTGGCCTAGCCGTGTCAAGAATTTCCGTTGAGAATGTAAAGCACGTAGCACATTTAGCACGTCTTGCAATTACTGATCAAGAAGCAGAAAAATTTCAAAAACAACTAGATGCAATTGTTACATTTGCAGAACAGTTAAATGAATTAGATACAACAGATGTAAAACCAACAACTCATGTATTAACTATGAAAAATGTTATGCGTGAAGATGTACCAGAAAAAGGTTTACCAGTTGAAGAAGTATTAAAAAATGCACCGGATCACAAAGATAATCAAATCCGTGTTCCAGCAGTATTAGAATAGAGGAGGGGAATTTCGATGTCATTATTTGATCATTCAGTATCAGAGTTACATAAGAAGTTAAACAACAAAGAAATTTCCGTTACGGATTTAGTAGAAGAATCTTACAAACGTATTGCGGATGTTGAAGATAACGTAAAAGCCTTTCTTACATTAGATGAAGAAAATGCACGCGCAAAAGCGAAAGAATTAGATGCAAAAATCGGCGCTGAAGATAATGGTTTATTATTCGGTATGCCAATTGGTGTAAAAGATAACATTGTAACTAACGGTCTTCGTACAACTTGTGCAAGCAAAATATTAGCAAACTTCGATCCAATTTATGATGCGACAGTTGTGCAAAAGCTAAAAGCTGCTGACACAATTACAATCGGTAAATTAAACATGGACGAGTTCGCAATGGGTTCTTCAAATGAAAACTCAGGATTCTACGCTACGAAAAACCCATGGAACTTAGATTACGTTCCAGGCGGATCTAGTGGTGGTTCTGCAGCAGCTGTAGCAGCAGGAGAAGTACTATTCTCTCTAGGTTCTGATACGGGTGGTTCTATCCGTCAGCCAGCTGCATATTGCGGTGTTGTAGGTTTAAAACCAACTTACGGACGCGTATCTCGTTACGGATTAGTAGCATTCGCATCTTCACTTGACCAAATCGGACCGATTACACGTACAGTAGAAGACAATGCATACTTATTACAAGCTATTTCAGGTATTGACCGCATGGATGCAACTTCTGCAAACGTTGAAGTTGGAAACTATTTAGCTGGTTTAACAGGCGATGTTAAAGGTTTACGCATTGCTGTACCGAAAGAATACTTAGGCGAAGGTGTTGGCGAAGAAGCTCGTGAGTCAGTACTAGCTGCTTTAAAAGTATTAGAAGGTATGGGCGCAACTTGGGAGGAAGTATCTCTTCCACACTCTAAATACGCTCTAGCAACGTATTACTTACTATCTTCTTCTGAAGCATCTGCTAACCTTTCACGCTTTGATGGCGTGCGTTACGGTGTTCGTTCTGATAATGTAAATAACTTATTAGATCTTTACAAAAACACACGTAGTGAAGGTTTCGGTGATGAAGTTAAACGTCGTATTATGCTTGGTACATTTGCTCTTAGCTCTGGTTACTATGATGCATATTACAAAAAAGCACAACAAGTACGTACATTAATTAAGAACGACTTTGAAAATGTATTTGCTAACTATGATGTTATTATTGGACCAACAACACCAACTCCGGCATTTAAAGTGGGAGAAAAAGTTGACGATCCAATGACAATGTATGCAAATGACATTTTAACAATCCCAGTAAACTTAGCGGGTGTTCCAGCGATTTCAGTTCCATGTGGATTCGGTGCTAACAACATGCCACTTGGTCTACAAATCATTGGTAAACACTTCGATGAAGCGACAATTTACCGCGTTGCACATGCGTTTGAGCAAGCAACAGACTATCATACAAAAAAAGCAAGTCTGTAAGGAGGCGAGCATAGATGAATTTAGAAACAATTATTGGTTTAGAGGTTCACGTTGAGTTAAAAACAAATTCGAAAATTTTCTCTGCGAGTCCAACAGAATTCGGAGCGGAGCCAAATACACAAACAAGTGTAATTGACTTAGGATACCCAGGGGTACTTCCTACTTTAAATAAAGAAGCAGTTAACTTTGCGATGAAAGCTGCAATGGCATTAAACTGTGAAATCGCAACGGAAACGAAGTTTGACCGTAAAAACTATTTCTATCCAGATAACCCGAAAGCTTACCAAATCTCTCAATTTGATAAGCCAATTGGTGAAAATGGTTGGATTGAAATCGAAGTAGACGGTAAAAAGAAACGTATCGGTATTACACGTCTTCATTTAGAAGAAGATGCTGGTAAATCAACGCATACAGCTGATGGTTCATTAGTAGACTACAACCGTCAAGGTATGCCTTTAATCGAGATCGTATCTGAGCCAGATATGCGTACGCCAGAAGAAGCATATGCATACTTAGAGAAGTTAAAATCAATCATTCAATACACTGGTGTATCTGATTGTAAGATGGAAGAAGGTTCCTTACGTTGTGATGCGAACATTTCTCTTCGTCCAGTTGGACAAGAGAAGTTCGGTACAAAAGCGGAACTGAAAAACTTAAACTCATTCACTTACGTACAAAAAGGTCTTGAGCACGAGCAAGTGCGCCAAGAAAAAGAACTGTTATCTGGTGGTATCATCCAACAAGAAACACGTCGTTATGATGAAGCAACGAAGAAAACAATCTTAATGCGTGTGAAAGAAGGATCTGACGATTACCGTTACTTCCCGGAGCCAGACTTAGTTGAACTTTACATTGATGATGAGTGGAAAGAAGCAGTTCGAGCTTCTATTCCAGAACTTCCAGATGCACGTAAAGCTCGCTACGTTGCAGAACTAGGCTTACCAGCTTATGATGCACACGTGTTAACATTAACGAAAGAGATGTCTGATTTCTTTGAAGCAACTGTTGCAGACGGTGCTGATGCGAAATTAACATCGAACTGGTTAATGGGTGAAGTACTTGCATACTTAAACAAACAACAAAAAGAATTAAAAGACGTTGCATTAACGCCTGCTGGTTTATCTAAAATGGTTCAATTAATTGAAAAAGGTACAATTTCTTCTAAAATCGCGAAGAAAGTATTTAATGAATTAATTGAAAAAGGTGGAGACCCAGAAGAAATCGTTAAAGCGAAAGGTCTTGTTCAAATTTCTGACGAGGGTACACTTCGTAAAGTTGTAACAGAAATTCTTGATAATAATGAGCAATCTATCGAAGACTTTAAAAACGGTAAAGACCGTGCAATTGGCTTCTTAGTTGGTCAAATTATGAAAGCTACAAAAGGACAAGCAAATCCACCGCTTGTTAACAAAATCTTACTTGAAGAGATTAATAAGCGATAATAGTAGTAACTTTTAAAGATTAAGCAGAAAAACACCCGTACATGGGTGTTTTTCTAGGTTAATCAAACGTTTGTTTAAATGAGACAAAATCGTTTAAACAAACGTTTGATTAACTGTCAAAAGTGGAAAAATGTTTGTATAGCAACTATGGTATGATAGTTGCAAAAAGGTGGGAATAATGATAAATCTAAACATAGAGGTTTTTTTCATCTCATGAAATAATAGATAGTTATTATTCGTTATATGTAAATTTTTATGGAAGAATGGATAGAAATAAAGTGAAACTTTAATCAGTGGGAGGTTCATCCAACACTGATTATTAGCCCTCACCAATCGGGCATTTACTGCCCGCAAATAGCGGGATAAATTTTGGGGTCAAATAAAAAACCATTGAAATGAATATTTACTTTTGATGGACTACACGAATCGGGTTCTTACTGCCTGTTTGAGCGGGATAAAAGAAGGATAGCAAGATGAGAGGAGGTAGGCATGGGAATACTGAATAGAAGTTCAGTATGTTCTTTTTCGATACATAAAGAAATTTCCTGTGCTAATAAATGATGAAGCGAGCAAGAATTATTTATAATCCTACTTCTGGGCGTGAGCTATTTAAGAAGAGCTTACCAGAAGTATTACAAAAATTAGAACAAGCTGGCTATGAGACATCTTGTCATGCGACAACGGGTCCTGGAGACGCTACTGTGGCGGCGAGGCAAGCTGCGGATCGTAAGTTTGATGTTGTTATTGCGGCTGGTGGCGACGGTACGTTAAATGAAGTAGTAAACGGTTTAGTTGGGCATGAATTCCGTCCGAAATTTGGAATTATTCCAGTTGGAACGACAAATGACTTTGCACGTGCAATTGGTGTACCTCGTTCTATTGAAGAGGCAGCAGATATTATTTGCGAAGGAAAAACAGTGCCATTAGACCTTGGTAGAGCGAACGATACATATTTTATTAACATCGCTGGTGGCGGTCGTATTACAGAATTAACATACGAAGTACCGAGTAAGTTAAAGACAGTATTAGGGCAGCTTGCTTATTACCTAAAAGGTATCGAGATGTTACCATCATTGCATCCGACATATGTTGAAATTGAGTATGATGGAAAGTTACTACAAGAAGAAATTACGATGTTTTTAATTACGAATACTCGTTCAGTAGGTGGATTTGAAAAGGTAGCACCGTATGCATCTATTAACGATGGGTTATTTGACCTATTAGTACTGAAAAAAGGTTCTATCGCTGATTTAATTAAAGCAGCAACACAAGCACAACGTGGTGAACATATTAATAATCCAAAAGTGTTATATACACAAGCGAACCGCATTAAAGTACATTCACCAGATAAACTAATGATTAATTTAGATGGTGAGTATGGTGGAGATGCACCGATGGAATTCGAAAATATATATCATTGTTTAGAACTATTTGTTCCTGAACATCAAGAGGATGCCCTGTAAAGGCATCCTTTTTTACTTTGTTAAAATGAATTGTAAATTGGGAGTTAGTTTGATTTTTATGGTATTTTTACAATTCTTTTATTTTACATCCATATTTTATTGATACACTGGAGGAGATAAGAAACGAGAGGTAGGATGCTATGGAGAAGGTAAAAGCAATACTATTTGATAAAGATGGGACATTAATGGATTTTCATTCAATTTGGATAAAAGTAGCTGAAGAACTTGTAGCTGAATGTATAAGTTTATATCATTTACCAAGTACAATAGGGCAGACCTTATTAGAAGAGATTGGTGTAGAGGGAGCATTTGTTAATCCGAGGAGTGCAATAGCTGCTGGAACAAGCCTTGATGTAGCGAAGGGGCTTTGTAATTATATTGAGTCTGCTAGAGAAGAAGAGATGCATCAGTGGGTAAGTGAGAAGTTATTTTCCCTTATGTATGAGCATCGTTCGCATATGAAAATGACAGCGGATTTACCGAAAGTGTTACAGGCATTAAAAGATAAAGGATTTATATTAGGGGTTGTCACGGCGGATGATTTCGCACCAACAGAATTATTTTTAAAACAATATAAGTTGGAGAACTTTTTTGATTATATTATAGCCTCGGATACATTCCTTGCGCAAAAACCAGATAAAAAGATTATAGAAGTGTTTTGTGAGAAATTTAATTTAGAATCATGTGAGGTTGCGGTTGTTGGAGATACGCCAACTGATTTACATTTAGCTAAAAATGGCGATTGCTATGCAATTGGGGTGCTATCTGGTACGGGAGACCGTCCAACATTAGAACCACTTGCTGATTTAGTGTTAGATTCTGTTGGAGAGTTTATTTCTCAATCGGGTGAGTTTTTCTGGGAGAAAGAAAAGTCTAATGTGTAAGGAAAATAAGTCTATAAAGACTCTTAATGAGTCTTTATAGACTTATTTTTTATGCCTGGATACAAAGAATATAGGATAAATGCTAGAAAAGAAAGTTGGCATATATTTTGCAATAAGAAGAGAAAACAATGTAAAGAAAAGGATGGGGTACGCAATGAATACAAAAAAATTTGCTAAAGTAAATGAACAAATTCCAGGACCGAAAGCGGCATCTTTATTGGAACGCCGTCAAAATATAGTACCAAAAGGAGTAAGTAACGGCATCCCAACGTTTGTACAATCTGCAAATGGTGCTCTTGTAACAGATGTTGATGGCAATCAGTACATTGATTTTGCAGGAGCAATCGGGACAATTAACGTAGGGCATTGTCATCCAACGGTTAAAGAAGCGCTCCATAAACAAGTCGATCAATACATTCATACTGGATTTAACGTTATGATGTATGAGCCATATATTGAATTAGCAGAAAAGCTTGCGGCATTGGCACCAGGAAGTTTCGATAAGCAAGTCCTGTTTTTAAATAGTGGTGCAGAAGCAGTTGAGAACGCGGTGAAAATCGCTCGTAAATATACGAAGAGACCTGGTATTATCGCATTTTCTAAAGGTTTCCACGGGCGTACATTAATGACAATGACGATGACAAGTAAAGTGAAGCCATATAAATTTGGGTTTGGTCCCTTTGCTCCAGAAGTATATAAAGCGCCATTTCCATACGAATACCGTCGCCCAGAGGGATTAACGGAAGAGCAGTATGATGATTTTATTATTGAAGAGTTTAAGAACTTCTTCATATCGGAAGTAGCACCAGAAACAATTGCAGCTGTTGTAATGGAACCTGTTCAAGGGGAAGGTGGATTTATCGTCCCAAGTAAGAAATTTGTTCAAGAAGTACGCCGCATTTGTTCAGAGAACGGCATCTTATTTGTAGCGGATGAAATACAAACAGGCTTTAGTCGTACAGGAAAATATTTTGCAATTGATCACTATGATGTCGTTCCAGATTTAATTACAGTGTCTAAATCATTAGGTGCTGGTGTACCGATAAGTGGTGTCATTGGACGTAAAGAAATTATGAATGAGTCTGCACCAGGTGAACTTGGTGGAACGTATGCAGGAAGTCCATTAGGATGTGCGGCTGCATTAGCTGTTCTCGATGTAATAGAAAATGAGAAATTAAATGATAGAGCGATAGAATTAGGAAAAGTCGTAATGAACCGATTCGAAGAGATGAAAAATAAATATCATTGCATCGGTGATGTGCGTGGGTTAGGCGCAATGTGTGCATTTGAGGTCGTTCAAGATCGTAAGACGAAAGCACCTGACAAAACGTTAACGGCTAATCTATGTGCAGAAGCAAATAAGCGTGGGTTACTGTTATTATCAGCAGGGACATATGGAAATGTTATCCGTGTGTTAATGCCTTTAGTTATTACAGATGAGCAACTTGAAGAAGGTTTAACAATAATTGAAGAATCATTGCAAGCTTGTTATGAGCAAACAAACATCGCTCGCGTTTAAAAACTGAAGTATAAATAGCAAACATTCTGGTTGACTCTATATTAAATGCAGAAAATTCACTTTATAATAAAGGTAGTGAAGTGGATCGATGGATTTGAAGTTAGGGGTGGCTAGGATGGTTGCAGAAAAGGAACGAGTGTTAATGGATTTAAAAGATGTATTTGAATATGCGTTTGACGAAATTTTTGTTACAGATGAGCAAGGGATCGTTGTACGTGTAAATAGTACATGTGAAAGGCACTACCAACTAGCTGCAGAAGAGTTAGTTGGTAAGCATGTAAAAGAACTACAAAAGGATGGAATCTTTTATCCATCAGCGACATTAGAAGTGATTGAAAAAAAGAGGCCAATTGAACTCGTTCAAACTACAAAATCAGGAGAGTATTTACACGTTCGTACAAGGCCTGTTTTTGATGATGAGGGAAATTTAAGAAGAGTGATTAGTTATTCTCGCGACCTTACTGAACTCTATCAATTACGTCAAAAGGTAGAGGAAATGGATAATCAGCTAAAAACATATAAAAAAGAATTAAGAGAAACATATGAGCATGAAGGACTTATTTTTAAAAGTCTAGCTATGCAAAAAATAGTCGATACAATCAAAAAAGTATCTGTAGTGGATAGTACTGTTCTCGTTTTAGGCGAGACTGGAGTAGGAAAAAGTCGATTAGTACGCCATTTACATGAAGTGAGTCACCGTAAGCATGAAAGTTTCTATGAAATTAATTGTGCGGCATTACCAACTAATTTAATTGAATCGGAGCTTTTTGGATATTCAGGTGGATCTTTTACAGGTGCGAATCGTGAAGGGAAAAAGGGACTATTAGAATCCGCGCATAAAGGAACTCTTTTTTTAGATGAAATCGGTGAAATGCCGCTTGAAATTCAAGCGAAGCTTTTGCAAGTATTGCAAGAAAAAACATTTCGTCCTATAGGCGGAAGAGAATTAAAAAAAGTAGATGTTCGAATTGTGGCGGCAACAAATAGAGATTTAAGCGAGATGGTGAAACAAGGAACATTTCGGAAAGATTTATACTATCGTTTGAATGTCATTCCAATTGCAATTCCCCCGCTTAGGGAAAGAACAGAAGATATTTTGCCGCTTATTTATCATTACTTGCAGCACTTTAATAAAAAGTACGGACGTGATGTGAAACTAGCGCCGAGTACGTTACAAATGTTTGTTGGATATCCGTGGGAAGGGAACAATAGAGAAATAGAGAATGTAATTGAGAGAATTGTTATTACTGTTGATGATGTTGTAACGGTAGAGGATTTGCCACTCTCTATGCAAGAGGCTGCAGTTGAACAATCGGGGCAAAGCCTTTATAAAATGCTGGAAGAGGTAGAGAGAAATATAATTCTTAAAGCATATAAAACGTATGGATCAAGTTATAAAGTGGCTGAGTTTTTGCAAATTAGTCAATCTGCTGCTACTAGAAAAATTAAGAAGTTCATAGAGGAGGAAGAAAACATTGGATAAAAAGGCGACTTTCGTAAGTATAGATAAAAAGGCGATGTATATAAATGGTGAGTGGATTACACTACAAGAACAAATTGAAGTAAATAATCCTGCGACGAAGGAAATATTTGCAACTGTACCAAAAGGCGGAGTAACAGAGGCAAAGCAAGCTGTTGATGCTGCACATGAAGCTTTTAAAACGTGGTCTAAGTTAACGGCAGCAGATCGTGCAACGAAGTTAAAAAAGTGGTTTACGCTTATTGATGAAAATAAAGAAGAGATCGCAGCGATTATGACGAAGGAACAAGGGAAGCCGTTTGCAGAAGCGCTTGGTGAAGTAAATTATGCAAACAGTTTTGTTGAATGGTATGCAGAAGAGGGGAAACGCGTATATGGTGAAATGATTCCTGCTGCTCATCCGAATAAGCGCATTTTAGTTATGAAGCAACCAGTTGGCGTTATGGCAGCTATTACACCTTGGAACTTCCCAGCTGCTATGATTACGAGAAAGGTAGCCCCAGCGCTTGCAGCAGGCTGTACAGCCGTTGTGAAACCGGCAAGTCAAACGCCATTAACTGCATTGAAATTAGCTGAATTAGCCCATGAAGCAGATATTCCAAAGGGCGTAATCAATATCATAACAGGTAGTGCAAAAGCAATTGCTGATACATGGATGGAAGATGGTCGCGTTCGAAAAGTGTCCTTTACAGGGTCAACGGAAATCGGGAAAGAGTTAATGGCTAGTGCGGCGCAAACGATGAAAAAAGTTTCGCTTGAGTTAGGGGGACACGCTCCGTTTATCGTAATGAATGATGCAGATTTAGATAAAGCAGTAGAAGCGGTGATTGGTTCGAAATTCCGTAATGCAGGACAAACGTGTATATGTACAAACCGAGTATTCGTTCAAGAAGAAGTATACGAAGTATTTGTAGAGAAGTTCCAAAAGGCAGTAGGGCAGTTGAAAGTAGGAGACGGTTTCGGTGACGGAACGACTGTCGGGCCACTTATTGATGAGAATGCAGTTTCAAAAGTACAAGAACATATTGAAGATGCTATTCAAAAAGGTGGAACAGTTTTATATGGTGGTCAAAAGGTCGCAGAGTTAGAGGGACATTTCATTCAACCGACTGTAATTGGGTTGGCAAATGATACGATGCTTTGTATGAATGAAGAAACATTTGGGCCAGTGGCACCAGTTGCGAAATTTAAAACAGTTGATGAAGTAATCGAACGTGCAAACAATACACCATACGGTTTAGCTGCGTATATTTTCACGAAAGACATTAGCCAAGCATTCCAAATTAGTGAAGCGTTAGAGTACGGTATTATCGGTCTAAACGATGGTCTTCCATCAGTTGCACAAGCACCATTTGGTGGATTTAAAGAAAGTGGTATCGGTCGTGAAGGAGGCCATTTCGGCATCGAGGAATATTTAGAAATTAAATATATTTCATTGGGACTATAAGTAGTATACTAGAATCTCTATAAGGTAACAGAGAAGGAGATTCTAGTATGGTATATTGGCTATTATTACTTGTTACAATTATTTTTGAAGTAGCTGGAACAATTGCGATGAAACTATCAAATGGTTTAACAAAGCTCGTTCCAAGTGTACTGATTTTCGTGTTTTATGGGATTTGTTTCAGCGTGTTTGCCATCGTTGTGAAAAAGATTCATTTAAGTATTGCTTATGCTATTTGGTCTGGCGTTGGAACATTACTTATTACAATCATTAGTGTGTACTTTTTTAAAGAGCATATTAGTTTATTTCAAGCATTTTGTATTCTTTTTATTGTTTTGGGTGTCATTGGGCTTAAGGTTTCATCGGCATCATGAAAGCTATCTTTTGTAGAAGATAGCTTTTTTCTATTTGTGCAGTTAACAATTAATACGACAAAATATGACAAGAAAGAGTAAAGCGTTTTGTTATGATACATATGAAATATTGTCTTATGTGGAGGAAAGAGTATGTTAAAAAAGGTAAGTCAAATTGTTTTAATTTTTGGCATAGCTTTTAGTTTAAGTGCTTGCACTGAGACTAAAGATAGTAATGAAAGTAAACAAGAAGATGTTCAAGATAAAGTGTATAAAATAGGGGAGACAGTAGACGTAGATGGTTTGCAAGTAACTATCGATTCAGTTAAATTGGGATATCCGGATTATGATGAGAATAAAAAGAAAGAGGAGATTTTGGGGATTATTTTCAAAGTAGAAAATAATAGTAAAAAGGAAATACCTTTTGCATTTTATGAATTTGAGATTACCGATAAGAAAGGTACAAGATTTAAAGAATATAATAACCCTGATAGCTTTATTAGTAAAAAGTTAGCACCAGATGAAAAAATTCAAGATATCATGCTATTTGACGTAGCGAAAGAAAATACGTATATCGCTACGTATAGACCGGAGTTTACGCATGAAAATAGAACGATAAAATTTGAATTGAGACCAAATAAATAAAGAAACACATTGGATTATCCAATGTGTTTCTTTATGGTAATAAATTTAAAACGCCCAGTTACCTTTACGGAAGATAGGCTCATGTCTGCCATCAGCAGTAATACCGTCAATATCAAGCTCAGCTGATCCAATCATGAAGTCGTTGTGTGTGATACTAGCGTTTGCGCCGTTTTCAGCAAGTTCTTCTTTAGACATTGTTTTTCCGCCAACTAAGTTAAATGCATAAGCATTTCCGATTGCAAGGTGGCAAGATGCATTTTCGTCAAATAGTGTATTGTAGAATAAAACATTTGTGTTTGAAATTGGTGAGTCATGAGGTACTAAAGCTACTTCTCCTAAGAAGTGAGAACCTTCATCTGTTTCTACTAAATGTTGTAAAGCTTCTTCACCAGCTTCAGCTTTATAGTCTACGATACGCCCGTTTTCAAATGTTAACGTGAAATTATCGATAATATTACCTGCAAATACTAACGGTTTTGTACTAGAAACTTGGCCGTTTACACCTGTTTTAAGTGGCATTGTAAATACTTCTTCAGTTGGAATATTAGCCATAAATGGTACGTTCTTTTCATTTAAGCTACCAGCACCAGCCCATACATGTTTTTCTGGAAGTTCGATTGTTAAATCTGTTCCAGGACCTGTATAGTGAAGAGCTTTATAATGCTTTTCGTTTAAGTAATCCACTTTTGTATGTAATGTTTCATCATGTTCTTTCCATGCTTCTACAGGATTTTCTAAATCAGCACGAGTAGCTTTGAAAATAGCATCCCATAACTTTGCTTCTTGTTCTTCTGGCGCTACGTCAGGGAATACTTTCGCAGCCCATTCTTTCGTAGGAACAGAAATGACACACCAACTTACTTTATCTGCTTGTACGTAATCACGGTATACTTTCATTGCTTCTCCAGCTACTTTATGAGCTGTTGCAATACGCGATGCTTCTACACCTTTTAATAAATCAGGGTTTTCTGCATAGATAGACATAAATGCAGCGCCTTCTTTTGCTAATTCTTCACGAGCATGTGCTTTCCAAGATGGAAATTCAGCGAAAGCTTCTTCAGGAGCTAGATCGAACTTTAAGCGTGTTAACGTCTCATCATTCCAATCTACATATACGTGTTTTGCACCAGATTTATATGCTTTTTCTGTAACGAGGCGTACAAATTGTACAGCTTCAAGAGGTGCACTAATTGATAAAGTTTGTCCAGGTTGAATATTAACACCAACATTAACTGCAAGAGCAGCATATTTCTCTAACGTTTGTTCAAATGACATATGTATAATCTCCTTTAATTTGAAAGATTTCTTACTATATATAATACAAGAAAATTCTAAAAATATATATAAATATAAAGTAAAAAGAGAGCTCAAAATGTATTGAGCCCTTATATTTACTTAATTGAAGAAGCAAACTGCTCTACAGTCGTTGTATGGTGTATACGAACGCGCTTCATCTTTAACAATTCATCAGGTTCACCCTTCGTAATGAATTGCCCAGGCTTTGTCGTCGTCGCAAATTGATAATACTTCTTCGTTTCTGTAACAACCTTATCATCTACATGACCGAATGGATAAGCAATCGCGATAACAGGCTTACCTGTTATTTTTTCTAGTTTTTCTTTTGAACCTTTTAACTCTTCCTCATAGTTTGTAATTTTCGATAAGTCTGCATGTGTTGCAGTATGAGATTGCACCGAGAAAATGCCGGAATCAACCATTTCTTTTATTTCAGAAGTAGACAATGCTCCTTCTACATCAACGTTATCAACAATCATATATTCTGTTGCTGCCGGTTTAAAAGTATCATCTTTTAGCTTTTGTAAAACGCGAAATGCATTCATATTATTTTTCATACCGTCATCAAATGTAACGAAAATCGGCTTATTTACTTTATTTATATCACCCCAGCGTTCAAACGTTAAAAGCGTATAACCATTGTCTTTTAAATGTTTCATTTGTGCTTCAAAGTTAGCTGGTGATACGAATAAGTCTTTAATACCTTGACCATGATAATCATCGATTGCGTGATACATAAGAACAGGAACCTTTTGTTCGAAAGTAATAGTAGATTTCGTAAGCGGGATTGTTTTCCCATCTTCTTTCATTCCTGTTGCTTCAATTTGGAACTCACCGCGTTTTCCTTCAAATTCTTTTATGTCAAAAGGAATTGTAAATTGTTTCTCCTTTTCTTTAGAAGAAAAAGATTTAGCACGTTCCTTTCCATCAGCTGTACGCCAAATTTTATATTGTACTTCATTTAAAGAATCTTTTAAGTCTGTAATATGAATACTTGTGTTTGTAGATTCGTGTGTGATGGGAGTATAAGAAATTTTACCTTGTTCTTGTAGAGCCTCTTTTTGTATAGCTACTTCTTGAACCTTTTTCTCTTTTTTAGGTTCTTGGCTTACATTGCTAGTATTGCAGCCTGCTAGAATGGCAGACGTACATAAAGCAATTGCTGCGTATTTTCTCATAAAAATCACCTTCTATTGTGTAGTATGTTGCATATTGACATTAAAATCCTCACCGCTATAAGAGTGGTGGGGATTTACCCTTGTTCATCATATCATTTGAAGAAAATGAGGGGAATATGATTTTTAGGAGGCTATTAAGGTAATAGATTAGTGACTTTGAATAGATGTATTTTTTTGTTTCTTATTAGAATTAATAATAATATAACCGACTACAAAGATAAGAGGAATAATGAAGACATAGATAGGCATTCCCCATACATAATAGCTTTTCAGCGTTAAGACTAGTAAATGTAAGAAATCGAAAATTGCGTGGGCTTTCATAATATCCTCCAATGTTTTTTGAAAATTATAACATTTTTAACTTGTTATTTGTATAATTTGGAAAGTGATTTAAGCTAATTTTAAAGTAAGAAGAATACATATTAATATGCAATTTTGCATAAGGATATGTATTTTATTAAAATATAAAGATTTTATACTATAATGAAAACCGCTATAAAACTAAGTAAGAATAATGTATGGAGTGGAGAATAGAAATGAAATATAAAAAAATAATATATATCTTTTTCATATCGCTATTTATAGTTGGTTGTCAAAGTGAAGTGAGTAAAGCGAATAGCGTGGAAGAGTATATTCCATCGCATCTTATGAATGCGGAAGTGACGGCGGATATTATGACAATAGAATTTCCTTATGAGATAAAAGAGAAATTAGAGAAAATCGGAAATAAAATGAGCAATAGTATTACAAATAATTTAGATTGGTATTTGAAGTATGCCGAAGAAGAAATTATACCGAAAAAAACGTTTCCTTATCATCAAAACTTAGGTATTACAAAAGAAGAATATGATTTTATGATAGATAAAATGGATAATGCAGAATATATAAATACCAAAGACGGAAAACTCTTTTTTAAAAAGAAAGATCATGAAATTCAAATTCTCTCTGATGAAAATTTGAAGCTAATTAAAAATATTCGAATTGATACAGAGAAGAATACAATTAAAACTCCTTTGGGAGAATGCGAATATGAAGGTGAAATAAAGGCGTCGGATGAACAAAAAGCTACTGGTCCATGGAGTGGGAAGATGTGGACTTTAAAAAGCGATGGATTACTTTATCATTTTTCATTAGGAAAGTTAAAAAATATAAACAAATCTATCATTTACATTTCAATAAAAGGTATATATAAAGATAGGATTATCAATACAGAAGAAGCAGTTGAATTTCACTCGGTTTCATAAAGAATCAAAAAAAACACCTTACTTGTTAAAGTAAGGTGTTTTTTTATTAAATAAACAATCCAGCGATTGTCGCAGATAAAATAGAAGCAAGTGTTGATGCAAATAGCATTTTCCAACCAAATTTAGAAACAACGCTTCCTTGCTTTTCAGAAAGGGCACGGATTGTACCAACGATTGCACCAATTTGGCTAATACTTGCGAAGCTAATTAAGAATACTGTAACGATTCCAACTGTACGTGGAGCTAATGTTGTAGCTGTGTCTTTTAAATCAAGGATTGCTACAAACTCATTTAAAACAATCTTCGTACCCATAATACCACCAGCTGGGATAATATCTTGAGTTGGAATACCCATTAAGAATGCGAATGGAGAAAGTACGTAACCGAAGATTTGTTGTAAAGTAACAGCATGTCCCATTGCGCCTGAAGCTGCACTAATTACGTAGTTTACAACTTCCATCACACCGATAAAGGCGATCATTAATGCGGCAACGATACCAGCTACTTTTAAACCATCAAGCGCACCGTTAATCATTGCGCCGATAAAGCTGTCCCCGAATAGAGTTCTATCAAATTTCTGAATCACTTCATCTTCTTTCTTCGTATCAACTGGTGTTAATAACGAACAAACGATTAAGCTTGAGAATAAGTTTAGCGGAAGAGCTGCCAGTACGTATTTTGCATCTAACATCATTACGTATGATGCTGTAACAGAAGCAGAAACGGAGCTCATCGCAGAACAACAAATGATAAACATACGGTTTTTATTGAAATGCTGTAAATCGTTTTTAATAACGATTAACGCTTCACTTGAACCGAAGAATACAGAGTTTACTGCGTGGAATGACTCAACACGTGGTAAACCAGTAATTTTTGAAATAGCACCGCCGACAACGCGAACGATGAATGGTAAAACACCTAAATAACTAAAGATTGAAAGTAGTGCTGAGAAAAATACGATAATTAATAATACGTTTAAGAAAAAGACAAAATCTCTGTGAATTCCATTAAAGAGAAAATCGACACCTGTCGTACCAAGTTTAATTAGTTTGTTGAAAACTTTACTAATGAAAATAATGATTTGTTGACCAATCTTTGTAGCAAACATAAACCAACCGATTAAAATTTGGAAACCAATCATAATTGCAATTGCACGGAAGTTGATTTTACTTTTGTTGTTTGACAAAGCAAAACATAAACCTAACACGGCAATAATACCGATAATGCTCATTACATATTGCATGTAGTTGCCCCTTTCAGAAGTTCGTATAAAGTTTGTACATAAAACGCTCGTTATATTACTAAAAATAAAGGAATGAGGTTTTATGTCATACGTAAGATGTCTGACCTTTTAGAAAAATAAAAATAAAAAAAGACCCATATGGATTCACTTTCATCTATGAGAGAAAGCTAATCAATATGAGTCCTTTTTTGCGCATAGGCTAATATTCATTAGTTTTCCCCATAGTCCAGCAATTTAAGGTTGCCGGGTAGAAACTCTCGATCCATATTATCAAGTATATATGAGGTAACATCGTCCGTATTAAATTAGTAGTAGCGTAACATTAACAGAGAAGTATCGTCAATAGCTTTTTTTCTTCCAATAGAAAAAGACCATATAAGTATGATAAAATGTAACGCAGTGTTATGAAAAAGAGAGGTCGGAAAATGAGTACTAAAATGACGCCACCAGTTGAGAAAAACGAGTTTATAGATGTAGTATTTGAAGATTTAACACATGATGGTGCCGGTGTTGCGAAAGTAAAGGGCTATCCTATTTTCGTTAAAAACGGATTACCAGGTGAAGAAGCGCAAATTAAAATTATTAAAGTGAAGAAAAACTTCGCATTTGGTCGTTTAATGAAGCTTCATACAGAAAGTCCATATCGTAAAGATGCTGAATGCCCAGTATATAATCAGTGCGGCGGTTGTCAGCTTCAGCACTTAACTTATGAAGGACAATTACAAGCGAAAGAAAAACAAGTACGTGACGTTATGCAGCGTATCGGAGGACTAGCTGATGTTCCTGTTCATCCTGTACTTGGCATGAAGAATCCGTGGGTATACCGTAATAAAGCACAAGTACCAATCGGAGAACGTGAAGGCGGACTTGTAGCTGGTTTTTATCGCCAAGGAACGCATAACATCATTAATATGGAATCATGCTTAATTCAGGCAGAAGAAAACGATACATTAATCCAAGAAGTAAAACGTATTTGTGAAAAGCACGGTATCACTGCGTACAACGAAGAGCGTAACAAAGGAACACTTCGTCACGTAATGGCTCGTTACGGACAAGTAACAGGAGAAATTATGCTTGTCTTCATTACGCGTACAGCAGAATTGCCGAACAAAAAAGCAATTATTGAAGAAATTGCAGCGAAATTCCCAGAAGTAAAATCAATTGTTCAAAACGTAAATACGAAGCGTACGAATGTAATTTTCGGAGACAAAACGACAGTACTGTACGGATCAGAATACATTTATGACTTTATCGGTGACATTAAATTTGCGATTTCAGCACGTTCATTCTATCAAGTAAACCCAGAGCAAACGAAAGTGCTTTACGATAAAACGTTAGAATACGCAAAATTAAATGGTAACGAAACAGTAATCGATGCCTATTGCGGAATCGGATCAATCTCGTTATTCCTAGCGCAAAAAGCGAAAAAAGTGTACGGCGTTGAAATCGTCCCAGAAGCAATCGAAGACGCAAACCGAAACGCAGCACTAAACAACATGACAAACGCTGAATTTGGCGTAGGAGAAGCAGAAGTAGTCATTCCAAAATGGTACAAAGAAGGCGTAATCGCCGACACAATGGTCGTAGACCCACCGCGTAAAGGCTGTGACGAAGCATTACTAAATACAATCATCGACATGAAGCCAAACCGCGTCGTATACGTATCGTGTAACCCAGCAACATTAGCACGTGATTTAAAAGTACTAGAAGAAGGCGGATATAAAACACAGGAAGTACAGCCTGTTGATATGTTCCCGCATACGACGCATGTGGAGTGTGTGGCTTGGCTTAAGTTGGTATAATAGGAAAGCAGTTGATATAGGGGAAATCTATACCACCTGCTTTTTGGTTTACAAAAATACCATTCATAAGCGATTTTAGTTAAAATAAATATTGCTGATTTTCACAAATTATAAATTGAGATTTTGAAATTGTATTCATAGTGAGAGGATTTGAATTTGAAATGATAGATAATTTTTGGCGTGAATTACCACGACCATTTTTCGTACTTGCACCAATGGAAGATGTGACAGACGTTGTTTTCCGTCACGTAGTAAGTGAAGCAGGTCGTCCGGACGTATTCTTCACAGAGTTTACAAACTCGGATAGCTATTGTCATCCAGAAGGTATGAAAAGTGTACGTGGCCGTTTAATTTTTACAGAAGACGAACAGCCGATGGTGGCACATATTTGGGGAGACAATCCCGAATACTTCCGTCAAATGAGTATTGGTATGGCAGAACTAGGATTTAAAGGCATCGATATTAACATGGGTTGCCCAGTACCGAACGTTGCATCAAGAGGAAAAGGTAGTGGCCTTATTCTACGTCCAGACGTTGCGGCAGAACTTATCCAAGCAGCAAAAGCGGGCGGACTACCTGTCAGCGTAAAAACACGACTTGGCTTTAAAGAGTTAAGCGAGTGGGAAGATTGGTTAACGCACATTTTCAAACAAGATATTGCAAACCTTTCTATTCACTTACGTACAAGAGAAGAAATGAGCCAAGTAGATGCGCATTGGGAACTAATTCCGGAAATTAAAAAATTACGTGACCGTATCGCACCAAATACGTTAATAACAATCAATGGAGACATCCTTGATCGTAAAATGGGGCTGGAACTTGCTGAAAAATACGGCATTGATGGCGTAATGATCGGACGAGGCATCTTCAAAAATCCATTTGCTTTTGAAAAAGAGCCAAGAGAGCATAGCAGTAAAGAGCACCTAGATCTTTTAAGACTACAACTTGATCTTCAAGATCAATATGCAGAAGTACTGCCACGCTCAATCACAGGGCTTCACCGCTTCTTCAAAATTTATGTAAAAGGCTTCCCTGGAGCTGCTGAATTGAGAAATCAATTGATGAGTACGAAATCGACTGATGAGGTGCGTGCTTTGTTGGAT
This sequence comes from Bacillus cereus group sp. MYBK95-2, assembly GCF_051915225.1. Classification (NCBI taxonomy): domain Bacteria; kingdom Bacillati; phylum Bacillota; class Bacilli; order Caryophanales; family Bacillaceae; genus Bacillus; species Bacillus cereus group sp. MYBK95-2. Next base: position 163,967 of record NZ_JBQAEH010000009.1, on the reverse strand, counting down.
AAGTTTGAGGATAGTGTTGGTGTGGCTCAGGATAGTGAGACGGTTTAACTTTTAAGCAGTTAAATCATTTCATATGTAGTGCATGACATGAGTGAGTTGAAAATAAGCGTAGAGCTGGAAAAGAACAGTGTATTTGAGAAATCAAAACACTGTTTTTTTTCTTTTAGTTAATGTTAAGAGAGAAATCTTTTTATAGGCATATAAAAAACATGTAAGAGCGCTGTAGATACAATGATAGAGAAAAGTTCGGGTAAGACTATAAAACATATCTTTAAAATGTTAAAGTATTAATTTAGCGGACAATAACTAAAAGGTTAGATTAAACATGATAATTTAAAGTAGGTTATAGCATAAACTTTAACCGCTGAATAAATAATCAACATTTCAGGAGGAAACCCAATGGCAATGAGCAACAACGATATATTAAAAAGAGTACGATACGCTTTAGATATAAAAGATATAGATATGGTAGAAATCTTTAAACTAGGCGGGATGGAAGTAACGAAAGAAGACGTAGTTGATATGCTTACAAAAATAAAGAGAGCTCCTCAGCATGAAGCTGAAAATGATGAGGTAGCTGAAGATGAGTACGTAAAAACATGCGATATGATGATGTTAGAGGCATTTTTAAATGGATTTATTACTTTAAAAAGAGGAAAGCAAGATCCGAAACCAGGGCAGCCTGCACCTGTACAGAGCAAGGAGAGTGCCAATAACCTTCTTCTAAAGAAAATGAAAATCGCACTATCTTTAACGAGTGAGGATGTACTTGATATATTAGATAGCGTAGGCGTTACGGTAACAAAAGGAGAGTTAGGCGCTCTATTAAGAAAAAAAGGTCATAAAAATTACAAAGAGTGCGGCGATAGATACGCAAGGAATTTCATTAAGGGATTAGGTGTAAAGTATAGAGGATAATGAGTTCGTTAAAGCGGTAAATGATATAATAGGTAGAGTAGGACGTTCGTATCCTACTCTTTTTTATTTGTAAAAATACTATGCTAGGTGATGAAATGGTACATACATATTTAGGTGAGACAATTAATTTTCATATAACTTATAAGAAGAAAAAGTCCGTGCGTCTTTTTGTGGATTCGTATGGAAATGTGGAAGTACAGGCTCCGAAAGGAACACCTGTTGAATACTTAGTCCAGTTGCTAGAGGAGAAGTGGGATTGGATTCAGACAACACGTAAGGAAATGGCGGAGCGAGCGCATGGACCACAGGAAAAGGATTATGATCAAGGAGAGGGCTTTTTGTATTTAGGGAATACGTATCCGATACAGATTTCCCAAGATGCAAGCATTGAGCAAGACAATGCGATTTTTGAAGGGGATAAGTTACATATTTATGTGAAAGAGCTTAAGGATGAGAAAATACAACAAGCTTTAAAACGATTTTATTATAAGCAGTGTAAATCTTTAGTAGAGAAGAGTATTAAAGCGCATCAAAGTAATTTCAAAACAAAACCACGTTCTATTCGTATTACAGATAGTAGTCGTACTTGGGGTACTTGCGATTCGAATTTACAACTAACATTCAATTGGAAGCTAGCAATGGCACCACAGCGAGTAATTGACTATGTAGTTGTTCATGAAATGTGTCATATGGTTCATTTAAATCATGATCGATCTTTTTGGCGTCTTGTCGGGAAGATAATGCCTGATTATAAAGAAATGGAGAATTGGTTAGCGTTATCTAGTTGGAAGATGACGGTTTAGGAAGGGATATCGATTTTTGTCTGTAAATCGATATTTCTTGTCGAATCGTTGATATATTGTGAGTTTTGATAGATATATTTTAAAAATCGTTGATATATTGTAAGTTATGATAGATATATTCGAAAAATCGTTGATATAATTTCATTTACCACAGGATTGTTCAACAAATCGAAAAGAGAAGAGGTCACAGCAGACATCTCCTCTTTTCGACCATATAGATTATCGCCCAAACTTCACAATGAAAGTATCTGCTGTTTTCTCCATCTCATACCCACGATACCCCTCCGAAAGCAAAGCCTGCTGTCCACTAGCATCACTCATTAGAATACTTTGAATATCCGTCCAATCGCTTTCTTTATCTCCGCGCAATTTCTTCACAAAAACATACCGCAGACTACCACCATACTTCTCCTTTAGCGCAGCAATCGCCATCCCTTGCGCAAACTTATCCTTCAAACTCGGGATGTTAAAAGGAGCAACGGTGCAGCATACATAATCATATTTGCTATCTTCTTTTTGCAATTCGTCCATGATGACGTTTGCTAATATTTTTTGCATACCATTTCCTCGGCAGTTCGGATGAACGTTTGAGATTTCTTGATAGATGACGCGGTGCAGTTCACTTTCTGATAGACCAATATCAAGCCCTAAATGTTCATCGTCGATAGGAGGGACGAGTAGAGCACGAAATGCGATGAGTTTGTTTTCGATAAAAGCACCGATCATCATGCCGTTTCCTTCTAGAATGTATTGAAATTCTTCTTGTGAGAGTGGTTGTAAACGACTTTTATCTTCTAGTGCTTCAACTACAATGTTTTGTAGTGATAAGATTTGCTCGATGTGCTCTAGTGATAGTAATGTAACGTGAAATGGATTGTTATTTTGTTTTAATGTTCCTTCGTATAGAACCGTCATATGATAGTCCTCCTTTAGCGTACAACGTCTTGAAAGACGGCTAGTTCTTGTAATGTATCTTCGTTTATTTCAATGCCGAGTCCAGGCTTTTCGTTTAAGCGAATGAATGGTACGTCGTAATGTAAGTTTCCGATGTCTTTTGTGAATTTTAATGGCCCTGTTAGCTCTACGCTCGTAATGATTTTCTTTGAGAAAGCGACATGGAAACCTGCGGAAGAGGCAACAGATGATTCGACCATTGATCCCACTTGGCATTCAATGCCTGCCATTTCTGCTTGATGAGCGAGCTTTACAGCTGGATATATGCCGCCGCATTTCATTAGTTTTATATTTACTTTATCAGCAGCTTCTAATTTAATAATTTGGCGCATTTCACGAGAACTTTTTAAGCCTTCATCAATCATAAGCGGGAGGTCTGTCTTAGAACGGATATGAGCCATGGCATCAATATCGTCCGCGATAACAGGTTGTTCAATCCAGTCAATGTTTAAATGTCCTAATGAACGAAGTGCTGTTAATGTGTTTGCGCTATTTTTCCAGCCTTGGTTTACATCAACGCGAATAGCGATGTCATTTCCTACACGTTCTCGTACAGCTTCAATACGTTTCACATCTTCTTTTACATTCGTACCAACTTTCATTTTGAAAGATTGGTAACCTTTTTGAATCATAGAAGCAGCTTCTTCAGCCATGTTTTCTGGATCGGCAATACTTAAAACGTGAGTGACAGGGAATTCTTCATGGTAGCGCCCGCCAATTAATTGATATACAGGTTGATTTAGTTTTTTGCCCATTATATCAAAACAAGCAATATCAATTGCGGCTTTCGCTGTTGGAACACCGTAAATTGTATTGTCCATCATGTCGTGTATTTTTTCGATATTCATTGGATTTTGCCCGATTAGAGCAGGGGTTAGCGTATGTTTTAAAGTATAGAAAGTACTTTCCCATGATTCACCTGTGACGTGATCATCAGCAACGCCTTCACCGTAACCGATAATACCTTCATCTGTTTCCATTTTGACGATAATAGAGGGCATATCAGAATAAGAGCCATAACTAATAACAAACGGATTGCGAAGCGGTAAACGAATTGCGTAAAGATGAATAGCTGTAATTTTCATTGAATAGAAACCCCTTCCTGTTTACAATAGTTTTATACATTTGATATAGTTGACGTTAAATAGTCGTTAATTAATGATAAGGAGTTAGAGAAAATGATGATAAAAATTGCAGTTGTCGGTTCAAAGGAGTTTATGGAGAACCTTTTTCCTATTGCTCAAAAATTAGAAGGAATAGAAATTGATCCATATATTTACCTTCATCCGGCGGAATCTTCTGAACTATTAAAGTGTTTAAAGCCTTGTGATGTCATCTTTTTCTCAGGTGCTTTACCTTATTATATGGCAAAAGAAATAAGAGAACAATTACGAATTCCAAGTACATACTTACAGCAAGACGAGACAACTGTCGCATCTTCAATTCTTTCTATCATGTATCATCAAAGTATTCAACCACATAACATTTCCATCGATTTAGTAGACCGCTCGTTTATTACAAATGTGTTCCATGATATCGGTATAAAAGAAAGCCCGCAAGTGTTGGATTATGAAAATATGCTGTGGAGTAAAGATGAGATAAATAGAGTTATCGATTTTCATGTAGCTAAATATCAATCTGGAGAGGCTCATTTAGCTTTAACTAGTATTCACGCTGTTTACGACGAGCTTCAAAAAATAGGTGTTCCTTCAGAGCGTATGATTGATCCAACACAATCCATTATACATGGGCTAAAAGATGCAAAAATAAAAGCTGAGTTAGCAAAAAGCTATTCAGCTACTGTTGGTGCTTGTATTATTTCTTCCTTAGAATTACGAACGAGTTTGCTTGAAAAACTAGATGTCATTTCAAAAGAACTACGTGGTTCATTTAAACAAGTGGATGAAATGACATGCATTTTGTATACAACTCGTGGTGATATCGAATCAATTATTAAAACAAATGCGATAGATAACTTGTTTGCGAGCGTAGAAGGAACGATAGCTATTGGATTTGGTTATGGGAAAACCGTGAAAGAAGCGGAGCAAAATGCAAAAATCGCTCAAAGTTTTGCAAAGAACAATCCAATAGATCGTTGTTTTTATATACTAACAAGTGATAAAGATTTGTTTGGTCCGTTCCCGAAAGAACAGAGAGTACAAAGTTTGAAAAATGATAATCCGGAACTAATGAAAATAGCGAAGGAAACAAAGCTTAGTCCGGCCAACTTGTCAAAAATCATTCAATTTAGTCAATCGCACCCGTCATTGAAGTTTACAGCAGCTGATCTTTCTGAGTACTTACAAGTGACTCGAAGATCGACAGAAAGGTTGTTAAAGAAATTAGTTGATTACGGGTATGCTCATATTTGCGGCGAGGAAATGCCCTATCTACAAGGGCGACCTCGCGCACTATATGAACTGAATTTACCGCTATTTTTAAGCTTCTAGTTGAGCTTTTTGTTTCTTTAGTAGTTCTGCTTTTTCAATGTCTGATAGTTTTACAATTGTGAAGCCTGTTATACCATAAATGATTGAGATAATAGGTACGATGAAATTCAAAATAGCATAAGGGGCATATTCAAATGCACCTACGCCAAGTGTAGCGAGAATAAATACACCGCACGTATTCCAAGGAACGAAGACAGAAGTTAATGTTCCGCCATCTTCTAATGCTCTGGATAAGTTTTTTGAATGTAGTCCTTTTTCTGTGTATGCATTTGCGTACATTCTTGAAGGGACAACAATTGAAATATATTGTTCAGAGCAAGTAAGGTTTGTTGCAAAACAAGATGCGATAGTAGAAGCGATAAGCCCTTTTGCTGATTTCGCTAACTTTAAAATTTGATTTACAATTGAGCGAAGAATACCTGTATGTTCTAATACTCCTCCGAAAGTCATAGCGACAATTGTCATCGAGACTGTATTCATCATCGAATCTAAGCCACCGCGGTTAAATAGTTCGTCTACTAGCTTGTTTCCAGTGTCTATAACAAATCCAGCTTGGAGTGCACCGACAGATGCTGAGACAGAACCACCTTGAATAAAGACTTGTGATAAAAATCCTAAAATAATACCGACGAGAATCGCTGGTATAGCAGGGACCTTTTTAGCGACCAATACCATAACGACTACGGGTATAATGAGTAGGAAAGGTGAGATAACAAAGTTTTGTTGCAATACTTGTAACGTTTGATCGATACTCTTCGCATCAATATTGTTAGCGCCGAAGCTTCTTCCTAAGACCGCGTAGACGATAAGAGTAATAATTAAACCTGGAACTGTAGTAAATAACATGTGACGAATGTGTGCGAATAAATCTGTATTTGTTAATCCTGCGGCTAAGTTAGTGGTATCTGAAAGCGGTGACATTTTATCGCCAAAATAAGAGCCTGAAATAATGGCACCAGCAACCATTGGAGCTGGGATTCCCATACTTAGGCCAATTCCCATTCCAGCAACACCAATTGTTCCCATTGTAGACCAAGAGCTACCAATTGCTAATGCAACGATAGAACAAATGACGGTAATGGAAACTAAAAATAGTGATGGAGTTAAAAGTTTTAAACCGTAATAAATCATCGTTGCGACGATTCCACCGCCAATCCAAGCACCAATTGTTAAGCCGACAAGAATAATAATGACGATAGCAGGTAATGCAAGACGAATCCCTTTATACATTGCTTCTTCAAGATCATTCCATTTGTAACCGTAACGCCAAGCGACAATAGAAGCAACGGTTGTACCAATAATAAGTGGAACGTGAGGGGTTTGTTTTAATACAACAATTGTAACCATCATAACTGCAACGGTAATGATAATAGGGATAATCGCTATTCCAAAAGGTATTTCTTTTTTCATAAAGTTCCTCCTTGTTACGTATGTTTGTTTGTATTTTTAGAATTGTCGTAAAATAGACGTTTATTAGGTTATGATAACTAAAAGTTTATGTAAGCGTCAACATAAAAAACAGAAAATAAGGAATGTTCTAGTTGTTTGTTTAGTTTGTAATATAAGTGCAGAGTAAGCTTTTTAAGTATTTAAAAATAAATAATTGACTTTTTTCTTAAAATTCAATATGTTCATAAAAACATCTGTTTTTCATAAGTATAATTAACCCGAATCGTTTGTAATGTGGGAAGGAGACTGGAACGTTGAAAACATTAGAACTACAAGAGCGCTTAACGGAGATTTTTCAGCATTTACACGAAAACCCTGAAGTAAGTTGGAAAGAATATGAAACGACAGCGTATATTACTGACTTTTTAAAAGAAGAAGGAATTTCATATAGAACATTTGATGATTGTCCAGGTGTAATTGCTGAGATTGGAGGCGGGAATCCAGTTATTGCGATTCGTGCTGATATGGATGCACTTTGGCAAGAAGTAAATGGAGAATTTAAAGCGAACCATTCATGTGGCCATGATGCTCATATGACCATTGTAATGGGACTTATTTTACAATTGAAAAATATGAGATGGAAAAGTGGTACGGTTAGATTTATTTTTCAGCCAGCAGAAGAGAAGGGGAATGGTGCTTTGAAGATGGTGGAGAAAGGTGCTGTAGATGATGCTGATTTCTTATTTGGCGTCCATCTAAGACCAATTGAAGAACTATCTTTGAAACAAGCAGCCCCATCTATTCGTCATGGAGCAGCAGGATTTTTAGAGGGTATGATTCATGGGGAGGATGCACACGGGGCAAGACCACATCAAGGTGTGAATGCAATTGATGTCATTTCCATGATTAATATCGGTTTGAAAAATATTTGGCTGCCACCGCAAAGTTCTTATTCAGTAAAAATGACGAGATGCCAAGCTGGTGGTGATAATTTAAATATTATTCCGGGAAATGGTCATTTCAGTTTAGATGTAAGAGCAGAGAGTAATATACTATTAGAAGAATTAAAGAAAAAGATTGAGCATGTAATAGAATCAGCTGCATCGATGGGATCAAAAACTTCATACGAATGGATGGATCTTGCACCAGGAGCAGAGGTTTCCGAAGAAGCAGAGCGCTTTATGCGTAAAGGTATTCTCGAAGTGTATGGGGAAGAGAGATGCACAGGGCCTCTCTATACGACAGGAAGCGATGATTTCCATTACTATACAGTGAAAAGACCACATTTAAAAGCTGTCATGCTTGGACTAGGAGCAGACCTACAACCTGGATTACACCATCCGTATATGAGGTTTGATCATAGTTGTATTATGGATGGGGTAGAAATATTGAAACAAACTGTATTGAAAGTGTTAGAAGACAGGGGCTAGAGAGCTCCTGTTTTTTTGTCGTGAATTGTCGGCAAATCGATATATTTGAAAAAACGTTGATATATTTTGAGTTATGATAGATATATTAAGAAAATCGTTAATATAATTTCACGTACCTATTAATTTGATGAAAAATGAGCCTCCAGTACATGGTGTATAATAATAAGTACCATTTTTTAATAGGAGAAAACGAATGAACGAACAATATTACGATGCAGTTTTACATATAAAAACAGTCGGTGAGCAAAAAGGGTTTAACAAGTCTATGCATTATCATCGCTATGAACCGACACCGTATAGCGGGTTAGATGAGTTATTGAATCAATATGAAATACGAAGTAGCGACCGAATTGTAGACTTTGGGTGCGGAAAAGGGCGATTAAACTTTTATATGCATCATAAATGTGGTGCTTCAGCAGTTGGAATTGAAATGAATGAAGAGTTTTATAAAGAAGCGATGGATAATCGAGATCGTTATGCACGAAAGGCACGAAACAGTAAGGGGAAAATTCAATTCCAATGTTGTTTAGCGCAGGAATATGAGATTGATCCACATGATAATAGGTTTTATTTCTTTAATCCATTTTCTGTACAAGTGTTTATGAATGTAGTAAATAACATTTTGCTTTCAGTAGAAGAAACGGGGAGAGAAGTGGATATTATTTTATATTATCCTTCTGAGGACTATATTTTCTTCTTAGAAAATCAGACTGCGTTTGAGCTGAAGAAAGAAGTTAGATTGCCAGGTGCTTATGAGAAGAATGGGAATGAGAGGTTTTTAGTTTATAGATTGGAGTGTTAATGTATGGGGGCTTGGGGAGTAGCAATATTATCAGACGATATTGCTGAAGATATTAAGTTACTGTATAAGGATTTGTTAGCAAATGAATATTCAAATGAGGACGCAAGTAGGATTGTAATTGAGGAATACAAGAATGAATTAGATAATGAAGAGACTATTGTTTTTTGGTTAGTATTTGCTTCCATACAATGGAGGTTAGGGAGACTTCAAGAGAATGTTAAGCAGGAGGCATTGCAAATAATAGAAAGTGGTGCAGATTTAGCCCGTTGGGAAGAAGAACCTAAATTACAGAAGAAACGTGAAGTAGTTTTAAATAAACTAAGAGAGCAGTTACATTCTCGGCAGCCAGAAGCTAAAAAAGTGCCGAAAAGATTTATAGCTAATACTTCTTTAAAAGCAGGTGATGCTGTTAGTTATGAATTAGTATCAGGGAGTTGTATTATTCTTAAAGTCATTGAGATTATTGAGGAATGGCACGGAGATAGGTATCCTCTATTTGAAATATGTGACTGGGAAGGCAAAGAAGTTCCTTCAAAGGAACAAATTAACCAATTTGGTTTAAAGAAAAGGATTTATGAAGATGGAAAGCAAGAAATGATGAAACTTGCTATTTATCCTTCAGGAAAAAGAGATAATCCAACTAAGAGAATGCAAATAGTAGCAGAAAATGTAAAAGTAGTATTGAATGTAGGTACACCTTATACAGTAATGAGTTGGAAGGAACTTGATAACTATTTACATGAAATATAATAAAAAAGACGCGCTACCAATAGGTAGCGCGTCTTTTTTATTAGTTACGGATTAAGTAATCAAATGCACCTAAAGCTGCGTTTGCACCTGAACCCATAGAGATGATGATTTGTTTGTACGGATTATTTGTACAGTCACCTGCAGCAAACACTCCTGGTACGTTTGTAGCGCCGTGCTTGTCTGTTACGATTTCACCGCGAACGCGTTCAACTGTTTCGCCTAACCAGTCTGTGTTTGGTACAAGACCGATTTGTACGAATACACCTTGTAATTCAACGTGATGAACTTCTTCAGTTTCACGATCGATGTAAGAAATACCGTTTACTTTATCAGTACCAGTGATTTCTTTCGTTTGAACGTTTTTCAGAACAGTTACGTTTGGTAAGCTGTTAAGACGCTCTTGTAATACAGCATCAGCTTTTAATTCTGGCATGAATTCAAGAACAGTTACGTGCTTAACGATACCTGCTAAGTCGATAGCTGCTTCAATACCAGAGTTACCTCCGCCGATAACTGCTACGTCTTTTCCAGTGAATAATGGACCGTCACAGTGTGGGCAATATGCTACACCTTTATTTTTGAACTCAGCTTCACCTGGTACGCCAACATTACGCCAGCGAGCACCTGTAGAAACGATTACGCTCTTACTTTTCAGAATAGCGCCGTTTTCAAGTTCCACTTCAATAAGTTCTTTTTTCTCTAAACGTTTCGCACGTTGTAGATTCATTACATCGATGTCGTATTCTTTTACGTGCTCTTCAAGGCTTGCTACTAGCTTAGGACCTTCAGTCTTTTTCACGCTGATGAAGTTCTCAATGCCCATAGTATCCATTACTTGACCACCGAAGCGCTCAGCAACGATACCAGTACGGATGCCTTTACGTGCTGCGTAAATTGCTGCACTTGCACCAGCAGGGCCGCCACCAACAACAAGAACATCGTATGGATCTTTATCAGAAAGCTCTGATGCATCTGGACCGTTACCCATTTTAGCTAAAATTTCTTCAAGTGTCATACGACCGCTTCCGAAAGATTCGCCGTTTAGGTAAACAGTTGGTACTGCCATAATGTCTTTGCTTTCTACTTCCTCTTTGAATGCAGCGCCATCAATCATAGTATGTGTAATACCAGGGTTAAGAACGCTCATTACGTTAAGAGCTTGTACAACATCAGGACAGTTATGACAACTTAGGCTGATATAAGATTCAAAATGATATTCGCCTTGAATGCTTTTAATTTGATCGATTAATTTTTGTTCAACTTTTGGAGCGCGTCCACTTACTTGTAGTAAAGCTAACACTAATGATGTAAATTCGTGTCCTAATGGAATACCAGCGAATACGACACCAGTGTTTTCACCAGGGCGGTTTACGCTAAAGCTTGGTGTTCTCTCTAATTCAACTTTTTCTACTGTAATCTTAGATGACATAGTAGCTAATTCGTCTACTAGAGCTAACATATCTTTAGATACGTTATCGTCTCCTGCGCTTACTTTAAGTAAAATATCGTTCTCCATTAATTGAAGGTATTGGGATAGTTGTGTTTTTATATCTGCATCTAGTATCATTTTGATCGAACTCCTTAGATTTTGCCTACAAGGTCAAGGCTTGGTTTAAGTGTCGCAGAACCCTCTTGCCATTTAGCTGGGCAAACTTCACCTGGGTTGTTACGTACGTATTGAGCAGCTTTAATTTTGTTAACAAGAATGCTTGCGTCACGGCCGATACCGTCAGCATTGATTTCCATAGATTGGATAACGCCGTCTGGATCGATGATGAATGTACCACGAGCAGCAAGACCTTCTTCTTCCATTAAAACGTTGAAGTTTGTAGTGATTGTGCGAGTTGGGTCACCAATCATGATGTACTCGATTTTGCCGATAGTTTCTGAGCTATCATGCCATGCTTTGTGAGTGAAGTGAGTGTCTGTAGATACAGAGTATACTTCAACGCCTAAGTCTTTTAGAGTTGCGTATTGGTTTTGTAAGTCTTCAAGTTCAGTTGGGCAAACGAATGTGAAGTCAGCTGGGTAGAAACAAACTACACTCCATTTTCCTTTTAAACTTTCGTCAGTAACTTGGATAAATTCTCCATTATGGTAAGCATTAGCTTTAAACGGTTTTACTTCTGTGCCGATTAATAACATGTTAAAATTCCTCCTAAATGTTGGTTTTGAGCATCAAAAAATAGTGTGCTCATAAAATATATTTTTTAATTAACTATAATAATTCTAATTCGATATTAATTATCATATAGAAGTGGTTATTTTGTCAAGAGAATAAACCAACTTTATACCAATTTAATTAATATTTATTCTCAATTAAGACTAACAGGGAATGGAAAGGTAATTTTAAGTCTATAAATTTTAGATGAGTAGTTGAAAGTTTAGTGTGTATGTTAGAGATAGTGTGTAAGTTTAATTTCTTAGGAAGGAGATATTTCTTAGAAGTTGTGGTTTTGAAAAGGAACTGCTTACTTCTATTTTACAAAGAATTTTGTGATAAATAAAATAAAATGAATCGGAAATTTTTTGAACAATTTTTGTCATCTCAAATATATAATTAGGAAGTATATTACGATAATAGTTAGAAACATTGACTCAAAGTGCTAACAAGATATAATAAAACCTAGATATACATTTCAAAAAGAAGATCATATATTTTAGGATGAAAGATTTAATCCTATTATTTTTTATAGCTTTTAGAAAACGCTTACAATTAGTGTGGAGGGGAACCCATGTCTAAGTTCATGAAGTATTTTTTAATGGAAGCTAAAGATGTGATTGCATATGTGAAAGAGAAATTATCTAAGTTTGAACATGCAAAGGGGTTACAGTGTAAAGAAATAGGTGATGGCAATTTAAATTATGTGTTCCGCGTTTGGGATGAAAAAGAGAACATGTCTGTCATCGTAAAGCAAGCTGGGGATACAGCTCGCATTTCAGATGAGTTTAAGTTGTCGACGAATCGTATTCGTATAGAATCAGATGTTTTGCAGTTAGAGGATGAGTTAGCACCTGGACTTGTTCCTAAGGTGTATTTATTTGATAGTGTGATGAATTGTTGCGTAATGGAAGATTTATCGGATCACACAATATTACGTACAGCACTTATAAATCATCAAATATTTCCGAGGCTTGCTGACGACTTAACTACTTTTATGGTAAATACACTTTTATTAACATCGGATGTTGTAATGAATCATAAAGAGAAGAAGGAACTTGTGAAGAATTATATAAATCCTGAATTATGTGAGATTACAGAGGACCTCGTATATTCAGAACCATTTACAAATCATAATAAGCGTAATGAGTTATTTCAGTTAAATGAGGGATGGATTAGGGAACATATTTATAGTGATAAAGAGCTTCGTATGGAAGTAGCGAAACGTAAATTTTCTTTTATGACGAATGCACAGGCATTACTTCATGGTGATTTACATACTGGTTCTGTTTTTGTAAGAGATGATTCTACAAAGGTTATTGATCCTGAGTTTGCTTTTTATGGACCTATGGGATATGACGTTGGGAATGTAATGGCGAATTTAATGTTTGCTTGGGTGAATGCAGATGCAACGATGTCACCTGGAGCTAAGAAAGATACGTATATGGATTGGTTACAAACTACGATGGTAGAGGTAATTGATTTATTTAAGCAGAAGTTTTTAGGTGCTTGGGATATTCATGTGACCGAGATTATGGCGAAGGAAGAAGGCTTTAGCGAAGTCTATTTGCAATCTGTATTAGAGGATACAGCTGCAGTGACAGGTCTGGAATTAATTCGCCGTATTGTTGGATTAGCGAAAGTAAAAGATATTACTTGTATTGGGAATGAGGAAGCACGTGCTAGAGCGGAGCGAATTTGTCTTCAAGTAGCGAAGGGTTTTATTTTACGAGCGAATCAATATAGAACGGGCACAAGTTTTGTAGAAACGTTAAAAGAACAGTCAATGCACTACGCGAAGTAAGGGGAGAATATGATGGAAGAGCAATTAATACCAATTCAGTGGAAAGATGATGCTTTAGTTTTGTTAGATCAAACGTTATTACCAAATGAAATTGTCTATGAATCTTTTAAAACAGCTGAAAGTGTGTGGGATGCGATTCAAGTAATGAAAGTACGAGGTGCACCCGCGATTGGTGTTTCAGCTGCTTATGGAGTGTATTTAGGGATAAAGGAATTTGCTGAAAGTACGGAAGAAGGATTTATGGATGAAGTAAGAAAGGTATGTACATACTTGGCGACATCAAGACCGACTGCCGTAAATTTATTTTGGGCACTTGAAAGAATGGAAAGTGTAGCGACAGATAATATTCATTTATCAATCTCACAGCTGAAAAATAGATTACTAGAAGAGGCAAAAGAGATTCATAGAGAAGATGAAGAAATTAACCGTCAAATTGGAGAACATGCATTAACATTATTCCATGATGGAATGGGAGTATTAACACATTGTAATGCTGGTGCGTTAGCGACAACTAAGTATGGTACCGCGACAGCTCCCATGTACTTAGCGAAAGAAAAAGGATGGGACTTAAAAATCTATTCTGATGAAACACGCCCTAGATTACAAGGTTCAACGTTAACAGCATTAGAACTGCAGCGAGCAGGCATTGACGTTACTGTTATTACAGATAATATGGCAGCTATGGTCATGTCACAAGGGAAGATTGATGCGGTAATTGTTGGATGTGACCGTGTAGCAGCGAACGGTGATATAGCAAATAAAATTGGAACATTAGGCGTATCTATTTTAGCGAAATACTACAACATTCCGTTTTATGTAGCAGCGCCAACGCCGACAATCGACTTAAAAACACCGACAGGAAAAGAAATTCCGATTGAAGAAAGAGATGCTTCTGAAGTGATTAATCGCTTCGGAAAATATTCAGCTCCGAAAGAAAGTAAAGTATATAATCCAGCATTTGATGTTACTCCACATGAAAATGTAACAGCGATTATTACAGAAAAAGGGATTGTAAAGGCACCGTTTACGGAGAATTTAAAAAAGCTATTTCAATAAGTAGATAAATGTAAAAGTCAGTCATCATAAGCTTCATACTTAGGGGGATGTATATGTTATTACAAAAAGAAAGAGAAGAAATTGTAGCGTATGGAAAGAAAATGATTTCTAGTGGTTTAACAAAGGGAACGGGCGGTAATATTAGTATCTTTAATCGTGAACAAGGTCTTGTTGCGATTAGCCCAAGTGGTTTAGAGTATTATGAAACAAAGCCTGAAGATGTAGTTATATTAAACCTAGATGGTGAAGTAGTAGAAGGAGAGAGAAAACCATCAAGTGAATTAGATATGCACCTTATTTACTATAGGAAGCGTGAAGATATAAATGCGCTTGTGCATACACACTCTCCTTACGCGAAGACGATTGCATCATTAGGATGGGAGCTTCCTGCTGTATCGTATTTAATTGCTTTCGCAGGACCGAATGTGCGCTGTGCACCGTATGAAACATTTGGTACGAAGCAATTAGCGGAGGCTGCTTTTGAAGGCATGATTGATCGCCGTGCTGTTTTACTTGCAAATCACGGTTTAATTGCTGGTGCAAATAATATAAAAATGGCGTTTACTGTTGCAGAAGAGATTGAGTTTTGTGCTCAAATTTATTATCAAACGAAAAGCATTGGGGAACCAAAGCTATTGCCAGAAGATGAGATGGAGAATTTGGCGAAGAAGTTTGAAGGGTATGGGCAGCAGTAGAATGAAACAAAAACACCCTCAAGAAATCTTGAGGGTGTTTTTTAAGCTTTTTTAAGCAACAAATACATAAAGTAAGGAGCCCCAATTAAAGCAACGACAATACCTGCTGGAATGCCATTAGGATCAACGATATTTCGTCCGATTGTATCTGCTAATAATAATAGCCATCCGCCGATTAAAAGGGCGATAGGCATGAAGATTTGATGTCTTGGACCTACTAAAGATTTCGCGATATGAGGAGCCATTAATCCGATAAAGCTAATTCCTCCTGTTACGGAAACAGCTGCGGCTGCAAGTGCAACGGCTGCAACTAATAAGTACCTGCGTTCTTTTTCAATTTCAATTCCAACGCCAATTGCGACTGGTTCGTTTAATGCTAAAATGTTTAATCGATTTGCTTTATAGAAAACAAACGGAATTAATACGATTAACCATGGGAGCATTGCTAAAACGAAAATCCAGTCATCTCCCCAAATATTTCCGGCAATCCATTTTGAGATAAAGTCCACTTTCATACGATCAGCGGATGAAATAAGGACAATCATCGCTCCAGATAGTGCAAATGCAAAACCGATACCAGTTAATGTTAATCGGATTGGTTGAAGTCCAGTTGATTTACTATATGAAAACACGTAAATTAGAACAGCTGTCAGAAATGCCCCAATAAATCCAACGACAGGTAGTAAGTAAAGAAATGAACCTACGTCTATTGGAAAGTATAAAAAGAAAATAGCAACAGCAACACCAGCCCCAGAGTTAATACCAAGAATACCAGGTTCAGCTAAATCATTTCGGGTAATTCCTTGCAGAATAGCCCCTGATAAAGCAAGAGCCATACCAGCTAATAACGTAATGACAATTCTAGGTAGTCTTAAAGAGTATAAAACAAACTCCTCTTTAAAAGTCCCTTGCCCCATTAATGTTGGGAGTAGTCGATCATAAGATAAAGATGCTGAACCAAGTCCCATTCCAACTACAATGGTTGTGATGATTACTATAAGTAAAGCGAGTATAATGAGACGCTGTTTTCTTAAAATAGATTGCATCATGAGAATGTTTTTCCTCCTTTACGTACAATGAATAGGAAGAATGGTAACCCTACAATCGCGACAATTGCCGCAACTGGTGTTTCGTATGGAGCGTTAATAGTACGTCCGATTGTATCTGCAAGTAGCATAAAGGAAGCTCCAGCAATTGCTGACATCGGTATAACAAATCGGTAATCTGGACCGACAATTGGGCGTACCATGTGAGGTACCATTAAGCCGATGAATGCCATATTTCCAACAAGCGCTACAGATGCACCTGCAAGTAAGATAATAATGATAAATAAAATAGTTTTAATAACAATAATTTTTTGACCTAGTCCAATAGCCACTTCCTCACTGAAACTAAGAACTGTCAATTTTTTTGCTAGTAAGATAGCGATAAAGATACTAATTGAAATGACCGGAATAATAATTTTTAATTGGCTCCAAGTTGTTCCAATTACGCCCCCAGCAGTCCAAAGTGATACATCTTGTGAAATTTTAAAGTAAATGCCGATTCCTTCTGAAATTGCGAGTAGAAATGCTGAAACTGCAGCGCCCGCTAATACAATTCGAAGAGGAGAAAGGCCGCCTTTTTTCACCATACCAATTCCAAATACCATAATTGCGCCAATTGCAGCACCGATAAAGCAAGCTAATGTTAAGTAAAGATAGCTGATGGAAGGGTTGAAAGCAAGTGTCAGTGCAAGCGCAGCATTTGCTCCACCAGATAGCCCTAATAATCCAGGATCCGCAAGTGGATTTCGTGTTAATCCTTGCATAATTGCCCCAGAAACGGCTAATCCAGCTCCTACAAAAATAGCAGCAACTTCACGTGGTAAACGTATTTCTCGAATAATAGATATTTTGTCTCCTTTAGCGGAGGAAGTGAGTGCTAACCATACATCTTTTATCGAAGTATCTGCAGCACCTAATACCATTGCAACCATAAAAATAAGAAAGAATGCAATTAAGCTTAAAATTAGTTTGTATGTAAAAGCTATAGAACGTGGATTGTCATGATCTTTTGTCATTCGTTTCACATCTTTTCTGTTCATAGAATAAAGGAAGAGGAATTCTTAAATTAAGAATTCCTCATGTTTGTATTATTTACCAAGAAAGCTCTTCTTGAAGAAGTCTAGTTGGAAATCTAATGTAAGTGGATCATTGAAATAGAATTCCATCATGTTTGCTTCATATACGCGATTATTTTTTACTGCTGGGATGTTTTTATATGATTCTGTCTCTTGGAATGAGTTATCAGTATCTTTGTTTTTACTTACGATTAAGTAATCACCAGCAAATTCAGGTAATACCTCAGTAGATAATGCGTAGTAACCTTCTTTTAATGCTTTTTCTTTTACTTTTTCAGGCATTTTTAATTTCATTTCTTGGTACAGAATTTCTGTTCCGCGGCCCCAGTTCTCGCCGTATACATAAAGCTGTTTGTTGAAGTTTTCTACAACAGAAACTGTTGCATCTTCACCGATTTTTGCTTTAATTTCTTTACCAGCTTCTTGTGCACGTTTCTTGAAGTCATCAACCCAAGTTTTTGCTTCTTTTTCTTTGTTTAATAACTTACCAATTTCTAAATGCTGTGTTAAGTAATCAACTTTTCCGTAAGTGTATGTTACAGTAGGAGCGATTTTCTTTAACTTATCGACATTTTTAACATTTGATAAACCAATGATTAAATCTGGATTTAGTTCAGCGATTTTTTCAACATTTTCATCTGATACTTCAGCAACATCTTTAAGTTTGCTATCAAAACGTGGGTTTTGTTTAGACCATGAATCTACCCCAACAAGATTTACACCTAATGACATTACGTTACCAGCGAATGATGATAGTACAACAACGCGTTTTGGATTTGCAGGAACTTCTACTTTACCATTTTCAGATTGGTATGTAATTGTTTCTGATTTACTACCTTTTGCATCGTTCTTTTTGTCTGTAGAGCCATTGCTACAAGCACTCATAACAAGAACGAAAAGAACTGTTAGTGAAATAAATAACTTTTTCATCGTCTTTCTCCTTTAACATAGATGATATGTGTATACAATAATTTGTTTAACTGCAATCTTTTTGAAAGAGTAGTGGTAAAGCAAAATGATTTATTAAAAATCTTGAATATGAGATTTTATAATATAGTATTAACCATATTAATAAAAGAAGATGTAATCTCAAATTTGCTAATTATTAACAAAATGATAATGATTATCACTATTGATTCTTTAAATAATATAATTTTATATAGGTGTATTGTCAATAGTAATTTTGATTGTAAATTTTGCGGAAACAGGTTATATTTTATTGAGAATGATAATCAATGATTAATAGCTGAGGAGTGAGCACGAATGAATCGAGAAGAATTGTTTGATGTAACCGTGATAGGCGGAGGACCTGCAGGGCTTTATTCAGCTTTTTATAGTGGACTCAGAGAAATGAAAACAAAAATAATAGAATTTCAACCACATTTAGGTGGAAAAATACATGTGTATCCGGAAAAAATGATTTGGGATGTAGGAGGACTATTGCCAGTTACAGGTGATAAGTTAATTGAACAACTTGTACAGCAAGGGTTAACATTTAAGCCGGAAGTTGTATTAGATACAAAAGTAGAATCGATTATTCGTAATCAAGATGGTACTTTTACATTAAAAACAAGTACTGGCGAAGAACACTTTTCAAAAACAGTTATCGTCGCAACAGGAAGTGGTATATTGAAACCGCAAAAGTTATCTATTGAAGGTGCTGAGCGATTTGAAGTATCGAATTTAAATTATACAGTTAAATCTTTAAAGCGTTTCAAAGGTAAAACAGTTATTATTTCCGGTGGAGGCAATTCTGCTGTTGATTGGGCAAATGAATTGGAACCAATTGCGAAAAAAGTGTATGTAACCTATAGAAAAGAAGAATTATCTGGTCATGAAGCACAAGTAAAACAACTTATGAACAGCTCAGCGGAGTGTTTCTTTAATACATCGATTACAAAATTAATTGCTGGTGATAATCATGAAGCGATCGAATATGTAGAATTAACAAATCATGAAACAGGTGAGGTTTCTCACTTACCTATTGATGAAGTTATTATTAATCATGGATATGAACGCGACATTACATTATTAGAAAATAGTGAGTTAGACGTTGCAATTATAGATAATTATTATATTGCAGGTAATGCAAATAGTGAGTCTTCAGTAGATGGATTATATGCTGCTGGAGATATTTTAAAGCACGAAGGGAAACTACACTTAATTGCAGGTGCATTCCAAGATGCTGGAAATGCTGTGAATAAAGCAAAGCAATTTATCCAACCAGATGCAAGTGAGTACGGAATGGTTTCTTCTCATAATGAAGTATTTAAGAAGAGAAATCGCGAACTGATTAAGCAGATGATAAAATAATAAGGAACAAGTATACCCCCACATACTTCTCTATTCAAATGGATGAGAGATGTACGTGGGGGTTTTCCTGTTTACTATATTTTCAATCATTATAATGACACCGGTTTCATCAGTTCATATGATATGAACATTTTTATTGGTAAAGCATCTTAGAAAACAATTTAGCTATGTTTTGCTTACGCAGAACATGGCTAAATTACGCTGTCCCTTTAGCGTGTTTATTAGGAAATGGCATATTTAGTATAGAAGCAATATATTGTTTTCCATGTTTTCGAGCCAATGATTCTAATATTTGACGGACGCGTTTTGTAAGATGGCCTTGTTTTTTGATGGCTTCACAATATGCGTCATAGAAAGCATATTTAGCCCAAAGGAAATCATCTTGTTGGAATAAGAAATGATTTTTGTACCATTCACCAATTGTATGATAACAATTGTTTTCATGTATTGCTGTGCTTTGAGAAAGAAAACGATCAGATAAAGATACATTCAAATGAGAAATTGTGTTTTCTGTTTCAACTTGTAGTGTTTTTTCTAACATTGTAATGATGTGACGAGTAGCCATATGTTAACTCTCCTTTGTGTAAATGGGTAATACCATTCTATATTTAAAAAATTCTTACTATATAATACTATACAATATATGGAATGCATCTACCTGCTTTTTGAACTGCATTTACAAAATCTTTTTTATTTGTTTACAAAAATAAAGTAAAGTAAGATACAGTATAGATGAAAAAATAATAAAGGAATGAACGCATTGTATATAACAGTAGAAGAGACTGCGGAGTATTTGAATTTACCAAAATCGTATATTGAAGAGTTAATTCAGCAAAAGAAAATTCGTGCGCTATTCGATGGAGAGCAATATTTAGTAAATAAAGAACAATTCAATACGCATTTAGAACAAATGGAGAAATATAAGCAATTAGTGGAAGAAATATTGAACGAACCAATTCCAGAAGATATGGATGTTAAAGACGAAGATTAAACTATGGGAAATCCCTTATGAAGATATGCAGAAATGTATCTTCATAAGGGATTTTTGTTTGAAGATATCAAAAACATAAGGAGTTCTTAGCCTTTCTTCAAATTTTGATAGGTAGTAGTCTACCATGTTAAAAGCATATTTTTTTCTAGCTAGGACAAACATAGAGAACGTAACCTGTACAGATACATATACTATCAGTGCAAAAGCTTATAAATTAATGGAAGGGGTTTTCTCGTGAGTTTATTTCATTGTGATTTTTTGAAAGACTTAATTGGATCTTTTGTGAGAGTAAACAGGGGTGGTCCAGAATCTCAAAAAGGAACAATAATATCAGTATGTCAGGACTACTTCGTATTGAAGAATGAAAAAGGTGAGCTTTATTACTATCAACTTAAACATCTAAAAAGTATTACAAAAAATGCGAAAGAATGTGGATCAAGTGATTGTGAGTGGGAAGATTGCGCCTGTGCAGAAGATTTTGAAGCACTACTTGAAAGTTTCAAATATTGCTGGGTGAAAATTAATCGCGGCGGTCCAGAGAAAGTGGAAGGCATTTTGCAAGATGTTTCTTGTGACTTCGTAACATTAATCGTAAAAGAAGAAATTATATTAATTGCAATAAAGCATATTAAAAGTGTTAACTATAATGCTTTAGCATGCGGAGAGAGCGATGAGAGCGACAATAGTAAGGAAAGTAGCGATAATTCAGGTCGTGCTCGTGCACAAAGACAATCAAGTAGAGGAAGATAATAAGAAAGGGGGATACGAAATTGGAGAATGTATTATGCTGTGACCAAATTAAATGTTTAGTTGGTGAGACTGTAAAAGTAAACCTTCGTGGACCAGAAAGTCGAGTTGGTGAGCTCGTATCGTTAGGAAAAGATTATCTAACGTTACAGTTACCTCATGGTGAATTAGTATATTATCAGTTGAAACATGTGAAGAGTCTAGTGAAGAAAGTGAAAGAAAGTAAATGTGGCGATTGCTATAGTTCATGTTTCTGCTCTGATGAGGATACTTTTTTAGATATATTAAAAGACTTGAAGTATAAGTGGGTAAAAATTAATCGTGGCGGTCCAGAGTGTGTGGAAGGTTTATTAAGTGAGGTACACCATGGCTGTATTACACTAGTAAACGGTGATGAAGTTATTTATGTAATTAAGTCTCATATTAAGAGTGTGAGTCAAGTAGTTAAATGTAAAAAGAATGAAGATGAATAATGTTTAATAAATAAGAGGGGCATTATGAGGGAAAGAGAAGAACAATTTCTTATTTCGATAGTATGAAAAGGAATTACTTACTATTAAAACAGAACTTTGCCCTGATTATTTTTTTAGAAATGGAAGACAGATAAGAAGAAATTCGTAGGAAGGAGGATATAGATGAATGAGTTAAACAAAAGTATTGGAGAAAATATATATGTTAAATTAATCGGTGAAAAAAGATTTAAAGGTGTATTAATTGATGTAGGAAATGATATCGTTGTTCTTTACAATGGACAAGACTACGTATATATATCTTTATATCATGTACAATATTATAAGTTTTTAAGATCAAATGATGAAGAAATCTCAAAACCAGATGTGGATTCTGTAATTAAGAGAGAGTCTCCTTCAATTTCTTTGAGGAAAGTATTAAGTACATCTAAAGGGATTTTTACGGAAATTTATGTAGCCGGAAATGCTCCAATACATGGTTATGTTACAAGTGTGATGAACGATTATATTGTTTTTTATAGTCCAGTTTATAAAACTGTATATATATCTTTAAAACACTTGAAATGGTTAATTCCGTATAAAGAAAATCAAGTGCCTTATGCCCTCAATAAAAATGAACTCCCCGTGAATCCGTTAAATATTACGTTAGCTCGAACGTTTGAAGAACAGCTTATTAAAATGGCTGGGAAAATTATGGTGTTCGATTTAGGTGAGGAGTCCAATAAAATTGGAAAAATGGCGAAAATTGATGAAGGTCATATTGAAATATCAAAAGCACGTGATGCGAAAATGTATGTAAATATTCAACATGTAAAATCTGTCCATTGTCCGTAAGCTAGTTGAAAGGGCTGGCTTTTTCTTTTATATGCAGAAGAAAAGGTCGAGCCTATTTGTTTTAGTTTAATTTGGAGATGAGGGGAAAATGAATTGAATATAAGCATAGTATAGTGTGATTTTTTAAAAGGTAACTTTGCACTAACTTATAAACATTGTGTACGAGCTATCTTATTATATATTCAATTTATTTTTTGAGGAGGAGCTGCTCAACTAATTTATTAAAGGGGTTTTGTTTGTGGAGCAGTTTCCGAATTCGTTATCAATTACATTGCTTGGTAGTGCTGGTGGAGCAGCAAAAGCAGTTTTAGCAATTTTAAATCAAGCGATAGCAAATGAAAAAGATCCAATTTATGAAGTATTAAAGAATGCTAAATTTCATTTGGTGGATATAAAACAAAAAGATAGGAATTATTACGATGAGTTGTTTTCGAATTTGAAAGATCAATTATATTTATATGAAATAAACCTTCAAAATGTAGTGGAATTTAAAAAACATTTAAAAGAAAAAAGAACGAGTGTTGTGATTGATGTTTCAGGGGCAGATACAATTAGAGTATTAAGCTGCTGTAATGAACTAGGAATTTGTTATATTAATTCAGCCTTGGAAAATGAGGCAGTAGATCAGGACGATAGCTTAATCGGTTTTCAGCTTACGGAAAGATATACAAGGTTTGAGAAGGAGAAAGAGAAATTTACAAATACAAAAGCGATTATAGGTTCAGGTATGAATCCAGGTGTTGTTCAATGGATGGTTGTTGAGCTTATGAAGGAACGACCAAATGAAAGGCCAAGAGCATGTTATATTGTAGAACATGACACATCATTTTTGAATGATACAGCACTTATAAAGCCACATACACTTTATGCTTCATGGGCAGTAGAGCGATTTTTAGATGAAGCGATCTGGAGTTATCCGATGTATATGAGTCATCATCGTCCTCTTTACTTTTATGAAGATGTATATTCTTCAGAGTATAAAGTGAAGTTAGGGGAAAAAGAATTCTATGGTTGTTTAATGCCACATGAGGAAGTATTAATTTTAGGGAAAAACTTCAATATGGAAGTTGGTTTTCTTTATCGAATTAATGAGTATACAACAAATATAATTAGACAGAACTTAGATCAAGTAGAAGATTTATGGAACTGGAATCGTAAAGTGTTTAATCCAGCGGAAGAAGAGGTTGCTGGAGAGGACTTGGTCGGTGTGTTACTCGTTTATGAAAATAGTGAGACATATATGTATAATGTGATGAATAGTAGCCAAGTTTTTCGTAAATATAAAACGAATGCAACGTATTTTCAGGTAGGGTGCGGGATTTATGCGGGCTTGTCCAGTTTACTTTTAGATCAATTTAAACAAGGTGCTTATTACGTCGAGGAGTTGTTATTAAATACAGAAAGTAAGTACGGTGAGTATTTAAATTTATATATGAAGGATTTTGTAATGGGGCATAATAATTTTACGGATGGATTGTTACATGACAGGGTAAGATGGATGTAAGTTGTTACCAAAAGGAAGGAGAGATCTCCTTCCTTTCAGTATTATAAGGTTAAATATTGCCCTGAAAGCAATTTCATACTTATACTTTAAGGAGATAACAATGAAAGTTTTTTGTATCGATCAAGGGGAGTTTTTATATGAATAAATACAAGAGCTTGATTTATGAAGAAAGAAGAGCCTTAAAGGTATTTATATTATTATTTTATATTATATTCTTTTTATATGACGCTATATATTATTTTGTATATCCTGCTATGAATATTAGTGGAACAGCGGTAGGTTGGCCAGAAGGTAGTCTTGGGATAGGTGTGCCTATATTTGTAATAGCATTATTTCCTATTTCTATATATCTTCAAAAAAGAGGGTATGTATATTCTGTAAAATATTTATTTTTATTTGGGTACATGTTTATCAATCTTGTGAATAATTTAATGATTTATTTGCGAACGGATAGACCTTTTGAACATGGCAGTATGGTAGAAATGTTATTAATTTTATTTGCCCCAGTTTTCGTGAATAGAAAATACTTTTATTTAGTGTCCTTTAGTGTAATTGGAAAGTACGTATTTTTCACATTGCTATTACAAGATTTAAAAGTGATAATTCCACTTGTTTTATGTGTATTTTATTTCATTATTTCACATTCTTTATTAAAACGATTTCAATCTTATGTAAGAACAGTGGTTGAAATGATGAACAATATGAAAGAGACGGAAAATTTAGCTGTGATTGGGACTATGTCTACAACAATTGCTCATGAAATTCGAAATCCGTTAACAGCGTTAAAAGGGTTTACGCAAATGCAAAAAGAAAGAAATCCAACTGATACGATGAGCTACGACATTATGCTACAAGAAATTGAAAGAGTCAATGGATTTGTTAGTGAATTGATGTTGTTAGGAAAACCAAAGCCAACAAATTATGAAAGGTGTAATATACGAGACATCCTTCTATATGTTGTGCATCTAATGGAAAGTTATGCAACGCAATATAGAGTTAAATGTCATTTACAAGTAGATGGGAATTTACCGGCTATAAACGGTGATGATAAGCAATTAAAACAAGTGTTATTAAATATCATTAAAAATGGAATAGAATCAATGCCAGAGGGTGGAGAAATTCATATCCGTGCATATCAAAAAACGCAAGGACATTTGTGTATTTCTGTTGAAGACCAAGGATTTGGTATAGAGAATGAGAAGTTAGAAAAAATTGGCAAGGCGTTTTACACAACAAAGGAGACTGGTACAGGACTTGGATTAATGATTACATATAAAATTATTAAGGAACATCAAGGGAGTATCACGATCCAAAGTAGTGTAGGAGTAGGAACGAAAGTAGAAATTTTTTTGCCGACCTTTTAATGTATTGGGAGAAAAGATTTTTCAGAAAAGTGTTCTTGTTGTGTAAATATAAACATTTTATAAAATGTTTCAAGAAGGGTTTTTTTTATAAAATACTTCGTTTATAATGGAGGAAAATATCGACATGAGATTGATTGCTCATGTAGCGGTTCAGTAGTGTTATGAAAAGATAAGAAGGGGTGCACACGCATCCTTTTTTCTATGCAGATATTATGAAAGAGGTGGTATGATGGAATTAACATTAAATTCGACTGTATGTTTACACACGATTCAATTTCGAAAAGAGCAAAAGAATTATATTGTAAAAGATACAATTACAGGAGAAAAATATGAAATGCCGCCACTTTGGATTGATGCATTGGCAATGATGCGTGACGGTTTTTTATTGGGGGAAATTGAGGAGAAATTAAAAGAAGAGTATCCATCCGAAGAAGTGAATATGTTAGCATTCACGAGGCAACTGTTAGAACTAGAACTTGTTGAAATGGTAGATGGAGAAGAGATAGCTTGCACAAAGAAGAAAGAGATAGATTGTTTAGCTTGGGTGCGTCCTCGTGTGGAACAATTCTTTCTTAATTTAAATAGAAAATATAGAAGCAAAGACCAGTAGTGGCCTTTGCTTTTTTTATAGGCTATGTTTAAAAAATAACAGCAAATGCTCTTGCGAAAGCACCGTCACTATTTTTAATTTTTAAAGGTGCTGCTGAGAAAAAGAAACGTTTTTCTTCGATAGCATCTAGATTTGTTAAGTTTTCAATTAAGTAAATATCATTCCCTAGTAATATGTGATGAATCGGTGATGTTTCTGTTGTGACTTCATCAGGGGAAATGAAATCTAAACCGATAGATTTTACTTTTAATCGCACTAGTTCTTTAGCTAATTCTTCAGAAAGATAAAATGCTTCCTTCTCATAAGCTTCTGTATTCCATTTTGTGGATAGATTAGAATGAAAAATAACAATATCACCTTCTTTTATGTCAGTATTATGCAATACTGTCTTAGGTAATTTTCGCTCTTGAATATGTGTTACATCTATAAGAACAGCTTCACCTACAAATTGATCCAGCGGTAATTGATCGATGGTCGTTGCGCCTGAAATAAAATGCGCAGGAGCATCACAATGCGTGCCAACATGAACGACAGAATGAAAATCTGTAACTTGATATCCTGATTCTTCAACACTTGTAACAGCTTCTAGTTGTATTTTAGGTGTTCCAGGAAATTGAGACATATTATTTTCAAATGTTTGTGATAAATCAATTACTTTCATTTTACATACCTCCAATATATGTTTTTCAAATAATAAAAAGCTCATCCTTCAGTATCAAGAAAGATGAGCTTTACATGCTAGTTGGGTTTTATCTTCCAAAATGCATTGCATTTTGCAGGAATTAGCACCTATTCAGTTTGTATAAACTGAGGTTGCTGGGCTTCAAAGGGCCGGTCCCTCTGCCTCTCTTGATAAAGAAGTATTCAGTTTTTAAAATCGGAATTTTCCGATAGTTAAATTGTAATTCATTTCCTTTTTGCGTGCAATACAAAATAGGTATTCACCCAAATAAAGCTGCTCGCATATTGTAGCTTATGTAAATAGAATGCTGCGAAGGAGTGAGTGCAGTGACAGGAAATGTATTAAATTATTATGCTGGTGGTAATACAGCTAGGGGATTTCACAATTTATACGAAGAGAATTTAAAAGGATTAGACAGATTATTTATCTTAAAGGGTGGCCCAGGAACGGGAAAATCTTCTTTAATAAAGGCAATAGGTCGTGAATGGATTGAAAAAGGATATGATATTGAATTTTTACATTGTTCTTCTGATAATAAATCGGTTGATGGTGTAATTATCCCAAAATTAAAAGTAGGAATTGTTGATGGGACATCGCCGCATGTTATTGAGCCAAAAATGCCAGGAGTTGTTGAAGAGTATATAAATTTAGGAATTGCTTGGGACTCAGATAAACTAAGAAAGCAGAAGTTAGAAATTGAAAGATTTGTTTCAGAAGCAAGCAAAGCTTTTCAGTCTGCTTACGCACGTTTTAAAGAGGCATTGGTTATACATGATGAGTGGGAGAAGATATATATTGATAATATAGATTTTAATAAAGCAAATGAACTAACCAATCAGCTAATCCAGAAATTATTTGCAGATAAAAGCGGGAGACAATCGCTTGTAAAACATCGTTTTTTAGGAGCTGCTACACCGAAAGGAGCAGTTGATTTTGTTCCTAATTTAACAGAAGGGTTACCACATCGTTATTTTATAAAAGGGCGCCCAGGCTCTGGAAAATCAACGATGCTCAAAAAGTTAGCTAAGGCAGCTGAAGAAAAAGGGTTTGAAGTTGAAGTATATCATTGCGGATTTGACCCGAATAGTCTTGATATGGTTATCGTAAGAGAATTAGGATTTGCAATTTTTGATAGCACCGCACCACATGAATATTTTCCAAGTCGCGAGGGTGATGAAATTATTGATATGTATGCCCTTATTGTTACGCCAGGGACGGATGAGAAATATGCGAAGGAAATTCGTGATGTCTCCATTCAATATAAAGCAAAAATGAATGAGGCGATGTCTTTCTTAGCGAAAGCAAAATCGGTTCGTGATAAATTAGAACGAATTTATATTGCTGCTATGGATTTTTCAATAGTAGATGCATATAAAGAGGAGATTCAAAAAGAGTTTGAACGAATTGCTGCTACTGTAATTGAAAAGCAACAATAGACGTTTCATTAGGCTGTCAGTAATTTCTGACAGTTTTTTTAGTATGTAGTAAAATTAATAGTGTATTGTCGAATTTCCAAGGAAATAATCAAAAAATGGAGATGTTATGAAATGAGAGAGAAAATCGAGTTGGAGTTAGAAAGAATTGAAAAAGAGAATGATGTAAAAATTTTATTTGCGGTGGAATCAGGGAGTCGTGCTTGGGGGTTTCCATCGAAAGATAGCGATTATGATGTTAGGTTTGTTTATATACATCCGGTAGAATGGTATTTATCAATTCATGACAAACGAGATGTAATTGAATATCCAATTAGTGATGATTTAGATATAAGTGGTTGGGATATTAAAAAGGCGTTGCAACTATTCGCGAAGTCGAATCCTGCTTTACTTGAGTGGATTCGATCACCAATTTTTTATTCGAAAAACTCTAATTTTCCAGAACTACTTCAACAGATGAGTGAGAAGAATTTTGATCCAAAAGCAACGATATATCATTATTTACATATGGCGTCGAAAAATTATCGTGAATTTTTGCAAGATGAGAATGTAAAGCTGAAAAAGTACTTTTATGTATTACGTCCCATTTTAGCTTGTAAGTGGCTAGAAGAGAAAACGACTTTACCTCCTGTAGAATTTGATCGATTAATTACAGAATTATCATTAGAACGTAGCGTATTAGATGAAATTGAAAAGTTGTTAATAAAGAAAAAAGCAGGTACTGAATTAGATGTTGGATTGAAAATTAAGGTGCTAAATCAATTTTTAGAAGAACAAATTCATTACTATCAGCAATATGTAAAAGGAATTGAAAAGGGATCAGGAATCGATATTGAGAGTTTAAATACATTGTTTCGAGATATGTTGTTTGAAGCATATGAAAAAGAGCACAAGTAAGTTTGTGCTCTTTTTATTTTGTAGGAATGAAGAAAACAGATATAGCTGCGATAAGACCTGCAAAGGAGAATAAGTAAAAATTCCATGCTAGGTCATATTGCATTGTCATAATAATACCGACGAGAATTGGGCCAGCAATTGCACCAACTCGGCCAAGCCCCAGTCCCCAGCCTAAGGAGGTAGCTCGGATATGTGATGGGAAGTATTGTGTTACATATGCATTTAATATTTGAGTAATACCGACTGATCCAATACCAGCAAGGCCAATTAAAAGATAAATGATTGTAACAGATGGTTTGATTGTTAATAGTCCGATACATATGGCTGCCATAAGATAAGAGATGCTAATAACGATTTTTGCTCCTATACGATCAGCAATTGCTCCAGCGAATAGTGCGCCGATAGCTGCGGTAATATTTAGCATAAGTAGAAATGACAGACTAGACCCAAGAGGATATCCTGCCTGGCGCATCATCTGTGGTAACCAAGTGTTTAAACCATATATTAAAAACATTCCCATTATATAAGTGATCCAAAAAAGTAGCGTTGCTTTTATGTATTCTTTTGAGAATAAAGTAAAAAATCCATTTTTCTTTCGTATAGTAGATGGGTCTTGATGAGTTTTATCTTTTACATGAAATTCAATTTGAAAACGATTAAGAATTTGGTTCACTTCTTCTTGGCGATTACGTGATAATAAAAATTGAATGGACTCGGGTAAATAGCGAATAATGAAAGGAATGAGGAGTAGTGGAATCATTCCGATACCAAACATAATTCTCCATCCGAAATCTTCTAACATAAGCATGGACAAAATAGCACCTAACACGATACCTAAAGGATAGCCAGTAAACATAAGAGCATAAATAAAAGATTGCCTTTTTTTTGGTGAATATTCAACAGTAAGTGCTGAAGCTGTTGGGATAACACCGCCTAATCCGATTCCTCCTATAAATCGAGATAATCCAAATAACTCAGGAGAAGGAGTGATAGCCGCTAAACCCATTGTGATAGAAAAAAGTGCTAAACAGCATATAAGCGTCCATTTACGCCCAATTAGATCTGTAATCGTTCCAACTAGAATAGCCCCAATAAACATCCCAAATAAAGCATAGCTTGCAATTGTACCAGCATGCGCTGGTGATAGCGCCCAGCTTTTGTCTTCTAGGAGCTTTGGTAGAACGGCACCGTAAATACCTAAATCATATCCATCAGCTAAAATGGCTAGCCAACAAATAAAAACAACAAGTTTTGTAATAGAGCTTGGAAAGATAGTTTCTGTAGATTCTAGATGAGGTGGAGCTGAAGGTTGCATAATATTCACCCCTTTTAATTTGTAGATGAATATATTATTTTATTTAATGTTAATATTTTCCTCCTTGTGTCGAATTTTATCTGAAAAGGGTTTATAACAAATAAAGAAGTTCAACAGTAATTTTGTTGAACTTCTTTATTTGTTTACTCATTATCAACTCGTTTTAACGGTTGATCTGCTGGGCCTTCAAGAACGTCTCCCTCAATTGAAAAACGAGAACCATGGCAAGGGCAATCCCAAGTACAATCACCATTATTCCATTCAACTTCACAGCCGAGATGTGTACAAGTTGTATCGACGATATGTAATTTTCCTTCTTTGTCCTTATAAGCACCTGCTCGTTTACCGTTAACATGTACGACAGATCCTTCACCAACTTCGAGATCTTCTGGCTTACGTAATGCGGTTTCAATCTTTCCTGCAATTAAATGTTTCGCAACATCAATGTTTTGGGAGAGGAACGTTTTTATATCTGGATTTGCATGGAAGCGTGATGGTGCATACAGTTCTTTATAGGGACTGTGAACTTTTAGGATGGAGTCCTTCAGTAGGTGAGCGGCAGCAGTTCCAGTTGTCATTCCCCATTTGCGATATCCAGTTGCAACAAATATATTTGGATTTCTTTCGTTAATATGTCCGATATAAGGAAGCTTATCTAGAGTAATTAAATCTTGTGCTGACCATCTATAAGGAACTTCATCTATTCCAAAAGTGGCTTCAGCAAAAGAATAGAGTGCTTCATAATGAAGCATCGTATTTATTCCCTGACCTGTTTTATGACTCTCTCCGCCAATCAAAATTAATTTTTCTCCATTGTTTGTTATATAGCGTAAGGAGCGCTTTGGATCATCAATACTTAAATACATGCCACCTGGATACTCCGTTTTTGCTTTTATTGCAAGAGCGTAGGAGCGTTCTGCGTACATTCGCGTAAAGAAAAAGCTATTCGCATCATAAAAAGGAAAATGTGAACAAGAGACGACATATTCACAAGTGATATGATGGCCCTCTTTTGTAATTATTTGTGAATAATCGCCCTTTTCCACATCCATAGCTGTTGTTTGTTCGTAGACCTTTCCGCCCATCTCCACAAACTTTTCTAAAAGTGTTTTTAAATAAAGAAGGGGATGGAATTGTGCTTGATTTTTCATTACAAGCGCAGATTGTACTGGAATAGGAATCGATAGAGATTGAACATAGTCACAAGGTATATTTAATTTTTGATAAGCTTCATATTCTTTCGATAAATTTCTTAATCCGTTATCAGTAGTTGTATATAAATATGAATCTTCATTTGAGAAATTACAGTCGATTTTATATGTTTGAACAGTTTTATTTATGAATTGTAGAGCCTGATTATTTGATTCATAGTAAAGCCGGGCCTTTTCTACACCGAAATGATTTATTAATTCATCATAAATAAGATCATGTTGTGCTGTTACTTTCGCTGTTGTATGCCCAGTCGTTCCATTTAAAATACGACCAGAATCAATTAAAACAACATCGATGCCTTCTTTTGCAAGTAAATAGGCAGTAGTAATACCTGTAATACCAGCACCGATAATAGCAACTTTCGTCTTTATATTTTCGGATAAACGAGGGAAAGTAGGAAACTGAGTAGATTCAATCCAATAAGATAGCGGCAGTTGTGGAAATGTATCACTTGTCATTGCGGAAACCTCCTGATTTTAGAACAATTTTCCTTTTAATATTTCCATATTATATGAAATTCATGTGTGTTGTTTTAGAAGTAGTCTATTTTTATTAAAAGAGGTTATAAATTATTTTAATATAATTAATTAGGTGGGGCATTATGATGTAGTAGGATTTATATAAAACTAAATTCAAGTGATTCTGTTTGTTGATTACATAGGGAGTTATTGAATGAGATAGAGTCTATGGCGTTTAAGAAAATGTCTATATATAGTGGGTAAATCCTTATGGAATCTATACATTTTCTTTAGTGAAATAAAGTATGATTATAAAAATATAACCACCTTTTATTACTAGGTCATAAAAGGTGTTGACAATATAGAAATTCTATTGTTATGATTCATCATGTGGAAAGGTTGATAGAGAGTAAAAAGAGAAATGTTTTTCATTGATAATAAAAGCGAAAAATAAGTGACGATAGAGTGAGTATATTTTCCTTATAATAGATGCTTTTTGGATCATCTAGTAAAATCAATCTGGAAGCAAGAATTGATATATGTAAGTTGCGCAAGGCGCGGCATAAGAAAGGAGCAAAAGGATGAAGGAGCTTCATACGTTTGGGTGGTATGCAGCACGTGTATCACCACATTTGCCGAAAAAAGCATTTAAACCAGTGCCTACTCGTTTATTTGGTGGATTGGCTTATTTGCTTGTGGCATTGGCGGGGTTAATATCGATTGGTGTATTTGAATTGAATGTGTGGGCGAATCTAGGAATTGCGATTGTTCTTGGATTATGTTTTGCTTCACTAGGATTTTTAGGGCATGAAATTTTACATGGAACTGTTGTAAGAAAGGCATGGCTTCGTGACTTCTTAGGCGCGATCGCATTTATGCCATTATCAACAGGGCCAAAGCTTTGGAGAAAGTGGCATAATGCAACGCATCATGTTCATACACAGCATGAAGAGAATGATCCAGATGCATGGCCGACACTTGAGAAACTTAAGAAGAGTAAGTTTTTGAGTTGGGTATATCGTATGCCTTTACATGTACGTTCATTCTTTAGTTTTTTGTCACTAACAATTCAATTTACATTGCATTCGACTCGAATGTTCTTTCATTTTATAAAAGAGTTCAAGTCATCCAATCAAAAATCTGTATGGCTTCAACTTCTTTTGCCTTGGACAGTTTGGATTAGTTTATTGTTTATTATGGGACCTGGAAAATGGTTATTTGCATATGTCATTCCGTTGTTAATTGCTAACTTTATTGTAATGGCATATATCGCAACAAATCACCGCTTAAATCCAATTGTTCCAGTAAATGATCCGTTAGCAAACTGTTTGTCAGTAACAGTGCCGCGCTGGGTAGACGTTTTACATTTCAATTTCTCATATCATACAGAACATCATCTGTTTCCCGCTATGAGTTCTAAATACTATCCGTTAGTAAAAGAGAAGATTAAAGAAATGTGGCCGGAACGCTATCATGAGATGCCGATGACAAAAGCTTTGGCAGCGCTATGGAATACACCACGTGTGTATTATCAAGGAAGTGAATTAGTGGATCCGCATAGAGAGCATTTCTATGGTTCTTTAGGAAATGGACTAGATCCTCATAATATTTCATATCGTGAGGAACATATAGAAGAAGAAAAGAGTATTAAAAAAGTAAATCAGTAAAAATTAATATATTTTTGCAATGAAAAAGCAAGCCATCTCAGGCTTGCTTTTTCTTATAAAGAAACTTCCTTTTTATTCCTTTTATGGACTTGGACGGAGTTAGTTTCTTTTCGTTGTAGTCGTTTTTCTAAAAGATTAACAAAATAAGTAAATAGAAGAACAAGTATGAGATAGTATGCACCAACGATTATGTAAGTATCTAATTGTTGGAAATTACCTGCTGCAATTGATAAACCTGAACCCCATAATTCGGACATTCCTACATAAGCAACAAGTGAAGAATCTTTTAATCCGATAATAAATTGGTTTCCTAGAGGAGGAAGAGACAGACGAAATGCTTGTGGTAATATAATTCGTCGCATAGCTAAAGGATAAGGCATGCCTAAAGAGCGAGCTGCTTCTAATTGTCCCCGGTCAACGGATTGAATAGATCCACGGAAAATTTCCGTAATATATGCTCCGTTATGAATTGCTAAAGCGATTGCACCTGCCCAAAAAGGGGTGAAAACAACAACGGATGTAATTCCAAAATAGAGAATGGCAATTTGAACGATTAAAGGTGTACCACGAATAATAGCAATATAGATATGAGCAATGCTATTTAAAACTTTATTATTCGAGATTCGAAAGAAAGCAAATAATAATCCAATTAATGAACCGAGTACTAGGGAGGTTAATGTTAATTGTAATGTGACAATAGTAGCCTTTAAGAGTGTGGGATAGGTAGAGATAAAAATTTCAAACATGCGTTTCACCTCATATTGTATAGATTTTAGTAGAGAATGAAGTGCCCCACATCAAATGAATATTTAATCAGTGGGGCACTGTTTATGAATCTTTTGAATGGCTAACTTACTTCGTTTTTTCCTCTTCACCGAGAATATTACGCCCGAACCATTTTTTACTGATCTTTTCATACGTACCATCTTTAATGATTTCATCTAACGCTTTATTTACTTTCTCAACCATTTCTTTATCATCTTTGCGAATAGCAATTCCCATTTCATCAAGATTTAATGGTTTTCCAGCTTCTTTTATATTCGATTTTCCTTCTTTTATCATACGTAGACCAACCATTTGATCTGTAATTACTGCGTCAACACGCCCAGGCTCTAAATCCATAAGAGCAGTAATATCGCTGTCATATTCTGTGATTTGATCTGTATATTTTGCAACAAGATTTTTAAAGGTACTAGCCTTTACAACACCAATTTTCTTAGCTTTTAAATCTTCTGGAGAAGAGATAGCGTTATTCTTTTTAGCTACAAAAATTTGGGCGCCAGAGCGATAGTACGGATTTGAGAAACTAACAGCTTTTAAGCGCTCCTCTGTAATTGCCATACTACCCAGTATTACATCATATTTCTTCGCTTGAAGACCTTGAATCAGCGTTTCCCATGGGTTTGTAACTGGCGTAGCCTTCATGTTCATCTTTTTAGCAAGAGCTTCACCGATTTCTACATCAAAACCGACAAGTTTGCCGTCATTTTCTTTATAGTTAAAAGGTTTGTATAGTCCACTCATCGCATAGCGAAATTCTTTTTCACCATTTGTTGAAGTAGTAGAGCTTTCTTTGCTACAAGCTCCTAGTATGAAAGATGTACATAGTGTAATGCTAGCAACGATGGTTAATAGTTTCCTTTTCATAAAACCCCTCCTATATATTGATCATACGGATGGTTTTTTAGTATGTTATTGAAATATTTTATTTGGATGATTAGTTGTGCACCGTATGAATGTATTCCTTTTGGTTTGAAACAAAAGTTACATTATAAAACGTTGCGTAAAAATTGTTTTGCCCGTTCATGTGATGGAGCTGAAAAAAATTGTGCTGGCGGAGCATCTTCTACAATCTTTCCATCATCCATAAAGATGACGCGATCAGCTACATCTCTTGCGAAATTCATTTCATGAGTAACAATAACCATTGTCATCCCTTCTTCAGCAAGTTCTTTCATAACTTGCAATACTTCTCCAACAAGTTCAGGGTCTAAAGCTGAGGTAGGCTCATCAAATAGCATAATCTTAGGGCTCATTGCAAGAGCTCGTGCAATGGCAATGCGCTGTTTTTGACCACCTGAA
The DNA here is from genome assembly GCF_051915225.1 of Bacillus cereus group sp. MYBK95-2. Classification (NCBI taxonomy): domain Bacteria; kingdom Bacillati; phylum Bacillota; class Bacilli; order Caryophanales; family Bacillaceae; genus Bacillus; species Bacillus cereus group sp. MYBK95-2. Next base: position 128,054 of record NZ_JBQAEH010000009.1, on the reverse strand, counting down.
AGAAGATGAGGAGTTACATCCGCTTTATCTTGAAGGCCGACTTTTTGGAGAAGTTGAGTTCCAATATCCTTTGCATTTGCTTTCTCTAATTTTTTTACGTGAATAGGTGCTTCTATGATGTTTTCTAGTGAGGTCATATGAGGAAAGAGGTTAAAGTGCTGAAAAACCATGCCGACATTTTCGCGGACTTTATTTAAATTTGAATGCTTTGGATCAATTCGCTCACCTTGTAAGTGAATTTCGCCTTCATCGTACATTTCTAAAAAGTTAAGACAGCGAAGTAATGTACTTTTACCAGAACCACTGGCACCAATTAAAACAACAACCTCTTTTTCTTTTACTTCTAAATCAATTCCTTTTAACACATCAAGTGAACCGAATGATTTTACCAGATTTCGAACTTGAATCATACAAAACCCCCAGTTAAAAATATATTTTACAAATTATTTTACAAATGTTGCCCCTTATTTCTGTTATTAGTCACAAATTGTCAGAATCCTTTATTTTTTTCGTGCAATTTGATATTCAAAGAAATAATATTTTTTAAAATCCCTATATCCTTCTATAATGAAAATATGGATAATAATATATAGGTAGTATTTATATTGCTTATAAAAAGGGGGAAAGGGAAGATGGAAAAAGAAAGAAAAACATTTTCTTTTGGATTACGTACACAACTTATGCTATTCACTACAGTTTTAGCTTTCATTACATATTCAACAAGTATCTTTTTTATTTACGTGATATACGATTATTTTCAAAGTTATGTAAGTCAAACTGTATATAATATTATCGTTATGTTATTAGGGGTAGTATGGTCTGGAATTTTAGCATATGGAGCAGCAGTATTTTTAATTAAACCGCTTCGCAAGTTAGAGGAGGCGGCAAGAAAAGCAGCTGAGGGTGATATTCGTGAAGATGTTCCATTACCGAAGACAGATGATGAAATTAAATCTTTAAGTGTTGCATTTAATATGATGTTAGGAAACTTAAGGGGCATGGTAAAAAATATTGATACAACATTTTCGTATACAAATAATCAAGTACAGCAGATTAGAAAACAAACAGGCGAAGCAACGAGACAAGCGCAAGGTGTATCTGAGACACTTGCAGAGATTTCTTCAGGCGCTGAGCAATCAGCGGCATCAATTCAAGCAATTGTTTCTGCTGTTGATACAACGACTTCTATTGCAAGTGAAGTAGAAGAAAAAGCGAAGCAGTCTGATACATTGTCTTCAGAAATGGTTGAAGCTTTAGGGCATAGTACTCGTGTCTTTACGTCTTTAATTCAAGGTATTCAAACATTGGCAAAAGAAAATGAAGATTCAATGCAAAATGTACAGAAGTTAGAAGAACGAATGAAACAAGTAGAACATATTGTGTCTGTTGTGAGTGCGATTGCTAGCCAAACGAATTTATTAGCACTAAATGCTTCTATTGAGGCAGCTCGCGCAGGAGAGCATGGAAGAGGCTTTGCGGTTGTTGCGGAAGAAGTACGTAAACTTGCTGATGAAAGTGATCATTCTGCAAGAAACATATCGCAGTTATTACGGAATATGCAAGATGAAGTACAACAAGTTGCAATGAAAATGACAGAACAAATGAAAATAGCTAAAGAAGAGGCGAAACGTGGGGAAGCTACGGAATTAATTTTAAAAGAAATGTCATCAAGTGTTATGGAAGTAGCCGATGCAACTCAGCAAATTAGTAGTTATATGAATGAACAAGTGAGCCATATTCATCAAACAGGAGCACAAACAAAAGCTGTAGCAGCAATTGCTGAAGAAACGTCAGCTGGTTCGCAAGAAGTAGCACGTGTGACGCTACAACAATCTAAAAATATGATAGTAATCGATCAATTATTAAAGGATTTAGAGAAGCAAGCAACTGATTTGAAACAAACAATTGAACGATTTTCAATGTAAAAGGAAGAACAGAATATTGTTCTTCTCTTTTTTATTTAGCTTGATTTAATATTTACAGTTAAACTATGAACGTTTCCGCAACATTCTTTTCTGTCCCTTTCGGATGAAAATTATAGCGAGCTATAATATTAAAAGGGGTGTCTTTTATGAAAAAAGAAAAAAGACAACGGTTAATTAAACAATTTGTAAAGGAGTATGAAATAGATAAGCAAGAAAGATTAGTAGAATTGTTAGCAAAAAAAGATGTATTAGTAACACAAGCTACGGTTTCTCGCGATATTCGTGAGTTAAACTTAACGAAGGTACCTTCTCAAGAAGGATTAATGATATATAAAGTTTTCTCAGAAGAGCATTTACAAACTGATATAAAGTTAAAGAAAAAATTACGAGAAGTTGTTGTAAAAATTGATTGTGTAGATCAATTAATGGTTATTAAAACATTACCTGGTAATGCACATGTTATTGGTGTTTTATTTGATGAGTTAGATTGGAAAGAAAAAATAGGATGTATATGTGGAAATGATACATGCCTTATAATTTCACAGTCGAAATCAGATAGGGAGATTATAGAAGAAAGATTAAATTTAATTATTTAGATGCAAAAATCCTGTTTTTAATAAAATTAAAAACAGGATTTTTGTTTAAATACGGAAGTTAAATATTCAACATATATGCGTAATATATGTATTTTTTATTGAGAAAGCAAGATAGTTTGTTATAAAAATACATATTCGTATGATTTTAAAAAAATAACTTGTTTAATATTTCACAATGATAATGTGGATGCTTTCACAAAGATGAAAGTACAGAGCATTTATTATGTACTTGTAAGACATCAAACATATTTAAAAGGAGGTACAACAAATGAAACATCCGATACATGTTACTTCAGAAATTGGGGAATTACAAACGGTTTTATTAAAACGACCGGGTAAAGAAGTGGAAAACTTGACGCCAGATTATTTGCAGCAATTATTATTTGACGATATTCCATACTTACCAATTATTCAAAAAGAGCATGATTATTTTGCACAAACGTTACGCAATCGGGGTGTTGAAGTTCTTTATTTAGAAAAACTAGCCGCTGAGGCGTTAGTAGATAAAAAACTTCGAGAAGAATTTGTTGATCGTATTTTAAAAGAAGGACAGGCCGACGTAAATGTTGCACATCAAACTTTAAAAGAATATTTACTTTCCTTTTCAAATGAAGAATTAATTCAAAAAATTATGGGCGGTGTACGGAAAAACGAAATTGAAACAAGTAAGAAGACACATTTATATGAATTAATGGAAGATCACTATCCGTTTTACTTAGATCCAATGCCTAATTTATATTTTACTCGTGATCCAGCAGCTAGCGTGGGCGATGGCTTAACGATAAATAAGATGAGAGAACCAGCGCGTAGACGTGAATCATTATTCATGGAGTACATCATTAAATATCATCCAAGATTTGCAAAACATAATGTACCAATCTGGTTAGATCGTGATTATAAATTTCCGATTGAAGGTGGCGACGAGCTAATTTTAAATGAAGAAACAATTGCGATTGGAGTATCTGCTCGTACTTCAGCTAAAGCAATTGAACGTTTAGCTAAAAATCTCTTTAGCCGACAAAATAAAATTAAGAAAGTGTTAGCAATAGAAATTCCAAAATGTCGAGCATTTATGCATTTAGATACAGTATTTACAATGGTTGATTATGACAAGTTTACAATTCACCCAGCCATTCAAGGGCCAAAAGGGAATATGAATATTTATATTTTAGAAAAAGGATCAGATGAGGAAACTCTTAAAATTACACATCGTACTTCTTTAATGGAAGCATTAAAAGAGGTATTAGGCTTAAGTGAATTAGTTCTTATTCCATGTGGAGGAGGAGATGTAATTGCTTCTGCTCGTGAACAATGGAATGATGGCTCGAACACATTAGCAATTGCGCCAGGTGTAGTTGTTACATATGATCGCAACTATGTATCTAATACGTTATTACGTGAACACGGTATAGAAGTGATTGAGGTGCTAAGTTCGGAATTATCTCGTGGTCGTGGGGGTCCACGTTGCATGAGTATGCCAATTGTTCGTAAAGATATTTAGTATAAATAACGGAGAAAGTAGGGATGAATTATGTTAATGACTAGACCAAATTTAAAAGGAAGAAGCTTTCTAGCAGAAAAAGATTTTACACAAGAAGAATTGTTATATTTTCTAGATTTGGCAGCAGAATTAAAAGAGAAAAAGAAAAATGGTATCCCGCATCATTATTTAGAAGGTAAAAATGTAGCGCTCTTATTTGAAAAAACTTCTACTCGTACGCGTTGTGCATTTACAGTAGCATGTACAGATTTAGGGGCAAATCCTGAATATTTAGGGAAAGGTGATATTCAACTTGGGAAAAAAGAATCTGTAGAGGATACAGCAAAAGTGTTAGGGCGTATGTTTGACGGAATTGAGTTTCGTGGATTTAATCATGAAACTGTAGAATCTTTAGCACAAAATTCTGGTGTGCCAGTTTGGAATGGATTAACAGATATGTGGCATCCAACACAAACACTAGCAGATTTATTAACAATTAGAGAACATATAGGGAAATTGAAAAATGTGAAGCTCGTTTACGTTGGCGATGGGCGAAATAATGTTGCTAATAGCTTACTAGTTGGTGGAGCAATCGTTGGAATGGATGTACGTATTTGTACACCGGAATCTTTATGGCCTGCACAAGAAGTAATTGATTTAGCAAAAAAATATAATGAACAAGTAATGATAACAAGTAATGTGGAAGAAGCTGTTGCGAATGCAGATGTAATTTATACAGATGTATGGGTGTCTATGGGGGAAGAAGAAAAATTTGCTGAACGTGTCGAGTTATTGAAACCTTATCAAGTAAATATGAAAATGATTAAAGCAACAGGGAATGAAAACGTGATTTTCTTACATTGTTTACCTGCATTTCATGATGTTGAAACGATGTATGGCGAAGAAGTTTATGAGAAATATGGGTTGAAAGAAATGGAGGTAACTGACGAAGTATTCCGCAGTAAACATTCAAAAGTATTTGATCAAGCTGAAAATAGAATGCATACAATTAAAGCGGTTATGGCAGCTACTTTAGGAAACATGGAGTAAAGAAGAAAGGGAGTCTTCCTTTCTTCTTTCTCCTCCTTTAGACACTATCATTCACTATTGCTTTTGTATTGTTATTGCAATTAAAGAGAGGTGAGTGGAATGGGTGAAGATAAGAAATTAGGGTTGTTTACACTAACGGCTCTTGTAGTTGGGTCTATGATTGGCGGTGGAGCCTTTAATTTAGCGAGTGATATGGCAAAAGGTGCTGGTGCTGGAGCCATTATTATTGGCTGGGTTATAACAGGAATTGGGATGATCGCACTCGGATTATCTTTTCAAAATCTAACTGTAAAACGGCCAGATTTAGATGGTGGTATTTTTAGCTATGCAAAAGCAGGGTTTGGTAATTTTATGGGGTTTAATAGTGCGTGGGGATACTGGCTATCTGCTTGGCTTGGGAATGTAGCTTACGGTACATTATTGTTTTCTTCATTAGGATATTTCTTCCCGATCTTTGAAGGCGGTCAAAATGTAGAATCCATTATTGGTGCAAGCGTATTATTATGGTGTGTTCACATGTTAATTTTACGTGGAGTTCAATCAGCAGCCCTTGTGAATTTAGTAACTACAATCGCAAAATTAGTACCTGTATTTGTATTTATTGTCATAGGAATCTTTGCGTTTCATATTGATACGTTCTTAGATGGATTTTGGGGGCAAACTGGTTCTTTTTCATGGGGAGCAGTTGGCAGCCAAGTTAAAAGTACAATGCTTGTAACTTTATGGGTATTTATTGGGGTAGAAGGGGCTGTTGTTTTATCCAGTCGAGCAAAAAATAGAAGTGATGTAGGGAAAGCAACCGTTATTGGCTTAATTGGTACACTCATCATTTACATTTTAATCACATTATTGTCTCTTGGACTTATGCAGCAAGCAGACATTGCAGGTTTGAAAAATCCGGCTATGGCTTATTTGTTTGAAAGTGTTGTTGGAAAATGGGGTGCTATCTTTATTAATTTAGGTTTAGTCATCTCTGTATTAGGTGCTTGGTTAGGTTGGACTTTGCTCGCTTCTGAAATTCCATATTTAGCGGCTAAAGATGGAGTATTTCCAAAATGGTTCGCAAAAGAAAATAAAAATAAGGCTCCAGTAAATTCATTATGGATAACAAATGGTTTAATACAAATATTCTTGTTAACATTCGTCGTTTCTGATCAGGCGTATAACTTTGCATTCTCTTTAGCATCTTCAGCTATTTTAATCCCATATGCTTTTTCAGCATTTTATCAACTGAAGCATAGCTTAAAGTCTGAAGAAGCAGATCGAAATAAAAATATAATAATTGGCTTGATCGCAAGTATTTATGGCGTGTGGTTAGTTTATGCAGCCGGTTTAGAGTATTTATTATTAACAATGACTTTATATGCGCCAGGTATTTTTATTTTTTACAATGTTCAAAAGCAAAAGAGTTCGAAGCAAATATTTACTCGAGTGGAATTAGCATCATCCGTAGCAATTGGTGCTTTAGCATTCTTTGCGATTTATGGATTAATTACAGGCAGTATTACTTTATAAAGCGCTGTGAAAGCGAAATCAACTGGAGGGCTGGAATATGGCACGAAGAAAAATTGTAGTTGCACTAGGGGGAAATGCGATACAGTCTGGAGAAGCTACTGCGGGAGCGCAGCAAGAAGCGTTGGAAAAAACGGCAGAACAACTTGTGAAAATAATGGAAAATGATGTGGATATAGTAATTGCGCATGGAAATGGCCCACAAGTGGGGAATATTTTATTACAGCAAAAAGCTGCAGAAACGGAAAAGACACCTGCAATGCCATTAGATACTTGTGGGGCAATGAGCCAAGGGATGATTGGATATTGGATGGAAAATGCAATTGAAAAGGCATTGAAAAAACGGAATATAAACAAAGATGTAGCAACGGTTATAACACGTGTTGTTGTGGATAAAAAAGATGAGGCATTTAAAAATCCAACTAAACCAATTGGTCCTTTTTATACAGAAGAAGAGGCCAGAAAATTAATGGATGAAACAAAAGCAGTGTTTAAAGAAGATGCTGGTAGAGGATGGAGACGTGTTGTTCCATCACCGAAGCCTGTAAGTATTCATGAACATAAAGTGATTAATTCTTTGGTCGAAGATGGAAACATAGTGATAGCTGTGGGCGGAGGTGGAATTCCAGTAATTGATTCTGAAGAAGGGTTAAAAGGAACTGAAGCGGTTATCGATAAAGATTTCGCTGCGCAGAAATTAGCAGAATTAGTAGATGCCGATACGCTCGTTATTTTAACTGCAGTTGATTATGTGTATGTAAATTATAATCAACCGAATCAAAAAAAATTAGAGCATGTCACAGTGAATCAATTAGAAGAATATATTGAAGAACAACAATTTGCTGCGGGAAGCATGCTTCCAAAAATCGAAGCTGCTATTAATTTTGTTAATACAAATCCAAAAAGAAAAACGATTATTACGTCTTTAGAAAAAGTATATGAAGCACTAGAAGAAAAAGCCGGTACTATTATTTCAAAACAGAATGTATGCATGTATGTTTAAATTATTATGTACGCTACTTAGTAGTAAAAAAAGAATGAGGTTAATAACTTCATTCTTTTTATTTATTAATATTTTTTGTACTCATTGTTCATAAAGTTTTCATGATGAAATCTGAATATACAAGTTAATTATGATAAAATTCAAATTGAATACGCTTTCTTGATTTTTCGCTCCAACATACAGCAAGAGAGAGGGAATTTTATGAATAGACGGAACGTAGTGAAAGACTTAAAGCAGTTCGAATTATTTGCTCATTTAACAGAAAAAAAATTGAAAGGCTTAACAGAGTTTGTTTATTGGCGAACTTATAAAAAAGGTCAATTTTTATTTTTAGAAGGGGATTCAAGGGAAAGAATTTACTTCATGTTAGATGGTTTTGTAAAGTTAGAGCGGGTTAATCAAAATGGGAACTTATTATACGATGACTATGTAAAGCGGTATTCTATTTTTCCTTATGGTGGTATGTTTACAGACAGAGGATATAACTATACAGCAGAAGCAATGACGGATGTGGAGGTATATTATATTCCAACGGTAATCTTTGAAGATATGGTAAAGTCCAGCAGAACACAATTGATGTACGTTGTTCAGCAATTATCATCTATATTAAAATTGAACGAAAATCGAGTGCAAAATATTACAATTCCTAATGCACAAGATCGTGTTATCCAAACGTTAAATTATTTAATGCAGGATTTAGGAGAACAGAGTGGAGAAAAGATTGTAATTTCATGTCCACTTACAACAATTGAAATATCCAAAATATCTGGAACATCTCGAGAGACAGTTAGCAGCGTATTAAAACAATTAAAAAATGATAGCATTGTTACAATTTTAGATAAAAAAATTACAATACATGATCCAACATATTTTGAAGAAATCTCTATGTGAAAATTGTATATTGATTTTTTAATTCATAGTGTATATTAATAAGGTTCTTTATATATTTATAAGGAACTTTTTTACGTTATCCTCTATAAAAAGATTGTATAGTATGGTAATAATAGCTAAAATCGATAATAAAATACAAAGTGAAGGGGAGAAAGAATGATTCGTATTGAGTATGATCGATTAGTAGCTATTTGTTACAGTATAGGGGTTTTGTTATTATTAAAAATTCCAAATGATAATGAATTAATTGGGGAAAAACTATTCAATGTCTATAAGATTCCGATACATACGTATGTTTATATGGATTATAAAGTCTCAAATATATTGATTGTTTCTTTCATACTACATGTAATTGCATTTATATTATTTTTAAAATGGCTAGGAAAAAAGGAGTCTAGTACATTTAGAAAAATGAATAAAATAAAAGTAGTAGGTACTAGTATTTTGATTGTAATGATGCCGTTTATTTTAAATACAATCCTCCAGACATTGAATAAAACATGGTATTATGCAGGAAAAACAGGGGTAGAAGCAATAGAATATAAAAAAGAAGATAGCCAGTGTAGAATGGAGAAAAATGGAGAGAATATCCAACCGAAGTGCATTGTTACTTTAAAAAATTATCGTAATCATTCACAAGCATTAAAAGTTGTTTTATATGATAATGCAAACGAGAATTCAAAAAGCTATCCAGTACCGAAACCAGTCTATTTACAAAAACATGAGACAAAGCAATTTGAATTTCAAGTTCCTGTTTCTTATAATAGAGGTATTGAAAAAGATAAAGTACCAAATATTAAATTACATTCATTGCATGAAAATGATACGAAATACAATTAATCTGTAAGTAAAAGTTTATGAGTAGGAGCAAGAATTTGAAACGATATAGAAAATCAACTTGAATCATCCAACATACTGCGAGGTAACGGTATATTGGATGATTTTTTTATGTTATCCCCTTTTTTCACGTATGAAAAGGAGGAATACTTTGTTGGAAATGAAAAACATCACAAGGATCATACATGGTTTTTACTTTACGTAATCTGTGAAAGTTAGAGCCATAATAACTAGTTTGCCAATTTTTAATGTCGATATCGGGCCAGTTCACATAGTCACCTAGTGTATAAGGATCTAAGCTTTCTCGTAAACCTTTAACCCAGCGTATATTTCGATTTTCTTCATCATCGCATTTCCAAGAGGTAATGTATTCTTGAGCAATAATTGCTTTACGATGAAAATAAGCCGTTTCATTCGGCGAAATATTTTCAACAGCACCTATGAGCGATTGATGCCAAATACTAGCATCTTTATTTGGTGCATGAGAAAGAAAGGATTGCATGATTTGAATGCCTTTAAGGGGAATAGGTTTATAGACATAGGAACCAGAGCGCTTAAAATTTTCAGGGATGTTACCTCCATTAAAAAATTCAACAGCCTTTATATAAGGAACTTCTTCTATAAAGAGAGAGGGGCTACCAGTTTCAAGAAGAGGGGATAATAGGGAATGGAGTTCAGAGGGAGAACCGACAAACTCGCCTTGTGCTTCAATTTTATTTCGTTGCTTGGCGAATAATTCGATCGATGAAGTGAGACGTTCATCTATATAAGGTGCCCAGTTTTGCCACGCTTGAAATGCAGCAATAAAGTCTTCCCATTCCCATGTAATTGAGAAAATTGATACATTTTTTATCGGGTGGACTCGAAAAGTTAAGGAAGTGACAATTCCGAAGTTTCCACCACCGCCACCACGGCATGCCCAAAAAAGGTTAGAGTTTTCTTGTTCATTTGCACGAATGAGTTTTGCACCAAATTTTCCACACGCTTGTACCATTTCCACTTCCATTAATTGATCACATGTTAATCCAAATAAGCGCGAAAGCATACCAATACCACCGCCAAGTGCTAATCCAACAACTCCAACGCTTGCACTTGTACCAGCAGGAATTGTAACACCGTAATTCCAAAGTTCTTTATAAACAGTGCCAAGATTTGCACCAGCCTCAATTGTTGCTGTTAATTTCTCTGTATTAACAGTAATGCGATGCATTTCACTCACATCAATAATAAGTCCTCTATTTAAAAGAGAAAAATTTTCATAGCTATGACGTCCACTTCTTAACCGAAATGGTATATGACGTTCACGTGCCCATTTTAAGGCGTTACAGACATCCTTGTTATTTTGACAAAAAACAATAATACAAGGGAGTTTTGGAATACTTAAATTTAAATTCATTCGGGCTACGTCGTAGTCAGGATCTGTGGGAACAACGATACGACCTGTTAATTTTGTTTGCTTCAATTTATTACTCCTTTCTAAAATAATCAGAGTTTTTTATTAATATATGAAAAATGTCTGTAATACGCGTGGACAAGGAGAGGTGAAGAATGAGATTTACCTTTGTGAGAAATAAATAAAGCATAAGAATAAAGAATCTACATAGAGTTCAATGAAAACAGTTGCAAACTGTTCATATTTTGTTATGATAGTGTTACGAAAACGTTTGCATAAAATTTCCGATGGGATGCAAAAGGAGAGAATGACTATGAATAAGACATGGTGGAAAGAAGCGGTTGCTTATCAAATTTATCCACGAAGCTTTATGGATTCAAATGGTGATGGTATTGGAGATTTACAAGGTATTATTGCAAAACTGGATTATTTAAAAGATTTAGGTATAGATGTAATTTGGATTTGTCCAATGTATAAGTCGCCTAATGATGATAATGGTTATGATATTAGTGATTATCAAGATATTATGGATGAGTTTGGTACAATGGCAGACTTTGATGCTTTACTAGATGAAGTTCATAAGCGTGATATGAAGCTTATTATTGATTTAGTTATTAATCATACGAGTGATGAACATCCATGGTTTATTGAATCACGTTCATCTAAAGATAATCCGAAGCGTGATTGGTATATTTGGCATGATGGTAAAGATGGTGCGGAGCCAAACAACTGGGAAAGTATTTTTAATGGTTCGGCATGGGAATATGATGAAGAAACAGAACAATATTATTTACATTTATTCTCACGTAAACAACCAGATTTAAACTGGGAGAATAAAGAAGTTCGCGAAGTACTATACGATACGGTTAATTGGTGGCTTGATAAAGGTATTGATGGTTTCCGCGTTGATGCGATCAGTCATATTAAAAAAGAAGAAGGCCTCAAGGATATGCCAAATCCAAAAGGGTTAAAATATGTGCCATCTTTTGATAAACATATGAATGTGAAAGGTATTCAACCTTTATTAGAAGAGCTAAAAGAAAATACATTCTCTAAGTACGATATTATGACTGTTGGTGAAGCAAATGGTGTTAAGATTGAAGATGCTGAGCTTTGGGTTGGAGAAGAGCAAGGTAAGTTCAATATGGTATTCCAATTTGAACATTTAAGTTTATGGGATGCAGAGAAGAAGAAAGACCTTGATGTTGTAGGATTGAAAAAAGTATTAACGAAATGGCAAAAAGGATTAGAAAATAAAGGATGGAACGCTTTATATATTGAGAATCACGATAAACCACGTATCGTTTCAACATGGGGAGATGATAAACAATATTGGCGTGAAAGTGCAACAGCTCTAGGGGCGATGTATTTCTTTATGCACGGTACACCTTTTATTTATCAAGGCCAAGAAATTGGTATGACAAATGTTCAGTTACCAAATATTGAAGATTACGATGATGTAGCAATTAAAAATTTATATCGCGAGAAAATTGCAGAGGGCGTACCACATCAAGATATGATGGAGATTATATGGGCTTCTTGCCGCGATAATTCACGTACACCTATGCAGTGGAATGATGAGATGAATGCTGGTTTCACAACAAGTACACCTTGGTTTAGCATGAATCCAAATTACAAAGAAATTAATGTTGAAAAGCAAAAAAATGAAGAAAAGTCTATTTTCAATTTCTATAAGAAAATGATTGCCCTGAAAAAAGAGCACGATGTACTGAACTATGGTACGTATGATTTACTTTTAGAAGACGATCCACAAATTTATGCATATACACGTACGTTACAGGATGAAAAAGTCATTGTAATTAGTAATATCTCAAAAGAGGAAGCTGTGTATAATGAGGGTTCATTTGCACTAGAACGCAAACGTTTGCTTTTAAATAACTATGAAGTTGCGGAACATGAAGAAGTAACAACAATTGCTTTAAAGCCTTATGAAACAAGGGTTTATCGCATTTCATAATAAAAAAGGATGCTCTTTGAGCATCTTTTTTTATGAAAAAAAATAAATTTCTATTGCAAAGTGAAAACGCTTTTATTAAAATAGATTTATGAAAACGGTTGCGTAAAGATAAAAATAAAGTAACATAAGGAATCGTTTTCATAAAGGGAACAGAAATTATAATTTAAATCATTATGTTTTTATAAATAAAGGGGAGGAAGAACAGATGAAAATTACGTCTTTTGATTTTTGGCAAAAGTTCGGGAAAGCGTTATTAGTTGTTGTAGCCGTAATGCCAGCAGCTGGTTTAATGATTTCCATCGGTAAGTTAATTGGTATGTCTGCTGGGGATGTTAACGCAGTTCATACAATCGCTCGCGTAATGGAAGACATCGGTTGGGCAATCATTACAAATCTACACATCTTATTCGCAGTAGCAATTGGGGGATCTTGGGCGAAAGATCGCGCAGGTGGTGCATTTGCAGCGCTATTAGCATTCGTCTTAACAAACCGAATTACAGGAGCTATATTTGGGGTAAACGCTGAAATGTTAGCGGATTCAAAAGCGAAAGTTTCTTCAGTAATAGCGGGAGATTTAATTGTAAAAGATTACTTTACTTCTGTACTTGGTGCACCTGCATTAAACATGGGAGTGTTCGTAGGGATTATCACAGGTTTCTTAGGAGCTACTTTATATAACAAATATTATAACTATAATAAACTGCCACAGGCATTAGCATTCTTTAATGGAAAACGATTTGTACCATTCGTTGTAATTCTTTGGTCTACAGTTACTGCGATTGTATTATCACTTCTATGGCCATTCATCCAAAGTGGGTTAAATGAATTTGGTCGCTGGATTGCAGCTTCAAAAGATAGTGCACCAGTTGTTGCACCGTTTGTATATGGAACGTTAGAGCGTTTATTATTACCATTTGGTTTACACCATATGTTAACGATTCCGATGAACTATACAGAGCTAGGCGGAACATATACGATGCTAACTGGTTCAAAAGTTGGACAAGTTGTAGCAGGACAAGATCCATTATGGCTTGCATGGATTACAGATTTAAATAATTTATTAGCAAATGGAGATACGAAGGCATATAACGATTTATTAAATAATGTTGTACCAGCTCGTTTCAAAGCTGGACAAGTTATCGGCTCAACAGCAGCGTTAATGGGGATTGCATTTGCGATGTTCCGTAACGTTGATAAAGAAAAGCGTGCAAAATATAAACCAATGTTTTTATCAGCAGCATTAGCAGTATTCTTAACAGGTGTAACAGAACCAATTGAATTCATGTTCATGTTTATTGCTCCAGTATTATATGTTGTATATGCTATTACAACAGGACTTGCATTCGCGCTAGCTGATTTAATTAACTTACGTGTTCATGCATTTGGATTTATTGAGTTAATTACTCGTACGCCAATGATGGTTAACGCAGGTTTAACAAGAGACTTAATCAACTTTGTTATTGTTTCATTAGTGTTCTTCGGTCTTAACTTTACACTATTTAATTTCTTAATTAAAAAATTCAATTTACCAACACCAGGGCGTGCAGGTAACTATATTGATAATGAAGATGAGGCATCAGAAGGAACAGGAAATGTACAAGACGGTTCATTAGCAACAAAAGTTATCGATTTATTAGGTGGAAAAGAAAATATTGCTGACGTAGATGCTTGTATGACGCGCTTACGTGTAACAGTAAAAGATTTAGATGTTGTTGCACCAGAAGCACAGTGGAAACAAAATGGTGCTTTAGGGCTTATTGTAAAAGACAAAGGTGTACAAGCGGTATATGGTCCGAAAGCTGACGTATTAAAGTCAGACATTCAAGATATGTTAGGTGCGTAATAATATGAAATTGCTAACTTTAAACTGTCATTCTTGGCAAGAAGAGAATCAAATAGAAAAGATACAATACCTTGCTAAAGTAATTCAAGAAGAAGAGTACGATGTCATCGCATTGCAAGAAGTAAGTCAGTCCATACAAGCTGAAAATGTATGCGGTAACAAGAAAAAAGATAATTTTGGACTTTTACTATTAGAAGAGTTAAAAGCGCTACATGTAAAAGATTACAATATTACTTGGGATTTCTCTCATATTGGTTATGATGTGTACGAAGAAGGATTAGCAATTATAACGAAGCATAATATTATAAAAGAAGATACGTTCTTCATTTCAGAAAACGAGGATACAACGTATTGGAAAACGCGTAAAATTGTAAGTACAACAATTGCTTATAATGGTAAGGATATAACGTTTTACTCTTGTCATCTCGGTTGGTGGAATGATGAAGAAGAGTCATTCAAAGGTCAAGTCGATCGTTTGATGGAGCGTGTAGATAGCAATAAGCTCGCCTTCTTAATGGGGGATTTTAATAACAATGCTCGATTGAAAGGCGAAGGTTATGAGTATATGATGCAAAAAGGGTTGTATGACACATATGAATTAGCAATAGAGAAGGATGAAGGAACGACTGTCCAAGGTGAGATTGCTGGTTGGGATGAAAATAAACATAATTTGCGAATCGATCTAATATTGTGTAACCAAAGTAAAAAAGTTCATTCTTCAAAAGTTATTTTTAATGGTACAAACAGAAATGTAATTTCAGATCATTTCGGTGTAGAGGTTCAATTGGATATATAATAGAAGAAATCCTCACAGAGAATAAAAGCTGTGAGGATTTTTTTTAGGAATACAAGTATTTCCAAGAGAAAATACTTGTATTTTTTATGACATTTCATATATATTTGTTATTATTGAATGTAAAACCGATTTGGTCATTTTGTATTCATACTTTGACTCACTTCGTTATATAATGAAGTAAGTGAAAGTTAATGGGAAAAAATAGTACGTTTTTGGTTAATACACGATGTAGAAAGTGATATAATTGCAAAATGTATGTATCATTTTCTAAAGAAGGAAAAATATATAATTAGGTGATAACTTCTATGAAACAGATTTGGCGTATTTATAAGACAGATTTACGGAATGTAGCCAAACATTGGGCTGCAATTGTTATTGTTTTAGGATTAATGATTTTACCATCGTTATATGCATGGTTTAACATTAAAGCTTCTTGGGATCCATATGGAAATACAAAAGAGGTTCCCATTGCAGTTTCTAACCAAGATGCAGGCTCTAATTTAAGAGGGAAAGATATCAATATCGGGGACGAGATTGTAGATTCTCTGAAGAAAAACAAAAATCTTGGTTGGAAGTTTGTAGACGAAAAGCAGGCAATTTACGGAGTTGAACGCGGGGATTACTATGCAAGCATTACAATCCCAAAAGACTTCTCTGAAAAAATTGCAACTGTTCTGGATGAAAATCCACAGAAACCAGAACTTGATTACTATGTAAATGAAAAGGTAAATGCGATTGCACCGAAAATTACAGCAAAAGGTGCATCAGGTATTACGGAAGAAATTAGTAAAAACTTCGTTAAAACAGCGAACGGTGAGATTTTTAAAATCTTCAATGACCTTGGAATCGATTTAGAAACAAACTTACCAAGTATCGAGAAAGTAAAAGATCTTGTCTTTAAGTTAGAAGCGCAGTTCCCAGAAATGAATACATTGATGGATAAGGCGTTAGATGATGCGACTCGAGCAGAGGATGTTGTGAAAGTAGCGCAAAAAGAGTTGCCTGTTGTAGAGAGTGTTATGAATGATGGGCAAGAAGCGTTAGGGAATTTAGATAAATTCTTTGCTAGAAATGATGAAACATTGAATCGCGCTCCGGGAACTATTAAAAATAATTTAACAGTAATGCAGCAGGGATTGGATGCTGCAGCGAAAATTACGGATTACTTAAAAAATCCGGCATTTGACTTTAATCTGACATTGCCAGATCCAGCTAAATTACCAGTCTTACCTAATATAACTATTCCACAAATACCAGAGATTCCAGCATTACCACAAGTGAATGGTGAAGGGTATAAAAATATTGCTAAAAATATTGATCAAACTGTAAACACTGTTTTCAATTCTACTCGTGTTGGAACGGCATATGTAAAGAGTGTTATGGATGGCCTTCAAAATAAAGGCGTGGATCCAGCTGTAGCACAGAAAAATGTGCAGGATGCTTCAAAGCTCCTCCAAGAGCGTATCGATAGTGTTTCATATTTGATTGATTTCTTTACAGCTTTCAAGGAATCAGCTTCCACGGAATTCGGTAAACAGTTCTTTGGAAACAGAGTGGAAAGTTTAACGGTGCTTAAAAATTCTATGGTGGATGCTAACAATAGGGTTAAGCATGTAGGAGATTTAATTAGTTCCGGACAAGAAGTTAAACAAGATGTGCGAGATGCTGTAAATCAAAAATTAGATGCAGTAAATAATTTAGTAAATCAAGCTGAAAAGGATTATAATGCAACGTTTGTAGCTGATTTTGAAAAAGCAGTAAGTACAGCTGAGCAACTGAAAAGTAAGGCTGAAAATGCGCAAGAAAATGCACAGCAGCTTAGAGGCAATTTAAATCAAGATATAAATAAGGCTAATGAGATATTAAACAATGGTAGAGAGAAATATGATAAAGCTGTAAATGATTACAGTAGATTAAAAACGGAGCTTGAAAAAGCAAGAGAAGACTTAAGTAACAAAGGTGTTAATGGATTAGATTCTACAAAAGTAGCCTTAAATGATGTGAATGGACAGTTCAAAGCAGGATGGAATTTAGTTAATGACATGATTCCAGTTCTGGAAAGTACAAATAAAGTGTTAGCTGATGTGAATAGTGATAAAAATCTTAATGGCACAATCGCTAAGTTAAATAAAGTAAAAGATGGTTTCCAAAAAGGAATCGATTTAACTGATAAAGGAATTGACGCTATTAATAAAGGTCAAAAACCAGCAGCAGATGTTATTGAAAGTATTAATCAAGTGTCTAAAAGTGTTTCGGGCCAAATTGGTGACATTTTAGCTAAATATGACTCAGAAATCACTCCAAATTTCAATGCAGCAATTGCTCGCACAAAAGAGATGTCTAAAAACACATCTCAAATTTTAAAAGAGGCAGACAAAAAGCTTCCAGATGTTAAAAAATTACTAGAAGATTCATCAAAAGGTTTAGTAGATGGTAAAAAGAAATTAGCAGACATTAAAGCTGAAATGCCAGCTACTGAGAAAAAGATTAAAGAATTAGCAGATAAAATTCGTGATTTTGAATCTGAAGAGGATTTAAAAGACATCATACGTTTATTGAAAAATGATGTTGAAAAGCAAAGTGATTACTTTGCGAATCCAGTAAATTTAAAAGAAAATAAATTATTTGCGATGCCGAACTACGGTTCAGCGATGTCACCATTCTATACAGTGCTTGCATTATGGGTAGGCGCATTATTAATGGTTTCATTATTAACGGTAGAAGTACACGAAGAGGGCGCGAATTATAAGAGCCATGAAATTTACTTCGGACGTTTATTAACATTCTTAACGATAGGTCTTTCACAAGCGTTTATCGTATCGATGGGAGATATATTCTTACTCGGTACGTACGTAGTCGATAAGTTCTGGTTTGTGTTATTTAGTTTATTTATTGGTGGAGTCTTCGTTTGTATCGTATACTCACTCGTTTCTATTTTCGGAAACGTTGGGAAATCGATGGCGATCATTTTACTTGTACTACAAGTAGCAGGATCGGGCGGAACATTCCCAATCCAAATGACACCAGCGTTCTTCCAAGCGATTTATCCGTTCTTACCATTCACATACGCAATTAGCGCAATTCGTGAAACAGTTGGCGGAATGCTTTGGGATATCGTAACACGAGATTTACTTGTGTTAAGTGCTTTCGTAGTAGTTATGATTGTTGCTGCGTTATTACTGAAAACACCAATTAACAAATCAAGTGAAAAATTTGTTGAGAATGCAAAAGGAAGTAAAATCATTCACTAAAATAAAAGGTTCCTACCGATAGAGGTAGGAACCTTTTTGTTTAATCAAATTTTAATTTTTTTAATGCTTCTGCGAATGGGTTATTTAATGGTTCTTCTTCTTTTTTCTGTTGTTTCATATATTTTTGAACGTCGCGTTTATCGGCTTTGTTTCCAGATTCTTTTTTACGTCGTTCTTGGAATGTTGATAATTTCTCACGATAGCCACATTTACATGCGAAAATTTGGCCTGCACCCTCACCACGTAATTCTAGTTTCTTCTTACATTGCGGACAGCGAGCGTTTGTTGTACGAGATACATTTTTACGATGACCACATTCACGATCTTGGCATACGAGCATTTTTCCCTTTTTGCCGTTTACTTCTAGCATTGGTTTACCGCAGTCTGGACAAGACTTCGTTGAAATGTTGTCATGTTTATATTTTTTATCACTCGATTTAATTTCAGAAACAATTTCTTTCGTATAGTTCTTCATTTCCGAAATGAATACTTCTTTCTTTAATTTTCCTTTTGCAATTGCCTCAAGTTTTTGTTCCCACTCACCAGTTAGTGTAGGTGATTTTAATTCTTCTGGTACTAAATCAAGTAATTGACGACCTTTTGATGTAATGTGAATATCTTTACCACGTTTTTCAATTAAGAAAGAGTTGAAAAGTTTGTCGATAATATCTGCACGTGTCGCTACAGTACCTAATCCACCAGTCGATTTTAACGTATCAGCAAGTTGTTTATTTTGCGTATCCATATATTTTGTAGGATTCTCCATTGCTGAAAGTAAAGTTGCTTCATTAAAGCGTGCAGGTGCTTTCGTTTGACCTGATGTTTGCATAAGTAACTTTACAGTTAATGTATCGCCCTTTTCAATGTGAGGTAGAATCTGCTCTTTTACGTCATCAGTTACATCATCGTCTTCAAATCGATTTTCGTATACTTCCTTCCAACCAGCATGTAAAATCGTTTTTCCGCGTGCAATGAATGTTTCATTGCCAACCTTTGTGCGTAACG
The DNA here is from genome assembly GCF_051915225.1 of Bacillus cereus group sp. MYBK95-2. Lineage (NCBI taxonomy): Bacteria > Bacillati > Bacillota > Bacilli > Caryophanales > Bacillaceae > Bacillus > Bacillus cereus group sp. MYBK95-2. The sequence continues at coordinate 108,494 of NZ_JBQAEH010000009.1, read as the reverse complement.
TTAGTTGTTCGTATTCGAATGCTGGGAATAAAACAGCTAAGAAACGTTTTATAACTAAATCATAAATTTTGCGTTCTTTATCTGTGAATGCTGAGAAGTTAACGTATCCTTCTGTTGGAATAATCGCATGATGATCGCTTACTTTACTATCATCAACAAATGATTTGTTAGGTTTGATAGGCTTTTGTAATACTTTATGTGCGAAGGGACGGTATTCTCCAACACCACATGCTTTTAGACGTTCTGGAAGTGTTCCAACGATATCAGATGAAATGTAGCGTGAATCTGTACGAGGGTACGTTAGTACTTTATGCTGTTCATACAATTTTTGCATAATATTTAATGTTTCTTTAGCAGAGTAACCGAACTTTTTATTTGCATCACGTTGCAATTCAGTTAAATCGTAAAGACCAGGAGAGAATGACTTTTTCTGTTTCTTATCAATTTCCACAACAGTAGCATTTTGTTTATCTAAACTTTTTACAATACCATCGATTTTTTCTTTATTAAAACTACGGCTATTGCCATTTGCATCTTGCCAAGTAAGTTTGAGCTTCTCCATTGTTTGAGCTTCGATGCCGTAGTAAGTTTGAGCTTTGAAGTTCTTTATTTCATCTTCACGACTAGCAATCATAGCAACAGTAGGGGTTTGTACACGGCCGCAATTTAACTGGGCATTAAAGCGAGTCGTTAAAGCACGAGTTGCATTAAGACCGATATACCAGTCAGCTTCTGAACGCGCAACTGCTGAAGCGTATAAATTGTCATAGGCTTTACCTGGTTTTAAATTTGCAAAACCATCTTTAATTGCTTTATCGGTTACAGAAGAAATCCATAAACGTTTGATTGGTTTATTTAGCTTAACTTTATCGATAATCCAGCGTGCGACTAATTCCCCTTCACGTCCAGCGTCTGTTGCTACAATAATTTCATTTACATCTTTTCTAAGTAGCTGACTTTTTACAGCATTAAATTGTTTACCAGTTTGTTTAATAACCGTTAATTTCAAACGCTCAGGTAGCATCGGTAAATCTTCTAAATTCCACTTTTTATATTTCACATCATAACTTTCTGGATCTGCTAATGTAACGAGATGACCTAAAGCCCAAGTTACAATATATTTACTACCTTCAAGATAGCCGTTTCCTTTTTTATCACACTTCAGTACACGAGCAATATCTCGTGCAACGGAAGGTTTTTCAGCGATTACAACGCTTTTTGACATATTAAAAACATCCTTTCAAATTTCCATAAGTTAAATATAGCATACATCTTCTTGAGATTCAGTTTCGCTCCATATTTCAGCTGTTTTTAATGGAGTTAACAAAATCCCAACTGATTAAAGTTTCACTTTATCAGTTGCCTCTATATCAAATAGAAAAGTAAAGAACTTGTTATTTTACTAGAATAAGAGTAGACTTTGAAGTAGATGAATAAGAAACACATGGGAGTTTGTGGATACAAACTGAGAGTATGGCTACTAGTCCGTCATTGACCATTTGAACCTGTTGGATAATGCCAGCGTAGGGAGAGTGTAAAAGCACATATTCAGGCACTTTGCGTACGCGCAAAGTGTCTTTTTGTGTATCTCCCATCATTATAGTTAGGAGATGAAAAGGATGAATATGAAAGAAATTAGTAAAGTAGTGGATTTGGTGAGAGAATCTAATCCGCTTGTTCATAATATTACAAATGTTGTTGTAACAAATTTTACTGCTAACGGTTTGTTGGCACTTGGGGCATCGCCTGTAATGGCGTATGCGAAAGAAGAAGTAGCAGAAATGGCTAGCATTGCTGGAGCGTTAGTATTAAATATGGGGACACTTCGTCCTGAAGAAGTAGAAGCGATGTTACTCGCGGGTAAATCAGCAAATGCGAACAATGTGCCAGTACTATTTGATCCAGTTGGTGCAGGAGCAACTTCGTATCGAACAGAAGTTGCGAGACATATTCCGGCTGAAATTGAGTTAGCAATTATCCGCGGAAATGCAGCTGAAATAGCAAATGTTATTAATGAGAAATGGGAAATTAAAGGGGTAGACGCTGGTACTGGAAATGGCAATGTTGTAAGTATTGCAAGGCAGGCAGCAGATGAACTAAATACAGTTGCGGTCATTACTGGAAAAGAAGATGTTGTTACAGATGGAGAGAGAACTATTGTTATTCGAAATGGTCACCCTATTTTAACGAAAGTTACGGGAACAGGTTGTTTACTAACTTCTGTAATAGGAGCATTTGTAGCAGTGGAAAAAGATTATGTAAAAGCAGCAGTAGCAGCATTAACGTTTTATGGTGTAGCTTCGGAACTGGCAGCTGCTAAGACCGTGGAAAAGGGACCTGGTAGTTTCCAAATTGAATTTTTAAATCAGTTAGCGAATACTACTTCTAGTGATATTGAGAAGTATGGAAAGATTGAGGAGTTAGAGTAAGAGGGAGTGAAAGAAATGGCACGCATTGAAATAGATAAAATGTCTAAGCTATTGCAAGTGTATTTTATTATGGGAAGTAATAACTGCACGAGGGATCCTTTAGCTGTATTGAAAGAAGCGTTAGATGGTGGAGTGACAATTTTTCAGTTTCGCGAGAAGGGGGAAGGTTCTTTAATCGGAGAAGATAGAGTGCGCTTTGCAAAAGAATTGCAGACGCTTTGTAAGGAATATAGTGTTCCTTTCATTGTAAATGATGATGTAGAATTAGCCATTGAATTAGATGCAGATGGTGTTCATGTAGGACAAGATGATGAAGGAATTACATCTGTTCGTGAAAAAATGGGAGATAAAATTATCGGCGTATCTGCTCATACAATTGAAGAAGCACGCTTTGCAATCGAAAATGGAGCAGATTATTTAGGCGTTGGACCTATTTTCCCAACGAGTACGAAAAAAGATACGAAAGCGGTTCAAGGAACGAAAGGATTAGCCTATTTTAGAGAACAAGGAATTACAGTGCCAATCGTTGGTATTGGTGGGATTACAATTGAAAATACAGCGGCAGTTATAGAAGCGGGTGCGGACGGTGTTTCAGTTATTTCAGCAATTAGTTTAGCTGAATCTGCGTATGAAAGTACGAGAAAATTAGCTGAAGAAGTAAAGAGAAGTTTGTAGGGAAGGACGTGTAGTATTTTAAGTGCTACATGGAGAAATAGACTGCCCCAAAATTTAAACAAACATTTGATTAAAAAAGCACAAACCTTTTTAAATAAAGGTTTGTGCTTTTTCTTTAAAACATAATTGAAATTAAGAGCATTCCAATTCCGATAGAAGTAAATGTTGCAATTAGGCCAGGAATCATAAAGCTATGATTTAATACGTATTTACCAATACCTGTTGTACCGGTACGGTCAAAGTTAATGGCAGCAACGATTGTGCCGTAGTTTGGAATGAAGAAATATCCGTTTACTGCAGGGAACATCGCAATCAGTAGCGCTGGTGGAATACCGAGTGATAATCCAAGAGGCATTAAAGCACGTACTGTGGCTGCTTGGCTATATAGTAAAATAGATAGAATGAATAGTGCGATGGCAAATAGCCAAGGTGCACTTGTTACTAAATGCTGAATGGATCCTTGAATCATATTTAAGTTTCCATTAAAGAAAGTATCTCCCATCCAAGCGATACCGAAAATAGCAACAACTGCTGTTGCCCCCGCTTTAAAGACGTTACCAGACACAATGCTTTCTACATTTGGTTTACAGAAAATAATAATAAGAGCCGCGATAGTTAACATAACCATCTCAATTGTATTCGGCATGGAAAGACGGGCTAACTTCCCATCAACTATCCATCCTGGACGAAGTGCTTCAAATGAACCAAGAAGTACAACAAGGAAGGTTCCTACAAGGAAAAGGATAACTGATAATTTTGCGCCCTTTACACCTACAAATTCTTTTTTCTCTTCAAGCTTAGGAATCATTCCTTCTTTTAATCGTTTTAAGTATTCAGGGTCTTCATTTAATTCTTTTCCCATCTTACTAGCAACGAATGCTGCTAACATACAAGCAATGAAAGTGGAAGGAATACTCACTTTTAAAATATCTAATAAAGTGATTTTATAGTCAGCTAACATTGCTAAAAGAGCAACTGTGGCAGCTGAAATTGGACTAGCTGTAATTGCTTGTTGAGAAGCGATTACGGCAATCGACATTGGGCGTTCCGGTCTAATCCCTGATTCACGAGAGACTTCTGCAATAACAGGAAGTACAGAATAGGCAACGTGACCAGTACCTGCACATAGTGTGAATAAATAAGTAACAATTGGAGCAAAAAAAGTAATACGCTTTGGATTTTTTCGTAATGCCTTTTCAGCAAGATGAACAAGATAGTCCATTCCTCCAGCAGCTTGCAAAGCACCAGCAGCTGTAATTACTGCCAAAATCATAAGCATTACATCGATAGGAGGCGCGGTTGGTTGTAGGTGGAAGACAAAAACGAGTATTGCCATACCAACTCCACCCATTACTCCTAAACCAACTCCGCCTAGGCGTGCACCAATAAAAATACAGAGTAACAAGGTAAGAAATTGTAGCCAAAACATGATAAACTACCTCCGAAATTCATTAGTTAAGATATATTCGAATAGTTTAATTTGAATGAAAATTAAATAAATACCCGAAGAAATCCTTGTTATTTATACATTTTTTATTATATAACACAAAAAAAGTAACATTCACGTACTTTTTGAAATTATTTCGAAAAAGCAATGCATTAAAAATTTGTATTTATATCTCTAAATAAGTAGACATTTTGATTTATATGTTGTAATCTTTGAAAGAGAATAAATTAATTCTCATAGAACTCCCATATCGTTCAACTCGTTCAGCGAGAAAGGCAAACTGATGGAAACATGAGGACGCAAAACTACAGGAGCTAAGGTCGAAAGGCTACGCTAGCCAGTTACCGGACGGATAGGGTTGGTCTTGGCCAATGCTTTTACATTGGCTTTTTTTTATTCTCGAACATATTGAGAAACATTTTCAAACAAAATATCCATATATTTTGTTTTTTTTGTTTGTGTTGATTAAGGAAGGTGGATATTAATGAAAAAATATTGGCATAAGTTATCGTTCCTTCAAAAGAACGTCTTATTAACCGTATTAGTTATTTTGACACTTGTTGGAAGTATGGGTGCATTAAGTTTCAATATGTTTCAAAATAGTATGATGTCTTTATTTGAAAGGCAGTCTATTGAAACAGGAGAAATAGTATTGAAAAAACTGGATGTAGAATTAGTTAGAGACATGGCGAAAGATCCTACAGCCGAAAAAGTGAAAAAAGAAAAGTTAACAGAGAAATTAGATGAAGTATCAAAAGAATTGAAAAGCGTTGGACAAACGTATGTTACAGGAGCAAAGCCGAATGAAAAGCGAGAATTACAACTCGTTGGTTTGACTACAGAGTTAACAAATGCGTTTCCTATAAAGCCGGGAGATTATTATGAACAACCCGCTCATTGGATGAAGGCATACGATAAAGTGATTGATACGAAAAAGGCTCAAATGACAGAAGTATATGAAGATGAAATAGGTTCGTGGGTGACAATATTAGAACCAATTACAGATGGAGAAAACAATATTATTGCAATTGTTGCCGCTGACTTAGATGCTTCCATTGTTCCTATTACAAAAGAGAAGTTTATGATACAGGGTTTACTCTTTATCATTATTTCATTAGCAATTGCGACTATTACTCAATTCTTTATCGTGCGTCACTCGCTAGCTCCATTAAAAGATTTACGAGAAGGGTTACGTAAAATTGGTGAAGGTGACTTGAGTATTAAATTAAAAGAAAGACCAGATGATATTGGAATTATTAATGTTTATTTCAATAACACGATTGAAAAGTTTAAAGGGATTATAGATAAAGTAAGGCAAACTGCTGAGCAAGTTTCTTCTTCTTCACAAGAATTGTCGGCGAGTACAGAGGAAAACAGCATGGCAGTTCAAGAGATTGCAAGTTCTATTGAAGGTTTAAGAGTAGGGGCACAGTCTCAAAAAACTTCAGTACAACAATGTTTAGGGATTGTACATGGAATGGAAGATAAGGTAGAAGAGATAACTGGGGCTGCGAAACAAGTTGCGGTTGCTTCTGAAGGTATGGAGCAACATTCAATTGAAGGTAATGAAGTGATTGGACAAATTATTAATCAAATGAGTTTAATTCAAAATGCAGTACAAGATTTATCTTCCATCATTTATTCGTTAGAAACAAGGTCAAAAGAAATTAGTGATATCGTAACTGTAATTACAGGTATTTCAAATCAAACAAATTTATTAGCTTTAAATGCTTCTATTGAGGCTTCACGTGCTGGAGCAGCTGGAAGAGGGTTTGCAGTTGTTGCTGATGAAGTACGAAAATTAGCAGAACAAACTGAAGCGTCTGCAAAAGATATAGCGAAATTAATTGGTGAAACACAAGCTGAGACAGAAGATGCTGTAGTTTCCATGCAAAAAGGTTCAAAAGAAGTAGAAACTGGAATTTCACTTGTTCAAAGTAGTGGAGATTTCTTCGAAAAAATCTCCAAATCAGCGCAATCTGTTACAGATCAAGTAAAAGCTGTTTCGGGTAATTCGAGTGATATTTTACAAAATAGCCAGAATATCGTTCAAGTCGTAAATGAATTATCACATATTGCAAATACTTATGCCAACAGCAGTAGTAATGTTGAAGAAAGCATGAAAGAGCAAGAAATATCAGTACAAGATATTGCAGAATTAGCGACTTCTTTAAGTTGGCTCTCTCAGGAATTACAAGAGCTTATTGGTGAGTTTAAAAGCGAATAAGGAGAAAGTTCAATTCTAATCAAGGGGGTATCTCCGCTACTGATTATGAATTGAACGAATCTGCCCTTTAATAAGGGATGAAAAAGGTGTGAATTTTCACACCTTTTTTATATTTAAGAGAGGAATTTACATAAATATGAAATTAGCAATTTCTTATAGTGAGATGGTAAAAGAATTTTTAGGAAAAGTAGAAGGAAGTATTAAAATACCTAAAGATGTGCAAGGAACAGAACTTAGGATAAAAAGGAAAACGGAACTGTTTTCAAATTTGACTCACATTGTAGATTTAATAGGAGCGACTGCAACGTGGTTATATCATATTTCTAAAGAAAAACATATTGTCGTGCTTTATCATGTAAGAGGAAGTTTATTTCCGATTACTATTGAAGTTTCTAATTTTCTCTCCTATGAAAGTTTAAATTTACAAATTGAAGAGCAACTGGAGCAAATTAAAGAAATGAATGAGGAAGAAATAGAAGAGTTTCAAAACGGTAATACGTTATATGAAATGTCACCTATTATTATTGGTGAAACATATTATGAGCTAAAAGACACGAATACATTACAATTTGTATTTAGTAAAAATATGCAAAGTGTAGAAATAATATTTAATAGTGTTAATTGGAAAGAGACAACAATTACTCGTTATGCACAACAAATACAAGGTGTTTTAATTAATAAATCACAAAATAATAATAATCATATAAATAATTTTAATGTTATTACAGAGGCCGAGATGGCACTTTATAGTCAAGTGAATGATACGACAGCAGTATATCCTGAGAAAATTATCGTCGATATGTTCTATAATACTGTTACTCAATTTCCAAATCGTATAGCTTTATCTTCAAGGGAAGGTACTTTAACTTATGAGGAGCTAAATAAAAAAAGTAATCAAATAGCTCATATGTTAATTAAAAACGGCGTCCAATTAGGAGACTATGTTGGAATATTTATGAAACGTAGCATAGACACAGTAGTAAGTATGGTAGCTATATTAAAAGCTGGTGCAGCGTATGTTCCGATTGATCCAGATTATCCGGAAAGTAGAATACAGTACATTATTCAAGATAGCCAAGCGAAAGTTATATTGATGAAAGAGACGCCTATAACATGTGATGGGGTTCAAACAGTTTCAATGTATGATAGTGAAACTTATGAAGATACAGATGTAAAGTTGTCTATTCATTGTGATGATGTAGCTTATATGATTTATACATCTGGTTCAACAGGGAATCCAAAGGGAACGATGTTAGCTCATAGAGGCGTTGTTAATCTGTATACTTGGATGAAAAAGCAATATGAATTGACAGAAGAGGATGTATTTGCCCAATTTCCTTCCTTTAGTTTCGATGCTTCTGTATGGGAGTCATTTGCTTCTTTATTCTGTGGAGGAAACTTATATGTACTATTAGAGGAAGAGCGATTGTCTGTAGAAGCATTTGCAAATGCAATCTATAAAGTGAAAGCAACTTCAATCTTGGCATTAGCAACAATTTTTGTTCGACAAGTAGCAACTTATTTAGCAGAAGAAGATATATATAAGCTAGCTTCCCTAAAAAGAATTGCGATTGGCGGTGAAATGTTGCCTGTAGAGGTTATTAAATTGTGGAGAGAAAGAATAGGTACAAATGTTGAAATTCATAATGTATACGGACCGACAGAATGTACTGTAGTGACGACAACCTATAAAATACCTAGTCAGTTAAATGAGGATGTTGCGAGTATTCCCATTGGTAAACCATGTGCTAATTATCAAGTTATGATTTTGGATGAGAATATGAATCTTTGTCCAATTGGTGTACCTGGTGAATTATATATAGATTCAGTGGGATTAGCAAAAGGGTATTTTAATAAGCCTAATAAAACAATTGAAGCTTTTATTCCGAACCCTTTTAATCCTATAGTTAATATATATAAAACAGGTGATATCGTTAAGTTGCTAGAGGATGGAAATATAGAGTTTTTACATCGGAAAGATGATCAAGTAAAAATTAGAGGACATCGTATTGAACTAGGCGAAATCCAAAGTAAAATTTCTCAAAATCATAATATAAAAGAAAATGCTGTTTTTGCTAAGAAGAGTAAGGAAGGTAGCCAATATTTAATCGCGTTCTATACAACTTTAAATAAAAAAGAAATACCAGAATTAGTTTATCAGTTACAAGAGCAATTACCAGATTATATGGTGCCATCTAAACTAATTTATATTAATGAATTACCACTTACACCTAATAAAAAGATTGATGTTAAGAAGTTAGCTCAGTTAGAAGAAAAGTATGAACCGGTTCGGCTACAAGAATATGTTGCACCTTCTAATAAAGCAGAAAAACAAATAGCGAACGCCTGGGCGGAAGTATTAGGAATTTCAAAAGTTGGAGTGCATGATGATTTCTTTACAATTGGTGGACATTCATTAAAAGTATTACGAGTCTTAACATTGTTAAAAGAAGATTTCTCACATTTAACAATTCAAGATTTCTTTAAAGAAAGAACGATATATGGATTAGCTCGAATTGAGCGAGAAGTAAAAGTAGAGAAAGAAGAAGTATTTCGTGAATATAAAGTGATTCACGAACCAGATACTATCACGTATGCAAACGTTTTGGAAGAAAACCAGATTTCAAATGTCTTTTTAACAGGAGCTACTGGTTATTTAGGATCACACATATTATATGAATTGTTGAGAGATACATCTGCTACTATTTATTGTTTAGTAAGACCAACTAAAGATGTGCAGCAAAGAATTATAGATACATTAACAGGCTACTTTAATGATATATGTGAAGAATGGTTACAGCGTATACAGGCCGTAGCTGGTGATCTTGGAGAAGAGTATCTTGGGATGAGCGAAGAAGAATTTATGTTCATCAGTTCTAAGATGGATACGATAATTCATTGCGGTGCAGATGTAAGACATTTTGGAGATGTAAAACAATTTGAAAATATAAATGTCCAAGGAACTAGCCGTATGCTAACATTAGCGGAGAAAGGTGCTACATTCCATTTTATTTCTACAATTGGTATCCCGTTAGAATTAGCGGTAGATCAATGGGATACATACATGAAAACTGGTGATTTTAATTACAGTGTAGACTTAGAGAATGTATATTCAAATAGTAAACTACAAGCGGAAAACATTGTTCGTGAAGCAATGAAAAATGGTTTGCGTGGAAATATTTATCGTGCAGGTAATTTAGCATGTCATTCAGAAACAGGTTCGTTCCAACAAAATATTGAAGGAAACGCATTTTATCGTCTTATTAAAACAATGCTATTAATTGGGAAAGCACCAAATGTGAAGTGGAAAGTTGATTTCACACCAATTGATTTTGCTAGTAAATCAATTGTATCGTATTTGCAAGATGCGCAAATTATAGGAGAGACGTTACATATTTGTCATCCACATCAAATTGAGTTTGAACAATTTATACAGCTAATTGGAGAGTGTGGATACAATCTTGAAATGGTTCCACTTTCAGAATATGTAAATACCGGACTTGCATTAGCGAAGGGAAATGAAGTAATAGCAGAGTTAATTGCTTCTCAAGTTGCAGGAGATGGAGCGCAGCAATCTGAAATTGTAATGGGTACGCGTAGAACGAATAAATGGATTAAGAAAAAAGAATTGATAGTACCAGCAATTAATAAAGAATTTATTCAGCAGTTATTAGCTCATGGTGAAAAAGTTGGTTATTTTCCAAAAATAATGAAATGATTATGCATGCTTTTGTTTGTTCAATAAAATAAATCATGCTACAATGAAAACGAATTAAGGACCGGGGAGCCAATTGGCTGAGAGGATGTAAGTAAACATCGACCCTCAACCTGATCTGGATAATGCCAGCGTAGGGAGTTACTTAAAGTGATGTAGCATATGTTATTCTGTAATAACTTGCATACAAGGCTTTCCTACGCAGTAGGAAAGCCTTTTCTTATTTTTGAAATTTATTTTTATAAGGGGGATTTTATTATGTCACAACAAGTTACAATGTCATTTTCAGTAGTACCACAAGCAAAAACGAAAGATGTATATTCTGTTGTCGATAAAGCAATTGAAGTTGTGCAACAATCGGGAGTTCGTTATGAAGTAGGGGCAATGGAAACAACTTTGGAAGGAGAATTAGATGTACTTCTTGATGTCGTTAAACGTGCGCAACAAGCTTGCGTCGATGCTGGAGCAGAAGAAGTGATTACTTCTATTAAAATCCATTATCGTCCAAGCACTGGTGTAACGATAGATGAAAAGGTTTGGAAGTACCGTGATGAATATGCAAAACCAGAAGCAATCTAAACTTATTACAACTATTTGGCTTATCCTTCTCATTGCGATATGGGAAGGATCTGTTTCATTATTTAAAATCGAACCGTGGATTTTACCAAAGCCTTCTGCCATTGTTCAAGAATTAATTGGGATGAAAGATTTACTATTACCAAATACGATGCAAACACTGCAGGAAGTTATAATTGGACTATTCTTTGCAATTTTATTGGGGACGAGCATCGCAATTATTATGGACGTTATACCGTTATTTCGTATTTTAATAAATCCATTGCTCGTTATTTCGCAAACAATTCCAATTGTTGTACTTGCACCGCTATTTATTATTTGGTTTGGATATGGGATGTTGCCGAAAGTAATGGTCGTAATACTCGTTTGTTTCTTCCCAATTGCGCTTAGTATTTTAGAAGGTTTTCAAACAGTAGATAAAAACATGTTGAAACTGTTACAAACAATGAAGGCGACAAAATGGCAAGTTTACCAGAAAGTAAAATTTCCAGCAGTGCTTCCATACTTTTTCTCAGGTTTAAAAATTGCAGTTACATATAGCGTAATGGGGGCAATTATCGGAGAATGGCTCGGTGCAAGTGAAGGATTAGGCGTTATGCTTACGAGGGCTACAAAATCCTTTTTGACTGCCCGAGTATTTGGTGTTGCAGCAATCATCGTTATGGTGACATTATGCCTGTATTTTATCGTAGAGTTTATGGCAAGAATAACAGCACCATGGATATATAGAAAGGACGGCAGAAAATGAAAAAAGGTTTGAAAGTTATGTTAGCTGCCTTAGTAGCGGTAGGTGTGGCTGGATGTAATCCGGCGAAGAAAGAAGAAAGTGCAAGTAAAGATCAAAAAGTAAAAGTAGTATTAGATTGGTTTCCAAATACGAATCATACTGGCTTGTATGTAGCGCAAACGAAAGATTATTACAAAAAGCAAGGATTAGATGTAGAAATTATTCAACCAGGTGACAATGTAACAGCAGAGCAAATGATAGCATCAGGAAAAGCAGACTTCGCAATAAGCGCACAAGAAAATGTAACGTTAGCTCGTGTGGAAGGAATTCCTGTTGTATCTGTAGGAGCGATTATTCAGCATAACACTTCAGCGTTTGCATCGCTTAAGAAAGATAATATGACGTCACCGAAAGATTTTGAAGGTAAACGTTACGGCGGCTGGGGAGGACCAGCGGAAGAAGCGACATTAAAGACGATTATGGATAAACATCAAGCTGATTTTAATAAAGTTGAAAAAATCATCTTAGGACAAACAGATTTCTTTAAATCAATCGGTCGTGATGCAGATTTCGAATGGATTTATTACGGTTGGGATGGTATTGAAGCGAAGCGCCAAGGAAAAGAGTTAAATACGATTATGGTGAAGGACTTAGATCCAGCGCTTGATTTCTATAGTCCTGTTATTATTACGAGTGAAAAACATACGAAGCAAGATAAAGACTTTGTGAAAAAGTTTATGAGTGCAACGACAGAAGGTTATAATTTTGCAATTAAGGAACCGAAAGAGGCTGCTGATATTTTAATTAAAGCTGTTCCAGATGTAAATAAAGATTTAGTTCAAGAAAGCCAAAAATGGTTAAGTACGAAGTATCAAGATGATGCTAAAGCATGGGGAGTACAGAAGGAAGAAATTTGGACGAATTACATGAATTTCTTATATGACAACAAAGTTATTAAAAAGAAAATCGATGTAAAAGATGCTTTTACAAATGAATTCCTTCCAAGTGAAAAATGAGCGGATTACAAATAAAAAATATAGTGAAATCTTTTGACGGAAAGAATGTATTAGAGAATATTAGTGCCTCTATACAAGAGGGAGAGTTTGTTTCCTTTGTAGGACCAAGTGGTTGCGGGAAAAGCACATTATTAAACATGATTGCAAATGTTGAAAAACCAACAAGCGGGAACGTAACGTATAACGATAAGCAAGTACAAGAGCAAGATGTTGTTAGTTATATGCCACAACAAGATTTATTACTACCGTGGCGATCAGCTTTGCAAAATATCGTTCTTCCGTTAGAAATTGAAGGAAAGCCGAAAAAACAAAGGCTGACAGAAGGAATGGAAGCATTAAAGCAGTTCCAACTAGATGAATATGCAGACCATTATCCAGATGAATTATCTGGTGGTATGCGTCAAAGAATTAGTTTTCTGCGCACATATTTATGTGAAAAGCCAATTATGCTGCTGGATGAGCCTTTTGGTAAATTAGATGCATTTACAAAAATGGAAGTACATAGCTGGCTTTTAAACTCTTGGCATCAAGAAAAGCAAACAATCGTTATGGTGACACATGACTTAGATGAGGCAATCTTGCTTTCAGATCGCGTATTTATTTTATCTCAAAGACCAGCGTCAATAGTTGGCGAGGTACAAGTGAAATTACCTAGGCCGAGAACGATGGATATGTTAACATCACTCGAATTAAAAAAGGATAAAGAAGAGATTTTAAGTGTGTTAGCTCCTTATATGAAAAAATAGAAAAAGCCTTTTAACAGTTTTTAGTATAATTACTGTTAAGAGGCTTTTTTTAGAATATGAAAAGATGGAGAAGGAACAAAAGGGAAAATAGAGAATAGAATATAACAGAGTAGTTTATACTCTTAATATAACAAATGTTAAAGGAGTGAAAGGATAAAATGACTTTATCAACTGTTCTTCAAATGGTTTTAGCTTGATATGGGAGAAGTCTGCCCATTTTTTAAGATTAAGCTAAATTGAAGACAGCAGGTAAAGAACCTTAATCCTTTTTTACGATAATATGTAATGGGTAAGGTGTATTCACCTTACCCATTTTTATATGCATAATTAAATAAGGCTTCATACTGTTGGTCTCTCTATTTAGCTTATGGACGATAAGTAAAGGAGAGAAAAAAATGAGTATATTAATAGTAGAAAATTTAAGTCATTCGTATGGTGAGAAAACCATCTTATATAATGCGTGCTTTCGATTATTAAAGGGGGAGCATGTTGGGTTAGTAGGGAAAAATGGGATTGGAAAATCAACACTGCTAAGAATTTTAACAGGAGAACTTATACATGATGATGGGAACATTGAATGGTTTCCACATGTGAAGGTTGGATTTTTGCAGCAACATATAGATTTACAAGAAGGAATAACAATTGAAGGATACTTGCAAAGTGCATTTTCTAACTTGTATGCGATTGAATACGAAATGTTAAAAATTGCAGAAGAGATGGCTGAAGCAGTAGAAGTAGAAAAATTGTTAGTAAGGTATGGAGAGTTACAAACTATATTGGAAAAATCTAATTTCTATCAAATTCATACAGAAATTGAAGAAGTGGCAATTGGTTTAGGGCTGTTTGAAATAGGATTGGAAAAGGATGTTTCAAAGTTAAGTGGAGGACAGCGGACAAAGTTATTACTAGGAAAGCTTCTTCTAGAAAAAGCTGATGTTTTATTGCTAGATGAACCAACGAACTATTTAGATACAGCACATATAGAATGGTTGCAATCGTACTTGAAGCTGTACGAAAAAGCTTATATTATCATTTCGCATGATGAAGTATTTTTGAACAATATTACGAATGTCATTTACCATCTAGAAGAACGAAAAGTTAAGCGATATGTAGGGGATTATGAAAAGTTTTTACAAAGTTACCAAGTACAAAGGAAACAATTACAATCGGCGTATGTGAAACAACAAAAAGAAATTGCTCAGTTAGAAACATTTATTCAAAAAAATAAGATTCGAAAAGCAAAACAGGCAAAAAGTCGAGAGAAAGTATTGGAGAAAATGCAAAGGGTTGAAAAGGTTAATAATATACCTCGGTCCCGTTTTGCTTTTACTGTTTATAATGAACCAGTAAGTCGTATATTACAGGCTGAGAAACTAAGAGTGGGTTATAGTGAGCCGTTATTTCCAGACTTGAATTTACAAGTGAAAAAAGGAGAAAAGATAGCTGTTGTTGGTCATAACGGTATTGGAAAAACGACAATGTTAAAGACGTTATTAGGTCAAATAAAGCCGCTAAGCGGTTCAATTTTTGTTGGGGAACGAGTAAATCCTGCTTATTTTGCACAGGAAGAGTTTGCTTCAGAAATAACACCGTTAGAGAAAGTTTGGGCAGAACGACCAGATATGACAAAGAAAGAAGCGCGCCAAGCATTAGCGAAGTGTGGATTGAAAGAAGAACACGTATTAAAACCTATTCGTTTATTAAGCGGTGGAGAGCAAACGAAAGTGCGTTTATGTGAACTTATCGTAACGAAAAGCAATGTTTTAATTTTAGACGAACCGACTAATCATTTGGATGTAGAAACTAAGATGGCTTTACAGGAAGCGTTACAACAATACAAAGGAACGGTTTTAATTGTCTCACATGAACCTTCTTTCTATGAATCGTGGATAACAAAAGTATGGAATATAGAAGATTGGAATACTGAACAATATGAATAAAGAAAAGGCATTAGCTTTTAGGAGCTAATGCCTTTTCTTTGTGATTAACATGATTTTCGAGAACTCTTACATGAGAATTGTATGAAGAAGCACTCTTATGGTGCGCTTATAAGCGTGCTTTTTCTTTTGTTATATTTATAATACGAAAGC
Organism: Bacillus cereus group sp. MYBK95-2; assembly: GCF_051915225.1. NCBI lineage: Bacteria > Bacillati > Bacillota > Bacilli > Caryophanales > Bacillaceae > Bacillus > Bacillus cereus group sp. MYBK95-2. The sequence goes on along the minus strand of NZ_JBQAEH010000009.1, from coordinate 92,846 downwards.
CTTTCCCTAACAGGTGACTATCTTTCTTTATATATATAGATAGTTCAAAATGGAATGAAAATAATTCCTTTATGTAAAGGATAATATGGATATTATAGGAAGACAATAGAAATTAAAGGAAATTCATGTAAAATTCAAATGAACTTCATATAAACTTCATATTAGAAATTAAATATAATTATAATAGGTTATTATGATATTTTTGATTTTTCGTAAAATTAAAAGTTTGAATTTAGGAGGTATTGCTCAAACCTAAATTCAAACTTTAGTGAATTAATTAATGGATATTACGTCTAGTTTTCGCTAATGACGGTATTTAAAAGTTCGGCAGGATTACCTGTTCCTGCACCGCCAATTGTAATAGATCCACCAGGAGGAATTTCACCATTCCATCCTGCATTCGTAATTACATAATGATTATTTGTTTTACTACTAATTTTAGAATCCCAAACTTGTGTTAAATTACCGCTATAATCAAATTCTAATTTCCAATTTTTAATAGGAGTCGTTCCATTATTTTTGATTATAATCGAGAAGTTATAACCGCTGCCCCAATTCGAAGTGACTGAAAATGTAGCAGTACCATTTCCATCAGGAGGTGTCGTATTAGCTTCATCCGTTTTGACAGTAAGAGCGGTAGGTTGTGATTTATTTCCAGCAGCATCTTTGGCAATTATTGAAAATGTGTATTCCGTATTAGGTTTTAAGTTTTTAATTGTAATGCTATTTGTTGTTGTACTCCATTTCTCTTCTCCAGCAGTAATTTCATATTCCGTAACCCCTACGTTATCAGTAGATGCAGTCCAGTTTAATTGAACTGAGTTTGAATTTTTATTCGTAACTACAATATTTTTAACATTCGTTGGTGGCTCAGTATCTTTTTGACTAATAGGTCCACCAAGTAATTCTTTTACTAGCGTATCAAGTAATTTTGGACCACTACAACTATATTTTGGACTTGTACGGCAATCCCCGCTTAGTTCCCAAAACATTGCTCCACTTAAACCCTTCGTCTTTATATAGTCTGTTTTATATTTCATAGATTCATTGTCATCGTAGCTAATAAATGTGCCTGTAGTCGCATTATATAAGTAAGGTACTTTAGCTGTGTCATTCCAGTAGCGTACAAAACCATTTGTATTAACGTAATTGGCTGCTAAATCACCGTAATCATACACACCTGTGTCACCGGTAGAATAATCATCCCAAGTACCTTTAGAAGCAAGTTTCCCATCGCTACCTGGTTTGCAAGGTTGATATTGTCCGTTATTTTCTTTGCCACAACTTTTCCAGCCACGTCCGTAAAAGGGTACGCCTAATACTAGTTTATCGACTGGAACACCTTCATTTGTATAAACATTTATAGCACCATCTACGTAAAAATTCGTATTTGCTGCTGGGTCATTTGGATCCTTATATAGAGCTGCATTATGATTAGAAGTAGCTTCCCATCCGCCGTGGAAATCATATGTCATAATATTAATCCAATCGAGTATTTGAGAAATTTTCTTTAGCTCTGTATGATCAGCGTAGCGTTGGCTTGCGCCTGAAGCGATTGTTAGTAAATATTGTTTGCCATCTTCAGCACCTGCTTTATTCAAAGCATTTCGGACATCTTGAAGAAGGAGAGTGAAATTTTGTTTATCTTCAGGACGATAACTACCACCAGGAATCGTTTCAACGCCCGGATATTCCCAGTCTAAATCTACGCCATCAAACCCATATGCGCGAAGAAAAGCTACTGTAGATTCAGCAAATACTTTTCTTGTTTTTTCATCAGCGGCCATATCAGAAAAGCGGTTAGACCAAGTCCAGCCACCAACGGAAATAATTGTTTTTAAGTGAGGATATTTAGCTTTTAATCGTTTTAGTTCCCCGAAATTTCCGCAACGGGCATATTTATCGCAATCTTCCCAAGTTGTCCCTGAGCCAGGATACGATTTGGTAACATCAGCCCATGGTTCACCGAGTACGAGAGTACCATTAGGAACCTCTTTATTTTGCAATGGTACACCAGATTCTTTACAGTTCCACGTTTGTTTATTTGGATTATCAGGATGAGTAGAAGGGTTTCCATGTTTTCCATTCCAACAAATATCCGCGAAAGCATAGTTAAGGTGAGTAAGCTTTGATGCATCAATGTCAGCAACTTGATAATTACGTCCGTAAACGCCCCACGAAGGAAAGTACCCAACAATTTTTTGACTTTGCTTTGGTGAATCTGCTAATGCGAGATTTGGAGTAATAAAATTTGTGAGAAAAAGAGGTAAGAAAAGTAGTAGAGATAGTAATAGCAGTGTGAATTTTTGAGACCTCATAGCCATTTCTCCTTTCAAAATAAAAGATATATTTAAAGGCATACGCCAATAAACCAAAATGAATCTAGACGTATGAAACGTCTAGATAAAATGATCAGACATCACGAAGTCTATACAAGGGAGCTGGGGGTGATTAAATCGTAACAAATGTAAGATTTAGTGTAAACGCTTTATTAAGTTGAAAAAGACTTTCTCAATACAAAAAGGCTTGAATACAAACTATATATGAAAACGAAAGATTGGTATGGGAAGAAAAAGCTCATTATAAATAAATTTGAGAAAAAATTGTATGGAGCCAATTATTAAAGACGTAGAAAGATAAGGAAATATCATGTAAAATAATAGTAAAAATATGTAAAGGAGGGAATGGTGTGGATGTGTTTTTGAACATTGCTGAAGAAAAAATTCGACAAGCAATACGGAATGGTGATCTTGATTATCTTCCGGGAAAAGGAAAACCACTACAATTAGAAGATCTTTCAATGGTACCTCCAGAACTTAGAATGAGTTATAAAATTTTAAAAAATGCGGGAATGATTCCACCAGAAATGGAACTACAAAAAGATATATTAAAAATAGAGGATCTAATTGCTTGCTGTTATGATGAAGAAGAGAGAAAGAAATTACGAGAAGAGTTAACAGCAAAAACTCTTCGTTTTCAGCAGGTAATGGAAAAGAGAAAGATTAAAGATAGTTCAGCTTTTCGTATGTATCAAGGCAAATTATTTCGTAAATTACGCTAAGAGGGATAAGATGACTACATTTAAAACGATAGAAGAATTAGCGACCTATATCGAAGAACAACAATTGGTACTTCTGTTTATTAAAACGGAAAATTGTGGTGTTTGTGATGTTATGCTAAGAAAAGTAAATTGCGTATTAGAGAATTATGATTACGTAGAGAAAATAGAGATATTACTACAAGACATGCAAGAGATTGCGGGGCGATATGGAGTATTTACAGGGCCAACAATTTTATTATTTCATAATGGAAAAGAAATTCTTCGTGAATCACGCTTCATTTCACTTGAAAATCTAGAGAGAATCATTCAATTATTCGAGGAATAGGGGAGGCTTTTATATGGGATTTATTATTGTCATACTATTATTTGTTGTAGTTGGAATAATCGTAACAGCAGTTCGATCGAACAAAAAGAAGGTGAACTTGGCGAAACAAAATAACATACATAATTCATCTAACAGCTCATCACCATTATTTTTCTTTGCTGGATCGGATAATGATAGCTCGCATGATGGCGGTTCACATGATTGTGGAGGCTCTTTTGGGGGAGATAGCGGAGGAAGCTGCGGTGGCGGTGGGGATTGATGAAAATGCGCCTTATATAGGCGTATTTCTTTTTAAACAAACGTTTGATTAGTCGGCTTACATATACATAAACACAGTTAAACAAACGTTTGATTAATATTTTTAACATACTAAGGGGAATGGAAATGAAAAGGGAACCGAAAGTGAAAAATAAGGGGAAAGTAGTGTTATTTTTATTAGCTGCGGGAGGCGTATTTCTTGTTAAATTAGCATTTAAATTTGGAACAATACATATGATTCGAACTTGGTTTGAAAGTACGTTTTCTTAAATAAGGAATATAGCCTCTTGCGATAGAGGTTTTTGATTTGTTATTATTAGACTGAACGGTCGGTTTAAAGAGGTGTGAATATGAGAAGAAGCGCAGAAGAGATAAAGAAAGAAATTGCATACAAAGCAGAAAGTCTATTTTCACAGAAGGGCTACGCAGCTACATCTATGGAAGAGATTTGTGAAATTACAGAGCGAAGTAAAGGAAGTATTTATTATCACTTTAAAAGTAAAGAAGAATTATTTTTATTTGTAGTGAAACAGCATACGTATGATTGGCTTGAAAAATGGAATGAAAAAGAGAAGTTGTATAGCACTAGTACTGAAAAACTATATGGTCTCGCGGAATATCATGTAGAGGACATACAGCAACCAATTTCAAATGCCATAGAGGAATTCTCTATGAGTCAAGTTGTAAGTAAAGAGATTTTGGAGGAACTATTAGCTTTAACTAGAGAATCATATGTTATGTTTGAGAAATTAATTGAAGCAGGTATACAGTCTGGAGAGTTCCGTGAAGATAATACTCGTGATCTTATGTATATTGTGAATGGATTATTATCAGGGCTTGGAGTACTTTACTACGAGCTAGATTATAAAGAGTTGAAGCGTATTTATAAAAAGGCAATAGATGTATTGTTAAAAGGAATGGCAGCTGAATAATAGGTCAGTTGCTTTTCTTACAAAATAAATTAGACTGAACGGTCGGTTTGTGAAAGGGGAATGAAAATGAACGCTTTATTTAAAAACCGAGCATTTATGCTCGTTATGGCATCTGATATTTTACAACAATTTGCAATTTGGATCAGAAATATGGCTCTTTTATATTTCATAATGGAGCGGACAAATAATGATCCAGTTTCAGTGTCTCTATTATCTGTCATGGAGTATGCACCTATTTTTATTTTCTCGTTTATCGGTGGTGCGCTAGCTGATCGCTGGAATCCGAAAAGAACAATGGTCGCTGGAGATGTGTTGAGTGTACTGTCTATTATAGGAATTGTCCTGTTGTTAAAGCTGGATTATTGGCAGGCTATATTTTTTGCGACACTCATTTCCGCGATTGTAGGTCAGTTTTCTCAGCCCTCATCTTCGCGTATATTTAAGCGCTATGTAAAAGAAGAAGAGATAGCAAATGCGATTGCATTTAACCAAACATTACAGTCATTATTTCTGATTTTTGGACCAGTGGTAGGATCGCTTGTGTATACACAACTTGGTTTATTTACGTCACTATATAGCTTAATCATTTTATTTTTGTTATCTGCTATCGCCCTTTCATTTTTACCAAAATGGGTTGAAAAAGAGCAAGTGGCGAGAGATTCATTAAAAAATGATATAAAAGAAGGTTGGAAGTATGTTCTTCATACGAAAAATTTACGTATGATTACGATTACTTTCACCATTATAGGCTTAGCTGTTGGATTAACAACTCCATTAGAGGTGTTTCTTGTAATAGAACGCCTTGGAATGGAAAAGGAAGCAGTTCAATATTTAGCTGCAGCTGATGGAATAGGTATGTTAATTGGTGGTATTGTTGCTGCAATTTTCGCTTCAAAAGTGAATCCGAAAAAAATGTTTGTATTCGGTATGGGCATATTAGCAATGTCATTTTTAGTAGAAGGGCTATCTACATCATTTTGGATTACTAGTTTCATGAGGTTTGGAACAGGTATTTGTTTAGCTTGTGTTAATATTGTTGTCGGTACGCTTATGATTCAACTTGTACCAGAAAATATGGTTGGAAGAGTAAATGGGACGATTTTACCACTGTTTATGGGGGCAATGCTAATTGGAACTTCACTAGCTGGAGGATTAAAGGAACTAACTTCACTAGTTACTGTGTTTTGTATAGCAATGGCACTTATTTTATTAGCGATAGGGCCAGTTCTACGTATGCAAATAAAAAAAGAAGATGTTGCTAATAAAGAGGCACTAACAAATTCGTTAGCTTCGAAATAACTATTGTAAGGGAGCAATATTGCTCCCTTTTTCTTTGAGGAACTTTTGACAACTATATGAGCCAATTATATACTGATGTTGTAAAAACGATTTTACAGGTTAGGAGCAATGGTGTGAAAAATCAAATCTATGAATTACGCACTGAAAATAATATTTCACAAGGCGCATTAGCTGATAAATGTAAAGTTTCTAGACAAACGATAAATGCAATTGAGAATAATAAATATGATCCAAGTTTAGCGTTAGCATTTCGTTTAGCTGAAGTATTAGGAACAACTGTTGATAAATTATTTTTGTACAAGCAGTAGAGTCGTTCATTATAAGTCGGACCTTTAAAAATAAAAAAGATCCTCTTCTTATGAGAAGAGGATCTTTTCTTATAGCGTTTTAGTCTTTGGACTAGGTGGTGTAACGGATGTATTATTTTCTGGAACTCTAGTTAGTAAAAATCCTCCGATAATAAACAGAACAATAATACTAAGAACACCAGCGTTTGTTTTTCCTGTTAATTGGGTTGTAACACCGACTAATACCGGACCCATAATTGCGGCAAACTTGCCAAATATATTATAAAATCCGAAGAATTCATTAGCAGATTCTTTAGGTACTAGTTTTGCAAAGTATGAACGACTTAGTGCTTGAATACCACCTTGAGATGTAGCAACTAACATTGCTAAAATCCAAAAATCAAGTGTCGTTTTTAAAAAATAAGCATATGTGCAAATAATGATATAAATAATGATACCGACATATAACATTTTTTTACCAGTAAATGTTTCAGATAATTTTCCGTATAGTAAAGCAAATGGACAAGCGACAATTTGTGTTACAAATAATATGATTAATAGATTCGTTGCACTAATACCGAGATCGGTTCCGTAAGCGGTAGACATAGTAATAATTGTGTCGACTCCGTCAATATAGAAAAAGTAAGCGATTAGAAACATAAATACAGTTTTATATTCTTTAATATTTTTAAAAGTATCAGCAAGACGTTTGAAGCTCATTCTAATAGGTCTTGGATGACGCTCAATATAGTGTGTTTGCTCTACGTTTTTTAGCATTGGAATTGTAAATAATCCCCACCAAAGAGCTGTTATTGCAAAGGAAATTTGACTAGCAATGCCGACCGATAAGGGAATAGTTCCTTTTTGGGAAAGAATAATAAGAGCGATACAACCGATAAAAGGAATTGTACTCCCGATATAACCTAATGCAAATCCTCTTGTAGAAATTCGGTCCATTCTATCTTCAGAAGTGACGTCTACTAAAAATGCATCATAGAAAATGTTTGCTCCAGCAAAGCCGATTAAGGCGAGCATATAGCACCCTAGCAATAAGTACCACTGAGAGGTTGGAACGACTGCTAACATACTTGTAAATACGATACCGAGTCCAAAGAAGAATGTGAAAAAACGTTTTTTAAATCCTTTATAATCAGCAACTGTGCCAAGAATAGGAGCAAGTATAGAAATTAAAAGTGTTGCGAATGAGTTTGCATATCCCCAATATGCTGTTGAAGTTGCCCCAGATAGTCCAGCTTCTTTTGCAGCTGCTTTAAAGTAAATTGGAAATAATGCAGTTGTAATGACGAGCGAGTATACAGAGTTCGCCCAATCGTATAATATCCAGCTTTTTTCTTGTCTGGACATTTTTTTCATATAATGTTCCCCCTTAAATTTGTTTTACTAACAGTGTACAAAAATAAAAATTATAAAAAGAGAAACAGTGATGAATTTTACATAACTTTTACATATATACACTGTTCTTTACAATTGGAGTAAATCCTCTACAATTGCTCCGTCTGTTTCACCTAAGTGTAAACCGAGTAGTCTAGCGATAGTTGGGCCCTCATCAATAAGTCTCATATACGGTATGGTAATGCCGCTTTTTATCCCTTTCCCAGCAGCTATAAAAATTGTTTCATAGTTAGGTTTTGTTGGAGAGTATCCATGCGTACCAAATGTATATTTTTTACTGGGCGTAACATCTTTTTCGGTAATTTCTTTTATAAAATCTCCTGTATAGTTTTCAGTGAAATAATACCCTTCTCGTGCTTCTAACATGAATAAACAATTACCGTCTGCACCGCAGTCTTTCGCAGCTTCATCATGAAGTATAAATTCAATTCCGTTTTGTTTATTTTGAAGTAGTTCTTCAAGGAGTAGTTGTACCTCCCGAATTGTATCCGTATCATTTTTGTCCTTTACATATACATAGGCAGAGCCGTCGCAACTTTGGCAATAGGCTTTCCAGTCTACTAATTTTCTTTTTTTATTAAGAGATATAAGTCCTCTTTGATGGAATAGCACATTTAATTGTATGGATTTGTTTTCACTTAAAGCGCTATGATCACCAAGGGCAATAATTGTACTTTCTTCGTATAAGTCACTTTCTTTTAGTGCTTGAATAATTTTCCCTAGACGTTCGTCGTGTCTCTGGATAGCAGCTATTGTTTCGTTAGATTCAAAGCCGTGATAGTGTCTTTGTGTGTCTAGATCGGTGAAATGTACGAACATGATATTAGGCTTTTTGGTCTGGATTGTATGCACAGCAGAGGCGAGGACGAAATCATCCAGCTCTGGTTGTGATAAACCATTTCTTATATGGCCGAAACGACGATTTAAATCTAATTGGTATAGTGGGCTACCGCTAAATAAGGAAACTAACACTTGATTTTGCCAAGGTCTATTTGGAAAAATTTCTGGTAAATTGTAATCGATGTTCGCTCTTCCAGTAACAGGCCATAGAAGGGCAGCTGTCGTTAAATTTGCTTTGCGCGCTTCATCATACAATGTTGTTCCTTTTATTGATTTTCGGTACCAATGCCAATCAGGTGATTCACGCCCTGGTTGAAGTAACGTATTGCTAACAACACCGTGCTTGTTAGGGTAATTACCGGTTACGATTGTTGAGTGGCTTGGATATGTTACAGAAGGATAAATTGGTTCTACTTTTTCGACAACCGTGCCCTTTTTTATTAGAGATTGGAAATAAGGTAGTTTTTGTAGTATAGGAAAATCTAAAGCTGATAAACAGTCGAATGATAAAATAATGACATGGTTTGTTAATGCTTTATCCATAAAGTTCCCTCCTGATTATATAAAACCTATTCTTATATATTACTATTAATACCTAGTAATAAAAATATATTTTTATGTGAAAATTTATTATTTATTTTCAGAAAAATTAAACATATAATTAAGTATAAGGGAATCTATGGAAGGAGGAAACACTATGGATTGGTTAGATGGATTTGGTATCTTTTACATCATTGGCGGAATCACGATTATCCTTGTATTTGCTATTTCATATTTACTAAAGAAACGGTTTCCAGACAAACAGTTCGATATTATATTTGCACTTAGTTTAATACTTCTTTGCTTAGCGTCCTTTCCCGTTACAATGATTGTTATTGGTGGGTGGGAAGGAATGGGATATGGATTTATTGGTTTCTTCGTCCTACTTGGTACACTTATCGGTATGATTGCACATCAACTTGTGAAAATTACGCGGAAAAGCTACGTATAAAACTGCAAAAAATGAAAAGAATATATAAAAATAAGAAAATTAGCTATTGTTTTAAAAAAGAATTTGTATTATGATAATCAACAAATTTATTTCGTTATAACGATGAAAAAGGACTAGTACATGTTCAACCTTTTTAGCAGAGAGAGAATCCGTCAGGCTGAAAGATTCTTAAAAAGGCAATATGGAACCTGCCTTTGAGTTCTGCATATGCAGCGGGAATTTCCCGTTATCAAAAAGAGAGCATGCGCAATTTTTGTGCATGAATCAGGGTGGTAACGCCGACAAAGCTCGGTCCCTATTTAGGGACGCGGGCTTTTTTGTATTTTCTAGAAGGAGGAAGACTGACTATGGCAAAAGAACAAGTGCAAGCCATTACGAAGATGGAAGAGGACTTTGCGCAGTGGTATACCGATATTGTAAAAAAAGCCGAACTTGTTGATTATTCAAGTGTAAAAGGATGCATGATTTTACGTCCGTATGGTTATGCCTTATGGGAGAATATGCAGAAGGTGATGGATGAGAAGTTAAAAGAAACTGGCCATGAAAATGTATATATGCCAATGTTTATCCCAGAGAGTTTATTGCAAAAAGAGAAGGATCATGTTGAAGGATTTGCTCCTGAAGTAGCATGGGTTACGCATGGCGGAGATGAAAAGTTAGCGGAAAGACTTTGTGTACGTCCTACATCTGAAACTTTATTCTGTGAGCACTTTTCAAAAATTGTGCAATCCTATAATGATTTGCCAAAGTTATATAATCAGTGGTGTTCAGTAGTTCGTTGGGAGAAGACAACTAGGCCGTTCCTTCGTACGACTGAATTTTTATGGCAAGAGGGTCATACAATCCATGAAACGGCAGAAGAATCGCAGGCTGAAACATTAAATATTTTAAACTTATATGCTTCTTTCTGTGAGGATTATTTAGCAATACCAGTTATTAAAGGACAAAAAACAGAAAAAGAGAAGTTTGCTGGAGCAAAGGCAACTTATACAATTGAAAGTTTAATGCATGATGGAAAAGCACTTCAAACAGGAACCTCTCATAACTTTGGGACGAATTTCTCAGAAGCATTTGATATTAAGTTTTTAGATCGTAACGGTAAGTGGCAATATGTGCACCAAACATCTTGGGGTGTATCAACAAGAATGATAGGCGGGCTAATAATGGTTCATAGTGATAATAATGGACTTGTAATGCCACCAAAAGTCGCTCCAGTGCAAGTTGTTATTGTACCAATTGCTCAGCATAAAGAAGGAGTTTTAGCAAAAGCAACAGAGTTACAAGCACATATTCAAAAGGTTGCACGAGTAAAAATAGATGCTAGTAATAAAACACCAGGCTGGAAATTTAATGAGTATGAAATGAAGGGGATTCCAATTCGATTAGAAGTTGGCCCTAAAGATATTGAAAAGAATCAAGTTGTACTTGTAAGAAGAGATACGAAGGAAAAAGAGTTTGTACCAATGGATCAATTAGAAGAACGTATTCCAGCATTACTTGAAGAAATTCATATTGCTTTATTTAATAAAGCAAAAGCATTTCGCGATGAGAATACGTATGTTGCGACAAATTTCGAAGAGATGAAAAAAATAGCTGATGAAAAGCAAGGCTTTATTAAGGCAATGTGGTGCGGGGAATTAGCTTGTGAAGAAAAACTAAAAGAAGAAGTTGGCGTATCTTCACGTTGTATGCCCTTTGAGCAAGAGTATTTAGCTGAAGAATGTATTTGTTGTGGTAAAGAAGCTAAACAAATGGTGTATTGGGGAAAAGCGTATTAATACTTTTTCTGATAGGTGATAAAAGGACTTTGGGCTGCATAATAAAATGTAATCCAAAGTCCTTTTTAGTTTTATACAGTATTTCATGTACTTTTTAGATGGAAGGATGTTGTTCTTATTTTACGTTTTTACGACGAATAAACAGTAACATACCAATTAGGAATGTTGAAAGCCCCATTAAAATAGATATAGGGTAATGCGTTGCAGTATTAGGTAATTTATCACCTTGTTTTTTCGTATTATCTTTTACATTACCCCCTTGAGAACCGTTGCCCTCCTGAGAATTGCTATCGCCTTTAACACGATTGCCACCTTGAGAGCCATTACCCCCTTGAGAACTGCTATCACCTTTAACACGATTGCCGCCTTGAGAGCCATTGCCGCCAGAACCGTTACCACCAGAACCGTTACCGCCAGAACCATTGCCACCAGAGCCATTGCCGCCAGAACCGTTACCGCCAGAACCATTGCCACCAGAACCATTGCCACTAGAGCCATTGCCGCCAGAACCGTTGTCACCGGAACCATTGCCACCAGAGCCATTGCCGCCAGAACCATTACCGCCAGAACCGTTGTCACCAGAGCCACTGCCGCCAGAACCGTTGCCACCAGAACCATTGCCACCAGAACCGCTGCCGTCAGAGCCACTACCACCAGAACCGTTACCGCCAGAACCATTGCCACCAGAACCGTTACCGCCGGAACCATTACCGCCAGAACCGTTGTCACCAGAGCCACTGCCGCCAGAGCCGTTGCCACCAGAACCATTGCCACCGGAACCGCTGCCGTCAGAGCCACTACCACCAGAACCGTTACCGCCAGAACCGTTGTCACCGGAACCATTGCCACCAGAGCCACTGCCACCAGAACCGTTACCGCCAGAACCATTGTCACCAGAACCGTTACCGCCGGAACCATTGCCACCAGAACCGTTACCGCCAGAACCATTGTCACCAGAACCAGCATCGTCCTGAGAACCGTTATTTCCTGGAGGTATATTATTATCCTTTGAGTTTCCTTCTGCAAAATGATCGCTATTTTGTACAATAGCGTTTGTTAATGGTTGGAAGTTTTCAGTTGCAGCATTACCGATATTTAAACCGCTAAAAAAAGATAAAGAGAGTGTTGATGCTAAAATGAAGATTTTCGTCATGGTTTTCCTCCTAAGAGATTAATGTTCCATCAAAAATACATCCCTTTGTAATATTTCTTAGGAAAAAGAGTTTTATGCAAAAAAAACTATATATAGAAAAAGGTGGTGTATTTGTCAAAGCAGAAAAGAGTTAATGTAGATTTCCTACAAATAGTAGAGGGGGAGAATTTACATTCATAACGGTAGAGGAAGTGGCAGCAGATGAAAGAGTATATAGCGTTTGATATTGGCGGTACGCAAATTAAGTATGGTATTGTTTCAGAAATAGGGAGAGTATTAAAGCGTCAAACAGTTGCAACAGAAATTCATTTAGGCGGAGAACAAATTATTCAAAAACTTATATATGTATCCAAAAAAATAATGAATGAACATACTATTGCCGGAATCGGTATTAGCACTGCGGGAATTGTTGATATTAATAAAGGAATTGTGACGGGAGGTGCGGATCATATTCCGGGATATAGTACTATTCCTATTATTGATAGATTGCAAGAGATATTAAAAGTTCCAGTATCGATTGACAATGATGTGAATTGTGCAGCGTTTGGAGAAAAGTGGAATGGTAGTGGAAGAGAGAAAGATAACTTTATTATGCTCACCCTTGGAACAGGGATTGGGGGAGCAATTTTTATAGATGGAAAATTGTACCGAGGACATTCATTTAGTGCTGGTGAATGGGGGAATATGTTAATAGAAGAAAAAACGTTTGAAGAGGTTGCTTCGATTTCAGGATTAATTCGACTTGTAAGCAAATATAAAGGCAAAGGCAAGTGGAATGGGAAAAGAATTTTCGAGTTGTATGATAAAGGAGATCGGGAAGTTGCTCAAGCAGTTGGGATTTTCTTTAAACATTTGGCAATCGGAATTAGTAATCTTGCTTATATTTTTAATCCAGAAACGATTATTATTGGTGGAGGAATTACCGATAGAGGAAATGAGTTTTTAAAAGAAGTAAAAGAAGAGGTCAGTAAATACTTAAATCAAGAGATTTATAATAATTGTGAGATTGAACTTGCGCAAAACGGTAATTGTGCAGGAATGATTGGTGCTATTTACCACTTCTTACATCATCATAAGTAAATTATATGAATGTTTTCATATAACTGAGAATTTATCCTTTTTATCGCTAGGTAAATAATGCTACAATATAAGAGAAGAATACAATATTTTCCGATTCGGAAAATGCTTTGTAGAAAGGGAGAAACTTCATGCCTATTATTTTAGAAAAAGGTCAAAAGATCGATTTAACGAAAGGACAACCAAAAGTAGCAAAACTACAGGTTGGCTTAGGCTGGGATCCAATTGGGCAATCAGGTGGATTTCTGTCTTCATTATTTGGAAGTAAACCAAATGTAGATTGTGATGCATCTGTTGTTATGTTAGAAGGAGATCGTTTTTTAAACAAAAATGATTTAGTTTACTTCGGAAATAAACTTTCTACTTGTGGTAGTATTATTCATTCAGGAGATAATTTAACAGGTGAAGGCGCTGGTGATGACGAAACAATTTTCGTAGAATTACATAAAGTTCCAAGCCGTATTAATCGTTTAGTATTCGTTGTAAATATTTATGACTGTGTAAATCGTCGTCAAGATTTCGGGATGATTCGTAATGCATATATTCGTATTCAAAACCCGCAAACTGGTGAAGAATTAGCACGCTATAATTTATCGGATAATTATGCTGGCAAAACAACTCTAATTGCAGGTGAAATGTATCGTCACGGAAGTGAATGGAAGTTTTCAGCAGTTGGAGAAGGCACGCAAGATAAAAACTTAAGTGAGATTGTATCACGTTATCAATAAAATAACCGAGGAGGAATTGTATATGGCATCAATTTCATTGAAAAAGGGACAAAAGGTAGACTTAACAAAAACGAATCCAGGTCTTTCGAAAGTTCTTGTAGGACTTGGTTGGGACACGAATCGTTATGACGGACAAAACGATTTCGACTTAGATGTTAGTATTTTCTTAGTAGGCGCGAATGGTAAAGTTTCAGGAGCTGAAGATTTCGTTTTCTATAATAATCCAAAAGGTGCGAATGGTGCTGTAGAGCATTTAGGAGATAACCGCACTGGTGAAGGTGAAGGCGATGACGAAGCGATTAAAGTAGATTTGAAAAATGTTCCTGCTCACATCGAACGTATTTGTTTCACAATTACAATTTATGATGGAGAAGGCCGTAGCCAAAACTTCGGACAAGTTTCTAATTCTTTCGTACGTATTCTTGATGAAGAAAAGAATGCAGAATTAATTCGTTACGATTTAGGAGAAGATTTCTCTATTGAAACAGCCGTAGTAGTAGGTGAATTATATCGTCATGCAGGTGATTGGAAATTCAATGCAATCGGAAGTGGATTCCAAGGTGGATTAGCGTCTCTATGTAATAACTTTGGTTTAGATGTAGAGTAATAGATTTGATTTATATATCCATCGGTGAAATGTATGTTTACTGATGGATATATTTTTAAAGATAAAAATATAGAGGTGAATATAGATGGTTATTCAATTACAAAAAGGCCAGAAAATCGATTTAGGTAAGACAAGCCCTGGTTTAACAAAAGCAGTAATTGGTCTTGGATGGGATATTAAATCTTATGACGGCGGAGCCGATTTCGATTTAGATGCATCTGCCTTTTTATTAGATGCAAACGGAAAATGTACGAAGGAAACTGATTTTATCTTCTATAATAATTTACAGTCTCCTTGTGGATCTGTTTTACATACAGGAGATAACCGTACAGGTGAAGGTGAAGGTGACGATGAGCAACTTGTTGTGGATTTGAAGAAAGTTCCAGCAGATGTGCACAGAATTGCTATTACAGTTACGATTTATGATGCAGAAGGCCGTAGTCAAAACTTTGGGCAAGTAGGAAATGCGTTTGTTCGTTTAGCGAATGAAGAAACGAGTGAAGAAGTTCTTCGTTTTGATTTAGGGGAAGATTTCTCCATCGAAACAGCAGTTGTCTTTTGTGAATTATACCGTCATAATGGACAGTGGAAGTTTAATGCAGTAGGAAGTGGATTCCAAGGTGGTTTAGGTGCGCTTGTAAGAGCGTATGGCTTGGATGCATAGAAAGGAAACGATATTCGTTTCCTTTTTTTGACCTTTCTATAAATCTAGCAAAGAATAGGGGATAAAGGTAAGATGAGTATTTTGCAAGGAATCCTTGATACGTATGCTCAGTTTTTCGACTTGGACATGTGGATTAAAGTGTTGCAGGATCCAGTATCTTGGGGATTAATTGGTACACTTGTTGTACTTGAAGGATTATTATCTGCTGATAACGCACTTGTGTTAGCGGTAATGGTAAAACATCTTCCGGAAGAAAAACGTAAAAAAGCATTATTCTATGGACTTATTGGAGCTTATGTGTTCCGCTTTATTGCGATTGGAATCGGAATGTTCTTAATTAAATTATGGTGGGTAAAACTTCTTGGTGCACTTTACCTTGCTTGGTTATCAGTAAAATACTTTATTGATAAGCGTAAAGGTGCAAGTGAAGAAGACGAAGCTCACGGTATGAATCAAAATAGTATTCTCTTTAGAATGTTTGGTGTCTTCTGGGGAACAGTTGCGATGGTTGAATTAATGGATATCGCATTCTCTGTAGATAGCGTACTTGCTGCATTTGGTGTATCTAATGAAGTTTGGATTTTACTATTAGGCGGAATGCTAGGTATTTTAATGATGCGTGGTATTGCTGGTGTATTCTTAAAATTGTTAGAGCGTATTCCAGAGCTTGAAACGACAGCATACATTTTAATCTTAATTATTGCAGCAAAAATGTTACTGTCTTTAATCGAGATTGAGATTAGTCATACACTATTCTTTATTATTTTAGTTGTAGCATTTGGAGCAACATTTATACTTCACTACATGAAGAATTCTGGACAAGCTAGAGAAGAAGTTGCAGCTACTAAAGAAGACAATAAATAATTGAAATGGGTTTGCTCGTTTTGCGAGCGCCCATTTTTTATAACCAAAAATAGTTTATAATAGAAGAAGGACTTAGAAAAAACGTAAATGTTTTTGGAGGTGAACTGTTGTGTTTTCACGTTTTACACTTCAACCATATGCATTAAAAGATGAATCAGATTTAAAGCAATTTGAAACGCTTTTAGAAAAACGCCCACAATATGAGCTGACAGAGAATGAGATGAAATTTAGTTATATAGCATGTCGAATCCTTGGCGTTCCTAATGATGTAGATGAATATTTTAATGAACTGTTTGATTATAGTGAAGCGAAAGGAATCGAAGTTTTACACGAACAAAATTTAAACAAAGTGATTGATTCGGAAAAGCTTCGTCATATTCAAGAAGTGTTCGGATTACATCAAGAAGCACCAAATGGTCTGACAGTAAATAGGCTAGTTGCACACTTATCTGGGAAACAACTTTTACCGAAAGTAGACAATCCTGATTTACAGCATTACATACATACGACGTTTATTTCACTATTGAAATTATATGAGAAGCAACATAATCAGTCGTTAAAGACAGAAGGCTTCCGTCGTTTCTTAATCGACATAATTAAACTAAGCGAAAATTACGTAGCGAAGTGGTTCTCTACGATTAATTATAAGAAACAAATGCCGCGTATCATTTGGTACGGTGATGCACAGGAAAGCCGTATATATTTCTTATACTTTCTTATTATGCTCGGTTGTGATGTGCTTTATTATCACCCAGAAGGAAAAGATGGATTTGAAAATATTGATGAAGAGGGAAGAACTTTTGTTGTATCTCATTCAAGTCGCATTTCGCTTGAACCATTCCCTGATCGTCGCCGTGAGCGTGTTGCAACAGTAGCGTATCAAGCTTCGAAAGAAATTGAACAAGTACTTCACCACGATAATTCACTGCTGTACAAGCCGTGGCAATTCCGTTCCTATACGCCTGTAGCTCGTACGTTAAAAACGACATATGATGAACTCTTTTTAATTACGAAAGAAAAGGCATTTGTACGCCCAACATTCTTTGTTGAAAATAAACATATTTATATTCCTTCTTTATTTGCGAAAATATCAGGCGTTTCAAAGAATGATAAAGAATATTTTCAACGATTAAAGGCTGTTACATCATTTGATAACAGTTTATTAATTAATACATTCCCGTTTACGAAAGAGCAAAAAGCAAACTTCCAATATCATTATCGAGATGCATTGGACCGAGCTGGAAAATTGCATCCTGATCTAATTATGAATAGCCATTGGTGGCCGCATAAGCGTTTACCGGAAGGTTTACAGCATGGGATTGCAGAGGCGATTATCCATACGTGCGAAAGTGAAATGTGCAAACCAATTGCGAAAGAGACGAAACAAGATGTAGCGCTATATGTTTTCGCACAACTTTCTCAAATACCACCGAATATTTTAGAACAGCTTGAGAAATTTGATTATTCACAAGATGTACCGAAAATTGTTATATTTAATAATGAGAAGAGCGGAGAATTAACTCGTTCTGACGCTGTTTTATTACTATTTTTGAATCAAATTGGAGTAGATGTATTCCATTTCAATCCAACGGGAAGAAACGATATTGAACCGTATATTGAAGCGGGGGCATTTGATTCACATTGGCTTGAAGAGGTTAATTTCGATCTTGAGTTTCATGGTTCATCAGCCTATAAAAATTTATCACAAACAATAAAAGGACTATTTCGTCCATTTTTATAAGGAAAGGGAGAATACCATATGAATAACCCAGTCGTACTAGATCCGAAAACAGAATTAAATGAACAAACAGCACAAGATGTTCGCTTACAACTTAGACAAGATGCGGATGTACAACGTATTTATAATGCGGTAGATATTAAAGATCAATTAGAATTAATTGAACTTGGAAAAGAACCTTCTATGGAAATTTCACGTTTTGCTG
Source organism: Bacillus cereus group sp. MYBK95-2 (assembly GCF_051915225.1). Classification (NCBI taxonomy): domain Bacteria; kingdom Bacillati; phylum Bacillota; class Bacilli; order Caryophanales; family Bacillaceae; genus Bacillus; species Bacillus cereus group sp. MYBK95-2. The sequence continues at coordinate 74,626 of NZ_JBQAEH010000009.1, read as the reverse complement.
ATCAAATTTTACATACAATGTCATTATCAAAGATAGAAGATTCTGGTGAATTATTAAAACAGCTTGGTAAAATTATGGACCGATTTGATAGTAAAGACTTTGCGGAAGAAAAAAGTGGTTTCTTCTCACGTATGTTCAAAAAAGCGGATAAAATGATAGAACAAATCTTTAGTAAATATCAAACGATGGGCCGCGAAATTGATAAAGTTTATGTGGAAATTACGAAGTACCAAGATGAGATGAAAAAATCAATTGGTACGTTAGATGGCTTGTATGAGCAAAACTTAAAATATTATTTAGACTTAGAGAAGTACGTAGTAGCAGGAGAAATGTTATTAGAGCGTTTAAATACAGAGTTAGTTCCGATGTATGAAGAGCGTGTACGTAATAATGATCAATTAGCAGGTATTGAATTAGAGTCGCTTAAAAACTCTGTTGAAATTTTAGAACAGCGTATTGACGATTTAGAAAAAGCACGTATGGTTGCGTTACTTACAGCACCACAAATTCGTATGATTCAACGTGGTAATAATAAATTAATTGGTAAAATCAATACAGCATTTATTACAACGATTCCTATCTTTAAAAATGGTATCATTCAAGCGGTAAATGCCAAGCGCCAAAAGCTTGTTGCAGATTCTATGGCTGAACTGGATCGCCGTACAAATGAATTACTTAAGAAAAATGCACAAAATATCGCAACGCAAAGTGTAGAAGTAGCGAGATTATCAGGTTCTTCTAGTATTAAGATGGAAACACTTGAGGAAACTTGGAACATTATTTCAAGAGGTATGCAAGAAACACAACAAATTGAAGAACAAAATAAACGTGAGCGTGAAGAAAGCCGCAAGCGTATGGCTACATTAACAGAGAATATCAAAAAAGAATTACAAGGATAAAGTGAAACTTTAATCAGTGGGGTTTTGTTCATCCCCACCGATTATTAGCCTTCACCAATTGGACATTTATGGGCAGTTAATCCATCACCTAACTTCTTTGCTCAAACTGAATTTTGAGGTGGGAGTTTTACTGCACGGAAAATAGTAGGATAAATGAAAAGGCAATGAGGACTATTCCTCATTGCCTTTTAGTTTCTCTTCACTAATTTAATAATCTCATTCAGAATAAGTGGAATGATACTTAATAAGAGAACAAATCCCCAATCTCGCATCGTTAATGCATGTACACCGAATATATTTGCAAGGGGCGGGATGGAGATGATACAAACTTGCATAAGAACACCGATAAGAAGGGAGAAAACTAAATATTTATTTGTAAAGATCCCAATTGAAAAAATTGATTTCGTTATTGAACGCAAGTTAAATGAATGAACGAGCTGAGAAAAACTAAGAACGACAAATGCCATCGTTTGAGCGTGTAATAGAGCATCGTCATCAATTCGCTCTGGGAAAAGAGGAAATAAATTTGTATCTCCAGTATAGAATTTTGCTCCGGCGATAAAAGCTATTAGAGTTAAAAGTCCAATGATAACTCCATTGAAAATCAGGAAAGGAACGCTGCCACTAAATAAGCTTTCTTTCGCATGTCGTGGTTTTTCCTTCATCACATCTGGATCTTCAGGATCAACCCCAAGTGATAATGCAGGCAGTGTATCTGTAATTAAATTCACCCACAAAATATGAATAGGTCGTAGTGGTGTTGCCCAGCCGAGTAAAATCGCTAAAAATAAAGCGATAATTTCTCCGAAGTTACAAGAGAGTAGGAAGAGAATTGATTTTTTTATGTTACGATAAATATTTCTACCTTCTTCAACGGCTTTCACAATAGATGAGAAATTATCATCTGTTAACACGACGTCTGCTGCCCCTTTTGCAACGTCTGTTCCTGTAATGCCCATCGCAACGCCAACATCAGCTTGCTTTAAAGATGGTGCATCATTGACACCATCACCAGTCATAGAAACGATATTTCCTTTCGCGCGTAATGCCTTTACAATTTTCACTTTATGCTCTGGAGAGACTCTAGCGAATACATTTAAATGATTAATTTTGCTAGCTAGTTCTGTATCAGAAATGTTATCTAATTCAGTTCCAATCATAATTTCCGATATTTCTTCAGCAATGCCAAGTTCTTTGGCAATTGCAAAGGCGGTATCTTTATGGTCACCAGTAATCATAACTGTGCGAATACCGGCTTTTTTACATTCTTTAATTGAATCTTTCACTTCAGTTCGTGGTGGATCAATCATACCGACAAGACCAATAAAGATAAGATTTTTTTCAAGATGATTTATATCCACATCGTTTGAATCGTATTGTTTAAATGCGAATGAAAGTACTCTTAAAGCTTCTTGAGACATTGACCCAGCGGCTTCTAATATTTGATCTTTATCAGCATCTGTTAGAACCTCGATTTTACCGTTTTTAAATATGTGGGTACATCGAGGTAAGAGTTTATCGATAGCACCTTTCGTCATGCTATAGTAGCTTTCATCATATGTATGCACGGTTGACATCATTTTACGATCTGAATCGAAAGGCAGCTCATTTACACGTTCATGTATTTTTTCTAAATGATCTTTTTGCATATTAAAGGTGGTTCCGGCAACGAGAAGAGCAATTTCAGTCGGGTCTCCCGTTTGTGATTCGTTATTGTAAGACGCATCATTACATAGCACCATATTTTCTAACAATAGACGTTGCGCATCATTATTTACATTTAAACTTTCTAAGCGATCGTATGTGTTATCACTATAAAAGTGAGTAACGGTCATTTTATTTTGCGTTAACGTACCTGTTTTATCTGAACAAATAATTGTGACAGAACCGAGGGCTTCAACAGCTGGTAGTTTCCGAATGATAACGTTTTGTTTAATCATACGTTGCACACCAATTGCAAGAACGATGGAAACGATAGCTGGCAAACCTTCTGGAATAGCTGCAACGGCTAAACTAATTGCAGTCATAAACATTTCTAGTGTATCTCGTCCTTGTAAAAAGCCTATGAGAAACATCACGATACAAATAGCTACAGCAACAAAGCCTAAATACTTTCCGACTTGTGCTAAGCTTTTTTGAAGTGGTGTCATATCATCGTCAGCTTCATGTAACAAGGTAGCAATCTTACCAATTTGTGAGTTCATTCCAGTTTCAACAGCAACACCGACGCCTCGTCCATATGTAACAAGAGTAGACATAAAGGCCATGTTTTTTTGATCGCCGAGTGGTACTTGCTCATCACGTTGCATGGAAGGGTGGTAGATTGCATCTTTATCAACAGGGACAGATTCACCAGTTAGAGCAGATTCTTCAACTTTTAAATTTGCGGTTTCAATAAGGCGTAAATCGCATGGGATATATCGTCCGGCGTCGAGCATAACGATATCCCCTGGAACGACGTGCTCAGATGGAATTTCTTTTAGTTCACCATTTCTCTTGACGATAGCTTTAGGTGTTGCCATCTTTTTCAATGCCTCTAAAGCTTGTTCTGCTTTCGATTCTTGGACAACACCGATAACAGCATTTAAAACTACAACAAGCGCGATAATACTGGCATCCGCCCATTCACCTACAAAGGCAGAAATAAGGGCAGCAATAATAAGGACATATACGAGGACGTCATTAATTTGGGCGAAAATACGCTGCCATAAAGTGCGTTTTTGTTTTGTAGCTAATTCATTAGAACCGTATTGCTTTAAACGTTCACTTACAATCTCATCTGTTAAACCGTTTTGTTCGTTTGTTTCTAGGTCAATCAATGTTTGATCTTTCGTCTTACTGTACCAATTGCTCATAAGTAAGCACCTCCAGTAAAAACAGTTAGCAATGGTAGTGTTGCTATTATTTGTGAGTAGTATGTATGGAGAAAAAATCTAAGGTGAGGTTCTACTTCTATTGTACAATATTTTACAGTTGGTTGAGGGAAAGAGAAGAGTTGTCATGAATTTGTTGGAAATAAAAAAGAGCCTCATAATAAGAGAGGCTTTTTTACTTTTTAATTAATGTACCTAATTCTTCTGTAATAGCTTGCATTTCACTAATGCTGAATGTTTCACGTTTCATAACATGATCATAAATGTCACGTAAATCTTCGTACATTTCTTCGTTAAAACTAGCAGCTCTCATCGCTCCAGCATTAACCATACGTAATTTTTCTTTAATAGCTTCGACCATGTATTCAACGTTTTCTTCTGACTTTACGGATAAATCCACCGAAGTGTCCCCCTTTAAAATAACATAAGGCTATCTTAACATTTTTTATCATTTTCGTTAATGGATCTTTTCAATCCTATTAAATTAGTAGGGATTTCCTTTATATTTCATAATTGGTTGTTTATACTATAAGTATATATGAAGAAATGCACCAAGAAGGGAAGAAACAAAAACATGGTTCAAGTATTGTTTGTTTGTCTTGGGAACATTTGCCGTTCTCCGATGGCAGAAGCGATTTTTCGAAATCTTGTCGTAAAAGAGGGACTTGAAGAGAAAATTGTCATTGATTCTGCAGGAACTGGAGATTGGCATGTTGGTCATCCGCCACATAAAGGAACACAAAAAATTTTAAAAGAAAATGCAGTCACTTTTGAAGGAATTAAAGCAAGGCAAGTAGAAAAAGAAGACTTAACAAAGTTTGATTATATTATTGCCATGGACAACAAGAATATAGCAGATTTAAAAAGTTTAGGTAAAACTGGAGGCTATATTGGTAGGCTGTCCGACTTTGTTCCAGACGGTGGCTGGACAGACGTTCCTGACCCTTACTATACAGGGAATTTCCAAGAAGTATATGACCTTGTAACAGAAGGGTGTGCAAAGCTATTAGCTTTCATTCGAAATGAACAAGGAATATGAGGAAGCTTAGAAAGAAATACTTTCTAACATAAGAAATGAAAGGGTGAAGGAATATGGCAAAGAAAAATAATATTGCTCGAAACATTGCGATTGGTGTAGCGGCAGGTGTAGCTGTATCCATGTTAAAGAAAGAAAACCGTGAAAAAGTAAAAAATACAGCAGAAAAAGCAAAAACAAAGATGATTGAAATTGGTGAAAATGCAAAGATCAAAGAAAAAGTGCAAACTGTTACAGATAAAGGACGCGAACTTGCAGATTTCAATGTGGTAAAAGCGAAAGTAGCAGAAATTAAAAAATTAACGCCATCTGTTGTAGAGACGTTAAAAGAAACGAAAGAAATTTTTAGTAAGAAAAAAGTTGAGCCAGAAGAAAAGCCAGAAACGATTGAAATTCAAGCTGTATCTCCAAAGGTAGATGAGTTGAAAGTAGAAGAAGAGCCAATAGTTGCTGAAGATGGTGGTATGAAAGAAGCGCGTGAATTATTTATGAAAGACTCAAATGCAGTGGAAAAAAAAACTGAAGCGTACATTGAGTTAAAGCAAGATAAAGAAGAGAAGAAAAGCGTTTAAACATATATGAGAAAAATTTTAGAAAAGGTGAGAAGAAATCGTACTTATTCGTTTGGTAAAGATTTATATGACCGGACGATGCGCGATGATGTAGCGGGCTTGGCAGCACAGCTCGCTTATTTCTTCTTGCTTGCAATTTTTCCTGGGCTCGTTTTCTTAATTACGCTTCTTGGATTTATTCCCATTCAAACAGAGGATGTGCTTAGTTTATTAGAGGTTTATGTACCAGATGATGCAATGAACTTAATTGAGGTAAATGTAGATAAAGTTGTAAACCAGCAAAATGGTGGTTTATTATCATTTGGTTTATTATCCATGTTATGGTTTGCCTCAAATGGTGTTAATGCGGTTATGAATGCTTTTAACCGCGCTTATGACGTGAAGGAAACACGTTCTTTTATTACAACAAGAGCGTTATCAATTGTGTTTACATTAGCTATTATTTTTATGATTGTCTTTGCGTTAATTGTTCCGGTATTCGGACAAGTTATTGGAGCAGCAGTGTTTAAAGCACTCGGTTTATCAGATAGTTTTTCTTTCGTATGGAGCATTACACGATTAGTAGCGAGTTTCTTCGTGCTATTTGCTTTATTTAGTTTCTTATATACATTTGCACCAGATCGAAAGTTAAAAAGAAGAGAAGTTATTTCAGGGGCGTTATTTGCTACTGTAGGATGGATTGTGGTATCGTACTCATTTGCTTATTATGTAGATAAGTTTGCGAATTACGCCAATACATATGGTGGTCTCGGTGGTATCATTATTTTAATGTTATGGTTTTACTTAACTGGATGGGTAATTTTACTTGGCGGTGAAATTAATGGTTTACTCCACCATTATAGAACCGGTGACAATAATTCCCGTAATGAATAATGAGCTCTTGTTCCATAATAAGAAGGAACAGGGGGGATATTTCATGAGTAATAATAAAAAGAACCATAATAATAAAAGTAATAATAAACAAAAGAGCAGTTCGCATCCAAAGCATAAAACGAGTAGCAGTGCGAACGGTCATAATAGCTATCATTAAAAAAAACGGGTCCTCTATGAGGGACCCGTTTTATTTGCTTCCTTTTAATAATCGTAAGCCATTCAAAATGACAAGAATCGTACTTCCTTCATGGCCAATAACACCGAATGGAAGAGCTAAAAATTGCAAGAAGTTTGAACAAATTAGCATGGCAATAACGGCTAGCGAAAAGATTACGTTTTGCTTCACAATACGATTCATTCGTTTTGATAGACGGATCGCTTGAGAAAGACGAGATAGTTCGTTCTTCATCAGTACAACATCCGCAGTTTCTAAAGCTACATCTGTTCCTTCTCCCATTGCGACACCAATGCTAGCAGTAGCTAGTGCAGGTGCATCATTTATACCGTCTCCGACCATTGCTACTGTACCGTATTTTTCTTTTAACTTTTTAATCGTTTCAACTTTTGTTTCTGGTAAGCATGATGCGTAATATTCCTTTATATTACTTTCAGAGGCAATTGCTTTTGCCGTTTCTTCATTATCTCCAGTAATCATAATTGCTTCGACACCAATGCTTTGTAAATCACGAATAGCAGCTATTGTTTCTTGGCGAAGCGTATCTTTTAAAGCGATAAGTCCAAGAATGCCTCCCTCATCACTAATATAAACGACAGTTTTACCTTCCTTTTCAAGTGAGGCAGAAATACCATTATGAAATGTTTTTGTTTCTTCACCGATAAAATCAGCTTTACCTATTTTATAAGCGTTGTTTTCGAATATTCCTTTTAGCCCAAAACCAGTTACATCTTCAACCTTTTCTGGTTTTTTTAATGTAATGTCGTACGCATGTTGTGCATATTTAACAATAGATTCAGCCAAAGGATGTGTAGAGTGACTTTCAATTGATGCTGTAATAGAAAGTACTTCTTTTTCTGTCATATTTTCTCGAACATATACATCTGTTACGGTAGGTTTACCTTCCGTTAATGTTCCTGTTTTATCAAAGGCGATTGCTTTTACTGAAGCGAGGCGTTCTAAATGTATGCCACCTTTAAAGAGAATTCCATTTCTTGCTCCGTTAGAAATGGCTGATAACGTTGCTGGTGTAATGGCAGCAACGAGTGCACAAGGAGATGCGACTACAAGTAAGATCATAGCGCGATAAAACGTTTCATTCCAGCTCCAGTCAAGTAAGAAATGAGGAACGAACATCATAAGCGCAACAACGAGTAGTACACCTTTTACGTATGTTCCTTCAAACTTTTCGATGAATAGTTGTGATGGTGATTTTTCACTTTGTGCACTTTGTACGAGACGGATAATCTTTTGGAATAATGTTTGATCGCTCGGCTTCGTAATTTTAACTTCGATAGCACCACGTAAATTTACAGTACCTGCAAATACTTCATCGCCATATCTTTTCTCATTTGGAATAGGTTCTCCCGTGATTGCTGCTTCATCGATATTTGTTTCACCGTTATGAATCGTACCGTCAGCAGGAACACGTTCACCTGGTTTAATTAAAATAATGTCGTTAATTTGTAACTCTCCAACAGGAATACGTTCCTCTGTTCCGTTGGAAATGCGTAATGCTTCTTCGGGTTGTAAGTCAAGAAGAGCGGAAATTTCTTTTTGGCTCTTACTTAATGTATAAGATTCCATAGCACCGCTGAGCGCAAAGATGAAGATTAAAATAGCCCCTTCTGCCCAGTAGCCAATAATTGCAGCACCGATAGCTGCAAAGAGCATTAGCATTTCAACATTTAGCTCTTTTTCTTCAATCGTATCTTCAATGCCTTCTTTAGCTTTTGCATATCCACCAACTATATAAGCAAGGATATAGCAAGTAATACCTACATTCATTGCATCGTTTTTTGTGAATAGCCAGCCAGCTAAAATAAAAATACCAGATGCCACTGCAAATACAAGTTCATAATGTTTTTTTAATGTGTCCCATAAAGAGGGATGAGAAATTGTTTCTTTTGCGTGTAACGTTTTTACTTCTGAGTTCATTACTACTCGCTCCTTCCGAATTCTTATTGAGAAAAATAATCAAAATCGAAACCCCTATAAAACGACGAAAGCTGCCATCCATAATGGATAGCAGCATTTCTGTTGAATCTGTTTTTAATAGTTATTATGTTGTAATTATTCTATAGTATATCATATGTTTTTATGAGATGGTACGGTTTTGTTTCAAGTATAAACGGAAAACTTGTGTTTTCGCAATTCCTTTGGTATATATGAATATTGTTCATAAAAAGGTCGGAAAGGAAGACAACAAGTGAAGACAGAGAAATTTTTTACCCATCCGATTGGCGTATTTATTGCTGCAATAGTAGCAACTTTTTTATGGGGAAGCGCATTTCCTTTTATTAAGTTAAGTTATGCTGAACTTGGAATTCAACCACAAGAAGTTGGAGAACAAATATTATTTGCCGGTTATCGTTTCTTGTTATCTGGAGTCATGCTCTTATTATTCTTTAAAGTGTTAGGAAAAGATATGAGCTTCAAAAAAGGAACGGGGAAACAGTTAATACAAATTGGTTTATTCCAAACGTTTCTTCAATATATCTGTTTTTACATTGGAATGAGTTATAGTTCAGGAATTGAAGGAGCTATCATTTCAGGGACATCATCATTCTTTCAAATTTTACTCGCCCATTTTTTATATAAAGATGATGCTCTCAATATAAGAAAAATAATTGGGGTATCGATTGGTTTTTGTGGCGTCATTTTAGTAAATGTGCCGAGTGATGGTAGCTTATCATTTCATTTTGGAATCGGAAGCTTATTACTTCTTAGTGCAGCAATGCTGTATTCATATGGAAACATATTAGCAAAAGAAGGTAGTAAAACATTAGATGTTGGCTATATGACAGCATACCAAATGATGTTTGGTTCTATAGGATTATTATGTATAGGGGCTTTACAAGTTGGAGTCATGCCATTTACATTTAGTCTACATGCACTACTTATGCTGATTTATTTATCTTTCTTATCTGCAGCTGGTTTTTGCATTTGGAATACAATTATGAAGTACAACAAGGTTGGAAAAGTATCTATGTATATGTTCTTTATACCCGTATTTGGTGTGTTATTATCGAGCATGATTTTAGGTGAAGCAATTCATTCATTTGTGCTACTCGGTTTAGCATGTGTAGCCGCGGGAATTATTGTGGTAAATCGAACGCCAGCTAAGCAAAAAATGGAGCAAGAAAAACAAGTAGCATAGAGAGCAGAAAAGCGATTACAATGGAAGAACAGTACTGTTCTTCTTTTTTTCATAGAAAAAGGATAATAGACTAAGTGTAACGAAAAAAGATACAAAAAGCATTTATTGAGGAGAACATGTTATGAATCTACTTTACGTGGTGTTAATTGGGCAAATACTTCTTTTTTTAATTGGTGCAATTTATGCAATGCGGCAGACAAAAAGAACGAAAGATAATATGCCGTTACCTTTAGTAATCCGTCTTATTCTTAGTTTTTCTTTAACAGGTAGTGCAATTTGGATATGGTTACAAGATCCATCTGTAGAGTATAGTACGTGGGTTGCACTTGGTATGACTTTATCGACTGTGGGAGATTTGTTTATGGCTGGGCTGATTCCAATTGGTCACAGGTTAATTGGAGGGATGGTTACTTTCGCTCTTGCTCATTGTTTTTATGTAAAAGCATTTTTGCAAACAGGAATTTCGTGGAATGGTTTTTGGATTGGTTTACTCGTATATGGGCTCTTTCTAATTGTAGGATGGTTCTTCTTTATCCGAAATGATAAACAGGATAAATTGTTTACGATAGGAGCTCTAATTTACGGATTGTGGGTTGGAGGAATGGCTTGCTTTGCATTCGCCTTATATTATGAAAATACAGGGATATGGTGGATACCAGCGTTTGGTGGTTTACTATTTGTGATTTCTGATTTTATTATTGGCGTGACAGATATCGGAGGGCGTAAATTGAAGTATGAGCCACTTTGGATTTGGTTTACATATGTAGCTGCTCAAATGTGTATTGTATATGTGGGATTATAAAAAGATACTCTCAAAATAGTGAATAGACTATTTTGAGAGTATCTTTTTTGCTTGTTTAATTTGATCAGTATTACCATTTTGAAAATTCTAATATTATAATTTTATAATTCAGAATTTTGTGGAAAAATATCGGTTGTATTATTTATAATAAAAGTAAAAAGATGATGAGATGGTGAAATGATGCAAAAGAAAAAACGTTGGCGTGAATTCTTTGGAACTATTGCAATCGCATGTTTATTGGTGTTTTTGGCGAAAATTTTTGTGTTTTTCCCTACGACTGTAAAAGGAGCATCTATGAGGCCAACGTTGCAAGATGGAGATAAGGTGATTGTTAATAAGTTAGCAAAACAATTTGAAAGCTATGGGAGAGAAGATATTATTGTTGTGAAAACAGATAATTTTTATGTCAAAAGAGTGATTGGATTACCTGGAGATATAATTGAGATGAGAAATGATCAATTATATGTAAATTCTGAAGTGAAAGATGAAGAGTATTTGGATAGTAATAAAAAACAAGCAGAAAAAAAACTTATGAATTTAACAGAGGACTTTGGACCAATTATAGTTCCCGAAAATAAGATTTTTGTTATGGGAGATAATCGCTTAATAAGTAAAGATAGTAGAAATGGTTTAGGTTTTATTGATAGAGAAGATGTGTTAGGAAAGTTAGCAGGCATTTATTATCCGTTTGAACATATGAAAATAATAAAGTAAAAAACCAAGCAAATTTTAGTTTGCTTGGTTTTTTTTGTTAAACAGTAGGAGATTCGTTTGATACAAAAATATCTTCATGTTTCTTTGTAGTACTTAAAACGAATTTATGTTGTAGCAATTGTAGTTTAAATAACGCCAAAGGATCATGATATGTTTCTGGATTGCTTCTTAGCGTTGCTAATGTTTGCTCGTCTTCCTTTATCTCAAGTTGAGCTGCATCTACATTTTGTTTCAATATATTAAGTGGATCTTTGAAGAACATCATGATATCACGTTCTAATGCACCTTCAAATACTTCAAATTGAAGGAAGAATTGTTTTGAAATTGTGTGAGCAATTTCTGTATAGTCTTCTGTTTCAATATATTGTTTATATTTGTTGGCGAGCATAGATTGGTTTTTTTGCATATTACCAAATAATTTTCCGGCACTTTTTAAGAAAAACTGTGTCGGTGTAAAGCGTAATAAAATATTGATGTTCGTTACTGTAATTCGATTTGTCATTCGTACAACATCTCGATTCCAATCATCTAATAATTTGAAATCGCAAGGAAGTTTCATACGTTCTTCTTTATATAATTTATTAAACGTTTCACTCATTTCATCTAAATAAGCTTGAGCTTGAATAAATTCATTATGTGCTGTTTCAATCCATTCTTGAATAGACCCAGTAAATTTAGGAAGAAGTACCTGTTGTACATGCTTTTGAACTCGTTCATTCATTGCAGCATTTAATTCTTCATGAACTAATTTGAAATCACTATCTTCTTGAACAAGATCAGAGCAGCTCTGTAATAATTCAGGAATTTGAGAATGTATATCTCGTGTAATTTCTTCTTTCGTTAAAAGATAGGATTCGGTAATAGAACGAATTTTATCTTTTTCAAGAGCAGTAAGGTTATTAATAAATCCAGTAAGTTTCACTGAGATGTGTTTATTCCAGCGTACGGATTTTACTAATGTATTTTCTAATTCCACACGTTCATTTATGAGATAAGCAATTGTCTTTTGCGTAAACCATATTAGCTTTTCTATACGTTCTTTTTCTATATCGCGTTTTGCAAGATTAGAAAGAATAGATTCTGTTACATCTCCAAGTTGCTGGCTACTCTCTTGCGAAGGAGAGTATGGGAAGAATTGTGCATCTGGAAAATGTACTTTAAGTTTACTAATTAGTTTTTCATCAGTAGTCGTATTATTTGTGTGTGATACGAAGTGAATTTGTAAGTTTGGTACTTGTTCACGTAAATAAATTAACGTATCAATTTCTTGACTATGCAATGGTGAAGAAGAATTTAATACGTATACAAGGCTATCTGCTGCTTGTAAGTATTCAAAGTATGCATTGTTTTTATCCAATTGTCCTTGAATAGATGGTGTAATAAGAAATGTAAACTTATTTTTTCTTAAAAACCTACTTGGTAGCTTAATTTCTATACATTTTTTCTCAAGTTCTGACTGAGCAGATGTAGCCGTTATTTGATGGAATTCATCAAGGTTAGGGATATTTCTTATATCTAACTCGGTAAATTCTGTTATTTCAGTTTGACTAGCGTCTTTAAATAGAATAGGAGTTGTTAAAGTTTCAGTTAAGATGTTCTCTCCCAATATTGAATTAACAAATGATGTTTTATCATGGTCACTAGTTCCAGCTATTAGTATTGGTGTGACATTTAAATCACATAGTTCATGGACGAGTAGCGTAAATTGATGACTTAAATCTACATCATTTTTCTCAGCCCATACAGCGATTGTTTCGAATAAATGAGAAACTGTTTCCATATTTACATCTGCTTCAGCTGATGTATTAGAAAGTAAGGATCCAGCACTTTTTACGAGTAATGATTCTAAAGTTGTAGGTGAGACTTCATTCCATGCTAACACTGTTGCAGAGACAACTAGAGAATCTTTTGCTTTCGTTAAACTGAACCAATTTGTTAATAAATTTGGTACAAGTCCGTTTAATTCATGCATAAAATGATTTCCGGTAATTAATGAAAAGTATGTTTCTTGGTAGCGAGTAGAGATTTCATTCCAATCGTCATTATTGTCTGTTTCAATATGCAAGAATAAATGATTAATACTTTGAATCCAAGGAAGGTATAAGGATTCATGTTGATAGCTATTCCAAAGAGCAATAACAAGTTCTTTAAATTGAGCTTGATCAACAGCATATAGAGCTTTTAAAGACTCATAGAAATATTCAGGCTTAATATTTTTTGTAAATCCTTTGTTTATGTAAGTTATTAACGTATCAAACCAGTGTAAAGATTGTGTTCGGATACCTTCTTGAACAGCTAGTTCGATAGCGTTGTTCCAATCTTCTTGTTTTTCATAGAAAGAACGTGCAATTGCAGTAATATTTGGGTAATCCGGTTGGAATGCAACAGCTTCACTAATCGTCTTAAAAGCGAGTCCTAAACGATCTTGTTCGATATAAAGAGAAAGAAGTTGTAAGGAAACCTCCATCGTAAGAGTCGTATCTTCCGTTTGAATAGATTGATAAATTTCTTCTGCCTTTGGTAAGAATCCTAGTTCAAAATAAGCATCTGCAATATTTTTTGTCGCCCAAAGTGCAAGAGCATTATTTACTTTTTCCCATTTAAATATAGCTGCTTCAAAATCTTTATTTTGATAATAAAATTCACCTTGAGCAAATCGAATATTAGAAATGTTGGAGAATTCATTTTTAGATTCATTTATATATGCTTCACCGAGTACTTCCGATGCAGGAGTAGAAGTTTCTTCTGTTAAAAATGTTTTATAGTAAACTTTTTGAATAAATTGATTTTCAATGGTCATGTTCGTTCCCCCCTGTATAATTTAGAAAAATGATGTTGTATGTAAAAGGGTGTATGTTCTTTTAATAGGTAGAAGTTGCATTATATAGACCAAACTATGTTTTTGCTAGATATATCATTTTTCTTGAGAGTTAAACCGTTGCGAAAAGTAACTTTCCTTTATTGTAACAAAAAAACACGCATATGAATTTTTATTTTTTATCGGGTTATTTGCGGGCAATAAGAATCTAATCTCAAAATTGGTGAATGTAAGTGAGTTATGTGGAGTCGGGATGTCTGTAAAAGCAAGATTGGCATAGGTTAATAATTAGTAGAGGATGAACAAAACTCCCACTGAGTAAAGTTTTTCTTTATCTCTGTTAAAGGAAAGAATAGAAGTAGAGTTCATTATAAAAACAATGTATAGTGAATATGTATACCATGTTTGCCTTAAAGATAGAAAGGGTACAATGTGGAATAACGACCGTGCATAGGATGTGTCTTCCGAATGGAACAACATATTGGCGAGTTAATCGCGCATTATGGCTATTTTGGAATTGTTATAGCTTTGGCTGGTGGGATTGTCGGATTACCGATACCAGACGAGTTTTTATTGACCTTTGTTGGTTATAATGTTTCAAAAGGAGTTATGTCAGGAACTGCTGCTTTTTTAAGTGGGCTGGCTGGTGCGATGTTAGGGATCACGTTAAGCTACATATTAGGTTTAAAACTTGGGCTCCCTGTTTTAAAGAAATATGGGCCGAAAATTAGAATTAAAGAACATCACATTGAAAAAACACATATTTTATTTGAAAAATATGGGCCATTTCTTTTAATGATTGGTTATTTTATACCGGGCGTACGTCATTTAACAGCATATTTTGCTGGGGTATCAAATTTGACACTTTGGCGTTTTTGTTTGTACGCTTACGGTGGTGCGCTCATTTGGATAAGTGTTTTTATTGGGCTTGGCTGGAAGTTAGGCGAGAAGTGGCGCTTCGTTGAGTATAGTTTACATCATTATGGAATATGGATTTTATTAATTTCAGCAGTTGTTACATGTTTTGTATGGTTGTACATAAAGAAAAAGAAAAACCGCTAATAGCGGTTTTTTTAGCTGAAAGCAATAAATAATACACCAGCTGTAATAAAGACTACACCAACGCCGGTCATAAAGTTTAACTTTTCACCGAGGATAATCATAGCGAGAATGATAGAAAATACGACGCTTAATTTATCGACAGGAGCTACTTGTGAAACCTTTCCTGTTTTGAGGGCAAGAAAATAAAATAGCCATGAAGAAGCACCTGCAATCCCACTTAATGTGATAAATAGCAGTGCTTTTTTATTTAGCAGTACGTCGCCGATATTTTGAAATTTACCTTGTATGATAATAACGCCTATCATAAATAATGCCATAATAATAGATCGAATTGTTGTTGCAACGTTTGCATCGATGCCGTCTAAACCAAACTTTCCAAAAATCGATACAAGGGCAGCAGCAATTGCTGATAATAGTGCAAATAAGAGCCACGAACTCATAGTAAAATTCCTCCAATCTTACAGTATTATACATGAAAATGATTCTCATGTATAAAGTTGAAGCAATTGAGCTTATAGGAAGCACGACTTCAACTTAACTCCTTGCTCCACCTGAATTTTAAGGTGGGAGTTTTACTGCCTGTAAATAGTGGGCTAAATAGCGAAATAATCCCCACCTTATATTTTTAATAAGGTGGGGATTATTATACTACTCTGCAATTTCCTCATATAAAAAGTACGTTACATTATAAATATGTTCTACTTCATCGTCTGTCATAAACAGTAATTCGTCACGCTCAATCCCTTTTTTCTTTTCAATAAACTCAATCATGTTTTTGCGTTCTTCTCTCTTCATCAATTTTATTTCTCCTCTCAATCTGTTTTAATACAGTTTATTTAAGTTAATGCTATTATATAACAGAATCT
Organism: Bacillus cereus group sp. MYBK95-2; assembly: GCF_051915225.1. Classification (NCBI taxonomy): domain Bacteria; kingdom Bacillati; phylum Bacillota; class Bacilli; order Caryophanales; family Bacillaceae; genus Bacillus; species Bacillus cereus group sp. MYBK95-2. The sequence continues at coordinate 58,776 of NZ_JBQAEH010000009.1, read as the reverse complement.
TTAGAAAGTTCCACCTATTTTATTGTTTTTTTCAAAAGAACTTTTCGACAAAACAAGCCCACCTAAGGGGGGCTTGTTTTATTTTATAGTCGTAAAAACTCAGGCTCCGTCGTACCGGCACCATCGATGTAATAAATTGTGTCGGGGTTGATTTTTATCAATACGTAATTAGGGTCTTCAGGGCCGAGTAACCAACGTTTTAAGCTATTATTCCAAAACTTGTTTTTTAATGTCGAGTCTTCCTCAATTGAAGCCAATCCTTCAACTTCAATATAATCTTCATCTAATTTTTTCCCTTCTCGTCCGAGTAGTACATGGACATTAGGATTTTGTTCAATATCTGTTATCTTTTTTGATTGTCGATCTGTTGCAACATACAGTACAAAATCTTCATGGAAAAACATCATAAAGGCGCTATGAGGTTTCTCATTTCGTACTGTAGATAATACACCAGTACGTTGACCTTGAATAATAGTTGCGATTTTTTCTTTTAAGTGCATAATTTTAACCCCTTTTCACAATTTATAATTCTGTCTGTTTAAACAAGATAATTTAAATATCTTTCATACTGTTTTCTTCAATCCGATTTTTTAAACGTAATTGTGATGAAATCGGACAAGTTAGGAGAAGAATAATAATAATATTGAGGAGAAATACATACGATGGAAGGATGAAAAACATGTTTAATAAAATATTTCTTATAGTAGCGCTTATAGGTGTACCACTATCTGTACTTGGAAAAACACTTCATTGGCCAGAAACAATTATGTTCGCTGTGTATTGTGTTACGATTATCGCATTAGCTGGTTTTATGGGTAGAGCAACAGAGAGTCTAGCAATTGTTTCTGGTCCTAGAATAGGCGGATTATTAAATGCTACTTTCGGTAATGCTGTTGAACTTATCATTTCAATTTTTGCACTTCAAGCAGGGTTAATTGAAGTGGTGTTAGCTTCTTTAACGGGATCTGTACTTGGAAATTTATTATTAGTAGGAGGGTTATCCTTCTTTGTTGGAGGTCTTAAATACAAAAGACAAAGTTTTAATGTATATGATGCAAGGCATAATTCAGCTTTATTAATATTTGCTGTTGTTGTGGCCTTTGTTATTCCAGAGATCTTTTCAATGAAGATGGACGCTGGCAAGACGTATCAATTAAGTATAGGTGTTTCTATTATTATGATTATCATGTACCTTGCTGCATTACTATTTAAGTTAGTTACGCACCGTGGTGTATATCAACATAAAAGTGACGAAGTAGCGCATGAAGAAGAGCCAGAGTGGTCGAAAGGGAAGGCGCTACTTATTTTAGCGATAGCAACACTAGCGGTAGCTTATGTGTCAGAGGCACTCGTGCATACTTTTGAAACTGTTGCAAAGTCATTTGGCTGGTCAGAGTTATTTATAGGGGTTATTATCGTTGCAATTGTTGGGAATGCAGCGGAACATGCGTCTGCAATTATTATGGCTTATAAAAATAAAGTAAATATTGCAGTTGAAATTGCAATAGGCTCTACATTACAAATCGCCATGTTTGTTGCTCCTGTATTAGTATTACTATCTATGTTCTTCGCGCAAAGGATGCCTTTAGTATTTACCATACCAGAACTTGTGTCTATGATTACAGCCGTTTTCTTAACGATTGCGATTTCCAATGATGGAGATACAAACTGGTTTGAAGGAGGCACTTTACTAGCGGCGTATGTCATTATGGGAATTGGTTTTTATTTATTATGAAAAATAGGCATAACAATTGCGCTCAGAGAAAACAATAAACGAAGTAGTATATATACCTACATAGGAAGGAGCCAGACAGGTGAAACGAGTATACAGCATATGTCTTTCAACTATGGTCTCGTTTATTTTATTATTTCCTAACATGAGTTTTGCAAAGACAACAGTAGGAACAAAAATGCCTTCATCTGTTTTAAATATTTCAAAAGACAATACATTTCCAAATGATGCGCAAGATTTGCCACGTTTACAACCAAGTAAATTTGCTCAAGAGCTATTGAAAACGGCTAATATTAAAATTGAAAATCCAGACTTAATTCGGATGTTTAATGAAACGACAATTTCAAATGCGCCACTTGCAGTAGGGTATCGGGCAAAAATTTATTTAGGTCAATGGGCCTTACATTATGAATCAGTAGACACATCGATTAATTGGGAATATAAACAAGTGAATCGAAATGTGTATGATAATCGCGGAGGAGACCGTTTATATCCACTTCGCTATAAGCAAGAAACACAAAAGACGGTTGAAGGCGATTTAACAGCAGATATGAAAGATGCTGCAGATGTGAAAAAAATGATGCTTCTCAAAGCACTTGAAAAAGTACAATTACCTCTTTCGTTTAAGACAACTATTGGTTATGGTACTGGACATGAGCGTGTGTATAATATTAGTCCGAGTCAACTTGGATATTTATACGCTTATACACCAGCAGTAAATGAAAAGGGAAAAGTAACATTTGGAGAAGTGTATCTTGTATTAAAGGGAAATCAAAAAAGACTTGTTGTGAAAAATATTACTTCTCAAGGAATTGGAGCGGCAATTCCAATTCATGATCATTTGTTTTTTAAATTTATTTCTTCTTCTCACTCGCAATAACATAAAAAACGTCAGCTTATAAGCTGACGTTTTTTTTATAATGTAATGTTTGCTGTTTTTGATAAGAAATCTTCTGTCGGATAGTAGCTGTTTTTTACAAGAACATTTGGTCCAAGACATTTTACTGCAGGACAGTGGCAGCTTAATGATTTTGCTGTTTTTGAAGTGCTCCATTTTTCATACGCTTCTTGTAATGTGTTTGTTTGTATGTTTCCTAGAAGTGGAACATCACCAAAGTCCGTCACAATAATATTTCCATCGAAAATATTTACATTTAAACGAGAACGGCCATCTGGATCATTACGAACAGTTACATTTTTGCTCTCTTGCAATTTTTTAAATGTAGCTATGTCTTTTTCGTCATCGCTACAAGCATAGAAAGGTAACGTTCCAAATAACATCCATACATTTTCATCACGAATTTCTAGTAAATGCTCAATCGCATCACGAATTTCAGCTTTTGTTAAAATCTCTAGATTACTCGCGAAGTCACTTGGATACATTGGATGAACTTCATGACGTTTACAGCCCATCTCTTCGACGATTTGGCGGTGAATATGTTCAATATGTGGTAGAGTTCTTTTGTTTAGCATTGTTTCGGCCGATACAAGTACACCTGCATCTGATAGAGCCTTACTATTTGTAATCATTCTTTCAAATAATTTTGCACGTTGTTCGTAAGTAGGCTTACGCTCCATCATTGCAAATCCGCCTTCAACGAAGTCATCAATTGTTCCCCAGTTATGAGATATATGCAATACGTCTAAATAAGGAATAATCTGTTCGTAACGTGCTAAATCTATAGTTAAGTTAGAGTTGATTTGAGTGCGAACGCCTCGTTCATGGGCATATTTTAAGAGTGGTGTTACATAGTTGTCGACGGATTTTTTTGAAAGCATAGGTTCGCCGCCAGTAATACTTAAAGAACGTAAATGAGGAATCTCATCTAATCGTTTTAATAAAAGATCCATCGGAAGCGGATTTGGGTCTTTCGGCTGTAACGTGTAACCAACAGCGCAATGCTCACAGCGCATGTTGCATAACGTCGTCGTTGTAAATTCAACATTTGTTAATAGTAGTTTGCCGTACTCTTCAAGGTCCATATACGCTTCCCATGGATCGTAAGAAGGAGTAATCGGCTTCATTTTTTGTGATATCGTCATATGAAATACTCCTTTGACTATTGAAATAACAATTTGTCCATTCTCTATAATAGAAGAATATGTGCTTTTTATAAAGTGAAACTTTTTAGCATGGAAAGAGAGAGGGCTTACATTATAGTGGATGACTGTGACAAAATTGATGAAATTTCATGCCCATAGCAATCGTTTTTGCGGTATAATAAAAGCAACTCGAATTAAAAGGAGAGTGCCTTCATGGGAAAAGCAATTCAAGATAAAGATACACAATTAGTATATTTAAAAGAACGTTTAAATATGTTCATTGAAGTAATTGATACAATTGAACCTGAAGAAGTAGAATTAGAAGATGTAGATCGTCTTCTTGCAATGTTAGATGAATTAGAATTAAAATGTGAGCAATTTAAAAAAGACGAATAATATATTAAAAAGGCTACCAATTCCAATTTGGTAGCCTTTTTCTGTTCGGGTAATAGAAGGACGATAGAAAAAGAGGTATAATCAAGTTGTGAAAAATTTCATTTATGCTCTAATAGCGTGAAACAAATAAATAGCTAAAGAGCATAACAATTGAATTTTCAGCTCATAACGTTTTGGTAGCGTTCACAATTGAGGGGGAAGTAACAATGGAAAAGCTTCAAGAAAGCATGTATCAACTAATTGTTGAAACGTCAACGAACTTACCGAAAGATGTTCGTCGTGCGATTCAACAAGCGAAAGAGCGAGAAAATGCAGGGACTCGTTCTGCGATGGCACTTGGCACAATTACAAATAATATTAAAATGGCTGATGATAACATCTCGCCGATTTGCCAAGATACAGGGATGCCAACGTTTAAAATTTATACACCAGTTGGTGTGAATCAATTAAAGTTGAAGGAAGCTATCTATAATGCGCTTGAGCGGGCGACAAAAGATGGTAAACTTCGTCCCAATTCTGTTGATTCTCTTTTTGGAGATAATAGTGGAAATAATTTAGGACCAGGTACACCGGTGATTAAGTTTGAACAATGGGAAAAAGATTATATTGATGCACGTTTAATCCTAAAAGGTGGTGGCTGTGAGAATAAAAATATTCAATATAGCTTACCGTGTGAACTAGAAGGACTTGGACGAGCTGGCCGTGATTTAGAAGGGATTCGTAAATGCCTTCTTCATGCAGTATATCAAGCACAAGGGCAAGGATGTAGCGCTGGTGTAATTGGTGTTGGTATCGGGGGAGACCGCACATCAGGTTATGAATTGGCAAAAAATCAATTATTCCGTACATTAGATGATGTCAATCCAGTACCAGAGTTACAACATCTTGAAGAGTACGTATTAGAAAATGCGAATAAGCTTGGCATTGGTACGATGGGATTTGGCGGAGAAACAACTTTACTTGGTTGTAAAATTGGCGTCTATAATCGTTTGCCAGCTAGTTTCTATGTATCTGTTGCGTATAATTGCTGGGCATATCGTCGCCTTGGTGTGAAAATCCATCCTGAAACAGGAGACATTATGGATTGGCTATATCAAGAAGGTGAAGATACACTTCAGCATGAAGTACAAGAAAAAACAGAGCAACGTGAGATTGTATTACAAGCACCAATTACAGAAGAGCAAATTCGTGAACTTCGCGTTGGTGATGTTGTAACAATTAATGGCATGATGTATACAGGTCGTGACGCAATCCATAAGCATTTAATGGATAATGATTGTCCAGTAGATTTAAATGGACAAATTATTTACCACTGTGGTCCAGTTGTTGTGAAAGATGAAAATGACAATTGGCAAATTAAAGCGGCAGGTCCAACGACAAGTATTCGTGAAGAACCGTACCAAGGCGATATTATGAAGAAATTCGGTATTCGCGCTGTCATTGGAAAAGGCGGTATGGGTGCGAAAACATTAGCGGCTTTAGAAGAACACGGCGGTGTATATTTAAACGCAATCGGTGGTGCAGCGCAATATTATGCTGAATGTATTAAAGAAGTGAAAGATGTTGATTTCTTACAATTTGGTATTCCAGAAGCAATGTGGCATTTACGTATCGACGGGTTTAAAGCAGTTGTAACGATGGACTCGCATGGTAATAGCTTACATGCAGATGTTGATAAAACATCACTTGAAAAATTAGCTAGCTTTAAAGAGCCAGTATTTAAGTAAATAAAAAATGCATCTCGAATGATTCGAGATGCATTTTTTTGGTATATATAGAAAAACATGTTCAGCATGAAAGAATGCGTAGCAACAGAAACTACAAGTACGATTATATATGGAAAGGAGACTATTTATGAAATATAAATGGTTATATATCGGTCTCATTTTTTCAATTATGATGGCACTTGTTCCAGTTTCAGCACTGGCTTATACAAATACTCCACATAACTGGGGAATCCCGCGTCCTAAAAATGAAACAGTACCAGATGCAGGAAAGTTATATACAGATTTACTACAAAAAAATGGCGGGTTTTATTTAGGAGATACGAAGAAAAAAGATATTTATTTAACATTTGATAATGGATATGAGAATGGATACACAGGGAAAATATTAGATGTATTAAAAGAGAAAAAAGTACCAGCAACTTTCTTTGTAACGGGGCATTACATTAAAACGCAAAAAGATTTATTGTTAAGAATGAAGGATGAAGGACACATTATTGGAAACCATTCTTGGAGTCATCCTGATTTTACAGCGGTAAATGATGAGAAACTTCGTGAAGAATTAACGAGTGTAACGGAAGAAATTAAAAAAGTAACTGGGCAAAAAGAAGTGAAATATGTACGTCCTCCGCGCGGTGTATTTAGTGAAAGAACGTTAGCTCTTACGAAAGAAATGGGCTATTATAATGTATTTTGGTCACTTGCATTTTTGGATTGGAAAGTGGATCAGCAAAGAGGATGGCAATATGCGCATAATAATGTTATGACGATGATTCATCCAGGATCTATTTTATTACTTCATGCAATATCAAAAGATAATGCAGAAGCACTTGCGAAAATCATTGATGATTTGCGCGAGAAAGGGTATCATTTTAAAAGTCTAGATGACTTAGTAAAAGGCAATCAACCGTAAGCATGTATGCTTACGGTTTTCTCATGCTATAATGATGTGTAAAAAGGATGGGGAAACGTATGTGGAGCGAACATGTTACGTTAGAGTATCCGTATCATTTTGAAGAAGTATTAAAACGTTTATCTTTTGATCCTCTTAACGTCATTCAATTAGATGAGAAAGTTATTTATATCCCGCTTTGTATAGACGAGGAACAGGTTGTTGTTCGCTTACAAGGGATTGGTACTGTTCAAAATCCACAGTTTTGGATTTCTAGTCAGACAGGAGATCCAGAGAAAGTCATGAAACGAATGAGGGCCATTTTTCATTGGAATGAACCGTTTCAAGATATACAAAATCATTTTTTAAACACATCATTACGTCCACTATTTGAAACATATGCTTATACTCCAATTATTTTAGAATTTGATTATTTTGCTTGTCTGCTTCGCTGTATCATTCACCAACAAATAAATTTGAAATTTGCTACTGTGTTAACAGAACAATTTGTGAAACGGTATGGAACAGAGAAGAACGGTGTATTCTTTTTCCCCACTCCGGAAATAGTAGCAAATATTTCAATAGAAGAATTGAGAGAGCAGAAGTTTAGTCAGCGAAAGGCTGAATATATAGTAGGATTAGGTCGAAGTATTGTCAGTGGTACATTAAATTTAGCGAGTATAGAAAATGGGACGGAAGAAGACATTTCAGCACAATTGTTGCCAATTAGGGGAATTGGTGCATGGACAGTGCAAAACTTTTTAATGTTTGGGCTTGGACGGAAAAATATGTTCCCGAAAGCGGACATTGGGATTCAGCGTGCAGTGCAAGGTATATTTCAATTAGATGATAAACCTGATGATGCATTTTTAGAAAAAGTGAAACAAGAGTGTGAACCATACTGCAGTTATGCAGCGTTATATTTATGGAAAAGTATAGAGTAGAGGTGTAATAATGATACAAAAGCAACATGAGAGTAAGTTGGAAGTTGGTCAAACGTTTCCTGTGACAATTAAACGTCTTGGGATTAACGGAGAAGGCGTTGGTTATTTTAAGAGACAAGTTGTTTTTATTCCAGGGGCATTACCAGGAGAAGAAGTTGTTGCAGAAACAACGAAAATTCAGCGTGGCTTCGCTGAAGCGAAAGTGAAAAAAGTTCGTAAAGCTTCACCGCATCGTGTGAAAGCACCGTGTCCAGTATATGAGGAGTGTGGCGGTTGTCAGCTGCAACATTTAGATTATAAAGAACAATTGAATCAAAAGCGTGATATCGTTGTACAAGCATTTGAGAAGTACATGAAAAATAGTATGGAAGAGAAAATTCGCCCAACGCTTGGCATGGAAAATCCATGGCATTATCGTAATAAGAGTCAATTACAAGTGGGGCGTAAAGACGAAAAGGTTATTACAGGGCTGTATAAACAAAACTCACATCAGTTAATTGATATCGCTCACTGTATGATTCAACATAAAGCAACGAATGAAGCGACAAAAGTTGTAAGACGTATTTTAGAAAAATTAAATGTTTCTATTTACAATGAGAAAAAACAAAAAGGTTTAGTACGCACAATTGTAACACGTACTGCAGTTCAAACAGGGGAAGTACAAGTTACACTTATTACAACAAAAGAAGAATTACCAAATAAAGAACAATTTATTGCAGAAGTACAAAAACAGATGCCAGCGGTTAAATCAATTATGCAAAATGTAAACTGGCGTAAAACATCTGTTATTTTTGGCGACAAAACATTTAAATTAGCTGGAAAAGAAGTCATTCAAGAAACACTTGGCGATTTATCATTTGAATTATCAGCACGTGCATTCTTCCAGTTGAATCCAGAGCAAACAGTTGTTTTGTATAATGAAGCGAAAAAAGCAGCTGCGTTAACAGGAAACGAGAAGATTGTGGATGCGTACTGTGGTGTTGGTACAATCGGTCTTTGGCTTGCAAATGATGCAGCGGAAGTACGTGGTATGGATGTAATTCCAGAAGCAATTGCAGATGCAAGAAAAAATGCAAAGCGTCACGGATTTACAAATACGAAATATGAAGCAGGTAAAGCTGAACAATGGTTACCGAAATGGGTAAAAGAAGGATGGCGTCCAGATGTAATTGTTGTCGACCCACCACGTACAGGTTGCGATGATAAATTACTGGAAACAATTTTAAAAGTGAAGCCGAAACAAGTTGTGTACGTGTCTTGTAATCCTTCTTCATTAGCACGTGATGTACAAGCATTAATGAAGAGCTATGAAGTGGAGTATGTGCAACCAGTTGATATGTTCCCGCATACTGCGCATGTTGAGAATGTAGTTAGATTAAATTTGAAATAAGAAGGATTAAAAATGTTGATGTGGTTAACTACATCAACATTTTTTGTTATGTTAGTAGATAAATCACGTTACGTAATCAATATCCATACTTTCTGTATGGATTATATGAAATTATTTGCTGCACTCAAAAAAATTTGTAAAAATATACAGTGTTCAGATTGTATAGACCACTCTGTATTAATAAATTACAATATGGATGTAACATAGCAAATTTGCTATAGAAAATAAGCTAAAAGGGAGAAGATTTATGAAAAAATGGTTGGCATTATTTGTTTTTGGGATGGTTTCTTTATTTGCAACTTCTGCACATGCGGAATCATATGAAACAACAAAAACATTAAAAGTATATGAAAGTCGTAGTTTTAATTCGCCTGTGAAAAAAGAACTGCAGCCAGGAGAAAGGGTTTATGTTACAAATCAACATCCTAGTGGATGGTGGAAGATAAGTGGTGGATTTATCGCACCAGAGGGCGCTAAAGTAGAAATTAATCGAACTTTTGAAGCTTTTGATTGGATTAATATGGACAGTGCGAAGTACGTATTTAGTCCTCAAACTGTTATTGCACGTGATGGTACACTAAGAGGTGAAATTTTGATTGATACATATTTGGGGCAGAAGTGGACAAGTGTAAATGGAATGCCACAAATAATGAAGCAGAATTTTGCAGCATACAGTAGCCCTGAAGCTAAAAATCCAGATGCTTGGTTCGCTCCACAAACGGTTAATATTTTGCAGACAAAAGAAAACGGTTGGTCTTTAATTAATACGTATTTAGGGCCAAAGTGGATTGTTCGTTATCCACACGTGGAACATATTAATCGTGATTTTTATGCATACAATGAACCTAAGTACATGCATCATGGTGTGAAATTCTCAGCCCAATCTGTAAGAGTACTTCAACAAGGAGAAAATGGTTGGAAGAAAATTAAGGCTGAGGTTGGAGAAAAATGGATTGCGCCACAAGGGTCTTATTACCATGTCCCAAATGTGTTTACAGCATTTGATCAACCTTTCGGTAGAGCAATCGGCACTTTTGCACCACAAACGGTATTTGTAGTTGAAGAATCTACAACATCATTTGGTTGGTTAAAAATTAGAACATACTTAGGAGATTCCTGGATTCGAACGAATCGTAATTAGTAAATAGATTACTTTATTCCTTTTAGAATGAAGTAACAATATGTTATAGTTCCCTCATATGGAAAAGCTGTATGAGGGATTATATTTTTAGGTCAATAAGACAAGGAGAATACGATGCATAATTATAAATTAACGATTCAGTACGACGGCGCACGTTTTAAAGGATGGCAACGTCTCGGTAATAACGATAATACAATTCAAGGAAAAATCGAAAGTGTCATATCTGAAATGGTCGGAAAAGAAATTGAAATTATCGGTTGTAGTAGAACAGACGCTGGTGTACATGCTTTGAATCAAGTTGCTAACTTTCAAAGTGATGAGAAGTTAGTGGAACATAAAGTGAAAAAATATTTAAATCAATATTTACCTAACGATATTAGCATTACGAATGTGGAAGAAGTACATGATCGTTTCCATGCTCGTTACAATTCTAAAGCAAAAACATATCTGTATAAAATTTGGAATGAAGAGCATACAAATCCATTTATGCGTAAATACAGCATGCATGTGAATAAAAAATTAAATGTGAAAAGCATGAAAGCAGCTGCAAAACATTTAGTTGGTTCACATGACTTTACTGCTTTTTCAAATGCGAAATCAAAGAAAAAATCTATGGTTCGAGAAGTATATACACTTGATGTGATGGAAGAGGCAGGGTTTGTACAAATTAGAGTAAGTGGTAACGGCTTCCTTCATAATATGGTAAGAAAAATTGTCGGGGCATTAATTGAAGTTGGATTAGGACAATTAGATGCTGAAGCAATTCCAAACATTTTAGAGGAAAAGCAGCGCAATCAAATTAATTGTCTTGCTGAGGCAAGTGGGTTGTATTTAGAGAATGTTGAGTTTTAATGGCAAATAAAAAAATCGGGCTAAGTAGCTCGATTTTTTTAGTATTAAGAAGATTTTTCGTTTTTTATACGTATCTTCAAATTCCAAAAAGCAGCAAGCATAATAGCTGCAAAGGAGCCAAAAATTGTTCCTAATAGCTTTGCATAAGGAGAGCTGCTTACATCGGCATTAATGAATAACATCATACAGAGCATGGCAGGGAAAAAGTATAAGTATTGTAATAACTTTAATTTTTTATCATTACTCATATATAGCCCCTTTCTAGCATGTTATATGTTTATTATAACATATTTTACCAAGTCATTTTTACACTTGGAGACATGTTTATTTCATATGTGTAAATGCAGTTTTTTAATGCGATATTGTAAGTTTTGCCTACTTAATCCTAAAAATTTTGCAGCTTGTGAGATGTTGCCATGATTCTCTTTAAGAATTTGGTTAATGTAGTTCTTTTCCATTTTTTCTATTGTGTGTTTTAAAGTTTTAGGTGCATCAGTATTGTGAGTAGTTAGTGCATGTTGCATATTGAATTCTGTTTTTATTCGTTCGCGAAAGCGAGTAGGAAGATGAAACGCTGTAATGATGGTTTCATCTTCTATCAAGTTCATGGAACCTTCAATTATATGTTCCAACTCCCGTACGTTTCCAGGCCAATCATAGGCATAGAAAAATTCTCTTACATTTACATCTACATCGGTTACGTTGAGCCCGAATTGAGTATTATATTTTTCAATAAAGTGCTGAACAAGAGCTGGAATATCTTCTTTTCTTTCACGTAAAGGTGGAAGACATAAAGTAACGACGCTTAATCGGTAATATAAGTCTTCTCTTAATCGATTATGTGCGATGGCTTCAAAGGGATCTTCATTGATAGTTGCTATAATGCGAACATCAATTTCTTTTTCGTGTGTACCTCCGATTCTTCGTATTGTTTTTTCTTGTATAGCCCGCAGCAACTTAGCTTGAAGTATTGGGCTTAATGAATTGATTTCATCTAATAACAAAGTTCCTCCGTTTGCTTCTTCGAATAAGCCTGATTTATCTATTGCTCCTGTAAAGGCACCTCGATTTGTGCCAAATAGTAGGCTTTCCATTAAGGTATCAGGTATAGCGGCACAGTTTTGTGAAATAAAGGGTTTTGTTGAACGCTGACTTTCATTATGGATGCTTTGTGCAAATAGTTCTTTACCAGTGCCTGTTTCTCCTACTAGAAGTATGGAGGAAGATGTACGAATTACTCTTTTTCCTTCTGTAATGATTGATTGAATGGCTTCAGAATCACCAATTATGTGATCAAAGGTAAATTTAGTACTTTGTTTTCGAGAAGGACCTATTTTTATCGTTTGCTTTAAGTTACTAATTTCTTTTGATATTTCAATAGCGCCTTTAATTTTTCCATTTTCTATTATAGGGAAAGTATCGTTAATCGTTGTAATTTCTTGTCCTTTATTGTTAAAATACGTTTGTTTTATATTTTTCTTTGTTTTTCCAAATTTTAATGCCTCTATAAGAGTACTATTTTTATTTTCCTCAAATGCGAATACTTCTAAAGGACTTTTATATAGCACATCTGAGCGCTCCATTGATTCAATTTCCATCATTTTGCGGTTATAGATAATCGTCTTACTTTCCTCATTAATAATATGAATTCCGATGTCGAGTTCATTGAGTAAAGTTTCATATAGCATATTCATTTCAATGATCTGTTTTAAATTAATTTCTTCTGTACGCATAGATTATCTTCTCCTCATTCCACCCTATGAAGACTGACTTTTTATAATTTTATTAAAATTCTTATAAAATCGCAAAAATTTTTTGCTATTTTCCTTTTAAAATCTCTGAAATGATAGAAAAATTTTGCGGTTATGAAGTTTTTTTTTTGAGAAACCTTCATTTTAAATAGGAATTGGAGATTGGTACGCATTTTGCATAAATAATAATTGATATATCTAAAGGAGGGATATGCAACGTTTCAGTACCAACTAATAAGAAGGAGGAGTGTATAAAGTGAAGACGGTTATAGAATGCGTGTATAGTCCTTGTTACGGGAAAGTAGAGAAGTTATTTGTTACGGAAAGTTCTTACGTATATGAGTGGGAGAAATTAGCATTAATTGAAACAATAGATAAACAGAAAGTAGAAATTAAGATAGGGATCAGTGGTTATATTGAATCATTAGAAGTAGTAGAAGGACAAGCTATTACTGATCAAAAGTTATTAATAACAGTAAGGGATGACCTTTTAGTAACAGGCAGTGATTAATGTAAGTGACGTGTATTTTTGCTCTTTTAAATCATTATTTTTACGGTGAATAATTTTAAAAACGCTTACATTAAATGGGTTTACAAAGTGAAAAGGGGGGATTTATATGATGAATCAAAATCAAGGATTAAAAAGAGAATTGAAAAGCAGGCACATATTTATGATTGCACTTGGAGGCGTTATTGGTACCGGTCTTTTTTTAGGATCTGGGTATACAATTCATGAAGCTGGGCCTGGAGGAGCGATTGTAGCATATCTTGTTGGAGGATTTGTTATGTATTTAACGATGCTCTGTCTTGGAGAGTTAGCTGTTGCAATGCCTGACGCAGGATCTTATCAAACGTATGCGACAAAGCATATTTCTCCTGCAGCAGGTTATGTAGTTGGATGGATGTCATGGTTAAACTGGTCAGCTACGATAGGGATTGAACTAATTGCAGTTAGTATTTTAATGAAACGATGGTTTCCTGATGTACCTTCATGGATTTGGTGCGTAGTGTTTGCGGTACTCCTCTTTGCTATTAATGCGTTATCTTCAAGAAGTTTTGCGGAAGTTGAATTTTGGTTTGCAAGTATTAAAGTAATTACGATTATTGCATTTATTATTTTAGGCGGGGCAGCAATGTTTGGTTTTCTAGATATGAAAGGAAATGAACCAGCGCCGATGTTCTCTAGTTTTACTGATTATGGTGGATTGTTCCCCAATGGATTATCAGCCATTTTAATTACGATGATTGCAGTTAATTTTTCTTTCCAAGGAACAGAATTAGTTGGTATTGCAGCAGGTGAGAGTGACAATCCAGAGAAAACAATCCCGAAGGCAATTAACAATACAGTTTGGCGTATACTTGTTTTCTTTGTACTATCTATTTTTATTCTTGCTGGACTATTCCCTTGGCAACAAGCGGGAGTAATTGAAAGTCCATTTGTAGTTGTATTTGATAAAATTGGTATTCCTTATGCAGCAGATATTATAAATTTTGTTATCATTACAGCAGTGCTATCCGTTGCGAATTCAGGGTTATATGCAACTTCTCGTATGCTATGGTCTATGTCTAATCAAGGAATGATTAGTCCGATTTTTGGTAAGTTATCTAAAAACGGTGTTCCTATTTATGCATTGATTGTAAGTACAATTGTAGGTTGCCTTTCATTACTATCAGGTATTTATGCGGAAGATACAGTTTATTTATGGCTACTTTCTATTGCCGGGTTCGGGGCGATATTAGTTTGGGCATCTATTGCTCTATCTAACTTATTAGCTAGGAGGTCATACATAAAGCAGGGCGGGGATGTGAAAGAATTGAAATTTAAAACACCTCTGTATCCATTCGTACCACTGCTTGCACTAGTATTAAATGTAACAGTAATTATTGGTATGGCCTTTATTCCAGAGCAAAGAATGGCATTGTATTGCGGAATTCCATTTATGATTGTTTGTTTACTGTTTTACCGTGCGACAAGAAATAAGGCACGTAAAGTAGAACATATTGAAAAGACAAATACGACGGAAGTAGAGAGCTTCTAATATGAATTAATTTGGAGACTGTAAGATTTGTAAACAGTCTCTTTTTTTGTGAAAATAAAGTTGGAAACATACTACGTATGTAAAGGGGAATTAGCGATGAATGAAAAAGTTTCACAGCTATTAGAGCAGATTGATTTACGAAAAGATGAGTTACTAGAGCTTACAAAGAATTTAATTCGTTTTGAAACACCAGCACCGCCGGCGAGAAATACAAATGAGGCACAACAATTTGTTGCAGAGTTTCTAAGAGAACAAAATTTTAGTGTTGATAAATGGGATGTATATCCTAATGATCCGAACGTTGTTGGTGTGAAAAAAGGGGCAAAAAGTGACTCATATAAAAGTCTTATTATTAATGGACATATGGATGTAGCTGAAGTATCGGCAGATGAGGCGTGGGAAACAAATCCGTTTGAGCCATTTATAAAAGATGGTTGGTTAGTTGGACGTGGTGCAGCTGATATGAAAGGGGGACTAGCTGGAGCGCTATTTGCTATTCAGCTATTACAAGAAGCTGGTATTGAATTACCTGGAGATTTAATCTTTCAATCCGTAATTGGAGAAGAAGTTGGAGAAGCTGGTACACTTCAATGCTGCAAAAGAGGTTATGATGCTGATTTTGCAGTCGTAGTGGATACGAGTAATTTACATATGCAAGGACAGGGCGGCGTAATTACTGGCTGGATTACTGTGAAAAGCCCTCAAACGTTTCATGATGCAACGCGTAGGCAAATGATTCATGCTGGAGGATGTTTATTTGGAGCGAGTGCGATTGAAAAAATGATGAAAATTGTGCAAAGCTTACAAGAATTAGAGCGCCACTGGGCAGTTATGAAAACATATGAAGGCTATCCATCTGGAACAACAACAATTAATCCAGCTGTTATTGAGGGTGGAAGACATGCAGCTTTTATTGCGGATGAGTGCCGGTTATGGATAACAGTGCACTTTTATCCGAATGAAACACATGAACAAATAATAAAAGAAATTGAAGAGTATATCGGTAAAGTAGCAGCTGCCGATCCATGGTTAAGTGAAAATCCGCCACAATTTAAGTGGGGCGGAGAATCAATGATTGTGGATCGTGGCGAAATTTTCCCTTCTTTAGAAATAGATAGTGAACATACAGCTGTAAAAACGCTTAGCTCAGTACATGAATCAATTCTTTCTAAAAATGCAATTTTAGATATGTCTGCAACGGTAACGGATGGTGGTTGGTTTAGTGAATTTCATATTCCAGCGATTATATATGGACCAGGTACATTAGAAGAAGCACATTCTGTAAATGAGAAAGTTGAAGTTGAACAGTTAATTGAATTTACAAAAGTGATAACAGCATTTATATATGAATGGTGCCACACGGAAAAATAGATTTGTACAGTAAAATCGTACGAGTATGTATACTTGTACGATTTTTTATTGAACTATTTCAGTGTTGAATATAAACAACTGAAATAGTTCTTTATTTTTCTATGTCTTTCGTTTCATTTCAATTAATTTCTCTCTCGCTAATTCAACGGCAATCGCATCATCTAAATAGCCAATTGGAAAGAGATAGTCGGGAATAATATCTGTCGATAATATGAAATAAAGTAATGCGCTCCCAAGAACTGCACGTTCTTCTTTTGAAATGGTTTCATTACAAAATTGTTGATACATATCTGTTAATTGTTCAATAAAAGGACCAGCACTATCAATTTGCTCTAATTTGCTTGCAAAACTGTCATGAATACGTTTTTCGCCTTCTGTTGTCTGGGCATAGCGTTCGTAATTTTCGAGTTCTTGTTTTACGCGAGTTGTAGTGTAATCGAAATCGAATAAGTTAGAGGATTGCAGAGTTTGCTGAATGGTATCAAGAGATGTGTACATATCCGTCTTTTCTTTATTAATGTGAGGAGAATCAGGATACATTTCATCAAATAACAATTGGGGTGGAACTTGCAGACATTCTGCGAATTTTTGTAGGTGTTTTTGTTTTGGCGGTTGTTTACCATTCATAATTCTTGAGATTGTTGCGGGATCAATATTTGTAAGCATTCCGAGTTGGCGCATAGATAAGGCACGTTCTTTTAAAAGTTTTTTTATTAATCTACTAAGCCGCTCATTTGGATTTTCTTTAGGCATAGCGAAGGCACTCCTTTTTATTGTTGAAAAAATGTTGAGCATTTATTACATGTATATGAAACAGACAGGCACAGTTGCTCAACATTTTCATAAGATGCATGGAAAAGTGAGGAAAAGGGGTGCCTATTTATGAGTACGGCAGGTCTATTTTCAATTTTTTTAATCGGGATTGCTTCTAATTTAGATAATGCAGGTGTTGGGATTGCATATGGCATTCGTAAAATTAGAATTTCGTGGTTCAACAATTTTATCATCGCATTTTTTGGGTTTTTATTTACTTTATTAGCTGGATTTTTTGGGAACTGGATTGCGTTATTTATTTCAGAGTTTACAGCAAACCTGATTGGAGCAATCGTTTTAGGGATAATCGGGGTGTTTATTTTGTGCCAGCCTTTCTTGGGGCAAAGAAATACCGTAGGCTCTAAAGATGGTAATGTACTTATGGGAATTTTACGTGATCCAGAAAAAGCAGATTTTGATGGTTCTAAAACAATTAGTTTTTCAGAAGCAATTGTATTAGGGATTGCGTTGTCTATTAATAATATTGCAGGTGGATTTGATGCTGGAGTAACAAACCTGAACCTTTGGCTTACAGCAACTATTTCAGGGGTGTTTAGTTTTATTTGTATTAGTAGTTTTGCGTATGTAGGGAAACGATTTTTAGCAGAATACCTAGGGAAATGGGCGACAGTTATCGCAGGAGTGTTATTAATTCTTATTGGGATTGATCAGTTGTTGTAAGGAGAGTAGAAAACAAGGTTCGAGTATTTCCTTGGAAATACAGCAAGAGATTGCATATATCGACGTACTTTTCTCCATACTAATACGGATTTCTTTTAAGAAAGGGGGATTTGTATGGGACGCGGGAAAGCATTTGATCATAAGAAAAAAGGGCATGATCATCAACCACCTAAAGGTGCGTTCATTCATAAAGATGTAAATGAACATACTTTGGAAGAGGAAGAGCTACCAGTAAATATTGAGGCGTATAAAAATAGTTTAAAAAAACATTAAAAGCACCTACATAGGTGCTTTTTTACCGTATATCTTCAATTAATTGTTCGGATTCTTCATGCATACTGTACTCACTTAATACTTGAATGCAAAGCCACTTTAATTCCTCAATCGTATGCTCAAGTTCTTCAGGAAGCACATGATAAATGTCTTCAAGTCCCATCCCGAAATGAATAAGTTCAAGTACTTGATCATCGATGTTCCGATCCATTAATAATTCAAGTACTTCTAAATTGAATATGTATCGGTGAGCTTCGTCGAGTGAAACAACTTTTAACTTCAAGCTTTCTACAATACTCAATATAAAAAGAAGGATTGTTTTTTCAAGAACAGGTTGTTTTCCCATTTGAAATATTAGTTTCATCTTTCACACCTCCACATATAGCGCTAGGTTGTACTATATTATTCAGGAGGGGGGAACAAATATGCATGATATAGAGAAACTTTCAGCACTGTTTTTGTAAGAGTATTGATAACTGACAAAAGGGAGGTTTTGGCGAAATAAAAAATCCTGCTAGTATAGCAGGATAACTCGCGATTAAAAAATACTCCAACCTTCTTGAGCAGAAAGAAGTTCAAGAATTTTAAAACCAGCAATACTATTTCCGTTTGCATCTAAAGCTGGTCCGAAAATACCGATTCCCATGTCTCCTTTTACGCAGCCAAAAATACCACCGGCTACACCACTTTTTGCAGGAATACCAACACGAATTGCAAATTCACCAGATTCGTTATACATACCACATGTGACCATAAATGTTTTGCAAATTTTTGTAATATGTTTAGGGATGATTTGTTTCTTTTTATATGGATCATATCCATCCATTGCAAAAATTAAGCCGATACGTGCTAAATCGATGCAGTTTACTTCAACTGCGCATTGACGAGTATATAAATCCATAAGTTCTTCAATATCACAATCGATAATTCCGTTTTGTTTCATATAATAACAAAGTGAACGGTTTAGGTAAGCTGTCTCTAGTTCTGAATCGGCAACTTTAGAGGAATAATTAATAGTAGGATTATCTGTTATTTCACGTACAAAATGAAGAATACGTTCCATTTTTTCCTCGTTATCTTTTCCTGCTAACATGCTTGTAATAGCTAATGCTCCTGCATTTATCATTGGATTAAGGGGTTTGGACGGACTTGTCGTTTCTAACTTAATAATAGAATTAAATGGGTCACCCGTTGGTTCCATTCCAACTTTAGAAAAGACATATTCTTCACCACGGTCTAAAAGGGCAAGGGCAAGTGTAATTACTTTGGAAATACTTTGAAGAGTAAATAGTGTTTGTGAGTTGCCTGCATGGATATATTCTGTTTCTTTATGGAAAATGGCAATCCCTAAATCGTCTGGATTTGCATTTCCTAGTTCGGGGATATAAGTAGCAAGTTTTCCTTTTTTTGTATATGGTTTTACTTGTTCTAACAACTGTTGTAAGTTGTTTGTTTCAATGCACTGCATAGTACCAACGCTCCTATTTTGAATTAACTAAGTTTACTTTTCCCGATATGCTCGGAAATAAATAATAACATGAAAAAGTGGAATGATAAAACGAAAGTTCAATGTGCTATAATAGGTCTTTCGTTTCGAGTATTCTGTATTTTAAAAAGGAGAATTTTCCTTTTATATAACAGTTTGGAAATGGGAGATTTATCCATAAAAAGTTCGGAAATAAAAACTACACATCTATACAACTATATGTTATTATGGTTATGTAATAGAAAGCGTTTTCTAAAGCGTACTTATAATGATAACGATTTCATAAATTAAATTAGGGGGAATTAAAATGTTGCAGTTTTTACAACGTATTGGTAAAGCTTTAATGCTTCCGATCGCAGTACTACCAGCAGCAGGATTATTGCTTCGTTTAGGGCAACCAGATGTATTTGATATTCCTGTTATGGCACAGGCCGGCGCAGCAGTTTTTGATAACTTAGCACTTATTTTTGCAATTGGTATTGCAATCGGTCTTTCAGTGGATGGTAGTGGTGCAGCAGGTCTTGCAGGTGCAATTGGTTATCTTGTTATGAAAAATAGTATTGATGCACTTAGCAAAGGGTATTCAACTGCTGAATTACAAGGTAAATTAGGTAAAGTCCAAGATTTAATAGGTAATAGCGCAAATGTAGATCCATCTAAGCTTGCGGATACAATGACACAAGTATCTAAGGCTGCTGAATTATCGACTAAAGTAGATATGAAAGTTTTAGGTGGTATTATTGTTGGTGTTATAGCAGGACTTCTTTATAATAAATTCCATAAGATTAAACTTCCAGAATGGTTAGGTTTCTTTGCTGGAAAACGTTTCGTTCCAATTGTTACATCAGTTGTGATGCTGATATTAGGAATTCTATTTGCACAAATTTGGCCAACAATTCAAAATGGTATTGATGCATTAGCTCATGGAATTGTTAATTTAGGTGCAATTGGTTCAGGATTATTTGGTTTATTAAACCGTTTATTAATCCC
Source organism: Bacillus cereus group sp. MYBK95-2 (assembly GCF_051915225.1). Taxonomy (NCBI): domain Bacteria; kingdom Bacillati; phylum Bacillota; class Bacilli; order Caryophanales; family Bacillaceae; genus Bacillus; species Bacillus cereus group sp. MYBK95-2. The sequence continues at coordinate 38,258 of NZ_JBQAEH010000009.1, read as the reverse complement.
AATTGGTTTACACCACGTAATGAACACATACTTCTGGTTTGTATTTGGGGACTTTACAAATGCAGCAGGTAATGTTGTTAATGGTGATATTGCTCGTTTCCTTGCAGGTGACAAAACAGCAGGTATGTTTATGACTGGTTTCTTCCCAGTTATGATGTTCGGTTTACCAGCAGCATGTTTCGCAATGATTGCAGCTGCTAAACCAGAAAAGCGTAAAGCAGTTACTGGTATGTTAGCTGGTCTAGCATTAACTTCATTCTTAACTGGTATTACAGAGCCTATTGAATTCTCATTCATGTTCTTATCACCAGTATTATATGGTATTCATGCTGTACTAACAGGTCTTTCTTTATTCATTACAACATCACTTGGCATTCATGATGGTTTCTCATTTAGTGCCGGTGCAATCGATTATGCTTTAAACTTCGGTATTGCAACAAAACCAGTCTTACTAGCAGGTATCGGTTTAATTTACGCAGCAATTTATTTCATAGTATTCTACTTCTTAATTAAGAAGTTCGATTTAAAAACTCCTGGTCGTGAAGATGACGATGAGTTAGTTGAAGATGGTGATGCACCAGTTGCAGGTTCAATTGGTGAAACTTACGTAGCAGCTTTAGGCGGAAAAGAAAACTTAACAGTTATTGATAACTGTGCAACACGTCTACGCTTACAAGTAAAAGATGCTGGTCAAGTAAATGAAGCAGCATTAAAACGTGCTGGTGCAAAAGGTGTTATGAAATTAAGTAATACTAGTGTACAAGTTATCGTAGGTACAAATGTTGAATCTGTTGCCGATGATATGAAAAAACACGTATAAATAATGAGATAAGAGGATGTCCCAAAAGATTGATAACATCAATTTTTTAGAGGATATCCTCTTTTTTTTGTTAATAATTTAACGGGAATCTTACTTTTGTAAATTTTCTTTTTCTTTTTTGTACATATAGGTTGGTAATATGTGCAGTGCGTGATAAAGTAGGGATGATATAGAATGGGTTATCCATAATCTACTAAAACGAATCTTTAGTAGAGGAATTAAATTATTGGTGAGTAAGGGGAAAAAAGCAATTATGGATCAGGAAAAAAATAATGCGAATGGGAAAGCACATCGGCCGATTGTATACATAAAAAGAACAATCATTCTCGTCTTACTATTATCACTTGTATATTTCATGTATACAAAAATTGTTGCGCATAATAAGAAAGAAGAAACTTTAAAAGCGGCAGCAGAAATGAAGAAACAAGAAGAGTTAAAAAAGAAAGAAGAAAAAAAGAAACAAGAAGTACAGAAGCAAAAACAAAAAGAGCAGGAAGAACAAATGAAGCAAGCGCAAGCAGCGGAGAAACCTGCTGAAGGACCACCTCAAGAAATTAATGAAAACGCTCAATTGGACCAGTATTTACAAAACGCAGGATTTAGCGGGACAGCTGTTATTGTGAAGAACGGAAAAGTTCTTCTGAATAAAGGGTACGGTATGGCAAATAAAGAGCAGCAAGTACCGAATAATTCAGAGACGACTTTTTATATTGGTTCTATTTCAAAGGCGTTTGTAGCAACTGCTATTATGCAATTGAAAGATCAAAATAAATTACAAGTAGAAGATACTGTTGCGAAGTATATTCCAGATTTTCCACAAGGTAATAATATTCAGCTAAAACATCTATTAACACATACATCAGGGATTCCCGAATATGAGCAGGGAAAAGAAGATATTTCTCATGAAGAACTGATAAAGCGGATAGGAAATCAAAAGCGTATTGGTGGTCCGGGAGAGAAGTGGAAGTATTCTGATTCGAACTACTCTATACTTGCTTATATTGCAGAGAAGGTAAGTGGGCAGTCACTCGAAGAATATATTAAACAACATATTTTTGCTACTGCGGGTATGAAACATTCTGGCTTTGGCACAGCGTTAGAACAAACAAGATTCCCATCAACGGGTTATAAAATAGTAAATAATAATATGACAACACCTAATATTCCAAGCATGTCACAACTTTATGGTTGTGGTGATATATACACGAGTGCACATGATTTATATTTATTTAATGAGGCGTTATACTCTGGAAAATTAATTTCAAAAGAGAGTTACGATCAAATGTTTACGGGTGGAAAAAAGGATTACGGGTTTGGATGGTACGTAGACCCAGGAAGCTATTCGAATCATGGTGTAATGCCAGGTTGGAATTGCTTAAACGGATTTAGTAAAAATGGCAGTGTATATGTTGTTTTATTATCTAACATTCAAAATAATATTAAATCATTTGGTAAAGTGAATAATGACATTTATTCGATATTGCGGAATATTGAAGTGTAAGAAACTATCCTTTTGGATAGTTTTTTTTATGCTCTGAAACAAATATTTCTTTTAGAAAATGTATGTCTTACCTATCACAAAAATATCCATTTTGTATACATTAAGATGTATGGATGTAAAATTTTATAATCTAAAAATAATAGGAGGAGAAGTGTATGTGTCTGTTCAGAAAATATTGGCATAAATTATCAAGATTGTTTAATAGACAATTAGATTATTTTTTAGATAATAAGTTATTGCCTGCTGTGGAAAGACTTTTATTTTCACAAAACTTCGCGAGATTTATTCAAAGAAACTCTAAGCAAGCTACGGAAGAAGTTATTGAATCAAGTAGATTTCAATCTATTATTTGTAACATTTTAAAAGAATGCAATACATCACCTTTTAAAGAAATTGCAAAGCAGTATTTAGGTAAAAGCGTAGAGATTACGGTGACAGTTGGACAATTAACAGGTGTTATTGTAGCAGTTGGTGATGACTTTTTAACATTGCAAGAAGGAATAGGAACTGAAGTTTTATTACCATTTACAAGTATTATATCAATTAAAGAAGCTTAAGAAAGGAGAGTTATATATGTTATTTACTGATGAATTACGTAACCATGTTGGCGAACTAGTGCAAGTTGTGACAGCTGTAGAAATCATTGCAGGCGTTCTTTTATCTGTGACGGATGGGGCAGTAATTGTTCGTACTTCTCCTTCTTATGGACCACCAGAAGATGTAGTTGTGCGTATTCCTATTATTGCTTATGTTCGCTTGGAAGGGTAAGAGTGATACAAGTATGAGAGTGTCAGTTGTTATTCCAGTGCATAATGAAGCAAGTACTTTATCAAAAGTTTTAGTAGAGGTAAGAAAGCTCGAACCATATGAAGTTATCATAGTAGATAATGGATCTACAGATGGGACGAAGGAAATAGCATTACAGCATAATTGCCGTGTGATTTATTATAGAGATTCTCTTGGTAATGATGTGGGACGGGCAATTGGTGCTAGAGAAGCAAAAGGTGAGATTGTTTTGTTTTTAGATGGTGATATCGTCATGAAAAGTGAAGAATTATACAATTTTATTAAAGGAATACGACAAGGGCATGAGATTGTTTTAAATAATTTAACATGGTCCGTTTACTTGAAGATGAGACCGCATTATACGACGGTTGGAAAATATATGTTAAATCGTTATTTGAACAAGAAAGAGTTTGTTGTAGGATCTTTAATTGCAATACCACATGCGATAAGTCGTAAAGTGATTGAAAAACTGGGGTGGTGGAATTTAGCAGATCCAGCATTATTTCAAGCGATGGCGATGTCTAGAGGAGTAGATATTTCTGATATGGCTTCAGTTGATGTCATCTACACAAATAAAGTTCGACCTGTGCATACTGGTACATCACCTGGCTCTCCTTATCCGAAAGCGACTAGTCGTATTATGGGTGATCATTTGCGAGCTTTACAATACGTAATCGAAACATATGGTAAACGCGGTGGTTTTTCAGAGAACAATAGAGATAGAGAGTTTGTAGGAAAGTATAAACCAGTTTTATTACAAAAGAATAAAGCGAAATATAGTGCCATTATCCCAGTATCAGAAGAGAAAATAACCATAAGGTCTGTTATAAAAGAAGTGAAAGAAGCAGGTGTAGATGAAATTATAGTTGTCGCGAATGGAGCAGATGTTGAGACTGTTAAACAGGCAAAGCTAGAGAATGTTATTGTTGTTGAATTTACGAAGGCGCTTGGACATAATGTAGCACGAGCAATAGGTGCCATGCATGCTACGGCAGATATTTGTTTATTCGTTGATAGTGATCTTGTTATTCCAGCAAAAAAACTCACTCTATTTTTACATGCTGTTGAAGATGGAAATGACGTGGTGTTAAATGATTTACAATGCTTATTAGATATGTTTCATCCAGCAGATCCAATTAGTATGGGAAAATACTTTGTGAATTTGATAGCGAAACGACCAGATTTATGGAATAACTCACTAACTGCTGTACCACATGCCATTCATAAGAAGGTAATAGAGAAAATAGGATATGATTCCCTTATCATTCCGCCATTAGCACAAGTGAAAGCTATTTTAGAAGGATTCTCTATTACAACAGTAGAGTTAGTAGATGTTATAAAAACAAATCGCGTACGTCCAGAGCAACACGAATTTGTAAATGGGCGTATTTCAGCGTTTGATCGTATTTTCGGTGATCAACTTGAAGCGGTTGCGTATTTATTACAATGTACGGACGAACGTGGTGGTTTTACAGATGGAGATAGAGATAGAGATGTAATTCAACAATTGAGAAGGGAAGAAGAGAATACAAATGAATAGTAGTAAAGTAGCTATTATTGGGCTAGGGTATGTTGGCCTTCCTTTAGCGGTACATTTTGCAGAAAGAGGGCATACAGTACTTGGATTAGATAAAGATATTAGGAAAATAGACTCAATTATAAAAGGAGAAAGTTATATTCCGGATGTTTCTTCTAAAGAGTTACAAAGTTTATTGACGAAAAAAAAATTAACAGTAAATACACCGGATCAAGGCATTGCTGATTTTCAAAATAGTGATTATGTTATTGTCACTGTCCCGACTCCAATTAATGAACAAAGAGAACCAGACTTAAGTGCCCTCATTTCAGCTTCGCATTATATACAACAAAACCTTCAAAAAGGACAAACCTTCATTTTTGAAAGCTCCACATATCCAGGCACACTTGAAGAAGTCATCCTACCTATTATTTCTCAAAATGGTAAAAAGGTAGGGGAAGATTTCTATATCGGATATTCCCCTGAGAGAATTGATCCAGCAAATAGTCAATATTCAGTTCAAGCTATTCCAAAAGTTATTAGTGGACAAACAGAAAAGTGTAAACAAAAGGTACAGGATTTATATAGTACCATTTTTGACGAAGTTGTACCTGTTAGCTCTCCGAAAGTAGCAGAGATGTGCAAGCTATTTGAAAATATTCAGCGCTTAGTTAACATTTCTTTAGTAAATGAACTAAACACACTATGTGAAAGTTTAGGCATTGATTTTTATGAGGCCATTGAAGCGGCATCTACAAAACCATTTGGGTTTACTCCGTATTGGCCAGGGCCAGGGATAGGGGGACACTGTATTCCCGTAGACCCTTTATATTTTCAATGGAGAATAAAAAAGAATGGGGCAATTAGTCAATTAATTGAGGCTGCACATATAATTAATGAAGAAATGCCAGAGAAAATGGTCCGGAAAGTAAAAAGTGTGGTGCAATTACCTGCAACGGTGTTAATTGTAGGGATTGCGTATAAAAAAGATGTAAATGATTTGAGAGAATCACCAGCGTTACCGATTATTCAATTATTAAGAAATCAAGGATACGAGATAGAATATCATGATCCTTATATTTCTTCCGCAGAAATTGGAGATAAGGTGTACCAATCTGTTTCTTTAGATGAAGAAAAAGTTAAAAAAGTGGATTGTATTTTAATTTTAACGGATCATTCTAATATTGATTGGAAGCTTTTTAAAGGAATGGATCGAGTAATAGATACACGCGGGATTGTAAAGAAGGTGAGTAAATGAGTAAGAAATGTTTAATTACAGGTGGGGCCGGATTTATCGGGTCGCATTTAGCTGAAGAGTTGATGAGAAGAGGTTATGAGGTCACTGTTGTGGATAACTTTTATAAAGGTAAAAATAAGTACCATAAAGAGTTAATGAAAGAAATCCGTGTTATTCCAATAAGTGTTTTAGATAAAAATTCTATTTATGAATTAGTAGATCAGCATGATGTCGTGTTTCATTTAGCAGCAATTTTAGGTGTGAAAACAACAATGGAAAAAAGTATAGAGCTCATAGAAACGAATTTTGATGGGACAAGAAATGTTTTACAAGCAGCGTTAAAAGGAAAGAAGAAAGTAGTTTTTGCTTCTACTTCAGAAGTATATGGTAAGGCCAAGCCGCCTTTCTCTGAAGAGGGAGATCGATTGTACGGGGCAACTTCTAAAATTCGTTGGAGTTATGCAGTTTGTAAAACGTTGGAAGAGACATTATGTTTAGGGTACGCATTAGAAGGTTTACCAGTAACGATTGTTCGATACTTTAATATTTATGGTCCAAGAGCGAAAGATGGTCCATATGCAGGAGTAATCCCGCGATTTATCCGCGCGGCACTGCAAGGAGAAGACATTCTCGTATATGGAGATGGAAAGCAGACACGTTGTTTTACGTATGTAAGTGATGCGGTAGAGGCAACGATTCGGGCAATGGATGAGAAGGTAAATGGTGAGATTATTAATATAGGTTCTGAGAATGAAAAGAGCATAAAAGAAGTAGCAGAAGTAATTAAAAAATTAACGAATTCTTCTTCGAAGATTGTCCAAGTGCCTTTTGAAGAAGTATATCCTCATGGTTTTGAAGAAATTCCAAATAGAAGACCAGATGTAACAAAATTAAAAGAGCTTGTTCAATTTCAGGCGAAAGTAACGTGGGAAAACGGATTGAAGGAAACAATTAAGTGGTTTCGTGAACAAAACAATGGCTAAGTCATTATCTGTTATTATTCCTGCATGTAATGAGGTCGATACGATTTCAGACGTTATTCAATCGGTAAGACCATTAAATCCAGTAGAAATCATTGTAGTAGCAAACGGTTGTAATGATGGAACAGAAGATGTTGCAGATCGTTTAGGGTGTAAAGTAATCAAGCATACAGAGCTACTAGGGAACGATGTTGGACGTGCAGTCGGCGCAAAACATGCGATAGGTGATGTATTACTATTTATAGATGGTGATTTTGCTATTCCAACTTCAAAATTAAAATTATTCCTTAATCCGATTTTATACGATCAGGCAGATGTAGTTTTAAATAATTTGGATGCATTATTTTTAAAAAGGCAAAAAACCACTTCTATTACAGTATGGCGCCAAATATTAAATGCAATGTTAGAGCGTGAAGAATTAAAAATGAATTCTTTATTAGATGTACCTCATGCGCTGACGAAAGAAGTCGTTCAAAGCATCGGATATGAATGTTTTGTTAATCCTATTGTGGCTCATTTACGCCTAGTTCAAAGTAAATGGAGAATTAGTCGTCATTGTGCTATTGACGTTATTACGCCGAATAAATTTCGTCCATTCCAGCATGCTGCATATGGGACAAATCTTTCCCAATCTGAAAAAAGAATGATAGGTGATCATATAGAAGCAGTAGCAGAACGGATATTAAGCAGTGATGAGCGCGGAGGATATTATGATGGAAATAGGAAAAGGGATAGTGTCTATCATACTTTAAGTTTTGAAGAGTTTTATCAAGGGTGGGGTGTTACATCTGATTTCTATAAAGGAAAGCAACTATCGGTTGTTATTCCCGTACAAGATGAAGAGAAAACAATTGGAAACGTTATAGAAGAGCTTCGCAAAATTGAACCCTTCGAAATTATCGTTGTCGTAAATGGTTCGTCAGATAAAACGAAAAAAATTGCAAAAGACAAAGGGGCAACGACAATTGTATATAAAGAAGCACTCGGAAATGATGTGGGGCGCTCACTTGGAACGTATTTTGCAAAAGGAGAAATTGTGTTATTTATAGATGGCGATTTTGTTATTCCAGCGAGTGAGCTATATCCTTTTGCGAAAGCTATTGCAGATGGAACAGATGTTGCATTAAATGATCTAAATCATTATTTAGATTTAAGAGTACCGCTTCATCTTGTAACTGCATTTAAATATGCATTAAATTTAGCTTGTGATAGAAAAGATCTAGGCGTAGGCTCTCTTATCGCTGTACCGAATGCGTTTAGCCGTAAGTGTTTGAAAGAAATTGGGTATAGATCTTTACTGGCGCCGTGTGTAGCCCAAGTGAAAGCTATTCTTTCAGGATTTGAAGTTGCATGTGTAAGTCGTGTTGAGGTCGATAAGATGAACCGTATTCGTCCCAGTGAACATTTTGCTAAAATAGGTCATCCACCAGCTGTACTTCGAATTATAGGTGATCATATAGAAGGACTAGATCAAATAATTGCATTAACAGACAATCGTGGCGGATTCTATGATGGCAATAGAAAAAGAGATGTTTTATAGAAGTAACAAAAAAAGTGTACAACATGTGTACACTTTTTTGTTCTGTTATAAAAACTATAACAGATTAGGAGATAAGAGTATTACAGCTCTACAATGGGTATTGTTCTTATATTACAAAATAGGACTCGTATATAAGGATACCAAAAAAATACAATTAAGGAAAGGGTTAATTTTAAAGACTTTTAAATGAAGTTAACACTATATATATAGTAGTTTGCTCAATATTTCACAAACATGTCACAACTATTTCGTTCACTTTCGTAAAAAAGTAGTATTCTAAGTGTGTAAGCTGTTATATAAAAAATCTTAGTCCTGTACTAATCAAAAATGGAGGAGATTAGGATGACTCAAGTATTAGAAAATGTTAAAAACGCATGGGAAAACTTTAAAGGTGAAAAATGGAAAGCAGAGATTGATGTTCGCGATTTCATTTTAAATAATGTAAACGTTTTCGAAGGGGACGAATCTTTCTTAGCAGAAGCAACTGAAGCAACGAAACAACTTTGGGATCAAGTAATGGATTTAACAACGAAAGAACGTGAAAACGGTGGCGTTCTTGATATGGATACAAAAATTGTTTCTTCTATTACATCACATGACCCAGGATACTTAAATAAAGACATTGAAAAAGTAGTCGGTTTCCAAACTGATAAACCATTTAAACGTTCTTTACAACCATATGGTGGTATTCGTATGGCAGAACAAGCTTGTGAATCTTATGGATACGAAATGGATAAAGAACTTAGTCGTATTTTTAGAGAGTGGAGAAAAACTCATAACCAAGGTGTATTTGATGCATACACACCAGAAATGAGAAATGCACGTAAATCAGGTGTTATTACTGGTCTTCCAGATGCATACGGACGTGGACGTATTATCGGTGACTATCGCCGAGTAGCGTTATATGGTATTGATCATTTAATTGAAGCGAAAAAAGCTGATTTGAATTTAACTGGTGGTGTAATGAGCGAAGATACAATGCGTTTACGCGAAGAGTTATCTGAGCAAATGCGTGCACTTCAAGAGTTAAAAGAAATGGCTGCTTCTCATGGCTTCGATATTTCTAAGCCAGCAACAAATGCACAAGAAGCATTCCAATGGTTATACTTCGCATACCTTGCAGCGATTAAAGAGCAAAACGGAGCTGCAATGAGTCTTGGACGTACTTCTACATTCTTAGATATTTACATTGAAAGAGATTTAGCAAATGGTACTTTAACAGAAGAAGAAGTACAAGAAATTGTAGATCACTTCATTATGAAATTACGTCTTGTGAAATTCGCAAGAACACCTGATTATAATGAATTATTCTCTGGTGACCCAACTTGGGTAACTGAATCTATCGGTGGTATGGCATTAGATGGTCGTCCATTAGTAACAAAGAACTCATTCCGTTTCTTGCATACATTAGATAATTTAGGACCAGCTCCAGAACCAAACTTAACTGTTCTTTGGTCTAAACAATTACCAGAGAACTTTAAAAACTACTGTGCGAAAATGTCTATTAAAACATCAGCAATTCAATATGAAAATGATGACATTATGCGTCCTGAATACGGCGATGATTACGGTATTGCATGTTGCGTATCTGCAATGAGAATCGGTAAACAAATGCAGTTCTTCGGAGCTCGTGCAAACTTAGCGAAAGCATTATTATATGCGATTAACGGTGGTAAAGATGAAAAGTCAAAAGCACAAGTTGGTCCTGAGTACGCACCAATTACTTCTGAAGTATTAAATTATGAAGAAGTTATGCATAAGTTTGATATGACAATGGAATGGTTAGCGGGTCTATATTTAAACACATTAAATGTTATTCATTACATGCATGATAAATATAGCTATGAACGTATTGAAATGGCACTTCATGATACAAACGTTCTTCGTACAATGGCAACAGGTATCGCTGGTCTATCTGTAGTAGCAGATTCATTAAGTGCAATTAAGTACGCAAAAGTAAAACCAATTCGTGATGAAAATGGTATTGCAGTTGACTTCGAGATTGAAGGAGATTTCCCTAAATACGGTAACAATGATGATCGTGTAGATGAGATTGCTGTAAATCTTGTAAAAACATTTATGAATAAACTTCGTAAACATAAAACATACAGAAACTCTGTTCATACAATGTCAATCTTAACAATCACATCTAACGTTGTTTACGGTAAGAAAACTGGTAATACTCCAGATGGCCGCCGTACTGGAGAACCATTTGCACCAGGTGCGAACCCAATGCATGGACGCGATACAAAAGGTGCATTAGCTTCATTATTATCTGTGGCTAAATTACCATATGAAGATGCACAAGATGGTATTTCTAATACATTCTCTATTATTCCGAAAGCACTTGGTAAAGAAGATGATGTACAAGTACGTAACTTAGTATCAATGCTTGATGGCTATGCAGTAAAAGAAGGGCACCACTTAAATATTAACGTATTTAACCGTGAAACATTAATGGATGCAATGGAACATCCTGAGAAGTATCCACAATTAACAATTCGTGTATCTGGTTATGCTGTAAACTTTATTAAATTAACTCGTGAACAACAAATTGATGTAATTAACCGTACAATGCATGAAAGCATGTAAATGAAAAAAGGTTTCCCTTCGCTCTTAATATATAGCGAAGGGAGGCTGTTTCAATAAAGGAGGAAGTAACATGGTAAAAGGAAGAATACATTCTGTAGAGTCTTGTGGTACTGTTGATGGCCCGGGGATTCGTTATGTCATATTTACACAAGGGTGTTTATTACGTTGTCAATATTGTCATAATGCTGATACGTGGGAAATCGGTAAAGGTAAAGAAATAACAGTTGAAGAAGTGATGCAGGATGTGACATGTTACCTTCCATTTATTGAAGCTTCCGGAGGCGGTATAACAGTTAGCGGTGGAGAGCCATTATTACAGCTAGACTTTTTAATTGAGTTGTTTAAAAAGTGTAAAGCGGCTGGTATCCATACAACAATCGACTCTTCTGGTGGTTGTTATTCTGAGGAACCAGAATTCCAAAATAAGCTAGATATTTTAATGGATTATACAGATTTAGTTTTATTGGATCTGAAACATATCGATTCCAAAAAGCATCGTAAATTAACAGGGAAACCAAATGAACATATTTTACAATTTGCTCGTTATTTATCGGATAAGAATAAACCGATTTGGGTACGACACGTATTAGTTCCTGGTGTTACGGATAATGAAGAGGATCTACAAAAACTATCTAGCTTTATTCAAAGTCTGTCTAATGTTCAAAAAGTTGAAGTGTTACCATATCATAAGCTTGGTGTATATAAATGGGAGGCGCTTGGACACAAGTATCCACTCGCAAATGTAGAACCACCTACTGAGAAAAATGTAGAACATGCTAAATATATTTTACAAGCGGTCTAATCCAAATATTGGATTAGGCTTTTTGCTTTCTTTACAATAAAATCTAGAGTATATATTGATAAAAGAGTATACTGAAAGTAGAATATCCATAATTTTGTACGGAATAAATGGAGAAATTTACATAATTGTAAAGGGAAATCAAAATAGTAAAAAGAATTAAGAAGTAAAAGAGTGAGTATCATGGAATAGAGAACATTTGTAAGTTATTGCGAAAGCTCTTATAGGAAAGTATAATGTAAAGATATGAGCACAGATAGGATTAAGGGGTCAATCTTATATGCTTTGCATATCCACGACAGGTACATAGCTGAAAGGGAATTATTAGAATCTGTTTATGTAATTTTTAAGGAAAATGTTTTTCCTATTGTCGTATATGCAATATGGAGAAACAAAAAGCTAGGAGTGGATTTGTTTGATAAAAAACCCCAAGGTTTTAATATTAACTGCACATTACGGTAATGGTCATGTGCAAGTAGCAAAAACATTAGAACAAACATTTCGCCAAAAAGGAATTGAAGATGTTATTGTATGCGACTTGTTTGGAGAATCACATCCATTTATAACTGACATTACAAAATATCTATATTTAAAAAGTTATACAATAGGAAAAGAATTATATCGTTTGTTTTATTACGGGGTAGAAAAAATTTATGATAAGAAAATAGCATCTTGGTATGCGAACTTTGGAAGAAAACGTTTGAAAACACTATTACAGGTGGAGAAACCAGATATTGTAATTAATACATTTCCAATTATCGCTGTACCAGAATTGAAGAAACAAACAGGTATTTCAATTCCTGTCTATAACGTATTAACGGATTTTTGCGTGCACAAAATATGGATTCATCGAGAAGTAGATCGTTATTTTGTTGCAACGGATCATGTGAAAGAATTGATGGTTGATATCGGTGTACCTGCGGAACAAATTGTTGAAACAGGAATTCCAATTCGGAGTAGTTTTGAGTTAAAGGTAAATCCAGAAATCATATATACTAAATATCAGTTATGTAAGAATAAAAAGATTTTACTAATTGTAGCAGGTGCTCATGGGGTATTAGGAAATGTAAAAGAACTATGCCAATCATTTATGTCAGTGCCTAATTTACAAGTAGTTGTCGTTTGTGGGAAAAATGAAGCTTTAAAACAGGATTTATTAAGTTTACAGAAGCAAAATTCCGATGCATTAAAAGTGTTTGGGTATGTTGAAAATATTGATGAATTATTCCGTGTTACTTCTTGTATGATTACGAAGCCAGGCGGAATAACATTAAGTGAAGCAGCAGCGTTGCAAGTACCTGTCATTTTATATAAGCCTGTTCCAGGACAAGAAAATGAAAATGCGATGTACTTTGAAAGAAAGGGAGCAGCAGTTGTCATTCGCGATGATAGTGAGGTTTTTGCAAAAACAGAGGCATTATTACAAGATGATGTGAAGCTTCTTCAAATGAAAGAAGCAATGAAAAGCATCTATCTTCCAGAGCCAGCTGGTCATATTGTAGATGCAATTTTGGCAGAAAATCATGCAGAACCGCGTCATATACCTATTAAATCACCTGCTCTTGCACAATCTTTTACTTAATATGAAACCCTCTTTGTATATGTAAAGAGGGTTCTTTATTATTTTCAAAGAAAATTCAGCCAGTTATCCACAAAAGGATTGCGCTTTCATTAAACAGTAAAGTCGGAATATTAACAACTATATCCACATTGTCCACAATTTTTAGAAAAATATCCACAATTAAAACAGCTGATATATGCTTTAATATAGAAAAATATTAAATGTTTTTGAAAATTACTAACAATTCTGTTGGTTTTGTGGATAAAGTTGTCCACAGCAAAAAAAGCCCATTATGTATAAGGGGCTTTTTTGCTTACTTCTATCAATCGAGAAAATTATGTAATGAAAATGAATAATTAGGGGGGAAACTTCTAATTATTCATTTTCACTTTAAATGCTTTTCGAGCGATATCCTGCTGCACGATCTGCTTTTTGAAATTCGCGTTGATAGAGAACTTCTTGTGTACTAGATAATGTGTTTTTTGCTTTATCACGTTTCTTTTTATCCATTACAAATCACCTCGTGTCTTAAAGTTACTATTTATCGTTTCCAAAGACATGAGGGGATATACGCATATGGAAAATGTTAATGATTGATTATCATTTCAGAAAATTTAGATTATGCTTCTTTTAATTGATGAGCATCTTGGAAGGTTGTATCTCGCATTGTAGCAAGTGTGTATTGATCTTTTGGAATTTCATATAAGTTATATACTTCTTCGTTTGCGTTAATTTCATCATATACGGCTTTTCTTGTTTCGTTTGCTAGATTCACATATTGCAGTTTTTCTGCAGCTTTAATAGAACGAATATTTATTTTACGAATACGCATGAAAATTGTTTCAATATCTAATTCATAGAAAAGTTCACTAAAAAATGAATCTTTCGCCAATTTATTATAGCCTTTTCCATGATATGGTTTGCCAAGCCATGTCCCGAGAAATCCAGCTTTTTCTTGCACATCAAATAAAGTAATTGTTCCGATAGGGTTACCCCATTCATCTAAAATTGTGCGTGAAATTAATTCACCACGCTCTTCAGCTTCAATCGTTTGTTTTGTTAAGAATAAATATTCTTCATAAGAATAAGCCTTTTGACGCACAAAAGGGAAGACAGCTGGATCCACCATTAACTCGTATAGAACGTGGCTGTCGTGTAAGTCGCGTTTTTTCAACATACTAACTCCTCCTCACACGAGGGTAGCATGACGAAAAAACACCCCACCCTCGAAATTTTTATATCAATCTTTAAAAAATTTCGGGGTGGGAATCGAACCCACTAGAACCAGTTTCTAACGCTGGTGGCGCACCATTTGCCTTCCCCATTCATCAATTTGAAAATGATAATCACGACACAAATTGATTATGGTTTCATTCAGTTTATAATCGTATAATACTTTATCTAGTCAAAAAAATAAACTAGTTTTTTTTATTTTTTTTGTAAATTATTTTTCCATCAATCATAGTTAGTACAGGCTTGGCTAAATAATGGAAAGGATGATGAGTCCATAACACGAGATCGGCGTCTTTTCCAACCTCGATGCTTCCAATTCTATCCTCTAAACGCAAATTTCGCGCTGGGAATATGGTAATTCCTTCTAGTGCTGTTTTCTCGTCTAATCCTTCTCTTACTGCGACAGCGGCACAAATATTTAAATATTGAATGGGTGTATAAGGATGATCTGTTGTTATAGAAACTTCCACACCATTTTTAGATAATATATGGTAAGTATCCCATGTCTTGTTTTTTAGTTCGATTTTAGAACGACGTGTCAGAGTGGGACCAACTGAAACCTTCAAATTATGTTTCGAAAGCTCTTCAACAAGAAAGTGTCCTTCTGTACAATGTTCAATACGTAGATCGAGGTTGAATTCCGTTGCAAAGCGTAGCGCAGAACTAATATCATCTGCTCGGTGAGCGTGGATACGTACGGGTATTTCACGACGTAATGCTTTTAAAATAGGAAGCATTCGAAAATCAGCTTCGTGCCCGTAGTGTTGTGCTTCATAGAATGATTCCCGAAGTAACCCCATAATCCCCATACGTGTAATGGATTCTTTTGTTCCATTACTATGGACTTTTTTAGGATTTTCTCCAAAGGCAATCTTTAAACCAGCAGGTTCTTGAATAATCATATGATCAATACAAGTTCCAGCTGTTTTTATTACACAAGTAGTCCCCCCGATAATATTTTGACTGCCAGGCATAACGTGGACGGTTGTAATTCCGTTTTGTACAGCGTCTTGAAAGGCGATATCCAAAGGGTGGATTCCATCTAAAGAACGAATATGTGGTGTTGAAACTTCAGATGTTTCATTGGCATCATTTCCAGCCCAACCAGTGCCTTCATCATAGAGACCAAGGTGAGTATGGACATCAATAAAGCCAGGTAAGAGATGGAGTGCTCGTGCATCTATAACGGTCATATCTTGAGTAGGTTGAATAAAAGGTTTGACCTCGGTAATTCGCTCTCCTGTAACGAGTACATCGCCTTGAAACTTTTGAGATGTAATAGGGTATACAATGGCTTGTTTGAGCAATATTTTCATAGGTACCTCATTTCTGTTACTTTATAATGCTAATGGAAGTTAAGGGAAAGTAACTGAAAGGTTATTTGTATGGTAATGCTTCGGATCCTAGAAAATGAAAGTTTTGAAAGAGCCCATGTAAAATTGTGTTTTAGAAGTACTACATTGTATGCGAAAGTATATTTTGTAATGCATGGTCTATTGCCGGAAATGTGTATTGGTATCCATGTTCAATTGCCTTAATGGGTAATACACGTTGCCCTTCTAGTACAAGTATGCTCATTTCACCTAATAAAGTTTGAATGATAAATGAAGGTACAGGCAACCAATGAGGCTTGTTCATTATAGTTGCAATGTTTTCTCCAAATTCCTTCATTCTTATGGGTGTTGGTGCTGTCATATTAAGAGGACCATCAATTTCTTTTTTGTGTATGATGAAATCCATCATACGAACGACATCGTCTATATGAATCCATGATAACCATTGTTTCCCAGAACCAATGGTGCCGCCGATATAGAATTGATAGGGAAGTAGCATTTTTGGAAGAGCTCCTCCATTTGCACCTAATACGACTCCAAATCTTGCGTAGATTGTTCGTATTCCGAGAGAACGTGCTTTAGATGCTTCTTGTTCCCATGAATATACTGTATTTGCTAAAAAGTCATTTCCAGGAGTCTCATGCTGTTCTGTAAAAGACTCTATTTCAGATGTTCCGTAGTATCCAATAGCACTTGCGTTAATAAATGTGTGTGGCTTTGTATGGAGTCCCTGCAATTGTTTAATGAGTCCTTTTGTTGTTTGAATTCTACTGTTTAAAATGGCTTTCTTTTGTTGCTTTGTCCATCTACTATTAATAGACTCTCCGGCTAGATTAATAACTACATCAATAGAAGAGAGGGGGAAGGTTTGTAAATCTGGTGTCCATTGAACATACTGAAGGTTAGGGTCGGAAGTTTCAGTAGTTTTTTTTCGTGTGAGAATGTAAACAGTATATCCTTTTTGAATAAAAAAAGTAGAAAGGGATTTACCGATAAAGCCTGTACCACCAGAAATTGCGATTTTCACAAGTATTTCCTCCTCATTATATATATTCTTGAAAAGAAAAAATGTTCCTCGACTATGTTAAAATAATAGAGAGGTGAGAGTATGGCTGTCATTACAAAAATAGAAGTACAAAAACGATCGAAAGAACGATTTAATATTTATATTGATAAAGGTCAAGGCGAAGAGTACGGATTTAGTGTGGATCAAGTAATCTTAATAAAACATGGATTACAAAAGGGCTTAGAAATTGATGAAATCGAGTTAGGGAATATTTTGTACAATGAAGAAGTACAAAAAGCATATTTACAAGCAATCTCCTATTTATCCTATCAAATGAGAACAAAACAAGAAATAGAAGATTTTTTACGAAAAAAAGAAGTGGGACAGGCCATCATCTCTGAAGTCGTTTCGAAATTATTACATGACCGATATATTAATGATAAAGAGTATGCTGTTTTATATACGCGAACGCAAAGTAATGTGAATCGAAAAGGTCCAACTGTTATTAAAAGAGAGTTATTAAATAAAGGTGTTCAGGATTTAATTATTACACATAGTTTACAAGAATATCCGAAGGAAAAGCAAATTGAGAATGCCTTGTTTCTCATAGAGAAGAAGAAAAAATCTTATCAAAAACATTCTTTTTTACAAATGAAACTAAAGTTAGATGAGATGCTTGTTCGAAAAGGATATTCTAGAGAAGTAATTCAAATTTGTTTGGAAGAATTGAAAGACGAAAAAGATGACGAAAAGCAACAAGAAGCGTTACACTATCATGGGAATAAATATTATGAGAAATATAAGAAGCATGATGGATGGACATTTGAAAACAAGATGAAACAAGCGTTATATCGAAAAGGATTCTCTATTGATGAAATCGAGATATTTTTGCAAATGAAACGCGAAGAGGAATGAGGAGAATAAGATGAATATGCCAAAACGCTACAGTGAAATGACACCGCATGAGCTAAGGGAAGAAATTGGCGCTTTGAAGGAGCAAGCAGTAAAAGCTGAGCAGCTTGGGATTGTCAATGAATTTGATGTATTAATGAGAAAAATGGCAATGGCTCGTGCTTATATGACGGATATAAACAAGTTCCATATTGGTGAAACATATGAATTAGTAGAAGAACCTGGTGTATTATTTAAAATTACGTATTTCAATGGGGTATTTGCTTGGGGATATAAGCAAAATGATAATGAAGAGATTGGCATACCAATTTCCTTATTGCAAGAAAAATAAAAACCAGAGAGCACATATCTCTCTGGTTTTCATCTTTGGTAGGCGTTAAAGGAGATAGGAGATTCTAAAATTGGCGTTTTTTACATTCATTTGCCAATATAATGAGAGACTGGGTTTGTTGCGTCTGTCCGTTAACTTGCGCTTTCGCATGTTTTGGACGAGTCCACGTATGGTTAAATAATTCAGAACGACTATCTAAGCGATCACGGTAGCTCATCTTTATCACCTCGTGTAGGAAGTTAATTTAATTTGTACTACTCTTCCTGCTGATTTGCAGCACGCATACGTTCTTGTGGGTGCGTGTTAATTGTGCCGTTAGGTCGTTTCGAAGCGAAGCGTGATTTCGCTTTCGGTTGACCGTCGATTTTGCTGTTGTTTTTTGACTCAGACCAAAATTCGGCTTGTTTACCCATTGCGAACGCCCTCCTCATTATCGGTTGATACCTTTTTAAGAAGTATCAATTATAGAATGTGCAAAATTGAAGAAACTATCCTTTAGAAATGAAGGGATAAATAGGTAAAAGGAGATTATAATATGAATGACATTTATGAAACATTAACGAAAGAATTATTAGACAAGAATGACAAGCTTTCTTACGCACAAGCTCGTGCTTGGGTTGAGTTACTATGGGAAGATTTTCAAACAACTTATGCAAAATCAGGTCGTTATCAAGGCGATGAAATGACGGAACAAGTGGTACGATCATGGATTAATAATCATGGTGTACGCCTTCATGAAATGCGGACAAATAATCCGAAGTATAGTCATTTAATTAATCAAGAAGATCATTTGAAACATTAAAAAAAGCGACTTAAGTCGCTTTTTTTAATGTGGAAGTAATTCCAGTTTTTTTCGAAGCTTTTCTTCACTAAAGATCCATCCTGTATAGGAACTAATAATATTTAAATTGTGGTCGAGCTGAACGATTGCAACAAATGGATAATAATCTTTACTTCGATATCGTAAATCAATGAATCGTACTTCATAATAATGGTCATGATCAAAAATATCCCAGCGATATACAGGAGAGAAAGATAGGAAGGCTGAGATGTTTTCATCTTGTTTAGCTGCTCGCATAATATTGTTGTCTGGGAACGGTACCCGATCGAACTTGTCATATATCATGATGTTACCACGGTGCCATCTCGCAACGTAGTAATAATCAGCCGTAACGACTGCTAAATGGTAATGATAAAATCGGTAAGAAGGAGAAATGATAATCTTTTCGACATTTTTGAAACGTTTGTGTACAACGCTTCTTATATTTCTGTGCATCATAATCCGTCCGATATAGTAAACAATCATTAATATATATGCCGCTAAAGCTGTATATCCCTTATGAGAACCGACGAGCATGCAAGCAATTGCAAGTATATGGATAAAGAAAATTACGGTATCGAATGTATTAATTATGCCAAGTGCGACCCATTTTTTTGTGAAAGGTCGTAATGCTTGTGTACCATAGGCGTTGAAAATATCTACAAAGACGTGAAGAAAGACGGCAATAAATGACCAAAGTAGTAGATGAAGATATGGAGCTTCTGAAAAGAAGGCGAAAGAGATGCCACTTATAAGGAATGACCAAAGAATTACCGCGGGAATAGAATGAGTAATCCCACGATGATTTCTTATATATTTAGCGTTATTACGCAATTTTAGAACTGTGTCAATGTCAGGAATGTTGGAACCAGCAATTGTAGCAAGCATAACAGCTTGGGGGCCAATATCACTTTGTGCTATGGCTGGATCTAATGTTGCTAAGCTACCTAAAGTGATACCCATAACAAGGTGAGTGGCTGTGTCCATAGAAATCCACCTCCGTTTTTTATTAATGTAACTCTTTTTATTCGATACCTCAAGTCCTTTGCCTTCTATTTCCTATGTCATCTTACTTAAATTTTTTCCTAAAATCTTTATAATAGTACTTATATGCAAAAAAATGAGGGGGATCAAGTTTGACACTTGAAATACTAAACAATTTTAATATAGAGCAGTTTCAAAATGATTTAATTGGTTGGTTTGAAGAAGAACAGCGTGACTTACCGTGGAGAAAGAATAAAGATCCATACCGTGTTTGGGTTTCTGAAATTATGTTGCAGCAAACAAGAGTAGAAGCTGTAAAACCATATTACGCAAATTTTATGGGGAAGTTTCCTACACTTGAAGCGTTAGCGAACGCAGATGATGAAGAAGTATTAAAAGCATGGGAAGGTTTAGGATATTATTCTAGAGCACGTAATTTACATGCGGCAGTAAAAGAGGTAAAAGAAGTATACGGCGGGGTTGTACCAAGTGATGTAAAGAAAATTGAAAAGTTAAAAGGAGTAGGACCATATACAAAAGGTGCTATTTTAAGTATCGCATATGGTATACCAGAGCCGGCAGTTGATGGAAATGTTATGCGTGTATTATCTCGTATTTTATCAGTATGGGATGATATTGCAAAACCAAAGACTCGAAAAGTTTTTGAAGAGATTGTGCGTGAAATTATTTCAGTAGAAAACCCATCTTATTTTAATCAAGGATTGATGGAATTAGGTGCATTGATTTGTATTCCTAAAAATCCATCGTGCTTACTTTGTCCTGTGCGTGAGCATTGCAGAGGATATGCTGAAGGTGTTCAAAAAGAATTACCAGTAAAAAGTAAAGCGAAAGCTCCTAAAATGGTACCTATTGTTGCAGGCGTACTTCAAACTGAAGACGGTCGTTACGTTATTAATAAACGTCCAAGTACAGGTTTGTTAGCTAACATGTGGGAGTTTCCTAATGCTGAACTTGGAGAAGGTATTCGAAATCAGAAGGAACAGCTTATAGATTATATGAAAGAAAAATTTGAGCTCGAGGTTTCTATTGATGAATACGCAATGAATGTACAACATACGTTTACACATCGTACTTGGGATATATTTGTATTTTACGGAAAAGTAACCGGTAATATTGTTGATACAGATACATTAAAATTTGTATCGAAAGAGGTATTTGAGCAATTACCTTTCTCAAAATCACACCGTACTATTTATGAAAATTGTGTGGAGAAAATTACAATGCAATAAATAAAAAAGTGTTCCCAATCTAGGGAACACTTTTTTAATCGTAAGAAATTTTTGTCCCATGAGTCCAACTAGCTTCACCTTCTTGTAAGCCGCCTCTTGATTCAATTTCTACTACAATTTCTTTGTAAATACTCTGCCCTTCTACATTTAAATAAGGCAGAACCTGTTGTAGTGAGTGATGAAAATAAGCTAATTCATCTTCTTTCCATTCATTTTTTGAAATCATCGTTAGTTCAGTCATATCGCGTCCTATATACATATTTCCACCTCCATTTCTTATAGTTTGAATAAGTAACAAAAGATATATGCGGAAATTATTCAAAAGAAAATTACGGATAGCTTCTAAGTGAATTGGTTACATTATTGATTGTGGAGGTGAGAAAGATGAGTAAAAAACAACAAGGTTATAACAAGGCAACTTCTGGTGCTAGCATTCAAAGTACAAATGCTAGTTATGGTACAGAATTTGCAACTGAAACAAATGTACAAGCAGTAAAACAAGCAAACGCACAATCAGAAGCAAAGAAAGCACAAGCTTCTGGTGCACAAAGTGCAAACGCTAGTTATGGTACAGAATTTGCAACTGAAACAGACGTGCATGCTGTGAAAAAACAAAATGCTAAGTCAGCTGCAAAACAATCACAATCTTCTAGCTCAAATCAGTAATGAAAGAAAAACACTTCTCTAATTCGGGAGAAGTGTTTTCTTTTTGCGTGGATCGTTGTAATGAAAAGAAAGCGAACGACATAACTTCTAATAAGTCAACAAATGTAGTCAAAGGAGAAGGAAGTTAACAATTAGAATTATGTAATTAGGAATAATAACTGATGAATAAGTCCAAAAGGGGGTAAGTAATGAACGATTTTGATAAGTTGGTAGGGGAGCAATTAGAAACGATGGATGAATTGTTAAAGTTACAAGCACATCTAGAGAAGTATCAACAAATTGAAATGAATGAAAAAGATACGTGCGATAAAAAAGAACTGCATTTTATCCGCCAGGAAATATATAGAACAGAAGTAGCGTTGAAGATGTTACATGAGAAATTTGAAGAGCAAACGAATAGTGTAATTCAATCTTTTGCAACTGAAAAAATGATTTCAAATTTAGGATAAGATATATTGTTATCTTTAGGTGAAAAGTCCTTCTTTGTATGGAAATAGAGAAGGGCTTTTTCTATTACATGTCCTCGCTTATAAATAATACAGTACAATCCTTTTATCTCCTAAGAAGCGGTGGGGCATAGTATTCAACGATAAACCTCCTACATATTCAGTTTGAAAAATAGAGTCTTATCCCTTTAGTTTTAAAATTTCGACAAAAAAGTTATAATAGAAAAAAAGTGAATGCCGTTCAAAGGGCATTTGCAGTTGAAAGAAGGGAGCATATATGGGATTTCCCAAAGAAGGAGAAAAAGTACAAATACATAGTTATAAACATAATGGCTCCATTCATAGAATGTGGGAAGAAACAACAATTTTAAAAGGGACACAGAGTCTTGTAATCGGAGCGAATGATCGTACAGTAGTTACAGAATCGGATGGCCGAACATGGGTTACTCGTGAACCAGCAATTTGCTATTTTCATGCCAACTATTGGTTTAATGTGATTGGGATGCTTAGGGAAGATGGCGTATATTATTATTGTAATTTAAGCTCACCTTTTGCGTATGATCCTGAAGCATTAAAGTATATTGATTATGATTTAGATATTAAAGTATATCCAGATATGACATATACGCTTCTAGATGAAGATGAGTATGAAAAACATAGTGAAATTATGCAGTATCCACCTGTTATTGATACAATTTTAAAACGAAATGTAGCACATTTAACACAGTGGATTCATCAAAGAAAAGGTCCATTTGCACCAGATTTCGTAGATATGTGGTATGAACGATATTTAATGTACAGAAATTAAAACAAACCTGCAGGGGGCTTCCCGGCAGGTTTGTCCTATTAGAGGGGGGATTATGTGCAAGGTATAAAAAGATATTTACAATTTGTTAAACCATATCGGTGGCTTATTGTTATTACAATTATTATTGGACTAGTTAAGTTCGGTATCCCACTTATTATGCCGTGGTTATTAAAGTATATTATCGATGATGTAATTCAAGGCGCTGGCTCACTTCAAGATAAAACATCTCAATTAATAACAGCGATTGGAATTGCTTTCTTTATTTTTGCGGTATTAAGACCACCGATTGAATATTATCGTCAATATTTCGCCCAACGTATCGCAAATACAATACTGTATGATTTGCGGAAGCATATTTTCGGTCACTTACAAAAGTTAAGTTTACGTTATTACTCCAATACAAAAACAGGGGAGATTATTTCGCGTGTCATCCATGATGTAGAACAAACGAAAGATTTTGTAATTACTGGTTTGATGAACGTCTGGTTAGATACTGCAACAATTGCTATTGCTATCATTGTTATGTTTTCTATGAATATAAAATTAACATTTGTTGCGTTATTGATTTTACCTATTTATGTAATTGCAGTGAAATATTTTTTCGGACGTCTTCGGAAATTGACGAAAGAGCGTTCACAAGCGTTAGCGACGATGCAAGGGTATTTGCATGAACGTATTCAAGGAATGCAAGTGACACGTAGCTTTGCGTTAGAAGAGTATGAGGGGAAGCAGTTTGAAAAAAGAAATAATGAATTTTTAACGAAAGCATTAACCCATACAAGTTGGACGGCAAGAACATTTTCGGCGGTAAATACGTTAACCGATTTAGGTCCGTTACTTGTGATTGGTTTTGCAGCATATGAAGTAATTCAAGGACAGTTAACGCTAGGAACGATGGTAGCTTTTGTTGGATATATGGATAGTTTATATAGTCCGCTTCGCCGCCTTGTTAATTCATCTACAACATTAACACAATCTTTTGCATCGATGGACCGTGTGTTTGAACTGTTAGATGAAAAATACGATATTGTTAATGTGCCAAATGCGGTACAAACGAAAAAATTAAATGGAGAAATTGTATTTGACAATGTTTCTTTTCGTTATAATGTAGATGAAAAAGAGATATTACACAACTTGTCATTAACTATGCAGCCTGGAGAGAAAGTAGCGCTTGTAGGAGCAAGTGGGGGAGGAAAGTCATCTCTTGCTAGTTTGATCCCGCGTTTCTATGATGTTTCTGAAGGCACGGTTTATGTAGATGGCATAGATGTAAGAAAGTATAATATGAGAAATTTGCGTAGTCATATTGGAATTGTACTGCAAGATAATTTATTGTTTAGCGATACAATTGGAGCTAATATTTTATATGGAAATCCGAAGGCTACAGAGAAAGAGGTGATTGCAGCTGCTAAAGCTGCGCAAATTCATGATTTTATTATAGACTTACCAGATGGTTATAATACTGTCGTTGGAGAACGTGGTGTGAAGCTATCGGGCGGGCAAAGACAACGCGTGGCAATTGCACGAGTGTTTCTAAAGAATCCTTCGGTACTTATATTAGATGAAGCAACTTCAGCATTAGATTTAGAAAATGAAAGGTATATTCAAGAGGCGCTTCAGACGTTAGCTGCTGACCGGACAACGATTATAATTGCACATCGATTAGCGACGATTACGCATGTTGATACGATTATTTACATTGAAGACGGTGAGATTAAAGAGACTGGTTCTCATGAAGAGTTAATGCAAAAAAGAGGATTTTATTACAATTTATATCAACTTCAACATATAACAGAAACAGCTCCTTTAGCATAAAAGGAGCTGTTTTTTTATTCGTCTTCTTTTTTATCATCGATTTGGAGTTCTTTTTCTGGTTTATGGTATGTGTAGAAGCTATCTACAAGCAAATCTAAATGCTCTACTTCTTCACTATAGTTAATGATGGAAGAAATAAGAGGGAAGAGATGTAACCATGTTTTATATGCTTCTTCATCGTCTTTATTTTGATATTCCATAAAGATATCAATTAATTCTTGTTTACCTGTTTCAACTTCATCAAGCATTTCGACTGATTGTTGTTTTTTTGCTTTACCAATAAATTTTAATAAAACTTGTTCATGATAATGCGTTAATGAGTCAAGTTCGTTTTGGATAGATTCCTGAAATTCTTCCGGCATATAGCGCAGTTCATTTTCAGTACGGTGTAATGATTTTAACGTACTTAAAGCACGGCTTGTTGTCGCTAACATTTGTCTGAATAAAACGAGCTTACGAATTTTTGCGAACTTTACTTTTTTCGTGTAGCTTCTTTCTTCTTTATACAGCAAATAGTAATGGTTTAGTTTGATCATTTTTTCTTTCATACGATCAATATCAGTTTTTAGCGTTGTAAAATCAGAAGCCTGCCTGCTATTCATTCGAATCCATTTTACAATTTCTTCTGTATTATCAACGATACGATGATAAAGTTTTGTTTCATATTTTGGCGGCATAAATACTAAATTTACAAGTGAAGCCGCAATAATACCAATCATAATCGTCGCAAATCGAAGTAAGGCAAAACTAAAGAAATCTTCGCCTTGATACTCCATAATGGCGATAACTGTTACTAAAGCAATTGATATTGTGTTTTCTAATCGTAATTGTAATGTAAGAGCAATTACTAATATACATGTTAATCCAATAATAAAAGGATTATGTCCAAAAGCAGTAGCAAATGCGATAGCAAATATCGCACCAATTACATTTGCTTGAATTTGTTCAAGTGCTGTTAAATAAGAACGGTATACAGACGGTTGAACAGCAAAGATAGCTGAAATTCCCGCAAATACCGGACTCGGTAATTGAAGTAAAATACAAGCAAATAAAGCTAACGTGATGGCAATACCCGTTTTTAAAATGCGAGCACCAAGTTTCATACCCTTAATAAGATCCTTTCTCTTGTCATAATGAATGTACAACATGATACTATACATTCATTACAATATGTTAGCAAGTGATATTTTAGTGACGTTAAAAGAAATTAGTGTTCATTTTATCCCGCTAATTGTGAGTAGTAAGATTCACGCCTCAAAATTCAGAAGCTGGATGCCGGTAAACGTCCGATTGGTGTAGGCTAATTAAAGTTTCACTTTATAATTTTTCCTAATTCCTTTTAAACATCAGTTTTTAGTAAAAAAACCTGCTGAATTTCAGCAGGTCTCAAATTGTTACTATAGATTACTATGAGAAGCGTACTTCGTCAATTTTTTCTTAATAATGAAAATTACTCATTTTACTCTGTTGAGATAGATGGATCTGCCTGTTCTTTTTTCGGGATAATCTCAAAAAACTTGTTCTGTATATCATCTAATAATGGTGTTAACAAAGCAACTTCCTCATATTGCTCGTGCTCGTTTAGTACACGAATATAGTCTAGCAATAATTCAGTTACATCTTTCAAACCATTTTTACTAATTGGTTGTAATGTAACATTTGCGCCTTTTGCGATTCTTCTTTTTAAGGCCTGTTCTGTTAAGCCTAAGTTTGAATCACGACGCAAATAAACAACACCGCCAGTCATGCCAGCGCAAATCCATGGACCAGGGTCACCTAAAACAAGCGCTCGCCCGTTTGTCATATATTCAAAAGCAAAACCTTTAATATTGGAGTATGCACCTATATTTCCTTGCTCTTTTTCACGGAGTGGTTTTGTTATTCTACCTCCAATTATCATGTCTGCCCCAGAAAGGCGAATGCCAGCGCGAGCATCAGCGTTCCCTTGTACGTATAGTGCCCCTTTTTGTGCACCATATCCAAATCCTTTTCCGACAGAACCGTTATAATATACTCCGTCTTTTCCTTTTGATTTCGTTATATAAATCCCACCACCAAAGGAAGTTTTACCAATGCCATCTTGTGCGCCGCCATTTACGTGTATAAATAAATTTTCACTATTGTAAGCACCTAACCCATTTCCGGGAATAGAACCATTCGTATACTTTAATGTAAGTGGTTCAAGTTGAGTAGCTTCATATAGTTTACTGCGAACGCGATAACATGATTCTAGACCACCCATAACGCGTTGCTCTACACCAACGCCTACCAATTCTTTTGAGTCAGCGGAATGAACTGTCTTAAATTGTTTTTCCGATACGCCTTCTGTTGTTGTAACAGATGGATGTTCTATTATTTGTAGTAAATTACGTAAGTTTAATAAATTTTCGCCTCGAACTTGCTCTAATAAATCAGAACGCCCAACAATTGCTTGTAAATTTGTATAACCAAGCTGCCCTGTTAATCGTTTTAGTTCTACACCGAAAGAGGTGAATAAATTTAGCAGGCCAGCAACTGCGCTTTCTAATTCGCGTGGGACGAAGCGGCGTAACCCGTGTTCTTTTGCTTGTGCTTCAGACTCGATTTGTGTCGCAATTCCAACATGGCAAGTATCTAGATGGCACCCACGGCAAGTAGTACAGCCGATTGCAATCATTGATAGTGTGCCGAATCCAATACGGTTTGCTCCGAGGAGCATGATTTTCAAGGCATCATTTACACTTCGAATACCACCATCTGCCCAAATCTCTACTTTATGTCTCATGCTTGCTTCTAATAAAGCGTTGTGAGCGGCTTTAACACCAATTTCTACAGGGAGACCTACATGCTGCAATGCGTGAATACGTGCAGCGCCTGTTCCGCCATCGAATCCGCTAATGTTAATAAAATCAGCGCCAGCTTTGGCGATACCGACAGCAATTGTTCCGATATTAGGAACAACAGGGACTTTCACGGCTACTTTGGCAAGTTGATTAGCTGTTTTAATTTCTGTAATCATTTGAGCTAAATCTTCAATTGAATAAATATCATGGTTATTAGAAGGCGAAATTAAATCTGAGCCGATTGTCGCATTACGTGCTTCAGCGATTTTGGCTGTCACTTTTGAACCAGGTAAATGCCCACCTTCCCCAGGCTTTGCGCCTTGACCGATTTTGATTTCAATTAAGTTTGATGAGTTTAGTAGTTCGGCATTTACTCCAAATCGCCCAGATGCTACTTGTTGTCCACGTGTATGTGGATATTTTCCAATCATATCTTTAATTTCGCCGCCTTCACCGTTCAAGCTAATCATATTTAGCTGATCGGCTGCTTCTGCATATGCGCGAAAGGCAATTTCGTTTTGAGAACCAAATGACATAGAACTAATAATAAATGGTAAATTATGATTTTTGATGCCGATAGATACTTCTTCAGTTGGAACGACATGTTTTGTTTGTTTCGTTTGAACAAGGTGTCTGATTGCGATTGGATTACTCTCTTCTAGTTCACTTAACTTGTCACGGTAATCATCATAAGAATTTCCTTTTGCAACATCGCCGATTGCTTTCCAAATTCGCGGGAATATATGAAATGATTTTCGCATTCTAATTTTAGGATTGTTATAATCCTCTGCTCGTATTTTTGCATCTTCAACAAGTGATTCAAGTGAAAAGGCTAAATCATTTGAACCGAAGAAATTTGTAATCTGTAATATATTTGCGATTTCTTCATGTAATCCAATAGATGAATAGAGACGTCCGTAACCACGTAACTCATGAATTCCAATTGTTGAAATGACTTTTTCTAATCCTTTATTAAGTGCAGTATATAGATTCGTAATTGGTGTTTTTGTTCCATCATTTACAGTCGCGAATAATAAATATGGATTAATACCATCTGCTCCTAATCCATATAGCGTGACAATGTCATGTAAGGAGCGAAGAGCACCAGAACGTATAACGAGAGAACAATTGCGGCGTAATTTATTTTCACTTAATGCTTGATGTACTTTAGCGGTAACTAAATGTGGATCAATCCACAATCGTTCATTTAGATGGGCTTTTGCGTCATCTAATACTAGTAGGGAAGCGCCATTGTTAACAGCAGCTATCGCTTCAGAACTAATGCGGCTTAATGCGCATTGCAGAGTTTCTGACGAGCTGAATGTAGCAGAGATTGTGGCGATAGAGTTATGAGTCTTAAATAGCTCTATGAGTTGTTCGTACGTAATTGTGTGTAATTCCTCTGCAATAGGTTGTGCCACGCTGCCTTCTAAAATAATTGGTGAAAGCATTTCAACTACAAATGGCCGTTTTGCGCCGCTTAATAAACTTGGACGCTCTCCAAGTACAGTACGTGTAGAGAAGTGTTCAATTTCACGGTCACGGTCAATTGCAGGGTTTGTAACAACAGCTACACTTTCTTTAATAAAGTCAGCGATATTTCGTCTATCAGTATCGAGTGCGGCAAGTGGTGAGTCATGCCCAAGTGAGCGTATTGGCTCAACGCCTTTTGTTGCCATCTGTTCAAGAAGTTGAATATGTTCTCGGTCCCATCCGAAAGCGACGTATTCTTTCGTTTCAACTTGAACAGAATCACATAGCCCTTGGATTTTTTTCGTTTCAGGGATAGATAAATTTAAATGGTAATTGGTAGTATCAATTCGCTTTTTAAAACGGTTATATACTTGGATTTGATATTTGTCATATTCATAAAGAACAAGTTCATCTTGTTCATTCCATTTTAATCCGACTTTTTCTCCAGGAGCGAGTGGTTTTGGTTCTGCTACATATTTAGTTGGTGATACAACTCCAGGTTCAGAAGAGAAAATATAAGAGCTCTCTGTCTCTACTTTCCATACTGGGCGTAATCCAAGGGAATCAACGCTGAAAACAGCTTCATCTTTAAAACGGGAAATGATGCCAGCTGGTCCTTGTGCAAAATGTCCCCATGCTTCACGTATATACGTATATAAATCTTGTAAAGGTGTTTCATAAAGTTTAATTTCATTAATAATTGGTGGGAATAGAATTTCCATTGCTTCAAATAAGCTGTAGCCGTATTGAACAAGTAGGGTTTCTAAGGTGCGGTTTAAATCTTGAGAGTCACTGCCTCCTGCAGTAAGTGGTACATCAATCATTTCAGCTTGATCGCGTAATTTCGCAATTGTGTTAATTTCACCATTATGTCCGAGAATGCTAAATGGTTGTACACGAAAAAAATTAGATAATGTATTAGTAGAGTAGCGGTTATGTCCTAATGTCATAGTTGAAGCGATAAGCGGATGTTGTAAATCATTATAGTAGGCAACAAGCGTATCACCAGCACCTAGAACTTTATATACAACATGATCATGACTTAATGAAGCAACATGAATTGCTTCGTTTTCCTCTATTTTTATTGTGACAGAAAATAATGTTTGCTCAATATTTATAATTTCGTTTTCTGCGATAAGGGCAACTTGCCAAAATAAAGGTTCTTCTTGTTTACCAAGTGGACCGAGCGCATCTGAGTTTGTTGCATCGTCACTTTCGAAAATAATAGTAAAGTTTTTGTTGTTTAATTGCGTACGAATATAATCTTTTAAGGCAGTAATGTTTTCTTTTTTATTTAGAAAAAAATGTCCAACGATAAAGTGGGGATGATCCACAATCGTTGGATTATATCCGCTACTTTTTAGTTTTTCATTCCAAAGTGTTTTTGGTATATCAATGTGAATGCCGATGCCATCGCCCTCGCCATTAATGAAACCAGCTCTATGATTCATTTTGACGAGTGATTGTATGCAAAGGTCAATGTTTTCTTTTGTAGCAATTTTTCGTTTCTCCATAACGGAAACGATTCCACACGCATCATGTTCTGCATTTCTATAATCTCGAAATAAAGACGGTGTCCATGTATTTTTTTTATTGAGCATCCGTCAATCCCCCCTCTTGTAAAAGTTAGAATAATCTTACTATTTAAGGTGCAAATCACCTTGTACACAGAGATAGTAATGCTGTAAAAGAATATAAAACAGATAATTATGAATAATTATACTATTAATACGTAATTTATGAAATAGAAAAAAGGAAAAAAGAAAGGTGAGCTTTCTTTTTTCCTTTTAATGACGGGATTATTTATTGTCTGCTAGGGCAGCAAATGCTCTGCCGACAGCTTCGATTGTATATTCAATATCTTCTTTTGTATGTTCTGTAGTTAAGAACCATGCCTCGTATTTAGAAGGTGCTAAGTTAACTCCTTCTTGAAGCATAAGCTTGAAGAATTTACCGAACATTTCACCGTCTGTATCTTGTGCGGCATCGTAATCTTCAATTGTATTAGTTGTGAAGTATACAGTTAAAGCCCCTTTTAGACGATTTAATGTAATGTCGATATTATGTTTCGCTGCTTGATCTAAAATTCCTTTTTCAAGCATTGCACCAAGTTCATCTAATTTCTCATAAAGCCCTTCTTGTTGAAGTACTTCTAGACAAGCGATACCTGATGCCATAGAAGCAGGGTTTCCTGCCATTGTACCAGCTTGGTATGCAGGTCCAAGCGGAGCAACTTGTTCCAT
This sequence comes from Bacillus cereus group sp. MYBK95-2, assembly GCF_051915225.1. NCBI lineage: Bacteria > Bacillati > Bacillota > Bacilli > Caryophanales > Bacillaceae > Bacillus > Bacillus cereus group sp. MYBK95-2. Next base: position 6,783 of record NZ_JBQAEH010000009.1, on the reverse strand, counting down.
AATTTCTTTCTTACCACCGTAAGCACCGATTGGTAAGCCACCGCCAATAACTTTACCAAGCGCTGTTAAGTCAGGTGTAACACCAAGTAAGTCTTGAGCACCGCCGTACATAAAGCGAAAAGCAGTAATAACTTCATCATAAATTACTAGTGCGCCAGCTTCGTGAACAAGTTCATTCACTTTTTCAAGGAATCCAGGTTTAGGCTCTACAATACCGAAGTTTCCAACGATCGGTTCTACAAGGATAGCTGCTACTTCATGACCCCATTTATCTAAAGCTTCTTTTAAAGTTTCTACATTGTTAAATGGAACGGTAATAACTTCTTGTGCGATACTTTGTGGTACGCCAGCTGAGTCAGGAGTTCCTAAAGTAGAAGGGCCAGATCCAGCTGCCACAAGTACTAAATCAGAATGACCGTGGTAACAACCAGCAAATTTCATGATTTTTGTGCGACCTGTATAAGCACGAGCAACACGAATCGTTGTCATCACTGCTTCTGTACCAGAGTTTACGAAACGGACTTTATCTAATGCAGGCATTGCTTCTTTTAACATTTTTGCGAATTTTACCTCTAGCGCTGTTGGTGTTCCATAAAGTACCCCATTTTCAGCAGCTGTTGTAATTGCTTTTGTTATATGCGGATGAGCATGTCCAGTAATAATAGGACCGTATGCTGCTAAATAATCGATATATTTATTTCCGTCTACATCCCAGAAATAAGCGCCTTTCCCACGTTCCATAGCAACAGGAGCGCCGCCGCCAACTGCTTTAAAAGAACGAGAAGGACTGTTAACACCGCCAACGATATGCTCTAAAGCTTCTTTATGTAATGCTTCTGACTTTGTGAAATTCACTACAATTCATCTCCTTACAAAAATCTATGTATTATTCTAACATGTTTTTCGAAAAGACGTATTGTTTGTGATAGCGAAGGCAGTTGGGTAAACTATTCGTTGTGACATTTAGGAGGGGGGTCCGATTATGAAATCGGTAATTGAGGTACAAGGGTTACGTAAAGAGTTTACAGCCTATTCAAGTCGTCCGGGCTTAAAGGGTGCATTTCGCGATTTATTAAATCGTAATTATAAAATAGTACCAGCAGTAAATGATGTATCTTTTACTGTAAAGCAAGGTGAAATGGTTGGTTATATCGGTGAGAACGGTGCTGGTAAATCAACAACAATTAAAATGCTTACGGGGATTTTAACTCCGACATCAGGGCAAATCACAGTAAATGGAATGAACCCACATAAACAAAGAGAAGAATTTGTAAGAACAATTGGTGTTGTTTTTGGACAGCGTTCGCAACTTTGGTGGGATATTGCAGTACAAGAATCGTTTCGTTTATTAAAGAAAGTGTATGGTGTATCAGACGCTCAGTATAAGGAGCATATGGAGCACGTAATTGAAACGTTAGATATAGGGCCCTTATTAGATAAACCAGTTCGAAAATTATCTCTTGGTCAAAGGATGCGTTGTGAATTAGCGGCAGCCTTAATTCATAATCCACCGTTATTATTTTTAGATGAGCCAACAATTGGGTTAGATGTACTTGTGAAATTGAAAATACGTGAATTTTTAAAAGAAATGAATGAACGTTATAAAACAACAATTTTATTAACAACACACGATATTACTGATATTGAAGCTTTATGTGAGCGCGTTATCATGCTGGATGAAGGAAATATTATGTATGACGGTTCTTTAAATAATCTTCGTACGCAGTGGGGAGCGGAGAAGGAAATTCACTTTCAGTTTGTTGCACCAGTTTCCTATCAGGCTTTATCAATGGTTATGCCAGATAATCATGTCGTTTGGTCGAAAGCAAAAGAGGAAAATGCATGGGTTGCAAAAATTCCGAATGAAGAAGTTATTATTTCAATGCTTATTTCTAAAGTAGTACAAGCCTTTCAAATTAAAGATTTAAAAATTAACGAAGTGTCTACAGAGGAAATTATTCGTAACATTTATGAAGAGGGTATTACGCATGGGTAAGTATATTGAAATGATTCGAATTCGCTTTTTAATGATGCTTGCGTATCGTACAAATTACTATAGCGGGATTTTAATTTATACGATTAATATAGGTGCTTACTATTTTTTATGGCAAGCAATTTATAGCGGAAAAGAGAATATTGAAAGTTTATCTATTTCGCAAATGACCACGTATATCGCAATCGCGTGGATGGCACGTGCCTTCTATTTTAATAATATAGATAGGGAAATTGCGATGGAGATTCAAGAAGGACGTGTGGCTGTAGAATTAATTCGTCCGTATAACTATTTGGGAATGAAAGTTATGCAAGGTCTTGGCGAGGGAATATTCCGTTTTGCCTTCTTTTCCATTCCAGGCATGGTTATCGTTACGTTATTATTTTCGTTGCAAATTACAACAAATTTTCAAACTTGGTTATATTTCTTCTTATCTTTAATATTTAGTTTTATTATTAATACACAAATTAATTTAATGACGGGAATGCTTACGTTTTTCCTATTTAATAATAGTGGGATTATGTATGCAAAACGCGTTGTTATTGATTTATTTTCAGGTCTATTATTACCAATTAGTTTTTATCCGCTATGGGCCCAAAAAGCAATGATGTTTTTACCGTTTCAGGCTATTAGTTATATTCCAAGTATGATTTTTTCTGAAGGTATACAGGGGAGTAAGTTGTATGAGGCTTTAGTATTTCAAGTGATTTGGGCGATTGTACTTATTATTCCAATTGTACTCATGTGGAGAACGGCGAGAAAACGTCTAATTGTACAAGGGGGATGATGAGATGCTATATATAAACTTATTTTTACAATATGCAAGTCAATATATAAAAACAAAATTGGAGTATCGAGGCGATTTTATCGTTGGTTTACTTTCTGATTTATCGCTTCAAGCAGTTAATTTAATATTTATTCTCGTTGTATTTGGGCATACACAAGCATTGAAGGGATGGAGTCGAGAAGAAGTAATCTTTATTTATGGTTTCTTTTTAGTACCATTTGCCATCTTTTCAGCTTTCTTTAATATATGGGATTTTAATGATCGATACATTATTAAAGGGGAGATGGATCGTGTATTAACGCGGCCGATCCATAGCCTATTTCAAATTATATTAGAAAGAATGGAACTTGAATCTTTAATTGGAGCTATTACAGGGATTGTTGTAATGGGATATGCAGCTGTGGAGTTACAATTATCTTTTTACTGGTATGATTTCTTCTTATTTATATTGATGGTAGGAGGAGGAGCACTTGTATATGGAGGGATATTTGTTACGCTGGCGAGCCTTGGTTTTTGGTCGGATGCGAAAAGTTCAATTATGCCTCTTATGTATAACATAGGTAATTACGGGCGCTATCCTGTTAATATTTATAATCGTGTAATTCGTTTCATTTTAACGTTTGTTTTACCGTTTGCGTTTGTTGGAGTATATCCAGCGGCATACTTTTTAAGAAAAACAGAATGGAATAGTTATGCATTTGCGACGCCAATTGTTGGTGTTATCTGTTTTACGATTGCAATCACCCTCTGGAATCAAGGGGTAAAAAGGTATCGTGGCGCGGGTAATTAATTATAGAAGCTTGTTCGTTTCTAAGGGATAAATCAGTTCTCCACCTCATACATATAAAATGAGGTGGAGGACATGTTATGGGGATTTATTCTATTAATTGCAGCAATCGCTATTTTGAAAAGTGTCCAATTATTATGGAGTTCCTATTCGGATTCAACGCGTTTTTTTTCGCTCTATAATTTGGCCACATTATTTTTAATCTATACAACAGTACTAATCGCATTTGGATTAAGTTACGTTGTATTAGAGGAAATGGGTTTCGCAGTTTTGAAAGAGGACGGAGAAAGTTTGAACGCTCATTCTTTTCAACTCGTCGAAGTTTGTTTATATTTTAGCGCAGTTACTCTATTGTCTGTTGGATATGGTGACATATCTCCGATTGGAATTGGGCGATGGATTGCAATCGCAGAAGCGCTAATTGGATATACACTCCCTTTTGCTTTTGTGATGAGGTCTGTAATAGACAATGAAAAATAAGGAAGCATTTGTTATAGTAAAGGAAAAGAGTAGGAGTGATAACTATGATTACAGTAGGAGAAATGGCACCAGAATTCACATTAGAGGGAAGTAACGGAGAAGAAGTTCGCCTAGCTGATTTCCGCGGTAAAAATGTAGTTCTCTATTTTTATCCGAAAGATATGACGCCAGGATGTACAACTGAAGCATGTGATTTTCGTGATGCGTATGGAGTATTTCAAGAGAAGGATACGGTTATTCTTGGAGTAAGTCCTGATTCAGCGAATAGACATTTGAAATTCATTGAGAAACATGAATTGCCATTTACACTTTTAGTAGATGAAGATCATAAAGTAGCAGAGTTATACGATGTTTGGAAGTTAAAAAAGAACTTTGGGAAAGAGTATATGGGAATCGAGCGTTCTACATTCCTTATTAATAAAGACGGTGAACTTGTAAAAGAGTGGCGTAAAGTGAAAGTGAAAGGACATATTGAGGATGTTCTTTCTTATATAAAATAAATCTACATTAGAGATAAAATATGCAGAAACAAGGCAAGTGTCTATACATATTTTACTGCCTTACATAAAGTGGAAGTGTAGGGCATACCTCCTCAGATGATAGTATTCCAAGTGCGATTATGTCGCACTTTTTTCTATGGAATATATGAAGAAAAAAGGGAAAGATACATAAAAACAAGTCCTGAATATAAAAATAAACTACATACTTATAGTAGAAATATTGACGATTTATAAGAAAAGGAGTACACTCTTTATAAGAATTATAAAATAATAATCCGTATAGAATCGGGGTGCATGACGGTGGTCAAAGAAGAATTAAAAGAAGCGCTAGAAATGCTGAAAAATACGGGTGTACGCATTACTCCACAGCGTCATGCTATTTTAGAGTACCTTGTGGAATCAATGACGCACCCAACAGCGGATGATATTTATAAAGCATTAGAAGGTAAGTTTCCAAATATGAGTGTTGCAACTGTCTATAATAACTTACGTGTGTTTAAAGAGGTTGGACTTGTAAAGGAATTAACTTATGGAGACGCTTCAAGTAGATTTGATTATGTTACAAGTCAACATTATCATGTGATTTGCGAAAAATGTGGTAAGATTGTTGATTTTCCTTATGGAGGCTTGGAAAAGCTGGAAGAGGAAGCTGCGAAAACGACAGGCTTCGTTATCAATAGTCATCGCTTAGAAATTTATGGCGTTTGTCCAGAGTGTCATAAGGCGTAATATATAATAAAGAAAGAGGCTGACGGCTATACGTCAGCCTCTTTCTTTATTATATAAGGATTAGCGTGAGGTTAATCGGGATTTACAGTGCTAAGTTAGTAAGAAGGGTTAGATAAAAGTTTGTCGAATTTACTTTGTATTGGTGGAAATGAATTCTTGGAGGGGACATTTTGAAGAAATATGAGATTAAAAATAACATTCCAACATTGGAAGAATATAAATATTTATGTGATTCTGTGGGATGGACTAACTATATGAACTTTGAGGTGGCGGAAATATCACTTCAAAATTCGATTTACTGTATAACAGTCAAGGATAATAATCAAATCATCGGCATGGGGAGAATTGTTGGTGATGGGGCTATCTATTTCTATATTCAAGATATAGTGGTTCATCCAGATTATCAAAAGAATGGTATTGGAAAGAAAATAATGAATACTTTAGTAGAATACTTAAATGGGAATACTCCAGATAAAGCATTCATTGGTTTGTTTGCGTCGCAAGGTAAAACATCATTCTACGAAAAATATGATTTTAAAGATTATTCGCCTAATATGACAGGGATGTTTACTGTTATTTCGAAAAAATAGGTGTAATAAATTTAATAAAACAATTAAAAAGTTGATTTTTTAAGAAATCAACTTTTTAATGAGTTGAAACGTTTGTATTGTTGCAAATTCGTATTTCCCTTGATACTTATGATTTATAACTCTTCTTATTATACTTTTCATCAAATTCTTTTCCTTCTAGATCTCGATCTAGTGTTAAAGGTTGATTGCAGTGCATACATGCATCGACACGGCCGAGCATTTTGGTTGGCTTATCACAGCTTGGACAAATAATTTGGATAGTCTTAGTAGATAACATACCAATCCAAAAGTAAACGACAGTGCTAGCGATAACAGCTAAAAAGCCAACCATCATAAACGTTGTCATAATAATAATGTTTTCGCGGAAAAAGACACCTAAGTATGCAATGAAGAGGCCGATAAATACTAAACTTAATGCAAAGGTCCGGATTTTATTGATTTTGTTTGAATACTTAATGCTCATTCTCACCACGCTCCTATACTAATAATATAACATAAAATTTAGAATTTTCACTCTCGTGTAAATTGATAAAGAGATAAGATATGAAATGAATAGGAGGAAAGCCAAGAATGAATGGATGCTATAATGATTTTTACAGCGGTTTTTAAGTTTTTAACGGGATGTGAAATTTTTTTATAAAAAGTATTGACCCTGTATATACTGCATGATATATTAATAACCGTCGCTGATGCGGAAACGCAGAAAACGACAAAAAAGAAATTAAAAAACTTAGTTGACATTGAAAAATGAAGATGTTAACATAAGGAAGTCGCAAATGAGCGACTAAGTAGTTCTTTGAAAACTGAACGAAACAAACAACGTGAAACGTCAATTTTTATTTTAGATGCTAGACAAACTAACTTTATTGGAGAGTTTGATCCTGGCTCAGGATGAACGCTGGCGGCGTGCCTAATAC